>DASXLY010000052.1:0-45982 GCA_036495975.1 Occallatibacter sp. | reverse complement strand
ATCGAGCACTATCTCAACATCGAATCCGCGCCTTGCAATCACGCACTGAAGCAAGGTAAAACAATCACGTCTTCGGCCAATCCCGTTGGCCGGTTTTGAACTGATAACGTATGGCCGGTTTTAAGGTGATAACCGAGGCGTTCAGTACTCGAGAGACGGTGGTTGACGAGACGCCTGCAATTCGGGCGATTTCATGAATCGTATGTACCGGCATGTTGGCATTTCCGGAACTGCAGATCTGACAGTGTTCGATCGGACGCGAGTCTCGCTAGCACTTTCTCAACGTATGGATGCCTAGGACCAGGGGGTTCTTCCACAGAAGTGGACCTGAATGCCCATCTTCACCATCATGGCCGCTTTGGCCGCGAGAGCCTTCTCAGATGTTTCTTGATCGGGTGCGTAGGCGACATTGAGATGATTTGCTCGATGACGTGCCATAAACTGATCGCGCGTGATGTCGCGAAGGCGGACGTGCATGATAGGCCATTGGCGAGTCACCGACTGCCAGCGGCGTTCGGTTTCGCCCGCAGGCAATTGAATCACGTCTGCGAGGCCTAAGTCGGCGTGAAGGCATCCTCCCTCGACGAACACTCTGCTCCACACAATAATCCCTGGTTTACAAATGCCCTTCAATGTTCCGCCGCCGAGGCGGAAGTACATCGGAGGCTGACGCTCGCTGATTGCACCGCGATACCCACCAATGAGATGTGACGGCGGACAGGCGCCGGAGATTTGGAAGAGCCATACGAAATCATTAAATCCACTGCCGACGTAATGCTCACCCCAACGCACGTCATGCAACGTGGTGGCAGGATCGATTTGAAAGGAATTCCACACCCAATTTGTCACAAGGGCATCGAGTCCTGCGCACTCATCGACCTCGTTGAAGTGCGGCAGAGCCTGCCCTTGATAGAGTTCCCGTTCCTTCCTGGTTCCGGCTTCACCGAAAACGGGTGGCCGGTCGACATTGTTGAGGAGTCCCTCAACCAGATCCGATGCAGGGGTGAGATCCTTCAATCCTTGCTGATATTGAATGCCAATGGCGTCACAACTGAATTCGTCTGCGATCCGCACGGCCGCAATATACATCTTGCACTGCTCGAGGATTTGCGCGTCGGTTAGATCGGTCTCCTCGTGAGAACCGGTGCGAAATTCCATTCCCCGAAGATCGAGCCAATTGCGAATTTCCAGAGCTTCGTCCTGAGATACCCGGTGCATCGCTGCAACCAGGGCAGATTGGCTAAGCCGCTCTTTGTAGACTCCGGTTGGGTTTAGCAAATGGTCTTCAACGATGGCGTTATACATTCCCATGCAGCCCTCGTCAAAAACCCCGATGATCGCCTTGCGCGATTTCAAGAGGCGCGCCAACTTTAGACCCAAATCGACTTCCCGCTTCGGCAGGCGCTCGAGGTCGACTGCATGGACGTGCCGGGAGTCCTGGCTGATTCGGTGCTCGAGCAGCCATTGGCGAATCCCTCGCAAAAAGAAATCATCGTCAAAGTCTTCGCTCCATAAGGATGAGAACTGGACTCCAGACTTCGACAGGCAGCCATTCAGATTCAGGAGACCAACCAGGCCGGGCCACTGGCCGGACCAATTAGCTACCGTAAGGATTGGCCCCCGGTGTTGTTGAAGCCCTGGCAGAAGGTGATGGCTATACTGCCACACCGCTTCGGCAACCACCAGCGGGGCATCCAGATCAAGATCGGAAAAGACATCCATCCCCATCCGTTGGCTGTGAATGAATCCATGCCCAAGATCTGGGTCATAGGGATGGGCTCGGCGGATTTGGAAGCCCTCTGCCGCAAAAGCGGCGCTAAGCCTCCTCTCCAAGGATTCTTGTGCCGGCCAGCAAGCCCTGTTCGCCGCTTGTCTGAGGTCCCCATTGGCAACCAATAGCACTTCATTTTTTCCGATTGGAGTTCTCGCTCCGATCTGGGGAATTTCGTACTTTGCCATTCAAAGGTCTCTCCCTGGCTTCACGTCGCTTCAAGGGCACAACAGGGTTCCATAGAAAGGGGATTCGCTTTCCCTTTCCACGATCCATCATCGACCGATCTATGCCCGAATCCGACCCTCCCCTGGGTTCCAAATCCGAAGGCTACACCTCGAATGGACCACAGTCAATCAAAACAGACATCGATATGAATCGATAAGTTCTCAGAAATTCACAAAATGGTCACAATAATGAACTGTCGTGCTATTTATGCCTTGACAGGTCCCATCGCCTGGGCATACCATCGCCCACTAACAGTAAGAAATGAATCATTCGGGTCATAAAAGTTCATAACGATTTATTCGAAAGCAATCTCGCAGCTGCATGGTTTCCGCGAGCTTTCGAGGGGTTCGTTTCTTCCTTTCGTTGCTTTATCTTCCGCGCAATCAGTTGTTTGCGCGAGTCGGCCCAGCGCTTTTAAAAAGGGCCCTTGAGGTCGAATGGTCGACCCGAGACTTCAAAACTCTCAATGGAAGGCGGATTTATGAGTGCGTTGCGAGGCATGAGGGGTGTCCTGCGCGAGACGGCAGGAATGGCTCTACTCTTCTTGGGATTCTTACTGGCGTGCGGTCACGCAGGAGCGCAAACTACCGGCACCCTATTGGGCGTCGTCACCGATCAAGGCGGAGCGGTTGTGCCATCGTCGACGGTCAAAGTCACCAACACAGAGACTGGCTTTACGAAAACGACGACGACCACGGCAGAGGGGACATACTTGATTCCGCTGCTGCCAATTGGTCATTACTCGATCTCCGTTACGGCGAACGGATTCAAATCGTTCACCCAGTCGAACGTGGAGATTCCGGTGGCCCAGGATATTCGCGTGGATGTGAAGCTCGAGATAGGCCAGGTCGCTCAAACGGTGACTGTCAATGGCAATGTCATCAATATCGACACGACTACTGCGACGCTCGGAGAGACGGTAGACAATGCGCGATTGGAAGGTCTTCCGCTGAATGGGAGAAACGCCGCGGATCTTCTGGCTACGCTTCCCGGTGTTGCTGATGTGAGCGCACCGGTTTACCAAACTGGCGCTCGAGGCGGCCCATCCTACAGCATTGCCGGAAGCAGAACCGATTTCGGTAACATGCAGCTCGATGGCACGACGATCACGGACGCGCTCTCTAACTCAAACCAGAATCTTCCCACTCCCGATGCATTGGCCGAATTCCGAGTTCTTACCGACAGCTACGGCGCCGAGTATGGAAGGGCGGGTGGCGGGGTCATTTTGGCAGTCACCAAGTCCGGCACCAATCAATTCCATGGAGGCGCATGGGAATACATTCGCAACGATGCGTTTGATGCGGCTATCAAATTCACGCCGGCTGGGACGCGGAAGCCGTTGTTGCGCCAGAATCAGTTTGGTGGCGATATCGGGGGGCCGGTCCTTCTTCCCAAATACAACGGCAAGAACCGAACCTTCTTCTTTGTTGGCTATGAAGGGCTTCGAATTCATCAGGAGAGCTTGACCATTGCGTTTGTGCCGACAGCAGCGGAGCGCGGCGGGGATTTTTCGGCTGTGCCTACACCTCTCACGAATCCGGATACAGGCTTGCCGTTCGCTAACAACCAGATTCCCGGTTCCATGCTCGACCCGGTCGCAACAGCATACGATAGCCTGTTTGTGCCGTTGCCCAATCAGCCCAACGGCGAACTGGAATACTCGCAGCCAGGTCCGACCTCTGCGAACCAATTGATTGTCAAAATCGACCAGTCGTTGGGATCGAAGGATAGGATGTGGTTCCGTTTGTTCCGGAACAAGGCCTTAAGTACCGGGCCCAATCCCATCCCATTTTTTACGACTCCTTCAGGGGAGCAATATCAGACCTATGCGGCGGACGAAATCCACACTTTCAGCTCAAGCATCGTCAATGAGTTCGAGGCTTCCTACTCGCGTCCGGAAGGATTACCGTTCACCACGGAAAAAGGTCAGTCACCCTCGCAACTCGGCATTAATTCCAACAGCTTTACACCATATCCTCAAACACCAGACATGAGCGTGAGTGGCGCTTTTTCGGCCGGTTCGGGTTGGTTCGTGGACGAACCTTCCTATTTCCGCGAATTTGACGACAAGGTCTCGTGGCTCCACGGGAGGCACAACATTCAGGCTGGGGTCATGTTTAATGCCGAGTCAAATGGAGATCTTGCTTATCCACCGATGACCTGGTCATTCTCCGGCCAGTACACCGGCAATAGTTTAGCGGACTACATAATTGGCTGTCCCAATAACTTCAACGTTACGACCACCATCATCGACCATGGCCGCTCGAAACTATTCCAGCCGTTCGCTCAGGACAGTTTCAAGGTGACCAGGACATTGACACTGGATCTTGGTCTTCGCTACGACTATCAGACGCCTTGGACAGAAAGTTCGCCTGGTGGCGCCTCAAGCTACTCGCCTGGCGCGCAATCCACCAAATATCCAACCGCGCCTCCCGGATTGGTGGTTCCAGGAGACAAAGGAATTCCCCCGGGGCTTTATTTCCCTTGGAAGCTTGGCTTGGAACCCCGGATCGGCCTTGCTTGGGATGTTTTCGGCAATGGTTCAACTTCCGTGCGCGCGGGATGGGGAGTGTTTCACCCTGTAGTTGACCAGGAAGTCGAGGCGATCGAGACAAACAACGAGCCCTATCTGGTTGGGTTTAGCAGCGCACCGCCGGACACCGCGGACCCCTGGGCTGGTACGACGGATCCTCTGCCTTACAATCCGAAGAACCCCAGCTTCGGCCCCTTCCCGGGTATTACCCAGTCCTACCTCGATCCGCACTTCAGGCAGGCGGACATTCAACAATTCAATTTCAACATTCAGCATCGGTTCGGCTCCGACCTTTTTTCGGATGTTGCCTATGTGGGGACTGTTTCGCATCACCTGTACGTTGCTTCCGATTTGAACGCGGCTGTCTTCGGGCCAGGGGCCACCGAGGCCAACGCGCAATCGCGCCGGCCAATTCTGCCCCAGTACTACGGCAGCATTCCTTCGCTGTTCGACGGCGGCAACGCCAACTACCACTCGCTCCAGGTTGAGGTACAGAAGAGGATGTCACGCGGTTATTCCGTGCAAGCGGCTTATACCTGGGAGAAATCAATCGACAACCACTCTGGATCGCTAATCGGAACGAATTATGGCCCCCAAAATCCAAATGATCTGAAGGCTGAGCGGGGACTTTCTGATTTTAATGTGGGCCAGATTTTCGTCGTTAACGGGCTATGGAACCTCCCGGCTTTGAAGGGAAGAGGACTTTTGACTGCGGTTGCAGGTGGTTGGGAATTAAGCGGTATCGTCGGCTACAGCACCGGCAATCCTCAAACCGTATATTCGGGCCAAGACAATGCCTTGCTCGGATATTGCCGCGCCCTCAGTGGGGGGGAGAGAGCAGACATTATCGGAAACCCTCGTCTGCCGGGAGGCCGCTCGCGCGTCGCGAGGGAAGCCGAATACTTCAACACTGCGGCATTTGCGCAACCGGGTCCCGGTCAATTCGGCAGCGTGGGACGGAACACCATTATTGGTCCGGGAAATCTGAGCAACGACGTCTCTTTAATGAAGAAGCTCGTTACCCTGCCGCACGAGATGGGAGCATTTCAATTTCGCGTCGACTTTTTCAACGTGCTGAATCGGACCAATCTTAGTGCGCCGGACACCACAATGACGTCTCAGACGTTTGGCCAAATTCTGAGGGCGGGACCTCAGAGAATTGGCCAATTTGCATTGAGGTACGATTTTTAGCCTCTCGGCAGGCCGCAGAGCCCCATCTACATCCCGTCCCGCTCGGTGGCGGAAGGAGATGTAGGTGGGCGGTGCATTTCTCAGGACGATGGTGTCTTCAATGGGCGTTTCGCGTTCGTGTCTGGGCAGATGCTTGATTGCCACAGTTGCGGCAATTTGTGTTCCGCCTCTGGGCGACGCGCAGGTTGGAAACGGCTCTTTTGGGCGCGCCGCGGAACTCGAAGAGCGGGGCCAGTTTGCTCAGGCTGAACAAATCTATCTTGCCCAGGAAAAGCGCTTTCCCAAGAACGCGGAGATCCTCTTTCATTTGGGCACGCTGCGGATGCGCGAG
Source organism: Occallatibacter sp. (assembly GCA_036495975.1). GTDB lineage: Bacteria > Acidobacteriota > Terriglobia > Terriglobales > Acidobacteriaceae > Telmatobacter. Next base: position 39,928 of record DASXLY010000052.1, on the reverse strand, counting down.
AACGATTGGCCGAAGGCTATCGAGTATCTGGAGAAATCGAGGACGCTCGAGCCTCGCAATGCCGATGTCTTCTTCTATCTTGCGCAATCCTATTACTTGAATCGTGACCTTATCCAGGCGCAAAGAACAATCCTGAGCGCAGTGAAGCTTTCCCCAAACGAGGCCCCGGTGCTTCAGAAGGCCGGAGAATATCTTTGCGACGGCGGCGATTGCGGGGCGGGGTTGGACGATCTGCTTAAGGCTCGCAAACTCGATCCCGAGCTCAACAATATCGAACTGGATCTGGGAATGGCCTATTACAAGCTTGCCAAGCACGAGCAAGCGCGGTCGATTCTGGAGTCGGTCTTGCGCAGGAATCCCAACAATCTGGTCGCAGCATCTCTCGTCGGCAAGTTAGCCGCCTATCAAGGGAACTGGGACAAGGCGCGAGGGCTCGACGAGTATGTGCTCGCTCGAGAACCGCGGAACGTGAGCGCGCTCAAGGATCTCGGGACCGCCCTGATCGCTTTGGGAAAGGATGAAGAGGCGCTCTCTCCTTTGCACGAAGCTTTAAACATCGATCCGAGTCTGTCGGACGTTCATTTCCAACTAGGGAAAGCTCTGCGCGATCTGGGCCGTTCCGAGGAGTCGCTTCAGGAAATGGAGTTATACCAATCGATTCGCGACCGGCAGCACAGCGTTCAAACCCTCGTGAGCCCTGATAAGGCTTCGGAGGACGAGCATTGGAGGGAATGCGAAAAGCTGCTGAAAGAGAATGGCGAAGCGGCTGCGATTGCATATGTAGACTCGCTTGCCACGGAGACTCATACGCAATTGAATGCGCTCTACATGCTTGGCATGCTCTATTCTGCGCAGCGACGGAACAAAGATGCAATCCGAGTGCTAAGTAAAGCTGCGGAGACCTCGCCCGATGACGCGGACATTGTTGCATTTCTGGGGCGGGTCTATTTAAGGGAGAACGACTACCCGGAAGGCAAAGCGCATCTTAAACAAGCGCTCGGGATCAGCTCTCAGAATCAAATCGCGCTTGTGGGCATGGGCGAACTCGCATACGCGATGGGACAGTGGCAGGAGGCGGCTCGATACGTCGATGAGTCCCGCACCCAGGAAGTCTCGGCCTTGCTCTTGATGTGCAACGCTTATATGCGGGCCGGCAACCGCGAGAAAGCGCATGAGGCGGCAGAACTGGTCAGGGCTTTTGCCCATGGAGATAAGCAGCAGTTACAAGACTTGAAATCTTCCGGATGCTCGGGCAATCCAGCTGAACCGCAGACCTCCACAAGCGCGCTGCCATAGGGTGAATGTCTTTGAACCTTGTGGCGGCAGACCAGGCAGTCAAGATACGAGGGCTTCGGAGAATGACTTCCCATCGCAACCGACCAACAAAGCAACGTCATCGCATCCTGACTCGTCGCCAGGTCACGCAGAATTTTCTCGCTTTGGCAGCGTCCGCATTGCTGCCTCAATCCGGGTTCTCCATCTATGCGAACTCCTCAGCGATGGCATCGAATTCCGCCTCACAACGGATGTCATCTGGTCTTCCGCAAGGGAAATCTGTGGCCGAGCCTGGGCCCATCACATTGGAGAATGTCGCTCGGCAGAGCGGAGTCACGTTTGTGTTGGACAACAGCGCCACCCCCCACCGTTTCCAACCAGAAACGGCGATTGCGGGCGTGGCCATCTTCGATTACAACAACGATGGGTTGATGGATTTGTTCTTTGTGAATGGCGCTCATTTACCAGATATGGACAAGCGCAGGCTCCAGTACTGGAACAGGCTTTACCGAAATAATGGCGACGGAACGTTTACCGATGTGACTGAAAAAGCCGGTATTCAGGGCAAGGGTTTCGGCATGGGGGTTGCGGCCGCGGATTATGACAATGATGGATGGGTTGATCTCTTCGTAACCGGGGTCGACGAGTGTCAGTTATTTCATAACAACGGCGATGGCACATTCACCGACGTGACAGCCAAGGCAGGGTTTGGAGAGACACATTGGAAGTGGGCTACCAGCGCCGGTTGGTTTGACTACGACAACGATGGGCTGCTCGACCTGTTCGTAACCAATTACGTAAAGTGGTCCGCGGCAACCGAACCCTTCTGCAAAGTAGGTAGTGTCGCCACCTATTGTTCTCCCGACGTCTTCGCAGGCGAGCCCAACATGCTCTTTCATAACAATGGCGATGGAACGTTTACGGATGTTTCGGAAAAATCCGGTATTGGCAAGTACATCGGCAAAGGCATGGGTGTGGCTTTTGCCGACTTCAATGGAGATGGTTACGCGGATATCTTCGTCTCGAACGACACCTATCGGAATTTTCTCTTCCGCAACAATGGGAACGGAACATTCGACGAGGTCGGGCTTGAGATGGGAGTTGCCTATAACCAGTTCGGCAAATCCATTGCGGGGATGGGAACAGATTTCCGGGACATTGACAATGACGGACGTCCCGACATTTTTGTGGTTGGAATGGCCGCGGACACGTTTCCCATTTTTCGAAATACCGGCAGAGACTTTGAAGACATTACCAGCGAATCCGGAATCGCCGCCGCTACGGTCCGCTTGACCGGATGGGGGGCGGGAATCGCCGATTTTGATAATGATGGCTTGAAAGACTTGTTCGTAGCCTGCGCGTCGATCCTCGACAATTCCGAAGAGGTGAGTCAACTTCCTTCCAAGCTTCCGAATAGAGTTTTTCGCAACACCGGTCATAACCGCTTTGTGGACGTCAGCGCGCAGGCCGGCTCCTCGTTCGGGGTCCCGGGAGCACACCGGGGCGCGGCGATGGGTGATCTGAACAACGATGGCCGCATGGATGTCGTCGTTACGATTCAACACACGTTTCCCGAAATCTGGATAAACCGTACCTCCAATTCCCATCACTGGTTATTGATTAAGCTCGTCGGAATTCGGAGTAATCGCGACGGGCTTGGGGCCCGCCTGAAGGTGACGCTCGCGGATAACAACGCTCTCTATAATCACGCGACCACCAGCACTGGCTACGGTGCCTCGAGCGATCCTCGCGTTCACTTTGGCTTAGGACGTTTCGATCATGCAGACAAATTAGAAATCTGGTGGCCCAGTGGAGTGCACCAGACTCTCACGAATGTAAAAGGCGATCAGATCCTGGTGGTGCACGAATCTCCTAATTGAAGTTTTGCGTTCTCGCCATGTCGAGACGCTCAAGGTTTCCTTGGCGGAGAGTAATTCGTTCAGAAGGGAGACGTCCATTATGTACCGGAGAAAACGAGGGAGAGGATTGCTCGCATTCTCCGCGTTGGCGTTTGGATTCATAGGATCAACCAGCGGAACCGCGCAAACCGTCAGCAATTCGATTGGCATCTTTGAGGATCAGTCCGATGTGGGCAGCGTGACACCGCCCGGAACGGCAACTTTCGTTGCCGCAACCGGCGTGTATACCATCCGTTCGGCCGGCGAGGACCTGTGGGCAAACCTGGACGAGTTTCACTTCGTTTGGAAGAAGGTCGCAGGCGACGTGTCACTCACCGCCGAAGTGAAGGTGGCCCACGGTAGCGCGACTTCACACCCCCATCGCAAAGCGCTGCTGATGTTCCGGCAGACGCTCGACTCCGACGCCTTGTTCGCAGTCGCGGCCATCCATGGCTCAGGCGAGACTGCGTTGCAATACCGGCGTGCCAAGGGCGACATGATGCAGACCATTCTCTTCAATATTGGGGCGCCGCAGCGCATGCGCCTCGAGAAGCGCGGCGACACCGTTACGCTTTTCCTCAGTATGCACGGTGAGCCGCTGCATCAGGCTGGAGCCTCCATGAAGCTCCACTTCGACGGGCCGTTCTATGCGGGCTTGGGTATGTGCGCCCGCAAAAAGGGCACCGTGGAACAGGCCACCTTCGCACATGTAGATCTCCGGCCGCTCCATCAACCGGCGACGCCTACGGCTATGGAGCTCTATAGCACTCTCCACGTCATCGGCGTCGACCCCAATGTGCCCATGGACTTCGTCATCCAGACCGGTAAGGGGAAGATGGAAGCTCCCAACTGGAGCCATGACGGCAAAACCCTGATTTTTGATCGCGCGGGCAAGCTGTGGAGTGTACCTGCAGAGGAAGGCGAGGGTGGGTTCGGCGAGGCCAGGCCGATCGACATCGGCAACGCTACTGACTGCACCGGCAGCCACGGCCTGTCACCCGACGGCAAATGGCTCGCCATCACTTGCACCACGCCGAACCAACCGGGCCGGCGCGTGTATGTCGTGCCTGCCAAGGGCGGCGCGCCACGGCTGGTTACCGCAAATCCAGATTCTTACTTCCATAGCTGGTCGCCGGACGGGAAGACAATCCTCTTTACGCGGCCCAGCCACGGTAAGTTAAGCATCTACTTGATCGCGGCAGACGGTGGACAGGAAACATCGCTGACCTCAGGCGACGACATCAGCGACGACCCGGACTATTCTTCCGATGGCCGGCGGATTTACTTCAACTCCGACCGAGCAGGCGGAATGCAGATTTGGCGCATGCGGCCCGACGGCAGTCAGCCCGAACAGGTCACTTTTGACAATGGGCCCAACTGGACGCCGCATCCCTCTCCGGACGGCAAATCAATCCTGATCCTCTCCTATGACAAGGATGTTACCGGGCACCCGGCCAACACCGACGTGACTCTGCGCCTTCTCGACGTCAACGGTGGTGAGATCCGTGATCTGGTACGGATCGTGGGTGGGGCCGGCAGCGACAATGTGCCCAACTGGGCTCCTGATGGCGCGCACTTCGCCTTTGTGAGCTACCAGTTCTTGCCTGTTGCAGGGGAAGGCACGACACAATGATCGCCGGTCAATGGTCGAACCCATCATCTTCGAGAACATCCGCTTGGGTAATGGCCCCGGGCGACCTGCTGGTTAGCAGGAGGCGGGTTTCACGGCGGCTTTTGGCCGTGGATGTTCAGAATCATGAGTTGGCGGGGCTCGGCCGGGATGGGCTGACTATCGTGATCTCTTCCAAAAAAAACAGGAGGTGCAGAATGGATTCAAGATCTCTCGTTGCATTTTTGTTGGCCGTATCTGCCATTGTTGCCGAAGCTCAGTCTGGGTCCGCGTTGCTCGAGCGTCCGAAGATCACCGGCATCTCGCATCTCGCTGTCTACACATCAGACCCCGCTGCCGCCGATCGCTTCTACCGTCAACTCGTAGGTGCGGCCAAGCTAAGCGATCCTGAGAACCCGCGGGGCGCTCGCTATGCCTTCAGCAATGTGCAATTCGTTGAGGTGTTGCCGCTGCCCGCAGGGGCGGGCATTAACCGACGTGATCACATTGCATTCAACACCGACGACGCCGAGGCGCTGCGCAAGTATCTTGTCTCCAAAGGGTGGAAAACACCCGGGGCGGTGAACAAAGGGAACGACGGGAGCCGCTGGTTTAGCGTCAGCGATCCTGAAGGAAATGAGGTGCAATTCGTTCAGCTTCCCAGGAACGCTCAAGCGATCAACGCACCCAACCTGATCAGTCACCGCATCATTCACGTGGGCATTCTGGTGCATAGGAGCGCGGTGGAAGACACCTTCTATCGCGATCTGCTGGGCTTCCGTCCCTATTGGATCGGCGGCATGAAGGAGGGCCGGGTGGACTGGGTGAGCCTGCAAACCCCCGATGGCCACGATTGGATCGAGTACATGCTGGAGGCAACCCATGGTGATGATGATCTCCCAACTGGCATCCCCGCCAATATGACCCAGAGTTTTCTCGGAGTGCTCAACCATATGGCTTTGGGTGTGGCGTCGGTTCCCGATGCCTACAAAGTGCTTGAGGCTGGGGGCCGGCTAGAGGCAAGACACGGCGAGCCTCCGACCAAAGTCGGTCTTGACGGCAAGTATGAGTTCAATATGTACGATCCCGACGGCATTCGCTTGGAACTGATGAATTTTAAACCAACGGCGAAACCTTGTTGCTCGCCGTATACCGCGGATCATCCGGCAGAGTAGCTCAGGTCCTCTTTGTTCGCAGCTCGTCGAGAACGACGATTTCTGATCGTGTATTCAACTGTCTTTCTCGAAGTCCTTTCGGAGGAGCGACTCTGCACAACTTCGTGCAAGTGAGCTCTATCGCCTTTATGATTCCGCATTTTCCATGATGGTTCATATTAATGCACATTGGTGCTTGACGCGCCATATTGTGGACGGTTATAAAGGGCAAGCGAGAGTTCGTCGCGGTGCGCTTTAGTCCAGGGGAGTCTTCTTTCCATCCGTCGCGGTTTTCATCGCCCGATGGCGCTCCCGCAGGAGGTTTTGATGGCTTCGGCGACGGCAACTCCAATCTTGCCAGATGTTGACGAGTTTCTCAGGGAGGCTCCCATCAAGCTTTTCATCGGCGGCCAGTGGCTGTCAGCGAAGGCAGGCGGCACATTTGAGACCCTCGATCCGGGCAATGCCAGAGTGCTGGCCCAAGTGGCGGCAGCCGAGGCAGCCGATGTGAACGATGCGGTCGGTGCAGCCCGTTCCGCGTTTCGCCACTCCAACTGGGCGACCATGCCCTCGAATGACAGAGCCGTCATTCTGCACAGGCTTGCGGATCTGGTCGACAAGCACGCGGCGACTCTGGCTCAACTTGAATCGCTTGATGTGGGCAAACCGCTGGCGCAGCCCACCGCTTTCGACGTCCCGAATTGTGCGGAGACTCTGCGGTACTATGCCGATCTTTCGGTTCATGCTTCTCTCCGCCAATCTATACCCGTTTCGGGCTTTGAAGCTTATACGGCGCGAGTGGCCTACGGAGTTTGCGCGTTTGTCATTCCGTGGAATTTTCCCTTGTTGCTCTTGGGATGGGGAGTGTCTCCGGCCCTTGCCGCCGGAAACACAGTCGTAATCAAGCCGGCAGAAGACACGCCCCTTTCGGCGCTCTATTTCGCCCGTCTTGCCGAGATCGCCGGAGTGCCCCCCGGGGTAATCAATGTGATCCCTGGTTATGGGCACACCGCGGGTGCTGCATTGGCAGCTCATCCGGGGATTGATCGCATGTCGTTTACGGGTTCCCCTGAAGTCGGCAGAGAGGTTGCTGCAGCCTGCGGACGCAATCTCGTGCCGGTAAAACTTGAACTCGGTGGAAAAGGCGCCGCGATTGTATTCCCTGATGTTGACGTAGAGAGTACAGCGAGAGCTCTGTCGGCAGCCATCACGTTGAACAGCGGGCAAGTGTGCTGCACTGCAACCCGGTGGATCATCCACGAGAGTATCTATGAGCATTTCGTTGAAGCCGCCAAAAGGAGCTTAGAGGAGACGCGCATAGGCTATGGACTTGAACCTGATACTCAAATGGGCCCGGTGGTGAGTGAAAAGCAGAAGAGGCGTGTCCTTGGCTACATAGAAGAAGGAGAGCGAGCCGGGGCAGAGGTCGTGCTGCGTGGCGGAACCGAACCGGTGAAGGGTCACGAGGGGTTCTTCGTACGGCCTAGTTTGCTCGCCGGGGACCCCCAAAATCGCTGTGCTCGAGAAGAAATCTTTGGTCCCGTTGCCTTCCTGATGCGGTTCAACAAGGAAAGCGAGGGCGTCGATCTTGTTAACAGTTCAAACTATGGGCTGGCTAATAGTGTATGGACTGGTGATTTAAAACGCGCTCGGAGAGTAGCAGAATCCATGGTGGTTGGAAACAGTTGGATCAACGCCCACAATGTGTTCAAGCATGGCATACCCTATGGCGGATGGAACCTGAGCGGCCTCGGAGGTGGTGTTCTCGGACCAGACACCTTCTTTGATTACCTTCGGCCTCAATCCATTGTGCGCCCCGTCTAAATCCAATTTTCGTCGTCGTGCAGCGCATCGTCATGGCCAGAGTCATTGCTTTGTGTCGACGACATGTTTCTGTTTCCCGAGTTGACTGCCTCTGCAACTGCTGCGGAAGCCTCCGAAGTCAGTCAATATCAGAGGAAGCCTCCGAAGTCAGTCAATATCAGAGCGACGGGTACGGTTCAAGCAGTAGAAGCTGAGAGATTGCGATGACCCGCGCCACCGGAAAGGTGTACCGCTCCTATCTCCACCTGCTCGAGGAAGCGTCTCGATCCGACTCAGGACCAGGGTGAGACTAGGCGAGGAGAACTTCGATGCCGTGGTCCTTTAACATCTGTTGGAAATCCGAATCAAGACCGTTGTCGGTCACGATCTGATCCACGTCGGTGAGAGGCGCAACATGAACCATGCTGTCAATTCCAAATTTCGAATGGTCCGTCGCCAAAACGACTTTTCGAGCAGATTTGATCATCGCGCGTAACGATTCAACGATGAGAGTATTGTGATCACTGATTCCGGCGGCACTGATGCCGCGAATTCCCATGATTAAGATATCGGCGGAGACGCTGTTCAGCATCCTCTCGCAAATAGGGCCCAGTTGAACGCCCAGTCGAGGATAGAAATAGCCGCCCGTCAAAGTGACCTCAACCTGTTTGCTTTCCCAAAAGACCTGGACAACTGGAATGGAATTCGTGATCACCTGGATCGGTTTGGAGATAAGATTTTTCGCAACTTCCACCGCCGTTGAGCCGCCCCCTAGGATGACGGTTTGTCCATCGACAACCAGGGAAGCGGCGAGTTCCCCTATGCGGGATTTCTCGGAATGAAGAGAATTAGAAAGCCTTTTGAAATCTACGCCCTCGTCGCGGAGCTGGAGAGAAATTGCTCCACCGTGAACCCGGCGAACCACACCCTTCTGCTCCAATTCGAGCAAATCTCTCCGCATACTGGATTTCGAAGCGCCAAAAACGCGGCACAACTGCTCGAAATCAACAAATTCCTGGTGTGCGAAAAGCTCCTGAACCTTAATGATTCGTTCTGCTTGGCGCATATGTTCTCACTGACGGCCTGATCTTAACACACGCAGTGACTCAATTCACCAACCATCCGTCCGATATGAAGTTTTGTGGTTGTTTATGAAGCGATAGTGGATTAAAATGTTCATATTTTGGATCGAGGAACAATGAACTCGCTCATTTTGGACGCAATTTCGCCAATTGTTCGCCGCGCAGTTTTGGAATGCGTCGCTCAGGCTTTTGAAGACGACCAGATTGCGTCAACGCCCGGGGATTTCTTCCGCTCGGCTACGGTCCAGGCGCTCAAAGAGGAAATAGTCAAGACCGGCAAGAAGCTTTGGAGCCGGGAGTATGTTGATGGGAATGGCGGCAACATCTCCGCCAGGATTTCACCGAGATGGGTTATTTGCACTCCGACCATGTTAAGTAAGGCCGACCTGACGGTTGAAGACATCTCGTTGGTGGACATCGAGAGCGGGCAAATCTGTGGAGATCGTCCGCGGACCAGCGAAATCCTGCTTCATTTAGAAATCTACAAGGCTGTTCCCGAAGCAAAGGCTGTGATCCATTGCCATCCGCCATACGCAACGGCACATGCAGTTGCTGGAATTCTCCCTCAAGGGAATCTCCTTCCAGAGCAAGAGGTCTTTGTTGGGCCGGTACCGTTGACCCCGTATGAAACGCCAGGGACGATTGAGTTTGCCCGGACGGTTCTGCCGGTGGTAAGAGAGCACAATACCATTCTTCTCCAGAACCACGGCGTTGTGAGCTGGGCTGACACCATCACCCACGCTGAATGGCTCATCGAGGTGGTTGAGACCTACTGCAAGACGATCGTAATCGCCGGTCAGCTCCGGCCCGAGCTGAAGGAAATCCCACCGGAGAAGATCGTCGACATTCTCGCAATCAAGAGGAAACTTGGATTGCCTGACCCCCGGTATTCTCCGCCCGATCACGCTCGAGAAAATATCGAAAACAGCCTAACCGACGACCACGCACCTTTTTTTGGGAGGCCGTCGGAGGAAGATATCGACCAATTCGTTCAGGCTGTATCTCTGCAGGTAATCGACTTCGTGCTGGGTGTTCATGCATACCGCCGCTAGTTTTCTGGGGGTCGATCTCGGAGCTTCGAGCGGCCGCGTGATCGCAGGCCATTGGGATGGGAGTCTGCTGCGCCTTGACGAGCTTCATCGATTCAAAAATCTGCCGGTATCTGTTGGCGATCGCATTACCTGGAATGTTTCAGACCTGAACACTGCAATGCTGGATGGATTCAGGCGGTTCAAGACACTCTACAACCACAATCCGGACTCGATCGGAATCGACGGATGGGGTATTGATTTCGGGCTCCTGGACAAGCAAGGGCAACTGATCTCGAATCCGGTGCATTACCGGGATCGCAGAACGGAGGGAATCCCTGAAAAATTGTTTGAACGCTTGAGTGAGGATTCAATTTTTCGAGAGACCGGGGTGCAGTCTTGGCGCATCAATACGCTGTTTCAGCTGTACAGCATGGTGCTTGAGAAGGATCCCATTCTAAGTTGTGCAGAGTCTTTTCTGACCATTCCCGATCTCTTCTCCTTTTTCCTGACCGGCACGATCGCCATTGAATTTACCGAGGCTACAACAACTCAGATGTTTAGCCTTCATAGAGGCGATTGGGCAAGAGATATCTTACGCCTCGCGGGGATACCTGAACGGGTGCTTCCCACCGTGGTGCCGACTTGTAGTCGCCTGGGTCCCATTCGGCCGTCGATCCGTGAACAGGCTGGCTTCTCACACGATGTTCCGGTGATTGCTGTGGCGGCCCACGATACCGCTTCTGCCGTTGCGGCGATACCGCACCTGGACGACCGGAGCATGTTTATAAGCAGCGGCACATGGAGCTTGGTAGGGGCAGAGCTGAATGCGCCAAATCTCTCAGAACGCGCGTTTCAACAGGGTTTCACAAATGAAGGTTCGATTGACGGCAAATTCCTTCTTCTCAAAAATCTTGCGGGCCTCTGGATGTTCGAGGAGTGCATTCGCGCCTGGGAAAGGGAAGGGAACTGCTTCAGTTGCGAAGAGGTGATGCAAGCGGCCGCAGAGGCACCAAGGCACCGCACATTTCTTGACCCCAACGATGATCTGTTTCAAATGCCCCGCGACATGCCCGCTGCAGTGTTCGAATATTGCAGGCGCACACGGCAATCGCCTCCTGAGTCCACCGGAGGAATTGCCAGATCTATCTTTGAAGGTCTCGCTTTGAGTTATCGAATGGCCCAAGCCTCCATCGAGGATCTGCTGGGCTGGCCAATCTTAACCATCCGCATCGTCGGTGGCGGTTCACAAAACAGCCTTTTGTCTCAGATGGCCGCCGATGCGTGCAACTGTTTAGTGGTAACTGGCCCCACGGAATCGACTGCGCTCGGCAATATCTTGGCGCAGGCCATTGCAACCGGGCACATCATGAATTTCGGTGAAGGCAGAATTGCAATTGCTGATTCGTTCCTATGCAAAACATATGAGCCAAGGCACTCTGAGGAATGGGTGGAGGCATTCGCGAGATCCATGGTCTTAAGGGCACAGGGAGATTTAGTGCCGCATGAAACTCACGTGCCAAAGTGATATTCCAGACATCAAATGTCAGCGAGAGAGAGATTCAACTCGTCTCGAATACACCAGTCCGTAACGAGCAGCACTAACCCAGACTAGCGGGAGAGGCGAAATTGGCGAACATGTCGATTCGCAATCAGACTATGCAAGGTGAACGAGTAAGGATGTTGCCGCCCGGCGTCATTACACCTTTTGTTCTTGTGACAGCCCTCTTTTTTCTTTGGGGAATCCCGAACAATCTGAATGACGTGCTGATTCGTCAGTTCATGAAGTCCTTTGCTCTTACCCGCTTTGAGGCAGGTCTGGTTCAGTCCTCGTTCTATCTGGGTTATTTCGTTTTGGCAATGCCGGCCGCGTTATTGATGAGGCGCTTCGGATACAAATTCGGCTTCATTACGGGATTGATTCTGTTTGGAATTGGTGCCTTTCTATTCTGGCCTGCCGCCCTCTTGGGCCAATATGGCTACTTCCTAACGGCCCTTTTTGTAATTGCCAGTGGTCTCTCGTTTCTGGAGACCGCTTCCAATCCGTTTATTGCGCAATTCGGCCCTCCGGAAACTTCAGCTCAGCGCCTGAACTTCTCTCAGGCGTTCAATCCACTCGGATCGATCGCGGGCGCGCTGATTGGAACCATATTCATCTTCTCTGGAATTGAACTATCCGGAGAACAGATCGCAGCGATGCAAAGGGCGCATACCTATTCGACCTATTTGCGCGCGGAAACAATGCGTGTTGTTACGCCGTACATGGTCCTTGGTGGAATTGCCATTTTCTGGGCCTTCCTCCTAGGAGTCACAAAATTCCCCACCGTGGCAGGCGAAGGCCGGGGCGAACAGCAGAATGGGAACTTCCGCGAACTCTTGCGTCACCGAAGTTTCCTGTTGGCCGTTTTTGCTCAGTTTATGTATGTGGGAGCTCAGGTGGGAACCTGGAGCTACTTTATTCAATATGTTGAAGATTCGACTCATCAACCCGAAAAGATCGCCGGATACCTCTTAACCGGGACGCTCGCTGCGTTCGGATTGGGGCGCTTCAGCTCCTCGGCAATGATGCACTATATCCGGCCGGACAGATTGATGACGCTCTATAGCGCAATCAACGTCCTTCTGGTAACGATTGGCATCGTGTTTCCAGGATGGATTGGACTTTGGGCAATCTTCCTTACCAGCTTCTTTATGTCGGTGATGTTCCCCACAATCTTTGCATTGGGTATCGACGGTTTGGGGCATAACACAAAAATTGGGGCATCATTGATTGTGATGGCGATCGTCGGCGGAGCGATCCTGACGCCGCTGATGGGCTGGATTTCTCAGACGGCACACAATATTTCCATTGCCTACGTTGTCCCTCTCGCTTGCTACTGTAGCGTGGGCCTTTTCTCAGTTCTCTGGAACAAACTCAGGGAGTCGAGTACGTCGTCAAAGGTGAACTAGTCCCAGAGAGCGCCGGCTACTTGAGAAACGATCTGTGATTTTCCGACGTCCGATGCACTCCAGATGTGCAGAGGCACTCGTTCGCCGATCAGCCCATGAAGCGCTTCGTAGAGTTCGATGGTTCATGAGATTTCCTTGGCGGTTTGAGATGGGGGAATGATCCCGGTTTGCTTCAATCGGACGATCAGGATGGCCATTTACTCGCCCGTCCCAGTGGCCTATGCGGCCAGACTCGTCACGGCTGGTCTCTGTGACCAAGGGCCGAATGTAAAATTAGTTCGGATGGCCTTCGTTCGAATCGTTACCGAAATTGACGCATACCTTGCCCGGCTGCATCGCGCTCGCGAACTCCTCTTAGCTCCGACGGTGGAGGGGCCAGGCGATATCACGCCTCTGACAGGAAAAAGGGTGAAGTTGAGGAAACCTGTACCCGCTGTCCAGAGCAGCACGCGCGTTAAGGAGATTAAATCCCAATCTGGAAGACGACCCCCGAAGCAAAGGATGGGAGAGGAGCGTTCGGATTCCGCCTCCCCGGCTGTTATCACTGCTCGAGCGGCCAGAGTTCCCGAACAGCCACTCATCTCGGCCGCCACATTGCCTTCGGTGCAAATTGGCGAGACTGAAAGGGGCTCTTCAGATGAACTAAGGCCGCCGATCGTTTCCACGGGCCGCCAAAGGTCGCCTGGGAACTTTGGTACAAAGCAAAAAATAGTGCCGGCCCCTGCCCTGGCGAGCCCAACTGCGTCGAGGATAGTTGTAGTCTCCGCAGAGCGAGTTCGACAGGAAAGAGATCGAGCCGCGCAATCTCCGATCCGGCCGCCGCGCGTACCTGCTGGCGGTCGTACTGGGAAGAAGGCGTTCGAGGCCTTATTTAGGGACTGACACCGGCGCTAGTTCGAAAGGCTCCCCAACGCGCTCCGCAGGATGCATTTCAGGGCCGAGCAGGACTCGTTGAATCGGAAGGGAACGCTCGATCCGGTGGGGTTCCAGCAGGCAGACAGTCAACGTGGGTTTGCAGTCATGGATGCGCGGTGCCCCGTGGCCGTCGCCCAGAGGTGCCTCACCAGCAAACAACTCGACTCGGGAGGCGGAGCCGAGGCTTTGGCCTCGAACAGCGCAATCAGTTCTTCCACCGTCATCCATCAGCCCTTTGAACCGTCCTTTGTACCGATTGCGCGGCTCAAGGTGTAGCGCAACCCGGAGCCAGTGGCCTCGGGGCCAGATACCGACGCGGTGGCAATCTCCGGATGATGGGGCTTCACAGAAGGTCGCGGACCTGTTCAACGGTGAGGTCCGGCCCCGGATCGGGAATGCGAATCCCGTTGTAATGGAACTCGCGCGCAAGCACTTCAACCTTAAGGCTGCTCATCATCATTCTCCGATGTGCGTAAGTTGTGTTGAGTGGCTGCCGAAGTTGTGGCCCGACAAAACGTGACAAGTCCGGTTGTCAGGACTGATCAAGCTGTGCGCTGTGCTAGCGCCGGACCTCGAGAAAAGGATCGGCATAGAGAACATAGGACAGCGCCGTCGGATCATGGGTTTCGTCGAACGTGCGCTGCCTTGCCTGTCGAACCACTTCGGCTACAGGGGCAGACGCGTTTTCGAGCAGAATCTTGTAGAAGTTCAGAGCGAACGAGCCCGCCACCTGGTCCGAGACCGGCCATAGCGCACCCAGATATCCGCTGGCCCCGGAATCGAGCAACGCGGGCGCCCAACCATCCAGCGCACCCACAGCCTGCCTTGCTTGTCCCACTTCGCAGGCATTGAAGAAGTAAAAAGGATGCGTTCGGCTCACGACCGCGAGCGATTTCCATGTGGCAGGCGCCAGTTCGCTATCTTCTAGGAGGATGGAGAACTGCGGCTCTCCGTTCTCGTCCCGAACAACGCCGTGACCGGCAAAGTGGACAATTCCGTCGGGAAGATCGGATGCCAGCGCCCGCACATCGCTGTAGTCGCCCTTCACGTTTTCAAATCCTTCATGACCGCGAAGCGACTCGGCCTCCTGCTGCGCCGCATCGAGCGCGAGAGCTCCAGCATAGTGGGGAGCGATGACGACCATCTTGTTTACCCGCAGAGCCTGCGGAGGACGTGGCAGCCCGGTTGCTCCCATTTGCCATCGCGCGACGCGCGCTGTAAGACCCCAAAAATCCTGGCGATCCTGCCCGCCCTCCCTTGCCGGACGCATCAGTTCCCAAGGGAGTGCGGGATCGTCGCTCAAAACCTGAACTGTGCGCAGTGGAATACCCGCGTCGCGCAATCGCCAATAGAGCTGCTTAAACTCCCCTGGAGTGAAACGGTCGAAGAGTTCGTCTCCGAATCCGCGTGCGAAATCCTCGCCCCGCCGCGTAACCGGAATCTCTGACTCCACCGTGAGGCCCCGCCCCTGGCGCGCTAATTGAGCAAACTTCGTACCGATATAGGCGCGCATTTCGGAGGCCTTCGGTAAGGTCGCCTCCACTGGTGAGGCATAGCGCGTCATGAAGGTCAGATGGAGCGTGTCGCCGATTCGGCTTTCGATGATGGTCAGATCGGGCGAGGCCATTTCGGGTTGGAGCACGATTCCCGCGCCGGCTGTTTTTTTCACCGGGTCCGCTGAGGGCGCCATCGCCGGAATGGCCTCCGAGAGTTCAGCCGGGGCACGCGCAAAATCATTCGGCAAGACGCGAATGTCTCGCGCAACGCGGGCCAGAAAGCCATGGTTGTACCAGAATGTCGCCATCAGCTTTACGGGCCTGGCTGTGGCATTGTCACCGCTGACACGTAGATGAAACTGAGCCACGGTGGAATCCTGGCCTGCGGTCAATTCGATCTGTCCGATGTTCGACCCATCCACAAACTCCATGCCGGGCGCCGACAGATTCACTTCAAGCACGATCGAGGTCATCCCCGGAGGCATCGGAATCTGCAACATCCCGTTCCGCTGGTTTCCGCTCAAGATGCGAGTTTCAGGGGAGATTTGTTCACCAGTGAGCGAGACGAGCACGGCAAATTTCTGCGACGGATGCACGATGTCGGGAGCTTCGACATTGGGGTAGCGCTCTTCGACGATCGGCTGCGGAGTCGGGGCGGCGCTGGCGGTCTCGACGACCGGAACTTCGGAGGAGGCGCCTGCAACACCACCGATGCCGATTCCGGCTACCGCTTCTCCGGGAACAACGAGTTTCGGTACAACGATAGGAATGCGGGCCAACTTCGCCGTCGCCAACACATCTCCCGCATCTGCCCCGTGACGGTACCAGAGCCGGGCAGCGAACAGATCCCTTCGAACTCCATTGCCGGCCTCATAACGTTCGCCCAGCAGCCGTGCGGCTTTGCCAAATCGGCGCTTGTCCACTGGCGATAGTGTCGCAATCTCTTCGGTTGTCGGACGAAAGTAGTGAGGTATCGGCGAAGGTATCGAGGGATCACTGAAATTGCGCCGCAGGTAGCTAGTCGCCTCGTCCGCATCGAAGGGCAGGATGGTCCCTTCGACGTAAAACAAACCGAGCGCGACTGAACTGCTGAGATTTCCGCCCTCCGCCGCGCTCTCATAGAGTTTGATCGCCTTCGTCACGTTCTTAGGTGCTCCCCGGCCCGTGAAGTAGTCCTCAGCGAGCATGCCCACTGCCGTCCAGTACGATTTGGAGTCAGCCTTGTTTAGGCGGTCGGGGATTCCGACGGCTTTCAACAACCGCGCCGCATTTTCCGGGTTGCGAGGGACGCCATTCCCCTGCGCGTAGCGACTGGCTAGTCCAATGGCGCCAACGGGCCTTCCAAGCGTCGCCAGGAAAATCTGCACTGAAATCGCATGCGCAACCTCTTCGCCACCTCGCTGCTCATAAATCGCGGCGATCGCCTCCAGCCCATGGATCACTGAAGTCTGCTGGTCCCCGGTGAGAGGTATCTTGTCCGGTCCGAACGCCTTCCGTTGGGTGGCCAAATCCTCCAGCAGCGTCAAGGCGCGTTCTGGATTTTTATGAGTCGTATCGAGGGCCATCGAGAGAGCGGCCTCGGCCAATATGCCGTCCGCATCGCCCATGGCGCCGCCTCGCGCATACCATGCGTCGGCTTGCGCAGCGTCGCGTTCGATCCCGTCTCCCGCCTGATAGCGCCGACCCATCTCGACACATTCGACGGCCACCAAGTGCGACAGATTGTACCGGGAATCGGAAGGCTTCAGATCATTGGCGGCTTCGTCGAGCAGTGCAGCGCATTCCCGAATATCTTTTGGCGTCCCGACTCCCTGGCAATGCATTTCGGCAAGAGCGAGAGTCCCGCCTGCGTTCTTGGCAGTCCGGGCTTTGCCGAACCAGAATCCTGCTTCGACGGGATCGGCGGGACCGCCGAGCCCCTCTTCATAGAGAGATCCGACCTGCGTCATGGCGTCGGACACGCCGGCCAAAGAGGCCTCCTCAAACCACTGCAGGGCGCGCTCGGGGTCTGCCCGGACGGCCCAGTCACCGACTTTGTACCGGATTCCCAACTCGTACTTTGCGTCGGGGTCGCCGTGATTAGCGGACTGGAGCAGTTGATAAAGGTCGCCGTTCGATCGGCCGCTAGCGAGCGGATCCCGCAGCGGAGGTCGGGAGCCAGTTGCCGCATTCGCTTGCGCATTGGCAGCGATGCCGAGCGAACTCGACGCCAGGAACACAAGGTGCACGAGCAGAAAGCGATGCGCCTTTACATCCACGTTTCTCCGTCTCCGCCGTCTCCAGAAGGAAGCCGTTCACGGATTACAGCCACATAGGGATAGTAGTTCTGGGGAATCCGAGGAGAGTATCCCACACAGGAGGGTAGGGCGTCACGCTCGGATGGGCGCCACATGGTGGATTGGCTCGCCGCCAGCCCGGTCAGAGGGGTTACATTCCCACCCAAGCCGTTGTAATAAAACTCGCGCGCAAGCGCTTCAACTTTGAGGGCGGACATCGCGGTTCTCTCCTTCAATGGATGATGGAACATAATGCGGAACGACTCACTCTGATCGTCGCTGTGGTATCCGGGCAATGGATAGTTGCACAAGGATTCATTCTCAAATGCTCGGTATTTCAATCGATTTACTTGGGTTTAGACAAGCAACTCGGGGCGGTTGGGGGACCGTCCCTTGCAGGTCATTGGAGGTCATCGAGGCAGACTTATACGGGCTCTTCGAATTCGTCAACTCTTCTGCGTACTTGTTTTTGCCGGAGGATTCTCAAGAGCACGGCGTAGCTCGGATGCAACCTCCACCATAGCCTTCAGGGCTGACTCAACCTCATCCCATTGTCGCGTTTTCAGACCACAATCAGGATTCACCCAGAGCTGCTCCGGCTTCAGGACCTCAAGCGCCTTCCTAAGCAAGACGCGGATCTCGCTCTGCGTCGGAATTCGCGGAGAATGGATGTCGTAGACCCCCGGACCAATCTCGTTGGGATAACGAGAACGGTGAAATGCCTCAAGCAACTCCATTCGAGAGCGGGAGCATTCGATCGAAATGACGTCTGCATCCAACGCTGCAACGGAATCCATGATGTCGTTGAATTCCGAATAACACATGTGCGTGTGAATCTGGGTACTGGGTCGGACACAGGAAGATGCAAGATGAAAGGCACGAATGCTCCAGTCAAGGTAATCCCGCCAGTCTGCACGCCGAATGGGAAGGCCTTCCCGAAGAGCCGGCTCGTCAATCTGGATGATCCTGATTCCGGCGGATTCGAGATCGGCAACTTCGTCGCGAATTGCCAGAGCGATCTGCGCGCAGGTTTCCGAACGAGGCTGGTCATCGCGAACAAAGGACCACTGGAGCATGGTGACAGGTCCAGTCAGCATGCCTTTGACAGGGAGCCTTGTCAGAGACTGAGCGAAAGATGACCAGCGCGCAGTCATCGGCTTCGGACGCAGGACATCGCCATAGATAATCGGTGGCTTGACGCACCGTGAACCGTAGCTTTGCACCCAGCCGTGCTCGGTGAAACCGAAGCCGTCCAGATATTCAGCGAAATACTCCACCATGTCGTTCCGCTCGAATTCGCCATGGACAAGTACATCCATCCCGAGCCGCTCCTGCACGCGGATACAGCGCTTGATCTCCTTTTCGATAAATGTCTCGTACTTTCCGCGCTCAACCTTCCCGCTCCGCCAGGAGGCTCGCATTTTCCTGACTTCTGCGGTTTGCGGGAACGATCCGATGGTTGTCGTTGGCAGCAACGGCAGCTTGAGAGCACCGTGTTGCAGTTCACGGCGCACAGCATAGGTATCTTGTCGAGACTCCATGGATGCGTCGATTGATTCCATGCGGCGCTTAACCTCGGGTCGATGAATCATCGGCGATGTTCTTCGACTCTTCATAATCACGTCGTTTCTTTCGCACTCTCTCCTCATCGGTTTGGTGCCGTCCATTGCTCTCGCGAGTTGCGCGACCTCCTCGAGCTTCTGCTTTGCGAAGGCCATCCAACTACCGATTTCATCATCTAACTTGGTTTCGACATCCAGATCGATCGGGACGTGCAGCAGGGAACAGGAGGGTGCGATCTGGATGCGATCACGGCCGAGGACGCCTACCGCAGCCTCCATTAGAGATAAGGCCTTCCTCAAATTCGTTCGCCAGACATTGCGCCCGTCAACGATACCGAGCGAGAGCAAGAAATCGCGTGGCAATTGCGTCAGCACAGAATCAAGCTGTTCAGGTGCACGGACTAGATCGAGATGCAACCCTTCAACACCCAGTGACAGCGCCAGATCGAGATTTGGGCCGACGCTCCCGAAGTAGGTCGTGAGCATCAGATTTGGCCGGTCGGTCGGACAGGACAACGCACGGTATGCCTCGCGATACATATCCTCCACGCTCGCGTCAAGATCGAGGCAAAGGCAGGGCTCGTCAATCTGAACCCAGTCGGCGCCGGCCGTGTACAGGCGGCCGAGCAATTCACAGTAAGGCGGAAGGATCGCCCCCACGACATCTCTTCGACTGACGCCCGGCTGAGTGATCTTGCCGAGCAGCACGAACGAAACCGGACCCAGGAGTACCGGCCGCGTGGCGATGCCGATTGACCGGGCCTCGAGATACTCATCAACGACTTTTGTCGAGCGCAGGCAATATTGCATCCCCGGTTCGAATTCGGGAACAACGTAGTGGTAGTTTGTATCAAACCACTTGGTCATCTCCATGGCTATCGCATCCCTTGACCCTCGAGCCATAGCGAAGTAAGTCGCCAGTGAAATTGGTCCTGCCTCGCAACCGAATCGCTTGGGAACCGCTCCCAACATTGCCGACAGATCCAGGACATGATCGTAAAGCGAGAAATCATTGCAGGGAGGCGTAACAATGCCGGCCTCCTGCTGCAATTGCCAGTGTGTCGACCGTAGTCTTTTCGCGGCGTTCAAAAGCGCCAACTCATCCGATTTTCCGGACCAAAATCTCTCGAGCGCGACCTTGAGGTCGCGGTTTACGCCCATGCGCGGAAATCCCAGGTTGGCCGCACGTGAAATGCTCATTGATTCCTCCCGTTTTAGAGACAACACGCCCCCGAAGCCAGATCGGCCAATTCAATGCGAGACTTGTTGCAAACTCAGGTAGGGTCGAAAGACCGTCTGAGAGCCATGGTCAGAACTCTTCGTGAAATGCCACTTCGCCGGCAATTGCAGTCTGATAGGCAGAGACGCGCCGTTCGAAGAAGTTCGTCAGTTCCTGTACATCTTGTAATTCCATAAATGAAAACGGATTCCTGGTCCCGAACAGAGGGGCGATTCCAAGCCGGCGCAGCCTTTGATCGGCAACGTATTCGAGATATTGACGCATGTCCCGCACCGAAAGGCCTGCGACACCCCCGCTCAAAATGTCTTCAGCAAACCTGTATTCGGCATCCACCGCTTCGCGCATCATCTGGACAATCTCCTGCTCGAGTTCGTCGACCCATAAGGTGGGTTCCTCGCTTCGCACAATGCTGACCACTTCAAAGGCGAACTCCAGGTGACAGCTCTCATCCCTGAATACCCAGTTTGTTCCTGCTGCAAGTCCGTGCAACAGCCCCTTGGAACGGAGAAAGTATACGTAGGCAAACGCGGCGAAGAAAAAGAGCCCCTCGATGCAGGCTGCAAAGCAGATAAGGTTCAGCAAAAAACCTCTGCGATCCTCCCCCGTACTCAGCCGATCAAGGTTTTGAATCGAATCCAGCCATTTCATGCAGAAATCGGCCTTCTTGGCAATCGACGGTATGTTCTCGACCGCCGCGAAAGCTGCGGCGCGGGCCTCCGGATCGGGAACATAATTATCCAGCAGCGTGAGATAGAACTGGACATGAACCGCTTCTTCAAAAAGCTGGCGGGACAGGTAGAGACGCGCCTCTGGCGAATTTACGTGCTTATAGAGATTCAAAACGAGATTGTTCGCAACGATGGAATCGCCGGTCGCGAAGAAAGCTACCAGGCGCTGAATCAGATGAACCTCGGCGGGGCTCAGGCGTTTCTTAAGGTCGACCAGATCCGTTTGAAAGTCCACTTCTTCCACCGTCCAGGTGTTCTTGATCCCGTTGCGGAACATATCGAAGAACACCGGGTACCTCATCGGCCGCAAGGTGAGAGAGAGACCGGGATCAAGAATTGTTTCGGGCGCTTGTAATGACGGCATTTGAATTCTCCTTTACTGACAGGCTTCACAGGATTCCGGGTTTTCAAGGGAGCAGGAAACGGCGGTTGACTGCTGGATGCCGGTGTCGATCCCGGAAACTGTTGTTTTCGCAATGCGCGTAGCTGGACGCGAGCGCAGATAGTAGGTTGTCTTCAGGCCGCTCTTCCACGCATACATATACATGGAGCTCAGCTTGCCGATGTTTGGAGAGTCCGTGAAGAGGTTGAGCGACTGGCTCTGGTCGACGAAGGCGCCACGATCACGCGCCATGTCAATCAGGCCGCGCATGGGGATTTCCCAGACGGTCCGATAGATTGCCTTGAGGTCGCGAGACAGTTCGTCGATCTGCTGGATTGACCCGTCCGCCAATTTCAGGCGATGGCGCATTTCTTCGTTCCAGAGTCCGAGTTCTTTCAACTCCGCGACCAGGTATCGATTGATCTGCAGAAACTCTCCTGAGAGTGTCTCGCGTTTGAAGAGGTTCGAGATCTGGGGCTCGATGCATTCCGAGCAGCCGGCGATTGAGGCGATGGTGGCCGTGGGCGCGATAGCGACAACCAGGGAATTGCGCACGCCGTGTTTCATGATCCGTTCCCGCAGGCGTTGTCAGCGCGTCTCGTCGGGCGGGCATACATTCCACAGATCGAACTGAAACTGCCCATCTGCCAATCGAGTCTCCGCGAAGGATGGATGTGGACCTTTCTCAACGGCCAACTCACAGGAGGCCGAAAGGGCGTGATAATAGATCTCCTCTTGAATTCGGGTGGACAGGTGCTGCGCTTGAGCTGAGTCGAAGGGAAGGCGCAGCTGAAAGAAGACATCCTGGAGACCCATGACCCCCAGACCGATCGGACGCCACCTCGCGTTGGCATTTGCCGATTGCGGAACCGGATAGTAGTTGAGGTCGATGACGCGATCAAGCATCGGGACGGCCAGCCGCACGCTCTCGGCGAGTTTGTCGAAGTCAAACCCGCCGTCTCGAACATGTCGCGCAAGATTAATCGATCCAAGATTGCATACGGCTGTCTCGGCGTGGGAAGACACTTCAGTGATCTCCGTACACAGATTTGAGAGATGCACGACGTTTCCGGAGCTGCCGGTCTGATTGCATTTTCGGTTGCATGCATCTTTGAACGTCATCCAGCCGTTGCCCGTTTCGGCCAGACACCGCATCATCCGTGCATACAGATCGCGGGCCTTAACCTGTCGGGAAAAGAGACTCTTGGCTTCTGCTTCTTCGTATGCGGCCGAAAACTCATCGCCAAAGATGTCGGGGAAATGAGGAACCACCTTCGGGTCGAACAGAGACCAAACTCCATCCTCCTCCACGCGCCGCATGAAGATGTCGGGGACCCAGCTGGCGAGGTTCAGGTTGTAGGCACGACGGGAAAGATCGCCAGTGTTTTCCTTCAGTTCCAGAAATTGCTCGATATCCGCATGCCACGGCTCGAGGTAGACGCAGCATGCGCCCTTTCGCTTGCCACCCTGATTGACTGCCGCCACGGAGCTGTCGAGCGTCCGCAGCCAGGGGATAATACCGTTGGACAAGCCGTTGGTCGCGCGGATCAGTGAACCCTCTGCCCGCACTCGATGAAAGGCGAGCCCGACTCCGCCAGAGAACTTCGACAGCAGAGCGACGTCCTTGTAGGCGTCGTAGATCGACTCAAGCGAATCGAGCGGCGAATCGTGGAGGTAGCACGAGGACATCTGCGAATGTTTGGTACCTGAATTGAAGAGAGTGGGCGAACTCGGCAGGTAATCGTGCGAGGCGATCAGGCGATAGAATTCAATCGCTTCAACAGCAGTGCCGGCTAGCCCGCAGGCTACGCGAAGGAAGAAATACTGGGGCGTCTCAATTACCTTGCGGGAGAGCGGGTCGCGCAGCAGGTAGCGATCGTAAACCGTACGCAGCCCAAAATATTCAAATCGATCTGACAACTGCTCGTCGATTGCATGGTTGAGCTTGCGGGCATGTGCGCGCACGAATTCCGCGGTTGATGCACCTATCACACCCTCAAGGTGACCGTATTCGATTGCCTGCGAAAAGGAATGAAGGTTCTGTCCCGATACCTCCTTGAGAATCGTGCTCAGCAGCAGACGGAAAGCCAGTTTCGAGTATTGCGGCTCTTCGGAGATCAGAGATGCCGACGTCTCGATTGAGATCGTGTCAAGCTCCTGCGTAGTTGCTCCATCGTAAAGACCGCCGATGGTCTTGCTCGCGACCCGCATTGCATCGACTTGAGTGAGACCTGCCGAGCAGCGCTGCACTGCGCGCACAATCTTGTTGACGTCAACCGGTTCAGATGCGCCGCTGCGCTTGCGCACCTGCATCACCTGGCTTTCCTCTGGAACAGGAAAACCGGGCAGGACATCGGGCTGATAGGACTGGAATGTGGCCATAGGCTGCTCTCCTTACACCGAAAGGAAGAAGAGACAGCAGCCCCCGAAACGGGCAAAGCCACCGTACTTCATCTCCCCTCGGAGATGTAAGCGAATGTATTCGTGGCAGGTCTTCGGACTCTGCAGGCTGCCTACTTGCTCCGGCTTCCCAGTTCAGAACTGAACCAGTGCCATCCAGGAGCTTTCGTTCCTGCTTACCGCTGCGGGGCAGTTCCGGATTCTCACCGGATTCCCTTTTCAGTCTCACCTGTGAGGTGAGACACCAACGAAAGTGAACCTACCATATCAAGGGCTATTTCAAAAGTCAAACGCTGTATGTTGGGGTATCTGTGCAAATCCGGTTCTCGCGTGGCCGAGTTTCTTCCCTTCGACAATTGCCGCGGACGCTCCACTGGAGGAGCAGTCGCTCCGGGGCGAAGAGTGCACTCAGTCCTTCCACCGTCCTTCTTGGCTTCAACATTCGTTCAGCCATTCGTGCCGACCGCGGAAAGGTTTCACTAGCAGGCGAGATTCGTTATGGCTGGTCTGAAAACCGCGACTGTCAGCGGCAGCTTCATTACGAATGAATGCAACCAAAGTGGTAGCTCGAGTGATCTAAACCACGCCCAATGCTAAACTTACTCCCTAAGCAACAAATTGTTCCGCGATCCGCCGAGGTGGGCGTTCTGCTCGGGGTGCTGAACTTGTTGTTCGACGTTGTAATGCTGGTCCCGAGGAGCATTGTGCGGGATGGATCAGATCATCACAAATATCGCCTCGCTGGGTCTGCTGGTATTTCTGTTTACCGTGATTGCCAGAAGAGCCGCTGATGATCGCCTGCGGTGCTGGGTCGCGGGATGGATCTCGATCCTCATTCACATAGGCCTGAAGCTTTGGATTGCTGCCAGTCCGATCGGGAAATTGACGAATATCTCGGTGAGCATCGCTGCGCTGATCCTGGCGGCGATTTTCTTTATGGCTTCGACAATGGTCGTGCGCGAAGGCAGGAGGGCTGGCCTTCGGCTGGGCGGCGCGCTTGCGTTGGTTATCCTGCCATCTCTGACGATGGCGATCGTGCACCCTCGTCCAAGCTGGCTCTTGGCAATTCTGGTGATTGTCCAACAAGGCATGACGATCCGCCTGGCCTTGCGCCCTCGAGTCAATCGGCGGTCAGTCGTACCGGTGGTAGTTCCAATATGTGCTGCGTCGTTGGCATGGATGCTTTATGGCATAAGCCGCGGCCACGGCGAATCGGTCGTGTTCGCGCTGCTGGCCGAGATGTACGTTTTAGCCGGTGCCGATTTCTGGTTCAGCGGGTGGGAACGTTCACTAGGGCTCAAAACCACATGCGCGGGATTAATTGCATTTGGGGCAATTTTTCCGAGTGCGCTCCTGATCGGGAAGGTCTGGCCAAGAAGCTCAGCCGCATCGGATCTGTTTGGCATCTCTGCTTTCGCGGTTGCAATCGGAATGATCCTGATCGTTCTCGAGGAGGATGCGCGTTCGGCACGGCACACGACCGAGGAGTACCGTCTGACCTTCGACACCAATCCCCATCCGCTTTGGATCTTCGACACGGAAACGCTGGAATTCCTGGCGGTGAATGAGGCTGCATGCACGAAGCACGGGTACACGCGCGAGGAGTTTAGGAAGCTCAAGGTCCCCGACATTCTCGAAAAGAACATCGTGCCGGAAGCACTGGGGCAGATCGCTTTGCCGAACCGGGCGGCGCGTCACGTTCGCAAGGATGGTGCAGAAATGCCGATGGATGTCACCGCGCACAATATCGTGTTTCGCGGAAGACCGGCGCGCTTTGTCCTGGGCATAGATGTGAGTGAGAGGGAAGAACTCGAGCGGCAGGTGCAGCATCATTCCCGGCATGACGTCCTTACCGGATTGCCCAATCGCGTGCTGTTCGAAGAACAGCTGAAGGGTGCGTTGGCGCGCGCGATTGAGACGAGGGAAAAGCTCGCAATTCTCTGTCTCAACCTCGATCGGTTCAAAAGGATCAATGATACATACGGAACGCAGTTGGGAGACGAATGCCTGAGGCAGGTGGCCGACATCCTTCGTGCCAAGGCGGGACCTATGGACTTGGTGGCGCGAACGGAAGGAGATGGGTTTGCCTTGGTTCTCACTGGGCTCAGGAGCGGATTTCCGGCCGAACATGTGCTCATGGAACTGGGAGAGACATTCCGCGAACCGGTCGTTGTGAGCGGGACGAAAGTGCGGCTTTCCTTCAGCGCGGGATTGGCACTATGCCCGGACGACGGCATCGAAATCGCACTGCTGTGGCGGAGCGCCGAGAGTGCGCTCTCAAGGGCCCGGCTGGCGGGCGGCGGACAAGTTGCGTGGAGCAGTTCCGAGTCGCGCATCGCCGCCGAGGAGCAGGTAGAACTCGAAGCCTTTATGCGGACCCAAATCGAAGAACGCGGGTTCCACCTGGCCTACCAGCCGCTCTATGGAATGGACGGTGATGTGGAAGGGCTAGAGGCGCTGCTCAGATTGAGCCATCCAGTTCATGGCCCGATCAGCCCCGGCCGTCTTATTCCGCTGGCAGAAGAGACTGGGTTGATCATCCCTATCGGCGACTGGGTCATCGAGGAAGTATGTCGCCAACTGCGCGCGTGGCAAGGGAATGGCGTCTGTCCAGTACCGGTTGCCATTAACGTGTCAGCATTGCAACTTATGCAGAGCGGATTTGCCGAGCGCCTTATAGGGATCCTGTCGCGGTTCGATATCCATCCGCAGCAAGTGCAGTTGGAGGTCACCGAATCAACCGTCATGCTCAACGAGGCAGAGGTGACCAAACAGATGACGATGCTGTCAGAAGTCGGAATCGGCTTCTCGATCGATGACTTTGGAACGGGATATTCGTCCTTGAACCGGTTGGACAAACTCCCGCTTCGCGTGCTGAAGATTGACCGGACGTTTACAGATCGTCTTTGCGCCGTGAACGGCACGCGTTCGATCGTGCAAGCGATCATTTCAATGGCGAAAGCGCTCGATATGCGTATCGTCGCCGAAGGCGTTGAGCGAGAGGAACAGATCGCAGTATTAAGCGAGATGGAATGCGACTACTTGCAGGGATTCTTATTGTCGCGCCCGGCCGAAGCCGCTGATATTCCCGGTCTGTTACAGCGACGCCACGCGCTTCTTGAGAAACTGATGAACTCGAT
The DNA here is from genome assembly GCA_036495975.1 of Occallatibacter sp. Taxonomy (GTDB): domain Bacteria; phylum Acidobacteriota; class Terriglobia; order Terriglobales; family Acidobacteriaceae; genus Telmatobacter. Next base: position 12,991 of record DASXLY010000052.1, on the reverse strand, counting down.
GACGCGCCAGTAGACTGCGTGCCATTCCCACGAGAGCGCGGCCAGAACAAAGGCCGATTGCATTCGCGCAGACCGATTGTCCTTTTTCATCCTTCGACGTCTCAGTGCGCGATGTGCCCGAAGGTCATCGAAGGGCGGTTCAAGACCTTCTTAGCGAAGAGTTCCCGCGCGCAGTCGGAATCAAGAAAGTGCAAAGCGTGTTCCTGACATTCGCTTTGTCGGCTCCGCTTCGAAGACTCAGTGGGAACGAACTCTGAGGAAAGAAATGACCTCTCGGGATATGGAATTTTCGAGAACCAAGCAAGTCAGCCGAAGCTGGCTGTTCGAGAACAATGATGCCGTAGGTCGGTGAGAAAGTGCGACCGAATGAGGCCAATTTCATCTGATTCAAATGGAACCTCCAGGAAATTGCGTTCCGCATATTTCTCTGTCTAACCCGACATCCTGCGTATCCAGGCCGAATACAGGAAGGGGTCTGCTTCTCTAGTGCCCGCCAGTTCTTCGTTTCTCGCACGCATCTTTCGAGCATTTCGATACCGCGACTTCCGTCTCATGTGGCTTGGAGCGTGCGCTTCGACGATCGGTACGTTCGTGCAACAGTTTGCTCAGAGCTGGCTAGTCTACGACCTCACCAAAAATCCGTTCTATCTTGGTCTCGACCTGTTCCTTGGACAACTCCCAATCATGATGTTCTCTCTGTTCGGCGGCGTCTTCGCGGATCGCATGGACAGGCGCAAGATGCTGCTCACCTCGCAATATATACAGATGGCCTGCGCCTTTCTGCTGGCGGCCCTGTTTGTGACGCATCACTTGCACGTTTGGCACATTCTCACCCTGTCCTTCGTCGTTGGAGTTGGGCAGTCATTTGGCGGGCCGGCGTATTCGGCTCTCCTTCCGATGCTTGTGGGCCCCGAGGACCTTTCCAATGCCATCGCCATGAATTCGATCCAGTTCAATTTGGCGCGCATTCTCGGCCCGACGATCGGAGGAATTGCGTACACGACGCTCGGTGCGACTTGGTGCTTCACGCTGAACGGCGTCTCGTACGTTGCAGTGATCGTTTCGCTCTTCATGATTCAAGTGAAGTTCGTTCCGCTGAAGTCGCGCGAGTCTGTCTTGAGGAGCATGGGGGAGGGAATCCGGTTCATTCGGAATCGCGAGGGAATGAGCGCATTGGTGGTGCTTGCGTTCTCGACCACGCTGTTCGGCTTCTCGCTTACCGGCTTCTTGCCTGTCGTGGTCGAGAACATCTTCCATAAGGGACCGGAGACCTACACTTTGTTGCTGGTTTTCTCGGGTGCAGGCTCGATATGCGGCGGTCTCATCGTCGCGGCTATGGAAAAGATGAAGGGGCAACGGCGAATGACGCTGTTGATTCTGATTTCGCTCGGGCTTCTCACCGCCGGCTTTGCGCTCTCGCGGAAACTCCCGATCTCCTGCATTTTGCTCTTCTTGGGAGGGGCGGCGATCATGGCCTCCGCTTCGCTCATGCTGTCGCTTGCTCAAACCAGCGCGACGGACGCGATGCGGGGTCGGGTGATGAGCGTGTATAACCTCGCCTTTCGCGCAGGTGTGCCTTTGGGCAGTCTCGCGCTCGGGAAGCTCATTCCTATTCTCGGGGTCTCAACCGCTCTTGCTGGCTCAGGATTGGCTCTGGTGTCGGTGGCACTCTATTTCCTGTTGGCTCGTCGTGTTCCCGATTCTCGGGACGAGGCTGCAGTGCCCGGCGCGCCAAAGAAGACCAGCTTCGGTGGTCCTCGACCAGCCCAGTGAGGGAGGCGAAGACTGCGGCACTTGAGAGTGTCTCTACTGCTGAAGTGTTTGGGGAACCAGCTCTCCGGAAGCAAATGCAATCTGCGTCTTAAGGCGATCGATGGCATCGCGCGTAATTTGGATTCCGCGCGTGTCGGTCGTTGGCTGGTTGAGGAGCGACACGAGCTCACGCTCCTGAATGTAGAGATTCAGACGAAGCCGTTGAACGTCATTGAGCTGCATAACGCAAAAATAACTCTGGGACTCCCGTCCGGGAAGGGAGAGGAACCTTTTCAGTTAATTCCGAAGAGGAAGGTTCGGATCCACTGCTGGCGAGACGCGCCTTTCCACCCTCCCCGGATTTCAGGGCAAGCGGTTTCACTTCTACCAAAGTGCCATCGCTGGACCCTGGCCGACAACATCAAGATCGAGCTGTCAGTTTCGTGTCGAAGGCTCTGGTTATCAAGTCGGGAATTCATTGGGTTGTTACATTGCCTTCATCTGAAGGAAACTGCGCCCCCTTAACAGTGTCATGAGGAGAGTCCCTTATGAACAAGAACTGGGAATTAAGCCTGCGAACAGTCTGTGTCGTAGCCGCGATCACGCTCGCGGCCACGGCTCTGCCGGTGCTGGCCTTTGCGCATGACGACAACGGAAATGGCAATGCCTATGGCAAGAACAAGAACTACCCCTATGGCACTGACCAAAGCAGCAGCCGTCCCTACTCGATCGGGCTGTGGGGCGACCTTCCGTACTCCCAATCTCAGGCCGACGCGATCCCAGCCATCATCGAAGACATGAATTCTCAGAATCTGGCTTTCACCGTCCACGACGGCGACTTGCGTCAGGGCAGTGGCGTTCCGTCGTGCGCCGACAACAGTTCCAACGGCGCCGGTGGGATCGTCGACCTTGGCAACATCTATCAGCGCGGGCTCGCGTACTTCAACGCCCTGACTGCCCCGGCCATCTTCACCACAGGCGACAACGACTGGACGGACTGCGATCGCGCGAGCCTGGGCTCAGAGGCCAGGAACTCGCTCAGGATGCTTGACTATGAGCGTTCCCTCTTCTTTTCGACCCCGTATACGCTGGGTCAGACCCACTTCCTCCAGGAAGTGCAGTCCACCCCGACCTGCAAGGGCTTCCTCACAGGCACCGACGGACCGCAGGCCGATAAAACCGCGAGCGAGACTTTCACCTATACCAACGTTCCCTGTGTGGAAAACCGCCGCTGGATCGTTGGCAAGGTCATGTATGCGGTGCTCGACATTCAAGGCTCCTGCGACAATCTCTGCGACGACTATCCTGATCCCGTTGAGCACGCAGCGCGCATGGCCGCCGACATCGCATGGATGCAAAGCACCTTTCAGACTGCCATCGACCAGGGCGCCGTTGCCGTGATGTTCCTATCTCAGGCGGACCCCGGTTGGGATGATACGGATGGTACGCGCGCTCCAACGCGCAATGCCCAAACCCTCATCGAAGACGATGCTTCGAAGGCGACCGACGGCTATGGGGATTTTCTGCGGGCTCTGCGTAGCCAGGTGATTGCTTTTGGAAAACCGGTCGCCTATGTTAATGGCGACTCGCACTATTTCCGCGTCGACAAGCCGCTGCTGGACACCAAAGGAAACCGGATCGTGAATTTCACGCGCGTCGAGACCTTTGGCGACCACCAGCCGGCTCTCGGTGACGTGAACTGGCTAAAGGTGAACGTGGATCCTTCCAGTCGTGAGGTGTTCTCATATGAGACGCAGATCGTGAATCGCGATATTCTCGTGCCGTAAGATCTTTCCTCAGCTACATTATTCTCCGGCGAACCGCGCTCAGGCGCATTGCTTACGCCGGTTCGCCGCTGCACCTGTAGGGTCTCATTTTCGGAGCAGCGCGGAAGCAATCATGGCCTGTACTTCTCTCTTGCGCATGGCGGCGCGGAAGTCTGCGCAAACAATGTGACAGTCCGCAACGCTGAGAAAATTAGGAGCATTTCGAGAAGGGACAGTCTAGGCGGGCTATGGTATTGATTCTGTCTCGAGTTGAGATAGCGCTTCTTCACATTGGCTGATATCCACCAAAAGGGGATCTAGCTCCTGCCTTGCCTCTCGTCTTACCTGCGCTGCAACCAGCGCAGATCTAATCATGGCTCGCAGGTACTTCTCTCTCCGTTGAAGCGTCGCGATTTTGGTCTCAAGTTCGTCCATCTGTAGACTATGAATTCGGTCCATACACAATAGGTTACAGCGTATTGTGTTCGGAACCGAGCCGCATCTCGGAGTGTGCAGAGATCGATTTGCCGATTTTAAGGGAAATAACGCTTGGAAATAACGCTCAAGGCCTACCAGACTGGTCCATTCGTTCTGTCTCGACTTTGAGTTGACTGCAAACATAGGCCTCTCAATTGAATCTGCCTGACCACAGGATTCGCCCGACCTCAGAGCCCATCTCAAGTGAGACTAGTCACACCATTGCCATCGCCATCCAGCCTTCGTGCCGGCTGCAGATCGTCAGCAGAACCGCAGCATCTCTATAGTTCGTATTACCCAAATCGGCTTTATGAGGGTACTTGAACCTCAGGGACCGCAATCGATTGACATGTTGTGGAGAGTGCTCAGCGAGTTGGGCTGGACGGGGAAAGGAAAAGGGGCGCAAGAATCGCGCCCCTTTTCTCGCCGGAACCTCTCGCCGTTCTCTATTGCAACCCGCTTGCATAGGCCTTCGCACGGCTCAGCAGATCTTCCGCCTGCTGAATAAGCGTGTCCGCAGTACTGTCAGGAATCGGAATTCCATCATGCTCGGCGGCTTCGAGCAACGGCAGGATTTGGGCGACGAGAGCGTCGCGCTCTGCGGTGAACAGAGTAAGTTGATTTTCGATACCGGTATAGGCGGAGTCGTCTTGGGCGTTACCTGCTTCCAGACCGACCGTAGAAGCGTGCAGACTTGCGAGACCCAAGGGCCCGACCGGTGCCGTGATCTGTTTGAGCGCCTGGGCCAGCGGGACAAAGTTCCCTCCCTTTTTAGCGGCGGATGGCTGCGCCCAGCCTTTGAATTTCTCAACGAGCGCTCGCCCCTCATGAGAGTAATCGTCCTTCAGTCCCAGTAAGGTGAGCATCGTGGGCCGGACATCGGTGTGATCGGACCACGTTGTACTGTCTACACCCGCCGGAACGATTCCGGGGCCGACCATACCGAGCCAGGTAGTTGTGATCTGCGGCTGCACATCGCCGTGGTTCCAGGCGAATCCTGGCTGCTGCACTGCACACGAAGTCGCCGGCGTTGTGCTGGTTCCGCAGGCGGCGGAGCCAGTAACAAAATAATCGTCATTGGCAAACATGGTGAAACTCGGCGTCCGTAGTGGATCGAAGGTCTGCATGTGCAGCATCTTGAACTCGACCGGATTGGCCATATCTTGTGCGAGGGTGTCCGTCCCTCCGGAGATCGGATTCTTCACTGTCAGAGTGCCGGAAGCCCGCTCAAAGGCCCGCAGCGCGGGATCATCTGGACTGGGGTTGCCAGTCAGGTAAATATCAGGCGCATCATCGCTGTTCACCGATGCACCAGTGGTGATCCCCGTTTCGGCCTGCAACAAGCCTCTGAAGTTCAGGTTCACTTCTCCGACCTCATTGCCATTCGTATTGCCATAGGTACACGGGATGTTTATTCCATCACAGCCAGGGTTGGTGGGGTTTGCCGCAACCACGTGATCCCCCTCCTCTGCCATGATCATGAAAACCGTGTTGTCCGGCGTGATTCCGTCTTTGGCCAGACGAGTGAAGAACTTGTTGAAGGAGTCGTCATACTGCTTCAGCGTCTGGACATAGTGAGCCTCACCAGGACCGTAGTCACCGGGATCAGAAGGGAAGCCATACCCATAGGGGTTGGCTGAGACCGGCCGGTGCGGAGTGTTGATGTACGCATAGACCACCGGCACGCCGGCTTCGAGCATATCGGCCGTGTACCCCAGCGCGTATTGCGGCTGCAAGCTAAACCCAGGGAAGCCTGGCGTCAACGTGGCTGCGAAATCATCAACGATAGTATTGCCGTTGATGTCCTTCAGGTTTCCGTTAGCGTCCAGCACATTGCTGCTCAGCCCCAGATTGCGAAAGGCCTGGGTGACATATTTGTGTCCGAACAGAGCGTTATGGCCCTCGTAAGCGGTGGAGGTCCCAGTCGTCGTATCGGTTGCCGCCGCCGAACTATCGCTATTCGGCTCCCAGGGCAACTTGTCGGGAAGGCCGCCATTAGCAATTGAGCAAAGCGTGCTGGTCGCCGCGCAATGGATGGCTACACCCTCATAGTTGGCGAACGCGTTAGGATCAGTGGTCTGCGGTGAGCCGGCTCCAAACACGGTGGTAAGGTCGACGCCCGTGTTCTCGATTTCCATGTCCGCCGCAGCGGCGGCACCAACATCGCATCCCGCGCGAGTGAAGGGCACCCACGGCGCAGGGGCGTTAACGCCGTTCGGATGAGTTGCCTCGACGGGGCCGCTGATCAGGTTGTAGGTGCTGTCTTGACTCAGGTCAGTCCAGTACGTAAAGCCGGACTGGGACCCGGTTGTGCCATTGGCCCGGAATTCCAGGTAGCTGTTGGCCGCCGTCGCGACACCATGGCGGTCAGGATAAACACCGGTAAGGATGGTGATGATGTCGTCTGAGGTGTGTGCAATCAGCGGCGTGTGGTGGTTCGAAAGAAGCACGCCGTTGTTCTCAATGAAGTTAAGCAGATGCGGCATCTGTTCCAGGTCGGAAGGGACCAGCATCGATCCATCGCGGGCGGGGTCACGCATGAAATGCGTGTTATCGAAGATGATCGTGACAACATGGCTCACGTTTCCGCGCGGCGAGTTGAGCCGGCAACCTCGATTGGAGATGACCTTCGCAGCCGGGCCCTCGGCCTCCGAGGCTGCCGGGGCGGGAGCCGCCCACGCAGGCGTTACCGGGGATAACGCGAGGAGTGCTGCGGTTCCGACGGCAAGAGTCAGGCGGTAGCAGCGGGCCCAGACCGCTGTTCCAGAACGTTGTCTGCATTCGTGCATGAGATCGGGGAAGTTCATTTCAGCCTCCTGATCGGCAATCCCCGAATCCTACGGTTGTGACGCTGGCCCCAGCATTACTAGAAAGCAAAATTCATGTGAAAGGAATTGCCGGATGTGCAGCGACTGAGTCTCCAAGAATCTCGCACCTCTCGAGATCACTGCTCGCGAATCGCCGACACCGCATCACCCCTCCGGATATCCTGCGATATTCAATGCTACAGACGTATTCAGAATACGATCCTGCTCAAACCCCAGATTGGCATCGGCAATGTTTCTGTTGGTGCGCAGAAACAGGCCTGAACAGACAAGCAGCGCAAGAGTGAGGGAAATGGACAACCACGATTTCACTCAGCAGATTACCATTGTGCTTACCGCTTGAAATGGTCGCAGGTTCTCCTTTCAATGCCTCAACCGTGGGCAGTTAGCATCCACGCCCTCCTGGTTCTAGGCGGGCCGGTATCTTTTCCTTCTTGTTCGAGCGCCATCTGCTTCAACTCGGAGTCTTGCAATGCCAACAACAGGTTGATGCGGCTGTCTAGCAATGTCAACACTTCGTGAAATCCACGCGCGATCTCCTCCGACGAGCCGGCGTTGAACGCGGGATCCGGGATATGCCATTTCGCCGTAACACGAGAATGCGGCCATGAGGGACAGGCCTCATTGTTGTCGCATAGCATGAAAATGAAGTCCACATACGATCCGTCCCGTTGGGGTGAGAATTCATCCCACGACTTGCTCTTTAGACCTTGAGTGTCGATCCCAGCCGACATCAGCTCCGCTAGCGCTTCCTCATGAAGTGCTTTTGCCGGCTGACTTCTCCGCTACACGCTTTGAAGCGCCCGCCGCTCTTGTGGTTCAACAACGCTTCGGCCATAATTGACCGCCCAGAGTTGTCGGCACAAAGAAAGAGAACATTGTACTGATTTGCCATATTGGGGAGCCCCTCCCATCACCATGAGGTGCGAATCCCTTAGCTCTAGCAGTCTGAAGCGATGGAGCAGGTCGAGTCATGAGCGAGGAATGTATTATGGCGATTCCGTTGGGTGGTAGCGGACGTCAATTTCCATTTGCGGCTGCTCTTACCGATCCGCACTTATCGAGTGTGCCATTGTTGCAGTGAACCAGGGACGTTGCCCGTTGAATCTGGCGGGCCGCTACACTCCGGACCATCAGGACATTGCAACGCGTCGCGGTTTCTCCCCAAGGACGATTAGCCCAACTGAATTTAGCAGCAGCGTTCGATGTACTGGACTCTCACCGAAATCAGAGACGCTAGAATGAGAAAGGGGCCTCGATGAGATTTTCCATGATCAAGATCAGTAGCTTAAAAGAGCCCGATGGGAACTACAGATATGAATCCATGATTATGGAGCAGGGAGCATCGACGCCATGGTAGCAGACGTTTGAGAGCGAATACCACATGTTGTCAACCATGAATGGCATCCTGGCGAGGCAGAAGAGAGCCGGGGATATTGGGCGTTTCCTCAGCGATATTCAGCGAGGAGAGCACTACTTCTTCGACATAGATCTAAGCGAGAAACAAGCTGAACTCTTCGGATGGAACAAGTCGACCGAAGTCGGGCTTCTGGTCACGGTGAGCTGAGACAACTGTGGGCAAATTTGAGACTATCGTTGCCGCGTGGCTACTTCCAGAGAATCCAATACGATCGCTGTATCAGGTAGAGCATCGGTTGAAGGCCTCGCTCAGACGGAAGCCACCGAAGAATATCGTGAGGCGGTTATGGAAAAGGAGATGTATTTCGACGACTTCTATCCAGGGCAAACCTTTGAGTCATCACGAAGTTACCGCGTCACAGCTAGAGAGATCGTGGCCTTCGGCGAAAAATATGACCCTCAACCGTTCCACATCGATGAGACGGCCGGGAGAAATTCCTTTTTCAGCGGCCTTACCGCTTCGGGATGGCTGACGGCGGCGATTGTCATGCGGCTTCGCGTCGAATCGATCAATGTCAGCGGTGGAATGATCGGAGCTGGCGTTGAGGAAATGCGTTGGACTAATCCGGTACGACCGGATGACAGACTTCGCACGCTGGCTGAAATTCTTGAAACCCGCCGCCTGGCCAGCCGGCCGGATTTCGGCCTCATCCGATCCAGAACGACGGTCTTCAACCAGAGAGATGAGGTAGTTATGAAGTCCATTGTGAACTGGTTGGCTCCTATCCGGGACAAATGACCTGGACGTTGCGCCGGGAGTCAACGGAAACTATGTGCAAGGACGGCAATCATGTTGCGCTAAATTGCGTCCAAAATGTATCCGTAACCTTCGCGTCGCTCCTTGAGAAAGCAGTCGTCGGATTCATTCGGCGCCAAGACATCCCGACCACTGGAGCGTCGATAGACGAGTTCCAAATACTTGGCCGGCGCATCTTTGATCAGCAGAGTTTAGCAGCACCCCATCGGGCTACTTGATCCACACATCTGTGGCCACTCCTCCGAGTTCCAACACAATGCGATTACCATCAACCGAGATGTGGTTCCACACCGGATCCATCCCCGGTACAAGCGTTTCGTCAAACTCATACACCGGGGTCGTTGGACCGACGGGATGTTTGCTGACTGCATCGAGCCGCACGGTATCGAGGAACCGCAGATTTCCGCCCTGCCCATGGGACGAGAGCGAATAGACGAGGTCGTCGTGACCTGACCAGAACACCAGGAAGTAAGTGTCGGAAGCGGGCGTAATGGGGATCCAGTCGGATGTGCTGAGAACCTTGGAGGACACAGGCACCACAAATGCTTGCCAGCTGCCGCTCTCAACTTCGGCGACGAAACTCAGCCAATGACTGTCTCGTGACAGGGTTGGGCCTTTCAGGTCTCTGGTTGTCGATATTACCCGGTTGATTCTTCGCGTTTCGAGATCGAGAAGGTTGAGTTCCTGGTTCCCCGGAGTATCAACCCAGAGGAGCAACTGCTTCCCATCGGAGGAGAATTGCCTCGGCATTCCGCAGTTCTCGCACAAGAGGGTCGACCAAAAAGGCCACCAACTCAGCGATTTCAGGTACACGTTGAGCCGCTCCTTCGTTCCCTCCCCAAACGCATATTGCGCGCCATCGGGCTCGAGCACTGCGAAGAATCCATTTCGCAGTTTCTCCTTCTTGCCCGCGGTGCCGTATTTCAAGTCCTGTAAGAACAGCGAAAAGCGGTCGCCATTTGCTTCGCTGTACAGCAGCTTCGCGCCGGCGGTGGACTGCTGCCCTTTTTGGTCCGGACTGTGGGTCAGAGGTGATGGCACCGTTTTGACCCGTTCACCGGAGGAGTCAACGTCCAGCGCCCAGAAGTTCAAACCCACTTCTGTACGACAGAACACCATCTTGCCTGAAGTGAAAGAAGCATCAGAGTCGCCCTGCTCATCGGTGGTAGCGCGCACAGCTTTGCCTCGTGGCCTGCCGTCGGAGTTAAGCTGGACCTTCCAAAGTGTCTGAGTTTCGCCCTGCCTTCCGGTGAAGACGATCCAATCTTCCGGAAGCCAGCCATTCACGGCGATGTAGTTAAATCCCTGCTGGCGCAGCTCAGCCCCGAGCGAGATTTTCCGTGACTCACTACCGCTAGCTCCTACGATCCACCACTCCGGCTCAGGTTTTTTTGGCTTCGATGTTGTTACGAGGATGTGAGTGCCGTCGGGAGACCAGATCGGAGCGTAGCTATTGTCGACCTCGGGAAGCACTAGGGCCGACTCACCACCGGCAAGAGATCGTCGTACAAGCTTGCCGCCGTTTCCGTAAAGGATCGTTCTGCCATCAGGAGAGATTTTGGCGGAATAGGCGTTAGGGACCGCCAGCACGGCTGCACCGCCGAACAATGGTACCTGATAAATGCCTTGTGGCTCGCGACTGGAGGTGAAGTAAATACTGCGCCCATCGGGAGAGAACTCTGGGTCGTAGTTCTTGAATTCATCGTTCGTTAGCGGTCTTGGGGGCGCCGACCCGTCTGCACGGCCTACCCAAATTTGGGGATTAGTATAGCCGGGAGCGACCGCCGCAAACGCAATGGACATGCCATCCCGCGACAACACTGGTGATCTGGCTTCACCGACTCGATGCGTGAGTTGCTGCTCGGTTTGAGGCGGGGATGACTTTGAACAGGCGCTCAAGCACCAGAGCGATGCGATTAGCAGACCCCAGCGAGCACGGTTGCAGTGGCATTTCATTGAGAACCACGATGGTACCACTGATCGCATCTCTTTAAGCGTGCCGAGGAGTCTTGACAACGTGCGCAGAGGCACTGTACTTTACCGTTAGGCTAATTAGCCGATAGGTAAAATAAATGATCGAAGATCTGAACGCAACATTTGGCGCACTATCCGACCCTACCCGGCGCGCCATCCTGGCTCGCCTCGCGCTGGGGGAACTATCGGTCAAGGAACTCTCCGAACCGTTTTCGATCACGCCACCTTCCATGACGAAACACCTCAAAGTTCTGGAACGCGCAGGCCTGATCAGTCGCAGCCGCGACGCGCAGAAGAGGCCTTGTCGTCTCGAGAGCGCGCCTTTACAAAAAGCTGCCGAGTGGCTCGAGCAGTATCAACGCTCGTGGGAACACCGGATGAATCGGTTGGATGCGTACCTGGGGACCCTGGAAGCAGGGGGAAGGAGGAGGAGTGCTCGCAGGCAAAAGCATTGATGTCAGTGTCGACCTTCCGTCAGACCGGGAGATCGCGTTCACGTGCCGCCTTCAACGCAGTGCGCGGTCGTTGTTCGAGGCTTGGACAAAGCCGGAACATCTCAGGCAATGGTGGGGCTGCGAGGGATCGTGCATCACGCACTGTGAAATTGATCTCCGCGTCGGTGGTTCCTGGAGTCTGGTCATGCAGATGAAGGATAGATCGGATCATCCCTTTCATGGAACCTATCGCGAGATCGTGCGTCCAAGCCGGCTCATCTACACCGAGTGTTATGATATGCCCCAATTTCGAAGGCCAGAGTGGCTCACCACCGTGACGTTCGATGAAACCCGAGGAACAACGCTCGTGACTCACATTATCCGTCACAAGTCACGCTCGGCTCGCGACGGTCATCTCCAGGCCGGAATGCAAGAGGGCATGGTTCAGACTTTGACGCGTTTGAACGAACATACCGCTGCGATGGAGCGACTCCCCTAATCGAGTCATCCCGACAACCCCGACCTTCAACCAAATTTCCAGAAGGAGCAGACATGAATCTCTTCACTCATTTGAACTTTCCCGGCAACTGTGCCCAGGCATTCCAGTATTACGAACAGAATCTGGGCGGAAAGATACTCACCCTCATGAAACAGAGCCACGCTCCAGGCGCCGCTCCCACCACTGATGGAGTGGACCCGGTTCTACACGCGCGCGTGGCTATTGGCGGGACTGTCCTGATTGGAAACGATGTGCCACCTGACCGTTCGCAACCCATGCGCAGCGCCTACCTCTACCTCGGTGTCGATTCCACGGAAGAAGCCGAAAGAGTTTATAGCCTGCTCATGAAGGGCGGCGAAGCGTATATGGCGCTGCAGGAAACCTACTTTGCCTCGCGTTTCAGTCAGCTGCGCGATCGGTTCGGGACGCTCTGGACGTTAATCCATGAACGCCCCATGTCCTAGTTGATGTTCCGTATTCCATACGCTTAGTTGCCGCATACAGCCAAACCGCGTTTCCAGAACCATAGTGTCTGGAAACGCGAGTTGGCGATGATGCGACAATCGAGGATTGACAACTTTCCTCATTCCGCTCTAAGCGCCTGATTCGGATCTACTGATGCAGCCCGCCGTGCCGGCACGAAGGCTGCGACGAGAGCACAGACGCTTAGCGCGATGACCGATGCGCCGAGCACTGAAAAATCCAACTGGCTGACCTCGTAGAGCTGACTGTGCAAAAGTCTACCGCAGAGGATAGCGATGGGGACGCCGATGAACAGACCAACCCCCGTAAATTTCATTGCGCCTTTGAGCACCACCTTCATGACATTGCGACGATCGGCGCCCAGTGCCATGCGTATGCCGATCTCAGAAGTTTTTCGCGCGACGTCATAGGCAGTGACGCCATAGAGCCCAACGGACGCGAGTAGAAGCGCGAGCACCCCGAAGAGAGTCGTGAGCCGGGAGAGCAGGCGTTCCTGGTTGAATTTAATCGCCACTTGATCGGTGTAACTATCGACGTCGATCAAAGCGAGCTTGGGATCAACCTCGGCAATTGATTTGCGGAGCGTTTGCTCATACAAAGCCGGG
>DASXLY010000051.1:0-3535 GCA_036495975.1 Occallatibacter sp. | reverse complement strand
TAGTGGAATGAACGCAGATTTTCATGTACAGGCTATCCCATGACGGCAAAGAGAATGCAAACGTACTGTTAATTCGCACAGTCAAATTTGGGATGTTGCTGATGCTATACTCCGCAAGTTATTCTTTTTCATCTGTTTCTTTTTGTTCTGCCATTCAAAGTGGAATCTCGCCCCAGGCTACAAGAATGATGCGCTCGCACACGATTCTCTGCGTTGATGATGAAGCACTTGGCCTGCAAATCAGGAAAGCCATTCTTGAGATGGCCGGCTATCAGGTGCTCACGGCTTTAGATGGAAACACCGCAATCGGCCTTTTTGAGCGAAATTCGGTCGACGTAGTTGTGCTCGACTATCTGATGCCGGAAATGGACGGCGGCCAGGTGGCAGCAGCCATGCGCAGGGTCAAACCAGAGGTTCCCATTCTGCTGCATTCCGCATGCGTGGATCTGCCCCAGGAGACCATCGACATCGTCGATTCATCCCTCGCCAAGGGGGAGGGCCCGGAATTGCTGCTCAACCGGCTGCAAGGGCTCATTGAAGCATCACAGTTCCCTATGGGGAGCAATCGGTGAATCTCAATGAATTTCGACGTGTTCTAAAACAAGCTTTTTTCGTTCCACTTCTAGCCCTCCTGGCACTTGCGGGCGTGCTCCTCTGGCAGGTCACGGACGCACAGATGGCCCAGCGCTGGCTGGACCACAGCGATAGAGTCAGCGTCCAGGTTGCGGAGCTGGAGCGGCTCATCCTCGATCAGGAAACCGGACTTCGCGGCTATGAGCTGACCGGCGACCCAGTTATGCTGGCGCCGTTCAAAGCTGCTGCCGCACCCATCGACGCGCAATTCACTTTAATACGGCGTCTCGTTTCCGATAATCCGACGCAGCTTTCGAACCTGGTGCGCATTCATGATCGCTACCTGGTCTGGCTTGGATTCGCAAACAATATTCTCTCTACGCCAAACCCTGCATCAGACAGCTTCCAGAATCACCGCGGCAAGGACCTGATGGACGCCGTCCGCGAAGCGACGCGCACCATGAGCCAGGTTGAAGAAAAAATACGCAGAGACCGCATGGAAAATGCCATCATTCTCGAGCGCCGCGAGCTGATTGTCATCATCGTCGGCGCGCTGCTGGTCGGCATTGGTCTCAGCATCTTTTCACTCACGCGTTTGCGGCTGGTATCACGCGCCTATCGAAGCTCCCTCGATGAACTGCAGGAGCGCTCCAACGAACTTCACGAGAGCCGGGAATGGCTGCATACCACCCTGCGCTCGATCGGCGACGCAGTCATCGTATGTGACGCGGCAAGCAGCGTGCAATTCATGAATTCGATCGCCGAGGACCTTACCGGATGGTCCCTCGCCGAAGCCGCGACCAGGCCCCTGCAGCAGGTATTTCATATCGTTCATGAACACACCCGCAAAGAAGCGGAAAACCCTGTCGAAAAGGTCCGCCGTCTGAATAAGGTCATCGGCCTCGCGAACCACACCGCTTTAATCGCACGCAACGGCACCGAGTACGTCATCGACGATAGCGCCGCACCCATCCGCGACAAAAGCAGCAATCTAATCGGCATCGTTCTGGTCTTCCGCGATGTAACCGATCAGAAGCGCACCGAAGCCGCTCTGATTGCAAGCGAGAAACTGGCCGTCGCCGGACGCCTCGCAGCCAGCATTGCCCACGAAATTCACAATCCTCTCGATTCCGTCACGAACCTGCACTATCTCCTGGCGAACGAGACGGATCCACAAAAGCGGGCAGAATATCTGAATATGGCGCAGCAGGAATTGAAGCGCACGATGCAGATAAGCCGCACGCTGTTGAATCTTTATCGCGAACCGAATGCTCCGGTGAATGTAGATCTGAAAGAGCTGCTGGAGGGCGTGCTGCTGCTCTTGCAGCGCCGTCTCGATACACAAGGCGTTACCGTGCAGCACAATTTCGATGGAAGTTTTGTCATTGAAGGCTTCCCCGCCGAGTTGCGGCAGGTCTTCACCAACTTGATCACCAACGCAGCGGACGCTACCGGCGTCGCCGGTACAATCCTGATTCGCATGCATCCCGTTCCCGCCGAAGAACTTCACGGCGCCGGTGTCATCGTGGAGATTCTCGACAGCGGCCCCGGCATCCCCGACCAGGCCGAAGGCAAGCTCTTCCAACCTTTCTTTACGACAAAAGGTGACCAGGGCACAGGCCTCGGCCTATGGGTAAGCATGGGCATTGTGCAGAAGCATGGCGGCACCATTCGCTTGAAGAACAGCGACGACTCGGAGCTTCGTGGAGCATGCGTGCGCGTCTACCTGCCCGCGCGCACACTGGCAACCTCCTCGTCTCGCGCCACGGCTCACGTGGGATAGGGATAGACCAGCAATAGAGCTACACCTTACGAAATACCAGCTGTCATCCTGACCCTGACTCTGAGTGCAACGAAGAGGAAGGGGAAGGATCTGCTTCTTGTAAGCGAAGTTAGCTCGCCTGCGATAGCGTTCCTTGCCTGAGGTATCCCCTCATCCCTACATGGCAATGGCAAGAAAACGCAGACGCACATAATCCGCGGTCCAGTGCCCAAGATCATCGCAGAGCACCGGTTTCAATAGCTGCACCGCGTCTTTCAAAGCAGCTTCGCGCTCCGCTTCCGGCAGTTGCTCAAAGAGTCCACGGCGAAATGTCTCCAGCCAGCCGCGCATGCCGCCTTCCGGCAGCGGCGTAGGGCGCGGAATCAACTCGATGTACTGCACATCGAAACCATGATGACGGAGACGCGACTCGTAGCTCGCCGGAGTGGGAAAGTAATT
This sequence comes from Occallatibacter sp., assembly GCA_036495975.1. Lineage (GTDB taxonomy): Bacteria > Acidobacteriota > Terriglobia > Terriglobales > Acidobacteriaceae > Telmatobacter. The sequence continues at coordinate 741 of DASXLY010000051.1, read as the reverse complement.
GTGCTCCGCATGGACCGCATCGATGCCGTATTTTCCGAACACCGCCAGCAGCGCAACCTGAATTGCCGCGATATTACCGTGTCCGCCCATCTCGGCGACGAACCGTCCGCCCTGCTTCAGCGCCCGATGCACGCCCGCCAGAACCGTATCCTGGTTGCGCATCCAGTGTAGCGCTGCGTTTGAGAAGACAGCGTCGAACTCATGGTTGAAATCGAGAGCGTCCGCGCTCACCATCTCCGCATCGAGGCCAAGCTCCTGCGCCGCAGCCACCATGTTCGGGGAGTTGTCTACCCCTTTGACCTTCGCGCCAGCTCCGGCAATCTTCGCCGTGAGCACACCATCTCCACACCCAAGGTCAAGGATGCGCTCACTCGGCCGCGGGTCGAGTAAATCAATCACGCCTCCGGCAAGGTCGGCGACAAAGCGTCCATTGCGTGCATATTGCCTTGCGTTCCAGGTCTGCTCAGTCATGATGAAATTGTAGTGCGCGGGGCTCAATCATCCACCTTAAAAATGATCCACCTATAAAATGACCTACCCATAAATTTGTCATCCTGAGCAGAGCGAAGGATCTGCTTTTACGATGTATAGAAGCCGAGACACTCCGTCCTACATCGATTGCACTGGAATCCGCAGCACATCATCGACAAGTCCGACTTCTTTCTGGACAAACGGCTCGGCATACCGCACTCCGCCGAGCAATCCATAGTGGCGCGCCTCCGCAAAGGTACGTTCGCGAAT
>DASXLY010000050.1:0-6287 GCA_036495975.1 Occallatibacter sp. | reverse complement strand
TTTTTTTGTCCAAAAAGAGTACGCACGTACTCTTTTTGAAACGAAACGAACCGAATCGAGGTTAACCGATGAACTTCATGATCCCACTTCTCGCTGCGATGCTACCGCTAGTGTCGACAGCGCAATCCCCATCCCCGGCCGCCTCAGGCATACCCAGCGTGGCTATACCTAAGACCACCGAGGTGCTGGTCATTGAGACCGCCAAGCAGGGCGTGACGTTTCAACAAGTCATGGCTGTCATCCCGGCAGAGATTCGTGCAACTGTGAAGCTCTACCTCGATGGAAAAATCCGCCAGTGGTATTCACGCGGCGATGGCAGAGGCGTCGTCTTCCTGGTCGCGGCGCAGACCGAGGACGAGGCGCGAGCCATCGTGGAAACGCTGCCGCTCGCGAAGGAACAGTTGATAGATACAGAGTACGTTCCCGTCGGACCGTTGATGCCGCTGGGAGCATTGATCGGCCCAGGTGCGATGCGTCCAGTAGCGAGTCCAGGCGCGCAACAGTGAATCTCCCCTCAATAGCGCTGCTGCAGGAACCTACTCTCAGAAGGAGATAATCATGATCAACTCAAATCTAGCAAAGCTCTTGAAGATTGCAGCGCTGTTTGTGTTGTCAATCTTCGCGCACGTGGCGCTTGCGGGCGAGATCAAGCCTTATAGACAGGCCGAATTCGACAAGCTTGCGGCCGAGGGCAAGCCGATACTGCTCGACATCCGCGCAGACTGGTGCCCCACGTGCGCAACACAAGCACCTGTGATCCGCGAGTTGATGGCGCAAAGCAAGTACAAAGACCTGACGACGTTCACCATTGACTTCGATAAAGACACGGCCCTGCTGAAGGCTTACAACGTGAGCTTTCAGAGCACGCTGATCGTCTTGACGGGGAAACAGGAAATGGCCCGGTCGGTCGGTGATACGAGGCGGGACGACATCGAACATCTGCTGAGCAACGTGGTTCACTGACAATGCACGTCGTTCTGGCTTCTTACTGCCTTGCACTTTTGGCAGGATTGGTTTCGACATTGTCGCCGTGCGTGCTGCCGATTGTTCCTATTCTGCTGGGCTCGGCGATGAATGCGCATCGCCGGGCGCCGATCGCGCTGGCTGCAGGATTAGCGATCTCCTACGCAACGATAGGGACAGCTCTTGCATGGGCGGGCACTGCGATCGAACTGAACTCGGAACTCGTAAGGCGCATGGGCGCGGCTCTTCTGGGACTCTTCGCCTTGGTCATCTTATCGAGCAGCCTTCAACAGCGCTTTGCCGCTGCGACATCAGGAATTGGCAACACGGGAAACAGGTTGCTTTTGCGCCTTCACTTAGGCGGCCTCTACGGGCAGTTCGTCGTCGGCCTTGTACTTGGCATGATCTGGAGTCCATGCGTCGGTCCGACTCTCGGCGCCGCGATTGTATTGGCAAGCCACGGAAAGCATCTTGGGGGATCCGCAACTCTCATGGGGCTATTCAGCGTCGGCGCTGCGCTACCGATCGTGATCCTTGGCTATATCTCACGATCAACCATGATGAGCATTCGAGGAGGTCTCCTCCAGGTGGGAAGAGCCGGTAAAGTTGCACTCGGCAGTGCGATGCTCCTGATCGCGATCGCCACGATTTCCGGCAGAGACAAGCAGGCAGAGGCATGGCTCGTGAATCATTCACCTGCATGGCTGACCAGCCTCAGCACGCGCTTCTGAGGCTGCAGTTGATTGGCCGCCAAGCGGCCTGTATCTTGGCGAACTGAATCAGTTGGTGGCCCTCAAACAAACAAATTCAGAGGATGATCTATATCCTCCAACGCACAGAAGGGAACCTCCCATGTCTCAACCCATTTTGGTTACTGGCGCAGCCGGCGGTCAGCAGGGCTCAACCGGACGTGTCATCACAACGCTTCTGCTCGCGCAGGGCTTTCCAGTCCGCGCCTTTGTCCACAGACTCGATGCCCGCTCCGCTGAACTTCGCCAACTGGGTGCGGAGATCATCGAAGGCGATCTCCTGAACCCGGCCTCGGTCCAGGCCGCGATGAATGAAGTGAAGCGTGCTTATTTCACCTATCCGGTAACCGATGGCCTCCTCGAGGCAGTCACCATCTTTGCGACAACCGCTCGCGAAGCGGCTCTGGAACTGGTGGTAAACAATTCACAGTTTCAGGGAACAACCGATGATCCGGCGTATCGCGATCTTCGATACGCACCTTCATTCCGAAATCTGCAGCATCGGCTTGCGGATCGAATTTTTGATTGGGCGCAGGTTGAAGCCGTTCACATCCAAGCGCCACCCTATTACGAAAACGTCCGCGCGCTCGTCAGCCGAAGCGTGACTGAACAAAATGCCGCGTTCCTGCCCTGGGGCGATGGCGATGGCGTCATTCCGCTCGCCGGTGCCGAAGACGTAGCCCGAGTCGCCGCAACTCTTCTGGCGGGCTCCAACAGGCCCTCCGAAAAGGTATATCCACTGGTGAGCGAAACGCCATCAGTGCGGGAGATCGTCGAGACCCTTGGCAACGCAATCGGGCGGCCGATTCGCTATGTGCCGATCACGGACGAGCAGTGGGCCGAGGCAGTGAAGGAGCGAATCAATCCTCACGCGCTCGATCATCTGACTCATCTCTGGCAATACTTCCGGAATAGTAAAGAACCCCGACAGCCTACCAGTGCAATTCGAGAGGTCACTGGGCGGAATCCACAAACACTGGAAGAGTTCTTCCGCGCAAATGCCAAGTCTTTCGCCGCCGTGGGCCAATGAGGCTGTTGACCAAGGCCGAAGAATACTGGACGGGCTCCGTCAAATTGAAAGGAAGGCAAAATGTCGCCGGCACTCATCTTCAATCTGCATCTCGTGTTCGGTTATGTGGCGTGGTTGCTTTGCGCCGGTGTATACATCCTACCCAGGCTCAAGGCGATGGACCGCGTTGACGCGCAACGTGCTATCGCCACTCTGCATAGTTTTCGTTTCTTTGGACTGGTGTTTATCCTTCCAGGCATCGTCGGACCTCATCTGCCCGTCGGCTTTCCCGCGTTCGCTGCTTTTGGCGACTTCGCAACAGGAATATTGGCGCTCCTGGCACTTCTCACAATAAGGATACGACCTGTCTTCTGGTCGTTTGTTGTGGCCTTCAATATCGTGGGGGCGGTCGATATCATCGTCGACTATTATCACGGCGTTACTTTGAATCTTCCGGCCGTTTCGGGAGAATTGGGTTCAACATACGGGATTGTGATCATCTATGTGCCGTTGTTAATGATTACGCATTTCATCGCGTTTTACTTCCTGATCCGCCATCAGTCCAAAATGGCTCACGCTGTCACCGCAATGTGGTCGCAACCTAGATGAGACCGTCGCTGTCAGACTACGCGGGCGAACGCTTAAAAGGAGATGATTATGATCAAGTCGAGATTGTCGTGACCGGCGCGACCGGAAAGCCGGGCAGCGTCGTTTCTACTGAACTACTCATTGATCAGTCGATTCCCTGCCCTGAGCACTAGGAGGAAAGACTCGTCAGGGTTGAGATACTCTTAGCGCGCGGTTTCCTCGCCGAGCTGAAGCTTGCGCTTCTTCCGCTCGGCCAGGCGGAGATGCAGCCCCACCAGAGTGAAGACGGCATTCTGTTGCATGCCCGGCCGGAGTTTCAGCTTACTGACTGTCTTGTCCGAGAGACCCATTCGCTTCGCGAGCGATTTTACCTCCGCGAGTGTCAATCGCGTGGGGTTTTCCCGCTGATCCCTGGAGGTACCTCGGAATACTGCTGCGCAAGGATCGGGCGAATGTCAAGGAGGTCGGAACGGAGGTGCAATGCTATTTCTAACAACGCGAGCAGCAACAATGTGCTTGACGGCGTTACACATCCGGTGCCATATTCGTCGCGCCATATTCGTCGCCTTCCTCAATCTGGCGAAGCCTTTCGCCTAACGTGAGTTGGCAATCATCTCTGCTGCGCGACCAAATGGGGGAAATGATGTGCCTTGCAGGGCACTTCTGCGCAAAACGTAAGTCTCATTATTCCACCGCAACCAGGACGGTCGAGTTGCGGCTATCTTCCTAGTGATATCGTGTTTACTCCCCAGCTGCGACCTTCTCACACAGGAGAATCGTCATGCCGTCTGAATCCGCTTTTCAATCTGCCTCTACACGTTTAACCTTCGTCGCAACCTGCGCCTCAGCTCAGACAAGGTTGAGCCGGCCATCAAAAAGACCGATCGTTTGGCTGGTGCTCATGAGTTTCATAAGCGCCCCCATTTACGCCGCCACGACTCCTACAACTACCACGTTGGAGATTCGCCCCATAGAGGTTAAAGGAGGCGAGCCAGCAACACTCACCGCGTCCGTGATCGCCAACGGGCATTCGGTCTCCCCCGGGATCGTCACTTTCTGTGACGCTTCCGCACCTTACTGCGAAGACTCCGCTGTTCTTGGCACCGCCTCAATCACCAGCAACGGGACGGCTACCTTGAAAAAGGTATTTGCAAGAGGCCACTACAGGATCGCGGCTTTTTTCAATGCGACTATCACAAACGCTCCAAGCAAATCTGAACCGGAATTCCTCGACGTTTACGGCAAAGGTCTAACCACAACGACGCTGAGCAAGTCTTCCGCCGGAGATGCGTCACGCGTGCAGGCCTTGGTCACTGGATTTGGAAGCGAGCGTCTGGATGGCAGGGTGTCTCTGATTGAGGATCTACACAAACACGGACGCCGAACTGTGCCGCTCGGACCCTCCACTCTGAATGCAGGACTCGCTCCACTCGTTACATATGGAGCCACGGGCATTCTCTCTTCTGGGTCAGAATCGACCCAGGGAGTCGTGACTGGGGATTTTAACGGAGACGGCCTTCCTGACGTGGCTGTGGTCTTTAACTACAGCGTGGGTTTCGACTCCGACGCCGGTGCCCTGACGATATTCCTGAATGATCCGGCTCACCCCGGGCAGTTCATACAAGGCGCAACATACCCGCTGGAGGCAGGCGCATACAATTTGGTAGCCGGGGATTTCAATAGAGACGGCATACTCGATCTAGTTGTAGACGTTGTAGGGGAATCAGCTGGAGAATATTACCTTCACGACGTCCTCCTGCTTGGAGATCCGCAGCACCCTGGTCAGTTTGTTACCACAGAGATAACCAGTGCAACCGGCTTTCGAGTGGCTGCTGATGTGAACCAAGATGGGGCGCCGGATCTTATTGGTATCTCTGGCAGCAATAATGTAGACATCCTTTTTGGGGATCCGGCGCACCCGGGACAATTCCTTGAGGAAAAGACATACCCGGCTGGAGATGGTGCCTATTCCGTAGCCGCTGCGGACTTGAATGGAGACGGCGTTCTTGATCTGGCAGTATCCAATTACAACTATCAAAACAGCAGTATAACTGTGCTTCTCGGAGATCCTGTACACTCTGGACAATTCCTGGGTCCAGAGGTCTATCTCACGGGAGCATTTACCGATCCTTCTGCGATAGCCATTGGAGATTTCAATCGCGATGGATTGCCGGATATCGTCACGTCGTTGTACGGCGGCTCGGTAGATGTTTTTTTAAACGATCCGGCCAACCCTGGAAAATTCCTCAACCCAACAGAATACGGGATCAGCGGATCTTTCTTCGGTTTAGCGCTGGGCTCTTTCTATAACAAGGACGCAATCGACATTGCCGTTATAGATCAAAACTATAGCCCAAGTGTTTTGCCCGGCGATCCCGATCACCCCGGACAATTTCTGTCTCCTGTGAATTACCCAATACCGTCGGGCGACTATGCGTTGGGTTTATTTGCAGGTGATTTCAACGTTGATGGATTTGACGATCTCATGCTCAATCTCCAGGGATCCAATCCCGTTGAATTAGGGACACTTCTGTCTCAAGTGACACAGACCGCGACCGCCACTTTCGAACAGTTCTCAAGGGATCGCCCGGAGTCTGGGACCGTGTACGCCCAATACCGGGGAAGTTCCGATTATTTGAGGAGTAGGTCCGGCCCAATCGATCTCAGCGTCGACATCCAAAAGCACTGAGCGTCTCCGACACCCATATGGGTGATTTTGGTTTTCGGGGGGAGGCGTCCCATTCACCCCCAAGCCCAACAGGAATTCAATCCAGATGTACTCGCCGGACTCCCGCAGAAGCGCCAGCATTTCTTAATCCGATATTGCTACCTATCTTTTGCGTATGGGAGCGGAGTTCACGGCTGATTCACAGTCAAATTCAGCTGAACTGCGTGTACGAGCGATGCGCTCGTCGCCTGAACTGTGACTGTGTAAGAGTTACTGCTAGGCGAACCGGGTGACCCGGATTTGTTAGCGG
>DASXLY010000049.1:0-1598 GCA_036495975.1 Occallatibacter sp. | reverse complement strand
TCTTCATTGATGGTGGCTTCCTTCTCGATGTACAGGTCGCCGGAAGGGATGTAGGCCTCGGGCTGGTAGTAGTCGTAGTAGGAGACGAAGTATTCGACCGCGTTCGAGGGGAAGAACTGCTTGAACTCGTGAAAGAGCTGTGCGGCGAGTGTTTTGTTGTGGGCCAGGATGAGTGCGGGCCGGTTCATCTCCTCGATGACCTTGGCCATGGTAAAGGTCTTGCCCGAACCGGTGACGCCGAGCAGCGTCTGGTGCTGCTCGCCGGCGGCGAGTCCGGAGAGGATCTCTTCGATGGCGCGGCCCTGATCACCGCGCGGCTTGTAGTCGCTGACGAGCTGAAAGTCCATTTGCTACTTCTGTTGTGTCAGTTTTGCGGGGTGAATGATTTCGATTTCTAAGAATCGATCAAAATCTGCTGTGTTGAAAGTCAAGAGATGATCGATTCCGTGGACCTGCATCGAAGCGACGAGACGTGCATCGTGCACCTGCACTCCCATGATCCTGTACCTGGTCAGAAGAGTCCGCCAACGCTGATAGACGGTTTCATCTTCAGCTAGCAGGTTCATGCCCGATTCGATGTCCTGTACCTCTGTTTCAGCCTGTTCGACCGAGAGGCCAAAGCCATTCTTGTCTGTGGGACGAGTCATTACATTCCAGAGTTCAGCGATGTTCTGATGTGTATAGAACAGCGGAACACCCGCGACGTTCATCGCGTTGACGGCGGCAAATGCCAACGAGTGGAATGGATCTGATCGCTTGCTTATGCGAAGCAGTACGTTTGTATCAACTAGACAGGAACGGATCTCCATCAATCGTGGTCTTGATAGAAGCTCTCACGAGTGAAGGCCTCATCAGGCAGTTGGGGTATCTGATCGGAAAACTGGGCCAGTTTCTCCAGCCATGCCCGTGACTCCTGGGGCGTGCTGAATCGCGAGACGCGAGGATGCGAGCCGGTCTCACGGATCAGCACTTCGCGCACGTACTCTTCAATGGAGATGCCGAGTGCCGCGGCTTTCACTACCACTTGATCCGGGATGTCGACAGTTACCTGCATACCATCAATCTACCATTCGTTGATGTCAGCACAGCTCGCGCAGTGGGCGCATCTGATCGGCGGACCAGTTTTCCGGCATCAGCAGCAGATAGCGGCGGGGCGGCAGATACCACAGCAGCATGCGGGCGGCCTGCCCGGCGGTTTCCTGGTCGGGGAATTCGGAGAACTTACGCCCGATAACCAAATTGCGCGTCGGCGTCATCTGCGGATCGACGACCAGGGCGATGCGCGGGTCCTCCATCTTCCAGCCTTCCGTGAGATGACGGTAGAGCAGGCGCGCTGTGTGTTTGGGCAGGTAGCTTTCCGAAGGCGGACCGACCATGACCTGCCGCTCAGTTTCGACATCGGTCTTCTCGATGCCACTCTTTGCGCCACTCTTTGCGCCGCTGTCGGCGGCGTGCTGCTGCGGTTGCGCGGTTAGTTCCGCGACATCCTCGGGGTCGCCGTCCCAGGTGCCATAGGCGCGGAGCGACTCGAGCACTCCGGTAGGCATGACATATTCGGCAGCTTCGGGCGGGTCGGTGTTGTTCTTAAAGAACGCAAC
>DASXLY010000048.1:0-27447 GCA_036495975.1 Occallatibacter sp. | reverse complement strand
AAAGAAGACATACTTGTTCTCTTCTTCCAGATCGCCTACGGCCAACATGGTGCGTACCGTCTCTCCTGCCTGCAGCGCGACCAGGTTTCCCATATGCTTGCCTTTGCCCGCAGCACCCACGTCGGGGATCTCATACACCTTGAGCCAGTAGACGCGGCCGGTGTTGGTGAAGCAGAGGAGATAGGCGTGGGTGGAGTCGATGATGAGCTGGGCGACGAAGTCCTCTTCGCGGGTCTTCATGCCCATGCGGCCGGTGCCGCCCCGGCGCTGCTGGCGATAGATGGAGATGGGCGTGCGCTTGAGATAGCCCTGGTGGGAGACGGTGACGGCCACCTGCTCGTCGGCGATGAGGTCTTCGAGCTGGATTTCGGCGGACTCGTCGACGATCTGGGTGCGGCGCTTGTCGCCGTACTTGTCGCGGACGTCTTCCAGTTCCTTGACGATGACCTTGCGCAGCTTCTTTTCGCTGCCGAGGATTTCTTCGTACTCGGCGATCTTTTTTCTGATTTCGGACAGCTCATTCAAGATCTCATCCACGGACAGCTGGGTGAGGCGATAGAGCTGCAGCTCGAGGATGGCGTCGACCTGGCGCAGGGTGAGGCCGCGCTCTTCAGTGGCGAGGCGTTCGCGATCGAGGTTGATCACGATCTCGGTGCCTTTGCCCCAGGCGTAGAGGTTTTCGCGGGCTTCGGCGCGGGAGCCGGAGGCGCGGATGATGCGGATGACGGTGTCCAGATTGTCGAGGGCGATTTTGTAGCCTTCGAGGATGTGTTCGCGCTCGCGGGCCTTGCGGAGAAGGTAGACGGTGCGGCGCTGGACGACGTCGACGCTATGGTCGATGAAGGCGCGAATGGCCTGGTCGAGGCCCAGTTCGCGGGGCTGGCCGTTGAGCACGGCCAGGAAGATCATGGAGAAGCTGTCCTGCAGCTGGGTGTGCTTGTAGAGCTGGTTGAGGACGATTTCAGGTTGGGAGCCGCGCTTGAGCTCGATGACGATGCGCATGCCGTCGCGGTCGGATTCGTCGCGAACGTCGGAGAGGTCGTCGATGATTTTCTCGTTGGCCAGCTCGGCGATGCGCTCGATGAGCTTGGACTTGTTGACCTGGTAGGGGATCTCGGTGACGATGATCGCCTGTTTTTCCTTGGTTATATTCTCAATCGCGGCCTTGGCCCGCATCATGAAGCGACCGCGACCCGTCTTGTAGGCCTGCGCGATGCCGGCGCGGCCGTACAGGAATCCGCCGGTCGGAAAATCGGGCCCTTGGACGTGCTTGAGAATTTCTATCAGGCCGGCTTTGGGATTTTTCACGAGATCAATGGTGGCGTTCACGATCTCGGTGAGATTGTGGGGCGGAATATTGGTCGCCATGCCGACCGCGATACCGCTGGAGCCATTGACGAGCAGGTTCGGAATGCGCGTAGGGAGAACGGATGGCTCCTGCGTGGATTCGTCGTAGTTGGGGACGAAGTCGACGGTCTCCATGTCGATATCGGCAAGCAGCTCGCCCGTAATTCGCATCATGCGGCATTCGGTGTAACGCATGGCCGCAGGGGGATCGCCGTCGACCGAGCCGAAGTTGCCCTGGCCATCGACCAGCGGATAGCGCAACGAGAAGGGCTGCGCCATGCGAACCAGCGTGTCATAAATGGCAGAGTCGCCGTGCGGGTGATAGACACCCATGCACTGGCCCACGATCTTGGCGCACTTGGTGTACTTCTTGTTGTACTCGAGGCCCATCTCGCTCATGGTGTAGAGCACGCGGCGATGCACTGGCTTGAGACCGTCGCGGGCATCGGGCAGGGCGCGTCCGATGATCACGGACATCGAGTAATCGAGATACGACCGGCGCATCTCGTCTTCGATATTGATCGAAATAAGATTTGTGTTATCGCGGGGCGGCGTACCGCCATCGAGCGGAAGCTGTGGGTTCTGATCGTCGGCCATAGATGTCGTTTACCCGTCGGAGAGGCGGCAAAAGGAACCAGAGATGCAGGGCCGGGAGTCTGCGCGGGCTACCCCTATATTTTACGCCGTGGAAGGCTTTTTCAGCAAACCCGAAATTGGATTACAAGTTATTCTAATTCTTTGATTTATACACAATCAGGAATGGGCCGGAATAGCGCATCGGATTCCTCTCGGAGAACGAACATTTTCCGCTCGATTCTGAACCTCAGATGAGCCTCGGCAGGGTCGCAAGACAAACAATAATCTGAAGCAGGACGAGAGACGCCGCGGCCACAACGAACACCTTTCCACGCTGGGATTCAAATGCATCGGCGAAGACGCCGCCAATGAAAGTGAGCAGAAACGGAAGAGACCACATACTCACGCTTGCCGGAACACCCGTTGTAACCAACACCACGAGTATGGCGAAGCAGAGCAATGGAGCGGTGTTTCCGAAATAGCGTGAGCGCCCAATGCCTAGATAGAGCAACACAGCAGCGCCCGCGGCAACTGTGATGCCGGCATTTGAGAAATTGGTGAAAAAACGACGGGCCGGAGCCAGCGAGGCCGTTAGAAAACCGGAAGCAGACCGGAATACATAACTGAAAGCGTCCGGCGAAAAGCCATAACAGGCAAAAACCAGCAACAACGCGCCCGCCGTCGCCAGCAGAACGACGGGAAGAACCTGGCTTCGCCGCCCTTCGGCGATCCAGAGCATGAGGGCGAGACCAAGCAGAGCCGCCAGGGGCAATGCAACGATGTGCGCAGCCGCCGCAATGCCGAAGACCACCGTCAGCAGAAGGATACGCGGGCGCCACTTCCGTCGCGGGCCAAGCATGGCATGGGCAACACCGATGCACGTGTAGATTCCGCCGTAGACCCCGAGAGCGGCAAAGATTTCCGGCGACGGAGACACACAGGCAGCGAGGGTCGACGGCGAAAAGCAATAGAGCGCGAGCGCGACGTACCCTCCCATGTTTCCGTAGAGTCGGCGAGTTACCCACCACAGTCCGCCGCCGAGAACGCATCCGCACGCCAGGAATGGAAAACGCAGCAAGAGCAGCACATGGGTCATCTGGTGACGCAGTTCCCACGTGCTCACCACCACGCTCCCCGGCCCCGCTGGACTCTGAATCACTCGATCTTCCGGCTTGCGGAAGACGTCGAGCCCGCGCTGGATGAGGAGGTTCACGGTGAGCGGCAGGCCGGCAACGCGGTACGCGAGAATGCCGTCGCGAATGTTTCCGCAGGTGGTGTAATAACCGGCCAGCGGCGAAGGCTTCTCCCAGGTTTCGCGGCCGCAGCGCGCGTACTGGTAGTCACGGTCCGAAAGCGTCTGATGACCGGTGACCCAGAGGCCCTGGATCAGAAAGAGCGCGAGGAATCCCGCCGCGATGCGTTGCGGGAGATTGAAGTGGAAGCGGCGGAGACGCGCGAATCGGTGAGTCATCAAGCAGCAGAGGGCAGACTCATCCAGTTTAAATTGCCTGGATGGAGTCACTGGATTCAGACGCACAAAAGCCGCCCCGAAGAGCGGCTTTTGCGAAGGTCGATTAAGCCTCAGAGGCGGTCACTGCACCGTCAGCGTCGCCGTTCCCGGAATCGCCGAATTCCCGTCCGCATTGGTATAGGAGCCTGTAATGGTGGTTGTGCCCGCGGCGATCGCCGTGGCCCGGCCGGTTTGGTCGATCGTCGCGACGCCGGTATTGGTCGAACTCCACGCAACCGGATTTATCAGGTTGGTCAGGGTCCCCCCTGCTGTATATCCAGTTGCCGAGAATTGCTCCAATCCGCCCGTTACCAGGGGAGCGGGGTTAGCTGGAGACACAACGACCAACCCCACATCCGAGTTCGCTGCGCCCGGCTGCGTCACGTTGACCGTCATGGTACCGAGGATTACGCCGTGAAACCCCTGCATGCTACCCGTAACCTGAATGCCCGAACAAGTATTCTGGCCCGAAATGATGAGACCGGTGTTGCTGACCGCCACGCAACCCGCTGCTGAACTCGCCCAGTTGACTTGATTCGTAATGTCCCTTGTGACATCAGCGTGGTTTGGACGCGTATAGTGTCCGATTGCCGTCAACTGCGCTGTAAGTCCGGCACCACCAAAGTTCATCACACTGGGGGTAACAACAATCGAGGTCAGTGACGGCGAACTGATGCAACTTGTAATGGGAACTAACGCGCCGATCAGCAACAAGGCACCTAACAACGAACGATCACGCATAAACGTCTCCTGGCGTTTCCGGCTGGCTGCCGATGACCGCGGTCAGCTCAGCCACTTTCGGGTGGCAGTCTGCCATTCAATTCCCGAAGAACTGCAATCAGTTAGCACACGCTTCCAGCCTCCGCGCATGCGACGAGAAAACCTGGGCTACCTCGGCTGCCATATGCAGAATGGGCAGCGGGCGCGGCCGGACAATACACCTGTCTCCTCTTGAGAGGTGGCCCAAGAATACGGCAGTTCCGAGAGTCGAATCAATAGTAATCTTGAGACAGAGAGCCTGATTTGTTACGCGCGTAACTTGCGAAATTGCGAGGAGTTGGAAACAAACCAAGGAAGCTGGGGAACGCCAGTTATGTAAGCCACCGGGCTTGAGTTAGAAAGAGTTGACTTTCACGAAGGAGTCCCTGGTCCTCGTTTTACGCAAACCGCTTGCAACCGCTACACTGCTGGCATCATGGCAATTGCGCGCGATCACTCTCCTGACCACTCCGCGGAACGGCTGGTCAGCGCTTCGCGGGCTGATGAAGAGCAGGGTTTTGAGCTGAAACTGCGGCCCCGGTGGCTGAAGGAGTTCATCGGCCAGGCCAAAGCCAAAGAACAGCTGGCTATCGCGCTGGAAGCGGCCAAATCACGCGGCGAAGCGCTGGATCACGTCCTGCTGTTCGGTCCGCCGGGGCTCGGCAAGACCACGCTGGCCACCATCATCGCCAATGAACTCGACGTGGGGTTTCAGCAGACCTCCGGGCCGGCGCTGCAGATCCAGGGCGACTTGACCGCGATCCTGACGAATCTGCGCGAGCGGCAAGTGCTGTTCCTGGATGAAATCCACCGCATGCAGCCGGTTCTCGAAGAGAAGCTCTACACCGCCCTCGAAGATTACAAACTGGACATCATTATCGGGCAGGGGCCGGCGGCGCGCACGCACGTGATGGAAATCAAGCCCTTCACCTTTATCGGAGCAACGACGCGGCCCGGATTGCTGAGTTCCCCGTTGCGATCGCGGTTCGGCATCCTGCTGCGACTCGAGTTCTACACCGAGGACGATCTGCGCGTGATTGTGCAGCGGTCCGCAGAGGTTCTTGGCGTGCCCATCGATTCCGATGGTGCGGCTGAGATTGCGCTACGCTCGCGCGGCACACCACGCATTGCCAATCGTCTGCTGCGGCGCGTCCGGGACTTTGCCCAGGTGCGGGGATCGGGAATCATCGACCGGCCCACGGCCAATGCAGCGTTGACGATGCTGGAGGTGGACGCCCATGGATTCGACGAAATCGACCGCCGGCTTATGATGACCATCATGCAGAAATACGATGGTGGTCCGGTTGGGCTGGGCACGCTGGCCGCAACCCTGGCCGAAGAGGAAGATGCACTCGAAGAGGTGTACGAGCCTTTCCTGATCCAGATTGGTTTTCTGGATCGCACTCCGCGAGGACGGGTCGCCACCCGGCTGGCCTATGAGCACTTCGGCGTCCCCATGCCGGGCCGCCAGGGCGGGCTGTTTTAAGAGCAGCGGAGTTACAGGAAACCCGAGTTAGCCGTTCGCCTTTGCCAACCTGTTAGCAGAGTTAGACCGCAGCGGGCACAACTTACCACTGTTTCGAAATAAGAGCGAGTTCAATTCAATCCGGAGGAACTAAACCATGGCCTTGACTGAATCAACGATGCTGGAGTTAGGGACGACGGCGCCGGACTTCGCACTGCAAGACGTTGTGTCTGGCAAAACTTTCAGGCGAGACGATTTTCGCGGGCAGAAGGGTCTGCTGGTGATGTTCATCTGCACCCACTGTCCTTTTGTGAAGCACGTTGAACAGGGCCTGGCAAAGTTGGGCGCGGACTATGCCGGGAAACTAGGCATCGTGGCCATCAGCAGCAATGATGCGGAGAGCTATCCCGACGACAGCCCTGTAGGACTGAAGCGGCAGGCACAGACACTCGGTTTCAAGTTCCCCTACCTCTACGATGAGTTACAGAACGTGGCACGCGCATATGATGCTGCGTGCACGCCGGATCTTTATCTCTTCAATAAAGATTTCAAGCTGGTCTATCGTGGGCAACTCGACGGAAGTCGGCCGGCCAACGGCATCCCGGTAACTGGCGAAGATCTGCGCGCCGCCATGGATGCGGTGCTGCGCGGCGAAAAGCCTGCCTCGGATCAGAAAGCTTCGATCGGTTGCAACATCAAGTGGAAAGCATGATTGCCGGCCCGAAGAGAATGTCATCCTTTCGTGCGTCAGTAGTCATGCTGGTGGCAGCCGTTGGACTGTCAAGCAACCTGCATGCGGTTTCCGCAAGGCAGCAGGAGGCGGGTGGTCAAACCCCGATACTCTCGAATGCGTGCGTCATCACCGACAACGTTAAGCGCCTGGTCGAATTCTACGAACCCGTATTGCGGCTGAATGCAAAATGGTCGGGGGATGATTACGCCGAATTCTCGACCGCCGCAGGCACGCTCGCGATCTTTTCGGCTGTCTCTCAGGAGAAGTACATTCCTGGATCGGCCGAAGGCGCAAAGAACAGGAGCGTGATCCTGGAATTCAAGGTCGCTGACCCGGATAGTGAGTTCAAGAGACTTCAGACCCTTGTGAAGACCTGGGTTAAGCCGCCCACGACTCAGCCGTGGGGAACGCGATCCTTCTACTTTCGCGACCCCGACGGCAACCTCGTCAACTTTTATTCCGTCGTCTCCGCGCGGTAACGATCGCGGACCAGCCACCCAGGCCCGATGCGTTAAAGCGGCAAGCTCTTGAGATATTCCCGGAACTTCTCGCCGAATTCAGGGCGCTTGAGCGCGAACTCTACGGTCGCCTGCAGCATACCGAACTTATCGCCGGCATCGAATCGTTTGCCCTCGAAGGTGTAACCGAAAACCTTCTCTTCTTTCAGCAATGCCTTGATTCCATCCGTGAGCTGGATCTCGCCGCCGGCGCCAGGCGTGGTCTGCTCAAGCAGTTCAAAGATACGCGGCGTGAGCACGTAACGCCCAATGATCGCCTGTTTCGAGGGCGCATCCTCGAGCTTCGGCTTTTCAACCATGCCCGTGCAGTTGTAAATGCGCGGATCCTTCGGATCGGGCGAGCCCGCAAGGACGCCATAAGCTGAAATACCCGGCCCCTCGACCGTCTGCGTGGCCAGCACCGATCCGCCGCGATCATTGAAAACATCGATCATCTGCTTGATGCACGGCACCTCGGAATCGATAACATCATCAGGAAGAATGACAGCAAATGGCTCGTCGCCAACCAGTTCTTTCGCGCAGAGAACTGCATGGCCCAAACCCAATGGCTCGCGCTGGCGCACATAGCTGACCCGGGCCAATGTCGACACGCCACGAGAAACCGCCAGCAACTCTTTCTTGCCACGGCGTTCGAGCGTGGCATCGAGTTCGAAGCTGTGGTCGAAGTGGTCTTCCATCGTTCCTTTACCGCGTCCGGTGACGATGATGATGTGTTCGATGCCGGCAGCAATAGCTTCTTCGACGCCATACTGGATGATCGGCTTGTCAACCAGCGCCAGCATCTCTTTGGGAATGACCTTGGTGGCGGGCAAAAAACGAGTGCCGAGTCCACCAGCCGGAAAAACCACCTTCCGTACTTGCTCTGCCATCAACTGTTCCTCATTTCGAGACTAATCAGGTGAAACCATGCATTCGATGAAAAATTGTTCATTTAGAGCGTGGGGGAGTCATCGTCAAGAAGCGCCTCGCGCACGATCTTGATCGGGGGAAATCCCTGGCTGAGAAATTCATCGTGAAACTTTTCGAGGGAAAAGGCCGATCCCTCCTTCTTTTGGAGGTCGGCACGCAACTTCATAATTTCGAGTTTACCCAGCGTGTAGTAAAGATATGTCGGGTCCCCTGCGCCGCGCTTGGCCTCGACTTCGGCGGTCTCCTTGGGCTGATAGCCTTCCTTGTGGAAGAATTCAATGGCCTGATCGAACGTCATCTTCCCAGTGTGCATTTGGATGCCGACGATGAAGCGGGCGTTGCGCAGTAGGGCGTCCTGCAATTGGCCGAGACGCAGGAATTTTGCCTCGCGTTCATCTTTTGCCCCTGTTCCAGGCTGGCCGTAGCCGTTGTCGAGCATCATCTGCTCAGTGTAGTGAGCCCAGCCCTCAACGTTGGTATTGGCACTGAGGATCTTGCGCACCCGCGTTGGAAACCGCAGCGAGTAGAGGTATTGCGTGTAGTGGCCGGGGTAGGCCTCGTGTACCGAAGTAGACACTACCGTGCCGATGTTGAAGGAGTGCATGTAACTCTCCGCCTGCGCGGGCGTCATCGCCGGGTCAGGCAAGGTCACGTTGAAGTAGGAGGTGGTGGCATTCGTCTCGTAGGGCCCGGGAGAATCCATACTGGCCTGGGTAGTAGCGCGCATGAATGGCGGGGTCTCTTCCAGGATCGGGCGTACATCCGACGGAATCGTGACGATATGATGCGTGCGAATGAAGGCGAGCAGGCTCGAGAACGTCGCTCGGAAGGCGTCGAGCATTTTATCGGGCGCAGGATGCTGGCTGCCCAGCTCTTCCAGCACTTCCTGGGGAGTCTTATCCGGCTCGAGCTCCTTCGCGACTTCGGCAAAGTGCTGCTGGTTACGATGAAGGTCGGCGTATCCAATCTCGAGCAACTTTGGCAGTGGAATATCGACCATCTCGTCGTACTCGAGCTTCTTTGAGAAGGTGTCGGCGCCAATGCGGAAATCGCCGCCCGAGCGCGGCAGCAGATCAGTCTTGAGCCACGCCAGGTAGTCGGTCAGCGCGGCAATCACCGCGGCATTCGTCTGGGCAAACTCTGATTTGACCGATGCGTCCTGTGCATCCGCGAACGCTTCAGGAACGTCGTGTTGGAAAAAGCTGATGATGTCAGGCAGCTGCTCGATCGCGATCTCCGTAAAGATACGCGGCGGGTTCTGGAGATTGGTATGCGCCTCGGCAATAAGATTCGGCATCTGCTTCTCGCGGGCAATCAGGGAACGGAGACGATCCTCGGCCGGAGCAAATTTGCGCTCCATCAGCGTGAAAGCAGCGTTCGCGCAGGTGCTGGAATAATAGTCGGCACTCTTGGCCCACGGGCGGATGGTCTCGAGCGTAAGAATCCGAGACTGAAGATCGCTGAGAACCATCTGGCGATCGCCGCGGTTGGTCTGGTCGAGTGATGCCGCCGGGATCGCAGAGACTCGTTTCTCAAAATCGTTCAGCGCCGCAACCTCCGCATCAATCGTGGCACGCGAAAAGTCCTCGAGCTTCGCGTCGTACTGATGGTAGCCGGAAACCGTTCCTGCCGTGGGCTGGTAAGGAAAGTAGACCGTGTCAAAATAATTGTCAGACACGCGTTGAAACTGTTGTTGCGCGGTCTCCTTTTCAGCATGAGCAGCGATAGTCATACAGACTCCAAGAACAACGAGCTTAGCGGTTATCTTCACGGTTCCTCTTGTGCTGCGTGAACTATGCGGTGACAGCATCCGGAGCAAGTTTCGACAACAAATCGCGAATCTCAAGTAATACATCGTCGGGGCGGGTCGCGACCATGGGGAATTTCAGCAGGCCTTGCGGCGTAAACTGGGCGCCGCGCTTGGCATTGCGCGCCACCAGCCGCATAAGATGCTGAGGATCGATTGCGGCTTTCTCCATAAACCGGATCTGAAGCTCAGCTCGCTTGCGATCGATCTGCGCAATACCCATGCGCCCGCATTCGAGGCGCAAGGCGGCGGCTTCGAGCAGGTAAACGGTGGAGTCAGGCAACGCACCGTAACGGTCTTCCATCTCTGCTCGCAGGTCGGCGATGGCCTTCTCGCTTTCGGCTCCGGCAATTTTCTTATAGAGGCGCAGGCGCTGATTTTCTTCGGCGACGTAGCTCTCGTCGATGCGCAGCGCGATGCCGAGATTGAGCTGCGTCGCGGGTCGCTCTTCGCCGCCTTCGCCCTTCAGCTCCTTTACGGCAGCCTCCAGCATCGATGTGTAGAGTTCGAAGCCGACCGCCTCAATGTGGCCGCTCTGCTCACCGCCCAGCATGTTCCCTGCCCCACGTAGTTCCAGGTCGAGTGCGGCGATCTTGAATCCGGCGCCGAGGTCGCTGAACTCCTTGAGCGCGGCCAGACGTCGGCGTGCGATATCAGTCAATTCTCTTTCGTGCGGGATGAGCAGGTACGCGTAGGCGCGTCGGTTCGATCGGCCCACGCGGCCGCGAAGCTGATATAGCTCGCTCAGCCCGTGGCGATCGGCGCGGTTGATGATGATGGTGTTGGACAACGGAATGTCGAGTCCATTCTCGATGATCGTCGTCGCGACCAGCACATCGAATTCGTGATGCATGAAGGCCAGCATCACCTGCTCTAGTTCCTTTTCGCCCATCTGGCCGTGTCCCACAACGACCCGCGCGCCGGGGACGAGCTCCTGGATACGCGAGGCGATTTCGTAAATGGATTCAACGCGGTTGTGGACGAAGTAAACCTGCCCGCCGCGCTCCAGTTCAACCTCAATCGCGGAACGGATAATCTTTTCGTCGAACTTGGCCACAACCGTTTGGATCGCCATTCGATCCTTGGGTGGAGTCTCGATCACGGACATGTCGCGCAGGCCAACGAGCGACATGTGCAGCGTTCGCGGAATCGGCGTAGCACTCATGGCGAGCACGTCGATCTCCTTGCGCAACTGCTTCAGCCGCTCCTTGTGGCGCACGCCAAAGCGCTGCTCCTCATCGACGACCAACAAACCCAAATCCTGAAACTTGATGTCCTTCGAAAGCACCCGGTGTGTGCCAATCAGAATATCGACCTTGCCGGTGCTCACTCTCTCGACGATCACCTTTTGTTCCTTCGGTGAGCGGAAACGCGAAATCATCTCGATGGTAATCGGGAACTGTGCAAACCGCTTCTTGAAAGTCTCGAAATGCTGGAAGGCGAGGACCGTTGTCGGAGTAAGCACCGCGACCTGCTTGCCATCCTGCACGGCTTTGAAGGCGGCCCGCATCGCGACTTCTGTTTTGCCATACCCGACATCGCCGCAGAGCAATCGGTCCATCGGCGTGGTCGATTCCATGTCCTGCTTGATGGCGGAAATAGCGGTTAGCTGGTCGTCGGTCTCGCGGTAATCGAAGGAGCCTTCAAATTCGCGTTGGAAGTCGTTATCGGGCGTAAAGGCTGTTCCCTGCGCGGTGTGGCGCTGCGCGTAAAGCTTGAGCAGTTCCGCAGCCATATCCTGCATGGCTTTGCGCACGCGCGCCTTTGTCTTCATCCACTGCTGCGATCCAAGCCTGTTGAGCTGGGGTGCAGGGCCGGTGTCGGTGGAGCGGTATTTCTGGATCAGGTCGAGGCGCGTGAGTGGGACATAGAGCTTGGCCTGCTCGGCGAATTCGAGAATCATGAATTCGATGGCGAGCCCGTCCTGCACGATTTCCTTCAGACCCTGATACTGCGCGATGCCATGCTCGACGTGAACGACATAGTCACCGATAGCGAGATCGCGGAAGTCGGAAAGAAATGCCGCGGTTTTGGATTTCTTCGGTTCGGGCCGCGCCTGGACATCTGCTTCGTCGGAAAGATCGTTGGCGCCGAAGAGGATCAGGTTGGATTCGGGAAAGCTGACGCCTGCCGCTATCGGCGCACGCACGATGACCGGCACCCGCATGTCTCCGGCAAGGTAGCTGGCTTCCTCGAGTTCGGCGCCATGGGTGACCGCCCGGCTGCCGAGCCGGTAGGGCAACTGGTACTCGCGCAGCATCGTCGCGGTCCGCTCCAGATCACCCTGCGTCGGAACCGCAAGGATAATACGTTGCTCCACAAGCATCAGGTTCTTCAGCTGTTCCACCAGCGCGGGAATCGAGCCGTGAAAGCGCAGTGTCGGGCGCGAGCTGATTGCGATTTCGCCCAGGGTGCTGTCATTTTCGAGCACGTCGATGGCGCCAAGTTGATCGAGATCGAGGCCGTGGTGCGACTCGAGCAGCCCCTGAAGCACCTCTGGCCGGAGATAGATGTCTTCAGGCCGGATGAGATTGCCAATGCCGGAACGCTCATGGCGTTGTTCAACCTTGTTCCACCAGCGATCAATCTGGTTGTGCACCATCGCCGGCTCGTCGACAAAGAGCACGGCGTGCTGTACCAGGTTCAGCAGGTGATTCTCCGCTCCGGCAACCGCGGAGAAGAACTCCCAGCCAGGAAAAACGCTGACGCCCCCCCCGGCTTCGATCTCCATCTCTTCTTCCTCGGGCGCACCATCTGTGCTCACCTCCACGCGCTGTTTGCTGAGTCGCGCATGCACGGCAGCAAGCAAATGCTCGGTGACCGGAGTTTCCGTTAACGGTAGAAGTTGGGTCTCATCGAGGCCAGATTGCGATCGCTGCGTCTCCGGATCGAATTTTCGGATGGTCTCAATCTCGTCCCCAAAGAACTCGATGCGCACGGGCCGGTCGGCTTCGGGCGAATACACATCGAGGATGCCGCCGCGACGAGTAAACTGCCCCGGCATTTCGACGAGGTCCATTTGCGTGTAACCCACGCTGGCCAGGTGACCGGAGAGAATCTCCACGTCCATCTCTTCGCCGCGACGCACCGTAACCGCGAGGCTTGCGTAGTAGTTGCGATCGAAGATCCGGAGAGCTGCAGCTTCGGCCGGCGCAATCAGAATGGAAACTCCTCCGGTGGCCAGCTTGTACAGTGCGGCGGCGCGCTGCTCCTGCACGTCAGGGTGCGGCGACAGATTTTCGAATGGCAGCACGTCGTGGGCAGGCAGGCGGACCACGCGGTCCGGATCGATGGCTCCGGTTAGTTCGCACCCGGCCCTGAGCATCGGTTCCAGAGCCTCGGCTGCCTTGTTATCGGCGACCAGAACCATGACCAGGTGTTTCGCGGCGCGGGCAAGAAGCGGAAGGTACAAGGAACGCGCTGTATGGGTGAGTCCGGACAGACGTCGCCGCCCGACACCAAGCGACAGGTGCCTGCGAACCCGGTCAAACGAGGAGGACTGCTCCAGTTCCGCGAAAATTTCGCGGACAAACGGGAGGATCATGCAGTCTTCATTTTAGCAGCGGGACTTCGCATCTGCTGTTTGCGGCACTGCGACGGGCGCTTTCGATGCTTCGCCGTATATGAGGGCTCCGCCAACCGCCATGGCCCCTGCAATTGCCCAGAGCCCTGCGGAGTAATGATGGGTGACGTCGTGGAGCCAGCCCATCGCTGAAGGCCCGGCGAACGCCCCGACTGCGCCGACAGAGTTGACCAGGGCAATGGCGGCTCCAGCAGCCTTGCCTGAGAGGCGGCTTGCGGCAAGGCTCCAGAACATCGGCAGCGCCGCCAGGATAGCCATAGCCGCGAGTCCAAATCCGGCGACCGCCATCAGGACCGAATGTGCCAGGCCCACAACGATGAACCCCGCGGTCGATGCCAAAAACAGGTACGGCAGTGCCCGCATGCTGCGTCTGCGGCTGGCCCACAACATGGCCAACGCGCCCAGGCCGAAGGTCGCCGTTCCCCACCAGCCGGTCGCAAGATTCGAAGCTCCGACTGCAGTCAGGATCTTCGGCAGCCAGAATGTCAGACCATAGTTTCCGCTGCTCCAGAGGAAGTAGATAATGCAGTCGCGCACGACGTGCAAATGCTGTTTGCCCGCCGCCTGCTGCGCAGATTCTTCCCGCTGAAGATCCGCGGCGATCTGGTCCTTCTCAGCCAATGAAAGCCAATTGGCAGACCACGGACCGTCGGCAAGCACGAACCACGCGGCAAAGCCTAGGAACACGGCCGGTACGCCTTCCAGCAGAAAAAGCCACTGCCAGCCGCGCAGGCGGAACACGCTGTCGAGCACCAGGATATGCGCGGAGATCGGCGAACCGATCGAATTGCAGATCGGCACCGCAAGAAGAAACAGGGCCAGGATGCGTGTGCGCAGCGCCCGCGGAAGCCAGAACGTAAAGTAGTAAATAACCCCCGGATAGAAACCCGACTCCGCAATTCCAAGGAGGAATCGCACGCCGATGTACGCCGCCTCGGTGTGAACAAATGCAGTTCCCATCGAGACGAATCCCCACAAAACCATCAGGACGGCGAGCCACCGCCGCGCTCCGATTCGCGCCAGCACCAAATTGGCGGGAACTTCGAAAAGGCAGTAGCTGAGGAAGAACACGCCCGCCGCGAAACCGTACTCGCTCTCGCTGATGCCGAGGTCGCGATTCATGGTGAGCGCGGCAAAACTGATGTTGACGCGGTCGAGATACGCAACCATGTAGAGCAGCATGAGAAACGGGACGAGCCGCCATGCAATCTTGCGATCGAGCGGGCTCATCGGGGAAGCGTTCACGCTGCTCCTTCAAACCAAAAATGCAAACTAATGCGGACGCCCGGGCAGAACAAAGTGTTCGGAACAGCGTGGCTCGTAGGCATCGCCGGGCACTTTGATCGGGCTGTCGTATGGTGCGGGCTTGCCGTCGATCAGGCGTTGCGAGTAGAAGGCGCGCGCACCGCAATTGCAGTAGGCCATGCACTCCGTGATGCCGCCCCCGTATGCATTCACCAGCCATGTCAGGTTCAGCATCTCTCCAAAAGGAATGGCGCGAAAATCGAGATCGAGCCCGGCCACAAGCACGTCATGATTGGCGTCGAGCAGATTCTTCGTAAACAAAAAAAGATCGCTCACGAATTGGCCTTCGTCAATGGCGACGCATTCGACACGCTTGCCGATCTCCTGCTCGATGTCGGCGATCTTCTGGAGAACCGCCCAGGGATCGCCGGAGTTGATTTCGAGCGCCTGCATACGCACGTTCCCGTTGGGGTTTCGGCTCTCGACGAGGCCCGGACCACCCTTGGTGTCGTCACTCGGTTTCAGGACCAGAACGTATTGTTTGGCATATTGGCGCCGCATCTCTGCCCGGCGCAGCATTTCGGCGGTCTTGTTGCTGCGCATTGGCCCCATCATCAGTTCGATCTTGCCCGGCACTTCTGAGACTCCGTTCTAAAGAAGGATTGCTTCCGGATTCTCATCATACTTTGCCGGGCAGAGGAGCGCGTGTGAACGCCACTGTCGAAACTATTCGCCGCCAAGTGCCTTGCTGAACGCGTAAAAGAAATCCAACGATTTCCAATAAGAATCCACCGGCAACCGCTCATCCTGGCCGTGGGCACGATCATCGTCCCGCTCCAGAGCAATGGCCGAGTAGCCATAGCAAGGGATACCGGCCTGCGCAAAGTAGATGGAGTCGCTGGCGCCATTCTCCATAACCGGTGTGACCGGAACACCCGGCCAGATCTGGTTGGTAATGCGGGCGAGCGGTCCAAATACCTCCTTGATGGGTGGAGGCGGCACGATGGGCTTGCGCTCCGGCGCGGTGTCAGAGACCGCTCCTGCATCGGAAACATAGTTCACGTTAAGTTTCGAATCGCTGAAAACGCTGATGAGCTGCTGGCGAATCTCCTCGGGCGAGTGGCCGGGGAAGATGCGACAGTTCACGTTGGCCTGCGCGGTCTGCGCAAGAGCATTGCGCGCGTGGCCTGCCTGCAGCATGGTAGCTACGCAGGTTGTGCGGAAATTCGAGTTGAAATCCGGCTCGGCACTCAGACGACCCGCGGCGCCAAGGTCTGGCGGCGTCGCCAGGATTGCCTTGATGTCCTGTGCCGTCTGCCCGGTCTCCTGCTTCGAGAGGTTCTGGAAGTAGGTGCGCGTGACTTCGTTCAGTTCGAATGGGAATGAGTACGCGGCGAGTTTGTTGAGTGCCGCCGTGAGCTCGTAGATGGCATTGTCAGGCCGCGGTCGCGAACTATGCCCGCCGGGATTGCGCGCCGTGACTTCGTAATCGGCGTAGACCTTCTCGGTGGCCTCCACATCGGCCACGAGGGCGCGGCCATGATCGAGTTCGATGCCACCGGCGTCAGGATTGATCACGAACGCGGCATCCACCAGGTCACGGTGGTTCTGCACCAGCCACGATGCGCCGTTGAACTTCCCGCCTTCTTCATCCGCTGTAAGGGCCAGGATAAGGTCGCGCTTCGGCTTGTAGTTCTCACGATGCAGCTTAAGGAAGGCCCAGACCAATGCGGCATCGGACTCCTTCATGTCCTGCGTACCGCGACCGTAGTAGTAGCCGTCCTTCTCGACGAATTGAAATGGATCGGTATGCCAGTCGGACGGCAATGCCTCAACTACATCGATGTGACAGAGGAACAACACCGGCTTTTCCGTCGTCGGCGCACCGGCGTGGATCCGAACCACGAGGTTCTGCTTATTCGCGTCTGGACCGAGCAGGTGAACGTCATCGTGCGAAAATCCGGCGTCCAGGAATCTCTTCTGCATGGCCGTCGTTGCAGCAGTCACACTGCCCTTGGCCGTATCGGTCGTGTTGATTTCAATGAGCTGCTTGAAAATGTCTCGGGCTTCCGCCCGATCTGCCGGAGAAGCAGTGGGCAACGACGCGGATTGAGCGGCGATAGCCGCAGCAGAAGCCAGGATGGCGAACAAGGTAGGGAATGTCTGGCGGGGCATGGCTGCAATTGTACGGCAGTACATCGGGCTTACAGACGCACCAGCGTTGTAGCGATGCCAGGTTTACAGAGCCTGCCAAATCGATTTAATGTGATCGCGCCAGCATTATGAGGTGTCTTATGCGTTCGAAGCTTGTTCTCGCGGCCGGAGTAGCCGCATTGAGTGTTGCCGTGGTCGCGCTGAATGCACAGGAACGGCCGAAGATTACCGGGGTATCCCATATCGCGGTTTACGCGTCAGACGCGGCGGCAACCGAGCACTACTACACCCATGTGCTGGGCGCGCAAAAGGCCCTTGATCCGGAAAATGCGCGGGGCGCGCGGTATTTCTTCAGCGCGGATCAATATGTTGAGGTGCTGCCACTGCCGGCCGATGCAGGCAAGAATCGGCTGGATCACATCGCGTTCCATGTATCGGATGCTGAAAAGATGCGGAAGTTTCTCGAGGCGAAAGGCTGGCATGTGCCGACCTCGGTTTCCGCGGGAAAAGATGGAAGCCAGTGGTTCGAAGTGTTTGATCCTGAGGGAAACCGGGTCCAGTTTGAGGCGCCCGGTCCGCGCTTGAAAAGCCTGGACGCGCCACTCGCCATCAGTCACCACATTATCCATGTGGGTATCTTGATCCACGATCGTGCGACGGAGGACAGCTTCTATCGCGGACTGCTGGGTTTCGCGCCATATTGGTACGGCGGAATGCAAGACACCAAGATTGACTGGGTGAGCCAGCAGGTTCCTGACGGGCACGACTGGCTCGAGTACATGGTGGCTGGCGGACCGGGAAAAGGAATTCCCGATTCGATGTCGGAGCAGACCCTGGGAGTGCTGAACCACTTTGCGCTGGGCGAGACCTCAGTTGAGAGCGCGTTCAAAACGCTGCAGGCAGGCAACCGTCTGGAGGGAAGACACGACGCGACCCCCAAGACCGGAAGAGACGGCAAGCAGCAGTTCAACATGTATGACCCCGATGGGACGCGCGCGGAGTTGATGAACCTGCATGCCACGGATAAGCCGTGCTGCTCGCCGTTCACGGCGCAGGATCCCGCAGAGTGACGAGGTATTCGTTTATTCTTCTTCGAAGTAATCTGAATCAATCCGCTGGACCTTGTACGTCGTCACCGGTTCAACGCCGATTCCGAATTCCAGGCATAGGTCAGCGAGTCGTTCGCCGTCGATAAGAATGATCTTCTTCTCGATGCGGTTGACGTACTCTCTAGCTTCCATCGAGAACTGCGAGGGCGTAATAAACACGCCCTTTCTTGCCCGGTGACCTTCAAGACTCCCAGCGAAAGATTGCACGTCCGGTCTTCCGACAGTTCCCTTCCACCGCTTTGCCTGGATGTAAACAGCATCAAGACCGAGTCGATCTTCCTTGATTATTCCGTCGATCCCGTCGTCTCCGGATTTGCCTATTGCTTGGCCAGCATCTTTTCTTGATCCCCCATATCCCATCGCAACTAAGAGGTCCACTACGAGCTTCTCAAAGAACGGCGGAGAGACCTTAGCAATCCGTTCAAGCAAGTCCTCGGCCACCTGCGCATGCAAAGCTTGATAGCTACTCTCGAGAACCTCCTGCGGGGTTTGCTGCGCCGTTGGCACTTCGGGCTCAGAACCACTCGCCATATCTGTCTTATTGGGCTTAGAACGTTCGCGAAATTCAAGGAATTCCGGGTATTGGCTCAGGACAGCAATGTCGATTCTTGTCGGATTCGTTTTGAGAAGCGCAGCGCCACGGGTCGTAATTTTGAACTTGCCACGACCAACCGCTTCGAGGAGACCAGCCTTGGCCATATAAATCTTTGCCCATGAGATGCGGTTCACAAGTTTGCGCTGTTTGCCGCTCGGCAACAATTCCGATCGATCTTCGTTTGGTAACGCCAAGACGTTGGCCACAATCTCAGATACTTCTGGAATCGTATGCTCTTGTCCGTCTCCAGCAACTTGGAGAACTGGAAGCATCAAGCTTTGATAATCAGGAACAGCCATGGCCCTTGCATCCTCTCAATCTCATCAGCGACCAATCCATAAGAGAAGGAGAATTGTAGTACAAAGTGCACAAATCGTGTTGGCTACCAATCGGATGAGGGCTTACGCGCGAGTCTGTGCCGCACGCTAAAATTGCATATGGCCGCAACCGCGATCTCTGCCGACGTTCTTGCCAAATACGAGCCGGTAATCGGCCTCGAAGTTCACGTGCAACTGCTCACGGCGAGCAAGGCCTTTTGCGGCTGCGCGAACAAGTTCGGCGCCGAACCGAACACCAACATCTGTCCCGTATGCCTCGGACTGCCCGGTGCACTGCCGGTGCTGAACGAAAAAGCCGTTGAATTTGCCGTATTAGCCTCGCTTGCCCTGAACTGCGAGATACGCGAGCGCTCGATCTTCGCGCGCAAGAATTACTTCTACCCCGATCTGCCCAAGGGCTATCAAATCTCGCAGTACGACAAGCCTCTCGCCGAGCACGGCTGGATTGAAGTGCCAACCGCCGACGGCAGCACAAGGCGAATCGGCATCACGCGGGTGCACATGGAAGAGGACGCGGGCAAGAGCCTGCACGACGGGTTTTCCGACTCGGCCACGCGCACCTATCTCGACCTGAACCGTTGCGGCACGCCCCTGATCGAGATCGTCAGCGAACCCGACATCCGCACCCCTGAGGAAGCCTTCGAATATCTCACCCGCCTGAAGGAGATCCTGCTTTACACCGCCGTATCCGACTGCAATATGGAAGAGGGCTCGCTGCGCTGCGATGCCAACGTCAGCGTCAGGCTGAAAGGCGCAGAGCGCTTCGGCACCAAGGCCGAGGTGAAGAATGTGAATAGCTTCCGGTTCATTCGCCAGGCCCTGCAATATGAGATCGAACGCCAGATCGAAGTCATCGAAGAAGGTGGACGCGTAATGCAGGAGACGCGTCTTTGGAACGCGCACGAGGGCCGCACCTACTCCATGCGTTCGAAGGAGCAGGCACACGATTATCGCTATTTCCCCGAACCGGACCTGCCACCGCTGATCGTGACGCCGGAGTTGCTTGCCGCCGTAAGGGCGAAGCTACCGGAATTGCCGGAAGCTCGCCGCAAGCGCATGATCGCCGAGTACGAACTGAACGCCAAAGATGCCTACACGCTTACCGCATCGCGAGAATTTGCCGACCAATTCGAGGCAGCGGCAAAAAACGCGAAGAACCCGCGACGGGTTGCAAACATCCTGCTCAGCGAACTCGGCGGACGCCTGCATGCGCTGGGACTCGAATTGGAGCGGTCACCCATCTCGATGGCGGGTCTGGTGATGGCAGCCGACCTCCTCGACGAAAACAAGATCAGCTCAAAGCAGATGAAGGGCCTCTTCGATATCTGCTTCGAGAAGGGTGAGGACTTCCCTGCCGTCTACGAGCAAGAAAAACCGCAGCAGATCACCGACGCCTCAGCCATCGAGGCCATGATCGACGAGGTGATCGCCGCGAACCCCAAGCAAGTGGAGCAGTATCGCGCGGGCAAAACGTCTCTCGTCGGCTTCTTCGTGGGACAGGTAATGCGCGCATCAAAAGGGCAGGCGAACCCGGCACTCCTCAACGACCTGGTGACAAAGAAGCTGGAAGGATAGTGGGCGTCAAGTGCGCCGGCTGCTGATCCGTTTCTCCGCATCCCTCCATGGAGTCGAAACGGTGTAGGCCGGCGTGGCTGTCGCGCTTTCCTTTTCCACGCTCAGAAGCCTGCGCTTGAGCAGCCAGCGAATTGCGGACTGCGCGGAACTCTTTGAGATTCCCACACATTCGGCGACATGCTGATAGCTCACACGAACATGGCCGCGGGTGCGTGCCTGCTCTGCCGCCAGCCAGAGATAAACAAGAAAGCTCACCGGCTTGCGATCGTGGCCGACCAGGTCGCGCATGAGCACGTCAATCACGTAATCGTCGAATATCGGCATCGCTGTATCAACCGATACTACAGCAATCCTTGCCAGATTGATCACGGAATTCGATCACGTTATGCTCCAAACCTGTGAGGTCGAAATGATTCGAGGCATCAAGTTTGTGGGGATTCCAGTGCGCGACCAGGATGTTGCGCTGAAGTTCTACACCGAGGCGCTTGGCATGAAGGTATTGACCGACCAGCAGTTCATGCCGCAGCAGCGTTGGATTGAGTTGATGATTCCGGGCGCAGACACAGGGGTGGCACTGTTCACACCTGAGGGACACGAAAAACGCATCGGCGAGTTCCAGTCAATTTCGTTCTGGTGCGACGACGTATTTGCCACGGCCGAGGCAATGAAGAAGAAAGGTGTGATGTTTACAAAAGAGCCCGCGACAGAGTCGTGGGGATCCGCCGCCGTATTCAAGGATCCGGACGGAAATCAGCTTGTGCTTTCGAGCCGGGGAAAACAGAAGTAGAAATGCAGAGGCTCTTAGAGAAAGCAGGCCGCCATTCTCCGCGGCCTACTTTAATTTCAACTCGGTTTG
Source organism: Occallatibacter sp. (assembly GCA_036495975.1). Taxonomy (GTDB): domain Bacteria; phylum Acidobacteriota; class Terriglobia; order Terriglobales; family Acidobacteriaceae; genus Telmatobacter. Next base: position 6,368 of record DASXLY010000048.1, on the reverse strand, counting down.
AAAGTCCTTGCGCGCGTCCCATGTGCTGACAGGCTTCACTTGGCTCTTCTTGCCATCTTTCTCGGCCCAGAGGTCGTAGTCGTCAGTCATGCTTACCTGCGCGAACCGGAATTTCCCGTTATCGGAGGATGTATAGCTGCGGATTGACTTGGTCTTAGTGTTTCTCAGGAAGACGGTGGCGCCGTTCACCGGGGTCGAATTGCTGTCGACCACGAGACCGCCTACGGTCCGTTGCCCCAGGTTCTGCGCATACGCTGCAGGTGCGCCCACCACGCTGACGTGGTATCCCCCCGGAATGATCCCCCCTAAGACGGCCACGAATGCCGTCCATCCCGCAAACCGTGCGCGGCTCCCCTTCACTCTTCCTCCTCTTCCTCGTTGGCGTAATCTTCATCGCCCTCCTCGAGGCCCTCTTCGACCTTTGAGAGTTCGAGCGGCTCAACACCCACTACTTCATATTCGCTTCCACACTCGTCGCAGGCGACCACGTCGCCCTCTTCCACTTCGTCAACATCGATATTAAGTTCGTTTTCGCATTCCGGGCAGCTTGTCATGGCAGCCTCCTCTCTCAAGGCATTTCGTATTGTAGGATGACGGTACCTCTAGGGTACGGACTTGGCTAGTTTTAGGCAAACCGTTCCAAAGGTCAAGAGGTCCGATTCCCCCCTCTTGGATGACAGTAACGCCTACCGGAGAACATCGATGAAACTTCCTCAATTGGTCCTGCTTTGCGGGCTGGCATTGCCCTTTGGTGTTGCAAACGCACAGCCCGACTACAAGATTCATGCCGTGCCGGTACCCCCGGCGACAGTCGATCCGGCGATCGCACGGGCCATCGCCACCATCAAACCTCGCCAAATAGAAGAGACGATCAAAACGCTGGTTAGTTTCGGTACTCGAAACACATTAACGAGCATGGAAACCGATCTACCCCCCGGTCAGGGGATCAACGCTGCCGCCGACTGGATCGCCGGCCAGTTCGAGTCGATTTCGCGCGAATGCGGCGGCTGCCTCGAGGTAAAGCGCGATACGTTTATCGCCGACCCGGCGAGCGGAGAATCGTGGGCCCGGCGAATCCCCAAGCCGACCAGGATCACGAATGTCTACGCCATTCTGCGCGGCTCCGACCCAGCCCAGGCAGGACGCATGGTTTTGGTCACCGGCCACTACGACTCCATCAACTCCAACGTATTCTCCAACTGGACCGACACCTCGGGAGCGGCTCCCGGGGCAAACGACGACGCCTCAGGAGTAGCCGTTTCGCTGGCATGTGCACGGGCCCTGAGCAAGCTGAAAGTCCCATCCACCATCGTCTTCGCCACCGTCGCCGGCGAAGAGCAGGGACTGGTTGGTTCTGAACACCTCGCGAAGCTCGCCAGGAGCGAGGGCTGGGAACTGGAAGCCGCGCTGAACAACGATATCGTGGGCGGCAACACTACGCCCGGCGATACGTTGCAGTTGAAGGACCGCGTCCGCATCTTTTCCGAAGCCGTTCCAGACACCGCGACTCCCCAGGAACTGCGGCGCATCCTGGCCATCGGCAAAGACAACGACTCGCCCAGCCGCGAGGTGGCGCGAGCCGTGGCAGAAGCGGCGCATGCCTATTTCCCTCAGGCCGGAACTCAGGCATTCTCCGCTTTCCTCGAGGACCGACCCGATCGCTACCTGCGCGGCGGCGATCATAGCTCCTTCAACCATGAGGGCTTCGCCGCAGTCCGCTTCACCGAGTGGCGCGAAGACTACAACCACCAGCACAAGAACATCGTCCGGCCGCCCGCTGGGTCCGACGAACCGGTGCAGGGCGATCTGATCGAGTTTGTCGATTTCAACTACGTGGCCCACGTTGCGCGCCTCAACGCAGCCACGCTGGCTACGCTGGCCTTCGCTCCTGGCGAACCCCAGAAACTGGCCATCGAGACCAAGAAGCTGGAAAACTCCTCCTCGCTTAGTTGGGAACCCCCGGCGGGCGGCGGTGTCGCGCACTATGAAGTCCTGTGGCGCGAGACGACCTCGCCCACCTGGCAGTATGTCAAGAATGTTCCTTCGGGACCTGCGGGCGAGCCCCTCACTGTTACGCTCCCCATCTCCAAAGACAACGTCTACTTCGGAGTACGAGCCGTAGATGCCAAGGGACATCGCGGGCTGGCCGTCGTTCCTTAGCGGATTGAAGAACCCGCAGAAGCGAACCGATGACATATATGCGCCACTGCATTTAACCTGAGGACTACCATGCCACGGATCGGCGCCACTCAACTTTCGTTTCCGAGCTTCCGGGGCGCGACACGCCTGCTGATACTGGCCAATCTTGTCACTTTTTTTGTCCTGATCATCCTTGAATCCTTGAGCAGGGACACTTACGGCTGGCTGGTGCTCCATCTCGCCTTCCTGCCCCAGGCTTTTCTGCACGGATGGATCTGGCAGCCGTTGACCTACAGCTTTGTCCAGGTTGGCATTACCGGAACCCTGTTCGCACTTCTCTCGTTGTGGTTCATGGCGGGTTTCCTTGAGAACTTTCATGCGCGCGACTGGGTTCTCGGTCTGTATGCAACGTCGGTTCTCTTCACAGCCTTAGCTGGTCTTGCGATTTATGCAGGCAGCTTCGTAATCGATTATTCGCTGCCCCTGACCCCTCTCTATGGTTCATTCGGCGGCATCTTCGGCATGCTGGTAGTTATCGGAGTCCTCTACGGCGACACGGAATTCATGTTGTTTCCGCTCCCCATCAGCATCAAAGCCCGCTACGTCGCCATTGTTTACGGCCTGGTTGCAGTGGCTTACTTCTTTACCAGTTCGCGCATGTACGCCTTTGCCCAGCTGGGTGGAGCGCTCGGCGGCTATATCTTCATCCGCATGGCACCCCGCCGGGGCGTTTCATTCCATCTGAGCGAACGATGGTACGGACTGCGCAACGGCTACTATCGCTGGAAGCGCAAGCAGGCCGCCAAAAAATTCGAAGTCTACATGAAGTCGCAGGGCCGGACCGTGAAGTTCGACGGCAGCGGCCGTCAGATCAACGACGAAGACCATGACGACAAGAAACGCTGGAACTGATCCGGATTCAGCCCCTCGCCGAAGCCGCGGCAACGAGCCAACCGTGACCTCCAATTCAGTCGAGAACGTTCGCGAGAACTACGATCGCATCGCGGACCAATATGCCAGCCACATCTTTCACGAACTCGAAGACAAGCCGTTGGATCGCGAGTTGCTGACTCGATTTGCGGCAATGGTGAAAAGCCGCGGAGTCGCCTGTGACATGGGCTGCGGGCCGGGTCATGTCGCTCGCTTCCTGGGCGACGCGGGCGCCAATGTGTTCGGACTCGACCTCTCGCCGCATATGATCGCCCTGGCGAAACGTCTCGTTCCCCACATCGAATTCCGTACTGGAAACATGCTCGCGCTGGATCTGCCCAGTGATTCCCTTGGTGGCATTACCGCGTTCTATTCCATCGTGAACATCCCGATGGAGTCGATACCCGCCGTGTTCGGTGAAATGTTTCGAGTGCTTGCGCCGGGCGGGATGCTGCTGCTCGCGTTCCACATCGGCGATGAAATTCTGCGTCCGGAGGAATTGTGGGGTCAGCCGATTGCCATGGAGTTCTACCACCTGCAACTGGCGCCAATACAGTCCCTGCTCATGGGAGCCGGATTCGAGATTGCAGATGTCGTTGAGCGCGATCCCTACCCCGACGTGGAGTTCCAGAGCCGTCGCGCATACATCTTCGCCCGAAAACCCGACCCTCTGAGGCCCGCGTGATGAGTCTGCCGAAACAGTGTCCCCCAAACTGTGATGGCAGTCTTCTGTCCGGAACGGTCTGACCAGTCGAGACACCGACGCCGCACACTGACCGGCGGACCACCCTGGGATACAATCCTCAATGAAATGAACACGAAGATTGCTTTCCTCTTTCCGGGACAAGGTTCACAGACGGTGGGGATGGGCCGCGATCTGGCCGAGCGTTTCCCCGTTGCAAAGCAGACCTTTGCCGAGGCCGATGAGGCCTGTGGATTTGCCCTCTCGAAGCTCTGCTTTGAAGGGCCCGAAGAAGAACTGAAGCTCACTGAAAATACCCAGCCCGCCATCATGACCGTGAGCGTAGCGGCGATGCGCGTGCTTGCCGATCATGGCATTCAACCCGCACTGGCCGCCGGGCACTCGCTTGGCGAATGGTCCGCGCACGTGGCCGCTGGCACACTATCGTTTGCCGACGCAGTTCGCGCAGTCAAGGCTCGCGGCCGGGCGATGCAGCAGGCCGTCCCCGCGGGACAGGGAGCAATGGCCGCAATCCTGTCGCTCGATCCGGAAAAGGTTTCTGAAGCCTGCTCCGCCGCCGCCGAGGACACCGGGCTCACCGTGACAGCAGCCAATTTCAACTCTCCGGGCCAGACCGTAATCTCCGGCTCCGCAGCCGCCGTGGAGAAGGCCGCAGCTCTCTGCAAAGAGCGGGGTGCGCGCCGCACCGTAATGCTCCCGGTAAGCGCTCCCTTCCATTGCGCGCTGATGCAGCCGGCCCAGGAGGAACTGGCACGCGTGCTGGCGGGCATCAAGCTGATGGATCCGAGAATCCCGGTCGCCGCGAACGTGAGCGGCACGCTGGTCACAACGGCCGATGGCACGCGTAGCGCTCTGATCGAGCAGGTCACGGGCGCTGTCCGCTGGGTCGATTGTGTACGGTCCTTGATCGGTGCTGAGGCTCAGATCTTTGTCGAGGTTGGACCCGGCAAGGTGCTCTGCGGCCTGCTTAAGCAGATCGATCCCGCGCAGAAATCGCTGATCGTCGAAGATTCGGCGAGCTTGGAAAAGACGCTGGCGGAGTTAGCCTCCGCCTGATCGCCGTTCGCACTTCGGCTCTGATTCTCCTGCTACGGCCCGAGGTAAAGTTCCTCGTCGGGCGGAGCGAAGTCCAGCGTGTGGTCCTTGGGAAAGTAGGTCAGGAACAGCGCCTTGCTCTTTCGCCCGTTAATCAGAATTCCCACCAGCAGCACGTTCTTGAAGACTCGCGCCGCCACGATCTGGTGGCTCTGGATGACGCCATACTCGTTCTGCGAATTGTTCGGTCCCCAGTCCTGTTCAAAGCGGGAAAGCGGATAACTGGAGATCATGTCCCGGTGGCGCCGCCAGTCGGGGTCGCGCACCAGTTCGCCGTAGGCTTTGTAGATGGCTTTTTCGTCGATGTTCGGATGGCTCTGATTCTGTTCCTTCTCGAACTGGTCAAAGGGGTTCGCCGTGAATTGTGCCTGCTGCTGCTGCCAGTCCTTGTCGTGCATCCAGATGATATAGGCCGCCTGGAGATCGTTCTTTTCCACCGCTCCCATGAAATGGTTGATCGTGTAACGACCCCGCAGATGCGTCCACCAGTTCCACGGCCAGTCGGCGGGATGCCCCGCAATCAGCCAGAAGACGACAATCAGAGTAAAAAGCAGCCCGCCGCTGCCATACAGAAAAACACGATTACGCCATTCGCGGGCTTCATCGAACTTCGGAGCATCTAGCAAGGTCATCGTGAACGTTCCTCGCACTCAAGAATAAGCCATGAAAACACTTCGGAGTTCAGAGTTCGCAGCGCAAAGCTCCAACCCGATGAAGCTCGAAGAATTGCCCTCATTGCTTTAGACACCGCATGAAGACCTGCAGTTCCCGAGTCCCTCAGTCCCTAAGTCCCTAGTCCCCGGTTCTCTCATTCCTGCCGGCTATAGCTGTTCCGGTTCTTTTCCCGCTGGCGCTCAAGAGCCAGTTCGAGGAGCAGCGTGATCAGGTCGCGGTACGGAACGCCGGTGCCCTCCCACAACTTTGGATACATGCTGATCTGCGTAAATCCCGGAAGTGTGTTGACCTCATTGATAAAGATCCGCTGTTTGCCGTCGGGCTCCATCAGGAAATCCACCCGCGCCAGTCCGGCAAGATCGCAGGCACGGAACGCAGCCACCGCCATTTCGCGAATCCTCTTCGTATCCGTCCGGCTCAGCTTGGCGGGGATCACCGGCACCGAGCCTTCCGACAGATACTTCGCCTCGTAGTCGTAGAACTCCTTGCCGGGAATGATCTCACCCACCACGCTGGCCTTGGGATCGTCGTTGCCGAGCACCGCCACCTCGAGTTCACGGGCCTTGCTTTTGCTGCCTCCGACTCCCTGTTCGACGATCAGCTTGCGGTCGTACCTGGTGGCGAGGTCGAGCGCGGGACCCAGCTCTCTGCGGTCGTGGGCCTTGCTGATGCCCACCGACGAGCCGAGGTTCGCAGGCTTCACGAAGAGCGGATACTTCAAAGCGGCTTCGATGCGGCTGACGATTTTCTTTGGGCTCGCCTCCCATTCGCCGCGCAGGAAAGAGGTGTGCTTCGGGATGCGCAGCTTCGCCGAGGAGAAGAGGCG
>DASXLY010000047.1:0-4007 GCA_036495975.1 Occallatibacter sp. | reverse complement strand
CCGCCATTCTGTGGAGCCTTGCAGCCTCAATGAAGATCTTCCCCGGCCTCCTCTTCATGCTCTTCATCGCCCGGCGTAAATTCGGAACGTTTGTAGTTGCCATCGCTGCGACAATTGCTTTTTCGCTGCTGGCATTGGCCGGAATTGGACCCACGCTCCATCAAGCCGCCACTGACAGTTCAAAAACCGCGCCATTTGTGATGAACAACTACATAATTCCACACGATAACGCTGGTTTTGATCACTCGCTCTTTCAGGGAATCAAACATGGAATCTACGTTGCAGAAGCGTTCCAAAAGCACCCCACTGTTCCGCTGGTCATCCGTACTGTGCCAGCGAATCGAATAGCATTGCGGGTCTATAACACCGTGATCCCGCTGGCAGCCGTCCTGCTTTATTGGTTTCGCCTCCGCCACTTGCCGCTCTTGAACCAATTCATCGCATATATCGTTCTCTGCGTCTTGTTGCCCTATGTTTCTGGTGAGTACACATTGGTTCACATCTACATTGCATGGGCAGCGTTTCTGTTATTTCTTCTCAATGATGTCGCAACAGCGCGGGTCCAGATCCCCGCTAGAGCAATCCATGCGATCTTATTCTCGTGCGCCGTGATCTTCGTGCCTCTTTCCTATCTCGTGATTGGCCGTGGTCTCGATCGCAGCTTTGCCTATGGCCCACAGGTCAAGACGGTATTCCTCATCCTTATCCTTCTGACGGTCCTTCGTGTCCCGATGCCGAGTTCGCTCTTTGGCGAACTGCAAATCTCCCCCTAGCCATTCATTCTGTGGAACGGATAATCGCTTGAACATACAGGAAAATCTTACGATTGCACGCGACGACGAAAAGTCTCGCCGTATGTCCGAAGGCGAAGTATACAAGGGCATTCGCATCTATGTAGTCACGTTGTTGGTACTGACTGTAGTCGCTTGGTGTGCCGTTGGCATAGGTAGATACACGCTCCACGGACCGTACCCGCACCCCAGCCTGTTGGCGCCTGAAACTCCATTTACGGACTTTACTTACCTGAGCGCACGTATCGCTCACTTCGGTGAGCCCAACATGCTTTCGCGCACCGATTTCATGGAGCCTTTCGCCTATCCGGTTCCTTCGATCTACGCTTATCTCATCTTCATTCGCCTGTTTCCCAACCCCTTGGCCGCTTACCTGGCGTTCGCCCTACTCTCTTTCTTTATTGCAACCTATTGCTTTTCGTTGCGCGTCAAGCGGATCGCTCCGGGGTGGCTCCCGCAAGTCGCGGTCTGGTCCACTCTTCTCGGATTTCCGCTGGTAATCCTGATTGATCGTGGAAATATCGAAGCAGTGATTTGGGTGCTCGTCCTGTTGGGAATTGCAGCTTACACGCGGAACCGGATACTGACTTCCGCAATCCTGTGGGCTCTGGCGACGTCGATGAAGATAACATCTGGCTTGCTTTTTGTCCTCTTTCTCGCTAAGCGCAAGTATGGGATGTTTGTTCTCGCCATTGTTGCCACTGTGGCGTTTTCGGTGCTGGCGCTGGCTGGTGTGGGACCCACGATTCGTCAGGCTGCATCCGACAGTTCAAAAAACGCGCCATACCTGCGTGACACCTTCATTCTTGCACGCGTCAGCCCCCAGTTAGATGAGTCGCTCTTTGGTGCGACGAAGCAGATCATCTATCTGTACACCTACGCACATGGAGGCAGCTTTCTAGATCGATCCCAAATGAGTCTGGTATTCCTGACAGCGTTGTATCTGTACAACGTCCTCATCACACTTGCATGCATCCTGCTTTACTGGTTTCGTTTGCGCCGGTTGCCGCTCTTGAATCAATTCATGGCGTATTTGGTGCTCTACATTTTGCTGCCCCAAGTATCTTATGAGTACAAGCTGGTTTACATCTACTTTGCGTGGGGGGCGTTTCTGTTATTTCTTCTCGCTGACGCTGCCACGGGTCGGTCCGAGATTCCTGCCTGGTCAATACACGTAATACTGTTCTCATGCGCCGTGATATTCGTCCCGCTCACCCCTTTCGCGGTCGCTACCAGTGCCGGCCACACTTTTACCTTTGGAGGTCAGGTGAAGGCGGTCTTCCTCATCGTCATCCTTCTGACAGTCCTCCGCGTCCCTATGCCCAGCTCGCTCTTCGGAGACCTGCAACTCCCTGCTCCAAGGAATGCCAGGACCTAAACGAGTGGGTTTCGCGAAAAGACAAGATCGAATAACCCTTTGCGGCGAGCTCATCGCTCAAGCCGGGGATAAGTTCGCCGTTTTTTCCTAAGGAAGACATCCTGAACCTCTCTCGCTGAACCAATCGAGCATTGCAGACGAGTCATACCCCAACTCCTTCATTGCGGAAGGCATGTACTCAACGGCCACCGTAGCGCGCCTCTCCTTGCGCGATCGTCGCGGCCATCCCCCGACAGACTGCAAGCTCATAGCCTTGCACGTCGATCTTGATCAGGCAGATCGGCCGGCCAGCGACCGAGTCACTAACGAATTCATCGACGCTGGTAATCGGTATCGTGACGTACTCCTCCCGTCCCGTATAACTCGCACGCAGGTTGTCCGTCGCAATCCTGTGGTCAGCATGATGATGGTCATTGATCCATAATTCGATCTCACCGCTGCGTTCTCCCACGGCCGACTGTATCGGAACCACCCTCCGTTGAAGCCTCCGGTCTCGAACCGTGGATTGCAGCAATCGGAAATTGAAGGATTCCGGCTCGAAGGCATATACGGTGGCATCGGTATCTGCAGCCTGCGCAAACAGCGATGCGGTAAATCCAATGTTCGCGCCAATATCAAGAATATCGCCGCCCCGGAATAGCTCCGGCCGGTTCCGGGCTAGGGCAGCAAAGGGATCTTCAAGGTACCGCTTGTACAGGAAATAGGATGTGGTGAATAGCTTTCTGCCAAAACCCGTCTCGAGCAGCCCGGATCGACGGGTAAGTGAGTAGAGTCCCGTTACAGCGCGCGCCTGCGAAGGGGAGATTGCCATACGTTGCAGCCAAGTGTACCGCCCCGGGGAGCACGAGAATCAATTCCGCTCAGTGGGGTGCTAACGGTCGCGCTTGTGAAATCAGGTAAAACTATAATCGGACGGCCTGTCCAGAGACAGATATGCTTCGTTCCATACTCGCGCATCCACTAACGCGTGGCCGGTCGATCGATGATCCCGTCACCACGGAACTTCGGCGTTCGATTTGTCACCTCGAAACCCTTCCTTCGAGCGATCTACGAAGACTGGTATCGAGCGATCCTCGAGCGGCTTCCCATGGGCGAAGGATCGGTATTGGAACTCGGCTCTGGCGCCGGCTTCTTTCCGCAGTTTTTCCCGACGTGATCACTTCAGAAGTTTTCGAGTGCCCGGGCGTCCAGCTCGTCGCTGATGCCGGCACCTCCCGTGCTCGTCCGGTGATCTTCGAGCGATCGTCATGACCGCCGTTCTGCACCACATACCTGATGCCGCGGCTTTCTTTCGGGAAGCCACACGCTGTTTGCGGCCTGGCGGCGTGGTTGCCATGGTCGAGCCCTGGGTCTCCCCATGGTCGCGCCTTATCTATACGCATTTGCATCACGAACCGTTCGAGCCGGAAGTCCAGCGTTGGGACTTCCCCGCTACCGGTCCCCTATCGGATGCAAATGGCGCCCTACCCTGGATACTCTTTGAACGTGATCGCAAGCGCTTCGAAGAACAGTTTCCCCATCTCAGGATCGAAGAAGTCCGCCCCATGATGCCATTCCGCTATCTCGTCTTGGGCGGCATTTCCATGCGCACCCTTATGCCCGGCCGCACAACGCCGTTCTGGAAGATGCTGGAAAGGGCATGCCAGCCGCATATGAAGAGGCTGGCGATGTTCTCGCTGATCTCTCTTCGGCGCCTCTAGCGCTTTCACTCACCGATCTGCACCCTCCTACAACGACTTCGTTAGATCGATACTTTCGTACTCATGCCCAGCAATCCCCGCGCGGATCTGCGCTGGTGTCTTGCCCAGCTTGGTCATGCGGTAGGCGTACACGCCCTC
>DASXLY010000046.1:0-1593 GCA_036495975.1 Occallatibacter sp. | reverse complement strand
CAATCCTACCGCTCAGGGCGACGATCGCCTTGTGAAATCCGCATTTGCGGATATAGTCGCGCGTACCCAGCACCAGAGCGGAATATGCGCTCGCATCGTCTCCAGCGATCTGCTCGTGCATCTCCCCTGACAGATCGCTGGAATCGAAATAGATCAGATCTTCTTCGAATGATTTACCCTGCGCGATCAGATCTCCGTTCGCGTTCAATACAACGCTGGACCCGTCGAACACCAGGCTGTCATTGCCTCCCACCTGATTGACCAGCGCCACAGGAACTTTTTGCTGACGGGCGATGCTTGCCAGCATATCGCGGCGGAACTCGCGCTTGCCGATCCAGAACGGCGAGGCGGAGATGTTGAGCACAAAATTTCCGCCCGCTTGAATCAGGGACTCCACCGGATCGACCGTATACAGCCGCTTTCTCCAGAAATGCTTGTCATTCCAGGCATCTTCGCAGATCGTGAGCGCCATGCGTTTGCCGCAGAACGAGAACAATTCCTGGCTTTTGGCGGGAGCGAAGTTGCGCATCTCGTCGAAAACATCGTAGGTCGGAAGCAACATCTTCGATTGCGTGAACGCGACCTTGCCGTCCATCAGCAGTGCGGCCGAGTTCATGGCCGATTTGCCGGTATCGGAGTCAGCCGGCGTCACCAGTCCGCAGATCACCGCGATGCCCGGCGTTTCGGCGGCAATGCGCTTCACGGATTCTGAGTTACGCGCGACAAACGAAGGCCGCTCCACCAGGTCCCGAGGCGGATATCCGCACACCGAAAGCTCAGGGAACAGGATCAGCCCAGCGCCAGCAACCTTCGCGCGCTGCGAAAATTCGATGATCTTGGCCGCGTTGCCAGAGAAGTCCCCGACCGTCGGATTGATTTGCCCAAGCGCAATCTTCACATCTCTAGTTTACGGTGGGAGAGAGCAAGCGGCCAAGTGAGGCGCTGGGTTGGCTCTCGGGTGTGGGGCCGGGTCGTAGCTTGTCCTGAGCGAAGTCGAAGGAACCCGGCCAGGTCGAGCGAAGCTCGACTGGTTTTTCTTTGACCTTTTGAGATTAGAAGGCGGCGGCCGAGCCCAGCCACGCTTCGCGCGGCCAGACCGGGTCAGAGACCCGGTCCCACACAAACAGAAACCAAACTGAACCGCTACCGTATGAAGCTTCGGACCTTCAACTAGTCCGTGTCCGCGGCCTCCGGAAAATTCGCGAAGCAATTCTTCGGATGCAGAAAGCACAGCGTGGCGTATTTCGCGCCGGTCACTGGCATAAAAGAGCGTCGCTGAAAGAAACTGAAGAAGTCGTGGAGCGAGTAGCTCTGCGGCCCGAACGACGCATCCTGTACAAAGAAGTCGGCGTAAGGGAACTCCGACGGGCCAACCGTGCCGATCGTTTTTCCGTTGGTGCCGAAGGCATATTCAATGAAGTTCAGAATGCTGCCAAAGTCATGGCAGTAATAGTTCGGACAACTGGGGCGACTCGGTGGACCCGAGATATAACCCGCCTTGGCAAATGGCGAGACCACCAGCAGAGGTACGCGAAAACCGTAAACATAGGCCTGCCCGTTGCCTCTGCCCTTCGGATATCCTGCGCTCCCTTG
>DASXLY010000045.1:0-37831 GCA_036495975.1 Occallatibacter sp. | reverse complement strand
CCCGGCTTTGTATGAGCAAACGCTCCGCAAATCAATTGCCGAGGTTGATCCCAAGCTCGCTTTGATCGACGTCGATAGTTACACCGATCAAGTGGCGATTAAATTCAACCAGGAACGCCTGCTCTCCCGGCTCACGACTCTGTTCGGAGTCCTCGCGCTTCTGCTCGCGTCCGTTGGGCTCTACGGAGTCACAGCCTATAACGTCGCGCGCCGGACTGCAGAGATCGGAATTCGGATGGCACTGGGCGCCGATCGTCGCAATGTCATGAAGGTGGTGCTCAAAGGCGCAATGAAATATACGGGAGTTGGTCTATGCATCGGCGTCCCCATCGCTATCCTCTGCGGTAGACTCTTGCACAGTCAGCTTTATGAGGTCAGCGAATTGGACTTTTCAGTGCTCGGCGCATCGGTCATCGCGCTAAGCGTCTGTGCTCTCGTCGCAGCCTTCGTGCCGGCACGGCGAGCTGCATCAGTAGATCCGAATCAGGCGCTTAGAGCGGAATGAGGAAAGTTGTCAGTTCTCGATTGGCGCATCATCGCCGAGGCACTCATCGACCCGTGACTTTGAGCTCCGCAATGCGGTCACAGGGACGTATTGATAATCTCTTTAGCCCCTGCTCTATCGAACCGGTCTGGCGTCCGGATCCGAGTCCGATCCTCTCCGCAGATTGCTAACAAGCGCTCGTTTTACCGGGTTCGGGCCGATCACCTATACTTTTCTTCAGCGATCTGAGCGGAAAGGAAAAACTGTTACTGACCAGTTTGGCCACAAATTCAAGTGCCGCTGAGCTTTAGAATTGCGCGGACACGAGATTTTGGCAGGACACGAAATATTGGCCGTGCCGGACATAAGATTTTGGCACAGGACAGGAAAAATTGGCAGTGAACAGGAGGTGCAAGGCTATGGCAAAGTCTGTAAATAAGGTCATCCTTCTTGGCAATGTGGGGAAAGACCCCGAAATCCGTTCGACTGGCGGCGGCACCATGGTTGCGAACTTCAGTCTGGCAACTACCGATCGCCAGAAGGACGCCTCCGGCAACTGGCAGGACCGAACCGAGTGGCACAATCTTGTCGCCTTCACGCGCCTGGCCGAAATTGTGCGCGACTATGTGAAGAAGGGTTCAAAGCTCTACATCGAAGGCAAAATCCAGACGCGCAGCTGGGATGACAAGGAGTCAGGCCAGAAGCGCTATCGCACTGAAATCATCGTCAATGATCTCTCGTTGCTTTCAGGCCGCGAAGATGGATCCAGTTCGGGCGGCTCCAACCGACAATCCAGTTCGGTAACCAACATCGACCAGCGCCAGCCTGCCCCTCATGATGAATACAGCCAGTCCGCCGAGATCTCCGACGACGATATCCCGTTCTGAGACTTCCGCTAATCTTCAACCGCTGAACCGCTCCGCACCGGGGCGGTTCGCTGCATAGGAGCGATTTTTTCGATCACTTCGATAAGTGTCCCGATCGTGATCTGCGACAGCCTGGCCCGATGGCAATATAATCTTCGCTACTCACACGAGAAATTATGGCGACTGTAGAACAAGCTATCCCGGCTTCCGTTGTATCTCAGGCCCCACGCAGTGAACGGGGCTTCTGGGCATTGATTGCAACCCAGTTCCAGGGCGCATACAGCGACAACATCCTGCGCAACCTGCTGCTGGCCATGATCGTGGGCATGGGGATGGGCAAAGACGAACGCGACACCTTCGTCTCCATCGTCACGTTCCTGTTTTCGATGCCCTTCGTGCTCTTCAGCATGACGGGCGGCTGGCTCGCCGACCGCTTCAGCAAGCGCCAAGTCACCATCTGGACAAAGGCGATGGAGATCGGCGCCATGACCATTGCCACCATCGGCCTGGCGACGCACCACACTACGCTGACGCTGGTCGCGCTTGGCCTGGTCGCGACACAGGCGGCGCTCTTTGGCCCCTCCAAATACGGCCTGCTCCCGGAATTGCTCCCCGCGAAGCGTCTCTCCTGGGGCAACGGCGTCATCGAACTCGGCACGTTTCTCGCCATCATTGTCGGCACCGTAACCGGCGCGGCCATCGCGGAAAGGTTCAAGGGCCACGAAATCTACGCCGGATATGCCTTGGTGGCGCTGGCATGCATTGGGTTGGCGACGAGCCTCGGTATCGATCGTGTCGGTCCTGCCGCACCCGAAAAGAAGTTCCGTCTGAACTTCATCGGCGATCTGTGGCAGCAGATCAAGCTGATGCGCCGCGATCGGCCGCTTTTCCTCGCCGTCCTCGGCAACACGTATTTCTGGTTTCTCGGATCGCTGCTCTTCGCGACCGTCGTGGTCTACGGCCCCGACGTTCTGCACATTGGCCAGACCAAAACTGGCTACCTGAATGCGGCGCTCGCCGTCGGGATCGGCATCGGCAGCATGATCGCCGGTATGCTCAGCGGCAACAAAATCGAGTACGGCCTCATCCCTCTCGGATCCATAGGCATGACGTGCACCGGAATCGCGCTTGGCCTGATGCATGTCGGACTCATCGGCTCTGGGGTTCTTCTCGGTCTCCTCGGATTCTGGGCCGGGTTCTTCGCAGTGCCGGTCAATGCGCTCATTCAACACCGTCCTGCGGAAGAGAACAAAGGCGGCATCATTGCTGCTGCCAACCTGCTGTCGTTTGTCGGAATCGCACTCTCCTCCGGCGCCTACTTTGTTTTCACCAAGTTCATCCATCTCAATCCCCGCGGCGTGATGCTCGCTGCCTCGGTGATTACCGCGGCCGGCACCGTCTACGTTCTGCTCCTGCTGCCGGAATGGTTCGGACGTCTGATTCTCTTCTTCGTCACGCACAGCATTTATCGGGTGAAGGTCTTGGGTCGCGACAATCTCCCCGAGAGATCCGGCGCACTGCTGGTTTGCAATCACATGTCGTTTGTCGACGTAGCATTGCTGATCGCCTCCACCGACAGGCCGATTCGCTTCCTGATGTTCAAGGGCCTCTACGACAACCGACTCATTCATCCTCTCGCGAGCATGATGAAGGCCATCCCCATCTCCAGCGAGCAGCGCCCGCGGGAGATGATCCGCTCGCTGAAAACCGCAAGCGAAGCCCTGCGCAATGACGAAATCGTCTGCATTTTCGCCGAAGGCCAGATCACGCGCACCGGGCAGATGCTCCCCTTTCGCCGCGGCCTTGAACGCATCATGAAAGGCATCGATGTGCCGATTATTCCGGTCAACCTGGATGGCGTGTGGGGCAGTATCTTCAGTTTTGAGCGCGGCCGTTTTCTTTGGAAGATGCCGCGCCGCATTCCCTACCCCGTCACCGTCAGCTTCGGACGTCCCATGCCGTCCACGTCCACCGTGGTTTCCGTCCGCGCCGCCGTGCAGGATCTCCAGGCCGAAGCCTTCCATCAGCGCAAGCGCCACATGCGTACCCTCGATCGCTCCTTCGTGCGCACCGCTCGCCGGTTTCCACTGCGCTTTATGATGGCTGACGGCAAAACGCCAAAGGTGCGATTCTTCTCTGCGCTTACGAAGGCCATCTACATCGCGCGCCGGCTTCGTCCCGCGATCGGCGGTCGCGAGATGATCGGTTTGTTGCTGCCGCCATCGGTTGGCGGAGCTCTGACAAATTATGCCGTGACGATGCTTGGCCGCGTCCCTGTCAACCTCAATTACACCGCATCAAGCGAGGTCATCGCCTCGTGCGCCAGGCAATGCGATGTAGAAGTCGTCATTACATCAAAAGCTTTCGTCGAGCGCTTCCCCAAACTCGAAATCCCAGGTCGAACCATCTTCCTCGAAGATATCCTTCAGTCCCCGCGCGTAACCGAGAGGCTCTTCTCACTCGTTCTCGCATGCACGATGCCGCAGACCCTGCTCCGCAAAGCCATTGGGGCAAATCCTGCACGCCGTAGCGTCGACGATCTTGCCACCGTCATCTTTTCGAGCGGCAGCACTGGTGATCCCAAGGGGGTGATGCTGACGCATTACAACCTGACCTCGAACGTTCAGCAGGTCGCACAGGTGTTCATGCTCGACAGGGGCGACAAGATCCTCGGCATCCTGCCCTTCTTCCACTCGTTCGGGTTTATGGCGTCGCTGTGGATGCCAGCGGTAAACGGCATTGGCGTCGTCTATCATCCCAATCCGCTTGACACCAAGGTGATCGGTGAGCTCGTCGCCCAGTATCGAGCTACGTTTCTTATCGCCACGCCAACATTCCTGCAAGCCTACATGCGCCGCTGCTCGCCTGAAAGCTTCGGCAGCCTGCAATATGTCCTCGTGGGCGCGGAAAAACTTTCTGACCGCATCGCGATGGCATTCGAAGATCAGTTCGGCATCCGCCCCCTGGAAGGTTATGGGTGCACCGAGTGCTCGCCTGTTGTGACGGTGAACGGCCGCGATTTCCGGGCTCCGGGATTCCGCCAGGTAAGCGCGCGTCGCGGCAAGATCGGCCACCCTCTGCCCGGCATCACGGTGAAGATTGTCGACATCGATACGGGTGAGCCGGTTGCTCCGGGCACTCCCGGCATGCTCCTCGTCAAAGGACCCAACGTGATGAAGGGCTATCTGGGCAAGCCGGAGAAAACCGCTGAGGTTCTGCACAACGGCTGGTACACCACCGGCGATGTCGCAGTTCTAGAAGAAGACGGCTTCCTCACCATCACCGATCGCCTTTCGCGCTTCAGCAAGATCGCGGGCGAAATGGTCCCTCATGTCCGCATTGAAGACAAGCTGCAGGAGCTTGCCGGCATCACCGAGCAGGTCTTCGCCGTGACCTCGTTGCCCGACGAAAAGAAGGGCGAGCGCATTATTGTTATCTCCACTCTGTCCGACGAGAAACTCGCTCCCGTCATCGAGAAGTTTGCGCAATGCGATTTACCCGCTTTGTGGAAGCCTCGCGCCAATCAGTTTTTCCATATAGGTGCTTTACCGATCCTCGGCACGGGAAAAATCGATCTGCGCGGAGTGAAGGCGCTTGCGGCTTCCATGGCCTGATGCAGAAAATTTGCGCAAGTCAATCCGTGGTATACCGGATCTCTAACCGCCGCATACGGATACAGGAATACACGAGGACCACGACGATCAGCGCCAGCAGCCCCAGAACTGCGATCCAGGCCGAAACCGGCTCGGTCTCTACAGTCAGCAGGGCGAACACCCCTTCGGCGGGCACGCTCACGGGCATCAGGTGGCGCAGATACGATGCCACGCTCAATTTCTGCAGCAGAGACGGCAGTACGGGATTGATCGCCTCCCACCCCAGCAGCAGCATTGCCCCCGGCATGGGATTGCGAAACATAAGGCTCAGCAGAAGAAAGATCGATCCGTACCCCAGACATGCAAGCACCACGATCAAAAGGTAGGCTTCAATCTGACCGAGTCCCGGCCCATGCAGCATGTAATCCTGCCCAGCCGCGCCATACCCTGCATACATGAGCACGAAATCGGCGATCATTGCCGTGCCGAAAACCAGAACTGAACTCACTGCTCCCGCAAAGAACTTGGCGAGTAGAATCACTTCGCGCCGAACCGGCGACAGCAGGTAGTAATGCAGGCTCCGTTCGATCATCTCCCCGCGAATCAGCCGCGAGAAAATTCCCAGACATCCGAAGAAAATCCCCAGCCTTACGTAATAGAGCTGCACCACGCCCGCAAGCACCTCTGTATCGTCGCTCAGGTTGAAACCCCGATGGGAGTCGATGATCAGGTGAATAAGAATGATCACGACCGGGATGAACGCGAGGAAATAGACCCACCACGCCCGCCGCGTAAACAGGTTGCGCCGAATTTCGATGCGCGCGAAGCGCCGGAACTGAATCCACCATAGCGACCAGGGCTGCTGCCGCAGAGTGCCGATCAAACTTGCCAACGATTGCTGTGTCATGCGGCGTTCCCGTCTGAACCGATCAGGTACTGATAGATCGCGTTCGCGTTGTCATCGGCCGGCGCGACGGCTTCAATCTTCACCAGCCCCTCCACGGCAATCTCATTCAGCACGCGATAGAACTGGTCAATATCGGCAGTGCGCACAAACACTCCGTTCCCATCCGCATGCAATCGCGCTTCGACGCAGTGGTTCACTGCAAACATTTTCGAGGCCAGCAACTCCGGACTGTTGCAACGAACCAACACCTGCATGGGCTTGTCGCGCACCTCCTGCCGCACCTCATGGATATTGCCTTGTGCGATCAGGTATCCGCCCGTAATCAGCACCACACGATCGGAGATGCGGTCCACCTCATCGAGAATGTGGCTCGAGATGACCACGTGCATCCCCTGGCGCCCAAGTTCCTGAAACAACGCCAGCGACTCGGCGCGCGCCATCGGATCGAGTCCGTTCAGCGGTTCATCCAGAACCAGCACTCGGGGGTGATGCGCAACCGCCTGCGCCAACCTGATTTTCTGCCGCATCCCCTTGCTGTATCCGGCAATGTTCCGGTGGGCCGCCGCCGCATCAAGCTGAACCCGCTCTATCGCCTCAGCCGCCAAGCCATGAGCGTCTTCGTCGCTCATCCCGAATAGCATGAGGCTATCGAGCACGAACTGAAATCCCGTAAGGCCGCGCGGAAACGAATCGAACTGGGCGCAATATCCTACATTGCAGAAAAACTCGGTTGCATTCGCTGGCTCCAACCCGAGCACCGAGATGGATCCTTGTGAAGGCTGCACCAGACCTGTCATCAGGTTCATCAGGGTCGTCTTGCCCGACCCATTGGGCCCGACCAGGGTCGTAATGCCAGGCGACATCGCCATCGTAACTCGATTTACGCCAAGCACTTCGCCGTAGAACTTCGAGACATTCTCGAACCGGATTGTGTCGTTCACTGGATTCATCCGCGCACCACCTCACGCGCACGAATACGAGCATTCAACACTGCCACGCACACCAGGCACACCAGCAACAGTACGATTGCCATCGCGCTGTTCGGCAATTCAAGCCGCTCCGGCATAATCGCGGGCCCCCCGAGCAGCCGCTGCCAGATCTCAGACATCACCACCGGAACATTCAGCAGCAATCCCCACTTCGTCCGCAGAATTGCACTTGCAATGCCGCCTACTCCCGCCGGCACAAACACCACCGCAAAAATCGCGCCGGTTGCGATCACCCGCCACTTGACCCACGACGAGACCGCCAGGCCGACAAGCGAGAGCAGCGCAATCCATAGCACCGAGCCCGCTACCAGGCCGAAGCCAAGCCGCAGATGTTCCATCATCCACGGCTGCGGAGACGCATAGCCCTGGTACACAAACAGAACCAGGCAAGGAATCAAGGTTACGTACGCAAGCGTCACGAAGACCCCGATAAACTTGCCGGCAAGATAGCCGAAACGCGAAATCGGATGGCTCAACAGAATCGGCAGAGCATTATCGGCCAAATCGAACGAAAGCAACCGCGGCGCAACCCAGGAAGCCAGTACGAGTGCGAACCAGCATTGCGTTTCGAGAACACTCAGGAAAAATCTCTCGTTGATCGCGAGGTTTGAATTTCCCCGCGCGATGAGCAGGCGCGCCACGGGGTTATCGGCTACGTAGATCATCACCATCTCAACCAAGCAGGGCAGCAACGACAGCACAAACAGACCGACGGTGATCTTCGACGACCACGCTTCTGACATTCCGAAGCGCGCCAACACCAGCGGTCGTGACCGTAGCGGAGTTGTGCGACCGGAGTACGGCCGGTATTCATGCAGGAATACTGACATGGTCTACCCGCCCTCCTTCGTATTCCATCGCCCGCAGGAATATGTCTTCGAGTGAATCGCGGCGCTGCTGGATGCGCCTGATCTGCACGCCTTGCTCGGTCGCGACCACGTAGAGATCGCGCGCGCTCAAAACATCGGGCATCACCAGTTTCACCCGGCCTCCGGCAAAACAGGCACATTCGCATCCCAGCGAGCGCATCTTCTCGGCAAATCCCTCTGTACTGCCCACCATCTCCAGTTCAATGAAGTTGCGATGCGACCGTCGCTCTTCCTCAATATTTGAAATCGCGGCAATTCTTCCCTTGTTCAGGATCAGCACTTCGTCGCAGGTTTCATCGATATCGCGCAGCAGGTGCGATGAAATCAGCAGGCGCGTCCCACCTTGCTTGCGAATGTCTTTGATGAGTTGGACCATGCGTTGACGTGCCATGGGATCGAGGCCATTCGTGGGTTCGTCCAGGATCAGCAGCTTCGGCCCGTGCGCCAGTGCCTGCGCCAGCTTGATCAACTGCTTCATGCCCAGCGAATAGGTACTGACCTTGCGGTAGCGAACCTCGCCCAACCCGACAAAAAACAGCGCTTCGTGCGCGCGTTCCAGCGCCTCGTTGGCCGGCAGACCCGACAACTCGGTCATGTAGCGAACGAAGCGCACGCCGCTCATATTGCCGATGAACGAATCGTTTTCAGGCATGTAGCCGACGCTCTGGCGAATGCGCATGCGATCGGAACGCGCGTCCATCTCCAAAACGCGTGCTGCACCGCCGGAGGGCTCGTGAAATCCTAGCAGCGTGTTGATCAGCGTCGATTTGCCTGCCCCGTTCGGCCCAAGCAGGCCGATGGCGTGACCGCGCAACTCTCCCGTCAGTCCATTCAGGACGGTGCGGCCGCCAAGCTGCACCTCCAGACGATCAAGTTCGATCACGCCCATGGCATCCATTACGTGCGACTTACTGCATTTGTTCCGCACCCTGCGATTTCTTTCCCGCGCTCAGCATCCGGCCGAGGGTCAAAAAGTCGAATCCGAAGAGATTGCTGTTGCTTGCCATCTCAATCCGCGCATTCTTGCCCCACGCGCAGATCGCCGTGGGATGAGAATCCGCGGCCAGCTTCTGCATCGCCGCCGCCGAGTCCCCGCTCAGGTTCGAAAGCAGAGGCGTGATCACCGGCCCGAGATTCTGATAGGCGACCGCGGAGTAGTTCTCGTTCTGATCCACCGGAAGCAGCGCCTTGAAGCTGGCCGAATGGCCCAGCGAATCTCCCGTGGTGTGCGTATGCAATGCATCCATCAGCAGAGCCCGCGTCGGCGCAATGATCATATAGCCGCTGGCAAAGGTGTACTCCGCAACCTCCGCGCCAGTCACTGAATCATGCACCGCGTGGAATGTCTGAGCACCTGCCTGGCTCGACTCGATGGTGATGCCGTGCCCGTCCTTACCTTGAGTGTGGCTGCTGATCGCCTGCGCAAGCCTCTCCAGCGTTGTCTCAAACCGGACGGAATCGCGCACCTCAATCACTGCCTTCCACGAGGGTGTTGGCAGCACCGGCCCATCCAGAGCGAACAGGAACTCTCCGCCAAGATTACCGGCAAGATCGTTGCGAATATCGATCCCCAGATCCGCCTGTGTCTTGTTGAAGTCATCCGCGCCCTTCTTGTTGGCCGACATCATCGCGACCATGTCATCGACAATCTCCGTCGGATCCTTCGAAACTCCGGCGACAGCAAGCGCTGCGTTCGGAGAGACGAAGTCCAGAGAGCCGACTGCTGCCGGAGCGCCCAGCCAGGAAGCCACGCGTTGCCGATCGCCTGCGAACTGCAGGTTCAGGTGATTCTCTGTTCCCCCGTTTGTTTCCCGATGCTCCGCGATCAGGTATCGCACACCGTTGATCCCGGACTGCGCAAGAAATGCATCGCCGTTCGCATTCTTGCGCCCACGCTCTTCCACACCCGCAATCATCCGATGCAGGTCGGCGGCAAGAATGATTCCGGCCCCGCGACTATAGGCTGCGCTGATCTGCTGCCCGAAATCCGTTCCGGCAAATCCGCTCGCCCCCGCATCGAGTTGCGCGTCGATGGTCTTCAACGTTTCAATGCTGTTCGAGAAGATAACCTCTTTCGCGCGCACCAGCGCAAATGCGCCCTTCCCGTCGTTCGCGCTGGATGCGCCGTGCAACGCGGCTTCGTCCAGTACCGTCAGTCCCTGGTGCGATCCCGATCCGAACTGCTGCTTCAACAAGTCCGCAAGCCCATCACGCTGCACATCGGCGACCACCGCGAACCCTGGCCCCGCCTGCTGCTTCAGCGCCACCACCACCATCTCGTCGCCGAGATACTGGCTCAGATCGTGCAGCTTGTTCACCAGCTCATCCAGTTCCGCCGTTTTGTTATCGTTGCCATGATCCCACCACTGCTGCAGAACCGAACTCTGCTTCAGCTGGTCCTCGAAGATGGCCTTTGCCTGGGTTACAAAATCACCAAGGTTCGGAATGCTCACATACAGCTGCGTATCCGCCGGCATCCGGCTGAGCAGGTCGCTGTTGTAGCGCGGCTGAGGCAGCGGAATCTGCCCGATCTTGTGCTGCAACGCTGAAAGCTGCGCCAGCAACTCGATGTACTGGTCGCGATTCTGGCTCCATTCAACCTGTTCGCTCACCGGCTCTGGCGCCAGGCTGCGGCTGGTCGTGTATTCGTCGCCGGCATCAACCGTGGCGTGCGCACCTGCATGCGACACATCCACTGCTCCCTGCAGCACCGCCACGCGGGATCCCTTGATGCCCGCATTCACCGAGAAGACCGTGCCCGTCACGGCCACACGGCAATCGTCGGTGTTCACATAGAGATGTCCGGAACTGCGGTGCGCCGCCCTCACGATCAACGCTCCGTGATCGAGCCCAACCGTCATATTACGTCCACGCGCGCCGATACTCACCTCGCTGCGCTCATTCATCTCCACCGTTGAACCATCCGAAAGGCGCAGAACCGCGCGCGATGAGCCGGAGGTCCGCAACTCGTCGCCTTCATGCAACTGCGCGCCGGGCGCCAGCAGGCGAGCACCAGAATCGCTGATCAGCGACGCCGAACCATCAATCGACTGCACCTCGGCCCGTACACCCTCCGGCACCTGCCAGTATGCCTTGTACAAATACAAACCGGTGGCTGCAATCGCCAGCGAAGCGGCCATCGCCCAGGCCATCGGCCACGGACGAGCATTCCTCTTCGCAGTCATCACCTTTGGCGCAGACCAATCCAACGCACCTGATCCGCTATGGAAGCGGCGCAGACACACGCCGCATTCGCGCAGATGCGCCTCGACGAGCAACGCGCGGCTCTCCGGCAGTTTTCCCGCCTTGTACGCAGCCAGCAGCGGGCGCATATCGTCACAGTTCTCGACCGCGGCACCCTCGGTAAATGAAACACCAAGCCTTTGCGCAACCTTCTCCGCCGAAGTCGAGATCTGGCCCGGCTCAGGCCGGCCCTCGCGCATTGCATGTGTTGCCTGATCCAGAATTACGTCTTCCCGGTTATTCATTGCTTCCCCCGTTCTATCTCTCTGAGCTGCTTCTTCAGCCTCGATCGCGCCTGGTGCAACGTAACCGCGACCACCGCCTGCGACGTCTGCATCATCGTGGCAATCTCGCGATTATCGAGTTCCTCGACGTAGCGAAGCGTGAACATCTCCGCCGCTCGTGGACTCAGCTCCGCCAGTGCCTTGCGCAACCATTGCAGAAGTTCTCTGCTTGAGACCTCCGCATCAGGCCGCGAACCGAAGGCATGTGATGCCAGGTCCCCCGCAGCATCGAGCGGTTCACTCTTTGTTGCCGCTCTTTTCCGCAATAGGTCGAGTGCCCCGTTGATGGCGGCGCGATAGAGGTAGCTGCCCTCATTCGACATCACGGGTTCCCTGTCGCCGCCCGCCAGCCGCAGAAACACGCTTTGCGCCACATCCTCCGCGTCTGCCATGCTCCCGGTAATGCGGTAGGCAGCCATCAGAACGCGCCGATGATGTGCAGCAAAGAGGTCAGACAGGTGCTGTCGCGTCTCCAGCGCCGGCAGTGTTGGACTGGCGATTGCCACGGGCTTGCCTTTCTGACCGTTCATAGAGATGACGTTGGAATCAGCCGATTCTTAATCGGTTAATCCAAAATACGCCGAATCCGGCTCTGAAGTTCAGATTTCCCTAACGGTCGCCCCGGGAGGTCCGCTTTGGCCTCTGAAAGGCGAGGCGCGGCTGGTTGTTTGGCCTCAACCAGCCTGTGCCACGGACGTAAGAGGCGCAACGGAGGGCTGACCAGCACTGATTCTCTGGAGCAAATAGGTCGCAGTCACGGCCAGCGACATGATCGCGAGCGTCAGCAGTTGGACACCGTAGCGCTTGGCCAGCGGCTCGGTGAACCACCCGATCGCAAATGTCACGATGGATAGCGTCACAACGAGATTGAGTGCCCCTCTCCACTGCCGTTCCCGGAGCGCCGACAAGCAAACAACAACCGCAGGCACGAGCAGGACCGAATCGTAGTTCGGATAGTAGACATTCGCCAGCATCGTCCACAGGATGGCCACACTCCAGGCCAGCGTCTGCTGCCTACGGTCGCCGTTGGCTGAGCGCCACAACACGACTACGAGCCAGCTCACGATCGCAATCACCATGCAGCCCATCAGTACGAGCGCAATTCTGGACCTGCCCCCCGGGATTGCATACGAGAATGAGTTCAGGTCGACATACTTCCAGAGGATGATCGAGTTTTTGCCGTATACGCCGGTCGTTTTTCCGAAAGAATTCAGAAAACGCAAGTAGACCGGCCATATCTCCAGTCCTGTGAACAGGCTTGCGATCAGTCCAAGAATCCCAGAACCCGCCGCGAATCCTCCCAGGGTCTTGAACCTCCTGGTCAACAGCAGCATTGGAATTGCCCATACAAGCAGGGTGAACTTGTAGGTGAGCACCGACAGCGCCAATCCGCTCAGCACGAACCGGCCCCGCCGCTCCTGAACGATCGCTACGGACGTGAAAAATAATGCGATGGACGAAAGCTGGCCGTTGCTCAAGGTGCTCATCAGAAACGGCGCAAAAGCGAGCGCAAAGCACAACGTAACCGATCTGATCAATCGATCTTCGGGAAAGAATTCTTTCAGCAGAATCCACAGACCGGAGAGATATAGCAACAGCGAGATCGAGACCCACAAGAGAAATGCCTTATCAAAGGATAGATTCGCAAAGATCCGGAAAAACTCAGGAACGAAGGGCGGATAAGGGGCTCGACCATACACCCCGTCCTTTACTGTCCGGATGCTGTTGAATTTCGCAAGCTGCAGATCATAGTTGTAAATATCCATCGGTGGATGGGTATTCGCAATCTGGCCTGTTCCGTAGAAATAAATGAAATCGACAGGGGTTTTGTTGAAGTACAAGTCGCCTTGTTTGTATTGAATTGTGAGTGCGATACAGGCTGGAGCAACAACGCACAAGCAGAACATGGCCCAGCAAAGGACATTGATTTCCTTCAAGCCAGGACGCGGGCCCAGAATGTTTTCCGGCCATGGAAACGTTGGCCGATGCACGGTTTCGGGCGATCTGCTCATTGGATTTCTCACTCCGTCTTCGCCAGCGTGGCGATCAGGTTATCCCGGTTGCGGTTCGCCAGCGCATCCGCATTCGCCAGTACGCGCGCCCACACCGCGCAGGCCCCGCCAGCCAGAACCAAAAGGCACAGCGGCGCAAGCCATCTCTCCCTGAAGTAAACGCACAATTCAAACACCGCAACACCGCAACCCATCACAAGCACCTGTACCAGCATGCTGACCAGGGCACTGGCCTGCGAACCGCGCTGGCGTGAAATGCGTCCAAGATTCACACGATATGGCATGGTGAGCGACAGCACATTTCCTGCGGCTAAATTTGCAGGCAGCGCAAACAACACCCAGGCCGCCGTGGTCACAACCAACTGCAGGCTCGGTTCGCCCAATCGTAGTGCCGCAAAAACACCGGCAACGAAGGCGACCATGAGGAACAGGACCCCATGCATCAGGTTCTTCGCCAACAGGACTTTGCCAATCGGCGTAGGAGAGAGAAAGAGCATCTGGATGCCTGTCCCCTCGGCTCCGAGATTGTTGAAAATCATCTGTGTGAACCCGAGCAATGCGTAACAAACGCACAGCGGAAATGCGAGTTCAAATGGCCGTGCACCGGTCGCAGTATTCCGAAACACGGTGCTGATGATAAGCACCGTCAGCAAGGGCGCTCCGATCGCAAACAGCAGCGGCATGGATCGGGGTATGACGCGCAATTCCTTCTCGACAACCGCTGCTACGGGACCCGGGCCGTCGATCAGCCACTTGCTGTCGTTGGCATTTCTCTTTCGTGCTGCAGGTGTTTCACTCAGTTTCTCGCCGCGATACTCCGCGCGCAGGCGGATCGCCAGCACGCCTCCGGTAGCCAAGATGTAGAGACCAAGTACGCCGAACGACTCCATCCCAATCGCCATTCGTTGATTGGTATCCCGCGCCACTCCGCTTGCCGCGACGCCTGGAGGTAGCCATGGGACGACCGCCATCGCCGACTTGGCCCAACCCGGCAGGCGCGCTGAATGACTTATGTCTTTGCCCGATTCGCGCTGGTGCCGTTTCTGTTCATGAAGCGCTGGGTTTAGCAACTGCAGGCTCAGCATCAACAACAGGAAAATCGCGCTCACGATCTCCCGGGTCTTGCGCTTCGCCAGCCAACGATCGAGCCATGCGAGTACAGTCCGCGCGAGCACGATGTTAAACAGCGCATAGAGCGCAAGCATCGCCGCCGTGAAGGCGAACAACCCGGGCCGCGCCACCGTGACCCCGGCCAGAATTCCAAGACAGCAGATTCCGCCCAGCAACGCCGGCACATCCACCAGCCCAAAGACTACATTCAGCAGGTAGAACGACCCAAAGCTCACCGGAAATCGCAGCAATCCGCTCAGATCAAACTGTTCCTGGAACGACGCGAGGGCAATGGGAAGGACTTGCCATACCAGGAATACCGTCCAAAACAGGGCGGGCAGAAACTGCGGGCGCCCCTTCGAGATCATCGAGTAGGCACCCGCACCGAGGCCGACGCCGAGCGACAAACCCATCATTGAGTAAATGATGAGGGCAACGCCGCGCGCGCCGAGTTCGAATGCCCCCTGTACGGAGCGAACACTGTTGACTACCATGCGCCAGCGCATCGCAATCAGCGCCGCATATTGATGCCGCGCCATGCCGCTCAGTAGCCCAACGTGCTCTACGCCAACCATGAAAGCTCCTGGGCAGATTCCTGCCCTCCCGCTCCCACGATCGAGAGGAAAATCTCCTCGAGGGTAAGCCTCTGCTCGCTTTCCGCGCCAGGCAGAGTGCTCGCCACGCCGGCCCGCAACTCCTCGAGCGATCCATTTGCCACCAGCCGCCCCTGGTGAATGATGGCGACGTGACTGCAAAGCCGCTCCACAATCTCCAGTACGTGCGTCGTCAGAAAGATGGTCGCGCCACGGTTGATCATGCCCTGGAGCATGGTCTTCAGCATGCCGGCGGCAATGGCATCGACTCCCTCGAATGGTTCATCGAGAAACAGCACCCGGGGGGCGTGAATGACCGCCGCAGCCAGGGCCAGTTTCTTCTGCATCCCGTGCGAAAAATCGGTAATCAGTTTCCGCCGTTCATCCGCCAACTGCATGAATTCGAGCAGTTCTTCGGTGCGGCGATTCACGGTCTCGCGTTCCAGCCCGTACATCCGGCCCACGAATCGCAAGTACTCCGGCGCCGTGAGCCGCCCCAGCAGGGCCATCCCCTCCGGAACGACGCCAATCTGGCGCTTCAGTTCCAGTGCGCTCGCACCGAATGGCCTTCCGAGAATTTCAATTGTCCCCGCGGTAGGCTCCAGCAGACCCGTCAGCATTTTGATGGTGGTGGACTTGCCTGCACCATTAGGCCCTAGAAAGCCGAAAAATTGCCCACTGGCCACCGTGAACGTCACGTCTTCGACCGCCGTCAACGCGCCAAAGGTCCGCGTGAGCCCACGGGTCTGAATCGCCGGAGTTTCCATGTGCGGCAAGGATAACAAGGAGTGGACGTCCCGCGAAATCACCCGCAAGGATCAATGAACCCGATCCAGAACCTACGTCTCTGTCAATGTTTCGAAGAATCTGCCGGCTTTTCCAGCGGATCATTGTCTCGATCCGTCACATCCACAATGTCCGCAAGCCGCCTGGCGAGCTCTGGCGTCCAACTCCCCTCCGCTACGCGCCAGCTCCAGTTACCGCGAGGCACCGCCGGGGTGTTCATGCGCGCCTCCGAGCCGAGCTCCAACAGATCCTGCGCGGGGAAAATCGAGATCTCCGCAACACTGCCCGCCGCCGCGCGAATCATCGGCCAAGCGGGCTTGCCTTTTACCGGACCCAGCAAAGCCTCCGCGGCCCCACGCTCCATCTTGCCCAGTGTGCTCCACCATCCCTGCGTCGTGTCGTTATCGTGGGTGCCTGTGTAGGCCACGGTTCCGGGTACAAACTGATGCGGCAAATGCATGTGCGCGCCTTTGTCGCCGAATCCAAACTGCAGCACGCGCATCCCTGGCATCCCCAGGGCAATTCGCAACGCCTCCACCTCGGGGGTAATCAGGCCCAGGTCCTCCGCCACCAGCGGCAACGGCCCCAACTCCGATTCGAGGGTGCGGAACAAATCCTGACCCGGTGCCTTCACCCACTTCCCATTGACCGCCGTCACTTCTTGCGAGGGAATCGACCAGTACGCCTCAAATCCTCGAAAATGATCGAGCCGGATCAGGTCATACAAGTCACGCGAACGCCGGATGCGATCGACCCACCAATCGAATCCCCGCGCTTCCAGAACATGCCAACGGTACAAAGGGTTTCCCCATCGTTGCCCGGTCGGCGAAAAATAATCCGGCGGCACGCCAGCAATATGAATCGGTCGCAGGTTCTGGTCCAGCTCGAAGATATCGGGATGTGTCCACACATCTGCCGAATCCATGTTGACGAAGATCGCCACATCTCCAAGAATGCGAATCGCATGGGTCGCCGCAGCTGCCCTCAGGTTGCTCCATTGCACTGAAAACGCAAATTGCAGCGCCTGTTCCTGCGCCAACGCGCGCCCGCTCTCTGCTGCCACCTGCGCCAATGTCTTGGGGTCGCGTCGCCGGATCGGCTCTGGCCATTCCGTCCAGGCACCAGTGTTGAATTTTCGCCGAAGCTCCGCGTAGAGGGCGTAGTCCGTCAGCCAGCTCGCTTCGGCACTGCAGAACCCCTCAAACCTCTGCCATTGCCCGGCCAGACCGGCATCGTGGGGGCCGCGGTCGAGAAAGTTTCCTGCCGCCTCATATAAGAGGGGAAGCTTGTGCGACTCCACGTCCGCGAATTCCACATTGCCGCCCGAACCGCGCAGGCCGGCGATTCGATCGCCTTTGATCCAGCCCCAGTCCGCCAAGTACTCCAGGCTGATCAGATACGGATTCCCAGCAAATGCTGATGACCCTGCATACGGTGAGTTGCCATAGCCCGTGGGGCACAGTGGCAGCACCTGCCAAATATGTTGCTTCGCGGCGGCCAGAAATTCGATGAACGCGTGGGCCGCGGGACCGAGATCCCCAATCCCTCCATAGGATGGCAGAGAGCTGATGTGCAATAAAACGCCGGACGCGCGTTGATACTCCATTTCGGTATTATCTCCGCTTCAGATCAACCGGAGGCTGGCGGCGAATAGTGCAGATGCACGAAGGCCCGCTCCCAACGTGCGGAAGCGGGCCCTTTCCCCCCAGGGAGACCTAAATGCCCCATTGCTTCACTCATCGCAGGATCATCGCGATGAGTGGGTTTATTATTCGCCCGAAAGCGGGGTCTGCGGTTTCGCGTTGATCCGCACCCGGCCACTCTTGCGATAGTCACTGATTATAGTATTGGCAAAAATCTCAAACGCTTCCTGCTGCTTCTGATCGCGTAGCTGCTCGCGGGTCTGGTCAAGATTCTTGGCGATATCCGCATCGCTCGGCTGCTGCTTGTCGACCAGCTTTGCCACCACGCCGGTGCGGCCCGCATTGATTGGCCCGCTCACCGTGCCGGACGCCATCTGGAACAATTGCGGCGCAATCTGACCCACATCGCCAAGTTCCGGAACCTGACCGTTCTGGTCCACGAGGTCGCTGGTTTTAAAGCTGGCGCCCACTTCTTTGGCGGCCTTGGCAAGATCGTTCTCTGCCTTTGCCTTGGCAGCCAGTTCAGCGGTCTTCTGGTTCAGCAGCGCCGGAACCTGTTCGTTGCGGAAGTCATCCGCCACATGGCTCTTCCAGTCGGCGAAGGTTGGAGCATGTGCCGAAATCACGTTCTTCAACTGGAAGACTGCATAGCCTTCTCCAGTCGGAGCAGACTGCGCCGGGTCGCCCACTTTCGATTCAAATGCGTGCTGAATGAGCGCCGAGCCGTCAGGCAACGAAGGAATCACACCCTGAGCATTCACCGGGGGCGTGGTCACCACCTGGAGATGATGCGCCGCCGCGGTCTTGTCCAGTCCGTTCTTGATTGCCTCCGAGGTCAACGCCTTGGCATATGCCTCCTGCGCCGCAGTCGACTTCTGTCTCAGCAAAGTTGCCTGGATTGTAGGTAACACCTCGGCCAGCGATTGCGCATGCGCGGCGGTGCGGTCCTCGACCTGGATAATGTGAAATCCATACTGCGACTTCACAAGCTTGATGTCGCCGATCTTCTGCGTAAAGATGGCGTTGTCAAACTCCGGCACCATCTGCCCGCGCTTTGCGAAACCCAGCTCGCCGCCCGAATCCTTGCTGCCCGGATCGTCGGAATATTTCTTGGCGAGATCTGACCAGTTGCCACCATTCTGAAGCTGCTTCAGAACGTCGTTGGCCTTGGCTTGCGCGGCGGCCGCGGTCTTGGCATCAGCATTGGGAGCAAGCTGAATAAGGATGTGGCGGGCCTTTGCCTGCTCCGGCACCGAGTACTCAGTCTTGTGGGCGTTGTAGTACGCCTCAATCTCCTGCTGCGCCGGCTGTTGCACTCCGCCCGGAACGTCGTTCGGCGTGAATGCGAAATAGCTGATCACCCGCTGCTCCGGCACCGCGTTGGCATATCGCGCCGCATTCTTCTTGAAGAAAGCTTCCAGGTCTGAATCCGACGGATTGATCGACTTCCGGATATCATCCGACGAGATCACCGCATAGTCGAATTTGATCTTCGTGCCGTTCTTCATGTATTGCTCGCGGGCTTCCTTGTCGCTGACGGAAACGCCAGCGGTGACATACGCCCGCAACCGCTGAATCGTGATGTCGTTCTTCACGCTGTCTTCGAATTCCGCAACCGACATATCGAACCGGCTGGCAATCAGTGAAGCGTACTGGTCCGGCCCAATGAACTTGCCATTCGGGTACAGGACCTGTCCAGCCTGCCCCTGATGCAGGAACTGCCTCACGTCATCGTCGTTAGCCGAGATGCCCAGCTTGGCCGCTTCGGCCAGCAGGATTTTCTGCTGCACCAGTTGCTGCCCCACCTGCTGCTCAAACAGGTTCACGATCATCGGATTCGATGCGTACTGCGGATTCCGCTGCTGGAGCTGCTGCCGCGCCTGCATCGACACCTTCTCCTGCATGATCGACTCGCCGCTGGAGAAAAACTTGCTGTACCAATGCGGATATACAACGGCATACGTGCCCGCCGAAACCCCACCCGTCCCGGCCAGGCCGGGAATCAGGTACACAACCATCGAAACCGATGCGGCAGCGATGATTACGACAAATAGTGCCTTGACGACGCGATTATCTTGCTGGAGGAAACGAATCATGGGTGGGTTTAAGCCTTCAACTCTCTACGCGCATACACAAGAAGCTCGCCGCCCTGCCGCCTGAAGCGCGGCTGCCCGGGGGCCATTCTCATGCAAAAAAGCGCAATTCTCGCTCGTTGCGATTCCCATCTATTATAGACGACCCGAGGTTCCCTTTGTGGCCGGCCCAAGTCTCTCCCTTGCACCGATTCGCCGCATTACAACCTGTCAGCCATCTAGCAGCAACACGGTTGCTAAATCTTCATAAACTGCATATCGCCTGCAATTTCCAGTCCCACTCCGCTGAAACTTCCGCTGATCTCTCGCGCCCGGCGCAAAGCGGCATCCACATTCGGCAGGATGTTCTCGCGGCCAAGCTCCTCCACCACTTCCGAGCTTGCCAGCAGCTCCGCGGGCTGGTCACGCGCGCCGCAAAGCAGGAGGGTTCGACGGGTCTTCCTTAGCCGATCTGCAAAAACCTCCAAGGCATGAAGTCCGGTGGCGTCGATTGCCGTCATATTCCGCAAACGCAGAATCACGATCGCCGGAAACGCAGCCAGGTTTTCCGTTGCCTCCTCCAGCTTCTGGGTGGTCCCGAAGAGAAATGGCCCATGGATGCGCAGAATCGCCACATTCGGGGGAATGTCCTTGTCCTGTAGAATGTGCGCCTGTCCGTCGCGCAGGTACTCCTCGGTCACCGGCGCCACCGTCGTTGTCTCGGCGACGCGGTAGATGTAGAGCAGCGCCGCCAGCGCCATGCCCACTCCCACGGCAACCGTCAGATCCGTCACCACAGTCAACAGAAACGTCGCAGCCCAGACCGCGATGTCGGCCCTTGCCAATCTCAGCACTCCGCCGATCTCCCGCCACTCGCCCATGTTCCACGCCACCACAAACAACACTGCGGCCAGCGTGGCCAACGGGATAAACCGTGCCAGAGGCGCTGCCGCCAGCAGGATGATCAGCAGCGTCAGGGCATGCACGATTCCCGAAATCGGCGTCAGTGCCCCTGACCGTATATTGGTAGCGGTGCGCGCAATCGCGCCGGTCGCTGGAATCCCCCCGAACAGCGGCGACGCGATATTCGCGATTCCCTGGGCCACTAACTCGACATTCGAGTTGTGCCGGTCCCCGGCCATGCTGTCTGCCACGACGGCCGACAACAGACTTTCGATCGCTCCCAGCAGCGCCACCGTGAATGCCGACGCAAGAAGGGGCTCAATGTGCTCGGCATGCAGGTGCGGCAGCGTCAGCGGCGGCAATCCCTGCGGAAGTCCCCCGAACTTTGTCCCGATGGTTTCAATGTGCAGGTGCAGAATCGCCGCAATCGCCGTGCAACTCAGCACCGCGAGAATCGACCCCGGGATCCTTCGTCCAAGCGTAAGAAACTTCACCCGAGGCCACAGCAGAATGATCGCCAGCGTCGTCCCCGCAATGGCAACGGTCTGCCACTGCATCGTCCCGATGTTCTCCGCAAGCACCCTCAACCGTGGGACGAAACTGCTCGGCAACGGACCTGTTTTGAGTCCCAGAAAATCCTTGATCTGCGTCGAAGCGATGAGCAGTGCAATCCCGTTCGTGAACCCGATAATCACCGGTCGCGGAATAAACTTCACCGCCGCCCCCAGGCCCGTGACTCCCATGATCACCAACAGAATCCCCGCCATCAGCGTTACCAGTGACAGACCGGCCATTCCAAAGCGAGCCACGATCCCCGCAACGATCACGACGAAAGCTCCGGTAGGGCCGCCAATCTGCACACGCGAGCCCCCCAGTGCCGAGATCAGGAATCCCGCGATCACGGCCGTGTACAAACCGGCCTGTGGAGTCACCCCCGAAGCAATGCCGAACGCCATCGCCAACGGCAGCGCCACCAAGCCTACCGTGATACCCGCGGCCAGATCATGACTGAATTGCCGAGCTGAGTAATTGCGAATTGATGTAACGGATCGGGGAAGCCACTGCTCCGGTAACTCCACTATCGGCGCGCCTCGGCCTTCTCTTCCTCTTCAAGCAGCGCCATCGACTCGCCAACCTGCTTTTGGAAGTACCGTTTCATCAGGTCCAGCATCTTCCAGATCAGCGGATCGCGGACCGAATAGAAGACCTGGTTTCCGGCCTTGCGTGTCACCACAATCTGCCGGGCCCGTAATACCGAAAGATGCTGCGAAAGATTCGCCTGTTCCAGTTCCAGCCGCTCAACAAACGAGCTCACCGTCAACTCCCCGTCGCGCAGCTGGTCAAGGATCGCGATGCGCGTGGGATGGGCAAGGGCCTGAAAGATTTCCGCTTTGAACTGACGCAGGGAATCGGGCATATAATCATTATATTCGAAAATTCGAATATTGGTTTTCCCCGATCTGATGAGTCCCTCTGCTGCCAACCCTCCCCGTGTTCTGGTCGTCGACGACGAGCAAATCATCGCCGATACACTCAAGCTCATCCTCGACCGCAATGGCTTTCAAGCCTCTGCCGCGTATGACGGATTCGAGGCAATCGATCTGGCCCGAGAATCGACTCCCGACGTTCTCCTTTGCGACGTGATCATGCCGGGACTCAACGGCATTGAAGTCGCCATCCAGATTCGCGCCATCCATCCGGGCTGCAGGGTCTTCCTGCTGTCTGGCCAGGCCGCGGTTGAAGACCTGCTCCGCAATGCGAGAATGCGCGGTTACGACTTCGACATTCTGATCAAGCCCATCCATCCCACCGAGCTTCTGAAACTCCTTGGCTAGGCCCAACTTCCGTTCAAGCTTTCGCCCCTCCGCGACTCACACGGAAGTCATATTGACCATCCCATAATGCCCTCGTACCATCGCTTCAGTTTCCTGCAATAAAGATTTGTTTGGCGGTGACGCTCACGCTTCAGCCTGAGCATCGGCGCCTCTATACCTGTGCGTTCACTCGCAGCGGGGTTGTCGTCATGCGTTCGTTGCCTTGTCGGTCCGCCCGGCTGCTCAACCAGCTTGCAGCACTCTAGGAGACTCCTGCGTACGACTGGGATGCAGGAATGAATTCAGGATGGACGACGGACACGGCCGTATTCTGCCGCGGAGCCTTTTTGGGGCGCTTACTGCATTCGCTTTGATCAGCTTCAACACTGCGGCTTTTGCGAACGGCACGAAATACTTCATCAATAGCCAGCCGGACTCCAGTTGCAGCGACTCTGGTCCGCACACCGAAGCACAGCCGTGGTGCTCCTTTGGACCCATCAATCGGATCCAGGTCATGTCCCCTGGCGACGAGGTCCTGCTTGCCCGTGGCGCCACCTGGGACCAGCAGCTGACCCTGACCGGGAGTGGCACCCCGACACTGCCGATTACATTGAGCGCCTACGGCAAGGGGGCCAATCCGCGGATCCTCCGGGACCAGGCAACCGATGACATCTGCATTCTGCTCAACGATCCGGGTTCCTGGAACATCGAGCATCTGGAAGTTGGAAATGCGAGCGTCGGAATATTGCTCCACTTCAACCAATTATCCCATCAAAACATCGCCATCAATGACGTCTTCGCCCACGACAACAAGGGCATCTGGAG
This sequence comes from Occallatibacter sp., assembly GCA_036495975.1. Taxonomy (GTDB): domain Bacteria; phylum Acidobacteriota; class Terriglobia; order Terriglobales; family Acidobacteriaceae; genus Telmatobacter. The sequence goes on along the minus strand of DASXLY010000045.1, from coordinate 14,838 downwards.
CAAATTCTCCCGCGAATATCCTGTTTCCGCCGGAATCCCGGATCCGTTCGCCGCGGCCCTGAACATCAACCTCTCTGCCGGCATCCTCTTCAACATCGCACCCAACCTGAGCTTCGACAGCTCGCAATATGTGCTCAAAGGAATTTCACTGACCAATATCCGCGGAGCACACAACCTCGACAGCGTCTCCTTTGACGCCGAGACGACAACCACCGACGGCAACGACGGCCACAACACGTTTCAGGACGTAGTGTTGAATGGCCTGCTGCTCACGGATGACGACGGCCACGCCGATAGTGCCTACCAGGCCGCGGGCCTGGGCTGCAGCGACTCTCTACGCCTGGTTGGCATGACGAACGTCACCCTGATCGATTCAGTTCTGTACGATGAGGCGGCCTGCCACACGGCTTCCGGTACCGCAGCTGTGATCATCGCCCGCGTCCAGAATGTGAACTTGACGAACAACATTTTCTTCGGTGTTCCCACAACAGAAAGTCCCGATGAGACCGCGGTCGATCTCGAGTTCTCTGAGTCCCAGGTCAATTTTCTCGGGAACCTTTTCGCGGCAAACGCGGGACCCGGTGTCGAGATTCTGAATATCCATCCCTACGATCACACCACGGGCGTCGATCTGGCCGATAATACATTCCTGAACAATGCCTTCTCGCTTTCGTCCGGGGGCGTCTCCATCTGGGAGAACAGCGCGGGATCGGGTTTTGCCACCCCTTTCGGATCCGTCCGGAACAGTGTCTACACGCAAGCTTCCGGCGCGTTCTTCGAAGGCAACGACACCGGCTCGATCACGCAACTGAACAACATCTCTGCAACCTCATTCCCCAACTATGCGGCGGAGCAATTCTCCCCGATCCAGGGACTGCATCAATGGCGATATATGTACGAAGTATCGCCAGCGCACTGGACAGATATACAGGGTTACTCGCCCTCCGATTACAACGGCGCGTGGGAAGTGAGTCCCGAACAGTACGTCAGCGCATTCGCACTCGTTCCCGCCAGTTGTGACGCTCCGTGCAATACGGGCGGCGTAGCCCGGGTCTGGGTCGCTCCCTACAGCGGGACAGTGGACATTCGAGGCCGTGTTCTCAAATCGGATGCCCAGGGAGGCACTGGCGTCTTTGCGCAAATCAACCTTGTCTCCGGTCGGAACGTATCGCACCTATGGCCGTCGACCCTTGGACGTAGACAGTCGATCGCCGGCACCGACCAGGTTGGTTATCCCGCAAACGTAAACAACATCGAGGTTCGGGCCGGCGACATGATCCGGTTCGAAGTAAACGCAAACGGGCAGAACTTCTACGACACCGTCAGTTGGACGCCCTCGGTTGCTTACATCTCGACTCTGCGCCCTGGAATCCGGCTCCCACCCAGGCCTGTGCGTGTTGCTCAGCAAGGGCACACTCCGACCTCAATCGAGAAACCTGGCCGCTAATAATGGACCAAGACAACAACGGGCACCCCACCTCGGGATGCCCGTTGTTCATTGGGTTCAAGGTCATTCGCCAAACCCAGAAGCCGGACTGCATCAATTCTTCCCAACCCTCTGGAACGGCAAGCAAACTCAAGGTAGGATTCCCTCGTCGAGACTTCTCCGGTTATCCCGAGAACACCATCGAGAAATCCTGACTGCGAGGTTCACCTTGAATGCCTTTGTGCACGATGTGCGTTATGCGCTTCGCATGCTCCTCAAAGCGCGCGGCTTCACGGCGATCGCCCTTCTGACACTTGCGCTGGGGATCGGAGCGAACACGACCCTCTTCTCCGTAGTCAACGGCGTTCTTCTCAATCCCCTTCCCTATCCCGGCTCCAATCGCATTGTCGCCGTCCACGAGAAGAACGCCGGACAAGATCATGCTCCCATCAGCTATCTCAATTTCCTTGATTGGGAGCGCATGAACACCACTTTCGCCGCGATGGCGATCTATCACCATGAGGATCTGAATCTGACCGGCAGCGGACGGCCAGAACGCGTGAACAGCCTGATGGTGTCAGCCGGATTCTTCCCGGCGATCGGCGTCTATCCGGTTCTGGGCCGCGCCTTCGCCCCTGCCGACGATCATGCGGGCGCTTCGCCTGTTGTCGTCCTGAGCAACGGCTTCTGGCAGCGCACATTCGGCTCTTCGCCCGCCATCCTGGGCAAATCCATCGACTTCAATGGCGCAGCATACACCGTGATCGGCGTTATGCCGCCGGGTTTCTCGTTTTATGGTGTCGACCGCGACGCATTCACACCGATCGGCCAGTGGACCGATCCTTCCTTCCTCGATCGCCGTGTAGATATGAGCGCTCACGCAATCGGCCGCCTCAAGCCCGGCGTCACACTCGTCCAGGCCCGTGCCGACATGGATGCTATCGCCCACAACTTAGCCATCGCCTATCCCGAAGCGGACAAGGATGTCGGCATCACGGCGCTCTCCATGAAGGACGACATTGTCGGCGACGTCCAGCCACTTCTTCTGGTGCTGGTCGCCGCAGTCGGTTTCGTCCTGCTCATTGCCTGTGCCAACGTCGCCAGTCTTCTGCTCGCGCGCTCGATGCGGCGTTCGGGCGAATTTGCAATTCGCGCAGCGCTCGGTGCCAGTCGATCGCGGGTGATTCGCCAGCTATTGACGGAGAGCCTGTTGCTTGCGGGCATGGGCGGCGCACTGGGGTTTGCACAGGCAGTTTTCGGGACCAAAGAGCTTGTCCGTCTGCTGCCGGCTGCCCTGCCTCGTGCCGCTGAAGTCTCTATCGACGCTCGCGTCCTGCTGTTCACACTTGCCGTTTCACTCTTCGCGGGCATCCTCTTCGGGTTGATTCCTGCGCTGAGATCGTCAGCAACCAGCTTGCATGAGGTGCTGCGTCAAACCACTCGTGGGGCCGGCGGCGCGCGTCATCGCGTGCAGGGCATCCTCGTTTCCATCGAAGTAGCCATGGCCCTGGTCCTGCTGGTTGGCGCGGGACTGATGCTGCGCAGCCTTGCCGCGCTGCTGCGTGTCGACCCCGGGTACAATCCCGAGCACGCCGTCACCTTCTCCCTTTCGCTGCCCGCCAACGCCAAGACGACTGCCGCCGAAACCCGCACGCGCCTCCGCCATTTCGACGCGACTATCAGCGCAATGCCCGGCGTGGAAGCCGTATCCGTGACCCTCGGCTCCCGCCCCATGATCCACGACTCCGAAATTCCCTTCTGGATCGACGGCCAACCCAGGCCCGCCAACGATAACGACATGCCGCAGGCCTTGTTCTACCTTGTCGAATCCGGGTTCCAGCACGCCATGGGGATGACGCTTGAACGCGGCCGCTTCATCACGGCAAATGACAACGAGAACGCGCCCGTCGTCGTCGACATCGATGATGTCTTCGCACGAACGTACTTCCCCAACCAGAACCCGATTGGCCGGCATATCCACCTTGCTGAATTCGATACGGAGGCGGAAATCGTCGGGATAGTCCGACACCTGAAGCAATGGGGCCCTGGGAATGATCCGCACGCGGCAATCGAGGCGCAGTTCTACTATCCGTTCATGCAACTGCCGCCAAAACTCATGTCGCTCGTCGCCACCGGCGTTGCCGTTGTCCTGCGCACGCACGACGATCCCGCGACCATCATGGCTCCGGTTCGCAGCGCTGTCTCCGAATTCGACCCGAATGCTGTCATCTACTCCGTTGAGACCATGCAGGAAGTGTTGTCGAACTCACTCGCGCCTCGCCGGCTTTCGATGATTCTGCTTGCCGTTTTCGCCGCACTCGCGCTGGCCATGTCGTGTGTCGGCATCTATGGAGTCACGGCTTACCTCGTTGGGGAACGCACTCGCGAAATTGGTGTTCGTATGGCACTGGGCGCACGGCGCAGCGATGTCTTACGTCTTGTTTTACGCGAAGGAACATTGATGGCTCTTCTCGGAGTGCTCGTCGGCGCTGCAGTTGCGCTCGCTCTGACGCGACTGCTGAGCAGCCAACTCTTTGGCGTCAGTGCCCATGATCCGCTCACCTTCGCCTCTGTCGCCCTGCTGCTTCTTGTGGTCGCAGTGTTTGCTTGCTACATCCCTGCACGCCGCGCCATGCAAATCGATCCCATCATCGCGCTGCGCTACGAATAGCTCGGCTCGCCCGCCATGATGCGGTCGCACGTGAAGTCCTGGAAATTGGCGCAAAACAGAACGGGCATCCTTTGCGGATGCCCGTTGTCTTACATTGTCGGTTAGTCTTAGACGGCTGACCTGCCGTCTTACGCCTTCAAGTGGGCGCCTTACCGCCAGTAGTAGTATCCACCGGAGAAGTAATACGGCCTGTAATACACCGGCGCATAGTAAGGCCCATACGGACGCCCATACGGTCCACGGCGATACAGATTTGGTCCGCCCAGGTTCAGCCCCTGCGCCAACCGCATCGCCTCCTGCTGCGATACCGGCTGCACGGTTATTGGCGTTGCCACATGGAAGCTGACCAGCGCCTCAGCGGGGATCCATACACCCGGACCGGACGAAGCTGCTGAAGCTGCCGCTCCCGCACCGCCGCCGGCTACTGCTCCGATCGCGGCACCTTCTCCGCGCCCGATCGCTCCACCAATGATTGCGCCCACCAGAGCTCCGCCGATCGTGTTTTCAGCGGAACGTCCGCCCTTGCCGGGCCCTTTCACCCGGAACTGATCCGACTCGAGCGGATAGCTCTGCCCCATCAGGTCAAGCGAAGTAAGCTGCAGCGCAAGTTCGTTGCTACCCGTCAGCGAGCCCTTCTCCGAACGTTTCACTTCGGTGATCACGCCGTGCACCGTGGCGCCACGTGGAATTGCCAGCACGCCGCCCATGGTCACATCCTGGATTACGGTGAACTGAACTGGTTCGCCTTCCTTGGCGCGCTTGCTGTTTACCGGCTCACTGGTGCGCACCTGGATAAGGGTTCCCTGCGGCACCGTAACCGGTCCATTAGGGAGTGTGTATCGCGGCGGAGGAGGGGCCTGCGCATATCCCGGCTGTTGTCCGTAGCCCGGAGGTTGCGGAGCTTGTCCATATCCCGGCTGCTGCCCATAGCCTGGGGGTGGGGGAGCCTGTCCGTATCCCGGCTGACCGTAACCCTGCTGGTCCTGCGGATAGGGCTGCTGATTCTGAGGATAAGGCTGGTTCTGAGGATAGGGCTGGTTCTGCTGATATGCCGGCCGCTGGTTCTGCCCATTCGCAGGCTGTTGATTCTGGTTGTTCCAGTTCGGCGGCGGAGCCTGGTTAATGCTCGGCGCATTCTGGCCGTCGTCCTGCTGGGGCGCAGCTTGCGCATCGGCCATGTCGTTGGCAGGATCGTTGAGCGGCGCGCCCTGGGCATTCGCATCATCTGCCGGGTTGCCGACCTTCAGATTGTTATGCACCCTGGTCACGCCCGGTACGCCTTTCACAATCGACTCGGCCAACTGTTTGGACGAATCGCTGGAAACGGTGCCGGAGAGGGTCACCTCGCTCTGGATGGTCGCTGCGGTAATCAGGTCGTTCTTCAAGGCCTGCGATGCATCCAGCGCGTGCACCACGTCCATCTCGACTTGCCCGTCGCTGCGAGGAGCATTGGACGACGCGGCATCCTGTGCCAGCGCCATCGCCCCCGCCAAAGCAAGCATTCCGACCCCGGAAAATATCTTGAATATCAATGACCTATTCATTTTTCTGTCTCCGCATGCCTCGTTGCGTTTAACCATTTTGACGGTAACGTGGACTCCCCGTCATCGTTACTAACCCGGCTCCAAAGCAAAAGTTCCGCGCTTTTGGTAATACAGGCCAAGGTTGATTTCCGGCCCGAGTCCCTGAATCTGCAAGCGTTAGGCCTCTGCCGTTGCCTGCTCCTCCGCTACCGGCGCACTGGTCAGCTCCTCGTTGTCCGGGAAGAAGATCTGGAACGTCGTACCCGAGGAGCAATCCACCGATGCCGGCCGGCTGCGCAGGTGGATAATTCCATGATGCTTCAGGATGATCTCGTGACTCACCCATAATCCGAGTCCGGTGCCGGTGGCACCCTTTGTGGTGAAAAACGCCTCAAAGAGCCGCTCACGAACGTCGGGCGTCATCCCGCTGCCGGTGTCGGCAATTGTGATCCGTACCCCCTCGCGTTGAGTGTGAACCCAATCCCGGGAGCGCCGCGCAGAAACAATCAGACGGCCGCCCCCGGCGGTTGCATCCATCGCATTGCTTACCAGATTCGAAATCACCTGCCGCACCTCTCCGGCGAAGCAGTAGAGATCCAGTTTGGGATCATAGTGCCGTTCCACCAGGATGTTCATCGTGGCCAGCCGCGCGCCATACATGTCGAGCACCGAATCCAGCAATTCCTCCATCGTTGTCCGCGCCGGCAACGTAGACTGCCGGTAGAAACGCAATGTCTGCTGCGTGATCTCGGACATCCGGCGCACCTCGCGTTCGGCGATCGAGACGTAATTCATCGCTACATCGTCAAGGTGACAAAACCTGCGCAACAAATAGAGCAGGTTGGTAATCGCCTCCAGCGGATTGTTGATCTCATGCGCAATGGATGCCGCGAGCCGTCCCGTCGCCGCCAGCTTCTCAGTCCTGCGCAGCGCCTCTTCGCTGCGTTTGCGTTCGCTCGCGTCCATCACAATTGCACCCACCCACCGCACTTGCACACCGGCCGGGCGCACCGGATAGGCAGTAACCAACCACGTCCGCGGCTGGCCGCGACGATCAGCCTGCCCCTCCAGTTCGAGATCGTGTACCGGTGACCCCGATTCGACTACGTGCCGCACAGCATCTTCCATCCGCTGCGCCATTCTCTCCGGCAACAGTTCGGGCAAGGCGCGGCCCAGGTGGCGACTGAATGGAGTCCCGGTCATCTCTGCGAAAACTTCATTCACGCGGACAATCCGGCATTGCCGGTCGAAGAACACCAACCCGATCGGCGCATTCGCCAGCATCGAATCTAATAAGGAGAGCGTGTCGTTCAACCCCGACCGCTGTTCCTCAAGCGCCGCCACCATCCGGTTGAATGCCTGGATCAGGTCGCCAAATTCGTTTTCCACTGTTACCGGGAGCGGGAAATTCGCACTCGATGCACCCCCTTCCATGAGCGCGCGCGTTCCACCCTGAAGAACGGTCAGGGGTCTCGAGATCGAACGCGACATCAGCAATACCAGCAATCCCGATGCGCCAATCCAGATAAGGCCAAACGAAAGCGAACTGCGCAGCACCGTGTCCAACTGTTCGTTGTCCCATGAGCGGTCTGTTTCGACCCAGGCATATCCACGCAGATTTGCACCGTAGTAGATGGCCTTCACGCCCTCCCAGCGGTGGTCTGTAAAGCCAAACACGCGGGGATCATGGCTGGGAATCAGCTTGATTTGCGCTTTCTCAGCAGCCTCAAGGGGATTCTGCGAAGGATCGCCATCGCTGACAAAAAGCACATTCCCCGCTGCATCGGTGATCTTGGCACGCGCCACACTCGGCGCGGCACCCATCATGCGCAGCGACGGCAGCACAAGTTCCGGCTTCTGCAGGCGATAGGCCTCCTCGGCCTGCAACGCGATCGACGTAGCCTGATGCGCAAGCCGCTCCAGTGCCCGCTGCCGCACTTCATGGCCCTCGACCTTCACGAGAATCGTGGCAAACAACGCGACAGAGAGCGCCTCAAGCAACATCAGCCAGATGATCAGTTGCCATCGGACTGTGCGCGGCCACCAGCGACTCAAAGCTTCGACCTCAAACTCATGTGGGAGTCCGTGTTCTCTGGATTTTACCGGAATTACAAGAAATTGCACTCCAGCCTATTTGCCGATGCACGTCTCGTAATGCTCTGCTCTTGGATTCGAGAAGATGGGACTACAACGTTAACCAATCCATGCACTTGACCCAGCGGATCAACCTGAACTAGGCAACCGGAACGAGCAGGGCTCTTGCAATCTGCCCGCCATGAAAACGGCCATTCTCAATAAAGATTTCGTTGGTTCGCGATCCCGCTACAATCACGCCGGCGAGGTAAATTCCGGGCACGTTGCTCTCCAGCGTCTCGTGATTGCACACCGGCAGCCGATCCGGTCCCTCGAAGCGAACTCCGAGGCTCTCGAGAAAGCTGAAGTCGGGATGATAGCCGGTCATGGCGAACACAAAGTCGTTGTTGATCGTTTCGAGGGCTTGCGGGGTCTTCAACACCACCGCATCCTGGGTAATCTCCACCACATCGGTGTTGAAGTACGCCTTGATCTCGCCGTTCTTGATGCGATTCTCGATGTCGGGCTTGATCCAGTATTTCACGTGCCGGTGCATCGCCTCGTGCCGATGCACCAGGGTCACCCGCGCTCCGTTGCGCCACAACTCCAGCGCTGCAATTGCCGCCGAATTCTTTCCGCCGATCACTACAACGTCCGAATCGAAATAGGGATGCGGATCGTTGTAATAATGAAACACCTTGCTCAGATTCTCACCGGGAATACGCATCATGTTGGGCAGATCGTAGTAGCCCGTGGAGATGATCAGCTTTCGCGCCCGCAGCACACCTGGCCTGCCGAAACGATCCTCGGTGTGCACCGTGAATTCGCCGTCACAGCCGGTCACGCGCTCCACGCGCTCGTACTGGCGTACATCCAACTTGTAGTGCGCGGCCACCAGGCGGTAATACTGCAAAGCCTCGTTCCGGGTCGGCTTGGGATTTGGACTGGGAAAGGGAATGTTCCCGATCTCCAGTAGTTCCGGCGTCGTAAAAAATGTCATATGCGACGGGTAGTGAAACAACGAATTGCAGATGCATCCCTTGTCGATGGCCACAACTTTGAATCCCGCCTTCTGCACTTCGATCGCGCAGGCCAGCCCGGTCGGGCCCGCCCCAACTACAAGCACATCGAAAAGAACATCGGAGGCCTTCCCGTTGTCATGCACCAGCAGCGAGGAAGGCTTCGCGTCCGGAATCGAATCCGCAGGAAAATCTGCCATACATTCAGCTTAGGGCATGCGGCGCTCGGTTCGAGGTTTGTCTTCTTGTCGGTGATGGGAAGGTCACGGAGCAGGTTCACTCTAATCGATCACAAATTGACCTCTGCTCTTAGGCGGGTATTCAAATGCGGTTTCGCCGTACGATGAATTTGTGGCGCATAACGTCCTCTTCACCATCGGCCATTCCACTCACGCTATTGAAGAGTTCATCGCGCTGCTCAATACCCACGGCGTGCGCCAGCTGGTCGACGTCCGTTCCATTCCCAAGTCGCGCCATGTACCGCAATTCAACACTGATGTCCTTGCGTCCTCCCTCAGTGGTGCCGGCATGGAGTACACGCACTTGAAATCGCTTGGCGGCCGGCGCCATACCCGCAAAGACTCGATCAACACTGGCTGGCGCAACGCTTCCTTCCGCGGCTATGCCGACTACATGGCTACTCCGCAATTCGCCGAAGGCCTGGCCGCGCTGAGTCAGATCGCTCGCGCGACACCGACCGCGATCATGTGCGCCGAAGCGGTTCCCTGGCGCTGCCACCGTTCGCTTATCTCCGACGCGATGATGATCGAGGCTTGGGACGTCCGCGACATCCTCACCGCCGCACCTGCCGCACAACACAAACTCACGCCCTTCCTGAGAGTCGCAGACAGCCAGCTCACGTATCCCGATCCAGACGAGCCCCTGCCGCTGTTTGATGGCGGAGAGGCCTCCGGCTCTGGCGCCGGATTGTGATGCCTTGAACAATGCGCAACCATACAGTTGCGCTAAAAAAAATCCCCGTTTTTCAGCTAAAATCCTCGGGGACAATAACTTAGCAATTAAGGGGGTCTCGTAAGTGACTCTATCTAGTTGGGTTAAGTCTCAAAATCGTCATTCGAAAAGAGTTACGGGCGGCACGCTCAAGGGACGTTTGAAGGCCGGATCGCATGCGATATCCAGAATAGCAATTTCGGCAATAATTACTTGCAAAACGCAGGGTCGACGTAAGTTGATGCAAGCAGGAGAGATGACGAGAGTTCGAGAGAAGCTGGGCTTGACAAAGGAGAATGTTGTCGCTGGTTCTCGAAGTCCCCTCGGCCCAAGCAAGAACGTCGAGAGCAACAGGTAACGCTGTCGATTTAACCTATAGGGTCGATGTCCTTGGGAGCGGTTCATGATCACGATCAAGCAGGAAGACTTCGTCGCCAGCGTTTACGGCGCGCTGCAATACATCAGCTTCTATCACCCGACTGACTATATTGAGAACCTTGCCCGCGCCTACGAGCGTGAACAGTCGCCCGCCGCCAAGGACGCTATTGCCCAGATCCTGATCAACAGCCGGATGTGCGCCGAGGGCCACCGCCCTATCTGCCAGGACACCGGCGTCGTAAACGCCTTCGTGAAGATCGGCATGGATGTGCGATTCGAAGCCGCACCGGGCGAAGAACCTCTCGATATCCAGCAGATGGTCGATGAAGGCGTCCGGCGCGCCTACACCGATCCTGACAACACGCTGCGCGCTTCGATGCTTGCCGATCCTGCCGGCGCGCGCAAAAACACCCGCGACAATACGCCGGCCGTAGTGAACGTGGAACTCGTGAGGGGCAATACTGTTGAAGTCACCGTCGCGGCCAAGGGCGGAGGCTCGGAGGCGAAGAGCAAGTTTGTGATGCTCAACCCGTCCGACTCCATTGTGGAGTGGGTGCTTAAAACCGTCCCCACCATGGGTGCAGGATGGTGCCCGCCGGGGATGCTGGGCATCGGGATCGGAGGCACTGCCGAAAAAGCCATGCTTCTGGCCAAGCAATCGCTGATGGATCCCATCGATATCCAGGATCTGATCGCGCGCGGCCCGAAAACGACCGCCGAAAAGCTCCGCGTGGAACTCTACGACAAAGTGAACCGGCTCGGCATCGGCGCCCAGGGTCTCGGCGGCCTGACTACTGTTTTGGATGTTAAGGTTCTCGACGTTCCGTGCCATGCCGCGAACCTGCCGGTCGCCATGATCCCGAACTGCGCCGCGACGCGCCATGCGCATGTCATCCTCGATGGCTCCGGACCGGCGTATCTCGATCCGCCCTCACTCGATGCCTGGCCGAAGCTGACCTACGATGTCTCGCAGGCCAGGCGCGTCAACCTCGACACGGTCACCCGCGCCGAGGCTGCCACGTGGAAACCCGGCGAGGTTCTCCTTCTGAATGGAAAACTGCTGACCGGGCGCGATGCCGCACACAAGCGCATGACCGACATGCTGAACGGCGGCGAAAAACTCCCCGTTGATTTCAAGGACCGCTTTATCTACTATGTGGGCCCGGTCAATCCGGTCCGCGAAGAGGTGATCGGACCGGCCGGCCCTACGACGGCCACGCGCATGGACAAGTTCACCCGGCAGATGCTCAGCCAGACCGGCCTGCTCGGGATGGTTGGCAAAGCGGAACGCGGTCCCCTTGCCATTGAGGCGATCAAGGAATTCGGTGCCGTCTACCTGATGGCCGTGGGCGGAGCAGCCTATCTCGTCTCCAAGGCAATTATCGGGTCGCGCCAGCTGGCCTTTGAAGACCTTGGGATGGAAGGCATCTACGAATTCGAAGTCAAAGACATGCCCGTCACTGTCGCCGTCGACTCGAAAGGCACCAGCGTCCACCAGACCGGTCCCGCGGAGTGGCAGCAGCGCATCGCCAACATCCCCATTTTGCAGTGAGCTTACGCACCAGCCTTTCCCGTGGTCATACCGCGGGTGCGACGGTGCGTTCGACGGGGCGTTTGCGGCGGAGGACGGCAGCGGAGATGAGTGTGATGATGAGGCCGACAGGGAAAGGCTCTATGAAGGTGTAGGCCATGTTGACGAAGGGGTTCTGATAGAGCTCCTGAGAGCGCCGGATGGCAGCGACCCGGGCGGCGGTGGTGGCGGGGTCAAGCCCGGAGGACTGGACCTTGTGAATCTGCGCGGCGAAGTAGCCGTCCATGAAATGGGGCATGAAGTTGAAGTAGAGAACCTCCCACACAGCGACATAGCAGTCGCAGGCGATGAGGGCGATGAGGATGCCGCAGGCGAAGGCGCGGCCAAAGGAGATTTGGCCGGCGAGGGTGTTGTCGCGATAGCTGCGAATGCCGAAGTAGATGAGCAGGAACGACGCCACCATGATGGTGTAGCCGAGAACCATGCTGTGGCCGGAACCGATCTTGTCGGCGATGAGAAGCGAAGCGCAGGTGAGGACGGAAGTGATGAGGCCGGAGATGAGGCCAAAGGAGAGGACTTCTTTTTTCATGGCTGGCACCTTTTGCGAGCGAGGATGGAGTCACGATGCGGTGGAACGGGGCCGGATGTCGTCACCCTTTCGTATGATTTTTGAGGAATGGAGCGGAAATCGTGCTTTTGGGTGATGCTGCGCAGAAGGCTCTCACGGTAGAAGGCCCATTTCTTTGCCGCGCTGGACGGCCTGGGTGCGGCGGGCGGCTCCGAGCTTGTCGAAGGCGCGGGCACAGTGGGTCTTGACGGTGTTTTCGGAAACGAAGAGTTGCGTGGCGATCTCGCGATTGCTTAGGCCGCGGGCGATCAGGGTGAGGATTTCCAGCTCGCGTGCCGTGATGCCGAGGGTTTGCTGGCGGCCAGCGTCGGGAGCGAAGGGGGCGGCGACCCCTGGGGTGGGGGTGGGGGCTTCCGCGGGGACGAGCACTTCTCTCACCACGATCGTTTCGCGGATGGTCTCGCGACGGCGCGTGATGCGGAGGCCCAGCCAGATGCCGAAGGTCGCAAAGAGGATGGCGACGAGTGCGCCGTAGAGTTCAACGGAATGCTCGATGATGACGAAGCGGTACTCGGTGTATTGGAGGGTGGCGATAAGGAGGCCACCGACGAGACCGAAGATGAGGGCGTGGCGCTTCATGCTGGGCTGGGAAAAAGTATATCCTCGCCCGGACTCCGCTTGTGCCTCACGCCAATACTCCATGAAGAGCGCATGTTCAGATGCAAACTTCAGAGCAGCCTCCAAGGAAGAATCGAAGATTAATCGGAGTACTGATGCTTTCTATATGCCGAGATGATCCGCGGGCTTGGAGCACGGCACGACGTAGGAAGATCTGAAAAGTACAGGCATTGCGGGATTCCATCGAGAAACGTAACTCGCACTTTGCCCGCGTACGGCTTACCCATGCTTGCAAAGGAGTAGCTTGCCACTATTTCGCCGGGACGCCCCTCCCGGTCGCGCGAGATTGCGCCGGTTCTCACGCTTCCTTGCTGGTACCGATTCATCATCCAGGCCTGGGATTCTTCCACAATCAAATCATCGATCAGCCGCTGGTAATTTTGATCTTTGAATGGACCGGCTGCAGCGGAATCCCTCTCCGCCAATGCTGCTGCGGCTCCCTGCATGGCGATCGATCCCTTGCCCTCTCCAAAGCGAATCATGTTGGCTTGCAACCGCATCAGGCTGGGACTGGTGCAGCCATTGCCTTGAACCAGGGTTTGCATATCGTTCTTGGCATAGACTGCGATATCGGTCATCTTTCGCATGCCGCCGGCGAGGTCGCCGCCTTTCTTCATGGCGCCGAATACATCTCCGATCATGGTTTGAGCCGTCGTGGCATCGAGGCGCCGTTCGAGGTTGTATACCTCCGGATCCGCATACCTCCCGGTTCCAACGGTTCGATAACTTACGCAGTGACGGGAACCGGGCTGCTCAACTCCATAACCGTTTACGGTCCAGGCTTCCTGAGAGCATTCCTGCGTCATGATCTCCACTTTGTCGTTGGGCAGATACTTCGCGCAGTCTACGGAGTAGGTATTCATGTAGCTGCCCACCAGCATCGAGAACTCCGTCGCATCCCGTGCGAACCCCACATGCTCGAAATCGCCAACGTAGAGTCTGGTGAGGTCGTCGCCAAAGTTGAGCCCGTCAGTATGCAGGCTCGCTGGAGTCAACGTCGGTGCGCTCAATTGCGCCGCCGCGGGTCGCGCCGGCCTTTTTGCCGGACCTGGTTTGGCGCTATTGGTTTGGCCGGCAGCCATCGTCGCCAGGAGCCCGCATACGGTCAGAATGAAAAACCTCATGACACTTCCCCTCCCGAATGGTTACCCGTCACGGATCTCGAGCCGCATGTTGGCCGATGGTTCGGGCCACGACGCAACCGTGCCTTCGCGGTCTGCTCACGATGCGCATGCGACCTTTGAACGTGGAGGTTCGATTGATGGGCACACTACATCAAGCGCGGCGGGGTTTTCAAGGGATAAATCCGGGTCGTTCCGGCCTCGTTCCAATGGCCCCGGCGAACAATCACTCCTACAATGCATGAAAGTGACTGCAACTGCCTCGTTGAAGGAGTGGCCCATGCACGAAGTCATCCTCAAGCGCTTCGACCATCCTGATGAAGTTCGCACCTTCGACAAAGGGAAGTTCGAACTCGTTCACCTCGGCGGCATGACCATTGGCCGCGCCACTTATGAGCCTGGGTGGAAGTGGTCAGAACACGTTGGCAAAGCGCTGGGTAAAAAGAGCTGCGACGTCTCCCACGTTGGCATGGTCATCTCCGGCCGAGCCACGGCCGCCATGGACGACGGCCGCATCATCGAAATGCGGCCCGGCGACATCTTCTACATCGAACCCGGCCACGACAGCTGGGTGATCGGCGACGAGCCTTATGTCTCGCTCCACATGATGGGCGCCGCAGACTACGCGGCCCACAAATGAAATCGTGAACAGAAGACTCAATTCATGGCCGAAATGCCATTTAATTAGAGCAATTGCAAAACTTATAGAGGGATGCTGACTTTTCGATCGACCTTAGTGGTCGTCACACGTTTACTACTTCGAATGATCATCCCGATGACGCATGTTGACAAGCGATTAGGATGAACTGATGAAGGGGAAGACCGCGGAGACGAAGGAATTCGATAGAGTTCTGAGAGCGATGCTGACGACTAAGCCTCTCTCGAAAGAGGAAATCAGT
>DASXLY010000044.1:0-2075 GCA_036495975.1 Occallatibacter sp. | reverse complement strand
GCTGTTTCTGCGACAAAACTGCCGGGTTTGGCATGCACGTGGCCTTTTGCGGGCGCCAGCGTCTTATCCTTTTCGAAATCGGTGACGAATCCAAGCGAGCCATCGACCGCCATGATTGGCAGAGAGGCGAAATATTCGGGGAACGCAGAGTGGCTGCGCATATCCGTGAGCATCTGCGTCACAGCCCAATTGATTGCCGTCGTTTCTTCACCGCCGCTGCCGTCGACAAAGGAGTATTCACTCGGGGCGACGCCGTAATGGGTCTGCAGATTTTTCTTTTCGGCCGCAAGGGCCGCTGTCATGTTGTTCGCGCCCTGCGTCAGTCCGTAGAGCAGGAGGCTGGTGTCCGCGCCGATGTTGTAGCTGACCTTATTGATGAACTTCATGTCTTGTGCGTAGGGGAGGCCATGAAGTTCCGCTACGCGCATCTTCCTCTCATAGCAGTTCTTTGCTGGGAGAAGGCGGGTGGGGTTCGGCTCCACCGTGGGCGCATCGACCTTAACGCCAGCAGCGCGCAGTTTCTCGATGAGGACTGTTCGCGCGTAGCTCGAAGGATCCGTGATGCGGAATGTGCGGATAAGAGGATACTGACTGGTTAATGGCGGCACAAAGCCGAGCGGAAGATCGCCGGCAATGGTGGCCGTGCAACCGGGCTTTCCGATACAGGTTGGCTTCGGCACTGAAATACTCAAATCGCTACCGGCCGGTTTCATGATCAGGTCGTTGTCGACGGCAAGAGCGGCAGAGGCCGGACGATGCGTCACCAGCGCGTGATCGCCTACATCCCTGGGATTGATGATGACGTCAACGACGTCGTCGTTGACAAAGATCGGCCTGACGTCAAAGTCTTTGCGAAAGAAGTACGGCTGGAAGAGGCGATCGTCGATCGCGACATCGCCCGTGATCTCCTTGATTCCGGAGGCTGCAATCTGATGAGCCAGAGCAGCATACCCGGCCAGCGGATCAGGCTTGGTTAGCTCGGCATTTTCCAGCGAGTCGGCCTCGTTATGATCATAGTTTGTGAATGCGATTGTCCCATCGGGATTGGTGCGGCCGCCCATGGTGAGATCCCCGGACGCGACCAGGATCAGATCGCCCCACAAGACTCCTCGTTTGTTGATCGGACCGCGCCGGTAAACAGGCGTGTTGAAGGTGTGGTTGGGGCCGATCTGATCTATGAGTTC
Organism: Occallatibacter sp.; assembly: GCA_036495975.1. GTDB lineage: Bacteria > Acidobacteriota > Terriglobia > Terriglobales > Acidobacteriaceae > Telmatobacter. Next base: position 891 of record DASXLY010000044.1, on the reverse strand, counting down.
GCCCGTCGTGAAGACTTTGCGCACCGACCCGATGAAGAACTGGTGATGCGGTTCGAGATCGACCAGCGTCTGGCCGGTGTCGACGTCGACTACACGCAGCCCCCATATGGCACCCTTGTAGAGCGGCTTGTCCACGATGGCCTTGATGTCAGAGGAAACATTCGCCGGTGCGGCGTCTTGTGCTTTGACCAACACCGTAGCCAGAGACAGAAGCAAGAGGGAAACTGCTGTAGCCGAGAAAGAATGTCGCATGGGTCCTCGCGCGTCGTGTGCCGGCCACCTCTAACCCGAATTCCTGGCTGGATTTGCGTTTGCACGCGAAGCAATTGGAATGTCATCGGGGGATACCGGCGATCATACGCGCCGCTTCTCGCGAAATGGAAGGTTCGCAGCCGCGCGTTCCCAAAACAGAACGATGCTGCAAGAAACTGTCATTGGCATAGATTTCATGGACTGACGCGTCGTAAATGTCGGCAAGTCGACTACCATGATTTCTTTCCCGCATTTCAGCTGAGCACCCAGCTCAGGAGGGACACGAATGACCGACATTGAATCCGACCCGCGCACTTTGCGTACCCCTTCCATTTTCCGGTCTCTTCCTCTCCTCGCGGCTTGCGTTGCCGCGTTCTCGCTCATGTTGTGCGGCTCGGCGCATGCGCAGGCTGTGCGTGATGCCGTGTTCTCGCTGAAAGCCGATTGCTCGGTCGTAGGTCCATTTGCAGGGTCGTACGAGAAGGGCTGGAAGGTCGAGTACAAATCTGACTTTACGGTCTGGCTAGCGTGTGGGCGGAACTATCGCGCGCCACTACGCCTCATGGCGCGCGGTTACCAGGTGGGAACCGGCGAGTACCTCGGAGCAGAGTGGTTCGTGACATTTGAGCAAGCCGATAA
>DASXLY010000043.1:0-2574 GCA_036495975.1 Occallatibacter sp. | reverse complement strand
AGGTAGATTGTGGCCGGTGACTCGCGGCGCAGAAAAGCTCCGAAGATCTTTGCGTCCCTTCCGAAGCCAGCAGCGTCATAGCCTTTCGGCACACCGCCGAAACTGAGCAGCGTGGGTTCGTTCATGAACTCTATCGCCGCTATGTGACCGCCGATTTGTTTCGTGTAATCGAGCCAGGGTTTGGCTTGCACGGGAGTCCAGACGCCGTTCGCATCGCGAGTTCCCGCGCTCGTGGCGACAGAGGCAACAATTTCGGCATTCACAGCGTTTGAGAAGTCGACGACGCCCTTCCACTCCGCGCGCGTGAGGACACCGTTGAAGCCTTCCGGCGGACTCTTAAGCGGCGGATCGTCGTTGTTCTGGAAGTAGGTGGCGTTGCGCCAGGTGCCGCTGACTCGGATGTAGGCTGGACCGAGCGCAGCAGCGAGCTTGCGGAGTTTCGGGTTCCAGAGATCGATGGGCGGACGGTACTCGAAGAGGCTGCTATCGAGACCTGCAGGCTGATTTCCGGAATGCGTTTCGGACGCAGCGGCGGCAGCTTTTTGTGCCGCAGACTTGTAAGGCGCCCAGAAGCGCCCGCCGGTCACCTCGACGGCTTCCACATTGTAGGAGACGAAGCGGGGGTCGACCTCGCCGAGAACTTTCATGCTCTGCGGCGAAACGGCTACTTGAGCGGTTGCGGAGTGAATGCAGTTGATGGTGAGTGCGCCACCTACCGCCACGTACAGTCGGATTAGGGCTGAGGAGAATTTCATAGTGAACATCCTCGATTTGGAACGGCGTTAGAGAAGCGTGCCACTCGGCGACGGAATCACTGCCAATTCATACATTGAACTCTGAAGCATCCTGAAGATCCTTTGTATCAGACTGCTTCAATGCTGCCACCTGGCATGGACCGCGAGAATATTGCTGCTATGAATGCGCCAGCACTGCCTGTGCCTCGTCGCTCGGCACTGCTGTCGGCTTTACTCCAAACCAGATTGAATAGAGCGCAGGCAGGAACACAAGAGTCAGCACTGTACCGATGGCCGTTCCTCCTATCAGTGTGTATGCCATCGAACCCCAGAAAACTGAAAAGGTTAGAGGAATGAAGGCCAACACAGCTGCGAGGGCGGTAAGGATGACCGGGCGCGATCGCTGTACAGTCGCTTCCACGACAGCGTGATAAGTATCAAGTCCTTCCTCCTGATTTGTTCTGATTTGACCGATCAGGATCAGCGTGTTGCGCATGAGGATACCAGCTAACGCGATCAGTCCGAGGATCGCATTGAACCCGAATGGCTGATTAAAGAGAAGCAATGTTGGAACGACGCCAGCGAGGCCGAGAGGCGCTGTAAGAACCACCATGAACATCGCGGAGAATGACCGAACCTGGAGGATGATCACCGTGAGCATCAGCACGATCATGACGGGAAATACCGTCGCCAGTGCTCTGTTCGCTCTTCCAGCCTCTTCTATATTGCCGCCCATTTCGATCTTGTAGCCCTCGGGCAGGCTTGCGATGATCGGCTGAATTGCCTTTTGAATCTCTTGAGACACCTGTGGGGGTTGGAGTGATTCATCGATGTCGCTCTGCACCGTGATGGTCGGCGTGCGATCTCGGCGTTTGAGAATCGGTTCTTCGGGACGAATCTCGATGTGGCCGACCTGACTCAGTGGAATAGCCTTCCCCGAACGATTCATTAAAGTCATGTCGTTCAGCTTGCTGGGATCGAAGCGGTCTGTTCCGGCACTTCGTGCAAGTACCTCCACGGTTCGAATATTTTCACGGACCTGCGTCACCGGCGCACCGGTCAGAAGAAACTGGATCTGTTCGGCAGCGTCCTGGGGCGAGAGGCCTATCAGTTGTAGTCTGGCCTGGTCGAGCACAAAATGCACAGTTGGCGCGCGTTCGCCCCAGTCCAAATTGACTTGTCGAGTATGGGGATTTGCCAGCATTACCGCCTGTATCTTGGCCGCTATGGCGCGGTCCTGCTCCAAGACCGGACCCATAACCCGAAACGCTACCGGCCAGGGTGAATATGGCCCAAATACAAGCTGCGAGGCGCGCACGCGCGCTTCCGGCGCAAGGCCCTGCTCAACCCGTTCACGCAGCCTGAGTTTCAAACGATCTCGATCCTTCTCGCTGGCTGTGAGAACAACGATCTTCGCAAAATTGGGGTTCGGGAGTTCCGGATTGTACGAAAAGAAGAAGCGCGGAGCGCCAGCCCCGATGTAAGCCGTCACAATCTTCGCCTCGGGCTGCTGCCGAAGCCAGTCCTCTACTTTCTTCGAACTTGCATTGGTTGTTTCTATGCTTGTGCCTTGTGGCAGGGTCACTTCTACCAGGAGTTCAGGTCTGTCGGATTGAGGAAAAAACTGCTGCTTGAGAAGTCCCATTCCGGCTACGGATGCAAGAAAGATCCCCAAAACAATACAGGCGACTAAGGCCTTTCGGCGTACAGCCCAGGCGATCAGGCGGCGCAGTTTCTCGTAGCCGGGTGTTGCATAGATCGCTGCATGGCCGCCGGGCAGAGCTTTGATCTGGGGCAGCATCTGCACGCCGAGAAAAGGAGTAAAGGTTACCGCGACAAT
>DASXLY010000042.1:0-4739 GCA_036495975.1 Occallatibacter sp. | reverse complement strand
ACCGATGATTGCCATGCCGTCGACATGGATGTGATCGGCGACCGCATAAAACAACCGCATTTTAGAGTCGTGATGATAGTGGTAGATGCTGTGAAGATTATGGTTGGCTACGACGACACACCTACGGTTCTCAACCGCGTCGGTAACGATCGCATTGAGCTGAGCCATGCTCAGTGCCTCAACTTGAACGCCTAGAATCGTCACGCGTACTACGTCTTGCCTAACAGTGATCGGAGTCGCGACCTCAGTAGTCATGCGCATTCGACACTCTTTGTATTGTCTGACGTTGTTGCCGCAGGCGGTGTTGGAGTTGTTGGAGCTTCCGTCTCTGGCCACAGCACATCACGCTGGTTCAGGAACTGCAAGGGGTCTTCCCCATTGAAGACGATGTCGTCGGGTCGCAGTTCATAAAGAACCCGATTGGCAAAGTAGAATGGATGTGCAATCGCAGCCCTCGCTAAATGTTTGCACCCATTCGAGTATTGGTTCTGGCTGTAACAGATGTTGGCACGGCGCATCTCCTCCCAGCATGCCAGCCTTGGCCTGTCAACATCGCGCACTAGGTGATCTCGTACGTACTCCTAGTTGTGGGCGGGCCAACCATGCAGATGCGACAGAAGCATATATTGCACATAGAGCGTGTTGATCGACTGGCGCTCTAGATTAGCCGTGGATACGCTCGCTATGTTATGCCGGAAATATGTCATGACTTCCGGTAGATAACGGATGTCATACCTTAGAGCCATGCGCCACCACAAGTCGATATCCTCAATCTGCAGGTCGAATCGATAGCCCCCCAATGCGATTGCCTTTTCTACATTTAGAGTTACTGTGGGATGGCAAATTGCCAACAGGTATCCGCTGTGAGTGATCTGCCGCAGTTGATCGGGTGTAGCCCTCGTCGAACGGAAAGTTCCTATGCTGTGCCTGTTTTGGTAGTAGCGAGCTTCAGAGTAGAACATCCCTGCGTCCGGGAACTGTTCGATAGACCGCTTGGTGAGCGCGACACGATTTGGCAATGCGACATCGTCTGCGTCATGCCGCATCAACCACGGCGTGTCCACCTCGCGCAGCATCCGATTCAATGTAAATGTCAGTCCGCGATTCGCTTGCGTCACGACGCGCAAGCGCGAATCTTGCACCGAGCGAAGATATTTGAGTCCCGAGTCGGTCGAGCCATCATCGATAGCGAGAAGCGTGAAACCCTCATCGGTTTGCCCAAGCAAGCTCTGCACGCTTTCTTCCAGAAAGGGCATAGCGTTGAAGACGGGCAGTCCGATCGTTAGATTTGTCATGGGGAGTAGGAGCGGTCGCGAGCCAGGGAATTATATGTTCAAGATGAGCGCAGCCTCTCACGCAAAGTACCGGGTACAAACCACATCGCCAGGAGGAGCCAAATGTCGATGGCTTTCGGTCTGCCGATCCGAAACATTTCGGTTAAGAGCGGCAGAAATGCCCTCCATTGTCTTTGCCTTGCAGCCTGCGACGCGATCGAGGTCGCTATAAAGCCCGCGTAGGCGCGACGGGTGACCAACTCCCGCCGATCACGGATCCAGACCAGGGAGCCTTGCCAGTCATACCTTCTGCCCACGCTGGTCTGGGATCGTTCAAGGTTCCAGATCGTCAAGGGTGCATCGACGAATTCGATCTTGACTCCGGGTATTTTGACGGCACGGAGCAGCCAGTCCCAATCCTGATGTTTTCGCAAACCATCCTCGAACCCAGCTTTCAACAACAACTTCCTGGTTGTGAGAAGCGTGGAAGTTTGCAACAGTCCTTCACCTTGGTTCCAGGAATTACGCGCGAGAAGATACTCCGAAAGCGGTTCGGAGGGCAGCTTCCTCGGCCACACAAATTCCCCACCCGGGGTCCGAGCCATCACTTTGCAAGCAATGATGGGATCCGTGACCTCTGACGCCCGTGCGACGGCAAGCTGCCTTTCCAACTTTTCAGGGAGCCATTCATCGTCGTCATCTAGAAAGGCCACCCACTCTCCCATCGCTGCATGCACCCCTTCGTTTCTGGCGCGTGCTCCCCCCACTTGCTTCAGCAATGGCAGGAGCCGCAGTCGGGGCGAAGATATGGATTCGAGAGCGGCTAAACTTTCCTTCTCGTCTCCGTCAATTACGACGATCACCTCTAGGTCGCCGAAAGTCTGTCGTAGTGCTGAATTTACAGCTCGCACGACCAGGATGGGTCGCCCAGCGGTGGGAATTACAACAGATACCAACGGATTGGCTTTCGGTTGCATTGTGAGTGAAGGAGATCCTTAAATCTGAAAGGCTAACTTTGCATTGTGACGGAGAACGAGTTGTGGCTAGTAGCCATGGGTTGGGGCATAAGCAATCGGCCATACATCTCCTCCAGCTTTGCGGATTGCTCTCGAAGATCAAAGCATTCGCGTGCGCGCTTCGTGGCAGCGGCGCTGAACTGACGCCATAAAAGATCGTCCTTCAACAGTCTGCTGACGTTATTCGCCAAAGCCTCTACGTCGCACTCCTTGGCCAATAGTCCCGTGACTCCGTGCGCGACCGCCTCCGGGATGCCGCCGGTGGCAAAGCTCGCCACCGGCAGTCCCATGGCCTGCGCTTCCGCAAACACCAGGCCAAAACCTTCGGAGGTACCCAATGGTGTAGTAAAACTTGGAACGCTGAATACCTTAGCCCGATTCATCCAATAACGCACTTCGCTCTGGGGCCGCGCTCCCAGAAAGCTAAAGTTGTGGAGACACGCTGACGCCATTCGCTCTAACTCGTGCCTGAGCGGCCCGTTGCCGATGATGACTAGCCTGGCATCTGGAATCTTTCGCTGCACCAGAGCCATCGCTCGAATGAGATAGTCACAGCCCTTGCTATCCACGAGTCGCCCGGCGAAGAGCACGATGGGCATGCGGGTAACGGATAAATCCGGTGCGAACAACTCTGTATCGACGCCTACGTAGTGGACGGATATCTTTTCGGTTGGAAAGCCTTGTTCAATCAGTTTTCCACGAACGAATTCTGACACCGCAACAAAAAGAGAAGCCTCCTTTTGTACGGTGGGCCGCCATCGCAGGTACCGACGAAAGTCATAAGAGTACGTGCGCGCGTATTCCTCTTTCATGGTTGCGTCATAACCGTGAAAGGTGACGACAAGGGGAATACCCAGTCTGCGGGCCAACCGTAGTGCATGGACGCTGTCCACCCCGAAGTGTGCATGAACCAATACCGGGCTAAGGCGGCGCAGCTCGCGCGCCAAACCAGGAGCAAAACCGAACAGTTTGTACATCATTTTCTGGGTAGGGCCGAGGGCGCCACCCTCATCGATGAAGTGAGCCCTCCCTTCCGGCAGGCGCAGACCCTCGACGCGGCTGCACCCCACAAAGTATGGCGTAAAGTGCTCCAATGCCTCAGGCTGGGAAAGCACAAACGTCTCGGAAAGTGGAAGCAGGGCGGTGCGGTATATCAAAATCGACGGGCGCGTCATGCGTGGCGCGACGTGGGGTAGATCCATCACGATTGCAACACCATATAAGCTGGGCTTCGGCTCGTTTAGGTAAATGAACGTTGCCGGTTCTGTTTAGCTACCAGTTGTCTGGCAGCCGTCATCGGGCTGTGCGGATATGGGAAGCCTTCTTTGCTTTCTACCTGTGCACAGCCCATTGCGTCTCTAAACTCCACTGCCCTCCCGCAGCCCAGTGAACGATAATGAAGTGCAGCTTCACGTTGTGCCCTTGGTGGCCTCACAAATCATGGATTCTAATTCCACGAAGCCGCTCGGCATGCGGGAGCCGTTCTCCAGATTCTGCAATTCAGGATGATCACTTTGTTGGATCTGGCACTGCTTGATTTTCGCGAAGCCAGCTTTTTCGAGCGAAGATCTAAGCGTGTTCTCGTCATAGATAAATGTGTGCCCCCAGTTCCTCACAAAGTTATTGATGATAAAAACGGGGTTGTCCGCTGGGGTATGAGTAGTCGACGATGCCCATTTCAAGTAAGCCTCCTGCAATGGTGATCGTCTCTCCTGGTACAGGTCCAGCACGAAGCGAAGATTCGGGGTAGAAAGCCGCAGAGTGCCACCCGGTTTCAGTATGCGATGCACTTCAGAGAGCATGTGGAGGCCTGCGGCGAAATCGATGTGCTCAATCATGTGCTCATTGAAGACATAATCGAACGTGCCGTCCTCAAAAGGAAACTGATGGGTCGCATCCAATCGGAGTACTGACAAAGAGCCCGGGCAATATTCGGAATTGAGCCATCCATGCAGTACATGACGGCCACAGGCGATGTGAAGCTTCGTTACTGTGTTGTTTCGGAAGTACGCCTCTTTGATTCTTTGATCCGCAAACACGACGAATCGCTTCAGGCGACGAAATCCGTGAAGAGCCGTCCTTGCCTGATCTCCCACCGGTAAAGACTGCATGACTGCAATGATTGAATCCCGCATTCAGCTTTCCTTCAATGTCCCAACTACCTACTCTTCGCTGTACAAACTCTTCTTCATTCAAGCTCTCGAGGCCCACTGCGGGCCACGATTATCAAAAGTCCAATGCTCTCTGGACTATTCGGAAGGTTGCATCCCCATACCCTCCCTGACGGAACCCAGCGGCGCATATCGGTGGGGCACAGGCATCTCGGCACTGCTCACTCGGACTTGCAGTAATTCCGGCGCCAGCTGTTTTGTTTCGGTCACAATAAATACGAACGTGGCTATATAGAGCACCCAAAAGAGGTTGTCCTGCCTCAAAATAGAACCTTCGC
>DASXLY010000041.1:0-96568 GCA_036495975.1 Occallatibacter sp. | reverse complement strand
GATGTCTTCGATCGGCATCAGGAACGGCAGGTTGACTGCACGCTCCGGCTGCGGGATGTACTTGTCGACCGCATCCATCAGAGCGTCGATCTGGGTCTCCCACTTGGCTTCGCCGTTGAGCGCGCCGAGGGCAGAGCCGCGGATCACCGGGGTGTCGTCGCCGGGGTACTCGTACTTCGAGAGCAGCTCGCGAACTTCCATCTCGACCAGCTCGGTCAGCTCTTCGTCTTCAACCGCATCGCACTTGTTCAAAAACACCACGATGCAGGGAACGCCTACCTGGCGGGCCAGCAGAACGTGCTCCTTGGTCTGGGGCATCGGACCATCGGTCGCCGCCACCACCAGGATCGCCCCATCCATCTGCGCCGCGCCGGTGATCATGTTCTTGATGTAGTCGGCGTGTCCCGGGCAATCCACGTGCGCATAGTGCCGGTTCGGCGTCTCGTACTCCACGTGCGCCGTCGCAATCGTGATGCCCCGCTCCCGCTCTTCCGGAGCGTTGTCGATCGAGTCAAACGAACGGAACGCTATCTTCGGGTTGTGCTTCGACAATACCTTCGTGATCGCCGCCGTCAACGTCGTCTTGCCGTGATCAATGTGACCAATCGTTCCCACGTTCACGTGCGGCTTCGAACGATCAAACTTTTCCTTCGCCATAAGAAATCCAAGTCCCTTTCAGTGGCTCGTACTACCTGTTGCAATCCCAGGGCGCCGGCATTCCGGCTCCAGCCCCAAAACCAAAACCAACTTTCAGTTCACAGTTGTCAGTTCTCAGTTCTTCTTGGCCGACCACCATTCGGTGCTGACGACTGATGACTGACAACTGACGACTGCTTTTACTTCCCCTGCGCACGGCCGATGATCTCATCGGCGATCATGCGCGGCGCCTCTTCGTAGCGCGCAAACTGCATCGAATACGACGCGCGGCCTTGTGTGGACGAACGAATGTCGTTCACGTAGCCGAACATCTCCTTCAGCGGAACGATCGCCTTGATCACCTGCGATCCCGCTGCGTGTTCCATACCTTCAATCCGGCCGCGCCGCGAGTTGATGTCGCCGATGATCACGCCCATGAACTCCTCGGGCACCGTGACTTCGACCGCCATCACCGGCTCCAGCAATACCGGCGATGCCTTGCGAGCTGCTTCCTTGAACGCGATCGAACCCGCGAATTTAAACGCCATTTCGTTCGAGTCAACTTCGTGGTAGCTGCCGTCGAACAACGACACCTTGATATCCACCATCGGGAAACCTGCCAGGATACCCAACTCCATCGCTCCCTGAATACCCTGATCGATGGGCTTGATGTATTCCCTCGGAACCGAACCACCCTTGATGTCGTTGATGAACTCGTATCCCTTGCCTGGCTCGTTCGGCTCGACACGGAGTTTGCAATGGCCGTAGTTGCCCGAACCACCGGTCTGGCGAATGTACTTGCCTTCAGCCTCTGCGTGCTTGCGAATCGTCTCGCGGAAGGCCACCTTGGGCTCACCCACATTTGCCTCGACCTTGTGCTCGCGCTTCATGCGATCCACAAGAATCTCGAGGTGCAGCTCGCCCATACCACTGATGATCGTCTGACCCGAATCTTCGTCGGTCCGCACCTTGAAGGTGGGATCCTCGTCGGCCAGCCGCGAAAGCGCAATTGCCATCTTTTCCTGGTCAGCCTTGGTCTTCGGCTCGATCGCAACCGAGATCACCGGCTCGGGGAAGGTGATGGCCCCAAGCGCGATCGGATGATGCGGATCGCTCAGCGTATCGCCCGTCTTCAGTTCTTTCAATCCAACGCACGCGCAGATGTCGCCCGCCAGAATCTCGTTGATGTCCTCGCGCTTGTTGGCGTGCATCTTCACTAGCCGCCCTACACGGTCGGTTTTTCCGGTGCGGGGATTCAGAACAGTGTCGCCCGTCTTCAGCGAACCGGAGTAGATACGAATAAACGAAAGCTTTCCGAAAGGATCGTTGATCAACTTGAAGACCAGCGCCGACAGCGGCTCTCCATCCTCAGGCTTGCGGGTTTCTTTGCGATCCGGATGATGGGGATCAATGCCTTCGACCGGAGGTTTATCCAAAGGACTGGGTAGATAATCGACCACTGCATCCAGCAGCGTCTGCACGCCCTTGTTCTTGAATGCCGATCCGCAGATAACCGGGAAGACCTTCAGATCGATGGTGGCCTGGCGAATACCGGCTTTGAGTTCAGCGATGGTCGGCGTCTCGCCTTCCAAAAACTTTTCCAGCAGCACGTCGTCGGTCTCGGCAATCACTTCGATGAGCTGCATGCGAAAGGCTTCCGCTTTCTTCTTCAGCTCGGCCGGAACTTCTTCCACCGAAAACTCGGCGCCCATCGTCTCGTCGTGCCACAAAATGGCCTTCATCTCGATCAGGTCGACAACGCCCTTGAAGTTGGCTTCGGCCCCGATGGGAATCTGCAACGCCACCGGACGAGCGCCCAGCCGCTTGCGGATGGTGTCAATCACGTGCTCAAAATCCGCACCGTTCTTGTCCATCTTGTTCACGAAGCAGATGCGCGGAACCTTGTACTTATCACCCTGGCGCCAAACCGTTTCAGTCTGTGGCTGCACTCCGCTCACCGAGTCGAACAACGCCACCGCGCCGTCCAGCACACGAAGCGACCGCTCCACCTCGGCGGTAAAGTCCACGTGGCCGGGAGTATCGATAATATTGACGCGATAGTCCTTCCACACGCACGTCGTGGCCGCCGAAGTAATCGTGATGCCGCGCTCCTGCTCCTGCTCCATGTAATCCATGGTCGCGGTGCCCTCATGCACTTCGCCAATGCGGTGCGTGATGCCCGTATAGAACAGGATGCGCTCTGTCGCTGTCGTCTTTCCGGCGTCGATGTGTGCCATGATTCCGATATTCCGGCAACGATTCAGAGGTATGGTGCGCGCCACGTCAATTCATCCTTGCGGGCGGGGATGCCCGCGGTTAATAACTTGCTCTTGCTCAAACTCAGCGCCCAGATCTATCGCTCTTCCGGGCAAACTTCCAAACTCTCAAGCCGTCCCAGGTTCTCGTCTCGAATGCCCTGGTCGCTGCTTCTCACCACCGGTAGTGCGCAAACGCCCGGTTAGCTTCGGCCATGCGGTGCACATCTTCCTTCTTTTTCATGGCTGCGCCGCGGCCATTGGCCGCATCCAGCAACTCATTGCTCAGCTTGTCGATCATGCCCTTCTCACCGCGGGCGCGACCATAGCTGATCAGCCAGCGAATCGCCAGCGAAGTACGCCGGTCCGGATTCACTTCGATCGGCACCTGATAGTTGGCGCCGCCCACCCGGCGGGTCTTGACCTCGAGCAGCGGCTTGCAGTTCTCGACGGCCTTCTTAAAGAGCTTGATGGCTTCTTCGCCGCCACCCTTCTCCTCCATGTTCTTCATCGCCTGGTAGAAGATGCCCTGCGCGGTCGACTTCTTGCCGCCCCACATCATCGAGTTCACAAACTTGGTAACAAGCGTCGACCCGTAAACCGGATCGGCCGCTACTTCCCGCTTCGAAATGTGCCCTTTTCTCGGCATAGTTCCTCTTAAAACAGTTCACAGTTGCCAGTCTTTTCGTTGTCAGGCCTTACTGATCACTGACAACTGACGACTGTTGTTACTTCTTTCCGCCTGCCGCTCCACCCTTGGCGCGCTTTGCGCCGTACTTCGAGCGGCTCTGCTTGCGATTCGCCACGCCCACCGAGTCCAGCGTTCCGCGTACCACGTGGTAGCGGACACCCGGCAAATCCTTCACACGGCCGCCGCGGATCAGAACAATCGAGTGCTCCTGCAGGTTGTGGCCGATACCGGGAATGTAGGTCGTGACCTCGATCCCGTTGGTCAACCGTACTCGAGCTACCTTACGCAGCGCCGAGTTCGGCTTCTTGGGGGTTTGTGTGTACACGCGGGTGCAAACACCGCGCCGCTGCGGCGAAGCCTGCAGCGCAGGCGATGCCGTTTTGTATCTCGGGGCCGTGCGCCCCTTGCGGACCAATTGATTGAATGTCGGCAAACTAAAACTCCTTACCCCAAAAACCTTTAGCCAACCCGCTACTCAGCCGCGCACACGCCCCAACAGGCTTTTCCATGCCTCGAGGCGCACTTTAAGCGCGCACGCGCACGGAAGCCCAGGTTGCTGCTTCGCGTCTGCCTTCGTTCCACTACCAGACGAGAACCAGGACGGTGATCGGTCGTCCGCCAAAAGGCGGAGCCAACTCCGTTTCGCCGGTTCCGGCTCGCATAGCCCTCCAAGGTGGAGAAACGCGCGAGCACCGATGCGATCATCGCCTAACCATCTTTCCTTCGTTTGGTTTGGCGATATGTCCCTGCCCTTCGCAAGAAAAGAGCTCTTCGGGACTCAGGCCGCTCCGACTTCCTTGCAGCCTTTAGGTAATGAACCCGGCACTCCTGCCTCCGGGCTATCCCCTTACGCGCCAGCCGTCAACACACACGGCTAGGCGTGTTCTTGCGGAACCTTTTAAAGATAACAAGAAACAGGGGTCGGGTCAATTTTTTCCGCCTCGGGGGCACCATCTAGTCCCGACCGATCACTTTTCATTCGCAGATACCTTAAAGATGCCCCAGATTCCGACTGCGGTGATCTGAAGCCAATTCGCTGCCACGACTCTTTGGTCTTCGGGCGGTACGGCTATTCGATCGACTTCAACTGCCAGCTCCCGTTCACCAGCGCAAAGTCCGCCTGCTTCTTGGAACTCAGCTTGTTCCCGGGATTGTGGGCGATGTCCTGCAATAACTGCGGCACACCGGTGAGATTTACGCCTTCGGTGTACTTACCCGCCTTGGCTGTGTCCGCACCCGGGAGCATTTCATCCTGCAGGTCGCCCATGTCATGTGCTCTCAGGTGATTGGCTGCGACGGTGGTTACCACGACGGTATAGGTCTTGTCGTCGAGGTTGGCCGGCCGCCACTCGATCGTATCGCCTCCATTGGGGAGCGCGACCGCCTTCTTCCCGTCCGCGGTTAACTTGAAGTCGGCCCACAGCTTGTTGGGATACACCTTCGTCCGATCCCACAATTTGGCAACGATTCCCTGACGCATCCCCGCGTCATCCACCAGAATGTTTACGCCGACTCCAGGCGTCTGGTCGTACTTGGCCTGCACCATCGTCAGAGCCTGATCCTTCGTCAATTCGGGCGCCGACTTGCATCCAGCCACCACCAGTCCTGAACCTGCCAGAAACAACACTCCCAAAGTCTTCCAATTCAGCATCATCTTCACTCTCCCTCGCACTATGCGCAATAAAGGTCAATATCCCAACGACCCGTCATTTTTCTCCTACTTTCCAACGCTGTCAATGGCATTGAATGTGACTGTGAGCACAGCCGAGGCACTGTCCCGATAAAATTCTGTGGATTCAATCCTCTTGAAAGTAAAAAGCTTCCCTTCAAAGGCCTGCATGCCCTCCGTCTTTAGTCTCCGGCCAGTCTCTTCAGCAGCAAATCCAGAAAGCCTTTCTCATCGGAGTGCAAACAGACCTGCACATTCGGCGATCCGGCTCCTGGCCTGGTCGTTCCCTTTTCATCCACGTCGATGTGCATGGGCTGCGCGGGACACAGATCCGGCCTAAATGCATAGGTAACCGCGACCGGATCAAAGAGCGTCGGCGTGGGACTGTGCGATGGCGTCCCCGCCATCCACTGGTGATAGAGCAACATGAGCTGATTGGTGAGAGGCGATCCATGCGCAAAGATCTCTTCCCGTCCCTTCGCATCAAGGGGGACTTGAGTCGAGTCAAGCGGCATCATGAACACAGGCACGCCCGAGGCCAGCAACGCCTTCAGACCATCCGGATCATTCAGAATGTTCCACTCCGGTTCCGTAGGCTTGGGCTTTCCCTTGGGGTCGAGTCCGTATCCGCGATACACGCTCCCACCCATGATGACCACGCGCCTCAGTTTTTTGAATGCTAAGAGATCCTGTTTGATCGCCGCCTCGATCGTGAACAGCGGTCCAATCCCGATCAGCATGATTTGGTCCGGATGCTCGCGCGCCTCGCGCAGAATGAACGCCGAACCGTCGCCAAATCTCTTGCTCGGCTCCTGCCGTGCATAGGCCGCCTGCGTCATTGCGTTGTTGGTCTTCGACTCGGGCCCGGCAAACACGGGAATGTCGCTCCGTCCCACTGCTTTCAGATAGCGCTCCACCAAGCGTGCCCGCAACTGGGTATTCCCGAATGTCGTCGTCACCCCAAGAACATTCAGCTCCGGACTCTTCAACGCCAGTCCCAACGCGAACGCATCGTCGATGTCATCGCCGACGTCGGTGTCGATGATGACCAGTTGCGGCGCGGCACCGGTCTTCGCTGCATTGCCCGAAACCTGCGACAGAGCGCAGGTACTCACGAAAGTCACGATCATGAAGACAAACAACGCGAGGAAACCCCGAGGATCTTTCATGCCAAGTACTCTATCCCTTCCGCCTTGTCCATTACTCGATTGACGGGTCGCATTCTGGTGTTCATGCCTCGTCGGTCCAGAAAACACAGGCCGCCGTTTCATTCAGGGCAGATTTGAAAAGCTTGTCTACACTTTCTCAACTGCCGCCACGATCTTCTCCGTATCGTAGACGCACCCGCCCCAGACACCGCCGCTCGCCCCAACGAGCGCTGCCCACAATCGCGTGTCCTCGGGCAGATCTGGATGCGGCTTGAGATCTGCTCGCAACTTTCTCGCCTCCAGCCTGCGCGCGCCTTCTTCTACACTGAACTCGCCGCTCTGTTCGCCCACAAGGTTCACCGACCCCGTCAGCTTTCGGCGATCAATCACAATTTCGATCAGGTCGCCATCCTGCACCTTCCCCACCGGGCCTCCGGCGAGCGCCTCCGGCGAAGCATGCCCGATGCACGCACCCGTCGAAACGCCGCTGAAACGCGCATCCGTGAGCACCGCCACGTGCTTGCAGTGGGGCAATTGCTTCAGCGCCGACGTTACCTGGTAGATTTCCTGCATTCCAGCGCCCTTCGGACCGCCGCAGATCAGCACAATCACATCGCCGTGGCCGATCTTACCTGTCTTGATCGCGGCAATCGCAGCCTCCTCCGTCGTGAAAACACGTGCGGGCCCGCGATGCCGATAGACATCGCCCTGGCCTATGAGTGAAGGATCGATGGCCGTGCTCTTGATCACCGAACCATCCGGCACCAGGTTCCCTACGGGAAAGCACACTGTCGGTGTCAGTCCGCGCGAACGGGCCCGGTCCGGTGACATGATCACCTCATCCGCATCGATCCCGTCCAGGTCCTTCAAGCGCTTGCGCAATGCGTGGCGCCGCTCGCTTTGCTTCCACCAGTCAAGGTTTGCATCGAGCGTGTCGCCGCTGACCGTCCTCGCGACCCCATCCAAAAGCCCCGCCGAACGCAGTTCCAGCATCACCTCCGGTACACCCCCCGCCAGAAACACCTGTACCGTTGCAAATCCGCGCGGCCCATTCGGCAGCGCATCCACCAGCCTTGGCGTTTCGCGGTTCACCGTCTCCCAGTCATCGCGGGTCGGACGCTTCAATCCTGCTGAAAACGCGATCGCGGGCAGATGCAGCAGCAGGTTCGTCGATCCACCAAAGGCCGCATGCAGCACCATTGCGTTCCGTACCGCTGCATCGCCCAGCACATCGCGGGTTCCCAATTTCATTTCATGCAACCGGATGATTGCACGTGCTGAACGCTTCGCCGCATCCAGCCAGATCGCGTGCCCGGATGGAGCCAGCGCAGTGTGCGGAAGCGACAATCCCAACGCCTCTCCGATCACCTGCGCGGTAGCCGCCGTACCCAGGAACTGGCATCCTCCACCGGGCGAAGCGCAAGTGCGACAACCCACCTCCTGCGCATACCCGAGCGTGATCTGCTGCTGCGCAAACCGCGCGCCTATGGTCTGGACCTTGGCAGCATCCTCGCCGGCCTCTGGCAGCAGGGTCACGCCGCCCGGCACCAGCACGGACGGCAGCGCACCGCCAGATGCCAGGGCCATCATCATCGCCGGCAGTCCCTTGTCGCACGTTGCCACGCCCAGCACGCCCTTACGCGTCGGCAGGGACCGCATCAGGCGCCGCAGCACCATGGCTGCATCATTGCGAAACGGCAGCGAGTCCATCATGCCCGTGGTGCCTTGGGTACGCCCGTCGCATGGATCGGTGCATGCCCCGGCAAACGGCATTGCGTGCAGCAGCTTCAACTCACGCGCAGCCTCCGCAACCAGCAGCCCAACCTCCCAGTGCCCGGTGTGGAATCCCAGCGCAATCGGCCGCCCGTCTTCCGCGCGCAGGCCGCCATGCGTGCTCAGGATCAGAAACTCCGGATCCAGCAGCCGCGTCGTCTCCCATCCCATCCCCGCGTTCTGGCTCAAGCCGAAGAGATTTCCGGAGGGCTCCTTCAGCAACATCTCCGCCGAAAGCGGAAGCATACCCTCTGGGCCACGCGCATGCGTGTTAACCGCTCCCCATCCCGCGGCTTCGTCTTCCAGCACGGATTCAAGAGAAATCACTGCGGTCTCCTTACCCCAGGTGTGGTTGTGCTCATCGCGTGCTTTGCGTGGTACCGGTAGCGACCGGCGTCAGCCGAAACACGTGTGGCTTCGGAGCCGCCGCTTCATAGATCGAGTCTTCGAGTCCGTTCTCGAAGGCCTGCATCACATCCTTGCCTTCCTCCGCACCCGTATCAGCATTGCGAACGCGCATGCGAAGGTGGATGTAATGCGCGTCATCACGATCGCGCACCATCCAGCTCACCCGCTGTGCCTGGTGAAACATTGGCGTCCCGTAGTCGGCAAGATTGATGCCCGCAGCAAGTGCCTCGGGGGAGAATGTGTCGATCGCATCACCATCGATGCTCAACGAATAACGGCCCGCAGGCAGCCCGGTTACTCGAAGCATCTCGCGGTTAAGCTGCTGCTCGATGTCGGTGAGATCCTCGAGCATCGCCTGCATCGCGTTGCTATGTGCGATCGGCAAGGGCAACGACCCCTCTACCTCGGTCCACTTCAATCCGTTCTCCGACCGCTCCAGTTGATTCACCGCTGCATTGCGCGCCCCCGATACTGTTTCCGCGCGGGCATCGATGGTCACATCGGAAACCACCGACGGTGCATGCCATCCCTTCAACAACGCCTCAGCCATGACCCAGTGCGCCACCGGATCGGGATGCACCCTGTCGGGCAACAACAGCACCGCCAGCCTCGGATCCATTGCATCCGCCTTCTCAATTGCGTTCACCACCGGCGGATTCAGATTCACAAAGGCCGCGCCATATTTGTCGGCCAGCGATTGGTCAATCTCTGCAAAATGCATCATCGCCGCGTTATAACCGCCGGGAAATGTCACCGGCCGCGTGACGTCATCGTAAGGGGACGGGCCCAGCAGCGTGAGCCGCACACCGGGAACATGCTCTCGAATCGAATCGAGCAGATGTTGGTAGCCTTTCACGTAGGTCTGCTCGATCTCGTCGGTCGTCGCGCGATAGCCTCCGTCATTCATTCCTAGCATCACCGTAACCACTGTCGGCTTCTCCGAGAAGACGTCGCGATCCAGCCGCTGATCGACCGGCCCCCCCGCACCGCCCGTCACGCGATCGCCACCCACACCCGCGCCATAAAAATGCACGCGCATAAATGGAAAGCGTGTCACCGTGTACAGCTCCACATACTGGTTGTAGTAGTTTTGCTCCGTGATGCTGTCGCCATAGAACACCACCGTGTCGCCGTTGTGCAGATAAAAGCCACGCGCGTTTTCTCCCGCGCCCGGAGGAACAGCCGGAACGCTGGCCGATTGCGCTGTTGGTAACGAAGCCTCGGCACCCTGAGCCGGTGGCATCCGCAGCGGCGCGGCCATCATTGGCTCCGCAGGAGCAGTCAGCACCGCCACCAGAGAATCCGCACACCCGTAATAGAGGAACCATTTGCCGCGGAAGAACACCAGCCCCTCGGCAAACGTCGTTCCCGCAGCGTATTGACCAGTCTTCTCGTAGGGAAGCTCCGGCTTGAGCACCGGCTTGTCGATCTGCTCCAGAAGATGTGCCGGGTTCGTTGCTTCGAACAACGCCTCGCCCGCAGCGTAGGCGCTCGGCCCAAGCGAAGGATCTCCGCCTTCAGTGGCGTTCTTGCCGTTGTACAGCACCACAATTCCTGCGCTCGTCAAGATAGGTGGCGGCCCGGTCTCCGGAAATGCGCTGTCGAAGTGACCTGGACGCGGCCGCAGCAACTCCACCGCATTGCCGCGCATATCCTCTACCGGCGTCCAGTGAATCGCATCGTCCGAAGTCGCCAGGCGGATCGAGCCTTCGCCCCAGTACATCCAGTAGCGGCCCGCAACCTTAGCTGCAATCAGCCGACCGTCCTTGAGCCGCGTGACAATCCCCGCCGATTTGTACATCAGGTTGGCGTATTTGCCGCCCAGTGCATTCAGGAATGCAGGTCCATGCTTGGTCCAGTGCTTCAGGTCCCGCGAACTTGCAAGCCCCACCGAATAGGTCTTGCGATTCCACTGCGTGTAAGTCAGCACATAGGTGCCATCCTCAAGCTCGACGATCCGGGGATCCTCGACTCCGCCCGGCCATTCGCGCACTTTCTGATCGTCCTCGGTGGGATAGAACGCCGGCTCACCCATGCGCTTGAAGTGAATGCCGTCCTCGCTCTCAGCCAACCCCAGCCGCGAGGTGTGCCCGCCGATCTCCATGACGCCGGAGTTGTCCTCGGCCCGATACAGCACGTACACCTTGCCGTGCCGCACAACTGCCGCCGGATTGAAGGTGTGCAGCGCCTCCCACTGCACCGGCGCATGCAAAATCGGATCCTGGAATTTCGATGCCGGATTCGGAGCAATCACCGGATTCCCGGTCGCCGGCCGCACAAACGGCCCAATTACCCACGGCGTTGCGCTCTGCGCAGACGCTCCTACAGCACCAACCAGAGCGATCAGTCCTGCAATCCATTTCCCAAGCGTCTTCACCGAATCATTCTCCGTAATCCGCCCCATCTTACGCCCGGAGCAATTTCCGCGTTCAGCACCAGGGTCCCGCTCAAATTGATCCTGGGAAACATGCGCACCTTAGCTGATGGCTGCTCCATAAAAACTCAACGCCGCGTCCCCCTGCTCCAGCAGCCGCGATCTTGCCAGCACCCCATAACGTTCTGCCAGCTTCTCTTTCCGGCGGTGCTCCGCAATCACCACGGCATCGTCGGCCAGCAACCCGAGCGCCTCCCCGCCAAGCAACGCCAGCACCAGCGCGTATTCCTCGGCCGAGTCGTAAGGCGGATCGAGAAACATCACGTCAAATTGCATCGCTGAACTCGACGGTCGGCCACGCCGCAAGAACGCCGCTACGCTTACCTCTTCAACTCGCACTTGACCTCGCAGCCCGAGCTTTTCGAGATTCCCGCGCAGCACCTTGAGAGCCGGCGCGGCGCGCTCCACCAGAACGACCTCTGCCGCACCCCGGCTGGCCGCCTCGATCCCGACAGCTCCCGATCCGGCATACAAATCGAGGAATCGTGCGCCCTCCATCCTCGGCGCAAGGACGTTGAACAACGTCTCGCGCAACCGGTCGCTGGTTGGCCGGGTGGCTAGTCCCGCCGGCGCTTCCAGCACCCTCCGCCGCAGCGTTCCTGCAATCACGCGCATCGCCCATCAGCATATAAGAAAACCTTGGTGTCTCCCGGTGAACGGGGTGGCAGCGCACACTACAATTCGAGTATGCGTGGCTGGACAATACCGCTGGGCCGCTGGATGGGCGTGGAGCTACGCGTGCACGTCTTTTTCCCCGCCCTTGCGCTGGTATGTCTTGGCCTCAGCGGATCTTCCGGCCCCTTGCGTGGATTCGGCCTCTTCTTTCTCTGCCTCGCTGCCGTCGTGGTGCGCGAGATCGCGCGCCTCATGATGGCTGCGTATTTGAATTTGAAATTGCGCGCGATGCTGCTTCTTCCCATTGGCGGCTTGTTCGCTTATGCCACTCCCGAAAGCCAGGAAGCCGCAAACCAGGGATTCGGCCAGTTTGCCATGGCGCTCACCGGCCCCATCGCCAATTGCCTGACGGCGCTCATGCTGGCAGCCTGCTTCATTGGCTCCGGCGGTAATGTTCCTCTCCTCGCAAAGCCTCTCGTTTCCGCTGCTCACCTGGTGCGCAGCATGGTCTGGATGCAGGTCGGCCTTGGTGTCCTGCACCTGGTACCTGCCTATCCGCTTGATTTCGGGCGGCTGCTACGTGGAAACTTCGCCCGCAGCCATGGATTTGCGCCGGCGGGCCGGGCCGCTTCAGGCCTCGGCCAATTCCTCGCTCTCGCCATTATGATCGCGGGCATGGCGCTGCAGGCCTACTGGCTCATCATCGCCGGATTCTTTATCATGATCGGCGCGCAGATCGAAGACCAGGGCGTCTTCTTCCAATCCGTCGTTGACACGGTTCGGATGCGCGAAGTGATGCTCACGGATTTCGCCACGCTCTCGCCCTCCGACACGCTTGCCGACGCGCTGTTCCGTTGCGTGCACTCCCTGCAGGAAGACTTCCCGGTGGTCCGCGGACCGCAACTTGTCGGCATCGTCTCGCGCCAGCGTATCGTCGACGCGCTGCGCAGTGAAGGCAACGGCTACATCCAGTCCATCATGTCGCGCGCCTTCCAGGTCGCACGCCCGGAAGACACCCTCGGCACAACCATCCGGCGCATCTCCGGCAACCAAGGGCTCTCCCTGATCCCGGTCACCGAAAGCGGCAAAGTGATCGGCATCGTCAGCGTGCAAAACCTGATGAGTTCCATGTCTCTGCTCGCGGAGCAGCGGCGCATCGAAGCGCAGGAAAGCAGCGAATAGCAAAGGCTTCCCTGCAGCGGAAACTGACTTTCATATATCGAACGCTCGTTCGCCGTCGAAATATCTGGTCTAAGAGCAGGCTTTCGAGCATTCACAAAGAGATGCAGAGTCCTGGGTCATCTCCGGCTTTTTCCTGCTTCGACCGGGACCTCGAGAGCTCCCAGGCGGCCTGTTGAGCCGTCCCAGATGACCAGATAGAGAGAGTCGTTTCCCCTGGGGAGATTCACCGACTGGTCGAACGCTATTTGACGTTCCGCACCCTTGGATTGCGTTTCGTTGAATGAGAGATGGAGCATCTGGCTCAGCCATCCGACCCGGCGGCCATACTGATCGAAGGACATGACCGCTGCACCCACCTTGAGGGTTCTGTTCGTCCCTTGTAGGAACGCGTTCAGCGGAATCGTGTAATGAACGGTATACGTAGTCTCGCCTCTCTTTGGTGGTCGTTGAGGCGGATTGGGCTTTTGACCAACCATCGCGGCCGGCAAATTGGCCGCCGGCTGCACCTGCGCCTCGAAGATGATCGGCTCGTCCTGGTTATCGGGAACGCGCTGGGTTCTTCCGGCAACATGCAGAAGAGCGCGCGACTCGCGTTTTGGTGGTTTCGCCGCATTGTTCACGCCGTCATCGAAGTAACCTTGCCTGTAATTCAGCTCGTAGGATGGCTCATCCACTTTCACCTTCAACTTGTGCCACTTGTTGTCGAGATGCAGATCGTCAGGAGAATACGTCAAGGTATAGTAGCTGCCATCTTCAGACACCACTTCCGATGCAATCTGGCTCAGTCCGTTGTTGTTGTAATTAGCTCGCCCGCCGGTGGCCGCAGCCATATCCGACATCAGGCTGTGCTGATTGAACATCCCTATGATCGCTCTGCTGCCAGTGCTGACGCTGGGTGGGATGTATTTCAAACCCCGTGCGTCGATCGGATACAGCGCAACCCGGTCCGCCTCCAGTTGATCGTAGAGATCCCGCAGATCGCTCTGGAACTGGATTTCATCGACCGCAGGGCCATTCAAATCGTCACCCGTAGGCTGCGGTTCGAGATACAGATTTGATCCGCCAGTAAACCAGAGCACATTTTTGCGTCCGGGAATGGTTCCGATATACGCCAGGATCTGCTTCAGCGTATCGACGTCGCTGTAACTTGAATACCCCGGAATCCGCAAACGGGGAATGGCTTTGCGAACAGCCTTTAGCAGGAGATCATGGTTGGACGTGAAATCCTGCAACAGCATGGTGTAGTCGCCCCACCGATGGTAGATCGCCACCGGCTCAGCGGCGGGCAGTTGGGCAATGAACCGATTCAACTGATCGTACAGATACATCTGCTCGGGCATGGCGATGGTGTTTGTATCGATCAGAATCACATTGAATACCGGCGGCGGATGCAAGAGAACATCATTGCTGTAGGTGCCAGGGGTGGTGGTGGAGGGCTGATACGGGGTCTTCCGATCATCCACATGTTCTTCGAACGAGGAGACCTTCTGCGTCCGATTGTTGTCGAAGATGTGGAAATCCGAACGGGACAGTCCGTGAACCGGCTTACCTTTGGCGTCGGTTACGGTCACGTCCAACAACACCAATCTCGTATAGACATGGAGCGTAGGAGAAGCTGAATGTGCCGTAGAGGCCGGCGATGACGATTGCGACACAGCCTCTCTTCCCGAAGTCAGCAAGCACAGCAACGCGAGAAACACAGTAGAGCGGCAGCGCACGCACGGACCCTCAACTACAAAACAGCCACTTGTAATTTTGACGGAGCATCACAAGTCAAGGTTTTCCTGAAGTATAGGTGCGCGTCAATTTGGCCGTGGTGGGAAAACCTATCCCTTCGTGGACCACTCGCTCAAAACTGGCTACCAGCTTCACGGAATACCATGTTCTAAACAATGTCAGACGCCCTCGCTCCCGGCCTCTATCTCGTCGCCACCCCCATCGGCAACCTCGGTGATATCACCCTTCGCGCCCTGGAGGTCCTCAAGCAGGCAGACCGCATCGCCTGCGAAGACACGCGCCAGACTCAAAAGCTGCTGAACCATTTCGACATCACGACCCCAACGGTCAGTTATCACGAGCACAACGAGTTCTCACGGGCACCAGAACTGATTGGGGCCATAAAGGACGGGAAGTCCGTCGCCGTCGTCTCCGATGCCGGCACCCCTGGCATCAGCGACCCCGGATCCGTGCTCGTCCGCGGAGCCATCGCCGCAGGAGTGCCGGTAATCCCCATCCCCGGTGCCAATGCGGCCCTCAGCGCGCTGGTCGCATCCGGCCTGCCATCAGAGCATTTCCAATTCCTCGGCTTTTTGCCGGAAAAGACAGGCGCCCGCCGAAGCCGCCTCGAAGACCTCGCCGTGCAGGACCGCGACTCTGCCGAGACGATTGTCTTCTACGAAGCTCCGCATCGCATCGCCGGCACTCTCGCCGATCTCGAATCCGTCTTTGGCCCGGCCTTGCGCACGGCGGTCGCACGCGAACTAACCAAAATCCACGAAGAATTCCTCCGCGGAACGGTGGCCGAAGTCCGCGCGCAACTCACCAGCCGCGACCGAATCCGCGGCGAATTCGTAGTGCTCATTGAAGCTCCGGTTCGCAAAGATCTGAGTGCCCCAGGTCTGGATTCTCAGACCTGGAAGGGAAGCCCCCGCCCGCATGAGTCCATCGCTGCTCGTGTGGCCCGTTTTCAGTCGGAATCTGGCCTCGACGAGAAAGAAGCCCTAAAACGCCTCGCCCGCGAATCCGGCGTTTCGAAAAGCGAACTCTACCGCGAACTCCAGCGCGAACGCGCCCGGCGCAGGTAGCTGACACCTCTACTGGTTTTCTACTAACTTTGAATTACAAAATTTGAACCAGGAAATGAACCGCTTCCTCTGCCGTCGCTACTACTTCCAATAACCGCCGATTCTCCGCCTTCAGAAAACCCGCCTCAACCGCGCGATCGAGGAACGCGAGCAGCGGATCCCAATAGCCCGCGGTGTTGATCAGCAGGCAGGGCTTGGCGTGTAGCCGCAGCTGCTTCCACGTCACGATCTCCATCATTTCATCGAGCGTTCCGTAGCCGCCGGGTAGCATCAGAAACGCATCGGCCAGCTTGACCATGCGCGCCTTGCGCTCGTGCATCGTCCCAACCATTTCGAGGCGAGTCAACCCGCGATGCGCAATCTCGCTGCCCGAAAGAACCTCCGGCAGGACTCCAACTACTTCTGCTCCTCCGGCCAATGCGGCATCGGCTACTGCCCCCATCAGGCCCACGGCGGCGCCGCCATACACCATGCTCAATCCCGCTCCAGCAATCGCATGCCCTAGCGCTTTTGCTTCCGCCAGATACGCGGGATCGGTTCCGTTCGCTGACCCGCAATAAACAGCTACCTGTCTGATTCTCATCCCGCATCAGAATATCGCCGCCCAGGGTCGCGCATCTCAAAGCGCCTTTAACCTCCCATTCATCGCTCGTTCACAACGCGCTGTTAGCGTCATCGGCGGCGCTCCCCTTTGCCGACTCTCCGCATGTTCAAAACCCACGCTCCCGGAGGACTTCTGTGACGTCATCGTCAATCGCCGTTCCATGCTTCCGCGCCGCTTTCGTTGGTGCGGCTCTTTGCCTGCTGCTTGTTCCTTCTGGGTTTGCCCAGGGCAAACCAGCCTTCAATCCCGGCAACCTGGTAGTCAGCCGAACTGTTTACGACAATCTGTCCGGCAACGTTACTGTAGGCGAGACCCTGCCGCCCAACTGCAATCCAACCACCGGCGGTTGCGTAACCGCGATCGCCGACGGCACCTACCCGTTCGTCTTCAACAACGACACGGCGGATGGCAGCTTCGGCATCACCTCCCGGATCTTCCTTGATCACTCCACCCCGTCCGGCAACGTCATCAACTCCATCGAGGTTCCGAACAGCCTCGACTCATGGATCACCGGCTCGAGCGATCAGCTGGTCACCAGCTTCAGTTCCAAGTCCGAACTGGCGTTGCACCTCTCCACCGACGGCCACTACATCACATTCATGGGCTACGTCGCCCCCGCGAACACGCTCGACGTTTCCAACTCCAACACGCCGATGGCACTTGACCCGACTAACCCTGTGCCCTCCTCGTACTACCACGCTGTGGCCCGGGTCGATCGCTGGGGACACTTCGACTTCACCCTGACCAATGCCTACAGCGGCAATAACGGCCGTGCTGCGATCCTCAACAACACCTGGGGTAACGACGTCTTCTACACCGCCGGCAACGCTGGCAACGGTGCGAATCCCCAGCCGACGAATGTCGTGCTTGGCGCGGGCGCTCAAGTCGTCACCTTCGTCGATCAGCCCGAATCTAATCAGACACCCGGGCTTCCTACTCCAGTGGGGAGTTTCTCGGTGACTGAGCTCGGCGACAAGGCCGACAAGATCGGGAAAGATGACAATTACCGCGGCATGACCGTCTTCAACAACGTCCTCTACTTCACCAAGGGATCGGGCAGCAATGGCGTCAACACCGTCTATTTCGTCGATACCACCGGGACGGCCTGCCCCAACGGAGTCGGGCTGCCCTCCTCATCCGCAAGCTTGCCCACCTCTCCCATCGACACCACCGGCGTCAATATCCAGAAGAACGGCGTACCCACCAACATGTGCGTCCTCGCTGGCTTCCCCATCACTTCAAACAAGGCCGTGAACCCCGTCAATTTCCCATTTGGCCTGTGGTTTGCCGACGCCAACACGCTCTATGTCGCGGACGAGGGCGATGGAACGGCAACTTATGACGCCGCCACCAATATCTACACTGACGCGGCCGCGCAGACCCTCGCCGGGTTGGAGAAGTGGGTCTTCGACTCATCCTCAAAGACCTGGAAGCTGGCTTACACGCTGCAGAATGGCCTCGATCTCGGAAGGCCTTATACGGTTCCCCGCTATCCGACCGGCATGAACGCGGCCACGGGCCTTCCGTGGTCGCCAACCACCGATGGCCTCCGCAACATCACCGGCCGGGTAAATGACGACGGGACCGTCACTATCTGGGCCATCACCTCAACGGTCAGCGGCGGCGGCGACACCGGAGCGGATCCCAACCGGCTCGTGACCATCACGGACGCATTGAACAACACCGCCGCGGGCCCGGCGGCGCATGAGAAATTCCGCAGTCTCCGCACTGCCGGATTCGGCGAAGTGTTACGCGGCGTCTCCTTCGGCCCCACCAACTAAATTCAGCCAGCAAGCCAAAGTGCGCTCTGCCTACCGCAGAGCGCACTGATTCTTGCACCGCACAGGGAAGGGGTTTATTCGCCATGCGATGTGGCGCGCGCCCCTTGTGACCCCAGGTCGATGCCCCCCTGGTCACCCCAAACCTCAAACTGGCGCTGAGACAGCTGAATCGCACCTCGCACTCGTCCCGGCTCGAACGATACATCCCGCGATCGCCGCTTTTGCGAAGCCCCAGGCAGGACACTTGCGAACACCTGCTCGAACGATGTGATTTTCTCTTTGAAAAACTCGGCTCCACGACTTCCATTGGCGTGCAGCAGAAAATCCACACGCACCTTGGGTCCGAATCGGGCCCCCACCAGCAGCACCTCGGCGTCCTCCACCAGCCCCGCCCATCGGCTGCCCAGATGCAAATAGATGTTTCTCCTGTCGGTCGGCGAAGAAACCAGAACATTCCACGAACTCACATCCCGAGGCAATTGAGACAGCCTTTCCGCCAAATCCTGATCAATCCCTGCATGTGTCTGGTACCGTTGCACCGCCTGCTTCACCAGAAATGGCGTCCCTATGATCCCGATCTGGTTATCGAGAATGACTAGCCAGCGCAGGTCCTGCATTTCCTCTCGCTCTCGCGTGAACGGCTGAATGAGGATCAGTCCCGCGCCCTCGTACTCGCTTCTTTGTGCGCCATTTAATTCCGCGGCCTTATAAATTCGCTCCTTATCGAATAGCCCCTCTACCAGGAGCAGGTGTTCGGTCAGCATCTCGCTTCCCGCAGAAGTAGATGCAACCTCAATCCCTTCATGAAAGGCTCTTTGACTATCGACCCCGGTAATCGACAGCCAATCGGCCAGGTCTACCCGGTTATTGTGCGTGCTGAGCAGCAGCCGGCCATGCCGGTGGTCGTCAGGATAATTTTCGAATCCCGCGACAATCCCCGCCCCCGGCGGAACCAGCGAAAGCAGTTTGCAGTTCAGCGGTGAGGCAAAACCGGTAATCGAAGAGACAAACAATAAAGGCAATGCATATAAGAGCTTGCAATGAGTACTCAAGGCCCACTCCCCTTGTGCCGCGATATGACCTCTATAGGGATTTAATGCGGAATCACATTAACCGGCACAGTTTTGGAATCTATGGCGTGATCCGGGCTTGAGCGTAACGCTCACTTTTACTCCCCTGCTATGCTCCGGATCACATCTGGTGTGCTCTCTGCGATCCCGGGAACCGCATTCCAAATTGATCCGCTCCGGACTTCTGCTCGTCCCGGCACGATCACCGGCAGAAAGGTAAACTAGGGTAGGAATCGTTCCCGCCTTGGACCCGAAGTGCCGTCACTCATCGAAAGTCTGAATCCAGAACAGCGTGCTGCCGTTGAGGCCACCGAAGGGCCGCTCCTTATTCTTGCGGGCGCCGGTTCGGGCAAGACACGCGTCATCACCAGCCGCATTGCCTGGCTGATCCAGGAAAAAGGGGTGGCTCCAGACTCAATCCTCGCCGTCACCTTCACCAACAAGGCTTCAGCAGAGATGGCCGAACGTGTCGAGCGCCTGCTCGGCCACGCATCGCTGACCAAACCCCTCATCGCCACATTCCATTCGCTTTGCGTTCGCATCCTGCGCCGCGACATCGAAGCCCTGAAAGTCAACAACGAAGGCCTCTCCCGCTCCTTCGCCATCTTTGACGAGGCCGACCAGCAGAACATCGTTAAACAGGTAATGCGGCGCATGGGGCTCGACACCAAGCAACTAACGCCGCGCACTGTCCTCGGCCGCATCTCCTGGGCCAAGAACCACATGGTTGACCCGCAGGACTATTACCTGAGCTCCAAGGGGCCCGATGACGAGCGCATCGCTCACATCTACAAGGGCTATAAAGACGAACTGCGCAAAAACAATGCCATGGACTTCGACGACCTGCTCCTCGAAGCGGCCCGGTTGCTCAAGGTCTCCACGCCCACCCGCGAGTACTACCAGCGCAGATTCCACTACATTCTCGTCGACGAATACCAGGACACCAACCGTCCGCAGTACGAGCTGATGAAACTGCTGGCGGGCGAACAAAAGAATGTCTGTGCCGTGGGAGATGAAGACCAGAGCATCTATTCCTGGCGCGGCGCCGACATCCGCAATATCCTCGAATTCGAGAAGGACTTCCCCAACGCCAAAATCGTCCGCCTCGAGCAAAACTACCGATCCACCCAGATCATCCTCGAGGCCGCCGGGGCCGTCGTCGCCAACAACCTCCGCCGGAAGGGCAAGAAACTTTGGACCGATCGCCAGGGCGGCTCCCTCGTCGGCTACTACGAGGCGCCTGACGGCGAAAACGAGGCACTCTTCATCGCCGACCGTATTCAGAAGTTCCTCCGTGAATCGGTCGAATCAGGCGATGAACAGCACTGCGCAGTGCTGTATCGGACCAACTCCCAATCCCGTCTGGTCGAAGAAGCTCTGCGCCGTTACGGCATCAGCTATTCCATGGTCGGCGGCTTCAGCTTCTACGAGCGTGCCGAAATCAAGGACCTGCTCGGCTATCTGCGCCTCGTCCGCAATCCGCACGACTCGATGGCGCTGAACCGCGTCATCAACACGCCCGCCCGCGGCATCGGCAAAACAACATTGGAGACGCTGGAACGCCTCGCGCTCGAAACTGGCCAGTCCACCTGGGATGCGATGAGAGCCGCGATTCAGCAGAAGCTAATTTTGACCCGCGCAGCCATGGCGCTCGACTCATTCCGCGAGCTTATCCTCGACGCCCAGGCCATGATGGATCCGGATTTTGCCGGAAAGCTATCGACCGACGTGGGCTCCGAAGACGCCGACACCGACTTCTCTTTCGGCGCAACGGAACCGTCCGCAGAACAACACCAGGAAGGCACCGAAGCTCTCGAAGCCGTATCCGATTTCAACTTCGGATCGAATGAAAGCCAGATTCCCCTGCTCGATCCCAGCCACTTCTCGCCCTTCGCCGAGAAACCTGTTCGTCCATTCCTGAAGATGCCGAAGCAATACGCTAAGGCAGAAACCCGGATGCCCCAGGTCTCGAATCTCAATAACCCCACGAACCGGGTGCCGCAGGTCTCCCGGGAGAGACCTCGGTTGGATGTCCCATCAGGCAATGAACCTGCGACCTCAGAAAGAACGTCCGAATCCTTCCGAAAACCGGGCGACCCCGCCACCCTCCCTGAGTTGATCCGCTTCATCATCGACCGCAGCGGCTACATCAAGGCACTCGAAGCCGAAGCGTCTCCCGAGTCCTTCAGCCGAATTGAAAACTTGAAGGAACTCGCCAACGCCGCGCATGACGCCGAGGTTCGAGGCGAAACCCTCGCCGACTTCCTCGACCACGCCGCATTGGCCTCCGATACCGACCAGTTCGACCCCAATGCGCGCGTCACGCTCATGACGCTCCACGCTGCGAAAGGCCTGGAATTTCCGCTGGTCTTTCTTGCCGGCCTCGAAGAAGGTCTGTTTCCGCACTCGCGTACGCTGATGAATCCCGAAGAACTGGAAGAGGAGCGTCGCCTTTGCTACGTCGGCATGACGCGCGCCATGAACACGCTCATCCTCTCCCGCGCACACTACCGCCGCCGATACGGTAACGACGCTCCGGAGCAGAGCATCCCCTCACGATTCCTCGAAGAAGTTCCCGGCCATCTCGTCGAAAATCTCGGCGGTCGTTCCCCGGCCTGGGCTGTTCCCGCCTACGGCAACGGTCGTGGCTACGGCGCAGGCCGTCGTCAGGGCTACTCCGGGGATTCCGAGAGCCGCCACTACAACTACGAAGACGAAAACCAGGACTCATCGCGCTTCTCTTACAGCCAGAGCACCGGCCCAAAAGATAAAGGCCAGGAGAGCGGGTCCATTGATAACATCGCCCGCTTCTTCGGCGGCCGCATGGTCAAACCCGGCTCCTTCGGTCGGTCCCGCCCGCAGATGGATATCCCTGAAGCCAACGGAGCGGCCAATCTCAAAAAAGGCCAGCGCGTCCGCCACAGCAAATACGGCGAAGGCACCGTGGTGATGCGCGATGGCGATGGCGATGAAGCCAAGCTGACCGTACTCTTCCCGCAACACGGCCTCAAGAAGCTGATGGAAAAATTCGCCAACCTGCAGAAAATCTAGACCCGAATCACCGAGGAACGACGATTTCTTGCTTCTGCGGCTGAACCACGCCCATCCTCGTCCGCATTGCGAATCATCCGAACCACTTTGGAGGTCCGGCCATCCGTCTTGCTCCAAAGACGTTGCGTTGTCAGATCACGGCCATTGAAGATGAGACTCGCGACGCACGTAGCCCCGTTTCCTCGAGGTCCCCATGGCCACCGTCCCGATTTCGACCACTGCTCGCAAGACAAGTCTCATGGCACCAATCCTTGTGGGTGGCGCGATCGCAGGCCTGCTCGATATGACCTCCGCTTACATCAGCTTCGGCCGTTACATGCCCATTGGAATTGCCGGCGGCCTTGTCGGTGCGGCAGGACGCCATATGAATGCCGGACAGTACATTCTTGGCCTCTCGATCCACTACTTCATCGCGTTTTCCGCCGCCGCTGTCTATTGCCTGGCAAGCAGAAAACTGGGCTTCCTGCGCGACCACTTCTTTGTCTGCGGCCTCTTCTTCGGAATTGGGCTGTTCCTGGTAATGCAGCTGATCATACTGCCGCTCAGCGCTTATCACTCCATGGGGCCGTACACGTATCGCGGCCTGGTTCAGGGACTGCTCGCACACATGTTCCTCATCGGCCTGCCAATTGGGATCAGCCTGCGAATGTTGTCCGATTAAAGCGGAACCAGTGACTTCAGACGCCCGGAGCGGTGGGCCTGGGATTGTGCATATCGACCAGCTCAGGAATGTGGTCAAAGCTCGCCCCCTTGCTGCACAGCAGGTTGTAGCGAACAATGTAATAAACCGCGGCTACGCCATCCCATGCCGTGATCTTCTTGCCTTCCTCGTAGGTGCGGCCGTAGTAGCTGATCGGCACTTCATAGATAGCGCACCTCAGCTTGGCCACCTTGGCCGTAACCTCGATCTCGAATCCGAATCCGCTGGAGTTGATGCGAAGGTTGCGGATGATATCGCCGCGGAAAGCCTTGTAGCACGTCTCCACGTCGGTCAGATTGATATTGGTGGCCAGGTTCGAAAGAAAGGTCAGCAACTTGTTGCCGAGATAGTGATAGAAGTAGACCGCGCGCGCTGCCTTCCTAACCAAGAAGCGCGAACCAAAAACTACATCAGCCTTGCCGTCGAGGATAGGAGCAATCACCTCCGGAATTTCCGCCGGGTCATACTCCAGGTCCGCATCCTGCACAATCACCACATCGCCGCGGGTGAGGCGGAACGCAGTCTTGAGCGCTTCGGTTTTCCCCTTGTTCTTCTCATGCCGCGCGACGATGAGTTCCGGGTGCTCCGAGCGCAGGTTTTCAAGGATCTGGGGTGTCTTGTCGGTCGAACAGTCGTCAACCACCACGATCTCCAGAAGCCGGGGAAGCGCGACGAGCTTTTGCACAATCGTGGCGAGGGTCTTCTCCTCGTTGAACACGGGAACCACGACTGACAGGCAATTCTCGCGCAAAGCCTTCTCCTCACCAGGATTTCAGATATCTTAACTTTCCCTGAGGCACTTACAAACCCGCATTTGTCTCCCGGATGCCTTGCCGCTGTCACCAAGGTCACGTAAATCCATATCCGACCTTGGTTTGGAGACAAAGGATTCGCGCGGCTCACTCAAGGCCGATCACCAGGGCCTTCTTCTTATCGGTTGCTGCTACCGTTGCCTCGCTGCGCAAACGTTTGGCCGGTTCCGCGCCATCCAGGACGCGAAACACGCCTTCCGCCAGGGCCTGCAGTTCGTCTTCCCCGGGATAAACGGTGACCGGTGCAATCCATTCGACGTAATCGCGCAGCCGCCTTGTCATCCGCTCGGAATGTGCCATGCCTCCGGTGAGCAGAATGGCGTC
This sequence comes from Occallatibacter sp., assembly GCA_036495975.1. Taxonomy (GTDB): domain Bacteria; phylum Acidobacteriota; class Terriglobia; order Terriglobales; family Acidobacteriaceae; genus Telmatobacter. The sequence continues at coordinate 72,611 of DASXLY010000041.1, read as the reverse complement.
AACTTTTCCAGCCAACACCGCCGCCATCGCTCCCGTCTCTTTCGCGACCTGATAGATCATCGCGTCATAGACTTCCGCCGCGTGCGCATCCCCGGCATCGACGCGTTTCTCCACTTCCTCGAGATCGCGTGTGCCCAGGTACGCGAACAGACCACCTTCGCCGAAAACCATATGATCCAGTTGCCTTTCGGTATAGTTCCCGCTCAGGCAAAGCTTGATCAGCGAGCGCACCGGCAGCGAACCGGTTCTGTCCGGTCCGAATGGTCCTTCTTCCGGGGTGTTGTTGTCGATCATTCTGCCGTCGCGATGAGCTGAAACGGTGATGCCGCTGCCCAGGTGCACGACAATCAAACGTAGCTCCGCGTAGTGCCTCCCAGATTCGCGCGCAAATCGCCTGGCCACGGCCTTGATATTCAGCGCATGCCCCACGCACCATCGCGGACTCAACGGCGATCCCGACAGCCGCGCACAATCCTGCCACTCATCCACGGTCACCGGGTCGACGACGTACGCATTCACTCCCGCGGCTTGCGCAAATCGCAGCGCGATCACGGCTCCCAGGTTGCTTGCATGTTCCCCGCGACGCGCCATGCGCAGCTCTTCGAGAATCGCGTCATCCACAAGATAGGTGCCGCACTCGATGGGCGGCAGAAATCCCCCGCGCCCTCCGACAGCAGCAAATTGCTTTGGGTCGAAGCCTGCGCTCACCAGCGCCTTCTCGATCAGCGCCGCTCGATAACCGGTGCGGGCCAGCATTGAGCGGCCGCGAAACCTTTCCAGCTCCTCATCGCCGTGGTGCACCGAGCTCACCCACTCCGGACTTTGCCGCGTAAATACGCCAAACTTGGTCGAGGTCGACCCGGGGTTGATGACGAGGATGCGGTTACTCTGGTGCGGCACGGCTTTCTCCGAACCCATGCTACACTCATTGCATTCCCGAATTCGATTCAGAAGTACTTGCCTGTTCCGAGTTACCGCTCCACACGCAGCACTTCAGTAATTGAGCGGTAAATCAGTTTCAAGGAGCATCCAGTCCAAATGGAACAAGGCACAGTGAAGTGGTTTAATGACGCAAAAGGTTTTGGATTCATCACCCGCCAGAACGGCGAGGACGTATTCGTACATCACACCGCCATTCAGTCGCAGGGCTTCCGTTCGCTGAAGGAAGGCCAGCCGGTTCAATTCAACGTGGTCAAGGGACCCAAGGGTTGGCAGGCTGAGAACGTGCAGGTTCTCTAAGCGAAGCTAAGGTTTCGGAAATCACAAAGGGACGGCCAATCAGCCGTCCCTTTCGGTTTGTGCGTTTTTCAGAGTGGCTGCCCCAGCCGCTTCTCCAGTTGGGATCGATAGGTCCGGCTTACCCGCGTCCTCGATCCGTTCTTGAGCACAGCTTCGAACTCGCCGTGCGAAATCGGCTCGAGTTGCAGGATGCTCTCGATATTGACCAGCGCCGACCGATGCACGCGCACAAAACGCCGTGGATCTAGTCTCTCCGCCAAATCGTTCAGAGCCGCACGATACAGCAGCTCCTTGCCGCCCACGTGCAGCGTGACGTAGACCCCTGCGGCCTCAATCCAGTCAATGTCGATCGCGCGAATAAAGCGAGTGGTCCCGCCTGACTTCACCACCAGCCGGTCGAGCCTCCTTTCCGGCGACTGCGGAGCCGCACTCACCATCTTCATCACGCGCTGCCCGAATTCGCGCATGCTGCGTTCATCCAGCCGGGCCTTCGCGCGGCACATGGTCGCCTCGAAGCGCTCGTCGCTGAACGGCTTCAAGAGATAGTCAAGTGCGTTGGCTTCGAAAGCCCGAATCGCGTGCTGATCATATGCCGTCACAAACACGGTCAGCGGCATTTGCGCAGCCCCGACCACATCGATGACGCCGAGCCCATCCAGTTCCGGCATCTGCACATCGAGAAAGAGCAGGTCCGGGTCTTCCTTCTGGATCATCTCCACAGCGGTTTGCCCATCCCCAGCTTCACTCACCGACGCGATCTGCTCGTCGCGGCGCAACAAATCCATCAGCCTTTGCCGCGCCGGAAGTTCGTCATCCGCAACCAGCACTCGAATCGGCTCAAGCGTACGCGCGTTCATTTTGCTCGTCTCCCACCAGGCGCAAGGGCAGCGATACATCGACTTCCGTTCCGCCCTCCGTGCGATTTCTCACCACAAACCGGCTTGTGCTGTTGGGATGAAGCCCGGCAATCCGCTGCCGCGTGATCGAAAGGCCAAGGCCTTCCGACTCCTCCAGCGTCCATCCCAGGGGTAATCCCACACCGTCATCGAGGACGCGGATCTCCAGCCGATCGCCCAGCGGCTTGGCTCGCACCACGATTGTTCCGCCCGACGCCCGGCGCGAGATTCCGTGCCGGATCGCATTCTCCACCAGCGGCTGGATGAACATTGACGGAACCGCCGCGTACTTCACCTCGGGCGCCACATCCATCACCACCCGCAACTGGTCTCCGAAGCGGATCTTCTGAATTTCGAGATAGTGCTCCAGGAACGCCAGCTCTTCCGCCAGCGGCACCTCCTGCCTGTCCTTCGACTCCAGCGACATCCGCAGCAGATCGCCGAGGTGCTCGATCATCCGTCTCGTCAGCTTTGGATCGCGCTCGACATGAGAGGAGATGGTGTTAAGCGCATTAAACAGAAAGTGCGGATCGAGTTGCATACGCAACGCATTCAGTCGCGCCTCGCTGAAGCTGTGTTCCAGCCGCTCCAGCCGCAACTCGCTGTTCATATAGCGCTCGTAGTACTGGTAGGCCTGCAGCCCGCCCAGGATGACCCAGTAAATGAGCCAACACCAGATCTGCCATCCGACCACCGAAGCGCTGAATAGTTGCGATATGCGAAGCGAACTCCGCGTCGCGACCCCCATCCCTACCCGCACTACGGTGAAAAGATAGAAATAGACCTCGGTGAAAAGAACGCTGGCCAGAATATGCGCGGCCAGCCGTCTGCCTAGCTCGCGCCCGGAGAACGGCAAGCGCCGATCCAGCAGAAGGATCGCCGGGGTCAATAGCGCCCAGCACCAGAACTGCGCAAGGTACACGCGCATCTCGTTGTGCCACTGTTCGGTACCCAACGTCGGAAGGGCGAACAGCGTTCCCGCGGCTGTGCTCACCAGCGCGCCGGCCAACACCAGAACCCACCAGCGGCGAAAGCCGGCAGCTACTCTCTGTGGAGCGGCCATCTCTTCGCCCGTCCATGCACCGAGTTGTGTTCTCTTTGCGTTCACGCGATTTGCTCAGTTAAAGAGAACTTTTCCTCGAAGGCCGCATCGTGGCGGGGTTGTATCTTCACTGTGCTCACTGCTCGTCCTGTCAATCACTAGCTGTCTGCCAAGCCCAGCCACCGGGTGGTAGTCGCCTGCGGCGACCACATTATCTACCTTTTCGGTGCCGCACGCCTTCAAAGGTTCAATCAACAGGCACACTCCCAGCACAAACAACAGGATCAGAGCACATCCCATCATTAGCCCGCGATTCAACGCGTTCGGCTCGGGACTTACGGTAGAGTCCGTCGTGTTCATCTCTGTCCCTTTTCCGATTCCGCGGCGAGCAGTGTGTCTCATCCACTCTCCGCTGCTATCACCCAACCGGTTCAGCCTCATTCTGCTCACATCAACGCATAGAGGTTGCCGTCAGTCCCGCCAAAATAAACCACGTTGTCCACCACCACCGGCGACGAAAGAATGGGGCCCACCATCATCATTCGGGAATACCCGGCCATCAGGTCATCGTAAAAGTCAGAGTCGAAAGCCGCCGCATAATTTGGCGAGCCATCCGCCTTGGTATAGGCGGGCCCGTTCTTTTTCGCAGCCTCGGTCGCGAAGGTCCACGCCACCTTCTGGTTCACAAGGTCCACCGCATTCAATTGGCCTGAATTCGAGCCCTCGTACAGCATGTCTCCGGCAATCGCAGGTGAAGAAAAGGAGGGCCAGCGCTGAAGATTGAGCGAAAAGACAACCTCCCCGGTCTTTGCATCGAGCCCATACACCAGCCCTGAATCGGAAGTCGCGAAATATACCTTTCCATTTCGCACCGCCGGCGAAGCGATCACCCAGGAGCCCTTGGTTCCGAACGCCCACTTCTTCTCGCCAGTCTTGGCATCCAGCGCGTACAGATGCGCGTCCCTGCAACCGAAATACACGATCCCGTCAACCACCGCGGCCGAAGACTGAATTCCGACCTGGTTGTGCATGTCGGGATCTTCCCCTGTCTTGAAGCGCCAGACCTCTTTGCCGCTCGCCGCATCGAGCGCGTAGAAGTAACTATCCCAACTGCCGATGTAAACTTTGCCGTCCGAAATCGCCGGAGAGGCATGCACTACATCACCCGTCTTGAACTTCCACTTCACGACGCCCGTGGCCGCATCCAACGCATACACGTTCCCATCACCGCTGCCAAAGTACACTGAGCCGTTCGAGACCACGGGCGAGGAGAGATAGCAATCAAACGGGTCAGGCATGATTTCCTTGGCGGGTTGGGAGCCATGCAGGTGTGCGCCCGCATACCGGCGCTCGCCCCCGGTGGCGAATTTCCATCGCAGCTCGCCGGTACCCTCGTCCACCGCATAAAAATTCCCGTCGAAGGCGCCGAAGTAGACTACCCCATCTGCAACCGCGGGAGTGGAGGCAATGCGGCTCTTTGCGCTGAATTTCCACTTCTCGGCCCCGCTCTCGCGATCAACGGCATAGAGGAGGCCCGCTGTACTGCCGATAAAAATCATCGATCCGTCGACAGTCGGGGACGAGATGAACTGTCCAGTACCGTGGAAACTCCATTTGACACCGGTTAGTGCGGGAACCCCCGCGGCGTCATAGATACCCGAGTGCTGAAGATTTCCACGAAATGTCGGCAGATTCTCGCACCACGCGGAAATGCCAACAAGCGCCAATCCCAGGATCGGGAGAATTAAGAATTTCGTTCGAATATTCAGAATGTCTCGCATGAAACGGAGCCTAACTTTCTGTCCCCTGCCAATCCATGTATCTGTGACGACTTGATGATTTCGGTTGACCGCCCGTTCCCTTTCTCACGAAACATCCGCAAAACAAAGGAAGAAAGACGTTAAGAGAAAGTTGCCTGTTGCTCTGGAATCGATTATGGCTACTCCCGATTCCGACGCTCACCTGCGATGCCACCCCTGGTCCTTCATATCCTGCACCTTAAGCCACTGCTCTCGCTAAATCCATCGATATGTCGCCACCGGGCATCGCGGTATTTCAATCCGGTTCACAACCCCTCTGGTCAGGCACCGTCTTTAGCCGTTTTGACACCCATACTCCAACTTTCTTTCGCCTCTCGATTCTTGTTACCATTGAACTCGCGCGTCATCTCGCAAACCGATCGATAGAAAGAGGATTTCCAGAGTGGCAAACACCAAGAAGACTGAAGACAAGGCAGAACGGAAGAAGCTGAAGCGGACCGCCCGCAAGAAGGCCGCACCCAAAGCAAAACGTACCACCCCGCGCGGCTCAAACAAGAAGAAGATCAAGAAAATGGTTCGCGGCCAATCGAAGCGCTAAAACAGCAGCAGCCGTCAGCAAAAGACAGCTCTCAGCCTTCAGTCTTCAGCTTTCGTCCACGCACGAAGAAGCTTAAAGCTGGAGGCTGAGAGCTCTGCATCACTTGCATCTTCTCCGTGTACACTTCGTCAAAGGCCCCATCACCCCATGCCAGAAAGATCCAGTGACAGCGCCAGCCGAAGAACCCTCGTGGGCCAACTGCTTGCCCGCAAGTCCATCGACAAGCTCATCCGCGAGTCGGAGGAACCAGAAAACGCGCTGAAGAAGTCTCTGGGCCCCTGGTCGCTGACCGCGCTCGGCATCGGCGCCGTCATCGGATCCGGCATCTTCACCGTTATCGGCACCGCCATGGCGGGTCAGAAGTTCGACACCCCCGAGATCAGCAACACCCCGCTGATCCACTACCTGCTGACCCACACTGCGATGGCTGGCCGCCCCGGGGCAGGACCCGCGCTCGCCCTTTCACTCATGCTGGTGGCCGTCGTATGCGTTTTCACGGGGCTCTGCTATGCCGAGCTGGCCTCGATGATCCCCATCGCCGGCTCCGCCTACACCTACACCTACGCCACGTTGGGCGAACTGGTCGCCTGGATCATCGGCTGGGACCTGATCCTCGAATACGCCTTCTCCAACATGAGCGTCAGCGTCGGCTTCGCTGCCCACATTGAAGCGCTCATTGAGTGGTTTGGCTTCCGCCCTCCGCTCCAGTGGATCTCGCCCGCCTACCTCCCCACAGGCCTGCAGGACCTCGCCGGCAACGACCTTTACAAGTCCGGCTGGCATTTCGGCTTCAACATCCCGGCATTCCTCGTCGTGATGGTCCTCACCGTCATCCTGGTCCGCGGCATTCGCGAGTCCGCCCGTACCAACAACATCCTGGTGATGGTCAAGATCGTCGCCATCCTCGCCTTCATCTTCGCTGCGGCCAGCTTCATCAAGCCCACCTACTGGCATCCCTTCATGCCCAACGGCTGGACCGGAATGCTCTCTGGCGGCTCCATCATCTTCTTCACCTATATCGGGTTCGATTCCGTCTCCACCGCCGCTGAGGAATGCAACAAGCCGCAGCGCGACCTACCCTTCGGCATCCTCGCTACACTCGTCGCCTGCACCCTGCTCTATGGCGGAGTCGCCATCGTTCTCAGTGGAATCGTTCCATGGCAATCCATCATGGGCGATGCCGCCCCGGTCGTGAATGCCCTTCGCCGGCTCTCCACTCAACCCGGCGGCAGCGGTTTGCACTGGGTCGAACTCATCGTACTGATCGGCGCCATGCTGGGCATGATCTCGTCGATTCTCGTGTTCCAATTAGGCCAGGCCCGCGTCTGGTTCGCCATGTCGCGCGATGGACTGCTCCCCAAGGTTTTCGGCAAGATTCACCCGCGCTTCCGCACCCCCGCCGTGGCCACCTGGGTCGCCGGATTCGTGGTCGGCGTCCCGGCGGGCCTGCTCGACATCGGAACAGTCTCCAACCTCTCCAATATCGGCACGCTCTTCGCCTTTGTGCTGGTCTCCATCGCGGTCATGATTCTGCGCTACCGTGAACCCGAGCGCCACCGCGCCTTCCGCGCCCCGCTCGGCCCGGTCTTCCCGGTGCTCAGCATCATCTTCTGCATCGTGCTGATGATGGGCCTTGAGGTGCTCACGTGGACGGCGTTCTTCATCTGGCTACTCACCGGCCTGCTGATCTACTTCTTCTATAGCCGTCACCGGTCCGAATTCGCCCCCGTGCGGTAGACGGGCTCTTCCACAACCGACGCCCTTGACCCGAGACAGCAAACCAGTGCAGATACTTCTTTCAATCCTCATCCTCGGGTCTTTTCCTTTTGCAAAGGCTCAAAGTCCTTTTGCAAAGGCTCAAAGTGCGCCCGGATTCCAGTTCCGCTTTTCAGAGAATCCAGGTCCGTACGCGGTCGGTATCAGAGTAGTTGAGCCGTCGGGTCTGCCCGGCGCCAGCAGTCGTCCGCATATCTCATCGCAAAATGGCACCGCCGAGAGAAGTCCTCGCCTTTTGCAGATATTTGCGTGGTACCCAGCTGAAAAATCAAAGAACCATACGATGAGTCTGGGACAGTATGAAAGCCTGATGAAGACCAGCTTCGGGCCGCCGACTGGACCTGCCGAGCGATGGGGGTTTATCGAATCGTACATGCGCGGGACCTCGGCGTCTCACACCTGGGCAGTCCGCGACGCCGAAGCGCAAACAGGCCGCTTTCCGGTTGTCATCTATGCGCCAAGCTTGAATGCGCCCGCCATCGAAAATATTGAACTGTGCGAGTATCTCGCAACCGAAGGATTCATCGTACTCGCGAGCTCGAGCATCGGAACAGATTCTCTCGCAATGACAATCGACTTGACGGGTGCAGATACCCAGGCAAAGGACATTTCCTATCTGCTTGACTTCGCGAAGACTCTGCCCAACTCTGATCCTTCGCGAAGCGCGGCTGTGGGCTATAGCTGGGGAGCTATGGGAGCATTGTTCGCCGCGAGCCGCGATCGGCGAATTAAAGCGCTCATCTCTCTCGACGGCTCCTTCCGATATTCTCCCGGAACCGTGCGGAGTTCTGGAGATGTGCATCCTGAACAAATGACAATGCCGTTGCTCGTGTTTAGTAGAGCCGAAGAACCGCTTGAAACCTGGGACGCGATGCGGAAAGACAAGGGCCATTGCGATTGCGCGCCGAATGTTCTGAATGAATGGACCCATGGCGATCTGATCCACATTCATATGCTGGCAATGTCACATTTACAGTTCAGTTCCTTTTATCAGCGGAGTGAACGATTCAGGAACGAGGCGCTGAAGTTCTCCCCTGCAGACTACTCCCTGGAAGATGGAGAGCTGAGCTATAACTGGGTGGCCCTCTATACCTCCAAGTTTCTAAAGGCATATCTCGAGAATGATCCGGATTCCGTGCAGTTTCTCGCACGCGCGCCAAACGAAAACGGGGTCCCGCGACATCTGATGTCGATCAGCGTTCGGCACGCCGTCGCTCAGGACAAATGAGGGCGCGACTCCTCCGAATTCGCCCCCGTGCGGTAGACTAACGCCATCGCATTCACCTCATCGCTCAGGAGGCCACCCATTGGCCCGGCTCAAGAGGCTTTCTCTGGTTGCATCCCTGGTTCTCGCCACCATACTCGCAACACCTACCTTTGCGGCACCCCCAGTCACGGCAGACGACCTGTTTGCCCAGGTCAAGGCCGAGGCCCGACAACAGCACAAGCATGTGCTCATGGTCTTCTCCGCCTCTTGGTGTGGCCCCTGCAAGCTCTATGAGCGCTTCCTTGAAGACCCGCAGATGAAGTTGATCACCGAAAAGGCACTCCTGGTCGAGCGTATCGATGTAGGCGAGCGGCCTGGCGACCCCAAACATGCCGATACCCCCGGCGGCGTCAGGCTGCGCACGGCCCTCGGCGGCGCCGAGGAGCCGGGCTTCCCATTCCTCGTCATAACCGACGAAGACGGCAACCCCATCGTCAACTCCTACAGGAACGGCGAAACAAACAGCAATATCGGCTACCCGGCTTTGCCCGAGGAGATCGACTGGTATGTCGACATGCTGAAGCGCGCCGCGCCGTCTCTGTCTGCAGACGATCTTGCGGCCACGCGGAAATGGCTGAAGAAGAATTCGCCGCACTAGGCCAGTGGGCAATCCTCGACGCCGCGCGCGCCATGTCTCGCTTCTGAGACCTGGGAGTGCTACGGCCTTCGCGCGCCCGCTGGTCGACCGCAATCCGTGACTTCATGCTTCGACTATCCACCGCAACGGTCTGCCCTGCGCGCTTAACCCGCTCACCACGATCACGCCATCCTCCCGCCGTTCCTTCCGCGACCGCTTCCCATTCACCTCGACCTGCGAGGCCGATTTCGCTACGTCCGCGGGCAGCCGCACTTCGATCGTCCACTCACCGGCGCGTGAAGGCGCGTACCATCCTTCGAACCGCCGCCCTGTCCTGACCACCCCAACGAGCGGCGAATCGAACCGGTATTCATTCACCGGAAGCGCAAGGTTCAGCTTCATCCCCGCGCCCGTAAACTCCATGCCCAGCAGCTTGCTCGCCGAGTACAGCGAACACGCATGCGCGTGCACGTTCAGCACCGGGAAATCGATCCCATGAAAGAACACTTCACTCGCCGCTGCACCTGGATGTTTACTCAACGGCGAATTCCACGAGTCATTCCCGCTCCACACCCCGTACCACAGGTCCGGATACGCCTCGGCATGATGGGCGAGCGAATTTCGCTTCCACTCCTCCCACGCCATCGCCGGATCGACACTCATCAGCGCCCACACCAGCGTCTGATTCAGAGATGGCCAGATCGCTCCCGCCTCCAGCGTCCCCAGATCGGCCTGGCGCGTCGAATACAGCTCCGGCCCGTCCGCCATCTGCGCAGCCCCCAGCGGCCCGCGCCGCAGCTTTTGATCGATCGCTCGTACTAGCTCCCGCGTCTGCTCCTCGGTCGTCGCACCGGAAAGGATCGCCCACGGCTGCGGTTCAATCCACAACGTGCTGTCTCCCAGCCAGCCCAGCTTCTCGGCCAGCCACGCGCGCTTGAACCACTTTCCGTTCCACTGCGCCTTAGTCGCCTCGCGATGCTGCTCCGCCTTCCGCCGCACCTCTTTCGCAAACGACGCTTCGCCGCCTGCATAGTCCAGCATGTGCGAGTAGTAGTCGAACAGCCACCCCGCCATAGCCGAGTTCAGCACGCTCTCGCTTTTTTCCACGCACTCCTTGAACGCCGGGATTCCCCACGTATAGATCAGCCCGTCGTTCCAATCATCCACGCGCATGCGCATCACGCCGTGTTCGCCTACGCCGACATCATTCACCTGGTGCCGATAACAGCGCTCAAGCAAGCTTCGGACCGACTCGGTTTGACCCGGAATCGCCGAAAACAGCGTCGGAATCTTCTCCTCCAGAAACGCCATGTCCCGCGTCGCCAGCACATATTCACTCGCCGTCCACAGCAGCCACATGGGCAGATCGCTCGCGTTGTCCGAAGCCATCGGAGCCACCACGCCGTGTCCCACGATCCCGTAAGGAAGCGACCCGTCGTCGCGCACTTCTTTCAACGTGTAGCGCATCACGCTCTTCACAATCTCGGGATCGCTGAACAGAAACGGCATGCTGTGCTGCAGCGGATCTCGCGCCGCTCCCTGAAACCCCATCGTGTACTGGTAGTACCCGTTCTGATTGAGAATGTGCTCGCCGAAATAGTCATCAAAAGTCTGGCTGCTACGCACGTAGTAGTGGTTCCACGTGCTCTCGCGTTTGATCCATGGCTCTGCTGGCACATCGAAACGCATGCCGTGTCGTTTCCACTCCTCACTCGATCGCCGCAGCAACGAACCCACGTTCGCCTCGTACTTCGCAACCAGCGCCCCCATCGTGAATCCCTGCGGCAGATAGCCATAGAGAAAGCTCACCGTCTGCGTTTGCTTCGGCGCCAGATGCAGCGTCCGCTCGATCAGCAGTCCCGTGTGTGCCCCGCCATCGGAAATTCTCTTGTCCAGGCTTTGCTTCACTCCACCCGGACTCGCAGCTCCGCCGTCGCCGAAGAACGCTCCCGCACCCGAGGTGACTCCGCTTGGCTCCCCATCGAGCGAGACAAGAAACGTCCGCGGCAGATCGGTACTCTCAAACTCCGTGCCCGGCCGCAAATCCGCAACCGGCGCAAGAAACGGATTCGCGCCCGGATGCAAATACGCCTTCACACCCTTCCATTTCGCTTCCTCGTCCGGGGACCGCCCGTTGAAGTGCTTCGTCTCCAGCAGCCCCCTGCCATTCGCCGCCCGCACAACCTGGTGACTGAATCGACGCCCCAGATCGCGTCTCAACTCCGTGGTGGCCTTGGCACTGATGCCACCCTCAAGCGCAGCCCGATACGAAAATTGATATGGCTGGCACCCCCAGTACTCCACCCACCGCACCGTCCTTGCAGCATTGTCGTGATTCGTCACCGTCGCTTGCGACACCAGCACCGGATCATCGCCGAACGGCGCGCAGATCACCTGGTCGATGGAGCAGCTTTGGCCTTCCACCCGCTTGCGGTAGTACCCGATCCCGAAGATCCGCTCAAACTCCCGGTTGCCGCCGTCGTAGTACGTGCTCAGCACCTCATCGCCATCGATCAGATAGCCAAATCCGCCGCCGAACTGTTTCGTCTCGGGATCCACGTCATTCAGGAATTCTGGAGAGCCCTCATCCTGCCGCACCCGCACATGTCCGTAATTCGACGCAATCGCCGTGATGCGGTCATTGCCCACCTGGTGGATATGCTCGGTCTTCCCCAGAACTCCCGGCAGCACGTCAGTTGTCGCGTGCGGATCCGTCACCTGGTTCATCGTGTAGCGATAGGCCGGTAATCCGAATTCATCCTCGATCCAGGTACCGAACCGACCTGAGCCAAAACTGGCTCCAGGATCACTGCTGCTTTTCTGCCAGATCGATTCCGCACCGAGTCTGTCTGCAACCGCCACTCCCACGGTGCCGCCTATCAGATCCTGGATAAATTCCCTGCGCGTTGCTTTCATTTGCGGCCTTTCTTCAGGCTTTCAATCGCCCTATGCGAATCGAATCGCCCTAAGTCTATTCCTCGCGGCCTGACCGGTTCCTTCAAGAGGAAGCGCTCACCGCCTCACCCGCTAAACTCGAACCATGGACGATATTCAGGCGTTCATTCGCCGGCTCCCCAAGGCTGAACTGCACCTGCATCTTGAAGGCACCATCGCTCCAGCCACGCTCGTCGAACTGAGCCAACGGCACGACGCCTGCCCTATTACACTTCCTGGAGCCGAAGCCCTCTACCGCTTCACCGACTTCACGGAGTTCATCAATGCTTTCCGCGCCGTTACCCGCCAGCTCATCCACGCCGAAGACTATGAACTCGCCGCCTGGCGCATGATGCAGCATCTCGCCGAGCAAGGCGTCGTCCACGCCGAAGTATTCATTTCGGTGGGCGTCATCTATATGTGGCGCAATCACGACCCAGAGTGCTTCGAACCTATCTTCGCCGGGCTTGAGCGAGCGCGAACCCGTGCCGAACGTGAACTCGGCCTATCGGTTTACTGGATCTTCGATGCCGTGCGCCACTTCACCCTCCCGGAGGCCGAACACGTCTTCGCCAAGGCCGCTGAGATGCATGCTGAATACCCTTCCATCATTGGCATTGGCCTCGGTGGCGACGAGCGCCAGTGCGGCTCAGAGCCATTTCGTGCGATGTACGCGCGCGCCAAAGAAGCCGGTTTGCACCTGACCAACCACGCGGGAGAAACCACTGGACCGGAAGCCATCTGGGAGGCCCTCGCCATCGGCTCCGAGCGCCTGGGACATGTAGTCTCCGCCATTCAGGATCCGGAGCTGATTCGGCAACTGAAGGTGCGCGGCACCGGGCTCGAGCTGAATCCAACCTCAAATGTCCGCACCGGCGTCTGTGCCTCGTTCACAGCCCATCCCCTGCGCCGGTACTTTGAAGAAGGCCTGCTCGTCACCCTCAACTCCGACGATCCCGCCTTCTTCGGATCTGATCTCGCCAATGAATACCTGCTCGCTCACACCGAACAGGGATTTTCGCACGATGAACTGCGAAATCTTGCAGCGAACTCTTTCCGAGCTAGTTTTCTTCCTGCGGCAACACGGGATTCATGGCTTGCTCAAATTGTTCAGGCACAATGAGCACTGGACCGAATTGGTCATAATTATCAAAACGGAACGCATCCAACCAAAGTTGTACTGTGACCTCTCCAACGTGGAATGCGTCAAATCGTAGTTGGGCTATCATTAATGAAGGGGAACTAGGCATTCATGGCTGCAAATTCCACTAGCCTCGAACTTCTCGACGAGCAAGACGAGAGCAAAACCTTGCGGGTTATCGGGTGGTTCTCTGTCGGCATGGCGGTCGCCGCCCTCGGGCTTTACTTCGGTCGCGAACTTCGCCAGCGTTATAAGTTCAACAAGCGTACGCCCTACGATTTCTACTCGAACGCGGGCAACCAGCAGTCCACAGAGTTCGGCGTCGGAATCTAGTCACCCATATCGCAGAATCAAACGCCGCCTTGTGCGGCGTTTTTCTTTCCAGACCCTATTCCGTCAATTCACATCCCATGCTTCTTCACTACTGCTGCCGTTTCCGCATTCGCTTGCCACAGCCTTCCCTGAACCTCGGGGTCATCAATGCTGGAACCTGAACAAGAAAGTTTCCGAACCCGGCAGCACCCGCCCGGGCTGTGCGAGCAAATCCAACCATCAGCTTCCTCCCTAGCCTCTGCGAGCTCCCTAGCCTCTGCGAGGCTGATTCATTCTTTTGATCGCCGGTAACACTGTGGCTGATTACCGTTGTGTTACACATCTCCAGGTCGCAGCCGAACATCTGATGTGAGTGAAGGGGCCCTTTATATATGCAATACCTTCTCGCTCATTGGCTCGTCTCCCTGGCTGGAACTTTGTTCATAGGCCTATCCGCAATGGTTCTCCATGAATTCGGCCATGTCGCGACCTCGCTCATGGTTGGAATCAAGGTGAAGAGCGTCGGGCTGTGCATGAAGGGCATGTACATCGTGCGCGAAGCTGGTTCGCCGATGAAAAACCTGCTCATCTCCCTCGCCGGACCACTGACCAACGTGGCGTTGATCCTGCTTTTCTGGGGTCACTCCCCGAAATTCGTGCTCGCAAATTTCTGCCTCGCCATCTGCAATCTCGCGCCCGTAAAGGGCTCTGACGGCGACCGCGTTCTTCGATGCATCGAGCAGATGCAAAAGGAAACCCGCCCCTTAGCCAGTCGTTAACGAACCAACTCCAAGGCCGGCAGCCAGCATAACCCTCCGCAACTGCCGGCCTCTTTCTTTCTCTTGCGATTTCCCTGCACCCTGATCCCCACTCTCTATCCCCTGCCTTCCTGCTACCCTCTTCCCATGGGGCGCATTCGGGTTCTTTCTGACCAGGTGGCAAACCAGATTGCTGCCGGCGAGGTGGTCGATCGTCCTGCTTCGGTGGTCAAGGAACTGCTCGAAAATTCACTCGATGCCGGTGCCCATCGCATCCGTGTCGAAGTCGAAGCCGGCGGGCGCAAACTGATCCGCATCTCCGACGACGGTCAGGGCATGAACCGCGACGATACCCTGCTGGCCTTCGAACGTCATGCCACGTCAAAGATCCGCACTGCCGACGAACTCCTCTCCATCGCCACTCTCGGCTTCCGGGGAGAGGCCCTGCCCTCCATCGCCTCCGTCGCTCGCGTTTCCCTCGATACCGCTACCGGCGAAGAAGAATCGGGAACCCATCTCGAAATCGCCGGCGGCAAAATTCTCCACGTCGAAGACGCGGCGCTTCCCCGCGGTACCACCATCTCCGTCTCTGATCTCTTCTTCAACACTCCGGCGCGCCGCAAATTCCTGCGTGCCGAATCCACTGAGCTCTCGCATGTCACTGCGCTGGTCACGCATTACGCACTCGCGCATCCTGAAAAGCACTTCGAGCTGATCTCCGGGTCGCATACCCTGGTCTCAGCTCCACCCGTCGGCCGACCCGCCGAGCGCATCTACCAGGTCTTCGGCAAAGACACCCTGTCGCAGCTTCTTCCGGTCGCCGCCGAGACGCGTCTTGACCACGCAGGCCTGCCCGAACCGCCGCCATGGAAGCGCGATCCCGACGAGCCTCCACGCGTGCCCGGCACAATGCGCCTCTCCGGTTTCTACTCCAAACCAGAGTTGCAGAAGCTCAACCGCAACTCCATCTACATTTTCGTTAACAAGCGACTCATTCGCGATCGCCTGCTTCTTCATGCCATCGCCGAGGCTTATCGCAACATCATTCCGCCAACCAGCTCACCGGTCGTCCTACTGTTTCTCGAAATGCCGCCCGAGGAAGTCGACGTCAACGTCCATCCGGCCAAAACCGAGGTCCGCTTCCGCCAGCAATCCCGGGTGCACGACTTCGTGCGCGACAGCATCCGCAACGCGCTGATCGCCGCACGTCCGGTAGCAGGTTTCAGGGCCGCCCTCGAATCCTCACCAGCGGCATCGCCGTCGCTGATTCCCGTGCCTGGTTCCCGCCTGCCCGGCTCACCGGACGAAGTCTCCGCAGATGAACTCGAACCCGCAACCAACCCGGAGCCCTTCAACCTGACCCCGCGCCCGGTGTCCCCTATTCCCGGCAAGCTCCCATTCGGAGAAAGCGAAATCGCAGCGCAGCTGGAGCAGCAGGCGCTGCGACAAGCCGCCGTGGCTTTGCTGGATCCACTCAACAATCCTCCCGCTGGTTCCGCCCCGGGAAGCTGCTCACCCGACAACGATCTCGCTCCGGCCAGCAACGCTGCCCAGGAAGGCGCCGCCCTGGTCGAAGCCGAACAGGCCGCCGCCAACCTCAACCGCCTCCGCTCGCTTCGGGCCCTTGGCCAGCTCCGTGAGTCCTTCATCCTCGCCGCTGGAGACGAGGGCCTCTGGATCATCGATCAGCACGTTGCGCATGAGCGGGTGCTCTTTGAGAAAATTCTGCGCGAGCGTCAAGTCGAGCAGATTCAACGCCAGCGCCTCCTGATGCCACTGCTCGTCGAGCTCCAGCCATGGCAAATGGTTATTTTTGCCCAGATCGCCGGCGAGCTGGAACGCAACGGATTCGAGGTGGAGCCCTTCGGTCCTCATACCCTCGCCGTCAAAGCCGCCCCAGTGGGCCTTGAAGGTGCGTCCCTGGAACGGATGCTGCAAGAAGTCATCGATCAGTCCGGCGAGGCCCCCTCGGAAGCCTCGCTGAATGAGGATCTTACATCGCTCCGTACACGAATCGCCGCCTCGATCGCCTGTCATTCCGCTATAAAAATCAATACCCCTCTTGACCCAAAGCGAATGGAGTGGCTATTGTTGGAGCTTGCAAAGACCGAGCATCCAACGAGTTGCCCCCACGGTCGTCCGATAGCTCTGCTGTACTCCTGGAAGGACATTCAGCGGGCCTTCCATCGAATTTAAATCGCATTTAAGATAAAACTTGGGTGGCAGTCCTCCGCCAAGGTGGAGAATTGCCAGGCGCAAAGGCACGATCTACCTCCCCAGTGCCACAACGCCAAGCCCGGAAGTGAGGTTTTTCTTTGACATCGGAGCAATTAGTACAAGCGCGTTCCGAGAGGATGCGCCAGAACGGCCCTGGAACGCTTTCGCTGGACGAAGCCCGCACGTGGATCGAAGAGACCGGACTTTGTCTGTTTCTGCCAAAAAGGCAGTTTTCCTCTTCCGTAGCGCCCTCATTCGTAGAAGCCGTAGCCGGGCGGCCGGAATCAACCCCGGATCAGAAGACCATAGCTCTAGCCGAAGAACTGCTCGTCCGACTTGAAAATGAAGGAGTTGCGGTCAGGCTCAACCTTCTGGGTCAGCCCGGCGAGCAGCCCGACTTCGTTGTAGCGGCATGGGTTCTGCCCTACGTTTACGCCCTTCGCGGCGACCGCGACTGGCGTCGCAGCCCCCAATTGACCGGTTCCCGGCAAGTGTCGCAACTGGCCGTCCATGTCTATAAGCAGCTTGAAGGCGCAGAACTCACGGTTTCGCAACTCAAGCAGGCCCTGGGCCGCGAGGTCTCTGAATCTGCCGTCATTCGCGCCATCACCGAGCTTTGGCAACAGTTGCGGATCATTCCCATCATCGCCGCCCGCGGTCAGGCCGCCAAATGGCAGCTGCTTCGCACGCGTTTCCAGCGCGCCATCGCGGAGGGTGCTTCGACGTCACAGGTAACGGCAATTTCAGTACTTGCTTCCATTTACCTGCAGGCTGTCATCGCCGCCAGCATGGAAGACGTGGAACTGTTCCTGGCCCCCCTGACCGCTCGCAGCAAGATACGCGAAGTCATCCGTGGCCTGGTTGCGACGCGGCAGGTACATACCATTTCGCTCGCGCACGCGCCACACTTCTACGTCGCCGGAACCCTGCCCGAGTTCGAGCCGGTTTCCACTATTTATGCCAGCGCGACGATGCCGGCCTCTTTGTACTTCACGCACTCGTTTGACCGCGATGATGAGAAGCCAAAGCCGGCAGTTTCCGTGTATTCGCAACGGCCTGCCATTCAGCCGAATTTTGCTCAGCCGGCGGCGCGGCCCATTGCTGCGCCGACACCAGTTCAGTCCCAGGGACCCGTTCCCGCTGAACAGCACATCCCGCGCACCCCAGCCCGTCATCCTTTGAATGGGGCAAGGGAGCTCCATCGCGCGTCTACAAACGGCCACGACCGCAAACCATCCAGACCGAACCGTTCGGCGGCCGCTTCGAGCGGACACGGCGCTCACAGAGCCTCCGATGATCGCAAGGCGCGTCCACAGAATGGCTCGCACTCCACTGCAAACGGACGTTGGACTGCCAAGAAGAATGGCAACGGAAACGGCAAGCATACTTCAGGCCATGCGACAGGTGGATCCCGGAACGGCACCACATCCCGGACCAGCGGCGCTTCGCGGACCAGCGGCGCTTCGCGGAACGGCAATGCTTCCCGGAACAGCAAGGCCACGCGCGGCTCCGTCACCAACGGATCGCATCGCACCGCGAAGCCTTCCGGCCCGACCTGGAGCAAGCGCGTAGGCAGCGCCAAGGCTAAATCTGCTACTTCCCGCAAAGGTCCGGCACGCAAGAGTCGCCCCACGCTGGCAACCGCGGGACGCGCCAGCACGAGCGGAAAGCGGTTCTTCAATAATCGTTCCAAAAACCGCACTGGGCAGGGAACGAAGAAGCGCGGATGAGTGCGGAAGAGTGCGGGAGCGTCTCCCCAGCGCAGCAGCCCAAACGCAATTTCGTTGTAGCCATTGACGGACCGGCAGGAGCGGGCAAAAGTACCATCGCCCGCCACCTGGCCCGTCACTTCGGTCTTCTCAATCTCGAGACGGGCGCGATGTATCGTGCCTTCGCCCTGAAAGCCCTGCGTCTCGACGTCCCCCTGGACGATTCCGAAGCTCTGCAACGCCTGGCCACTGAGACCCAGATCCAACTTGAACCCGGCGATGACGAAAACCGCGTCCTCCTTGATGGCGAGGACGTAACCGGCCAGATCCGCAACCAGACCGTCACCGACGCAGCATCGCGGGTCAGCATCTATCCGCCGATCCGCGCCGCCATGGTCAAGCGTCAGCAGGAGATGGGCGCCAGGGGCGGCGTGGTAATGGAAGGCCGCGACATCGGAACCGTCGTCTTCCCCAACGCCGAGGTGAAAATCTTCCTCGACGCGGCCCCCGAAGTTCGCGGCATGCGTCGTTATGACCAGATCGGCCAGCACAGCGGAGCCAAATCGGCAGCCCCGCCCGAAGAAGTGATTCGTGATCTCCGCGCCCGCGACGAACGCGACCGCAATCGTGTCGACTCGCCTCTGAAACCGGCGCCCGATGCCTTTCTTCTGGATTCGACCAACCTGTCCCTCGAAGAAGCCGTCAAAGCCGCGGAAGGGGCCGTAGATGAATGGCTGGCCAGAAACGCACCTCCAGAATCTCCGGCAAAACGGTTCTGAGAACTAGCGTGAGAGTTCACTCAGCCCTTCTCCTCACAGCTACAACAGCTTTTTCTGCCCTGACAATTCCGCCAAGATGAATAAGTTTTCATTCGGCCCTTAGCTGTTCTTTGACAAACTGAGATTGCCTCTGTCCCTCAACGACGTAGCGGAGCTTGGAGGCCGATATGATTGTTTGCTGCCCAGATTGCGGGTCAACGAGTGTGCGGCAAGCCACTCTGCGCATCGTCGATGCGGTCTACCTGCTCACCTTCCGGTACCCGGTGCGCTGCCGTGCCTGCCGAAGGCGGTGGTACGCTTTATTGAGCGCCGCACGTCGGCTGCCCCAGTCTCCGGAACGCCGCCCCACGGATGCTAAAAGCTGACTGGGCCCAGATCCGATTTTCGACTCGAACGCTTCTTTCTCCTGCAGCATGCTATAGGCTTGAAACATCATGGAAGTGACCTGCAGCCGCTGTCACCAGGTGGTTCCCACCGATAGCTGCTTCTGTTCCACCTGCGGTCTGCCTCAACTTGTGTACGCCACAGAAGGCGATAGCGCTCCTCAAGCTCCGCAACCCTGGACCGAAACGGCGAGCGATGCAAGCGCCATCGACTGGAAAACTGGGATGCGCGCGGCAGTTACTCTCGGCGTCCCTGCAGGCCTGCTCTCGTCCGAAATCACTCCTCTGAGCGCACTGGGCATCTTCTGGATGGCCGGAGCCGCGGCGTGGGCCGTCGTGCGCTACATGCGCGGCCAGCGGCCGGCATGGATCACGATTGGTGCGGGCGCGCGCATCGGGCTGGTCACAGGACTCATCGCGGGTTGGCTCGCCTTCGGCTTGAGCGGGGTGGATCTGTTCGTGAGGCGGGTCACCCTGCACCAGGGCAACCAGATCGATTCCACCTGGCGCGAATACGCCAGTGAGAACGAACAGCTCTCGGAACAGCTCTGGAAAAAAATGGGAGCTTCCAGCCAACAGATCCAGGAAAGCCTGGTACCGCAGCACAACCTCATGCTTTCCCCGGAAGGCCACGCAGGGTTCCAGACTGCGGGATTGATATGGAGTTGCCTCCTCCTGGTCCTGTTCTCCGTAGCCGGCGGCGCACTTGGCGCCCGCACCATGGCTCGCCGCCGCCCCAACGCTTAGCGTGCACAATCTGCAACGCGTTAGGCTTCGTCGGGTTAAATTCCGTCCGACAGGCTTCGAAGGTTCAGGATCTCAAAACTGACAACTGATATCTGATGGCTGCTTTCTCACAACTTGCTCCACCCCCCGGTCCCCTTCTATCATCCGGCGAGAGACAAGCGCACGAGAGACCTATGAGCGAAAAATCAACTGTACCTGCCCTGCGCGTGAAGGGCAGGCTGATGTCCGCCTCCGAGATTGAGCGTACCCTGGTACGCCTTGCTCACGAGATCGTTGAAAAAAGCAATGGCAGTGAGGACCTCACGCTGATTGGCATCAAGCGCCGCGGCGTCCCCCTGGCGAAACGCCTCGGAAGCCTCATCTCCGGCATTGAAAAGCACCCCGTCGATACCGGCACCCTCGACATCCAGTTCTATCGCGACGACCTCTCCACGGCCGATGTGCGTCCCGTCGTCACTCCCGGCGCCCTGGGCTGCGAAGTCGAAGGACGCGACGTGGTGCTATGCGACGATGTGCTCTACACCGGCCGCACCATCCGCGCTGCTCTCGACGCGCTCTTCGATCACGGGCGGCCGCGACGCGTGCAACTCGCCGTGCTCATCGATCGCGGCCATCGCGAGTTGCCCATCGAAGCAAGCTACGTGGGCAAGCATGTCCCAACCAGCAGCCGCGAGATCATCGAAGTGAAATTCCGCGAAGTCGACAACGACGAGCAGGTACTGCTGGTCGAACGAGTGGACTGAGAAAGACAGCTATTAGCGCTCAGCCGTTAGCCATCAGCGTCTCGCTGCGGGCTGAAGGCTGAAGGCTGAAAGCTGAGGGCTGAAGGCTAAAACCATGAATGGAACTGTTGCAATACCAGCCGTACGACGCCAGCTTCAAACTCCGCAACCGCTTGCTTCATCCTTCCCATACAATCCCGGCTCGCTGCTCTCCGTTCAGGATCTGGGCCTTGAAACGGTCAGTCATATCCTGTCGCGTGCAACTGCGCTCGAAAATCAGGATCCGTTGACTCGCGATCGCATTCTGCTCAAGCGACGCATCGCGCTGCTCTTCTACGAGTCCTCGACGCGCACCCGCACCAGCTTCGAACTCGCCGCCAAAAGCCTCGGCGCCGATACCACGCTGGTTTCCAATCTCTCCTCGAGTATCGAAAAAGGCGAGACGCTGAAGGACACCGGGCTCACCCTGCGCGCTCTCGGCGCCGAGGCCATCATCCTCCGTCACAACTCCTCCGGCGCGCCCTGGCTCCTCGAGGAAGTAACCCGCCTGCCCGTCCTCAACGCCGGCGATGGCATGCACGAACATCCCACCCAGGCCCTGCTCGATCTCCGCACCATCCTCGCCCACCTTCCTCAAATAAACGGGTGTCATCCTGAGCGGAGCGAAGGATCCGCGTCTCAGACCGTATCCCAGCCAATAGACCAGGTCTCTTCTGATACGCTCTCCGGCATCACCGTAACCATCGTCGGTGACATCCTCCACAGCCGCGTCGCCCGTTCCAACATGCTGTTGCTGCCGCGACTCGGTGCACACGTCATCCTCTGCGGACCGCCGCAACTCCTTCCCGACTCCGCAGCGAACGCTGGCCCGGGCATTTCGGTGGAGCGCGACTTCGAGACCGCGCTGCGCAAATCGCAGGTTGTCATGATGCTCCGCATCCAGGCCGAACGCCTCTCCGGGCTCCAAATCGATCTTGCGCAGTACAAGGACGCTTACCAACTCACCGGCCAACGCCTTGCCGCGCATGCGCCCACCGCTATCGTCATGCATCCCGGCCCCATCATCCGCGGCCTCGAACTCACCGCCGGGGTCGCCGATGGCGCACAATCCGCAATCCTCGAACAAGTCCGTCACGGTGTAGCCATCCGCATGGCCGTCGTCGAACGGGCGCTGACCGCGGCAGGAAAGGAAAGCCGCCTATGACCGCTCTTATTATTCGCAACGGCCACCTGATCGACCCCGCCGCCGGCGTCGATGCCCTCAAAGACATCCTGCTAAAAGACGGCCGTGTAGCCGAAATCGCCGCTCCCGGCAAGCTCAAGTCCGCCAACGGCGCTGATGTCATCGACGCTTCCGGCCTCATCGTCGCTCCGGGCCTCATCGATATCCACGTCCACCTGCGCGAGCCCGGCCAGGCCTACAAGGAGACCATCGCCACCGGCACCGCTGCAGCCGCAGCCGGCGGATTCACTGCTGTCGCCGCGATGCCCAACACCTCCCCTGTCAACGACACGCCCGAGGTCACCCGCTGGATGCTGTCTCCTGATCGTGGCGCATCGGTACGCGTCTATCCCATTGCCGCCGCCACCAGAGGTTCAAAAGGCGAAACGCTGAACGATTTTGCGGCACTGAAATCAGCAGGCGCGGTGGCAGTGACTGATGACGGTCACCCCATCTTGAAAGACAGCGTAATGCGCGAAACCCTCGCCGCCGCCGCGCGCGTGGGCCTCAGCGTCATTCAGCACGCGGAAGACACCCGCATGACCCAGGGCGCCAGCATGAACGCCGGACCCACCGCATTCAAATTGGGACTGCGCGGCATGCCCCCGGAAGCCGAAAGCAGCCTCGTCGAGCGCGACATCCGCCTCGTCACCGAGCTCAAGGATTCACGCGTGCACCTGCACGTGGCGCACACCTCGACTGCCGCTGCCGTAGCCGCTGTCCGCAAGGCGCGCCGCAACGGACTCCGCGTCACCTGCGAAGTCGCGCCGCATCACTTCCTGCTCACCGAAGAGCACGTCGGCCAGTACAACACCAACGCCAAGATGAATCCGCCGCTGCGCTCCGCAGCCGACCGCGATGCCATGATCGAAGCGATCCTCGACGGCGTGGTCGACGCCATCGCCACAGATCACGCGCCGCACGCGACTCACGAAAAGGAAGTGGAGTTCGAAAATGCCCCCAACGGCATCACTGGCCTCGAGACAGCACTCGGCCTCTGCCTGCGCTGGCTGCATCGCGAGTGGAAACTTCCCCTC
Organism: Occallatibacter sp.; assembly: GCA_036495975.1. GTDB lineage: Bacteria > Acidobacteriota > Terriglobia > Terriglobales > Acidobacteriaceae > Telmatobacter. Next base: position 49,495 of record DASXLY010000041.1, on the reverse strand, counting down.
GGCCGCGTGCTCAGCTTACTGAGCGCGCAGCCCGCCGCGCTGCTCGGCCTCAAGGGCCGCGGCACCCTCACAGCCGGCAGCTTCGCCGACGTGGTCATCTTCGATCCCAAAGCCGAATGGACGTACCATGCGAAGGAGACTCGCTCCAGGGCGCACAATACTCCCTTCGATGGCTGGACGATGCAAGGTAAAGTTCACTGGACGATCAGCGAGGGCCGGATAGCATATTTATTGCAATAAGGGCAGGGATTTCCGACCGGCCGGTTGCGATGGTCTTCCTGAGACTCGACTTACGACGCCTTGCCCAGCAGGGTCTGCTCGGCGCGGAACCAGTCTTCCGCATCGTGACCGTGCTGGAAACCGCGTTCTGCCCAGAAGCGATGCGCAAGCGCAGCGATCTGCTCACGCGACACGCTTCTGATTTGGGTCACCTTGCTTGACGTCTTCTTGGGCGCAATTGATTTCGGCGCCGATACCGACGCACTGGTCTTTTTACGGGTGGTCGTTTTCTTAGTGGGCTCTGTCATGACTTTTCCTCCTTCTGATTCGGGCCCCACGGACAGGTCTTCGTCTGTGGGGTGATTCGGGGGCACAGCGGCAACTTCTGCGAGCGGCCGCGTGATCTGGCTATCCCCTTCAGGTTACTAAATAGTCAAGCGCCAACAAAGCAGAAAGCCCTGTTTCGTACCATTTCTGTAAGTCTCGATCGAAGCGCAGTTAATCGAATAGTAAAGGACTGAACGAATGATCACGCCCTTGACCAATCGCACGGTTTTTGATCATCTGCTCTTCGCCCTTCTCCTGATTCTTCCTTTGGTCGAGTGGAAATGGAGTTGGCCACGCTATCTCGCCAGACTCGCAGCCGACCCTCGTACGGCCCGCCGCGACCATTACCGCCGACTCCTTGTTGGCGAGTGGATTCCCACCGTCGCTCTGCTGTTCCTCTGGGTAGTTCTGCATCGCCCATGGTCCGCCCTGCACCTCACTGGGGACACCCCGCTCCGGCTCGTCCTCGGGTTCTTTTACGTCCTCGCTCTTATCGTGCTTCTCGTGTTCCAGCGCCGCGCCCTGCTCCGCCGTTCCGACCGCCGCGCCCGCGTTCGCAAAGCCCTGGTCTATGGCGAGGCTCTTCTACCCCACACGCCGTCGGAGCGAAAGCTCTTCTGGGCTGTCTCCCTCACCGCTGGCATCTGCGAGGAGATTTTCTTCCGCGGCTTTCTTACCTGGTACTTCCTTGCCTGGATGGGGCCGCTCCTCGCTGTCTTTCTCGCGTCGGCACTCTTCGGCATCGGCCACGTCTATCTCGGCATCACGCAGGTTCCCAAGACCGCCATCATCGGCCTGATCTTCGCCATCGTCGTCAGCCTCACCGGATCCCTCTGGCCCGCCATGCTCCTGCACGCCGCCATCGACTGGAACTCCGGCGAACTCGGCTTCCACCTCCTCCGCACCACCGACAATGAAGCTGGCAGTTAGAACCTGGAAGCTGGTAGCTTGTGGAGATCATGAACAAGCGCGACTTCCTCAAAACCTCCGGAGCCATCATGGCGGGAAGTATGATTTCGAAATTCACATCGGCACAGCCTACCCCGCAGCAGCAACAACCGAACCCGCGCGAGAACTGGTCCGGCAACATCACCTACAGCACCGGCCACGTCCACACGCCCGCCAACACCGATGAGGTCCGCGACGTCGTCAAGCGCTGCAACAAGCTGCGCGCCCTCGGATCTCGCCACTCGTTCAACCGCATCGCCGACAGCACGCAAAATCAAATCTCCCTCGCCGCCCTCAACCAGATCGACATCGACGATCACGCCCGCACCGTCACCGTTGGCGCCGGCGTCAAATACGGCCAGTTCGCGCCCGTCATCGACACTAAAGGCTACGCGCTGCACAACCTCGCCTCGCTGCCGCACATCTCCGTCGCCGGAGCCATCGCCACCGCGACGCACGGCTCAGGCTTGCACAACGGCAATCTCGCCACCGCTGTCCGCGCTCTCGAAATCGTCACCGCCGATGGCGAATTCATCCACCTCTCCCGCGACAAGGACGGCGATGCCTTTCTCGGTGCGGTCGTCGGTCTCGGCACCATCGGCATCGTCACCCGTGTCACACTCGACCTGCAGCCCACCTACCAGGTCGCGCAAACCGTCTACCAGGACCTCCCGTTCAGCGAACTCGAACACAATCTCGACAACATCTTCGGCGCCGCCTACAGCGTCAGCCTCTTCACCGACTGGCAGCATCACCGCGCCACGCAGGTCTGGATCAAGCGCCGCCTCGCCGCGGGCGAAACTCACAGGTGGGCTGACAGTTTCTACAATGCGAAACGTGCAACCGAAAAGTTGCACCCCATTACCGGCCATCCCGCCGAGAGCTGTACAGAACAAATGGGAGTACCCGGCCCGTGGTATCAGCGCCTGCCCCACTTCAAGATGGAGTTCACGCCCTCCAGTGGCCGCGAACTGCAGACCGAATACTTCGTGCCCCGCGAGCATGGCTACGAGGCCATCCTCGCCGTCGAAAAGCTCCGCGACCGCATTACGCCGCATCTGTTCGTGACGGAACTCCGCACCATCGCCGCCGACAATCTCTGGATGAGCACCGCCCACCAGCGCGACTCGCTCGCCATTCACTTCACCTGGAAGCCGGAGTGGGATGCCGTGAAGCAGATCCTCCCTGCAATCGAAGCGCAGCTCAAACCTTTCGTCCCGCGCCCCCACTGGGCCAAGCTCTTCACCCTCCCGCCGCAACAACTCCAGCCCCAGTACACCCGCTTGGCCGACTTCAAAGCACTGGCACAACGCCACGACCCCGAGGGTAAATTCCGCAACGAATTCATCGAAGAAAATCTCTACAAGAGTTGATCTCTCTTTAAACACCACTTCACTGGGTGCCCAGGTCTCGATTCTGAGACCTGGGACGAATGCCGAATGCCAACCACCTTCCTCCAAGCCGCCCTTAACGGAGATCGCATCCACCCCTTCGCCCCGCGAACTCCTGCGGCGATTGCCGAAGCGGCTCGTGCATCCATCGACGCCGGCGCTGATTCCGTCCACATCCACGCCTTCGATAATGCCGGCCGCGAAACCCTTGACGGCACCGCCTGCGCACAAGTCCTGCGTGCCATCCGCGCCCTCTGCCCCGAGGCTCCAATCTCCCTCACAACTTCCGCCGCCATCATCGAAGACCCAAACCAGCGTCTCCGCATCATCGAAGCATGGAGCGAGTTCCCCGACCTCGTCACCGCCAACCAGGGCGAATCCGGAATCATCGAGCTATGCGGGTTGCTGCTCTCCCGCGGCGTCTCCATCGAGGCCGGCCTGCTCACCATCGACGACGCCCACGCATTCGTACGTTCCGGATTGGCCGCACGTTGCTGCAGGCTGCTTATCGAGCCGCTCAATGAGGATCCCTCCATCGCCCTCCGTCACGCCGCTGCGATGGAAGAGATCGTCGTCTCCGCCGGCATCACCCTCCCGCAGGTTCACCACGGCTACGGCGTCGCCTGCTGGGCAGTGAACCGTCGCGCGCTTGAACGAGGCCACGGCATCCGCACGGGATTCGAAGACGTCACCGTCCTTCCAGATGGCACGCCCGCCCGCGACAACGCCGACCTGGTCGCCGCCGCGGTGCGCCTGATCCACAAACAGATCTGACGTCACCGAAGCGGATCTTGAAATTCCCGGAGGGGAACGAAGACCCGCCCCTTTGATTGGACTTAGCAACGATCGACGGTCAAGGCGAGGTCACCAATATTGCGCATCTTCAGTTGGTCGTGGGAACCTTTGCAGCGTCGTCGACCACGACAACGGCGACTTCACTTTTTCGGCCATCGATTTTCAAACCCAGCTGCTCTTCAAGAACCCTCTTCCATGCCGTGAATGCATCCGTACCTACCTCGGGACGGATGTCCACACTAAATTCATAGGTCCCCTGGAGCCCTGTCTTGTCCAGCACGGGTATGAGAGCGCCGCCCGCTCTTACAGGAGCGCTGGGATTGTCTGCCGCTGGGATAGAGAATTGGATGGCCAGAAGATCGGCAAACTGGCGCATGTCTCCGCGGAAATGAAAGCCCGATCCCGGGGCCGTTGCGTCTCCTGCTTGAACCGGCTTGATCTTCGGGCCGCCTTTGCCAACTTTCAGATCGTACACGCGCATGGGGCGAGTTTCGCTGTGTTCCTTCAGGTGAAAGCGATCGGAGAGAAAGCTTCGAAGCATCAACGCTATCTGCTCATGGCTATTGCCGTCAGGCACCCGGGCCTTCACATCGTATTCGTTGCGCTCGATCCACGACGGCCCAATGACCTGGTTGATCTGGCAGTGCCATGCTTCTGCAACCAGGCGCTTCAGCGTCACGTTTCGGCCCGTGAACCCGGCAGTCGAATACGTAATCTGGTTGTTATAGTCCGGGCCCACTTCGTGCTGGCTGGGCCTGACCGATGCAACATCGAAGGCTGGTTGCTTTGCCTGCCCATAAGCAGATGAAATCAAGCTCCACTGGAGAGAAAGTGCGACGACGAGCGCGAGACGCATGCGAATCAGAATAGCCGTGCTGCCGCCCGCTTGCCAGAGATGCATATCCTCAAGAACAACGCTCTGTTTGCGTGCAGTGAATCTACGCAAGTGTCCGGCCATCCATCGCACGAATTACTCTCAAATTACATCAGTCGCCGCACCTCTGAGTTAAGCGGCGCAAAGCTATTGCACATTGAACGTCAACATCGTGTTGTGCGACACCGAACCCGCCGTGACTTTAACGCTGAACGTCTTTGTAGTCAGTTGGTGACTCATCTGGGAACCGTTCGAACCGCATCCGGTAACACCACCGGCAATCAGAACAAACAGGCCGATTGTCAGAACCACGAAAGCGGAAACTGTGCGGCGAAATCTGCGCAGGCCAAACCCTGTGAGCAGAAGGCCAGGCAGAACGAACGCCCCGAGGGCATTGGCGGATGCCGCACTCGATGCTGTTGCTGCGACGGTCACCGTGGCGGATCCCGTTGCGGCATCCACCGTCGGCGAGCCCAGCGTGCAACTGACATCTGGCGGAGTGTCGCACTCAAACGTGAACGCCCCGCGGAAGTTCGCGATCGGCGAAGCCTTGAGGGAAAAGTTGGCCGGCTGGCCCGGCGCCACCGTCACGCTCGATCGAGTAGTGGCGAGAGAAAAATCGGGCCCGGCGCCCGAAGTATTCACCGCGATGGACGCGAAGATGCCGTTCGTGTCACCGAGGGCCGCCGTCAGATACAGCGTATCGGCATCGCCGCCATTGCCATTGCCGAAGATCAGGCTGTGCAACTGTGGATTGGTGATCGGATTCCCATTGCCGTCTTTCAAACTCCCCAGAAACTGGCCGGTGCTTGGATCGAACGCGTTGATGAGCCCATCTCCAAAGTTGCCAATGAGGATGTCGTTGCTGAATGCGCCGAAGGTCTGTCCGGCCTGCACCACTCCGGATGGCACGTTGAGTGACCCGTTGGAAGCGAATCTCTTTGCAAAGGTTCCATCCAGATCGTAGATATCGACAATTCCGTTGCCGGGACCCGCAACCGGATCATGTTGCGCGGCATCCTGCAGCGCGTAAGTAACAAACACCCGGTTGCCAACCACCTGGAGGTTCCATGGTGCGTAACCGGCCGGAAGGTTGGGATCCGTGAAATCCCCAAGCGTGCTCAGCGGATCGAAAAATGAGGTGAAGGTCTCGACAAAACCCCGATGAAAATCCGCCGCCGCGAGATAAGGGCCGCAGCAATCGGGAGCCAGGATGGCAAGCCCGGTGTATTCGGCGCCGACCGACCCGTGGTCGACCACCAGGATGGTTGTCGTCTTAATGTCGCCGCGATCATCAGCGTACTCGCCGGAAATCGTTCCCTGCCGCGTGGCAAATAAAAACGGACTGGAGAGGCTGTCCGACGGAATGAACGCTCCGGTCGTGTTTGCCGTAACTCCCGTGGGATTGGCTGGAACCGTCACGCCCGAAGGCACCGCAATTACGGCTCGCTGGTCCTGTGGGATGCCACCTGTGTCGTAGCTCATGAACACCCCCTTGCCATTGGCCGCGATACGAAAAGGTTGGCCGGTAGAAACGGCCAGGCCCCAAGGGTGCACTAAGTCAACATCGCGGGTGAGAGCCAGGCCGGGGACGGTGGAAACAAGATTGGTCTGCGTATAGTTGTTGCTCTGCGCGCTTGCATTGGAGATGCCAAGAACGCCGACGACGACGAGAAGAAACACTCCCGCGATTGCTTTCGGATTCACTGCCCGTTCCTCGTTCCGGAAGATTCGACCACTTGCTGGGCGGGACTGAACAATTGTCGAAACCGACAATGGTCCTCGCGCACCCCCGGCGATAGAACTCTGCATGGGCCGTCAAAAGTGATGCTACGGAGGCGAATGAGCAGTTTTGTCACCTGCGGGTAACAGGAATGTAATTCTTAACGCTGTTCCCAACCTCGCACGATCTCACCCGCGCATTCGGAATTGTCGCGCTAAGTCCAATGACAGTAAATATTTACAGAAAACTTCAACGTTGGTAGTTATTTAGCGCCAACCCCTGTCCAGAAGGGGGAGGGGGTATTCCCTTGAACCGGCTTCACAGACAACAGGCGAATGCGCGAAGCACGCTAACCCGCGTGTAAGCGGAAGTTAACTCCGCTTCAGCCCTTCCGCCTGTACAGAACCTGAAATTCGTACCCCGCATTCGGCGGGAAGAGGGCCGCCACGTTCCGCAACCGCTCGGCAAGCGCCGGAGCTGCCAGCAGGGGATACTCGCGCTCACGCAGATCGTGATAATCGAAATCCACCGCCAGTGACAGCATGTAAATCGCCAGCGCATCAGAGAACGAAGCATCGAAATAGGCTGAACGCGCGCGCTCATCTATCGTCTTCTGCCCGTTGCGCGAATCCAGCGTCCGCCGCCGCGATTCCCATGCATCCTGGCTCGTCTCGCCGCGCACCTGCGCCTCGGCCTGCGACCATACCAGCCGCGCAAAGCTCTCCGGTACGCCGGCGGCATCCACAAAGTTATGCGCCACGTTGATGAAGAACTCAAACGCCAGCCCGAAGCGATCCTCCACCAGTCGCGTCGAAATAAACACGGCCTCGGTCGAACCAAACACCGCGTTGCGGTGGCACACGGCGCGGTCGCCCAGTTCCACCGTGTACGACGGTGCAACCATCGTTTCGCCCGTATCGGCAATTGCCAATGGAACAAAGTAGTACGCGCGACTCTTCAATGCCGGAGCCAGCAACGAGGGCACTGCGCCGACCATCCGTTCCAGATCGGGCTCGTTCAACCGCGTCTCGCCCCACAGGGCATAATTCAGCCCGTTCGGCGCGTGCACCACCAACACCTGCGCGGCCACTTTCTCCGCTGACCAAAGCTCGATTTGCGCGCTGCTCGGCATAAAACTGTATTCTAGACGACAGAGGTCATGAACACGATGCAACGCCATTCCGGCGGCACATTTCTTGGATTCCCCCTGGAAGGTTTCGGCATTTTCCAGAGCCTGCTGCTGGCCTTCACCTCGGCATTCTTCACCTTCTTCGGCACAACTTGTATCGCGATCTTCAGCCTGTTGGCTTGGAACCTGGTGGGCCATCACAACGTGAACTATGCCGACAGCTATCTCTATATCGGGTTTCCAGCCGGCGTGGTTGTGCTGCTCATTGCGCTTCCGCTCTTTGGAACGCTTTGGATTCGCGCTAAGCTGCGGAGGTAATTTGTATGCCCGTGCATACCATCGAGCCGGATGATTTGAGCGGGCCCTCGGTGCCTCATGCAATATGGTGCGCGCAGCTTGAAGCCGGCGGCATCCTCTACTTCCCGCAGACCCCGGTGCCCCTTCCGGTCGCCGATCTCGAATTTCTCCTCGCCCAGCAGCAAGCCTCCAGCAGCCTGCACAAGAACATCGCCTACAAGCCCGACAAGGACAAGCTGAGCGGCGCGGACGAAAAGCACGCCGGCGCAGGCGAACTCGACCGCATGCGCGAGGTGATGCGTCGCTACTCCGAAAGCGTGCAAACTTTTCTCGCCGGGTTCCTCGCGCCCTACCAGAAGCGCTGGCGCCTCGACTATGCCAGCTTCCGGCCTCTCGAGGAGAAGGGTCGCGATCTGCCGGTGCGCCGCCGCAATGATCTTCTCCACACCGACGCATTCCCCACCCGGCCCACGCACGGCTGGCGCATTCTCCGATTCTTCAACAACATTCATCCCAATCGCACCCGCGACTGGGTTGTCGGCGAGCCCTTCGGTCGCGTCGTCGGCCAGTTCGCCCCATCCAAGCTTGCCGTACCGCGCCCCGATCCGCCGGCCGCACGCGCAGGGAAACAGATCGCCCAGGCCACCGGCCTCGCCGGCCTCGTTCCGCAATGGAAGCGTGGTCCCTACGACGAGTTCATGATGCGGCTGCACAACACCATGAAGGAGGACTCGGACTTCCAGGCAAGCTGTGTGCGCGAACACGTGCAGTTCGAGCCTGGCTCCAGTTGGATGGTCTACACCGAAACCGTACCGCATGCGGTTCTCGGCGGCCAATACGCGCTCGAGCAGACCTTCCTCGTCGATCCCACCGCCATGGTTACGCGCGAATCCGCCCCCATCGCCATCCTCGAGAAGATGGCCGGTGCACGCCTCGAATGAAAAAGACTGGAAGCAGGGAGTAACAAGCAGAGAAGGTGCTCTCTACCGCTAGACGCTACCGACTGGTTTCGGGCTTTTCTCGCTTGCTCCGCCGCAACGATTCCCAGCTTCCATCCGAACTCCAGCCACCATCCACCGTCAGCGTGTGCCCATTCACAAATCCGCTCTCCGCGTCGTCGGCGAGAAACGCAATCGCATGCGCCACATCCTCCGGCCGGGCGAAGCGCCCCATCGGCACGCGCTGCGTAATATCAGCGTCAGAATAGGTGCCGCGCGCCTGGTCAGCCGCGTCCATCTCCGTCTTTACCCACCCGGGACAAACCGCGTTTACCCGCACGCCCCGTCCGCCCCACTCCGCCGCCAGCGTTCTCGTCAATCCCACCAGCCCGTGCTTCGAAGTGTTGTACGCCGCACGATCTGCAACAGCAACCAGCCCCGCAATCGACGCCACATTTACAATCGATCCCCTGTGCGCCTCGAGCATCCTGCGCCCGAATTCCCGCGCCAGCAGAAACGGCGCCACCAGGTTCACTTCCATCACGCGCCGATACTCGCTCGCCGTCGTCTCTTCGGCAGCGCGAATCAGGCTGATACCGGCGTTGTTCACAAGCACATCGACGCGACCGAAGTGGTCCAGGACCTTCTGCGCGAATTCCGCAACCGTCTCTTCGCGAGTGATGTCTCCCGCGAACCAGAGGACTTCACCGCCACGCGCTTCAACCGCCGCAACGGTCGCTTTCGGTTCCTGCAGGTCAATGATCGCGATCCGGAATCCTCGCTCTGCCAGCAACTCCGCCGTTTGCCGACCGATCCCCTGCGCTCCTCCGGTGATGACTGCCACGCGTTTCGTGTCGTTCATGCCAGACCGAATCTCCTCTTAATGAACAATCGCACATTCCGCTTGGTCACCAGCGCTTCCACCGCACAAAGCAAACGGCCATTCCAGCATGGAATGGCCGTTGCAACGATCGAGTTATCGAGGAACTACAACCCTGCGGGCTTGGGATTCTCGGGATCGTACTTGGCCACACGAATCTTCGTGGCGAGGCCGATCTTCGACAGCAACCAGATACCCCAGAAGTTTGGGTCGATCTCGTACCACCTCAGTCCATGGCGCGCCGAAACCGGATGTGCATGATGGTTGTTGTGCCAGCCTTCTCCGCCGGTCAGCAGCGCAACCCACCAGCTGTTGCGCGAGTCATCGCGTGTCTCAAAGCGACGTCTCCCCCACAGGTGTGTCGCCGAATTCACAAGCCACGTGGCGTGCAGGCCAAGGGTGACGCGCAGCAGCACGCCCCACAGAACCATCGCAATGCCGTTAACCCATCCGCCCCAGATCCATCCACCCGCCAGCAGCAGCACTCCGCTAACCGTGATCGGGAGCCAGTGATACTTGCTCAACCAGACGTGGAACCTGTCTCGGAAAAGATCGGGCGAGTAGCGCTTGAGGACGTCCACCTGTGCGTGCAGTGCTTCCCCAAAGAAGACCCAACCGGTGTGCGCCCACCATTTCCCTTCGCGGGGCGTGTGCGGATCGCCTTCCTGATCACTCAGCTGGTGATGCACACGATGGGTCGAGACCCAGAAGATCGGCCCGCCTTCGAGCGACATGGTGGCGAAGATGCTCATCAGGTACTCAACCCACTTGGGCGTGTTGTACCCGCGATGCGTCAGCAGCCGGTGATAGCACATGCCGATGCCGACATTGATGGCGAGCACATACAAGATCGCCATCACAGCCAGCCGCTGCCACGAGAAGAAAAAGAACGCGGCCAGCGCTCCTGCGTGGAAGAGGCTGATGGTGGTCAGCGTGAACCAGTTGATGCCCTCCCGGACAGTGGCAGCTTTCCCCATGCGCACCAGCTCTCGCGCAGGCACATCGTGAGCCGGTTTGGAGGAGAGTTCCTGCACGTTGGCTTGCGATTCCGCTGAGGTCTGGCTAGCGGGCTCGGGGGACGGTGCGGTCAAGACTGACGCCATGCGGTGTTTGATCCTTTAAAGAGGCTCTTGCAGCAAATCAGAGAAAAGTCATAGTGTCAGGCCGTTGGGCGATCGGCAAATTTCATCCTGAGACCAGATCCGGTTCAGCGCATTGCCGGAGGAGATAATCAGGCCCTGGGATGCTGCATCTCTGCGCTGCAGCAAACCCCACTCCATACTGAATTGTATAGGAGACCGGACAATTCTTGTGTCGAACTACAAGCGATTGTCACGAAAGTTACCAACAGAATTGCAGCCGGATTGAAATCTCTACCGCAAAGTCTTTCATCACACTAAGTTGATTCCCCTTTTGGCTCTGATATCATCCCGCAGTGTCGTGAGCTGGCAACCGGCCCGGAGACGGTGGATGGCAAGCGAGACCAACCGCATCGAGGCGTTTTCTGACGGCGTCTTTTCCATCGCCGCAACGCTGCTCGTTCTCGAACTCAAGCCGCCGTCTCCAGGCCTCCCGTTCTGGCAGGGACTGCTCGCCCAGTGGCCGGGATTTCTGAGCTTCCTCCTCAGTTTCCTCTTCATCGGCATCATGTGGATCAATCACCATCGCCTTTTTTCGCACGTGCGACGCGCCGACGATGTGCTGATGAGTGTGAATCTGCTTCTGTTGCTGGGAGTGGTCTGGATTCCCTACCCGACTTCGCTGATGGCCATGGCCGTGGGCACCGCCAGGATGCGCGACGCGGCGCTGCTCTACAACGGCTCTTATCTTGCCATCGCGCTGCTCTATAACCTGCTCCTGTTCACCTGCGTCCGGCGCGGCCTGGTCGACCGCAACTACGAAGGAGTTCAACACATCGCGAGACGCTATGCTCTCGGGCCCTCAATGTATCTCGCCTGTCTCGTGATCACCTGGTGGAGTGTACCGTTCAGTCTTGCCGTAAATGGCGCCCTGGCGCTTTACTTCCTCTTGTCGCCAGAGACCGCGCCGCGATCCCATCCCGCTCACGCCGGCTGACGATCCGCTGCCAGTAAGCGTCCATCAAAGTGACGAAATAGGGTCCGGGATGGCGAAGATTTGGCGAATCAAGAACTTAGTTACTCAATTGTCACTTCTCCCGCGACCCGAAGTTGCACTAAACTCGTGACTCTACGGCTGTTTCTGCTCCCCACGGGATTCGGAGGTCAAAAGGTCAAATGCCGCGCGCGTATTGGTCGGGAAATGTCCAGATTTCTCTTGTTTCGTTTGGTGTAAACCTGTTTGTCGCCACGGAGAGCAAGAGCGGCATCAGCTTTCACCAGATCAGCCGCCAGACCGGTGAGCGCATTCGTCACCAGAAAGTGCTCGAAAGCGCCGCCGAAAGCAAAGAAGCGACCACGGCCATCGAAAACGACGAAATCGTTAAGGGATACGAGTACAGCAAGGGCCGCTACGTGATCATTGAGCCCAGCGAGCTCGAGAATCTTCGCGTCCCCACCAAGCATGTGATTGCCGTCTCGCAATTCGTCGAGATGAATGAGCTTCGGCCTGAGTACATCGAGAAGCCGTACTATGTGGTTCCGGAAAACGATCTGCAGGTTGAGGCGTTCGCGGTGGTTCGCAAGGCGCTCCTCGATACCGGCAAGGCTGCCATCGGCAAGATCGCCTTTTCCGGCCGCGAACACATCATGGCATTGATACCGGCCCCCGGTGAGGGCGGCGGCATGATGGCCTACACGCTGCGATATCCCAATGAGCTGCGCAACCAGGCTGAGTATTTCCACGACATCAAGCAGCCGGCGATCCAGCCCGATTCGCTGCAATTGGCCGAAACGCTAATCGAGCGCATGTCGCAAAAGCTCGATCTGACCAAGTTTGAGGATGGCTACGAAGTCGCGGTCAAGGAACTGGTTCAGGCCAAGATCAACAACCAGCCCATTCCGATCGATGAGGCGCCGAAGCAGCGTCCTAACAACGTGGTGAACCTGATGGATGCCCTGCGCAAAAGCATCGGTTCTGATTTGCGCGCGGATAAGAAGCCGGTAAAGAGCGCGAAGCCGGCTATAGCCGTAGCCAAGCCCGCCAAAGCCGAAAAGGTGGTCGCAAAGCCAGCTTCGAGGCGGAAGTCGGCTTAGCTAACGACAATTCCAAGCCCAGCCAACAAACTCTGCAATTTCGACCGAGTCGCTGCGGCGACGAACCTAGAAACGCACCGTTGCTATCTTTCGATTCCTTCTCTGGGCACTGATCACCGACCACTGATCACCGTTGCCTGCCCTATTCGCCCGGCGCGGCTCCGTAGTCCACGCCCGCAGTCGCGAAAATCTTCTCCGCCGTTCCACGCAATACGCGATAAAGCGCGAACTGCCGCTGCGTGGCGCCGCGCAATTCAAACAACAATTCACCGCGATTGTCGGCCAGGGCATCGACTGCGTCCACGAGGCGCATCCGCGGCGTTTCATCCAGGTGCGCGTCGTCCGTCACATTCTTCAGCAGCACCAGTGGATTCCCGTATAGATCCGGCTGGGCAACGATCGTAACAAACTTCCGCTCCTTTGCCGGACCGTCGGTGTGCGCGGATAGCACCATCGTGGCGCCCGATCCGTACGCCAGCTCGAAGACTCGGAAATTCTCATCGGCCAGGGGAGGCGGCTCCGGTGGCGGAGTCACCTTGGTGCGCGATTTCGCTGTGGCGCGCTTGGGAGCAGGTTTAGCAGGAGCCTTCAACCCCAGCGCATCGCGCGCGATGTCCTCGATCGCCGCTTTCATTTTTTCTTCGTCGTCAGGATTAGCCCACTTGTAGCTCCAGGGATGCTCGGGTCGCGATTTCGCATCGGAGACGGCGATCGCCTGGTGCATGTCAGGTGGCATACCCATCAGGCTGGGCAACACACTGGGGCCGTTGCCGGTGGGCTTGCCCCGCGACAAACGCGGACGGTCAGGATCAGCAGCGTCGGAGTGCTCGCCGTCTACCGGACTGTTCTCGGCCTGTTCATGCTTGTGCAGCACCGGCCGGTCAGAATCAGAACTGGAGTCCTTCTTGTTCACAGTCGGCTGGTCGGGAGTCTGAGAGCTTGAGTTGCTCGAGTCGTCGGTCTTCTTGTGCAGAGTGGGCCGATCGGGATCGGGCGATGAGCCGGATGCGGCCGAGTCGGAACTACTGCTCGACTTATCAACGGAACCAGACTCATGCTTCCGATGCAGAACCGGCTTGTCGTCGTTTGGATCGAAGCCGGTATCGACGATTGGCTTCGGCTTTGCCGGTTTGGCCGAGGGCATGGGCTTCCACGAACCATATCCAACCCAGAAACCTTCTTCCTGGCCTGCATTCTTTATGTCGTAAAGACCAATCGGCGTCCCGTTTTGTTCCAGTTCGTACTCAACTTCGCCGGCCAGCGCCAACGGCTGAGGACGAGCGAGATAGACATTTCCATCCTGTAAGGCCTCTCCGTCATAGACAGTGATGGGAACGAGGCGGCTGGTCTTGGGTTTGCCCTCATCGCCGGTCCACTCGAGCACCGCCACCGCGCGCAGGTCCGGTGTATCCTTTTGTTTCTTGGCGATCTGGCCTGGATACTGAGCTACGAGTATGGCGGGCGCCAGGCCGGGCCCCACGGCCAGCAACGTTGCCAACCTCAAACCGGATTTGAAACTGCGCGATGACACCGAACCGACTCCTCGGAAATAATCCAGACTTGCCTGTTGTTTGATTGCTCTACCCCACATACTGACGATACGAGGAAACTCCCATGGAAGTGAACCAGAAGGTCGCCGATTTCACGCTGCAGACCGATGAAGACAAGACCGTCAGCCTTTCAGACTACGCCGGGAAACCGGTGGTGCTCTTCTTCTATCCCCGGGCCGATACTCCCGGCTGCACGATTGAGGCCTGCGGGTTCAGGGATGCCTTCAAAAAGCTGCAGGCGTCTGGAGCGGTGGTACTTGGCATCTCGCGCGATACCCCGAAGGCCCAAGCCAAGTTCAAAGCCAAGTACGACCTGCCGTACACACTCCTTGCTGATGTAGACGAGAAAGTCTGCAATCAGTTTGGTGTGCTCAAGGAAAAGAACATGTATGGGAAGAAGGTTTGGGGCATTGAACGCACCACCTTTCTAATCGGACCCGATCAGAAACTGATTCATATCTTTCCCAAAGTCACTCCCGAAGGCCATGCGGAAGAAGTGCTGGCCCTGCTGAAAGAATGGAAGACGACCCACAAGTGAAGGCGGGTTGGGTGTCGAGATGGGGGTGGTTTTGAGCAGGAAAACACTTCCGGGCCGTCTGATTTCGCGCGAATTCTTCCAAGGTTCGCCGGAAAAGGTCGCCCCGAAACTGCTCGGCAAGCTTCTGGTCGCCGTCGATCCGACCACCCGGGAGCCGTTGGCCGGCCGGATCGTTGAAGTCGAGGCCTACCTCGGACCGCACAACAATCCTCCGGATCCGGCGGCTCACTCGCACCGAGGACCGACGCCGCGCAATATGGTGCTTTTCGGGCCGGCCGGACATGCCTATGTGTACTCGATCTACGGGCAGTACTTCTGCATGAACATCAGTTGCGAAAGGAGGGGCCTGGCCGGATGCCTGCTGCTGCGAGCGCTGGAGCCGGTTGCCGGCACTGCAACGATGGCTCGCAACCGCTGCCTCGATGAGGATGCCCCCGCGCGATCCCTCACCTCCGGCCCCAGCCGTCTCTGCCTCGCATTAGGGCTCACCCGTCAGCAGCACAATGGCCTGGATGTGACGAGCTCCGAATCGCCTTTGCAGGTACGCGATGACGGCTTTGCGGAACCCGACGTGGTGATTACGCCGCGTATTGGCATCCGGCACGCGATAGACTGGCCGCTCCGCTTCGCACTTCGGGGACACTCCTGCGTGTCCGGACCTAAACGGCTCGCGGGACTTCTCGCGGAGCCCTCAACTCTGCGCCGTGGTCGCTCGTCATTACAATAGAGGTCATCCCAAACCCGAGAGGAATCCTTCGCTTGAAGATCGCTTCCCCGTCCCTCATCCGCGCGGCCGTCGTGATTTCTACCGCATTTGCTGTCGCCGCCTTTGCCCAGTCCCCAACAACCGGGCAGGCGCCCACCGCAGATGCTCCTCACCACCATGAGGAACCAACACCCACCAACCTGAAGGTGCTGCCCAAAGACATGACGGGAGAGCAGGTACACCAGCTGATGCACAAGTGGGAGGCCGAACTAGGGACGGAGTGCAGTACTTGCCACGCCGCCGATCCCAATCGCAAGACTCCAAGCGGCCGGCCTGCCCTCAACTATGCCGAAGATTCCAAGCCGGAAAAGAACACCGCGCGCCTCATGTACAAAATGGTCGAGGACATCAACAAGAATTACGTAAGCACGATTGATAACTCGGGCGTGCCGGTGTCCTGCGGAACCTGTCACCGCGGCCACCTCGACCCGCCGATCTTCACTCCCCCGAAGGGCGACCACGATCACGACCACCCGGTGGCCCCAGCGGGAGATAAGCCAGCCGGAACGCAACAGTAGGTTTCAGGCAGAGGTGGACTAGTCGTCCACCTCTGCTTAGTCGCCCGCAACCGTCGGTCGCCACCGAGGGGGCCATTCGGGGGGGTATACCCCTAGTTTTCGAGGTTAAAAATCCTACTTTGAGCAGGCTTCAGCAGCATATCGGGCCAACTATTTACTGCCATTGGATTTAATCGTAAAGATTTCCAAACAATGGACTTGTCTATGAACAGATTCCGGACGTGCCGACCGGAAAATGGTTCTGCTGCCTGAATTCCAGTATGCGCCAAAGAGGGGAAACAACCTGCAAATCGAGATACGGAATTTTGCGAGTGGAATCAGGGAGTTGGCGGAAATCTGAAGGTCAACCCACTTGACAAGCGCATCGGGTATCGAACCTCGCGAGATTCGCGAAGTTTCTGTATAGACGGTTATTCGACCGCCAACAGTGATCTGGGAAGGTGGCGTAGCATTCTTTCCATATGGCTGCGTCATGGGTTCAGCTCAACCAGAAGTCGAATGCCGAGCCAAATGTGCCAGATGAGTCTGTACGTGTGGTTGGTGAGGACATCCTGTTGCACTTCCGGATGAACGCGTTTCAGTTTATGGATTTCTACGAGGGTGAAAAGGGGGGGTTGCGCTTTAAAGCTTGCTCCCAATTTCGGCCGGGCGGAACAAACGATGAAGGCTGGTATCGAGGACAGTGTCGTTTCTCCAAGTCGGCCCCATCGTGGGGCGAGTTCTACGCGATAATTGGCGATCCAAGTTCCTTCAATGGGCCCGATGACTGGGTTGTCATTAAGCATTCGGTCACATCGGATGGAACGCATTTCCTTTTCTATTTTCGAGATCGCACGTTTGAGTGCATAGCCGAGAAGTGCGTGATCGAGCCCATTCCGGACAACGCTCTCTTCAGGGCACTCAGGACAATTCCAACCTTCTGACGTGGCCCGACTCTGGATGGTGTGGAGAGTCCTCAGGAAGAATCGACTATTTCCGGATACGCGGTCACTCGGCCAGTACCGAAGATGATCGCTTTCTCATTGTGGCTTGAAGCCACCAAAGTCTGTGAGGAGCCTGTCGTTCGTTTCTCGGTTGCGGGCATTCACAAACCAGACCTCGTCGTGACTGATGAAGCCGAAGCAGTCTCCCCCTGATGGCAGAACATAGGCATCCCAGCCGTACACGAAACAGGGAACGATGAAAGCGGCCAATTCAGCAAACTCGTCAGACCGGAACCAATGGGCATTTGCCTGCCCCAATGGGCGCAGTTCGCCGTAACCCATTCGCATTCGCTCTATCATTTTCCATCCACTCATTTCGAGTTGCGGGCTTCCAATATCCCAGAGCCGCAGCCATAGTAGCGCCCCATAAAAGCCCGATTCGTCACCAGAAGTCCCGAGTAGAGAAAGCAATCGGGCCGCGTAGCTGACACGTAGAGGCGTTTCTGGGTATCTCAACGGAATGCAGGCAGCGTCGTGATCGTCGTAAGAGATGTTGTCTCGTTCATCGAGGTGAATCCCAGAAACCGACGCGTTCCTCGTTACGAAGTCTCGTGCCTCGTTGCCCGTAAGCACATTCATGCTTGTTATTCTCATTCATCACGCAAAGATTGACGTTCAGGATTCGCGGGAAACAGCTAGTTTTCGGATTCTGGGAGGGTTGTCCGCAATGGGGAAGTTTCGATGCGGGAGAAGGCGAGATCCTGGCGAAGGGAAGTATGGACGGTGATCCTCCCGCGATGCCGGTTTCAGGATCGCCATGCCTCTTCGCTCACTGCCTGGGATACTCTTTCGTTTTCCCGGTGCGCGAATTCGTCACGCTGAAGCTGCCGTCCTGATGTGCAACGACTTTGAGGTCGTGCCCATCGCCGTCACCCTTGGGGTTGGCGATCAGGTCTTCGGCACTGTTATGTGCCGCATCGGAATCCTCTGCGGTGTGCAGCATCCACAAATCCGAAAGACCGGGACTCTGGTGCACCGTCTGCCAAGCCTCGGGGCTGCCCGCCTTGTGCGCGCCGTTGTCCATGATGGCCACGCGCGGATGGATCGCATCTACAAAGGCCTTGGTGTTCGACTGATTGAAGCCGTGGTGATTCACCAGGTAGAGGCTTACACGACCGATGGGATTGTTAGGGCAGACCAGATCGATCTCCTTGGGCTTGGTGAGGTCGCCGAGATCGAGGAAGCTGAACTTGCCAAAGCGAATCAGGACGCCCGCAGACCGCGGATTCTCCGTCTGATCCAGTTCCCACTTTGGCTCGGTGGCACAGTAGGGATTCGGCACCGGCTTGATGCCCGGGATAGAGTTTACATGCTCGCCGTCCGCCGTCAGCACAACTGTATTGAGGCCGGGAATATTGATCACATCGCCGGGATGCACCGTGCGCCGCGGCGTGTTGCCGACAGCTTTGACGTAATTTGCAAAATCCTTGCGCGTGATGTCGGAGTCTTCCCGATTCACGCCGTGATCAAGAAACTCGCCGACCTTGACCCGCTTTACAAGTTCCGGCACGCCGCCCACGTGGTCGGTGTGGAAGTGCGTAATGAGCACCTTGTCGATCTTCGTGATGGCGGCATCCTTCATCGCTTCCTGGATTCGCCCGGCATCGCGCCCATTGTTTCCCGGCCACCCGGTATCGACCAGAAGCGATCGACCAGACGGCGAGACGATCAGGGTCGCCTGTCCACCCTCGACATCGATCGCGTAAATCACCAAACGCGTCGATTCTTTTTGCGCCTGCGCACATTGAGCCGAAGTCGCAAGAAGAGAGATGGATACAACCAGGCCAGCCAAAACAGGCGAGCGGAAAAATTGGAGGGAGAATAACGCGGGGATTCGCATTGCGGGAAAGTGTACCCGACGCGGCTGTGTCGAGGAAACCCGGAATGGGCCGACCGCGTCTAAACACAAAATCAAAGCCGAGTGTAATTCCAAGATGTCCCTGCCCGTAAAACCGGACGAAACGTTCCTGCAGGTCACCGGCTCCCCGCAAGCTTTTTCCTGGTCGAGAATTTTGCTCTCGCCTCCATGCCACGGTTCTCTGACGCTCAACTGAGGTTGGCGTGAGGAGCAAGCTTGCGCAGGTGCCTGAAACGCGCCTTCTGCATCCCCTCACTCCAGCCGACAACGAACAAGGAGATGGAATGGAGCAGAAGAGATTGCAAAAACTACTGACAACGTTCACGATTCTTTTGGTATTCGCCGGGATTCCGACTATCTCGGCCGCGCAGTCGAGTTGTTCGAAGGTTGGTGTGCTGCCCCTCGATAACGGCATTTATAACTTCCAGATGAACGAGTTCGATTCGTCGCTGGCAGAGTGCGCAGCAATGAACGGCGTCGGATTCACGATTACCACTGCAAAATTCCAGAACGCAACCAACGGCTCTCCCGCCGCCTACACATCCGTGTATCGGGGATGTCATTGGGGCACGTGCACGGGTTCGAATCCGTTCCCGATCCAGGAGAGCAATATCTCCTCGGCAACCACCAGCGTGAGTCTTACGCAGCCCTCCGGATACAACAATGATGCCGCGTACGACATCTGGTTCAACCAGACTTCCACTACATCAGGCCAGCCCAACGGGACCGAGATCATGATCTGGCTCAATCATCAGGGCTCGATTCAACCTTTTGGCTCACAGACCGGCTCGGCAACCATCAATGGCGCAAACTACGAAGTGTGGACCGGCAATCAGAACTCATGGAAGATCGTCTCTTACGTCGCGTCCTCCCCGGTCGCTTCAGTGACGAATCTGAACCTGCTGCCTTTCTTCGAGGATTCGGTCTCACGGGGCAGCCTAGAGCCATCGTGGTGGTTGATCGATGTGGAGTTCGGCTTCGAGATCTGGTCAGGCGGACAGGGCCTCGCGGTACCGAATTTCTCAGTCAGCGCGGCCGCCGGCTCGGGCAGCGGCGGATCGTGCGGCACCGTTCCATCCGCACCCAGCGGGCTGCACGGAACACCTGCATCGTCTAGCGTGATCAACCTGAGTTGGAACGCGGACACGGCTCCGGCCAATTGCACCATCGCCGGCTACAACATCTATCGCGGTACCACCAGCGGCTTCGCGCCGTCATCGGGCAAAATGATCGCCCACGACGTAACCGCTACTAGTTACTCAGACGCCGGACGCTCCCCTTCGACGACCTACTATTACAGGATCGAAGCGATTGATGCGGCCGGCAGCTCTGCGCCATCTGCTCAGACATCGGCCACAACACCGGCTGCCGGTAGTGGTGGTAGTTGTCATGTGGCGTATTCGATCACCAACTCATGGCCCGGCGGATTCCAGGCCGCAATCACGATCCAAAATACCGGTTCTGCGGAGTGGACAAACTGGGATCTAACGTGGACCTTCGCCAATGGGCAGACCATCTCCAACCTCTGGAACGGAACAGCGAGCCAGAGTGGAAGCAGCGTCACGGTTCGGAGCCTAGGCTACAACGGGTCGATACCTGGCGGCGGTAGTTATAACGGCGTGGGGTTCACTGGCACTTGGAAGAACACCAACGCCATACCCACTTCCTTTGCCATCAATGGGGCGACCTGTCATTAGGTTTCTGACCACTTTGTTCTTGAACCAACAATGACTGCTCCATCCATGCGGCGCATTTGCGCTTTTTGTCGCATGGGTGGGAAAGCACGATCAGTACGATCAATGACGGTGGTGATCTCTGCGCCTCGCTGGGGCTGATTGCGAGCTATCTCCTGCATTGAACGGGGCTTGAAACCATTGATTCCTATGGAATTCCGTTGCTGGTAAAATGGGAGTTGCCGCATTATGCGGCATTCATCGCATTTTCATCTGCCGACCTACAGGCCGTATTTCGGCCGCATCCGAGCGCAAATCCCAGGTTTGCCCGAGAAGAAAAGGAACACTGCCCCTGTGAGCCAGACGATACGTAATATCGCCATCATCGCCCACGTTGACCACGGTAAGACGACCCTTGTTGACGCAATGCTTCGCCAGTCCGGCACCTTTCGCGCCAATGAGCAGGTAGCCGAGCGCGTGATGGACTCGAACGAACTGGAGCGCGAGCGCGGCATCACCATCCTCGCCAAGAACACCGCCATAAACTATGCCGGCGGCAAGATCAATATTGTCGACACCCCGGGCCACGCCGACTTCGGCGGCGAAGTGGAGCGCGCATTGGAGATGGTGGACGGCGTGATGCTTCTCGTCGATGCCGCCGAGGGTCCCCTGCCGCAGACTCGCTATGTGCTTGCCAAGGCCTTGGAAGCAAAGCTCAAGCCGATCGTCGTGATCAATAAGATCGACCGGCCAGACGCCCGCCCGCAAGAAGTGCTGAACGAAATTTACGATCTTTTCATCGATCTCGATGCCGACGAGTCGCAGCTCGAATTTCCAGTGCTCTATGCGGTAGCGAAGGCTGGCACCGCCACCCTCGACACCAACAAGCCCGGGGAAGACCTGCAGCCGCTCTTCGAAACGATTGTGTCGGAGATTCCAGCGGCAACCGGCGACGCCGAAGCCGCACTGCAGATTCTGGTCACTAATCTCGATTACTCCGACTACTTCGGCCGCATCGCCATCTGCCGCGTCTTTCAGGGCACCTTACGCTTAGGCGACGAGGTCGCGATCTCAAAGCGCGATGGCTCACTTCAGAAGACAAAAATTACCAAGCTCTTCACCTTCTCCGGACTGAAGCGCACCGAGATCACCGAGACCGTGATGGGCGACATCGTGGCCGTTGCAGGCGTGGAAGGTATCACCATTGGTGAGACCATCACCTCGATCGAGACCCCGGCGCCTTTGCCGCTGATCGTCATCGACGAGCCGACCATCGCCATCCAGTTCAGCGTAAACAATTCGCCATTTGCCGGACGCGAGGGCCAGTACGTCACAAGTCGCAATCTGCGCGAACGCCTCGAAAAGGAGTTGCTGACCAACGTCTCAATTCGCGTGGAAGAGGCCGGCTCGCCCGACACCTTCAAAGTGCTGGGTCGCGGCGAACTGCAGCTTGCCATTCTCATCGAGATGATGCGCCGCGAAGGCTTCGAGTTGATGGCCGGACGTCCGGAGATTGTCACCAAACTTGTCGAAGGCACCCGCATGGAGCCCGTCGAGCACCTCACCATCGACGTTCCTGAGCAACACACCGGCGTCGTCATCGAAAAGCTCGGACCGCGCAAGGGCGAGATGACGAAAATGCACAATCACGGCTCAGGCCGGGTGCGCATGGAGTTTCGCGTTCCCAGCCGCGGCCTGATCGGCCTGCGCAGCGAAATGCTGACTGAAACGCGTGGCACCATCGTGATGAATTCGCTCTTCGACGGGTACATGCCATACCAGGGCGAGATTCCACAGCGTCCTACCGGCGCGCTCATCGCCGATCGCCAGGGCCTAACGACGACATACTCGCTGAACGGCCTGCAGGAACGCGGCATTCTCTTCGTCGGTCCAGGTGTAGACGTCTACGAAGGCATGGTCGTCGGCGAGCACTCGCGAGACAACGACCTTGACGTCAACGTCGTCCGCGAAAAGAAGCTGACCAACATGCGGGCATCCAGCGCCGATGATGCGATCCGCCTGGTGCCGTACAAGACGCTGAATCTCGAGCAGGCCATCGAGTTCATCGCCGATGACGAACTCGTCGAGATCACACCCAAGTCGCTGCGCCTGCGCAAAAAGATTCTGCAGCAGAACCGTCGGCCCAAGCGCTGGGAAAAGGCCGAGCAGTTCAGCTAGAGCTACCGGTGTTTTGTGTAAGAGCACGACTTTAGTCGTGCCGCAAGACGCACGTGCTGGGGCGGTCTTTAGCCCCTGAGGGACGGCGCTCAAGCTTATCCGTTCCTCGTACTCTTACTTCGCTCATGCGGCATGCTATCTTTCTGCCATGTTCGGCGGCGATCTTTACATTGAGTTCTGCATACGCCTGGTGATAAAGTTCGCACGGAGAATAGGTACCAGCGATTGGCTTCTCCTCAATGCAATCGTCATTTCCTCTGAGCGAAAGACATCTTTTACCGGATGCGTTTCTGGTTATCATCCATTACAAATATCGCAATGCGGAGCAGCGGTTTGAAGGAACCTTCAAACAACCGTTTATTTTCGACAATTTTGCTGACGCTTATCTCCGCCGCTATCCGGGTGGATCTGAATTTCCTGTGCGCGTAAGTCCTCAAAACCTCGCCGACTCTATCCCTGTCGAGGGGAGAATTGTCTTTACCCGCGTAGAGTAGACGCAACTCCGGAGGTCACCATGTCCTATCAGTCGATCAATCTCGCACAGAAGTTCTCGCTCTTCGCCGAGCAATGGCAGCCCAAAGTCATCGCCGAGATGAATGATTACCAATTCAAGTCGTGAAACTCCAAGGCGACTTCATCTGGCACGACCACAAGGACAGCGATGAAACCTTCCTCGTGATCGAAGGCACTCTACGGATCGATTTCCGCGATGGCTCGGTGCAGATCGGCCCCGGTGAAATGTTCGTCGTTCCCAGGGGCGTGGAGCACAAACCATACGCCGAGCGGGAAGTGAAACTGATGCTCATCGAACCGCGCGGCGTAAAGAACACCGGCGAGCAAGGCAGCGAGCGCACCGCACCGAACGACGTTTGGATCTAACCGCCTCGTCAGGCGCCCATAACCCGCTTCTTCGCTTCCAGCACACGTTCTAGAGCTTCGTCCCCCGTTGCGCCAATCGCGCTAAGATGCCCCATCTTGCGACCCATCTTGGCGGCACGCTTCTCATAGAGATGAAGGCGCACGCCCGGGACCTCCAGCGCCGCAGGCAGATTCGGCGTCATGGTGAGAAAAATATCGCCCAGCAGATTTACAATGGCCGCCGGCGTAATCAGCGAAGTCTCGCCCAGCGGCAGATTGCAGACCGTGCGCACCAGTTGTTCGAACTGGCTCGTAATGCAGCCGCGCTCACTCTGGTGATAGCTGTTATGCGGACGCGGCGCCAGTTCATTCACCAGCAGCCGCCCCTGTCTGGTAACGAACATCTCAACGCAAAGCAACCCCTCGATGCCCAGCTTCGCGATGATGGCAGCAGCAAGCGCTTCCGCGCGCTTTTCGAGATCCGGCGAGATGCCCGCGGGCACCACGCTCCACGCGAGAATCTGGTTTTCATGGTGGTTGCGCGCGGCCGGAAAGCTGCGCACTTCCCCTGAAGGACTGCGCGCCGCCATCACACTAATTTCGCACTGCAGATCAAGCGCCTGTTCGGCAATCGCTGGCTTCTCTCCAATGCTCGTCCACGCCTCGTGAATCGCCTGATCCGTAACCAGCGAGCCAATGCCGAGGCGCGCCTGGCCGCGTCCGTCATATCCACCCCGACCAACTTTGAGATACACGCGACCGCCAAGGGCCCGCATCGCATTCTGCAGGTCGTCCTCGCCAAGCACGATACGGAACGGCCCCACCGGGAAGCCGTTCTCGGCGAGCCATGGCTTCTGCAGCGTTTTGTCCTGGATGATGCGGATCGGTTCCACGCCGGGACGCAGCGGCACCAGGCGCGCGACTTCACTCAGCACGTCTACGCCGATCTGTTCGATCTCGATGGTCGCTACTTCCGCATCGCGCACCAGTTGCGAGGCGGCAGTGATATCGTCCCATTTGCCGACAACAGTTTCGTCGGCAACGAAGCTTGCCGGGCATTTCGGTTCCGGATCCATCACCCGGACGCGATAGCCCATGGTGCGCGCGGCCATCGCGGTCATGCGGCCAAGCTGTCCGCCGCCAAGGATCGCGATCAGGTTGCCAGGTTCGATAATGCGGGGCGAGTCAGTAAGCACTACGGGAGCTCCTGGGTCATCACTTCGTCGGTTCGGGATTTGCGCCATGCAGCAAGCCGTCCATAGAGCGCAGAGTCTGTCGCTGCTAGAATCTCCGCCGCAAGCAGCGCCGCGTTGGCCGCGCCTGGCTTGCCAATGGCCAGCGTGCCAACTGGCACGCCCTTTGGCATCTGCACGATCGAAAGCAGCGAATCGAGACCGTTTAGCGGCGTTGCGGGAACGGGAACCCCAAGCACCGGCACAAGAGTCTTGGCAGCTAGCATGCCCGGAAGGTGCGCCGCACCACCTGCGCCGGCAATGATGATCCGCAATCCTCGGTCCCTTGCTGTCTCGGCGTATTTGAAGAGCCAGTCGGGTGTGCGATGCGCGCTTACAATGCGCGCCTCGTGCGGAATCTCCAGCGCGCGCAATATCTCCACCGCCCCAGAGAGAACCTCATAGTCGCTCTTCGAGCCCATCACCACGCCAACTAACGGCTTGTCGCTCATGGGGAAATTATAGAATCGTGAACTGGGGCGCTCGGAGAACTGCCATTCACCACAGATCGCCTCAGTGCCGATGCCAAGCTTCCACGGCAACCTCGATAACGGCCAGCACTACGCTGAACGCAGCCAGGAAACCCTTGGCGCGCTGCCAGTTCTGCTCATGGCGCTCCATGCGGTGTTCCAAATCTGCGATGCGGCCCCCGTTTCCATCGCCCATCAGCCCGTTCATCTGCGTCTTCAGCACATTCAGATCGCTTAGAACCTGCGCTTCGAATTCGTTCATCATTCGCATCGGCACTCCGTGCGGTTCATAGTTCGTGGTTCAAGCTTTCAGTTCTCAGTTTTCACTAGAAACGGATCGAGCGCCGGCGTAATCACAGACCACAGTCTTTCTTCACTGACCACTGTTCAGCGGTAAGTTGAAAATCAGTGCAGCAGAGAACTCGGAATAGTTCGGAGGATTCGACCCGTCGTGCATCCTGATATAGAAGCGGTCGCTGGCCGAGATGCGCGAGAACGTCATTGTCTGTTGTGAGCCACGCATCACCAGGTCGGAGTCTTCGCCGGCCAGGAAGCAGTTGTCGCGCCGCCGAATCTCGAAGCCTCCGCCATCCGGAGCTGCAGCGCCAGTGTTGATGGTCACGTTATTTCCGCTCATGCTGGTGATCGACAGGCCGTTCAGGTTCGGCGAGTATGCCGGTGCGATCGCCGCCGGTAGCCACGCGTCCGCAGGAACCGCCGCACTGGTTTTGATAGCGAGGTCATCGGCCCAGTCGTTGGCGAAGCTGATGGCATACTGCACAAAATCCGGACAGCTGGCCGCATACGTCACCTTCACCGCGCGTACGATGACCTGCGCATTGAGACTTGCCGAAGGCGCATTGAGCTCTAGCGCATCGCCCGGCCAGTATTCGGTGCTCGTGGTGCCATCACTCAGGTGATAAACAACCGTGTAGTACAAGCCCGCCGGCGACGAGCCCAGGTTGGGAGCGAGATTCACGCTCAAAAAACCGTCGGCGCCTATATTGGTTGCGATTTTCCCGGCTGCTACGGTCTGGTTCGATGCCGTGGTGAAGGCCGGCCAACTGACCTGCACGGTGCCCGAGCCCGGTGTGCCGTTGGCCTCGTACACCGTGCCTTGCACGGTCGTGGTGCTCACTCCCTGCGCAAGCGCGGCAAGTGCCAGCGCCATCCACACAAGGCACGCTCCCAGAGCTATGACGGCGCGAATATATCCGATTCGAATGAGGCTCATGCGTGATAATTCCTTTTTTCTCGCTGCTGCAAGACGGGCCATGGCCTCGTCGACCATGACCCGTTCAGATTCATCGTTGATGAAAAGTTTGCACTGTGGCAAGGACGCCTGCGTATGAGCGGCTACTCTATGGCGTCCTCGTCCATCTCATCGTCCATTTCTGACGGCAGAGGACCGGTCCACCGCGGAGCGTTAGCCAATTCCAACGCCATGCTGCGGGTGTTGCGACCGTCTTCTTCGTCATCAGTCGTTGCGCCCGCTTCAGAGAGCTCATACATGAACTTCGCGCTCTGGAGGTTTCCGTTCCTGCCGTTGTTTGAAAGCGCTTCGGCGATCGCTGTCGAGTCGCGACTCAGAATTTCATTAGCCGCTTCGCGCAACTTCGCCGCGCCTCGCCCCGGTTCTTTTTTCCCACTGCTGCTCTTCTTTGAAATTTCGACGACCTTGGTTGTTGATGCATTCATCTGTCGGACCATTCCCGGACTGCCTTCGACGTCGTCGCGTGCGGCGATGAATTCCACTGATAAGCACCCGCTCAGTTGAGGCCCTTCCATCGCACTGTTGTCGCGAAAAGAGCCGAAGACAAAATTGAGAGCCCTACGGCTCTCTCGTTGGCACAATTACGACTACTGCTTAAAGCTTAGCGAATCGCCCCATAATAGGTCGCAAATTTTGCCGAACTTTTTTGCGCAATGATTTCAGCGGTTTAGCTCTGATTCCGGCCAGTACCCCTCTTGACATTTTCCCGCGCGCGAGTTCCGGCTGCCGCCCCTGCACCTGACCGGCTCCATCAACTACCATTACCGGTGATGCAATCGAACCCGCGTAAGCCAATCCTGCTCGTTCATGGAGGAGCCTGGGCCATTCCCGACGACGCTGCGCACGCTCACGAATCCGGAGTGCGCAATGCCCTCGAAGCCGGATACAACATTCTCACCCGCGGCGGCCCGGCGCTCGATGCCGTTGAAGCTGCCGTGACTGTGTTGGAAGATGATCCGACCTTCGACGCCGGACGAGGCAGCTTCCTCACCTCCGACGGACGCGTTCAGCTCGATGCTCTGCTCATGGATGGCGGCCGCATGAAGGCCGGAGCCGTGGCCTGCGTGGAACGGCTGCGCAATCCCATCCAGGCCGCCCGCCTGGTGCTCGAACAGAGCCCCCACGTCTACTTCGTCGGATCCGGCGCAGAGGAGTTTGCCAGGTCCCATGGCATGCCGCTCATCGACAACGCCGAGTTCGTGCTCGAACGCGAACGCGAGCGGTTGAAAGCCGCACAGAAGCGTCACGCTGCAGGGCTGGCCGATGCGACCTTCTCTGGCCTAGAAGACGATAAGAGTCCGGAAACAGCTATCTCGCGGCAAACCGCCGAGTCGTCGCTGCAGAGCGATGAGCCCGCCGAGTTTCAAAGCCACGACACCGTAGGCGCCGTGGCTCTCGATGCAGACGGTAACCTCGCCGCGGGCACCTCGACCGGCGGCACCCTGAACAAGACACCCGGCCGCGTAGGCGATTCCTCGCTCATCGGCTGCGGCTGTTACGCCGACAACTTGTCTGCCGCGGTATCGCTAACCGGCTGGGGCGAGCCCATCATGAAACTGGTGCTGGGAAAATGGGCGGTCGATCGCGTCGCCAACGGCGCCGCGCCAGAACTCGCAGCCCGCGACGCGATGGCCTACCTCTACAACCGCCTCGGCGGACACGGCGGCATCATCCTGCTCGGCCCCGACGGACGCTTCGGCATCGCCCACAACACCCCTGCAATGGCGTGGGGTCTCGCTACCGAAGGGACGCTGCAAATAGGACTGAAGCTCTAGGCCAATCGCGGTTGCGTGACGCGTTCACGCTCCGACGATTTGGAAAATCTTATGAAGATTGGTCCGCAGTCCGACCTCGTCGCCCCGCTGCCACTGAGCATGTCCGTCAATTCCCCGATGAATGATTGCCTTTGTCGTAGGGTTACCTCGTCCGCACGCCGACGCTATCAGATCTTCGCTGAACGCAGCCGCCTGATGGTTCGCGTAATGGAAGGTATCGATGAGACAAGAGGTCAACATTGCATGCACTTCCGGCGGCGTAAGACCTCTTAGTTGCCCTATCGCAAAGATCATGCCAAACGTAAAAGAAACCAATACCTGTCTTTGCAATTCCGAAGTCTGCTCGAATGGGAGGCCGATTGTGCGAAATACTTCGCGGGCCATCTGGTTGATCTCATCGCGACAAGGGACAAGATCGTTGTTCCCTTGATCACTCATGCATCAGTTTCCACTTCATCCGCGTATACGCCACGCGAAACCCCTTCCGTTCTGCGTTGCGCTGCGACTTAGACCCTGCTTCGGCCACCATCATTGCCAGATCGCATCCGTGCTCCTCTGCATGATGCATACGCGCCTGCAGCAACGCTCCCTGCAACCCGCGCCGTCGCAGTTCCGGAACCGTGGCAGCTCCGCCGAAGAGCGCTACACCCTCATGCAGGATAAGCGCTCCCGCCCCGCCCGCCGTGCCATCAACCTCCGCGAGAAAGCACGGACTTTGCTCTCGCGCCACACACACCGTCCCCATATCCCGAACAAATGCCTCGAATTCAGGATGTTCATGGGTCCAGCCGCGAGCGCTGATATCGCTCCACAGTTTTGCCTCTCTCTGATCGATCATGCGCACACCGATATTGCTGGGCAGCGCATCCGAACCAGGATCAACGGCCCGATACAGAACATTGCTGATCTCGATCGGTTGATAACCTCTTTCACAAAGCAAGTCGAGCGTTGCCGCTCCGGCAAACGGGCACACCTCGTGCATTACCGCGGTCCCTCGATCGAGAAAGAAACGTTCGATTTCATCCAGCGCATCCGGCGTGAGCTCTTCGAAAAGCCCCAGTCCAAAAGTCTGCGTTGTCGGCGCATCCACGCCGTCAAACACCACGGTTGCACCCGCTAGCGTCATCCACGCAGACGTGCTCTCCGGGAAGAGCCGTTTACGAGCCTCGGCGAACTGCGAACAAGCGAAGCCCTCTGCGGCCTCCAGTCGCTTTGCCAGTTCTCGATCCGCGAAGATCATCGTGCCTCCGATGGTACACGGGCGCGATGCCGGCGCTGACCGAATGTCTGCACCTGCGATCCTGCCGTTACGACGCGATAAGCTGGAAAGGTTGCCATGCGTCGCCTGATCCTCGCCTCCGCCTCACCACGCCGCCGCGAACTGCTCTCCCAGGTCGGTTTCACGTTTGAGGTGCATCCGGCGCACATAAACGAAGACTCCCGCCCCGGCGAAGACCCGCTCAATTACGTCGTCCGCCTCGCGCGCGAAAAAGCGGAGTCAGTCTTTGCGGAGATCTCGTCCAAGAGTCCGGCCCCACCGCAGGTGGTCCTTGGCGCCGATACCACCGTCACCATCGACGGCCATATCCTCGCAAAACCGGTGGATGCTGCCGATGCGGCCCGCATGTTGCGCATGCTCTCCGGCCGGACCCATCGCGTCATCACCGGCGTCGCCGTCGCAACTGCCAAGGGCACCGAGGTCGCGGCGGAAGTCACGGGCGTGCGATTTGCCGCACTGAGCGATGTCGAAATCGCCGCCTATATCGCCACAGGTGAACCGATGGACAAGGCCGGCGCCTACGGCATCCAGGGCCTCGCCGCCAAATGGATTCCCCGTGTCGAGGGCTGCTACTTCAACGTAGTCGGCCTGCCCCTGGCGCTGGTCACCACAATGCTGGAGTCAAACAGCCTTTAGTTTCAGCCGTCCGCTAGATCTTGCGCCCTTCTGTTTTCCGTCAATTAAACGGAAGATCGTAACCGGCCCGACGAGTTTCAGCAGTTAGCAGAGAACTGAAAACTGACCGCTGACAGCCGCCCTCACGGCTTCAGCACCACGCGATCCCCCTTGTAGATCACCCCGCGCGCCTGTGCCGTGCTATCACCGATCCCTACCCCGCGCCCTTCGCTTACCACCACTACATTGAACGTATGCCTCTCGGGCATCCCCGGATAATTCCCCTTCCTCGCTTCAAATGCTAAGGTCTTCGCAGTGTTGTCCCAATGCAACCGGATGGTTGCATGTTGCCCTTTGGCATAGTCGTAGTTATCATTCTCATCTTCGTAGAATGTAAAATCGCCATCGGCACCTGGATAAATTCGTATTTCAATAGGATCGGCGGGCTTTTCGGTTGACCACTCCATCGTTGGTCCCATGGGCAGAATCGAACCCGCCCGCACATACAGTGGCAGCTTCGCCAGCGGTGCATCTGCCTCGATCCGCCTTCCGCCTTCCACCTTCGCGCCAGTCCAGAAGTCGTACCAGTTCGTCTTCGGCAGATAAACGCTGCGGCTCGTCGCGCCCTGCGTCGTCACCGGGCTAACCAGAATGGCCGGACCAAACAAGTACTCGTCGCCCGTGTTCTGCGCTTCAACATCATCGCGCCAGTCCATCACCAGCGGCCGCATCAGCGTGCCATGATTGTTCGTCACCTGCCACGCCTCAGAGTAGATGTACGGCAGCAGCCGATAGCGCAGGTTGTCGTAATCCACCAGGATCTTCTGCGCCTCGGGCCCGTACGACCACAACTCGTTCTCGTCCGGATACCGTGTCCCGTGCACGCGGAAGATCGGTGAGAACGCGCCGAACTGGAACCACCGGACAAACAGCTCGCGGAATTTGGGGTCGTTCAGGTTTCCCCCGGAGATAAATCCACCAATATCCGTCGTCCAGTAGGGCATCCCCGAGATCGAATAATTCAACCCCGCCGGAATCTGCCGCGCAAAGCTCAGCCAATCGCTCAGCACATCGCCCGACCACGCCGTCACGCCCAGCCGTTGCGATCCCGCGTAAGCCGACCGCGACAAGATAAACACGCGCTTCTTGTCCGAGGCCTTTTGCTGGCCCTCCGAAACGCCCTCTGAATGCCACAGCGGATAGATGTTCGCGTAGCGCGCGCCCGATCCAATGTGCAGTTTGTGATCTAAAAGGATGTTGTCTTCGCGGCCTTCAGTCTCCGGCTCATCGGTATCCAGCCACCAGGCATCCACACCCTTTTCGAAGAGCGCAGCGTCGATGTTCTTCCAATACTGTGCGCGTGCATCCGGATTCGTCGCATCGTAGAGCGCCTGCCCCACCGGGTGGAAACCGCCGGTCATGGTCTTCGCAACGAACCATCCGTTCTTGTCGAACTGATCGTAAACGCTGGTCCCCGGCCTGAAGTAGGGCCACACCGACACCATCAAATGGAAATGCTCGCCATGCAGTTTGCTGATCATGCCCTGGGCGTCGGGATACTTCGGGTTCCACTTCATCTCACCCATCGTGACCCACCAGAACCAGTCCTGCACGAGGTTGTCCACCGGGATATGCAGCTCGCGATACTTCGCCGCCACGCCCTCAATCTCGGCCTGCGACTGGTACTTGTTCTTGCATTGCCAGAACCCGTAAGCCCAGCGCCCGAAGAGCGGTACCTCGCCCGTCAGCTCGCGATAATTTCCAATAATCTGATCGGCATCGGGTCCATAGAAAAAGTAATAGTCGATGCGATCCGCCACGTCCGCCCGGATGTAAAGCGAATGCACAAACTTGTTGTCCACGATCGAGCGCGACGGATTGTTCCAGAAAATACCATAGCCATTGCTCGAAACCAGCAGCGGAACCGCGATCTCGGTATTCTCCTGCTCCAGCGGGACCTTCTCACCGCGGTAGTTCCACACCCCGGCCTGGTGCTGGCCCAACCCGTAAAGCCCCTCGTGCGACCCATAAATAGGAAAGAAGATCTCGGCCTCGAAGGTCTTTTCGCCGTTCACCTCCACTGGTTTCAGCGAACGATAGCCTTCGGTAGTCAGTTGCTTCCCGTCGGCCCCAACATAGTGAATTGCCCCACTCTCCCGCTCGATCACGGCCTTCAGTTTCTGCGTCGAGAGCGTGATTGCCTTGGTGTCCGACGTAACATCGAACATTGCATTCGGCCAGTCGCTTTTGACCACCACATGATCCGAAGGATGAGTCGCCGGATCTCCCTCAAGGGTCGAGTAAGTTACATGCAGCACATCCTCGGCATCCACCTCCAGGCGCAGCACTCCCGCCTTCTGGTGAATCTCGACCCCGTTGGATTGCTTTTCGAAGCTCACCACCGGGTTCGGCGGATTCCACTGCGCATGCGCGCCAAATGACGTCAAAGCCAAGGCTAAAAGACCACCCAATCCTGCCGTAAAGCAACGATTGCCCATTGAATACGTTTCCTTCTTCAGCCAGATTCCAAACGCATCAAGTGTAACCCCCGCGTTTGCAGCGCTTATATGGCTCCTTCAGCAAACCGAGATCGCCAATAGCCCAAACGTGTCAGATATCACCCGTTCAGTTCCCAAGAATTGAGGTACACTTCCAATCATTCCTTCCCAAAGGCACAAACGATGCGGTCCAGAACCGTCTTGCTCTTCTCGCTTTGCTGTTTGACTGTTGCCTGTCCAATCACCCTCCTCGGGCAATTCCAGCCCCCCACCAAAGAAGAATTGGAAATGACCTCGGATCCCAGCGCTCCCGGGGCCGATGCCGTCTACCTCTATCGAGAAGAAAGAACCGACGACAACCTTCACTACCACAGCGACTTGGTCCGCATTAAAGTGCTGACCGAGAAAGGCAAGGAACTGGCAACGGTTCGCATTCCCTATGAACGGCGCAGCTTCAAAGTGACCGACATCCAGGGCCGAACCGTTCATCGCGACGGCACCATCGTGCCGCTGACCGCCAAGCCGTCCGACCTGACCGACATCAAGACCAGAGATTTCCAGGTCAACTCCATGGTCTTTACCCTGCCCAGCGTCGAAGTCGGCAGCATTCTCGAATACCGATTGCAGAAGCGTTATGACGACGACATGGTTTCCTCTCCGATTTGGGAGATCCAGCAGCCGTATTTCGTCCATAAGGCACACTATTTCTTTCAACCATCGAAAGACCCCGACCGCATCACGAACTCCAATGGCGATCTCGCGAACAACCTCATGTATGCGCTTCTGGTAGGAAACGGTGCCAAGATGGCCCACGACGTCAGCGGCCGTTATACCCTCGACGTCAGCGACATCCCTGCTATTCCGAAAGACGACTGGATGCCGCCGCTGAACACTTTCAACTGGCGCGCGAAGTTCTACTACTCCCCCTACATGAGCGGCGGCGAGTTCTGGCAGAAAGAAGGCAAACGCTGGGCCAAGGAGACTGAGCGCTTCGCGACTCCCAGCAAAACGTTGAAAGCGGCGGTTGACGGCATTGTCAGCGCGGGCGATACCGATGAGCAGAAAGCGCGCAAGATATACGACAAGGTGATGGAACTCGAGAACACCGATTTCACGCGCGCTAAATCGAGTGCGGAGCGCAAAAACGAGAAATTGAAGGCTATCCGGGATGCCGAAGATGTCTGGACACAGAAGGGCGGCTCATCCGACGATCTCGCTCTACTGTTTGTCGCCATGGCGCGCGCGGCCGGTCTCCATGTGAATCCGATGCAGGTGGTCAATCGCGATCGCGCCGTGTTCGATCCCAGCTATCTTTCGCTCAGCCAGCTGGACGACTATATCGCAGTCGTCACCCTGAACGGGAAAGAGGTCTTCCTCGATCCTGGCCAGAAGATGTGCCCGTTCGGCCTGCTTCAGTGGAAACACAATTTCGCCAGTGGCCTTCGCCTCTCCGATAGTGGTCCGGTAGCAGCAAACACTCCGTTGGGTTTGTACACTTCGTCGGTCGATCAACGCGTCGCCGATCTCATCATGGATGAGTCGGGCAACGTAAAGGGGGTCGCGCGCTTCATCCTGACCGGGCAGGAGGCGCTGCGCTGGCGCCAGCTCACAATTCGAAATGACGAATCGGAGGTGAAAAAGCAGTTCAACGAAACCCTCCACGCTTACATGCCCGAAGGCGTGCAGGCCGAGCTCAATCACTTTATCGCACTGCCCGACTTCAACTCCAATCTCATCGCAGTGGTCGATGTCTCAGGCAACATGGGAACCACCACCGGCAAGCGATTCTTCCTGCCCGGCCTTTTCTTCGAGGCTCACGCAGCCCATCCCTTTGTGGCAGAGGCTAAGCGAACCATGCTTGTTGATGTTCACTATCCAAGTATGGAAACAGATGAGGTCACCTATCATCTCCCCGCCGGCTTCGCAGTTGAAACCGCTCCTCAGACAGCGGATGTGGCCTGGCCCCAACATGCCATGCTCAAGGTCGTCACAAAAGTGAACGGAACCAACGTCACGGTTACGCGTGCCGTGGCTTTCAACTTTTCACTTCTTCCCGCAAAGGACTATGGCGATCTCCACGACTTCTATCAGAAGGTAGCCACGGCTGATCAACAGCAACTGGTGCTCACGCACGCCCAGGTCGCCAAGGGGAACTAAATGCTGATTCAGCCCAGGACCATCGCTTGTCCGTATCGTTTGTGGATTGCCGCAGCCCTTGCATGCATCGCCACGCCGGGATTCGCCGGAATCTTTAACCACAACCTGCCGGTTCCGGACTGGGCTCTTCAGGCCTACAAGACTCACGTTCCCGACTATGCGAAGGATGCATCAGCGGTCATCCTCTACGACGAGTATGTGGAGACCATAGACGCAAGTGGCCGGGCCACGGAACGCGAACGGGAGGTCATCCGGATCCTGAAACCGCAGGGACGTCAGAATACCTGCGAAGTGGGTTACGACGTGGATGAGAAGGTCAATTATTTCCGCGTCTGGACCATTGCCGCCGACGAAAAGCAATACATGGCGCAGGATACCGACTTTGCCGAGGTGGGTGATACCAGCATCCCCATCATGCTCTCAACCTATAAGGCACGCATAGCCCGTCCTCCTGCAGTAGATGTTGGAGCCACAGTGGTCTGCGAATCGGAAGAGGTGCTCCAGCCCTATCTGCATGAGAAGATCTGGCATTTCCAGAGTGGTATCCCAATAGTCTTCCAGGCGCTCGAAGTCGACTTACCGGTAGGACATGCGCATTCGGAGGCATGGCACAGTTTCAAGTCGGCCGCTGGAGTTGAAGTATCGCCAAACCACTGGCGCTGGGAATTGAAGGATTTGCCTGCTCTCGATCTGCGTGATATCCCTTCCCACCCTGAGTGGGAGGCACTGGCCGCGCGCATGAGCGTTCAGTGGGGCGATGCAGCCGTTCCCGGCATTGATAACGAATGGAAGGCAATCGGCGAATGGGTAACGCAGCTGGAACTGGATCGTCCCGTTCCCTCCCCAGAAATCACCGCATTCACACAAAACCTGATCGCGGGAGCACCGGATTTCTACACCAGGCTGAGCCGCATAACAGATTCCATCCAGAAAAACGTTCGCTATTTCACGGTTTCGCGTGGCATCAGCGGCTGGCAGGCGAACCATGCTGCCGACATCTTTCGCAATCGCTACGGCGACTGCAAAGACAAGACCACGCTCTTGATCGCGATGCTTCGCGTCGCTGGCATCAATGCGTACTACATGCCGGTGGATGATCACCGCGGCATTGTGGACCCCGACGATCCGTCAATCTTCGGCAATCACATGATTACCGCCATTGAAATCCCCGCGGAGGTGAGTGATCCGCGGCTCATGGCAATCGTGAAAGCGCACGACGGCAGGCGCTACCTGATCTTCGACCCCACCAACGAGCACACCCCGGTTGGAAATCTTCCCTCGTATGAGCAGGGCAGCTACGGAACACTCGCCGCCGGCCCGGCCAGCCAGGTTATCGCTCTCCCGATCCTGCCGCCCGAAGCCAACGGAACCGTGCGCAAGGGGGAATTCACGCTCGCTGCCGATGGCACGCTAACCGGCTTGGTCGATACCAATCACTCGGGCCCGGAAGGCGCGGATCTTCGTATGCTTCTCAAATATTCCGACGAAAAAGAACGTCGCGAGTCGGTGGAAACCAGCGTCTCCCACGATGTGCCGGGTGCCGTCCTGGACTCCTTTCAATTTGTGCAACCGCCCGATCTCGACAAGCCGCTCGAACTCCACTACAAGCTGACCGCAGCGCAATACGCACACCAGGCCGGGCCCCTGCTGCTGGTACGCCCTCGCGTGGTCGGCTCGGATGCCATTCCCTTCAACACCAAGCCCCGGACCGTGCCCATCGATTTGAGTGCAACCGGTCGCTGGCGTGACAGCTTCGATATCAAACTGCCAACCGGCTATGTGGTCGACGAGACACCCGATCCCGTCAATGTCGATCTCGACTTTGCCAGCTATCATTCGACCATCGTCGCCAAGGGTGACGATCTCCACTACGAGCGCGAACTCGTCGTTCGCCAGGTGCAGATCCCCGCAACCCGTGCCGACGACTTCCGCAAGCTCGAAGGCGCCATCCTGATGGATGAAAAAGGCACCGCCGTCCTCAAGAAGCAGTAACCCACTTTACCCTGGGGGGAAGCGCAGGCCGCGCGTGCAATTTCGCGCGGTCTGCGCATTCAGGCGTAAAACAACTCCAGCCACGCGCTCCCGCAACTTGTTCGACATACCCGCAGGGCACAACCCGGCCGCGTGTCCTACTCTGAAGCTATGAACGATCGCGAACTGCTTGCCCAGATTGCTCGCTCCGTCGGTGGCAGAGCCGGATATAAGCAACTCGTCCGCGAACTTGGCCTGGGCGGCGGACGCGAGCGGCGTCTCCTCCTGGAACAACTCGCCCGCATCACTACCCGCGGCGACCTGGTCCAGACCGACCGCGAGCACTGGAGCATCCCCAGAAAGACCGCCGGCGGCACTCGCGACAACCTCGTTGCCGGCCGCCTCGATCTACACCGCGACGGTTACGGTTTTGTCCGTCCAAACTCGCGCGGCACAGGCAAGGATGGCGAGCGGGGCCCTCGCGGACAGGTCCAGGTCCGTGGGGTGCAGGATGATGTTTTCATCCCGCCCGACGAGATCAACGGTGCCATGCAGGGCGACCAGGTTCTGGTTGAACTTGCGCCGCCGCGCGCCGACGGCCGCCGTCTGGGCCGCGTCGCCCGCATTCTCGAGCGCAGAAATCCAACCGTAGTTGGCGTATTTCACTATTCCCGCTCCGATCGAGACATGGGCAATAAAGTAATTCCATTCGACGAGCGAATGACCCAGCACATCGTCATCCCGCACGGACAGGAACTGCCTCCCGACTCAGACCAGCAAAGAACCCCGCATCGCGTTCTCGGTCGCGAAGCCGCCCTTTCCACGCACCACGATGACCTCGAAGGTCTCGTCGTCGATGTCGAGATCACCAGCTGGCCCACACCCACTCGACCCCCCATCGGCCGCGTCATCGAAGTGCTCGGCGATCCCGACGACTTCGGCGTAGACGTGGAGATGATGATCCGCAAACATCAGCTTCCGCGCGTATTTCCTGAAAATGTTCTGGCTGAAGCCCGCGCAGTGGCACACGTCGATGACGTTGAAGTAGATCGCCGCCGCGACTTCCGCGGCCTGCCCATCGTCACCATTGATGGCGAAACCGCTAAGGACTTCGACGACGCAGTGCTGGTGATGGACCGCCCCGACGGGGGCTACGAACTTCAGGTCCACATCGCCGATGTTGCCGAATACGTGGGCGCCGGCACCGATCTTGACCTCGAAGCCCGCCTGCGCGGCAACAGTGTCTACTTCCCTGATCGCGCTATCCCCATGCTGCCGCAGGAACTCTCCACTGACATCTGCAGCCTCCGCCCCAACCAAGATCGTCTGGTCCAGAGCTGCATCATGCAGCTCAACTCCGCCGGCCGCATCGAGAGCTTCGAGATCACTGAAGGAGTCATCCGCTCCGCCCAGCGTATGACCTACACCAATGTTCACGCGATTCTCGAAGGCGATCCAGAAACCCGCGCTCGCTACGCCTCCCTGATACCTGAGTTCGAGCGCATGCACCGCGTCGCCCTACTGATGAACAAACGCCGCGAAGAGCGCGGCAGTATCGACTTCGACCTGCCCGAGCCCGTCATCGAATTCGATGAACAGGGCCAGATGCGCGACGTCACTCGTGCCGAACGTACCTGGGCCAACCGCCTCATCGAAGAATTCATGCTTGCCGCCAATGAGTGCGTCGCCACCTGGCTCGAAGATCTAGGCGTGCCCTCGCTCTACCGAATTCACGAGAAACCCGACCCGCGCCGTGTCGTGCAATTTGAGGAACTCGCGGCCAGCTTCGGTTATTCCCTTGGTCTCGGGGCCTTGCCGGTCAAGCGTATCCAGACGCGCGGCGATCGCCGCGACGCTCAGCGTACCGGTCGCCAGGCTCGCGTCCAGGAAGTCCCCGAAGACATCGCGGTGACGCCGAAGATGTATCAAAAACTTGCGGCTCGCATTCAAGGCAAGCCAGAAGAACGCATCCTCAGCTACCTCATGCTGCGCTCGCTTTCACAAGCCCGCTACTCCGAAATCAATGAAGGCCACTTTGCGCTGGCAGCGCCCACTTACACCCACTTCACTTCCCCGATTCGCCGTTATCCCGATCTCATCGTCCATCGCATTACCAAATCGCTCCTGCGTGCCGGAGTAAATGCCCAGGCCGCCGTCGCGGAAGGTCGCCACGCATCCCCCTGGACACATCCCAACGAAGGCATGAGAGGCATCGTCATCCATCGCGCCAAAAAGCGTGGCCCCCAGGAAGGATTCACCGGCGAGCCGCCTATCCCCGAACCCGAGTTGGCGCAGATCGCCGAAGAGTCAAGCCAGGCAGAGCGCCGCGCTGCCGAAGCCGAACGCGAATTGGTGGAGTGGAAAAAGGTCCGCTTCATGCAGGACCGCGTCGGCGAAGAATTCGCGGCCCTCGTGCTCAATCCCACCAAGTACGGCCTCTTCGTCGAATTGACCGACCTCTTCGTCGAAGGACTGGTCCCGATCGACACGCTGCGCGACGACCGCTACACCTGGCGCGAGAACACGCACGAGATCGTTGGCGAGCGCTGGGGACGCCGCTTCCGGGCCGGCGACCGCGTCCACGTCATCCTCGACCGCATCCTTGCCGCCGAACGGCGCCTTCAATTCTCCATCGTCGAAGAAGGTATCCCGCTCACCGGCAGGCAGCCGCAACGCCCACCCGCCAAGACCAAAAAGAAACGCCGCAATGACGT
This sequence comes from Occallatibacter sp., assembly GCA_036495975.1. GTDB lineage: Bacteria > Acidobacteriota > Terriglobia > Terriglobales > Acidobacteriaceae > Telmatobacter. The sequence continues at coordinate 9,895 of DASXLY010000041.1, read as the reverse complement.
GACCTTTGCCGCGAAGCGCCTTAAAGGGCACAAGCGCGCAAGCAAAAAGCGCAAGGGGCGCTAAAAGCGGCGCCGCCACGCCAATCTATTCCATGATTCTCAGGAGCCCGCCTGCTGCGCGGCATACTTGCCGATTAGAGGCAGCTGCCACCGCTCGCCCTTCAGGGCCTTGAGCAGCGCCATGAGCCAGCCTATAAAAAGGCCGACCATCGCAATCAGAAAGATGATCTGCCCCAGGATCGGAATCACGTTGATGAAGCCGATCACGAATCCAACGAGGTACAAAAAAATGCACTGCCACGCGTGGAAGCGCACGAACGAGTTTTTGTTATACGGCTCCACCAGCAAGAAAATGATCGCCGGAATGATCGTTACGTAGGCAAGAGCTCCGGCTGCGGTATCGGATAATCCGCCCTGGGCTGCCGGCTGTGATCCGCTCTGCGCGGCGGGAGGGGGAACGGGTGTGTACTGCGGAGAATCAGACATGGTTGCTCCTTCGCATTGAACCTGAATGAGATCCAGAACCTGGAAAAGAGCTGAATATATGCAGAAGACCCCTGCAAAGCCGGGAGGGGGGACTTGCCAGCTTCGCACCTGTAACAATGGGTGAAAGAAGACTACTTCATCGACAGCTTTTCAGCAATGTTTCCCAAGATCGGAATCTTGAAACGCTTCCCATTCATGGCCCGAATCACGCAGACGAGCCACAAAACCAGCCATACCACCGCGATCACCCTCACCGTATAGACCAGAGCCACCGAGCCCATAAACAGGGTCAACAGCGCAATCGCACCAAAGATTGTCTCGATGACAAAAGCCGTGATACACAACAGAACCGACTGCCACGCATGAAATCGGATGTAGGGGCTCCCCTTGAAGGGTGCGATAAGAAGAAAGATAAAAGCCGGAATGCAGGTGAAGTAAGAGAGGGCACCGGCCGCATTATCTGAAAGGCCGGCTCGCGTCGAAACGGTCATAACATACCTTTCCTGGCAGTAAAATTTCCGCCGCCCGCTTCCATGCCAAGCGTAGTTGCCGCTTGCGGGTATGCGTGAATATCCATCGCATGCCGTGCCTGGTTGGTCATTCAGCAGGGTTGAGATAAAGAAAGCGCCAGTACTCAGGAAAGTCAAGCAGATTCATCAAATTGCCCGCTCTCAAGTACCCGCCGACCGGTCAGGAAAAGAGCTCAGAAAAGACGCTGCTCGGGCTGCCATTCCTTGAGCAGCTCGGAATCATCGTTGCGCACGTTCCCCACTCGATCGCTCACCGTCCATGCGCGCATCTTGTCCGCGGGATAAGGTCGCAGCAGATCCACAGGCGGCCGCGCCGTATCGCCCGGCTCCATCCATCGCTCATAGTCGCGCGGCTCCAGGATCACCGGCATCCGATCGTGCACCGGTTCGGCTAATTCATTCGGATCCGTCGTCAGAATGGTGAACGTCTCCAGAGGATCGCCTTCCTTCGGCTTCCATCGCTCCCACAAGCCGGCAAAAGCGTAGGGCCCGCCGCTGGCCAGCCCGAAGGCGAATGGCTGCTTCGTCTTCACTCCCGTCTGCTGCCATTCATAAAAAGCATCGGCCGGAATCAAACAGCGGCGCCTCTTGAATGCCTCGCGATAAAGCGGCTTGGTGGCGACTTCTTCCGAACGCGCATTGATAGTTGTATAGCCCACCTTGGCGTCCTTCGCCCAGTAAGGCACCAGCCCCCATCGCATCAGCGCAAATTCGCGCTTGCCCGTACCGGCATTCAGTCGCACCACCGGCTGCGTGCTCTGCGGAGCCGCGTTGTAGCTGGGTGCAAACCAGGGCATATCCTCCACATCGACACCAAACCAGTCGGAGAGGACTTTCTGCGTGGATCGTCGTGCAAATCGGCCGCACATCTCGAATCTAGTGTGATTGTACGGGCGGCAGAAAAGTAACGACAATTCGCAGGAAAAATGCGCTTGCCTGGAACACCCTCCCTTCCCATTCCTGCTTCACGCTCTTTTCATCTTTTATCTGGGCATCCTCTGTAACTTTTTCCCCGCAGCATCACTCTCCCAGTGCACAAGGGCTCCCCTTGTGCGGTTCATTCGATTCGAATGAAGCTCGTGCGCATCTGGCGCAAACGCCGCACCGCGGGACCGACTTCCCTCAATGGAGTACCGGAAATATGAAGAGCCTCAAGCTCGCACTCGTAGTGTGTCTGTTGGCCGGCGGCGCGTTCGCGCTCGGCCCCCAGGCGTCTCAAGCTGAAGAAAACCATGGCGCTGTCTTTGTCATGACCAACGCTGCCTCCAATAATCAGGTCATCGCCTATTCGCGCCAGCAGGATGGTTCATTGCAGCGAACCGGCGAGTTCTCGACCGGCGGCAACGGAAGCGGAGGAGCCGTCGATCCGCTTAGCTCCCAAGGTTCCCTCACCCTGAGCGCCGATCATCGTCTCCTCTTCGCCGTGAACGCAGGCAGCGGAACCATGTCCTCCTTTGAGGTTGAAGGCAGCAGTCTGCGTCTGGTCGACGCGGTCTCGAGCGGCGGCAGTTCTCCCACCGCGCTAACCCACTTCGGCAATCTCCTCTATGTGCTTAATGCCGGCGGCAACGGCAACCTGAGCGGCTTTCGCGTCAACCCACACGGACGCCTGCAACGCATCGAGAATTCCACCCGCAATCTCAGCGGTCCTTCGACTTCTCCAACCTCGCTTGTATTCAGTCCGAACGGACAATTCCTCGCCGTCACCGAGCATGCCACCAACAACATCGACATCTTTCGCGTTCACCCCAACGGCACCCTTTCCGATGCCGTGACCAACTCTGTGCCTGGCTCGCAACCGTTCGCAGCCCTGTTCGCGCCCAACGGCGCCTTGATCGTGGCGGGGACCGCAAACACCATCTCCTCGTTCAATGTTCAATGGAACCAGACCATTCAGACCATCACCAACGCGCTTCCCACAGAGGGCATGGCAACCTGCTGGGACATCATCACCCCCAATGGAGCCGTGGTCTACGCCATCAACGCAAACTCGTCGAACATTGCGGGTTTTAACATCGCTCACAACGGCTCGCTCACCCCTGTCGATGGCACCATCGTCGGCTCGAACCCGGCGGGAAGCGCTAACCTCGACACCGCCATCAGCGCCGATGGCAAGTTCGTCTACACGCTGAACGCCGGCACCGGTTCCATCGGGGTCTTTGCCGTCCAGAGCGACGGCAGCCTGACCAGCGACGGACAGCTTGGCGGCCTTGCGGCATCCTCGGGACTGAACGGGCTCGCCGCATATTAAGACCCGCCATGCGGGGAGCTGAACCGGAGTCCCAACCAACGAATCCTTGTTCGCCGGGTTGAGCTCCCGGTGCTCCCCGCACGCTCTGCTGCCCCTATACAATGGCACCAGGAGCTTGACCGATGGCGCATATGGTTTTTTGTGTTCGCAACAAGAAAGAACTCGAGGGCCTCGATGAGCCGCCCTTCGACTCCGAGTTCGGCCAGAAAATTTATAAGAACGTATCGAAAGCCGCCTGGAGCGAATGGGTCGACCGCCAGAAGATGCTGCTGAATGAATACCGTCTCCAGCCCTGGACTCCGCAGGCCCAGCAGTTCCTGGTCGAACAGATGGAACAGTTCTTCTTCGGCGAGGGATCCGCGCTGCCCCAGGAATTCGTGCCACCGTCGCACTGACATCGCCCCGGATCTCCTGCCGCGCCAGCGCCTCTCAACGCGAATTGCCTTCAAGGCGTCTATCCGATCGAACCGCACGCTCAGGGCGAACCGCACCCTGCGACCCGCCTTCACTTCGTGCTGGTGTAAACTAAATCAGAACCCCATGGGCCGGTTCGCAACTCGCGAACCGGCTCGACTGTGTCGGGACGTGGCTCAGCCTGGTAGAGCACTCGCTTGGGGTGCGAGGGGTCGGGAGTTCAAATCTCCCCGTCCCGACCATTTCCGCTCTTGCTCAGAATTTCACGCAACCAACGCTCTCGTGGCCGACCCACGAAGCACCCCAACTGTGTATTCGCGTGCGAATGCCCGTCTCCGGCCTGCGAGGGTGCGAGGCGAAGCCGAGCTGCGGCAGTTCAGGGGTCCCCAGCGACAGGTCCTGGTCGCTGGGGCGTAAATCTGCCCGTCCCGACCATGTTCGTTTTTCCTCAGAATCCCAATCAGGCCGGTGCCCCAAGTCTCCGAATGCGAGTTCAGCCACCGACATCCGATGCCCCAGATCTCGCCTTTGGAACCTCGGTGGCCCCGCTTTTGGTTCGCTGAGTGAGTTCGCTCAACGTCTCGCGGATGAAAGCTCGTAATTATTTGTTCAACACATAACTGCCTTTTTCTGTGATAGCCTTCTGGTGTTTCCCCCGAAAGCCAAGTAACTAACATACCAAGACTTCCGACAATTTATTGCGCGGAGGAGATCCTTGTAGCCAGACACGAATCGGCACGCGTTCTTCTCAGTGGAATGGTTGAAGAGCGTCGCAGAAATATTTGAAGAGATCGAACTTTGAAGCCGCAAGATTTCAGATTAATTGGCAATCTGCGCACCTTCGGGCTTTCGTATCAACCAAAAAGCATTACTGGTGACGAGCAAACTAACAATCGAGGACGACAGCTGATGAGACTCTCGGATTTGTTTTCAGGCGATCGTTTCGTTCCAACCGGGCCCGCTGCTTCAAGGCTGGCAAGTCCAACTTTTCTCTTACTCGTGATTGCATTCACATCTCAAAGCGCAGGTGCGCAGGTCCCAGACCGGCTGACCCAGCCTGTCGATCCCGCCGACGTTCAAGTAATGCGCAATCATCTCCCCGGATGGGCAAGCCCAACGAACCAGGTGGGACTGGTGCCGGGAAATCAGGCCCTCGATCACCTGACAATCCTTTTGTCGCGATCGCAACAGCAGCAGGCGGCCTTTGACGAGTTTGTTCAGGAGCAGCAAAATCCTGCGTCGCCGAATTACCACCACTGGCTCACTCCTGCCGAGATAGGCGATCGGTTTGGACTCTCCCAGAACGATATTGAAGCAGTCACTGCATGGCTGCAGTCGCAGGGTCTGCACGTAAACCGTGTTTCATCGAGCCGCATATTCATCGACTTCGGTGGCACAGTTGCGGACGCCAGCCGGGCATTTCAGGTTGAAATGCACTACTACAAAACCGGCAACGTTCAGCGCTTCTCGGCGTCAACCAATCCCACCATTCCCCGCGCCCTGGCTCCGGCAATCAAAGGCATCCGCGGTCTCTATACCGAAACATTGAAATCCCTGTCTCAGGGTCATCTGGAGTCTTTGGTCAGACCGGGTGTCACCACCGGTCCGAGCACCCATTACCTCGGCCCCGCGGACTTCAACACCATTTACGACGTTCCTTCCGGCTTTACCGGAGCCGGGGTGACCGTTGGCATCGTTGACGACGCGCGAACCGATTTCGCGGATTTCGACAACTTCCGCCAGCTGACTGCAACTGCCTTTCCCAACCCGATTGAAATCATCCCCACCGCCTTCGGAGGTACCGATCCAGGCCCCGCTCTTACATCGCCGGGAGGCAGCACAAATGGCAGTCAGCTCGAGTCAACACTCGATGTTGCACGAGTTGGCAGTGTTGCCCCAGGAGCCCAAATCCTCCTGGTGGTCAGCGGCACCGGCATTTGGCCGGCCATGGAGTACCTGGTAGAAACGAATCCGGTCCCCGCACAAGTCATGAGCGTTAGCTGGGGCGGTTGCGAATACGATAGCCCTTCCGGCCCACTCATAGCAGATCCGCTATTCCAACAGGCAGCCGCCGAGGGAATCTCAACCTTTGTTGCTTCCGGCGATTCCGGTGCGTCCGGTTGCGATTCATACTTCGGAACGCCACCCTCCAACCCGGCCCCAAACAGTCCCAATTGGTTGTGCTCGTCAAGCTATGTCACTTGCGTCGGCGGCACCCAATTCAACGATACTGCGAACCCGTCACTCTACTGGAACTCAACCAACGGCACCGGCTTCTCGTCCGCTCTTGGCTATATCCCGGAGGGTGCGTGGAACGAGCCGCTTAATTCCCAGTCGAGCCCCCAGGCTGCTTCTTCTGGAGGCGGCGTGAGTTCAGTAATCCCCACCCCCGCCTGGCAGACAGGAACAGGTGTGCCTGCCGCACGATCCGGCCGCTATACACCCGACATCGCGTTCTCGGCCGCCGGCCATGACGGCTACTTTCTTTGCTCGGCCTTCGCTGGTGCCAGTTGCGTAGCCAATCAAGGCGGCCAGTTCTTCTTCGAGTACGCGTATGGCACCTCCGCTGCAGCTCCCGGCATGGCTGGTATTGCGGCTCTGCTGGATCAGAAGCTTGGTCACGCCCAGGGCAACCTGAATCCTGAGCTCTACCGGCTTTCTGCCGCGGTGCCTGCCGCCTTTCACGATGCTACGGTCGCAAGCAGCGGAGTTACGAACTGCAAAGTCAATACTCCTAGCATCTGCAACAACAGCATTCCCGGACCGACCGGATTGACCGGCGGGCAGCCGGGATATCTCCTCACCAGTGGATACGACGAAGTCACCGGCCTCGGATCATTGGATGTGCAAACTTTTCTCAACCACTACGCTGCGCTTCCCACACCGACCATGACGATGAATTGCACTCCCAACCCTGCCGCCTATCAGCAGGTAGCGACATGTACTGCTACGGTTTCTGGGGATCACGGAGGAACCATTTTCCTGGCCGTGAATGGCATCCCTCGGGCTTCGGGCTCTCCCGACGCTAGTGGAAAATTCTCAGCCTCGGGAGCCGTACCTGTATCCTCGGGCAGTTTCACGGTCAACGCCGAGTACACCGGCGACTCCAACTATGCCGAAGCCGGCGCCTCGGTCGTCATTACCGCCAAACGGGCCACGCCAACGTTTACGTTCAACTGCACACCCAACCCCGTTCATTACCAGCAGACTGCGACATGTTCTGCGACCGTCGGAGGAGACCACGGCGGCACAATTTCCTTTGCGGTAAACGGCACCACCTTGATCACGGGATCGCCGGACAGCAACGGGACCTTCTCGGCGTCGCGGGCCATACAGGTATCTTCGGGCAGTTTCACCGTAACTGCGAACTACTCCGGCGACACCAACTATGCCCCCGCCAGCGCTTCAATCACAGTAACCGCCCAGCCATGATCTACAGAAGTGGTTTGTGCTGAAGTCGGTCGAACACCACAGCAGCTTTCAGGAAACCGATTGAGGAGCAAGGGGACGGCAGTTCAACGCTGCCGTCCCTCTTCCTGTCAAAGAACTCGATAGTTGGCGCTGTCTGCCTGAAAATGGCCGCCCGGGATCCAGCGTAGAATCACTCACCAGTGTCTTCTGCGGCGATCCGTATTTGACAAAGCAATTGGCCGAGTTCGCATCGCGCTAGAAGAAACTCATCCGCCTGGCTGTTTACAGTTGTGTAACTGACGAGTGGGGGACGACTCGACCACAACCCATGAACACTCGCCTAAACTGGTGCCATGCATTTCTATAAGAGCTTTGACGAGATGGTTCAAGCTGTGATCGACCACGCGGTTCTCGAAGACGCTCGTAAGCTCATGAAGGCAGGCGCTGATGTCGAGTTGGTTCTCTTGTTTCTCAGAGATAGAGGCTTGGAACAGGATGCCTCGATCATCGCTATACGCGCACTGACGGCAATGTCCCACGATGAGGCGAAAAAGCTTGTTTGCTTCAGCAGGGCTTGGGTTGATCACTTTGATAGCGTTCAGCATTTGCACGACCAAGCACTCAACGCGATTCGGGAACTGGCGGCCAGCAACGAAAAGGGATTACCGAGAATCGAACTCGTCGGATTCGATGACGTCGAGCCCTAATCAACCGCCAAGAGTGCCGAATTCCCGAGCCGCGAGCGGATCACCGCGTAGCCGGAAGTTGGGAGAATTTGCGATTAGGGCTTGGTGCAGAGGAATTCGCACCAGAGGGATACGAGCAGCCTTCCTAGGTCTCAAAGTCGAGACCGGAGGCACCCGCAGCGTAAAGCAAATCGTTGCCTTTAGCTTGCGGGTGTGCTAGTTTGTGAATCCTCTGCGTACCCGCTGCTGCGCTGGCAACGAGTTCGTTCACGCGAGATCAATGTGAAAAGAGAACGCCTGACACAGATCGTCCTGGTGATCGTGGGTCTTTTGAATCTGGCGGTCATTTATCCGCTATTCATGGACCTGTGGCATTCCAGCTGGCTATTGAAGCACGAGAACGAAGTCATGCCGATGTTCATGAGCTTCTTTATTCCGGTCGGGATCGCTCTGCTCGTGGCCGCAAGGAGACCGTCCGAGTATCGCTCGATGATTGCTCTAGCCGCCTGGTGGCACATCTGCCATGGCGCAGTGATGGCTATTCAAACCGTGGAAACCTGGATTCACGGCGTCACCAGGAATTTTGCCGATGTGATCATAATGCTTGTACTCGGCGGAGTCCTGTTGGCGCTTCTGCCAGCAAAGCGAAAGGTAGCCGAGCCAGTGCTTGCGTGAATGAGCGCGGAAACCCCACGCTCTGCGGATTCCAGTACTTCTCGTCTTCCCTTCACGGTTTCTTGGTGTTCCGGATATATCACCGCGCACCCGGAAGTTGCACCATTTTTGGTAAGGGAAGGGTTGGGGACAATACTCCAACTGCGTGATGCTGCGGTTCGAACCCTCGATGCAAATGTCGCGTCTATCTTCCAGGCCCACAAGACTTCCGGAGAGCGCAACGAAGCTATACTGTCTTCGCCGCTTCTGGTTGGCGAAATCATTCACTGTCTTCCGTTCACTGAGAAAGGTGTGGACCCGGATGCGTACAATTGCCCGTTCCAATCGCTTTACCTGCATGGGCGCGCTGTGCGCTTTGGCCTGCCTACTCGCTTCTTGCGCGGCTGCCCGCAGCCAGCAAGACCACGGCTAACCCCGCAGCTCAGGGAGACGCGCCGACGCCTATGGCCTTTGACAAGGTGATGATGTTTCCCGATACCGGCGAGGATACGGGCAGCGGTTTTCTGTGGTGGGACCGCGCCTCCGACAACGCGTGGCTTTTTGATAACGTGTCGTCGTCGAACTTGATCGCCAACGCTTACGGCCTTGGCATGCACCAGGTAATCGGGCTTCCAAGGTGGGCCGAGACCGACCGGTACGGTCTGTCAGCCAATATGGGCGCAGATGAGTTCCAGGAGTTCGAGAAGCTCCCAGCGGACAAGCAGTTGAGACAACAGCGCTTGATGACCCAAGCGGTTCTTGCCGACCGGTATCAGCTCAAAGCGCACCGCGAAACCCGCGAAATGCCTGTCTACGAACTGGTCGTCGCCAACGGGGGACTGAAGATCGCAGAAACGGATCTTGACGGGCACAGTGGTTCTTCTTTCCTTAAGCCTGGGGACTGGTGGAATTACGGCACGATGGAGGACCTCGCCTGCAAGCTCGCAGGACCCACAGGCGGTATCGTTGTCGACAAGACCGGTCTCGGAACTACGAGTTTCCATTACCACTTTAAGTGGTCTCCGGACGAGTTGAGCGGGGCCGCAGATCACGGTCTCTCGATTTCCGCGTCTCTCAAAGAACAGCTTGGGCTGAAGTTGGTGAGAGCTACAGACCCGGTGGAGGTCCTCGTCATCGATCGCATCGAGAAGCCGAAGACTGGCTTTTGGCCATCGAGGTAAGAGGCAGCCGCGGAAGGGTTATCGTGCCCTTTGCCCCTTGGCAAGACAAAGCGCCGTCCGCGTTTTCGGTCATCGGTCCCGTATAACCGCGAACTCGGACATAACCGGAAAAGGCGAAGATTTGGCATACTTCCGAGTTGGGGACGATACACTCGGAATCAAGATTTCCCCCTAGAATACGTAGACGATGCCCTCGATAGTGCGAAAGGGAGTCGGGCAGGTGCTTGTGTCGCATGGCCTATTTTGAGGCCTTGAGGAGTGGGCAATGCAGTTCATGTTTTC
>DASXLY010000040.1:0-103127 GCA_036495975.1 Occallatibacter sp. | reverse complement strand
AGGGTAGGTTAGTCACGTGTTACTCACCCGTGCGCCACTTTACTCATGGATTGCTCCACTTTCTCGTTCGACTTGCATGTGTTAGGCACGCCGCCAGCGTTGATTCTGAGCCAGGATCAAACTCTCGTTTGAAACCTAGTTGTCGTCCTCTCCGACGGAGGTCGAAGAAGGATCGACTCGTCCGCGCATCACTGCGCAGGACGTCTTACTTACCTTGTGAGAATGATCAAGCCAAACCTGATCGTTTCTCACGACTGGCACGTTCAACCTTATTGTCAAAGATCCTTTTGGCTGACCGCCTGAGCGGGGCCGCTTGGATCGAGGCCCGGACTGTGACGTCAGGGTTGTCCTCGAACTTGATGCGCTTACCAGAACCACACTTGATTGCGGTCACCGGCATTTTTGCGCGAACCTTCTAAACCTATCGAAGTTCCGATGTCATGTCAAGGCAGGATTCGGTGGGAATCAAGTCTCTAACATTTTCATCACTCGGCAGGCAGTTTTACCCGCCTAATCGATCGACATAGCGGCGAGGTTAGTCAGCCGCAGAAGGTCGCACTGCGCAAAATATCAAAGAGCGACCGGCATCAATTGCCTAGCGCCACAAAGGCGCACGAAAGGAAATTCCTCTCGGGTCATGCAATGGGTTTGTTCTCTGCGGGATTCCCTACAGGGGGAGGGGGTGCGCTTAACGCTAACCTCAACCTACCCTACGAACCGGCTTCCCACTTCCCACTAGGGGCAGGCCACAAAGGCCACCGGGAGGCTCCACTGCTCATCTGCAACTTTTCAAGAGTAACACAGGCTACTCTTCCATGCAAATCGCGAAACCGCTTGATTTTATGCGCCCTTCGCGACTTCCTGAGAATAACAACGCCCCCCTGATCGCGCAACCCAGGACAGCCTGTGGAAAGACACCACATTCTGTGGGAAACAGCCTATTCCCCACGCCAAATGACCCAAAAAACTTCTCCAGATTCGCTCTCAGTCTGCCTCACGGTCGCGAAATGATCCCCAAATCCGTCAATCCGTTCACGAAGAACTGCATGGCCAACGCCACCAGGAGCAGACCCATGATTCGAACCAGGATACGAATGCCCGTCTCGCCCAGCACCGTCCGGACCCGCCCCGCCCCGGCTAGCACCAAATAGCTGATTAGGCAAGTGATAGCGATTGAACCCAGAATAGCGCCCATCTGCCAGTGAAAGATGCCGGGGACCGGTCCGACCAGCACCATCACCGACGAAATTGCACCTGGCCCCGCCAGCATGGGAATTCCCAGCGGCACAATCCCCGCATCTTCCTTCGCCGCGCCCTCTTCGGTATCCCCCTGCGCCTCCTGGGTGGGCGAACGTCGCGCCTCCAGCATGTCGAGGCCAATCAGCAGGAGGATCAACCCGCCCGCGATTTCAAACGCCGGCAGCGTGATTCCGAACATCCTGAAGATCAGTTGCCCGGCAAGGGCGAAGCTGGTCAGCACGATGAAGCAGGTGAGAGCAGCCTTGCGTGCCATGCGCCTGCGGCGCGCATCATCGGCGGTCTCGGTGATCGCGATAAATGAAGGAATCGCCGCAAATGGATCCACCAGGAAGAAGATTGAACTGAGCGCCAGCACAGAAAAGCGCACAATCGGTGCGGTGCGGAGCTCATTCAGCGCGGCAGTGGCAGGGTTCGTCCAGTCGAGCATGGTTTTTTGATTCCCGATCCAATCGCGCTGATTCGATTCTTAAAGCACCTTGAAGCTCTTGATCCGCCGGTGCCCATGCGCGTCCGCAACCTGCGCATTGCCCTCGCGGATCACCAGCCGGGTGTGGCAACCGGCATCGCGCGCCGGATCGAGTTCGCGAACCACGTCGGAAAAGAACATGATCTCGCCCGGTTCGCAATCCATGGCGTTAGCGATCGATTTGTAGCTTTGCAGATCCGTCTTCGGTCCCGTGCGAGTGTCGAAATAACCAGCAATCAGAGGCGTGAGATCCCCGAAATTCGAGTGCTGGAACAGCAGCATCTGCGCTGCCACCGAGCCCGACGAATAAATCGCCACATGCGCGGCAACAGACCAGCGCTCCAGCGCCGGCGGAACATCTTCAAAAAGAGTCCCCTTCAGTTCATCGCGTTCGAAGCCACCCTTCCAGATCCGTCCCTGCAGGCTCTTCAGCGCCGTCGACTTGCGATCCCGATCCATCAACCAGTTCAAATATGGGATCGCATCGTCCCAGAATTCCGGCGTTGAAAATTTCGGCGCTGTCGGATCACTTTCGGCAGCGTTTTCCTCGGCCAGAAGCTTCAGATCATTCACCACTCCCGTATCGCTGCCGTGTAATTGCAGGAACTCCTGAAAGTGCGCGCGCGCATATGGAAATAGCTCGTCGTACACGAGCGAGATGGGTGCGATGGTTCCCTCAACATCCAGCAAAAATAGCTTTGGAGTCTCCAGGGACGGGCCTTCGTCCTTCGAGTGAACCGGCGATTTTCGCGTCATACGCGAACGCCAGTGGCTGCGCGCGGCCCCAGGTACGCAGGTCCGAAACACAGCGGCTGGTAGTTCTGATCGACGCCGGATCCGGTGTATTGCGGCGTCCACCCCGTGGTGTCCTGAAACCAGCGAATGGCGCGTATGCGGCGGTCTTCACAAAGCGTGAACCAATGCGTAGTCCCACGCGGCACACGCAGCATATCGCCGGGCCCTACCTCGACCGACGCCACCCTCCCATCAATGTTCAGAAAGAAAATCCCGCGGCCGGCCAGAATGAAGCGCACTTCGTCTTCCGAGTGCGTATGTTCCCTGTCGAACTTGGCCAGCATTGTCTCGAGATTCGGCGTCGAAGGATTTACGTCGATAACATCGGCCGTGACATAACCACCGCGCCGCTTCATCTCTTCAATCTCATTGGAATAGGCCACAAGAACATCGTCGGCTGACGCGTCATTGCCCACGCGATCAAGACTCCAGCGCTCGTAGTCGATGCCGAGAGTGGCAAGCTCACTACGGATCGCGCCTTCGTTTTCAAGAATCTCATTGGTTGCGGGGAAGCGAAGAACTGCCATAACCTGCACTCCTTCATCGTTTGTCACAGAACTGGGTGTTCCAGGTCTCGATTTTGAGAGCCTGGGAATCTGACACTTGGGATTAGATACCGTCAGTCAGCCGTCGTCCTTCTACCTCGAAAAGAAACTCGAGCGCCTCCAGATGACGACTTGCTTCAGCCACCGATTCACCCCAAGTATAAAGCCCATGACGACTCAACAAAACCCCGTGTGCTTCCTTGTTGGAGCTGAGCACCTTGCTCAGATGTTCCGCCAGCGCCGCGTATTCCTGTGTGTTTTCAATAATCGGCACGCGTTCCGTATGCTCGTGCGTAGCCACTCCCGACAGCCCTTTCAGCAACTCGTATCCCCGCAGCACAACATACCCGGTGGACAAAAATTTACCAGAGAGTAACGTGTTCCAGACCGTGTGTACATGAAGGATCGCCCGAGCATGCACGCGTTCGCGATAGATCACCGTATGCAGGCTGGTTTCCGCCGACGGTTTACCCATCCCTGCAATTGCTGCCCCGTCCATATCGATCTCAAGCAGGTTCTCCGGCGTGAGAGCGCCCTTATCCAGTCCTGTCGGCGTGATAAAGATGCGGCTGCCCCAGCGCAGGCTGAAGTTCCCGCTCGTTGCCGGAACCCAGCCCCGCGCATAGCAACTACGGGCTGTCGCGCAGAGTTGGTCGATTTCCCCTGATAGTGAATCCGGAATCATAGGTGCCTGCAGTTTATCAATGCTTCTTCAGAAGTCCGGTGAGGCCTGATTCGACGGATGCAGACGCTCAAGGCCCGCTCTACAATCGTTCTTTGCTTTCTCTGGACCAACGCGATCGCATCGAAGTCGTCCTCGTTTGCCCGCGCAACCCGCTCAACATCGGCGCGGTCGCACGGGCCATGGCCAACTTCGGTTTCTCTCACCTCACCGCCGTGTCCCCCTACGAGCCACACTGGCGCGAAGCACGATCAGCGGTGGGATCTGCGGAACTCCTCCAGAGCGCAAGAGAGTCCGCGGCACTCGCCGACGCTGTGGGAGATTGCACACTCGTTCTCGGTACCGGAACCCTGACCCACCGCAAACCCGAACAACCAGTCGTTCAGCTCCACAAACTCGGACCGCACCTGGCTCCCGCATTACAGCAGGGCGGACGCATCGCCTTGGTCCTGGGACCTGAAAAGCACGGCCTGACACGTGACGACCTTTCCCAGTGCCACCTGCTGGTCGAGATACCCACCGATCCGCGTCAGCCCTCCATGAATCTCGGGCAGGCCGCTGCCGTTTTGCTCTATGAAATTGCAACTCGCGTGTCGGTTGAATCCGCCATCGCCGACCCCGGGCCCGATCAGGCCGAGATCACCCCGGAAGACAATCTCGCCATGACAACGTCGGCAAATCTCAACGTTCTGGCGGGACTGATCGAAGAGGTCATGGTCGAGACCACGTACTCACCCAGAACGATGCAGGCTGCTAACCGTCACGATTTGCGAATCATGCTCCGCCGTCTACACTTGAGTCGGGCCGACCTTCGCAGGACCCTCGGCCTTTTCCGGCGCATCCTGTGGCGCCTGAACCGCACCCGGCCGTAACGTTACATTATGAAAGTTCAACAACTTACAAACTGCGGGCATCCTTTCCCGCTACAAACGCAACATTGCTAAATTGGGCAAGACGAAAGGTGGCCGGATGGGTACTTTCATCGACGCTATTCGCGTAAGACCATTCTTCTCGAAATCAGGTTGTCTCTGCTGCAATGGATCGGCAGTCCTTTTGTTGGCAGTAGCTGGCACCTTGGCGGTCGCCCAGACCCCTGCACCCCAGACCGAGACTCCGCCGGTGCAACCCGCCGCCACGCAACCAACTGCACCGGCACAAACACCGCCCGCTGAGTCGAATCCTGGTGCGGAGACGCCCGGACCGAAGCCCGCCGGTGTTCATGACACCGCCGACACGAACCCATCGCTGAGTGCCGGAGCATTCTCCATCCAGACCACGGGCGGAGAACTCAAGGAGGATCAGCTTAAGCAGATGCTGGTCGGAAAGACACTTTATCTTCGTTCAGGCTACCAGGACAACAATCTCGAATTCGATGAGCAGGGCCGGCTCACCGGCCACTCGTCGCAGGGATCGTTCACACTCAGCCAGATCCAAGTCAACAAGGTCAAACTGTCCAAACACAAACTCGAACTCCAGGGCGACCGCTATGCTCTGCACTTTCTCGGTGCCGCACCCTACGAAGATCCGACCAAGGCCACGGATCACGTAAAAATCACGCCGAAGAAAAAGACAGTG
The DNA here is from genome assembly GCA_036495975.1 of Occallatibacter sp. GTDB lineage: Bacteria > Acidobacteriota > Terriglobia > Terriglobales > Acidobacteriaceae > Telmatobacter. The sequence goes on along the minus strand of DASXLY010000040.1, from coordinate 97,804 downwards.
CACATCTCCTTCGCTCGCGAGCAGGTAGAAACTCCAAAAAAGAAGAAAGAGAAGCACAAGAAAGATCACGAATCCGCAAAAGCCGTCGAAAAGAATCAGCCCAAGGCCTACACTGCCGAAGCAGCCGATTCCGCGGCACGATCCGAAGCCGCGGCCGATCCTGCTCCTGCAACCCCGACGGCAAGCAATGACACCACCAACGACCATCGCTTCGACAGCAAAAAAGAGACAACCACCATCTCTGCGGCGCACGCGTCCCAGCTGCTCCTCACCGCGCTCGACAAGGTATTTTCGCAAGGTATCGACGATCGCATGATCTCCGCACTACCCGACTTCTGGAAGCTCTACTACCAGGCGGCCCAGGCCAAATCTGACATCAAGCCGGTCGGCAGTGGCGTGTACAGCGAGAACAACGTCGATCAAAAGGCGAAGCTGGTTTCGGTCCTCGATCCGCCCTCCAACGAATTCGCCCAGGCCAACGGAGTCGCTGGCATTGCGATGTATCACGCCATCGTCGGCAGCGACGGAAAGGTCGAAACAGTCGTTGCGGGCAGGCCAATCGGCTTCGGACTCGACGAGAGCGCCGAGCAGAGCATTCGCAAAGCTACCTTCCAGCCTGCGATGAAAGACGGCAAACCGGTTCCAGTCGCGCTCGACCTGGTTGTTTCTTTCCGGATCTACTCGAAGAGGACTTCCGCTCCCGCACCCCAGGAAGCTTCCGAGGAAAAGCCGAATCAGCCCGTATTGCCGGGTCCTTACACCGTCCAGGCAAACGAACAAACGCACACCAGCCAGCAGACCGAGCCGGCGCAATCGCCGCAGCCGGCGCAATCGCCGCAGCCGGCGCAATCACCCCAGCCAACGCAGACACCGCAATGAGGTTTTGACCCACACTTTACGGGAGGAGCGATCACTTCGGCAGCTGCCACAGTTCCACGCGATTCCCCTCTGGGTCCCAGATCCATGCGAACAGGCCATAGTCATAGGTTTCGCGGTTCGGATCGATCCTTACGTTGGCTGCCGCAAGCCGCGCCAGCAGCGCATCAAGGTCATCCACGCGGAAGTTGATCATCACCTGCTGCGAGCCCTCACCGAAATACTTCGTGCTCTCCGGAAAGTGCGCAAACACTGTCATTCCTGTCGATTCCGGTCCGTCGAAAGCAAGCGAACCACCGTCTTGCGTCGGAATCCCGAGGTGTTCCGCGTACCATGCCGATAACTTCTGAGGGTCGCCTGCCTTCAAAAAGACGCCGCCAACTCCAACGGCCTTCGCCATCGCTATTCCTCCTGTTACAGAATCTGCTTCAGCCGTCCTGGCAATTGCTACTCCTCTTGCCGCAGCATCCGCTCCAACGTTGGTTTGTGCTTTACGAGGCGACCGCTACGAGGCTTCTCATCCACCACCCGTACGGGTTTAGGTTGGCCCACCCGTTCCCGGGCGTTCGCCTTGACGGCCTTCGTGGCCGAAAACTTGACTAGCTTGCGTTTTGTCATGCCCTTGCGTTTCGTCCTGCCAAGCATGAGTATGGAGTAAGTCAAGCCAGAGGGAAAGTGTCTGGCCTTCATTTGCGAGGCTCTGTCGCGGGGGAGTTTTCCACGGCGGGGCTTTTTCGCTGAAGCGGGAGAACTACAGGATGGATGAACGGGAGTTTTTCAACGAGACGACCGAGACGCGGACGCACACCCTGACCTGCCCCAAATGCGGTCAGCCGGGAGAGTACAAAGTCACCTGGGTTGTCCGGCGCAAACGCCCCCAATTACCCCGCCATGCCGACGAGCGCGACCGGGCAAAATTTGCCAAAGCGCAGTCGTATATGGTGCGGCGCGACGACAAACTTTCCTGCATGAACATTCGCTGCCGCAAGCCGTTTGAGATTACGTCACTGCAATCATTGGCATTTCTGAATGAATGAATCAACCATGCTTCTGAACGATTGAATCACTCACATTTTTGAACAGATTTATCGACGCGATGAAAACACCGCCGTAACCGGGTGGCGCGGCGCCGGCACCATGTGATTGAATCGAAACAGCGGAAGACCCAGGCCCTCGAGGCCTCTTTGGGCCCGCGAGGAGACTGGATTCGAATGGCAAATTCTCTTCTTCCCCCCGGAGAGCGCAACCTTACTCCCGATCAGGTTGAAGCGCTGGACAAGAGGCGCGAGTGGGGACATACCCTTCTGGTAATCGCCGGGCAATTCGCAGTAATTGCCACTGTTCTGCTTTTGTGGGTCGGCCAGGACCTGACCTACTCGCCTGGATGGGTTCATCCCATGGCGTTTTATTTCGCCATCGCCATCGGGCTGGTGGCGGTGTTGGGTTTAGCCGGTCTCGTCCTGCGTTCCGGTACGCCACGGCTCGACTGATCCCATACAGAGCGAATAATCTGCATTCATAAGGAGCCGGCTTTCGCGCCGGCTCTAAGCTTTTCGAGGCCTGCAAAGCCTTACAAAACGGTATAGCCTGAAAGAAGTGCCGATGGCCGTTGCTTCCCCAATCGCGTCCGCCGCAGATATCGCTGATCGCCGTCTGACGGATAGTCATGGCCGGGTGATCCACGACCTGCGCGTCTCCATCACCGACCGTTGCAACTACAAGTGCGTGTACTGCCGGACGGGTGAGTTTGGCGCGCAATATGCCGAGCTTGAAATCAACGACTACCTCCACCTGATCAGGTTGTTCGTAGACCTCGGGATTGAAAAGGTCCGGCTGACCGGTGGCGAACCGCTCCTCCGCAATGGGCTGGTCGAACTGGTCCAGGAGCTGGCAGCTCTTCGCTCACTGAAGGGCAAGCCGCTCGACATCGCCGTTACCACTAACGGACACCTGCTCGACAAATTGGCACAGCCATTGAAAGATGCCGGCCTGAACCGGGTAACCGTGAGCATGGACGCTGTCGACGCACCCACCTTCGAGCGCATCACTCGCGTACCGGGCAGCTTCAAAAAAGTTCTCTCTGGCGTTCGCGCCGCAAAAGCCGCAGGACTCACCCCGCTAAAAGTGAACTGCGTCCTGCTGCGCGGGTTCAACGATGCCGAAATCGAAGGCTTTGCCAGGTTTGCGCGCGAGGAAGACGTCATCGTGCGCTTCATCGAGTTCATGCCGCTTGAAGAAGGTCGTCTCTGGTCGCCTGAAATCGTGGTCCCCCTGAAAGAGATCGTCGACCGCATCAGCCGCGAAATGCCTCTCGTTTCACTCCCGCCGCGCGATCCAAGCGAAACAGCCCGCCGCTACACCTTCGCCGATGGCAAGGGTGAAATCGGCATCATTGCTCCTGTCAGTCAGGCATTCTGCGGTGCCTGCAGTCGCGTGCGCCTTACCTCCGATGGCAAGATTCGTACCTGCCTGTTTTCGCAGGTGGAACATGACCTCTACGGACGTATGCGCGCGGGCGAAAGCGATAAGTCTCTGTCCGACTATATTGTGCAAACGATGCAGGGAAAGGAAGCCCGCCATCACATCGGCGAGCCGGGATTCCTGAAGCCCTCGCGCTCGATGGTCCACATCGGCGGTTGAGCACCCTACACTGCTCCCTGGTGTGCTCACGTAACTTTAGTACAGGGCAGTATGAACTAAAGATACCTTCACTGGAAAATTCGGGACGACCCCTGTGACAAAATTCACATCAGATAGCTTTCCCCCTGCTTCTGCGCTCATGACTCAGTCGACCGAGAATCGTATCCCCCTCGATGACCTGATGGTCTTTCATCAGCTCGCGCGGTCGCTCAATTCGAGCCTCGATCTGGACACCATCCTGCGCACCATCCTCGACCAGATGGAGCGGATCGTTGCCGCCGACATGTGGGCGCTGCTGATGCTCGATGAATCGCGCATGGAACTGTTCTACGCGATCGCCGGGGGCAGTGGTGAGAGTGCGCTGCGCGACCTCCGTGTGAAATTGGGAGAGGGGGTCGCTGGATGGGTGGCCGAAAATGCCGAGACCCTGATCGTGCCGGAAGCGGAAGAGGGTGATCCACGGCTGCAGCAAACGCTGGCTGCCGGGAAAACGATGGTGCGGTCCGTGATCGCTATGCCTTTGCGCGGCCGCAAGGGCGTAGAGGGCGTCATCGAAATCCTGAATCCACGTGCCAGCCAGATGAGCGATTACACCATCGCGTTCCTGCACATCCTTTGCGACCACGCCGCCATCGCCATTGAAAATGCGCGCGACGTGGCGCGGATCCAGCAGCTCACCATCACCGACGACACCACCGGCCTCTACAATGTGCGGCATCTCTATCACATGCTGGAACTGGAGTTGGACCGCTCCCGTCGATCTGGCAAACCGGTCAGCCTCGCCTTCATCGATCTCGATCGCTTCAAACTGGTAAATGACGTACATGGTCACCTGATCGGCAGCGAAATGCTCGGCCGAGTAGGGGCGCGCCTCAAAGATCTCGCTCGACCGCAGGACATGTGCTTCCGTTACGGCGGCGACGAGTTTGTGGTCATGATGCCCGAAACCTCCGCCGTTGATGCGCTGAACGTGGCGACATCGATGCATCAGGAACTAGTTCAGTCCCACTTCCGCATGAGCAACGGCCTTGAGCTGACCGCGAGCGCAAGCGTAGGCCTCGCAACTTGCCCGCCGGAAAACGCTGTCCACGCCATCATCGGCACCGCCGACGCCCGCATGTACGCCGTAAAAAGCAACGGCCGCGGCAAAGTCCGCGGCGCATAGGGTTGTTCCTTGTTCCCTACTCCCCGTCTCGTTCCTGCTTCTCGACCAGCCTTTCCATCTGCCGGCGCCAATCGAGCGAATCCACAAAGGTCCGAGACTCGCGCCAGTTCGCCTCCACAATGACATGCAGTTCCAGATACACCCGCGTTCCCAGCAACGACTCAATCTGCTTGCGTGCGCCCGTGCCGATCTCCTTCAGCTTCGCGCCACCCTTCCCAATCAGAATCGCCTTCTGCCCTTCGCGCTCGCAATAAATCGCGGCAGCAATCCGCGTCAGCGGAAGTTTAACCGGGCCAGAATTTTTCTTGGACGAAGGCTTCTGCTGTTCGGATGGTTCTTCGTATCGCTCGATCACCACCGCCGCCGCATACGGAACCTCCTCGCCTGTCTCGACAAGAATCCGTTCCCGAATCAGCTCCGCGACCATAAACCGCATCGGCTGGTCCGTGTACTGATCCTTCGGGTAATAGCGCTCGCCCTTCGGCAGGACATCCACAATCTTGCGGATAAGAATGTCGAGCCCGTCGCGCTTTCGCGCGCTCACCGGAATAACCTCGGCAAAGTTGTACTGCTTGGTTAGGGTGTCGATCAGCGGCAACAACACATCCTTTGCCACCAGGTCGATCTTGGTCAGCACCAGGAACACCGGGCAATCCAGACCCTTGATCAGGGAAAACAAAAACTCATCCTCACTCGCCCAATTGGAAGGCTTGCGTTGGTGCGCCTGCGCCGGTTCGCCGGCAGCCTCGAGTTGCACTCGGCGACTCGCATCGATCAGCACCAGCACCAAATCGCGTGTCTCCAGCGCCTCGTGCACCTCCTGCAGCATGCGTCGGTCGAGTTGCGATGCAGGCTGATGAACACCCGGCGTGTCGACAAAGACGATCTGCGCTCCAGGATGCACGCCCTTGCGTAGCGGCACCTCCACCACGCCCGCAATCCGGTTGCGAGTGGTCTGTGGCTTGGCCGTGACGATGGCAACTTTCTCGCCCGTCAGCGCGTTCAGCAGTGTGCTTTTTCCGGCATTCGGCCGGCCAAGAATGGCAACAAATCCAGACTTCAATTCAAAATCGCTCCTGCCCGAGTCTACGCCCTCCGTCTCCGGCCCTGATCCCTCGTTTGTGACTCCCCCACTCCCTGTTCCCTGCATTCACGGCAGCGCGGTCGCCTCTTCTTGCGCCGGCGGAAAGACCCGCAGCCGATCTACTCGCCGATCGGTAGACGCAACCACCTGTATCCGCAACCCGCTGTGCTCCAGCAGCACAACCTCTCCCGGCAACGGAATTCGCCCTTCGATCTCGCTCACTAGGCCACCCAGTGTAGTGGCCTCATGTTCCCCATCGATTTCAATGGTGTCACCGAACAGCGAGTGCAGTCCGTCGACTGGAAAATCGCCCGGCACCACCCACACGCCCCCCGGCTCCCGCTGCGGATCGTTGGTATGCCCGTCCTTCTCATGCTCGTCGCGAATGTCTCCAACAATCTCTTCGAGCAAATCCTCGATCGTCACCAGCCCCGACACGCCGCCATACTCGTCAATAACGATGCGCATGTGCTGCTTCTCGCGCTGCATCTCCCTGAGCAGTTCATAGCCGCGCTTCGTCTCCGGTACAAACACCGCTGGTTGCTGGATGCTTGCGACCGTCCGGCTGCGCGCCGCTTCGTCGGTAATCTGCAGAAGGTCGTGAGCAAACGCGATGCCCGTCACGGAGTCGAGCGTGCGCTCATACACCGGTACGCGCGAGAAGTTGTGTTCCTTCAGCATTTCCAGAAACCGCTCCAGCGTGATCGACTGCGGAACTGCAAAAACCTGAGGCCGCGGCGTCATCACCTCGCGCACCAGCTTGTCGCCAAATTCCACCGCCGAACGCACCAGTTCGCGGTCGCTCTCTTCGAGGATCCCCTCTTCTTCTCCGGCCTCGAGCAGCGACTCCACATCTGGCGCCTGCTCTTCGTCCTTGGTCGCGGGAGTCTCTGCCAGCGAGGCGATCGAGAAGAAGAATCGAATTAACGCCGTTATCGGGGTCATGATCCAGAGCAGGAAACGAATCGGCCATACCAGGCGAGCCGCCCACCGGCCCTTGGTATGCGTGAACAGCAGATTGGGCAGGATCTGGTTGCAGAACACCACCACCAGGACCACCACCAGGACCGCCTGTGCAATCTCCGGATAGGTCGGTCGCGCAGCATGTGGCGCGCGATCGAACAATACGGCGCCGATCGCCAGCGCAAACACCCCCAGCGTGAGCTGCTGCAGGACCGCGGCGCACAGGGCAGCATGTTCGCGCGTCAGACCAAGCAGTGGCTCGACCTTCTCTTCCCACTCGTCAATGTTGTCTTGCACCTCGCGGGGCAGAATCTTGCCGAATTCCGAATAGAGGCGACTGATATACGCGGCGAATGTATCGATTGCGGCCGCCAGCACCAGGAGTGCGATGGTCATCCAGCTCATGGCCGACCCTTCCCTGCTACTGCTCTCGTTCGCTCGATCAGGCCATAGGGAAGCCCCAAACGGGCGCGAAGTCGCTGCTCCCGCCGGGCCATCTCGCCATTGTCAGTCTCGTGATCGTATCCCGCCAGGTGCAACAGCCCATGCAGAATCAACACCTTGATCTCAACCGCAACGCCATGCCCCTGCTCCGCAGCCTGCCTCAGGGCGGTGGGGATGCTGATGGCAAGATCCCCCGCAATCCTTACAGGACCGGGATTATCTGCAGGAAAAGAAAGCACATCCGTCGCCTTGTTCTTGCCCCGAAATCGCCGGTTCAGCCGCCGAATGGCTGTATCACTTGTCATCAGCACCGTCACCTCGCCGCGCAGCTTTACCACCGCTTGTGCCTCCCGCAAAAAGCGGGCAAGCGCCCGGGCGGACGGGATGTTCTGTCGGGAGGAAACCGTCGGAACGGAACTCGTCGATCTCTTCGGCGTCTGTCGTCGCGGGGAACGGACAGAGTCCAAGTCTGGGTCGAGAAGGATCATCGTGCGCGGGAGGGGTCCCGTGTCTTCCTTATTTTACGCGAATGGCCAATCTGCGGCGGTCTTGCACCCCCCCCGACTCAAAGCACCGTTGCTAGTTTTGCGAGCACTGCGTCGCCGTAGTCGACATCTTTCTCCGAGAATTGAGCCTTTTGAGAGACCGGATTGAAATTCAGGAAGACCTCGCTCTCGTCTGCTCCATCGCCGAAAAAGATCTTCATCGCGGTCCAGTTTCCTGCGGGTTTGTCGGAGAACCCCCCGTCTTGGGCCAGTGAATTGTGTTCGCCGAGAATGACATACTCAAAAGGCAGCCGAGACTCCCTTTGGACCCGCGCTGGAAGGTGCTTTGCCTCCAGAGCCTTTTTCAGCGCCACAAGCATCGTGCTCGCATCGGAACCGGGTACTGCCGTGAAGGCGCCCCGCCCGGATGAGATCCGAATCCTCCCAGTTGCCTCCGATTCCATCCGGGCCGGCAACGCAATCTCGATAATGAATGTCGCGGTCTTCCCTTGATCAGAGTAGGTCGCGAGCCAATACCGCGATCCGTCTCTGGACGGCTTCCGCTCAATATCGAATCCTACAGAATGGGGATCTGAAACAGATGCTTTCACGCTGGACCTGGCCTGCGCGAGCGAGTATGGCCGGCATGCAAGCAAACTCAATAAGAGCGCAGCACGGCAGCAAAGCGAGGAAAGGCGGATCATGAACGCAAAATAGCACATTGCATTCGCGATCCGCTTAAGCTGTGTCCCTACTGCGGCTTTGGGGCATGCGCAGCGGGTTGCGTCGCCTGCTGTTCAGCCGCCTGCTCGATCGCCTCGCCCATCGCCAGCGGCAGTTCCTGCTGCTGCGGCTTGGTGGCATCGTAAGCTCGCACGATCCGCTGCACCAGTGCATGCCGTACCACGTCAGTGTCGGCAAAGTGGCAGAACGAAATGCCTTCCACGCCGTCGAGAATATTAATGGCATCCAGAAGGCCCGACTTACGCGGATTAGGCAGATCGATCTGCGTGATATCGCCCGTAATCACCGCCTTCGAGTTGTTCCCCATGCGGGTCAGGAACATTTTCATCTGCTCGATGGTCGTATTCTGCGCCTCGTCCATGATGATGAAGGCATCGTTGAGCGTACGGCCGCGCATAAACGCCAGCGGGGCGACCTCGATCACGTTTTTCTCCAGCATCTTGTCAACTTTCTCCGGATCGAGCAGGTCGTAAAGCGCGTCATACAGCGGACGCAAGTATGGGTCAACCTTCTCCTGCAGCGTGCCCGGCAAAAAGCCCAGCCGCTCGCCCGCCTCAACCGCCGGACGCACCAGCACAATCCGGCTCACCTTTTTGGCATTCATCGCCGAGACCGCCATGGCAACGGCAAGATACGTCTTGCCTGTACCGGCCGGACCCACACCGAAGACCATGTCATTCTGCTCGATGGCCTCAATGTACTTGCGCTGGTTCAAAGAGCGCGGCTGCACCATCCGCTTCACGCCGGCCGAACGTGCCTTGCCAGAATCGGCAAGCGAACGCAGTGTGACCGACGGATCAGCCACCACTAGCCGCAACATTCCATTCAATTCACCATTGTGGGGATTGATGCCCTGGCGCCGTAGCGACTCGAAGTCCTCGAAAATCCGCCGGACCCTGGCGACCGCTTCGTCTGGCCCTTCCACGTGTACGGCATCGGATCGCAGGTCAATCCGTACACCGAGTGAATCTTCCATCAATCTGACGTTCTCATCACGGGTCCCGAATAGGGGCTCAAGATTTGGCGTGATCTCCAGATCAGCGTTCAGAGTGCCTCCGTTAGCCCTGCCCGAAGGGCAGAAAGCTGCTGTTCATTGGATGTTTTACGGTTGATTTTCGGTGGAGGTTCCGCGTAATTTTTTGCGGCGGGCGGAGCGGAGCGCACTCGATCGAGGCCGTAGTGAAGAAAATCCGTGTTGGCGCAGGCAACCAAGTGGCTATGTATGGGGAGAGAGTAGCGCCGGTTGAAAAATCCGTCAATCCCACCCCCCATGAACATTCAACCAATTAGTCACCACTTCGATACGTGCCCGGCAGCACGCCTCTCGGCGTTAACCCGGTCTATCATTGCAGTTAAACTTCCCGGGACCCTTGGGGGACGCGATGCCTGCTCGCAAGAACGCAATATCCCTTGCAATGGTCCTCATGGTCGTCGGCAGTTTCACTGCCTGCGGCGGAAGCTCCACAAGCACAACAACGCCGCCCCCACCCCCTCCGACAACCGCGGATGGAAAGGCTGACGCCCTTCTCGCCCAAATGACACAAACCGAAAAGCTGCAGCTGGTTCAGGGTGGCGTAACCACCAACCAGACCTTTGGCTACTCGGTTCCTCGCGGAGCCGGCGGATGGGTTCCCGGGAACACCCGTCTCAACATTCCCACCCTCTATCTCGCAGACGGCAGCGTGGGCGTCGGGAATTCAGTTGGCCCCGCTACCGCGCTTCCCTCATCTATTGCCAGCGCAGCAAGCTGGGACCTGAACGAAGCAACAAAGTACGGCAACGTCATCGGCACTGAACTGGCCGACTACGGAATCAATGTGAACCTCGGCGGCAACGTCAACCTCATCGGCCGCGATCCGCGCGATGGCCGCACCTTCGAGACCAAGGGCGAAGACCCGATTCTCGCCGGCAAAATCACCGCCGCCCACATCAACGCCATCCAGGCGCAGCACATCATCGGCGGCATCAAGCACTTCAGCTTCAACGATCAGGAATCAGGGCGCACCACCGCCAACGTCCTCATCGACGAACGCGGCGGCCGCGAGAGCGATCTGCTTGCATTCGAAATTGGCATCAAGGATTCAAATGTCCAGTCGGTCATGTGCTCCTACAACCTGACCAACGGCGTTTACGACTGCGAAAACAGCCACCTTCTCAACGACGTCCTGAAGCACGACTGGAACTTCTCCGGCTTCGTGATGTCGGACTGGTGGGCCACCCACAGCACTGCCAGCGCCGCCAACAACGGCCTCGATCAGGAGATGCCCAACCAGCAGTACTTCGCATCGCTTGGTACCGCAGTTTCCAGCGGGTCAGTCCCGCAATCGCGCCTGGACAACATGGTCCACCGCATTCTTCGCGCCATGTACGAGGTCGGCATCTTCGACTATCCGCAAACCATCCAGCCCATTCCTGCATCCGCTGATGCCGCCATCGCACAGGAAACCGAGGAACAAGGTGCGGTGCTGTTGAAGAACCCGGCGAATCAGCTCCCACTCAGCAATTCGATCTCATCCATCGCGGTCATCGGCTCGCACGCTGACGTCGCCGTGCTCTCCGGCGGAGGCTCAGCTCAAGTGCAGCCCGTGGGCGGCGCGGTCTCGACACAGCCCAATAACCCCTGCCCGCCCTGCTGGGCGCCCGTCGTGTGGGACCCTTCGTCCCCGTTAAAAGCAATCCAGGCCATGGTGCCAGGTGCCAGGGTTCAGTACGCCAATGGATCCGATGCGAATACGGCGGCATCACTCGCCGCATCCTCGCAAGTGGCAATTGTTTTCGTGAACCAGTGGGCCAGCGAAGGCATGGACGAGACGAGCCTCGCACTCACCGACTACGTCGACCCAACCCCCATTGATCAGGACGCGCTCGTCTCCACTGTCGCCGCTGCCAACCCGCACACCATCGTTGTAATCGAGAGCGGTGGCCCGATCCTCATGCCGTGGCTCAACCAGGTCAGCGCGGTGCTCGAAGCCTGGTATCCCGGCCAAAATGGTGGCACAGCAATTGCACACTTGCTCTTCGGAGTTGCAAATCCATCCGGCAAGCTGCCCATCACCTTTCCGACCAGCGACGCTCAGCTTCCGCGTCCCGTAACCCCGCAGCCTCCCGATGGCGGCACGCCCTTCGATGTGAAGTACTCCGAGGGCTACAACATCGGCTACAAATGGTTCGATGCGAATGGCGTCACGCCTCTCTTTCCGTTCGGCTTCGGGCTCTCCTACACCACCTTTTCCGTGACAAATCCTGAGGTAGTCAACAACCTGACCTCAACATCGAAGCCCAGCTTTCAGGTCACCTTTACACTCGCCAACACGGGCAGCATCACCGGTGCTGAAGTCGCACAGGTCTACCTCGGCATGCCCGCCAACCTCAACGAGCCTCCGAAACGTCTCGTCGGCTGGCAGAAGGTCAAGCTCGATCCCGGCGCCTCTCAAAGCGTCACTATCGAAGTCGACCAGAACGACTCCTCGCACCCCATGTCCTACTGGGACACGACCTCCAGCGCATGGAAAGTCGGCTCCGGCACTTATACCGTCAACCTCGGCAACTCCTCGGCGGCCACGAGTCTGGCCACGGTGGGCACCATCACCGTGCAGTGAGACTCTTTCATCCCGAGCACCCCGAGTCCGGAGAAGGCGGGTGGCCCAGGTTCGGTCGGTTTCACACAGCACGAAGAGGGGTGCCCCATGCCGCGATTTTGAAACATGGGAAAGCACGAATAGCGACTCTGAGCCCGCTTCCAAATAGCCTGCGGCCCGTCGCAACGCTACTCCTCGCGCAGGGCGACCATCGGATCCACACCGCATGCTCGCCATGCTGGGATCACCGTCGCTGCAAACGCGATCAGGGCTAACAATGCCGGCACAGTCAGAAACGTAACGACATCCATCGTGCTTACGCCGAACAACAGGCTGGCCATCACCCGCGTCAGAGCCGCGGCGCCGATCAGTCCGGCGAGGATACCGATCAAGGTCAATTGCATCCCCTGCCGAACGACTAGACCGAGAATGTTTTCGGTACGTGCACCCAATGCGACCAGGATGCCGATATCGCGTGTGCTCTGCGTGACCAGGTACGACAACACTCCGTACAGACCCACAGAGGCCAGCAGCAAGGCGAACGCCGCAAATACGCCCAGCATCGTGCTCGAAAACCGTTGGCGTGCCAGTGAATCGTACAAACGGTCCTGCATAGTGCGAATCCCGTAGACGACAACCGTCGGATCGACCGCGTGGATCTCTCCGGTTATGGCGGCGGACAGTCCCGGGTCATTGGAAGAGGAACGAGCCACCAGGAACGCGCCTCGATCAGGTCCTTGTTGTATTGGGAAATACGTCGCAATCTTGCCGTCGGTCTCCAGGCCGTATTGTTTGACGACTCCCACGACGCCGACAATCGTTATCGGCTTTTTCGGATTGAACCACAAATGTTTTCCTATGGCATCGTTGTGCGGCCAGAATCGCCGGGCAAATTTCTCATCGATGATCACGACTCGCGGCTCATCCATTCCATCCTGCGCTGAGAAAAACCGGCCCGATACCAGCGGAATCCGCATTGCCCGGAAGTAGTCTGTGCTTGCGGTGCGTTGGTCGACTTGCAACTCCTGCCCCGGCGGCGGATTGTATCCCTCCACATGAATCCCTCCCCATCCCACCGTGCCGGTCAATGGAAGCGCTGAAACCGCGCCTTCGGCGACTACACCTGGCAAGTGAGCGATGCGGGCTTCGATTTCCCGGTAGAACCCGGAGAGGACCTTGTCGTCGCGATACTTCGTGTCATTGGCGGCGAACTGCATCGTCAATACGTGGTCTGCGGTGAATCCCGGCGATACACTCTGCAGGCGGACGAAGCTGCGGATCAGCAGGCCGGCGCCGATCAGCAGAATGAGCGAAAGCGCAAGTTCGGAGATGACCAGCAAGCCCCGCAAACGGTGGCGCTTCATGTACAGCCCGCCATCGGACTTCCCGCTGCGCCCGCCGGCTTTCAACGACGAGTTCGGATCCAGCTTGATGGCACGCCACGCTGGAGCCAGACCGAACAGCACACCGGTTGCAAGCGAGAGACCAAATGTGAAGGCCAGAACGGCACCGTTGATTCCGATCTCATCCAGCCTGGGAATATTGCCGGGATTCATCACGCGCACGACTAAAAGGCTCAATCGCGCGACGAGGAGTCCGGCGGTTCCGCCAAGAAGTCCCAAAAGAATGCTCTCTGTCAACAATTGCCTCGCCAGACGCTGCCAGCCCGCTCCCAGTGCCGTGCGAATAGCAACTTCCTTTTCCCGTCCGGCTGCACGGGCGAGCAGCAGATTCGCCACGTTGGCACAGGCAATCAATAACACCAGCGCTACAGAGCCCAGCAGCACCAGCAGAGGACGGCGTACGTCTCCGACCACCTGCTTCTGCAAGCTGACAACATCCATGCCGTAGCTGGCGTCGCGCTTGTCTTTCGTGCGGATCCCGCTGGCGATAATGTCGATGTCTGCCTGGGCCTGTTCGAAGGAAACGCCGGGCTTGAGACGGACGACGATGTTGTAGTTTTCATCGCCTCGGCGCTGGGCGGCATCGGGTCCCAATGGCAATGGCAGAAAAATGTCCACCTTATCCATTGGTCCTTCCGAAGGCATGACCTCCGCGTTTAGCATAAAGCCGCGCTCGAGAACCCCCACGACCGTAAAAGTTTTCCCATTGAGCGTGATGCTCTTGCCCACGATGGCGCGGTCCGAGTTGAAGAGGCGCTTCCAGACGCCGTTGCTGAGGATGGCCACGGCCGGTCTGCCGGGGACATCCTCTTCAGGCAACAACGTGCGCCCAAGCAGTGGTTTTGCGCCGAACATCGTTAGTAGACTCGACTGCGCGCTCAGTCCATCGACACGTTCCGGTTGCTCGCGGCCCGTCAGCGTGAACGTGCGGCTCTGAGCGAGTGCCATCTGCTCGAACGAATGATTCTGATTCTGAATATCGACGTACTGCCCGGGAGACGGCCAATCGCGCAGAATACCGATTCCGGGAGAATGCAGCCACACCGCCGCCAGCCGGCCCGAATGCGGATAGGGAAGCGGACGCAATAACAGTGCGTCCACGATGCTGAAGATCGCGGAATTTGCGCCGATGCCGATCGCCAGGGAGGCCAAGATCACCAGAGTCAACCCAGCGTTCTTGCGAAGCATGCGAAGGGCGTAGTGAAAATCCTGTAACCAGAGGTTCATTGATCCTCCGCGTTTGGATAAGTGATCATACGATGCGCCCATGTTTTTTGGCAGCAAAGGATCACATGCGGCGTTTCTCAAGAATTGTCATCACTCGTCGAGCAGAACTACCTGAATGTTTTTGGGAGTCTTCGCCTGTTGTTCTGAAACATCTATACTTGCCTCAACGGTCTGTGCTCGAACCGGAAACAGTCGCCCTTTCTCCATCCCCCTCGGAGGTCACGGTTGGTATGCGCTCCAACTCGAGCATTGCCAGCGTAAATGTTGCTCAAAAGCTCCAGGAAGCCTTCTCTCTGTTCAAAATGCGCAGGTCGATTGGTTCCTCGTTCGAGGGAATCAATCGAACCCTCCGCAATCTCGACGACTATCACGCGACCTATGAACGGCTCACCGGCCGGCAGTTCACAAATGCGCGAGTACTTGAGATCGGCTTTGGCGGCCAGCCCACCCGGTTGATTGCTCTGATGAGCATGGGAATCGATGTGCGTGGCATCGATCTCGATATGCCGATGCTGACGTTCAGCCCCATTCGCCTTCTTCAGATTGCCACCAAGAATGGCCCCGAACGCGCCCTCAAAACAGCTGTCCGCAACCTCCTCTTCGACCGCAGAGACAGATCCAAGCTCGCGGCAGCCCTGCGCCAGCGCGGCTACAAGCTGAAAATCGATCCTTCCCGATTCCTGATCGGAGACGCCGCCACCTTCAACTACGGACCGGAGCCCGTGGACTTTGTCTACTCCAATGACGTCTTTGAACACGTTCCGAACCAGGGCCTCGAACAATTGATGGAACGCCTCGCGTCCCTCATGTCTCCGAACGGCGTGGCCTTGATCACGCCCTCTGTCTATACCGGCATTACCGGCGGACATCTGACCGAATGGTACGGAAACATGGTTCCCCTCGACGTCCCCAGGAAGTCTGAGCCATGGGAGCACCTGCGACAACAAAGGTACAAGGCGAATACCTACTTGAACTGCCTCAGCCGGGCCGGCTACCGCGAAATCTTTCGGCGTCACTTTGAGATCGTGGAGGAAAGGGTGATGGACCCCACCTTGGGTCTGCAATGGCTGACCCCCGACGTCAGAGCTGAGTTGTCGCAATGGAGTGAGGAGGAGCTGTTTTCGAATCGTGTGGAATTTGCGCTGCGTCCCATGCGGTCAAAAAACGCGCATTGAAGCTCCGCCCGCAATCACTATTCGAACCAGTGATACCGATCGCTATTCGAGCACACCTCAAGATCTAGCCATCCTGACGCAGGATGATCTCGGTGCAGCGAACCTCGTCTTGACCCGTCCCTACTTGGAAAACACGCCGGAGCTGCTTCGGCCATATTCGGCCGATGCTTTGTGGGCGGCCTTCTTGAGAATCTTGTTCAGCCTCTTGCTTCCGATGACAGGTGGTTCGAGCTCCTTGCTTTCTCGGTTGGGAAGATTGTCGGCCGCGGCTTTCTCGCTGTCGCTGCGGAGATTGAGCTGAATAAACCGTTCCATGGCTTAATCCTCCGCCTCTATTGTGTGCCCAAATGACCCCCGAGAGATGAGCGAGGTGCAAATTTTTGCTGAGCGTCGTCAGGACCGCAAACCTCAATTGACCCCAAACCAGCTTTCCCGTAGACTAGGAAATTGCGAGGGATGCGGTGTGCCTGCATTCTGACCCCCACCCGGGTCGCCTATGAGCCGCACCCAGGCCGTCTTGTGGCCGGCATCATTTTTCCCTGTAAAATCAGGGCTTTAGACGAAGGAAGATTCATGGCAAACCACGTATCGTCGCTGAAGCGCGCCCGCCAGACCGAAACTCGCACCGCGGTAAATCGCGCCAACCGTACCCGGGTACGCAGCAGCCTCCGCGCTCTCCGCGAAGCCATCACCAAGGGCGATGTGAAGGCTGCCCAGGTGCAGTTCCGCGAGACCGTTTCGACCTTGGACAAGAGCGTCCAGAAGGGCGTTCTCCACTCCAACACCGTTTCTCGCTACAAGAGCCGTCTGAACGCCCGCCTGAAGGCGCTTTCCACGGCCAAAGCCTAAAGTTTTGGGGCGGCCGAAAACCAGGTCCCAGCAGCAGGATGTCTGATCACTGGGGTGGTCAAGGCTTGGATTGAAGCAACAACGGCCGGGAGCAATCCCGGCCGTTGCCCTTTTAAGGAACTGGATCCTTCGTCCCCATAGGCACGCCCGACTTGCACGAGGCAATCCGCCGCACGCTCAACCAGCCTCCCTTTGCAATCCCATATTTCCGCACCGCTTCGACTGCGAAACGAGAGCAGGTCGGACTGTAGCGGCACCGCACGTATCGCTTGGTCACCGGTTGGAGAAACCGGTGATATCCATCAACCGATAGCGCAAAGACGCGAACACTCACCTGCTTTTGCGGTGGGCGCAATGCGTCCGCCGAGAACAGTATCGCCCCCGCCAGCAGAGCAATGAGCCACAGCTTCGGGTTTACGAGCCTACTGCGCAATGCGGACACTTCACGCTGGCCTGTAACCGTCTGTTGCCGCAATTCGGACATTGGATCATGTTTCCTTGCGGTCGCGCGAAAAGATAAATCACGATTCCAAGCAGCGGGAAAAATAGAACCAGGAGCATCCAGAGAATGGCGCTGTCCATGCCACGCGCCTTGGCATCGCGGGCCACCCACACCAGCAACGCGATCTGCAGCGCGATCAAGCCGAGCCAGATCAGAATAAACAGACCGCCGCACCCGCTGCACGCCGCACAACCAGCTGCGCCAGAGCCATCGTTGCTCTGTCCCGGAAGGGACGTGGAAAATGCGAAAGCGCCGGCAGCTAACGCGCTAAGACCTCGAACTTGCATCGGTCGACCCTCGACTTGGATTCGGAAGAGTGCCTCATCATAGCCGAGGCTTCCTTGCGAGTCAACCCTCTTATTTGCAAGAAGATGCCGTTCAGCTCAGGCGCTCGAAGATACCCGCCGCCCCCTGGCCTCCGCCCACGCACATTGTCACCATGCCGTAGCGCGCCTTCCGCCGTTTCATCTCTTTGAGCAAAGTCGCGGTAAGCTTGGCACCCGTGCAACCCAGCGGATGCCCCAGCGCGATTGCGCCCCCGTTTACGTTGATTTTCTCGGGGTCGAATCCAAGCTCGCGCATCACCGCCAGTGCCTGCGCCGCGAACGCCTCATTGAACTCGATCAGTTCGATGTCATTCAGGGTCAGTCCGGCCTTCTTGAGCGCCTTGGGAACCGCATACACCGGTCCCATGCCCATCTCCTCCGGCAGGCATCCAGCCACGGCGTAGGCCACCAGGCGGGCCAGCGGTTGAATACCCAGTTCCTTGGCACGCCCGGCGTCCATCAGCACCGCCGCCGCCGCCCCATCCGAGGTCTGCGACGAGTTCCCGGCGGTCACCGTCCCCCGGGCATGAAAAACCGGTTTCAGAGCGGCCAGCGCCTCAGGCGTGGTATCGGCGCGAGGGCCCTCGTCCGCCGCAAAAACAGTCTCGGCTGTCACTGGCTTCCCTGCCTTTGCGCCCGGCGTCGCTGTCGTCACCTTGATCGGCACCAGTTCGTCATCAAATTTCCCGGCGGTCTGCGCGGCAATTGCTTTCTTGTGGCTCGACAACGCGAAGCCATCCGCATCATCGCGCGAAATGTTGTAGTGCCTGGCCACGCGCTCCGCTGTCAGCCCCATCGTTAACAGCGCTGCCGGATAATTCTCAGCCAGCCACGGATTGGGGCGCGGTTTGATGCCGCCCATGGGCAGGATGCTCATCGATTCCGCCCCGCCTGCGACAACCACGCGCTGCACGCCGCCGCGTATGCGCATATCCGCTTGCGCAATCGCCTCCAATCCCGATGCGCACAGGCGATTCACGGTCATTCCCGGCACATCAGTGGGAAGTTGCGCGCGAAGCGCCGTCATACGCGCCATGTTCCATCCCTGCTCGCCCTCCTGCTGAGCGCAGCCGAGAATCACGTCTTCAACTTCCGCCCTGTCCAGGGCAGGAACCAGTTCCAAAGCCCGGCCCAATGCGGTTGCGGCAAGGTCGTCCGGGCGCGTTGTCGAGAGTGCGCCTTTGGGTGCGCGTCCAACAGGGGTTCGAACTGCACTGACAAGAACGGCTTCCGCCATGGTGTTTTGACTCCTTATCCAAGGGATGCGTTAGACAACTGGGACGAACCAAGGTTTAGAGCCTGGCAGCCGCATTGGTCAATGGCAGTTTGATCAGGCTTCAATCCGATACATCCACTACAGTCCACGCACTGCGAGAGAAAAAATGATAAACGGTCTTCTGGTTCACGATAGTTTCGGCAAGAGCATCGTGATCCAGGCGAGGCGGATGATGTCCCATTCCGGCCTGCGCCTCGCGCACCTGTTCCGGCGTTGCAGAATCGATTCCCCAGTCGAACCCGAGCACGCCCGACGAATCATGTCGCTGCAACCGGTCGAACTCCGACGCCGAGGCAAGCCTGATTGGTTTGTCCGGCATTCGCGATAAGAAGACGAGCAGATCCACCCGTCCATGCTCAGAGCAAAGTACTGCCCAGTCAGAAGAACCCGGCCGCTCCAAGCTCGCGTGAATGACATTCTCGGGACGATGCGCCTGGTAAGTCTGCGGAATCAGGCAACCGCGTTGTGTCAAAAGTCCAGCAATCGGATCGGGCAGATCTGGGAAGGAGTCAATCGGCAGTCGCCGAATCAAATAGGAAACGGGGCGGCCATCAATGCTGGTTGTGCCCGATTCATTAAACGACAGGGGCTGGTTCGATGCCGCAGGAGTCGTGCCCTGTGCGAATGCGAGCGATGCTGCCATGAGCACCGTAAGTCCGGCGACATTCATCACGCCTCTGGGACCGCTTAGTTACGGAGTGGCTTGCCGGTTTTCAGTGTATACGCGATCCGCTCCTGCGTCTTCCGTTCGCCGCACAACGAAAGAAACGCCTCGCGCTCCAGGTCCAGCAGATATTGCTCACTCACCAGCGCCCCCGCGGTCACTTTGCCGCCGCACAGAATGTACGCGACCCAGCGAGCCACCTTCATGTCATGCTCCGAGGCAAATCCCGCCTCGCCCATCAGGAAGATGCCAGTATTGAGAACCGCCATGGTCGCTGTCCCCGGTGCGGGAATCAGCATGCGTGGCTGGGGCGCGCCATAACCTGCTTCGGCTAGCGCCATCGCCTGTGCCTTTGCATCGAGCAACAGGCGCTCGCGATTAAGCGTGATGCGGTCAGATGTAGCAAACAGTCCCAGCGCGCGCGCCTCGACAGCTGACGTAGACACCTTCGCCATCGCAATGGTCTCGAGCGTCCGCTTCAGTGCCGCATTCACCTCGGCAGATTGCGCAAATCGCGACGGTGGATCCTTAGGATCGGGAGGAGCCAATGCCGCGGCCGAATCCATCGCCCGTAACAACATCTCCTTCGTCCCGCCTCCGCCCGGAATCAACCCGATGCCGGTCTCCACCAACCCGATGTACGTTTCCGCATACGGCTGCCGTCGTGCGGCGTGCAGGCAGATTTCAGCACCGCCGCCCAACGTTAGATTGAACGGCGCAACCACAACCGGCCTCGGGCAGAACTTCACCGCAGCACACATCTGTTGGAACGCCCGGATCGCACCCTCGACCTCCTCCCACTCGCCCTCCTGCGCTCCCAGCAGCAACTGCATCAGGTTGGCGCCCACACTGAAGCGGTCGCGATCGCCGCTGATCACGAATCCTCGGAAATTCTTCACCGCCTCCGATCCCGGATTCAGAACCGACGAGATCATCGCCACGACGTCGCCGCCGATGGCATTCTTCATCGAGTGCAGCTCAATGCATCCAATGCCGTCTCCGATATCCACCAGCGATGCTCCCGGATTGCTCTTCACCACGCCGTTGCTGCGGCGGAAATCTCCAACCCGTGCATGCCCCTGCTGTTGCGGAATAGCCTCCCAGGCGCCAGTTGTCGGGTTGTAGCACTGCGGTCCATCCGGCGAGTACCACGAAACCGGCGCCGCTTCCGGAGCGGAATCAAGCAGACCCTGCACCGCCGGACTCACCACCATCCCCAGCGAACGCATCCGCGCTATCGTCTCTCGCACCCCTGCTGCGTCCCACAACTCAAACGGCCCCAACTCCCAGTTGAACCCCGCGCGCATCGCCTGGTCGATCGACGGCGCATCATTCGCCGCCTCGCCGATGCGCTCTGCCGCAAAGTTCCACAGCGATGACAAAAACGGCCACAGGAACCGCGCAGCCTTATCCTTCTTCGGATCGTTGGCCAGGAGCAGCTTGATCCGCTCCTGAACGGTAGCCGCGTTCTTTGCCATCTCCAGTGACGGCAGATTCGGCTTCTCCAACGGTCGATACTCAAACGTCTTCAGATCGAGCACCATCCGCTGATCCTTGCCATCCGCACCGCGCGCCTTCTTGTAGAAACCCTGGCCCGATTTATCGCCCAGCCAGCCGCGCTTCACAATCTCCTGCAAGACTGGTCCAAAACCGCCCGGCGTCACTCCCTGCGGAAAGTTCGCCGCAACATGTGTAAGGATGTCGATGCCCACCATATCGGCAAGCCGAAACGTTCCGGTGCGCGGGAATCCCAGCGCCGGTCCGGTCAACGCATCGACCTCCTCAATCGTCAGTCCCTGCTCCAGCATCAGCGTCGACGCCGAAAACATCACGGCCACGCCGATCCGGTTGGCGATGAAGTTGGGAGTGTCATTGGCGAAGACGACCTGCTTGCCCAGCGCACGGTCGCCAAACGTCGCAAACGCCGCCACCAGAGCGGGATCGCTCTCTGCCGTCGGAATAATCTCCAGCAGTTGCATATACCGGGGCGGGTTGAAAAAGTGCGTTCCGAAGAAGCGCTCGCGATGTAATTTGAGCCCTGCGGCGATCTTCGCAATCGGCAGCCCCGAAGTGTTCGTCGTCAGTACGGCATCGGGAGCGAGATGCGGCACGACCCGATCCAGCAATGCCCGCTTGATCTCCAGATTCTCGGCAACCGCTTCAATCACCCAGTCGCACTGCTTTAGCTTCGCCAAATCGTCTTCGAAATTGCCTGGCGTGATCATCGCCGTCAGCGACGATTCGTAGAACGCCGCTGGCTTTGCCTTCCCGAGATTCGCCAGTGCTCCCTCAGCGAGCCGATTGCGCGACCCTGCCCCCTCGGGAACCATGTCGAGCAGAATGACAGGTATTCCTGCATTAGCCAGGTGAGCGGCGATTCGTGATCCCATGGTCCCGGCTCCCAGCACCGCGGCCCGGCGCACTAGCAGCGGTTGCGCCGCAAAATGTGGAACTGCAACGGTAGCCGGTGCCGCGGAACTCATGCTTTCTCCTGCCATAATCGCTCCCGAGCATACGAGTGCTCACTCCGCCGGGTCAAGCCGCGGCAACTTGAAATAACGAGCCGTTCACGTAGGGCTTACAGGATTTTTCAACCGGTAAAGAACATGCCGTCGCAGAGCATGTCCTTCCGGCACCGACGGATGCTCGAAATCATCGGCAGGATCATGTGTCATGCCGAGTTTCTCCATCACTCGCCGCGACCGCACATTCGCCGGCACGGTAAATGACACGATCTCTTTGAGCCGAAGGTCCTCGAATGCGCACCGCACTGCCTCGAGTGCGCCCTCTGTTGCCAATCCCTTCCCCCAGTGCTCGCGCGCCAATCGCCATCCGATTTCCACGCAAGGTGTGAAAGCCGCCTCGAATCGCGGCACCGCCAGCCCCACGTATCCGATGAACTCGCCGGAATCGCGAAGCTCGGCCGCCCATAGCCCAAAACCACGTTGCTCGAAGTGCGCCTCAATACGATCCACCATAGCTTCTGTCTCTTCTCGTGAAAGAAGGGCCGGAAAGTGCTCCATTACCACCGGATCCATATTCATTCGCGCGAACGCCTCGCGATCGACACTGCGCCATTCGCGCAGAATCAGTCGCTCGGTCCCGAGCGCCGCGAAGCCGCCGCTCATTTCGTCAGCAGTTTAAAGGCGTGTGTCCACTGATTCTTCGTAAAACCAGGAATGCACCAGAGCATGCAGAGAGGCTCGATCGCCCGCGCGGCTTCCGCCGCACCCATATCGGCAGTTTCCCAACCGAACTCCTCGTTGATCTGGGCAACCTGCCTTTTTGCGCCATCATTGTTGCCGCAGATGAACATGGTTGGCCGCCCTTCCGCGAATTGTGGGTTGATCATGCGTGGAGCTCCAACCGAATTAAAGGCCTTCACGAAATGCGCTTCAGCAAACTGGCGCTGCAATCTCTCCATCAACGATTCATTCAGGTCGGTAAAGAATCGCAACACACCGTTCGTCGGCGGAGCGTCTTCAATCGGATTGCATGCGTCCATCACCGTTTTCCCGGCAAGATTCTTCATTCCCGCCAGCGTAAGCGCTTCCGCAGCAACCTTGCCCTTCACCGCAAGCACGATGACTTCGCCAAATTGTGCAGCCTCTGCGAAGGTTCCCGTCGAGCTGCCCGGATTTTGGGCAGACCAGTCCGCCAGTTTTGCCGGTGAACGGCTTCCGAGCTTCACCTGGTGACCATGTTTCAGAAAGCCTCCTGAAAGGACCTTCGCGACATCGCCTGAGCCAAGTACGCCAACTTTCATCGCTACCCTCCAAGCCGGAGTGTAGTTGCGCCCCCCAAACGGATCAAGATGGCCGCCCCTTCAAGTACTTTTGGGTCCGAAAGCTCTCTCCCTGTGGTACAGAAAATTTCACTCTGCGGTATGCTCGAATCGGGACAGTACTCCTCTCCCTCGTGATGACCCTCCTGAGCAGAAACGCATGGGAAGCGGCAGCCGGAGTCACTCTGATGGCCGGTTTCGCCGTTGGCGCGGTTCTCTATCTGCGGCGCAAACGCCCGACAGAAGAAGAACTCGAGCGCGCACGCCGCAAAATGCTCTCCACCACCGGGCGGCTCATCGACGGCATGTTGCTCGACATCCGCCAGATAACCATCGAGGACGGCCGCGAACTAACCATGCTCGAGTACAGCTATCGCAGCAGCGGCGTGGATTACGAGTGCTCCCAGGACATTACCACCCTGCTCAATGGCATGGACACCAAGGAGTTGCGAGCCGGATTCCCCTGCACCGTCCGGTACCAGCCCGGTAACCCGCAGAACAGCATCGTGATCTCCGAGACGTGGTCTGGCCTGCGCTCCAGCCTGCCTGTGTACCCCGCTCCAGGCTCCGCAAGCCACCGCAAGCTCGGGGAGTTACATGCTGATCGCAGCTGAGTAGCATATCCGAACACTCCGGGGGTGCCCCAGCTTCGGATTTTCGGACCTGGGATAGCACGATTCCAAACCATCCGCCATCTGGACTGAACGCACCGAGCCTCGAGTGGCGCACCGTTGGCCTCGATACCGTGACCCGGTTACACTTACCCTATGCATGTCCACGCGGCGCCTTCTCCCGGCGCGTCCAGGACACAATCCGTTCTGCGCATCTCCCTGGGAGCCACCCTTATTTACGTGGTGGTAACATTCGTCGCCGGTCTGCGCGCCCATTCCCTGGCTCTTCTCTCTGAATCGGGACACAACGTCTCCGATTTCCTGGCCCTGCTGCTCAGCTTTGTCGCGGTGTACTTTCAGACGCGCCCCGCCGACAGCGCAAGAACCTTCGGCTACCAGCGTGCCGGGGTCCTCGCCGCCTTCGTCAACGCGGCTACTCTGATCGTCCTCTCCATCTGGATCGGCATAGAAGCCATCCACCGTCTTAGCTCTCCAGTTGCTGTCCAACCCACTTTGATGATGTGGGTGGCCGCGGCCGGCGTCCTGATGAACGGCGTGATCGCGGCCCTGCTTTGGGGAGTGGCCCACGACGTGAACCTGCGCAGCGCCTTCCTGCACATGGCCGGCGATACCCTGTCGACCGCGGCCGTCATTGCGGGCGGCGCGGCAATTCTCCTCACTGGCCATAACTGGATCGACCCGGTTCTCTCCCTGGTGATCGCCGCCCTGATTCTGTGGACCAGCATCGGCATTGTGCGTGAAACGTTGAACATCCTGCTCGAAGGCACCCCTCGTGGCATCGCTCTCAACGAGATCCGATCCGCCATGGAGACGATCGAAGGAGTTATCAACGTGCACGATCTCCACGTCTGGTGCCTGGGCTCGCAGAGCCATGCGCTGGCCTGCCACGTCACCATCGCCGATATTCCCCCCTCCGAGAGCGCCTGTATCCTGGTGAACCTGAATCATGTGCTGCGTAATCATTTCCATGTCCAGCACTCTACAATTCAGTTCGAGCACCAGGGATGCGAAGAACTCGAAGGCTGCGTAGTGCCGATCGAGGAGATGTCGAGCCCGTCTGCGCACGGTCACCACGGCCACGCGCATTAGAACCAAAACAGGAGGTCACTGACTTTGCCTCGATCTCGAGTTGCTGTTACCGCTCTGTGTCTCGCGCTTTTCTCCTCCGCAAACTTCATCCCGCGCCTCGCCGTTGCACAGACAGCCTCTCCCGCTCAGGCTTCTAATGCGCCGGTTCCGCTTGACGCGCTTTCGGGCGAATACACCGACCCCAGCGAACCCGACACCCCGCTCAGCTTCTACCCGGAAAACGGCAAGCTTGTCGTGGAATCCGACCGCATGGTGCCCATCACGTTGACTGAAAACTCGCCCGCAGAATTCGCCATGCCCCATGGGCGAATAACGTTCAAGTTCACCGTGGATGCAGCCGGTCGCGGCGCATCCGTCTCCGATTCCAACGATCCCGAGGCAATGTTCAAGCGCACCGGCGATCCAGTTCACCACCTCTTCCACGACTATCAGCGTTCTGAATACATGATCCCCATGCGGGATGGAATCAAGCTCCACACCATCATCCTCAAGCCGGCGGACATTACGACGCCCCTGCCGTTCCTGATCCAGCGCACCCCCTACGGCGTAGACGCCACGAACCAGATTTCATTCTCTGCCAGCCGCCCTCAGCTCGCCCGCGACGGCTACATCTACGTTGACCAGGACATCCGCGGCCGCTTCAAAAGCGAGGGCGAATTCGTCATGAGCCGCCCCGAGGCGGATCACAAGGATCCGAAAGCCGTCGACGAAAGCACCGACGCCTACGACACCGTGGATTGGCTCCTCAAAAACATACCCGGCAACAATGCCCGGGCGGGGTTCGTTGGCACCAGCTATCCGGGCTTCCTCGCCATGGAGGCTGGAATCGATCCCCATCCCGCGGTAAAAGCCATCTCTCCGCAGGCCCCCATGATCGATGTCTGGATGGGCGACGACTTCTTCCACAACGGCGCCTTCCGCCAAAGCTACGGGTACGACTACGTCTACGGCCTAGAGTCGAGCAAGACGGATACCAACGTGAGCTACGGCAAGGATAAGGACGGCTTCGATTACTTCCTCGAACGCGGCTCATTCGCAGAAGACGTCAAGAAATCAGGTGCAAAGCAGGATCTCCCGACCTGGAAGCTCTTCCTTGATCACCCCGCCTACGACACCGTCTGGACCTCGCGCGGGGTCGAGCACCACCTCAACGCCGTCGCTGTTCCCACGCTGAGTGTTGGTGGCTATTACGACCAGGAAGACATGTGGGGACCGCAGGAAGAATACAAAATGCTCGAACCCCACGACTCTAATCGCGAAAACTTCCTGGTGCTCGGGCCGTGGCGCCACGGATCGTGGGGGTCGTCGTCGCGTCACCTCGGCAACCTCAACTACGGCGAGTCCATCGGCAAGGAATTTCGTGCGCAAATCGAAGCCAAGTTCTTCGGCCATTACCTGAAAGACGAGCCCGGCTTCGACCTCGAAGACACCGCCAGTTTCCAGACAGGCTCGAATACCTGGAAACACTACTCCCACTTCCCGCCTGAAAAATCGCAGCCCACCGGACTGCACCTGCTCGGAGACGGACTGCTCAATTGGACAGAGCCCAAGGCGCCGGCAAAAACCAGCTACATGAGCGATCCTGCCAATCCCGTGCCATACCGGCACCGGCCCATCCAACCCACCTATAGCAACGGCTCGCAGTGGTTCAACTGGCTCACCGAAGACCAGCGCTTTGTCACCGACCGCAAGGACGTCGCCGTCTGGAAGCTGCCCGTCCTCAAGAAAGACCTGATCGTGACCGGCGAAGTTATCGCCGACATCTTCGCTTCAACCACCGGTACCGACAACGATATGGTCGTCAAGCTCATCGACCAGTACCCCGACGACGACTCCGATCCGAAGATGCGTAGCTATCAGCTCATGATCAACGAGGAGATCTTCCGCGGCCGCTATCTGCAGAGCTTCGAGAAACCGACTCCCATGCGGTCAGGGTCGATTCACGAATATCGCTACAGCCTGCACGACGTGGACCATGTCTTCAAGGCAGGGCACACCGTGCTGGTCGAGATCCAGAGCACATGGTTCCCGCTCTACGACCGCAATCCGCAAACCTTCGTCCAGAACATCATGACGGCGAAGCACCAGGACTATAAGCCTGAAACCATCACCATCTACTCCGACCCCGACCACGATTCAAACCTGCAGCTCCCCCTGATGAACGCCTGCGACCACATCGAGTGCTTCTGAACGATCAGGCTACCCAATTTTACTGGGTGCACCAGGTGCCGCCTGGGCACCTGAGAAAGCACATCACCAGACCACACATTGCTCCGCTTCAGGTCGGACCATTGGCGAACCGGCTCCGCACTGGAACGCCGCCGCAAACGGAGGAAAGTTCGAAACCGGTCCAATCACCCGGTACTTCGCCACCGGGTGCGGATCACCCTGCACCATCAGCTTCTGCGTCTCAACTCGCGTCGCATCGCCGCGAAACTGGCCCCACCCGATGAAGAACTGCTGATCCGGCGTAAATCCATCCACCTTCTCCTCGGATTGTCCTTGCGCCGTTTTCTTGAACGCCCGGTATGCAATCTTCAACCCGGCAAGGTCACCGATCGACTCGCCCAGCACCAGTTTTCCCTGGATGTGAATGTCTTCGGGCCCGTCGATCCTGTAACCATCAAATTGCTTCACGACGCAAGCCGTTTTGGTCTGGAATTTCTGCAAATCTGTTGGCGTCCACCAGTTCTCCAGCTTTCCATTCCCATCAAACTGCGCGCCCTGGTCGTCGAATCCATGCGAAATCTCGTGCCCGATCACAACCCCGATAGCGCCATAGTTTACTGCGTCCGTGTAATTCATGCTGAACGCCGGCGGTTGTAGAATTCCGGCCGGAAATACGATCTCGTTCAGCAACGAGTTGTAATAAGCATTGGACGTCGGCGGCGTCATGCCCCAGCGCTTCCGGTCCACCGGCTTATTGATGGTCGAGTGATCATCCCTCACCTGAAACCTGTCCGCCGAGAGAGCATCCGCAAAATAGGCTCTCCTGGTGATCGTCACTGAGGAATAGTCCTTCCATTTGTCCGGGTATCCGACCTTGACATTGAATTTCGCCAGCTTATCCAACGCCTTCTGCTTGGTTTCCGGCGCCATCCAGTCGAGACCGTCGATGGTGTCGTGCATCGCCGACAGTATGTTCGCTACCATCGCCTCTGCTCGTGCCTTGGCGTCCGGCGGAAAGTAACGCTTTACATATTCCTGCCCAAGAGCTTCGCCCAGCAGTCCGTCGGTCTGTTCGGCACATCGTACTGGACGCGGCTTCAACTCGCCCACGCCCGCCAATTCTTTCTGATAGAAATCAAACTGCGCGTCCACGAACGGCTGCGACAACCGGTTCGCAAATGTGTTCAGCATTTGCCAGCGCAGATAGGTCTTCCATTGCGACAGCGGCGCCTCCTTCAGCAGCCGCTCGAACTCGACCATAAACGGCGGTTGATCGACGTTCATCACCCCTGGCGCAATGTCGGCGCTGTCCAGGTACTCATTCCAATCGAAATCCGGCGTCATTTTCTCGAGAGCAGCCAGACTCGTAATGTGGTCGACCGAGTGCGGATCGCGAAGCGTAAGATTGTCCAGCGACGCTTTTGCCAGCGCCGTCTCAAAGTCCATGACCGTTTTCGCCGCCGCTCTTGCCTCGTCCTCTTTTGCTCCGGCTAGCGTGAACAACTTCGCCACGTACACCAGGTATCCGGCCCGTGCATCGGCGAACCGCTTGTCAGGTTTCGTGTAATAGTCGCGGTCCGGCAAACCCAGACCGCCGGCGCCAATGTCGGCGATTACATCCGTTGGCGAATGCACGTTCTGCGATCCGCTCAGATTGAACGGCACCATCACGCCCATCGCATGAAGTTCCCGCATTTCGTGCTGAAGGCTCGGATTGTCGTGAATGGCATCCACCGCTTTGAGATAAGGCTCAAGGGGCGTGATGCCCGCCGCATCGATCGCCTTCACGTCGGTGCATGCAGCGTAGAAATCGCCCGTCAACTGCCCCGGGCTTCCCTTTGCATGATTCGAATCTGCCGAGACTTCATCGAGAATCTTCCGCAGCTGATCCTTGTTGTCCTCCCCCGCCTTCCAGCGCCGGCTCCAACGATCCATGGAGGCTGGAATCGGATTCTGCGCTCTCCATGTGCCATTCGAAAACTGGAAGAAGTCGTCACAAGGCTTGACGCTTCGGTCCAGGTCTCCGGTCTCGATGCCCTTCAATGCGCCGGATTGCCCATGGCCCACGACTGCCCCGGTGAAAGCCATGAGGAGAAATAGTGCGCTGCGTTTCATCTCGTTACCTCTGAACACTCAATGCAATGCTCTAGGCAATATACAATCCTCCGGCACGACGGGCTTGGGAGGCCGGGAAATCGTGACTAAACGCAAGTAACAGTTGACGATTCGCGCTAGAATAGATACAGGAACGTGCACATCCACCAGCCCATCCCGGCACTTCTCTAGCGGCGCCCGCCGCCAATACGCTTCTGTGCTCTTTTTGATCTGAAACCTCAACAACCAAGAACTTTGTCCGTCCATGACCGGGCCGGGAGGCCGCCAACATGCTTGATCGCCTCGAACAAATGGAGCAACGCTACAACGATCTGCAGGCGCAATTCGCGCTACCCGAGGTCTTGAACGACCACGAAAAATATCAGAAGATCGGAAAGGCCGCGCGCGAAATCGAAGAGCAGGTTGAGAAATACCGCGAACTGAAAGAGGTCACGAAGGGCCTCGCTGATGCACAGGCGATGCTCGCCGAGACCGATCCCGACCTACGCGCCATGGCCGAAGAGTAGATCGCCGCGCTCGAGCCGCGCAAATCCGCTATCGAAGAAGAGCTCAAGGTCCTCCTCCTGCCCAAGGATCCCAATGACGAAAAGAACGTCATCCTCGAAATCCGAGCCGGCACCGGCGGTGACGAAGCCTCCCTCTTCGCTGCTGAGGTCTTCCGCATGTACACCCGTTTCGCCGAACAGCATCGCTGGAAGGTCGAGGTGATGTCGTTGTCCGAGTCCGGCGTAGGCGGCTACAAGGAAGTCATCGCCATCATCGAAGGCAAGCGCGTCTATTCGCAGCTCAAGTGGGAGAGCGGGGTGCATCGCGTGCAGCGCGTTCCGGCAACCGAGACCCAGGGCCGCGTGCATACCTCCGCCATCACCGTAGCCGTGCTGCCGGAAGCCGAAGAAGTTGATGTCAAGATCGAGGCCAAGGACATTCGCATCGACACCTTCTGCTCCTCCGGCCCAGGCGGACAGTCCGTAAATACCACCTACTCCGCGGTGCGCATCACGCACCTTCCCACCAATACCGTTGTCAGCTGCCAGGACGAGAAATCGCAGATCAAGAATCGCGAGAAAGGCATGCGCGTGTTGCGCTCCCGACTTTACGAAGTCGAAATGGAGAAGCAGAACGCCGAGCTCGCCGCGGCCCGCAAATCTCAGGTCGGCTCCGGCGATCGCAGCGAAAAGATCCGCACCTACAACTTCCCGCAGAACCGGCTCACCGACCACCGCATCGGCCTCACCCTCCACCAGCTCGACCTGATCATGGATGGCCGCCTGCAGCCCATCGTCGACGCACTCATCGCCCACTACCAGGCCGAGCAGTTGAAGGCCGACAGCGAAGCCGCCTGATGAACCTTCGCGAGTGGCTCGATCACAGCGAAGCCATCCTGAGCGATGCCCCCCACGCCGATCGCGCCCGCCGCGATGCCGAAACGCTGCTCCTCCACCACATCGGCAAAAACAAGGCATGGCTGATGGCGCACGGAGAAGAGAACTTCGCAGGCTGCGCGGCCATCGGTTATGCCGCGCTGGTTGAGCGCCGCCGCAAAGGCGAGCCAATCCAGTACATCACCGGCGAATGCGAGTTTTACGGATTGCCCTTCCACGTCACACCCGACGTCCTCATCCCCCGCCCCGAAACCGAACACCTCGTCGAACAAGCCCTCGCTCTCGCAACACAACTGGGTGCCCCAGGTCTCGATTCTGAGACCTGGAAAAGCACCAACCCCGCCCCGCCCCGCCGCATCCTCGACGTCGGCACCGGATCGGGCGCAATCGCAGTCGCCCTCGCGACCCAACTTCCGAACGCAGAAATCACCGCCATCGATATTTCCGAACGAGCTCTCTCCATCGCCCGTGAGAACGCGAAACGCAACGGAGCTGCCATTCGCTTTGACCAAGGCGATCTCCTCGCCCCCGTTGCCGGAGAACATTTCGAAATCATCGTCTCCAACCCACCCTACGTCCCCAACACCGATCGCGCCCTGATCGCCGTCGAAGTCCGCGAACACGAACCGCACGTCGCCCTCTTCGGCGGCCAGGACGGCCTCGAAATCTACCGCCGCCTCATCCCCGCCGCCTATGCCGCGCTCGTTCCCGGCGGATATCTCGTCTTCGAATTCGGCTTCAGCCAGATGTCCGATATCGAGGCACTTCTCAAGCAGTCCGGCTTACAGAACATCGAATTCACTCGCGATCTCCAGGGCATTCCCCGCGTCGCATCCGCCCAACGCCCTTAATCCCCGCTTAAAAAGATGTCACACCGGCGTGCCCCATTCATCGCGGCTTTATGCGATGAGTGGGTGGCTCATGAAGGCTGAAGACAAACTCCTTTTCTGGCCGGTCTGGACTGTCTAATGCGATGTGTGATTTACACTCGTCTCCGGGAAGGAATCATTTATGCCGCAATCCAAAGGTTATGCCGCGCAGGATTCAAAATCGCCGCTGGCGCCATTCAACTTCAGCCGCCGCGAGCCCGGCCCCACAGAAATCGCCATCGAAATCCTCTTCTGCGGAGTCTGTCACTCCGACTTGCACATGGCGCGCAACGAGTGGGGCAATGCCATCTATCCGATGGTGCCGGGACACGAAATTGTCGGCCGCGTCGTCGCCTCAGGCAAAGACGTGAAAGAGTTCAAGGCTGGCGACGTGGCTGCAGTTGGCGTCATCGTCGACTCATGCCGCCACTGCTCTCCCTGCAATCGCGGGGAAGAGCACTTCTGCGTCAAAGGGTCCACGCTCACCTATGCTGCCAAGGACCGCGTCGACGGCTCCATCACCATGGGCGGATACTCCAACAACTACATCGTCGACGAGCGCTTTTCCCACACCGTTCCCGCGAACCTCGATCTCGCCGCCGTGGCGCCGCTGCTGTGCGCCGGCATCACCACCTACTCTCCGCTTCGCCACTGGAACGCCGGTCCCGGCAAAAAGGTCGGCATCATCGGCCTCGGCGGCCTGGGCCACATGGCTCTCAAATTCGCACACGCGTTCGGCGCCCATACCGTGCAACTCACCACCAATGAACGCAAACGCGAAGACGCCATCCGTCTTGGTGCTGACGAGGTGATCTTCAGCAAAGATCCGGCTCAGATGAAGGCCCATGCTTCGTCCTTTGACTTCATCCTCGATTGCGTCTCCGCACCCCACTCGATGGATGACTATCTCCCGCTGCTGAAACAGGACGGCACGCTCACTCTCGTCGGTCTGCCGGATAAGCCGCCGTCATTTGCCCCCTTCAATCTCATCATGGGACGTCGATCCATCGCCGGCTCCATGATCGGAGGCATGCCGGAGACCCAGCAAATGCTCGACTATTGCGGCAAAAACAACATCACCGCCGACGTCGAGGTCATCCCCATTCAGAAAATCAACGAGGCCTTCGAGCGCATGCTCAGGCAGGATGTGAAGTATCGTTTTGTAATCGACATGAGCTCCCTCAAGTAGCGCGTGTGTCAATCCTGATTTTGATAGGGCCCGGCTTTCTAGCCTGCGGAAGACTCAGTCTTTACAGCTGTCTTGAAAGGGCACGGCTTTAGCCGTGCCGCAACACACCGCAGAGAAGGTTCGGGCTTCAGCCCCTGAAGACCTGAGGCATATTCTCATCGAGGCGCGTGTGATAGATGCATCAGATTTCGTAGCGTCACGAAACACTACGCAATAGGCGGTCTCGAGAAAAGGCAGAATGAAAGCTTCCAACAAAACTCGATCCATCCTCACCGACAGTCATTTCCTCATCCCGGTGGTAGTTTTCTGTTTCGGTCTCGCCGTGCTCATTGCTCTGCATTGATCCGGTTGATTCGTAATCTTCGCGAAATGACGGCCGTGCCTGTATGGTGTGAGCGAAGGGAATTTCCTGAACACGAATGAACTCCGCGGCACGCGCCAAACCATCCTCGGCAATTAAGTCCACGCATGGCATTGGAGTTGTCTGCGGATTGGCCGCCGGAGTTTGGCTGGGCGCAGCCGAAGCACCCACAAAGCTCGTCAACACCGGCCTCTCGCCCTACGCAGTCTCCCTGTGCATGGTAGCCGGCGTCTTTGCTGCGCGCTGGACGGTGCCCACACTGCTGAAGGGCACGCGCCAGGTTTTCGCCGACCTTGCCCGACACAAACACCTGATCCCCATTGCGATTCTGGCAGGCATGCTCTGGGCGGTCGCCAACACGCTCACGGTCTTCGCCATTCGCGACGTCGGTCTGGCCATCGCCTTCCCTCTTTGGAACACCAACTCGCTCGTCGGCATCCTGTGGGGCCGCCTGCTCTTCGGAGAACTGCAAGGAGCGAGCCGCAAAAATATCGCCAAAGTCGTGCTTGGCGCGCTCGCGATTGTGATCGCTGCCGTCATGTTGGGGTTCAGCACCATTCACACAGGCGGCACGCATGCCCACAGCGCCGTCGGGGGCATCCTCGCCGCAATCGGCGCAAGCCTGCTCTGGGGAACGATGTACATCCCCTACCGCAAGGCCTACATCAGCGGAATGAACCCGCTTTCGTTCGTCACCGTCTTCACCATCGGCGAACTCGGCACCATGTTCGCACTGGTCTTCGCATTCGATGGCGGTGTTCACGCCGCGGTATTTCATTCCGGCGAAACACGGCACATGCTGTTCTGGCTCTTTCTCGGTGGATTCGTCTGGGTAATCGGCGACTTGTTCCAGCAGTACGCAACCAAGTACCTTGGCATTGGCCGCGGCATTCCGCTCTCCAATACCAACCAGATGTGGGGACTCGCATGGGGTGCGCTCGTCTTCGGCGAGCTGGCAGGAGCCGACCCCGCCCACCGCCTGCTCGTTCTCGTCGGATCCGTAGTGATGATCGCCGGAGCCCTCGCCGTCACAACCGCAGTCGCCACCGAAAAAGAGCACGCCTCGATGCGCGAAGCCCTGGTCCGCGAGTGCGCCCGATACGACCTCGATTACGATCGAGTCGTAGAGTCATTGACTGGCAATGAGTCCCCCTCCGAACGTGGTGGCCGCGCGTGGTGGGATTATGTGATTCTCGGCTGTGGTATCGGCATCTTCATCTGGCTCGGAGTTAACGCGCAGGTCCCCGCACTGGCCATGAACTTCGCCTGGGTTGGCATCCTCTCCCTGATACTCCTTGCCGCAGCCGCCGGATGCGGCTGGGTGCTTTGGAAAGAAACGCGATTCTGCTGAAGCGCACATTCCACCGGTACAATATCAAGTATGTTGGAGCCGAGGATGGTCGATCTGGTAGGTGTCGGCCTCAATGCGATTGATACCCTGATCCCTCTCACTCACTTTCCCGCCCGTGGCTCCAAGATGGAATACAGCGACGCAAGCATATTGCCCGGCGGCCAGACCGCCACCGCCACCATCGCCTGCCAGACCTGGGGACTTAGCACTCGCTACATCGGCAAACTTGGCAACGACAGCGCTGCCGAATTGCATCGTCGCGAATTTGAGCGCGCCGGAGTCGATGCTCGCCTCATCACGGTTCCCGACGCAGTCAGTCCCCAGTCGCTCATCATCGTCGATGACGGAGGCGAGCGCACCGTACTTTGCCGTCGCGACGAACGTCTCCTGCTGCAACCCGCCGATCTTGACCGTGCCTGGATCCAGAACGCCCGCGTGCTGCTTGTCGACGGCTTTGAAACCGCGGCGGCAACTCAAGCCGCACAGTGGGCCCGCGAGGCCGGCACCCCCGTCGTTGCCGATCTTGACGAAACCTATGCCGGGGTTGAAGATCTCATCGCCTGCGTCGATCATCTGATCGTCAGTCGCGACTTCCCCTCGCGCCTCACCGGCGAGCGCAATCTCGAACTGGCCCTGCGCCTGATCAAGCGGCAATTCGGCTGCGCCATCACTGCGGCAACCCTGGGTGCTGAAGGCGTGATCGCATGGGATGGTCACGACTTCCACACCCGTGCGGCCTATCGCGTTCCGGTGACCGACACCACGGGTGCCGGCGACATCTTCCATGCAGGATTCATCTATGGCCTGGTACAGGACTGGCCTCTCCCGCGCCAACTCGACTTTGCCTGCGCCGCAGCCGCACTGAATTGCACCTGCTCCGGCGCGCGCGGCGGCATTGGCAACGTCGAAATGATCGAGCGCCTCATGGCAACCACCGCCCGCTACGCGGTCGCTCCCGTCGCCGACTAAACATCGCACTCTCTTGCTCTTTTTTGCGACGTCGCAGTACCATCAGTCCACTTCTTCTTAATTCCTCGTCTAATCATTTGCAGCAGTCGACAAATATTCCGGGCCATCGGCGCAATTTCCCTGGGGGTCATTCATGAAGCGCTCTCACGCTGGCGCCCGCAACCTGCTCGTCCTTGGCACAGTCGCCATCGCACTCTCTCCCTCGTCAATCTCCGCGCAGACGCCTGCATCGCAGGACATCCCTATCGGTGTCACTTACATTTGCAGCGGCGAACACATCTACATCGAGAACTGCAATATTCGCGACACGTCCGACAACGCGAACTGCATGGTCGCGCACCCTGATCACCTCACTCCTACCGGACTCAACTCGTATACCTACGTGACCCGCGGTGCGCTGAAGAAGCTGCTGCCCACCTGCCAGCAGCCGTCGGCCAAGCAATCGGCGGCTGCCAAAGCCTTCCAGCAGCGCCAGCAGGATGCCTACAACGCCAACGTGCAAAAGGCTGAGCAGGAGATGAAAGCCGCCACCCAGCCCGTTGCACCCGGCCAGCCGCAAAAGCCAAAGACTCCCGAAGAACGCCAGATGGCGCGCTGCGTCACCTCCGGCCGTTTGCCCGCGAGTTGCACCGGCAACTCCCTCCTCGGATGGTTCAGCCAGGCGATTAGTTCAGTTGCCCCTGGCCTCACCCAGCAGGGCCCGATTGCCGGCCCCAACCTGGCCGGCGTTTTTCAGGGCGCGGGCAACTGGCGCCTCGACTTCGTGGATGGCGGCGTACTGGTGAACTGTTCCTCCCTCTCGCCCAATCAGGAAAATTACCATCTCAAATTCGAAAGCAACCGCACCGAGCTCATCATCGACACCAAACCGAAGCCGCTCGATCTCACCTTTCACTCCGATGGCTCCATCACCGGTCCAGGACCGGTCACCATCCAGGGCGTAGTCGCCGCCGGTTACGTCAGCGGAGCCGCCGGAACCAACGCCACGCAGAAGGATCAATACGGCAATCTGTACGACGCTGCAGGCAACCGCGTCCCCGGAAACGCGAACACGGGGTACACCCAATTCGCGGCCCGTACCGCCACTTGCCCCGCCCTTAATCTCTCGTCGAAGGGCTCAAGCGCCGGCGTTCAAACCATGCAGACCGATCTGCTGAAGACTATGTTCGGCGGAGACAAAGGACCGCCGACGCCCCCAGGGATTCGTATGCACGGTATCTACGCTGCGACCACCGGATTCAGCGTTGAGTTCTATCCCGAGTCCGCGATTCTCGGCTGCGGACCCGATGCCGCCCGCGCCTACCCGTATGCGGTCACCGCGACGTCCAGTGGCGCACAGATCAAAATCGACGCTCCCGATCATCCATTAGTGCTGGCCATCAGTGCTGACGGATCGCTTGCACCTTCGGCCACCGGGCTCTACCAGGTCCATGGCCGCGTCGTCACCGGCCAGGATCAGAACGATGACTTCACATTCGCGCCCTTCGAACAGACCTGCAACCTTGCGGCACTGGCTCCGAGCAAGACAATCCCAGCGAGCGGCGGAACCGCAACGCAAATGAGCGCTTCGACGAGTGCAACAGGCGCAGGAAGTGTTTCGTCGGGAACGGCAAACCCCGGTTCAGGCCTCTCCACACCCCAGGCGCCACTCGGCAACGCCACACTCTCCGTGGTCTCCGGATTTCCCTCGCAGGCAGGCGTGCCCAACCCGCTTGCCGGCCGGCCATATCTGCTGTTGCGCTCCAGCTACGGCGACACACTGGCCAACGCCGGCATCACCGTTCCCGCCGGAATCTCTCCTTACAAATATGTCGGTACGCTCTGTGGAAACCGCCAACCCGACTGCCAGAAAGCAAGTGACGCCGTCAAGGCGAGTGTTGCATCCGCCGTTCGCGCCGATGTAACAGGGAGCGGCACTTTCCCTGGCGTGCCACCCGGAACCTACTACTTGATGATTTCAGCGATCTTCAACAAGCAGCCCCTGGTGTGGGGCCAGTCCGTGCAGATTCATTCCGGCGCAAATTCCATCAAGCTCGACTCCAACAATGCCACGCCGCTCAACTAAGCTCGATCCTGCAGCCGCTTACGCCTCAGGCTCAACCTCTGCGCCGTTCGAGAATGCCGCCGACCTGGCCGATCGCGTCCGCATTGCGAAGAACACCAGCGCCACAAAATTACTCACCAGCAGCGTACCAATGATCTTCATTGCATACGACAACGGATTCACCACGGCAACGAACGGATATGCCGAAATCAGCAGACTGAACAAGGTCGCGCACAACCCCACCACCGAAGTCCATTTCAGCCATGCCGGAAGTGAGCGTCGCAGCGAAGCCGCGCCAACCAGCGGAATCGCAAACATGGCGATGTACGCGACCTCATAGTGCGTCAGACTGGCATTCGAGAGCAGTTGATACGCCTCCTGCGCATGAACTCCCAGGTTTGACAACACGATCAGCAGAAAGATCAGGCCTGAGGTAAACAGAATCGAGTTCCGCGGAGTCTTCCAGCGGCGATCGAGTTCGGTGAACCACTTCGGTATCAGGCGATCCCACCCCACCGCCATCGGCAACCTGCTTACCCCGGTCATCAGCAGCGAGATCGCGCCCAGCAGCCGAATCTCGAGCAGCAGAATTGCCGTCATCGCAACCACGTTCCCAATGCCAATTTCTCCCAACGCAACTCGCAACGTCTGCGGGATCGGTGCAATGAAATTAATGGCATTCCGCGGCACAAATGCAACCACCGAACCCGTCCCCAGGATGAACATCGCGCAAATGATCGGCGACGCAATCCATACTGACTGCGTAATCGTGCGTTCCGGGCTCTTGCTCTCTCCGGCAAGGATCGCGATATATTCCAGCCCACACAAAGCGCCGAAGAGCATCTGCCCGAACAGGGCCATCGTGCGCAGATCGTGCGGCGGAATCTCCAGCGCCAGTGGTGTCCAGTGGACGGGAACATGCCTGAGCATGCCCCAGGGCCCCAGGCAGATCAGCCCGCCGAACACGAGCATCATCGCCACGCCTCCGGCATTGTGGATCCACTTGCCAATCTCCAGTCCCCGAAGCTCTGCCCACGTCAGCACTGCAATCAGTGCGGTGATGATCAGCACCGAAGCTATCCGGTTTTCGGGAAGATGTGCCGCAGACGGTCCGATCAGGTAAGCCATTTCACTCGGAATCTGATAGAGAATCGCAGCGGTGACAGCAATTCCATAGAACCAGATATTCCACGCGGTCAGAAATCCACCCAGGTTCCCAAAGGCCCGGTGGGCCCAAACGTACAGTCCACCTTCCAATGGCATCACGCGGTTCAGCGCAATCACTGACGCCGCCATCGGCACGTAAAAGACCAGCATCGCGCCAACCCACATGAGCGTCTCGGCCCTGCCAAGTCCCGCGGCGACACCCACCCATGAGCTGCCCACCACGCACAATACCTGTGCAATCGCAAGGTCGCGTAAGCGCAGTTGTCGGCGTAACTGATGACCTGCATTTCCAGTAGCTGGGGGCTGTTCCATGGTTGAGCCATCCTCGCACAACGAGGTGTGGCCCCGCGCCGAAAACCGCATCGTCGAGATCTGATTTTGAGAAGCGCATGGTTCGCAATTGTCAAAATCCCCAGCCGACCTTAGTATTCTCGTGAAATCGTTTTCCGGGAGACTCTTGCCAATGCGTGTTCGTGCTTCGTTGCAGTTCTCTGTTTCCGCGGCAATTGCCGCTCTTTCCTTGTTCTTAGCTCCGTCGTCAACCCAGGCGCAGTCGGTAGCGCAAACTCCACCGATGGGCTGGAACAGTTGGAACTATTTTGCCGAAAAGGTCACTGACAAAGACATCCGCGACTCTGCCGATCAGATTGTGGCCAGCGGCATGCGCGATGCGGGCTACATCTACGTGAACATCGACGATACGTGGGAAGGAGAACGCGACGCCGGCGGCGTTCTGCACACCAACTCCAAATTCCCCGACATGAAAGCGCTCGCCGACTACGTACATTCCAAAGGACTGAAGCTGGGGATCTATTCCTCGCCCGGTCCCAAGACCTGTGCCGGATACGAAGCGTCGCTCGGGCACGAAGAGCAGGACGCGAAGCTCTACGCCGAATGGGGCATCGACTACCTGAAATACGATCTGTGCAGCTTCATACCCGCAGTAATGGAAAAGCAGGCGCCGAACGACAAGGCCGAGCAGATGCGCATAATGGTCTCTGCCTACGACAAGATGGCAAAAGCCCTTAAAGCAACAGGCCGGCCCATTGTCCTCTCCCTCTGCCAATACGGCTGGGATAATCCCTGGGAGTGGGCGCCCGCCCTCGGCGGCAACCTTTGGCGCACCACGGGCGACATTCAGGCGCGCTGGCAAAGCGTCTACGACATTCTCAACCAGCAGAAAGGCCTCGCACCCTATGCCGGACCCGGCCATTGGAACGATCCCGACATGCTCGAGGTTGGCAACGGCAAGCTGTCACTGGCTGAGAACCGCTCCCACTTCTCCATGTGGGCTATGCTCGCTGCGCCCCTGCTCGCCGGCAACGATCTGCCCAACATGAAGCCGGAGATCCGCGACATACTCACTAAGCGCGACGTGATCGCCATTAATCAGGATCCGCTCGGCCACCAGGCACGCTACATCTATAGCCGCGGAGAAGTCGAGGTATGGGCGCGTGATCTGGCCGGCGGAGCAAAAGCCATCGCCATCCTCAATGCCGGGAGCGACGTCTGGTCAACCCATCCCTTCCGTCTCGATCTGGCTCAACTTGGCCTGCATGGCGCGCAACACGCCAAAGACCTCTGGACCGGCAAAGAGATGGAGTTGACCAACAACATGCCCATCGAACTGCGCAGCCACGACATCCTCCTCCTGCGCATCGCCTCGCCAAAATAGTCGCGGGCAGCTCAGGCGTAGACGCCTCCAGCCACAATTCGTTGTCCTTTTTGGGGGGTCCCCCGGGTCTCGATTCTGAGACCCGGGATCGTCTCTCTACTGAACTCTCGCCAAACATACCGCAAACCATCCACGCTCATCCGTCCACGTTGCCTCGGGCGTGAATCCCGTCTTGGCAAGCAGTTCCTCCGCATCGCCCGGCCTGTACTTGTAGCTGTTCTCGGTATGGATGCTTTCTCCCACTTCGAAATTTACGCGCAGGTCCATCCCAGCCAGCCAGACAGTCTGCTTCTTCTCGCTGACCAGGTGCATCTCCATCCGCGACTTCTCGGGATTCCATAGCGCGCGATGCGCAAATGAACCCGGGTCAAAATCCGCATCGAGTTCGCGATTCAGCCTCACCAGCACATTGCGATTGAAGGCAGCCGTTACTCCCGCTGCATCGTCATAAGCGGCCTGCAAAACTGCCTCCTCCTTCACCAGGTCCACACCAAGCAGCATGCAGTCACCCGGTTCGAGCGCAGCGCGCACCCGTTCCAGCAGCAGCATCGATTCTCCAGGCTCGAAATTGCCGATGCTCGACCCGATATAGAGCACTAGGCGGCGTTCGCTCGGCAGCGTCGAGTCGAGTTCA
This sequence comes from Occallatibacter sp., assembly GCA_036495975.1. Lineage (GTDB taxonomy): Bacteria > Acidobacteriota > Terriglobia > Terriglobales > Acidobacteriaceae > Telmatobacter. Next base: position 56,973 of record DASXLY010000040.1, on the reverse strand, counting down.
AGATCGTGGGTATAGTCCTGCACGCGCGGACACACCAGCACCCCCGGAATCTCATCCTCAATCCGCATCTGCGCCTCAACCAGCGCGCTCGCCGAGACATCCACCGGCTCGTAGAACACCGTATCCTGCCGTTCTACCGCGGCGTTCAGCAACAACCGCGTTTTGTCTGCCGAGCCTGCGCCAAGTTCGACCAGCCGGAGCGCGTTATCGCCGGCGGCATTGGTCACGATGTCTGCCGCTCTCGCGGTCAAAATGCCGCGCTCCGTGCGTGTCGGGTAGTACTCGGGAATGTGTGTGATCTGATCAAACAACCGCGACCCGGCTGAATCGTAGAACAACCAGGAGGGCAACCATTTTGGCTTGGATAGCAACCCTTCGTAAACGGAAGAGGCGATCTTGTCTGAAATGTGAAAGCTAGCTGGGGAAGTCGGGCTCGTCGTCATGCCGTTACCTAGGATGCTCCTCCACTTGTAGGAGTTACTTATCTGCTAAACGGATTCCTGAAAATTGCCAACGCGTTTCTGGTTGAAAAAAATTGCGATAGCTCGAACGAATGTGCCTCTGCGGCGTCGCACACGACCCTCCCCGCAGAACCATCTGTCCGCTCATGAATTTTCCGTTATATTCGCCCAGAGACCCAGGCAACGGCTCGAAACCGGCATACCCGAGATAGGCGCTTCCGGTCCATTCCCAACAATCGCCCCAAAGTTGTGCAAGGCTCTCATCGTCCCTGTCAGCCGTCACCGGTCGAAGATTACCCGTATCGAGCAGGTTGCCATTCACGACTCGATCCTCGGCTGCCGTTTCCCATTCAAACTCGGTGGGCAGCCGTTTCCCGGCCCATCGTGCATACGCATCGGCCTCAAAGTAACTCACCTGGCTCACCGGTGTGTCCAACACCTGCTCAAACGGCAATTCGCCGCGCAGAGTAAACAACTTCCAGCTCTTACCTTCTTCCGTCCAGTAGAGCGGTGCGCGCCACCGGTTCTGCTCCACGGCATCCCAGCCGGCTGAGAGCCACAACTCCGATCGGCGATACCCTCCATCGGCAATGAACTCCGCAAATTCCCGATTAGTCACCAGCCGATTGGCCAGCTCGTAGGGTTCCAGCCAGGCGCGATGCCGGGGCATTTCGTTGTCGTAGCAGAACCCCGAACCCGCAAAACCTGCATCCATCAGTCCGCCCGTAAACTCCTGAAAGCCCAACGGCAGACGCTGATTTTCATTCCGTTGACCCGGCCCCTCCATCGCGACATAAGCCGGCCGCAGCGGATTCGTGAAAAACGCGTGCAGGATGTCGGTGAGCAGAAGCTCCTGGTGTTGCTCTTCGTGGTTCGCGCCCAGTTCGATCCGCCGCAGTGCCTCCGGCTCAGGATTCTGCTCAAGCAGCCTCTCGATCCCCTCATCGACGTGCTCGCGATAACGCAGAACCTCCTCCACCGCGGGGCGCGAAAACGACGAACGCAGCCGCTTCTCCGGAAACTCCGCAAAACTACGGTAATAGCTGTTGAACAGCCAGGGAAAATTGGGATCGAAAAGCTTATAGCCTGACAGGAACTCGCTCAGAATGAACGACTCAAAGAACCATGCGGTGTGCGCCAGGTGCCATTTCGCGGGCGAAGCCTCCGCACAGGACTGCACCATCATGTCCTCAGCCGTCAGCGGCTTACAAAGTGCCAGTGTGCGCTGGCGAACAGTCCTGAAACGCTCGCCCAGACCAGCGTCAATCTTCGAAGAAATCGTGGCGCTCATCGCAAATTTCCCTCGGCCGTCGATCCGGTTATCGTATCAGTAACTTATTCCGGCTCATCTCTTTCTCAGTCCGCCTCGCATCTGTGCAACAGATCAACTTGACGGCGCAGTACAAAAGGGTGCTCTAATTCTCTTGGACGATCAGGTTTGTCGCCTCGATTCCTCCTTGAGGAGGGAATATGCGCAGGTTCGATAAACGCTCTCTGCCGGGCGCGGCGGTTCTGGCAGCCATTGTGTGTACCTCTCCGGCGATTTTCGCCCAGGCATCGAGCACCCCGCCCGTCAATCCACCTTCACAACCGGCCGCCTCGCCTGCCAAGCCGACGGTCCAAGCGACCCCGGAGCAACTGGGGGACGCACTCATGGCCCACCAACGCTATCAGGCCGCCATCGAAGCCTATAAAAAGGCGCCCAAAAATGACGCTGACGTATGGAACAAGATGGGCATCGCCTACCAGTTGATGTTCAATCTGACTGACGCGATGCATTGTTATCGCACTTCCGATAAGCTCAATCCGAAAAATTCAAATGTCCTAAACAATCTCGGCACTGTATACGACGCGTTGAAGCAATATCACAGCGCCGAAAAAATGTACCGCAAGGCGCTGAAACTCGATCCGCAATCAGCACTGATTCTCAAAAACCTCGGTACCAACCTCCTGGCCCAGCACAAATACAAAAAAGGCTGGCAGGAATACCAGGCCGCGCTGAAAATCGATCCCAACATCTTCGGCGACAATTCCAGGCCGCGCATTGAGAACCCAGCTTCGATCTCCGACCGCGGAGCTATGAACTATTACATGGCCAAAGGTTGCGCAAAAGCCGGCATGTCCCAGCAGGCCATTCAATACCTGCGTCTGGCCCTCAACGAGGGCTACACGAATCCCAAAAAGATCATCGCCGACAACGAATTTGCGAACCTGCATGGAAACCCTGAATTTGAACAGTTGCTCGCTTCGCAGACACAAAAGAGGCAGTAGCAGCCCCAGCCATCAACCGGCGCCGCGTCCAGCCGCTCTGATCCTGCGTCTATTCCCTTAGGGCTCCACGGACAAGCCAAAATGAAAGCTCGCATCCTCCCGCTACTCCTCCTCATTTGCATCTTCAGCCTTGGCGCAATAGCGCAAAGCCCTGATCCCTCCCAGAACTCCGGCCAGACGGCCCAGGGTCGCGGGCAGCGCGCCGGCCGCGGCCAGTGGGGCGGCGGAACGATGGGCCCTGGAAGCGGAGTGATGGGAACCGTGACCGAAGTGGCACCGGACCACTTCACGATCAAGACCGACTCCGGCGAACTCTATACCGTCCACTACAGCGTGAATACCCACATTCTGAAAGGTGGCGGTGGACAGCGACGCCGTCGCCAGGACCAAGCCGATCTGCCAATCACTCCCCCTCAAACCATCAAAGCCAGCGACATCAAGGTTGGCGATGCCATCGCGGCGTCCGGCGAAGTCGATGCCAACGCCAAATCCGTCGGCGCCATCGCCATCTTCCAAATCGATCCGGAGCGGGCCAAGGAAATCCGTGAAATGCAGGCCAATTACGGGAAGACCTGGTTGATGGGCAAGGTGACAGCGATCAACGCTGTGAAGGTCACGCTGCAAGGCGGTCCCGATAACGCAGTGCGCACCTTCGTCGCCGATGAGAACACCACGTTCCGCAAGCGCCGCGTCCCCATTACTCTCGCGGATATCCAGGTTGGCGACATGGTCCGTGTCGAGGGAGCGATGAAAAACGGCGGCTTCGTCGCCGCCACGGTTGCCGTCATGGGCCCTCCGCCACAACGCACCGGCCAGGAAAACGGTGCCAACCCCGTACCGCCTCCGCAATAGATAGCAACTATCGAACAGCACACGTACTGACTTGCGGCCTTCTTGATCGGCTATTCATCCGCCACTAAGAGCCTTTCATCCGCTTCCCGCCCCTTCCATCCGATTCGCCGCGCAATCCTGCGATCCCTCCTCTAACTTCCTCTTCAGAGCAGAAAAGAGGCTCTGGAAAGGAAGGGCGCCCGATGGAGAAAACGGACGCACTCGTCACAGCCGACGCGCTCGTCTCAGTTCAGCAGGTAACGCGCACGTTCCCTCTCGACCACAGCGCGGTGACGGCTCTTGACCACCTCGATCTGACAGTCGTCGCAGGGGAATTCCTCGCTATCTCCGGTCCGAGCGGAAGCGGCAAATCCACCCTCCTCAACCTCATCGGCTGCATCGACAAGCCCACCAGCGGCCGCATCATCATTGATGGAGTCGACACTTCGCGGCTGAGCCCGTCTGCCACTTCAAAACTACGACGCGTCAAGATTGCCTTCGTCTTTCAGACTTTCAACCTGATCCCCGTCTTCACCGCCAGCGAGAACGTCGAATACCCGCTCCTGGTTCAGGGATTCAGCTCAGCCGAGCGTCGCACGCGCGTTGCCGAGGCTCTTGAGAACGTCGGCCTCACTGCTCGCGCTCAACATCGACCCGATCTACTCTCCGGCGGCGAGCGCCAACGCGTTGCCGTTGCCCGCGCTATCGTGCATCGGCCCTCTCTGATCCTTGCCGATGAGCCAACTGCGAACCTCGACACCCGCAACGCTACACAACTGATCGACCTGATGCGCGACCTGAACCGCACCCTCGGCCTTACTTTCATCTTCTCCACCCACGATCAGCGCCTGCTCGAACATACCCCGCGCATCGTCCGCCTCACCGACGGACACATCCTCAGCGACACACATACTCCGAAAGATCGCCATGACCAAGTTCTTGCTGCTTGCGTTTCGTAACGTCTTCCGCAATCGCCGCCGCACGGTGATGACGCTGCTGATGGTCGGCAGCGGTGTCGCCGGGCTGCTGTTAGTTGGCGGATTCTTCGCCTTCATGTTTCGCGGCCTGCGCGAAAGCACGATTCACAACGGCCTCGGCCATCTGCAAATCTTCACCGCCGAGCACTTCCAGCGCGACGAAGTTCACGTCCTCGACACCGGCATCAGCGACTGGCGCCAGGTTGCGGCTTCAGTCCGGTCCACCGATCACGTCCGCGGCGTCGCGCCGCGCATCGAGTTCTATGGCATGCTTTCCAACGGCGTAAAATCCTCGGTGTTCATGGGCAGCGCGGTCGAGCCCGACGCCGAGCGCGCCATGGGCTTCAGTCCTCGCCTTGCCTCCGGCCGTGACCTCGCCGCCAGCACAAACGGTGAGGTCGAAGCTCTCATAGGCACTGGTGTCGCTCGCTCCATGAGCGTAAAAGTAGGCGACGGCCTCACCATCCTCGCCGTCACTGCCGATGGCGCCCTCAACGGCATCGACGTGCAGATCGTCGGCATTGTCAACACTGGTTTCAAAGACCTCGACGACCGCTACCTTCGCATCACTTTGCCTTCGGCGCAACGCCTTCTGGCAAGCGATCGCGTCACCAACCTCGTCGTCGGTCTCGACAACACAGAAAATACTGACGCCGTCGCCGCCGCCTTTGTGCCACGTCTCCAGGGGCTCTCGCAGCAGATGACCCTCAAAAAGTGGATCGACCTGGCCGCGTATTACAAGCAGGTCCGCTCCCTCTTCAGTGGAATCTTCCTATTCCTCGGCATCATTGTTTTCTTCATGGTCCTCATGGCTAGCGTCAACACTCTTCTGATGGCCATGATGGAACGTACGCGAGAGATCGGCACCATGCTCGCCATGGGAACTCCACGCCCATGGATCGTTGCGCTCTTCATGGTCGAGGCAACCGTCACCGGCGCACTCGGCGCCGCCGTCGGCGTGGTCGCTGGCAACTTGCTCGGAGTAGCACTCAATGCGTCCGGCCTGCACTTGCCTCCACCACCGGGACTGAGCGTCGAAATGTCCTTCCGCGTGCTCCACGTCCCAGCGCTGATGATCGGTTCGTCAGTTATGGTCATCGTCTCGCTGGCTCTCGCATCTATCCTGCCCGCGATCCGCGCGTCCCGCCTGCAAATTGCGGAGGCATTAGCCCATGTCTAATCAGTTCATAGAAATATTCAGGCCGATGAACACCGTCCGGTTGTCAGCTTGGGAGAGAGCTTCTGTCGAAGTCGAGAAGCGCCAGGGCACGACTTCAGTCGTGCCGAAGAAGCTCCAGACAAAAACTTGGGCTTTAGCCCTTGAGGCTGTTCTTCCAGCTCGCCGATCGGCTGCCCGCCGGATTAACTGGCTGCTCCGCGCGTTCTTGCTGGCCATCACCATCGCGTTTCTAATTGCCTGGGCCGTCCTCGGTCACGCGGCAACAGTTGCCGCTCCAGACGCAACCAGGCTTCTCAAGCGGTCTGACGGCTACCGCAACGGCTGGCCCGCCTACTCACTGCGCGTCAAGATTACCGACTTCGAATCCGGCAAATCGGATGAAGAGCACTTCTACCAGGTTTCACAAAAGGGCGCCGACAAGACCTACGTCGAGTTCCTCAGCCCGCGCGAAAAAGGTCGTCACTTGCTCATGCTCGGCGACGACATGTGGATCTACCTCCCCGACACCAGCCGCCCCGTCCGAATCACCCCGCTCGAACGCCTCTCCGGAGATGCCTCCAACGGCGACGTCGCTCGCACCAACTACGCGGTCGATTACTCCGCCGAATTCGTTCGCCAAGAAAATGTCGGCGACGAAGATTGCTACGTCCTCAACCTCACCGCCAGGCGTAAAGGCGCGACCTATCAGCGCATTCTCTACTGGGTTCGCACGGAAGATGCACGCCCCGTTCGCGCCGAGTTCTACCTGACCTCAGGCAAGCACATCAAGTCCGCCACCTTCGACGAATTCGCTCCCGTCGCCGGCAAATTGCAGCTTCGTCGTCTTACCCTCTACGACGAGATTCGCCACAACTCGCACAGCGTCCTCGAATACTCCGGCGCCGCCCCGCGCAATCTGCCCGACAAGCTCTTCTACCAGGGCCGCTCCGACCGGTTCTGAACCCAGAACTCGCGTCTATGCGCGGCTTCATCGCGCATGGGTGGGAAAGCACAAAACCTTTCATCTACCGCAGACCCGAATCTCCAAAGACGACGAACACACGATCCGAAATGAACTCTCGCTCTCTCATCCCGGTACTTCTCCTCTTCGCCGTCACGGCCTCCGCACAGGATCCGCCGCCACCGGAAGATAACAGCGTAAACACCCGATTCTCCCTGGCGATCATCGACGATGCAACCTTCTACGGCAACAGGACTGCATCGCAGCCCAGCGTCCTCAACCAGGTTCTCGTCGAGCCCACTTTTGCTGTCCGCTATCGGCAGCGCATCACCTTCTCCACCAGCCTGATCGGCCAATCCACAGCCTACTTTGACAATGTCTCGCAACTGCATGTGAAAGAGCTTTACAGCGACCTCTCCGCTGGCGATTTCGATTTCACCCTCGGTCGTAAAATGGTCCGCTGGGGCACCGGATACGCCTTCACAGCCGCCGGCGTACTCGACCCACCCCGTGATCCCACCAATCCAGCAGACCGCCTCAATATCAACCAGGGTCGCGACATGATCAAAGCCGACTGGGTCCATGGACCACATGCGCTCACCCTCGCATGGTCCACTTCCTGGCTGGCGCCTGCCAACTCCGCACAGCATGACACCACTGCCTTCCGGTATAACGTTCTGGTGCGCGGATTCGACACATCCCTTATCGCCGGAAACGATCGTGGTGGCGATTCCTTTGGAGCCCTCACCTTCACCCGCGTTCTCGGCCAAGCCTGGGAGGTCCACGGCGAAGCAGCATGGCGCGAGCAGGCCGCCGCGCTTATCGGCGCCAAATGCACCCTGCGCTCCGGCGTCACGTTCATCGGCGAGTTCTACGCTCCGCCAAACACTTCTTACTTCCGCGATCTCTCGGTTTCTCCGCTCGCCGGCCGTCAACATTACGTATTCTTCAACGCAGGCAAGAGCCGACTGCGCGAGCTGCCCGGCTGGAAAGAATGGGATGTCTCCGGCTCGATAGTCGCCAACCTCGACGACCATAGCTACGTTCCAGTCATCGATGTGAGCCGCTGGTTCGGAAACCATTTCTCCGCCTACACTCACCTTGAGCTTCCGCGTGGCAGCAAGAGTTCTGATTTCGGCGCCACACCTTACCAGTCGGCAACATCGGTGGGGGTACGATTCCAGCTATGACTTCGGCCAGCAAGCAACTGGTTGGCGGGGCTCCAGCCAGACAGGACAAAAGCTTCAAGGCCTTCAGAGCCTTCTGCCAGGATCTCTGGTACATCCCCGCACTGGCCGTGGTCGTGGCAATTCTCATCCTCGTCATCGGGCACACTCGCACCCAGATCGGAACAAAGTTCCTATCGTCGTTTATCTATGGCATCCTGATCGGCTTTCCCTCCGCTCTGTCGCTCAATTGGATCGGCTTTCGCTACACCGAGCGCTTTCCCCGTTTCGTCTTTGTCATCCATACGGTCACCCTGATCGCAATGGCGACTGCTGGATCGCTCGCGGGGGCATTCATTCTGAAGGTCTCCGGAATCATTCCGCCAGATTGGTTTTTGCGCGAGTTCCGCTCAGCCTTGCCCATCTCTCTCGTTTTCACCGTTGTCGTAGGCCTCAGCATCACTTCCTTCGAAACATTGCGCCACAGGCTTCAGGACGCCACGCTCGAATTGCGCACCCGCCAGGTCGAACAGGAGCGCGCCAATAAGCTCCTCGCAGAAGCCCAGCTTTCGTCGCTGGAATCCCGCATTCACCCGCACTTTCTCTTCAACACCCTCAATTCCATCGCTTCTCTCATTCCGACTGATCCGAAACGCGCTGAAGATACAGTTGGCAAACTCGCATCCCTGCTGCGCTTCTCGATTAGCGCGAATCAGAGCAGCCTCGTTCCGCTCTCGCAGGAACTCAAGATCGTCCGTGACTATCTGGAGATTGAATCGACCCGCTTCGGCCCACGACTACGCTACGAAATATCTGTGCCCGAACAACTCGATGATCTGAAGGTTCCCCCGCTCGCCCTGCAAACGCTTGTGGAGAACAGCGTGAAACATGTTGTCTCCCAATGCACCGAACCAGCATCTATCGCCCTTACGGGAATAGTGCGTGCCAACCGTCTCGAACTTACTGTGACCGATGACGGCCCGGGATTCTCATTCGCCAACGTCGAGCCCGATCACGGCCTCGGCAATCTGGTCACTCGTCTTGAACTGCTCTTCGGCGAATCCGCTCAATTCAGCGTCGACCGGATCGAAGGCAAAACCGTTGTGACCATGATCATTCCAGCAGGGACCACGAAATGAAGGAAGATGCTGTCCTGTCCGCGTTCCTCGTTGACGACGAACCGCTCGCCCTCGAACGCCTTCAGCGCATGCTCGCCCAATTTCCCGAGCTTCACATTGCCGGCACCGCAACCGACCCATCCGTAGCCATCAAGACTCTCAACAATTCGTCACAACCGATCGACGTCCTGTTTCTCGATATCCAGATGCCGGCCATCAACGGCTTCGAACTACTCTCCCGCCTCACCATTCAGCCGTCCGTCATCTTCACCACGGCCTATGATCAGCACGCGCTTCGCGCCTTTGAAACCAACGCCATCGACTACCTGCTCAAGCCGATCGAGCCGTCACAACTGGAGCGTGCGATCGCCAAGCTGGGCCGCCTTCGCCCCATCGTCAAACCCGACTGGCAGCAGAACCCCGCCCTGCCGGAACTTCTAAAGGAACTGACCGCCTCACTGCGTCAAACCCAATCCGGTTATCCCAGCCGGATCGCTTCGCGCGTGGGCGAGCGAACCTCATTCCTGCCGCTCGACGACGTGACGCACTTCATCGCGCAGGACAAGCTCACTTTCGCTGTCGCCAACGGCAAGCGCCATTGCGTCGACCAGACCATCGCCGACCTCGAGCATCGCCTCGATCCTGCGAAGTTCCTGCGCGTCCATCGCTCCGCACTTGTCAACACCGACTGGATTCACGAGGTAAATTCCTGGTTCGCGGGTAAGGTTGTCGTCACCCTCAAAGATTCGCAGCATACCCAACTCACCGTCGCCCGCGACCGCGTTCGCACCCTCAAGGATCGCCTCGGCATATGAAAAACAATGTGTCATTCCGTGCGACTGCGGAGCGAAAGACCTGCCCTGAGAATATGCCGATGGATGGGTGGCACTGACCGCAGAGTTCCCGTAGGGAACGACGGAAAATAGCCCGGGGTGAAGCGCAGCGGAACCCGGGGATAGCGAACTACAAAGAACTAGAGTCCCGGAGGGACGACCGAGCTGGCGGCATTTTTCGTGGTCTTACGGTCGCGGGTCGCGCCCTGTAACTGCCCTAATGTCTGCGCAGTCTTCCCTAATCTGTTCTCTCCAAATGGGCCCAGATCTCTGGTCCGTCGTCTACCCCATAAACAATCCGCCATTCACATCCAACACTTGCCCCGTAATGTAAGCGGCGCCATCCGAAGCCAGAAACACAACCGGCTGCGCAATCTCCGTATCCGTTCCCGGCCGTCCCAGCGGAATCTGCTCGATCATCTTTTCGCGCAGCTTTTCTCCAAGCACCGCCGTCATCGGCGTCTCAACATACCCCGGCGCCACCGCATTCACCGTGATTCCGCGCGAAGCAACTTCCCGGGCCAGCGATCGCGTGAAGCCAATCAGACCGGCCTTCGACGCGGCGTAATTGACCTGCCCCTCCTGCCCGGTCCGGCCCACCACGCTGGTGATGTTGATGATCCGTCCCCAACGGTTCTTCATCATTGGCCGCAACAATCCTTGCGTCAGCAGAAAGGTCCCGGTCAGATTCGTCGCCATCACATCATCCCAATCCGCGCGCTTCATGCGCATCATCAGATCGTCTCGTGTGATGCCCGCATTATTGACGAGGATCTCCACCTTGCCGAATCGATCCAGAACCGCCTTCACCCCGTTCCCGATCGACTCTTGGCTGGCAACATCCAAAGCAAACGCCGCAGCCTGTCCACCAGCCGCCGCGATCTCCGCAGCCACCTCGGCTAGTTTGGCTTCGTTCCGCGCCGCCAGCACCACCGTCGCTCCGGCCTTAGCCAATTCCAGCGCACACGCGCGTCCAATCCCCTGGGATGCCCCCGTTACCAGCGCAATTCTTCCTGCCAGATCCGCCATCGTGCTCCTCATTTGTCAGCGGCACCTAAGTTCAATCGCGCCGCGAAGTTCCAACGCCAATTATAGGCAAGGCGATGCCTCTCCCGCGCCTCGAAGAACGCGCCGTGCACCTCGAGAACGAAATTGCAGCGCGCAGCACCGGACTGGCCGCGGCCTCGAAGCATGTGCTGCGCATCAACCTGGTAGAAAGCGAATACCTGATCGCCATGCTCAAGGGCGAACTCATCTGGGTGCGCAAACTCGTCGGCGAAATCAGCAACGGAAGTCTTTCGTGGGATCTCAAGAGCGTTCTGAAAGAGGCGCGCGGGGCAGCACTCGAAGCCGCTCGTCCAGAGGGTTGTCCCGGCCGATCTCATCTTTAAGAATGTCGTGAATATCGCCGCATGCGTGGGCTTACCACTAATGGCGGCTCGAATCGGCCGCAACGGGGACACTGACAAATTCCAAGTCGGCTGAACCCCAAGCCCTCACCCAGTCGGCATCGCCTGGGCCGGGATCCGCTGTCTCCGAGCAATCGGCTGAGCCAGCTCCGCCGGCCAGATGTACACCGCAAGCCGGCGCGAATAATGCAGCACCGGCTCCTGCTCAGCAACCTCGATCCCCAGCGCAGCCGGTAAATCATTGCGCTCGATCTCGGCCTCGGCGTCCTCCAGCGGAGAAGCCACCGCATGAATACTCGACCGCACTGCCTGTCCCGCATGGTTGCGAGTAAACAGGCAATAACGTTCCGTAAAGAAGTATTCGAGCGATCCGGAACGAATCTCCGCCAGCCGGCGCGTTGGCCCCAGCCCGCGATATCGCGCATTGAAGATCACCGGCTGGCTCACGAACATCCTGCGGCTGTAGAACGAGAACTCCCGCTCCGTGCGCTGGCTCAGCCGCATCTCTGCCCAGTTGCAGGGGGTCCGGTAGATAAAGCGCACCGCCGCAGTCGCCAGCAGGTTGCCAATATCGACTGAAAGGTTATAGATGCCCGGCGTGTTAGTGCGTTGGTCGTGAACATAGGCACGCAGCTGCACTTCCGGAAAACTGCGCGCGCCAGGAATGGACGGAACTCCGCGGAAATTAAAGCGATCCATCCATAGCGGCAGAATGCCGATCCATGCCGAACCTTGGAAGGTATCTGGCTGCAAACCCTCCGGCAGAAAACGGGAAATCGTCGCCGCAGACACTCGCCAATGAGCAAAAAGCAGGTCGTTCCACCGCTGGGACATGGACCAGCGGCCGGTTGGCAATGGCCGGGGCCTTTGCGATGTACGCAACTTGAACTCCCGCATGCTGCCGTTTACTCCCGTGCTGCTCTTTTTTGACGTACTTAACCGTTCCGGGGATTCACAGCCCGTTCGTTCCTGATGCCGTATTCTGTTCGCGAGCCCTCATCCATGTCCAGTGAATCTTTCCTCCCCGCCGGTGCCCGTAACCAGACTGACGTCTATGCCGTACACGGAGCCGATCCCGAAGTTCTGGCCTATGCGATGGCCAAATACTCCCGTTCGGCGCTCTCCATGCGTGAATCTCTCGCCGAAATCAGTGCCCAGCGCGCCGAGCAGTTTCTCAACACATTCTATTTCCAATACGGCCACCGTTCTATTGCCGACCTCGCGCACGTCGCCTTCGCGGTTGAGCGTCTGAGCCTGCTGGCAGCTATTGTTCTGGTCGACGAACAGCGCTGGGACGGCCAGGAGCGCTCCACCCGATATCAGAATTTTCAGAAGTCCGGTTGGTATTTCCCCGACTTCGGCTCCGATTCAGCTTCGGCAAAGCTCTATAGCGAGACTGTTGACAACCTCTTCGCAACCTACCAGCACGTTACCGCGGCCGTGCACGACGCCCTGCGGCAGCGGGTAGTCCGTCCCGAGGCGATGAAGCCCGAGGCCTACGACCGCACCCTCAAGGCACGTGCCTTCGATGTGGCTCGTTATCTCCTTCCCCTTGCGACAAATACCTCTCTCGGCCAGATCGTCAACGCCCGCACCCTGGAGACACAGGTTTCGCGCCTCCTGTCCCATCCCCTCGCCGAGGTCCGCGATCTCGGCGCAAAACTGCGCGATGCTGCCACCAGCCCTGCATGGAACGTAAACACCAAAGCCGGCGCCGATTTCATTGAAAAGCTCGCCCAACTTGAGAAGTCCCCAAGCGAGAAGGGTACGGGCGTCGGCCCGTACATCAATGCCCAGTCAAAAGGAGAAGGGGCTTTAGCCCCTGAGGTAACCCTAGCCGCCCAAGCCGCCAACTTGCTCACCCGCGAAGTCCGCACCGCCCCCACGCTGGTCAAATATGCCGAACCCAATGCGTACCTCATCCAGACCCGCACCGAACTTGAGCAAGCTGCCAGCGAATTGCTCAACGGGATCGCCCCGACCTGCGCTCCCGTCGTTGATCTCGTCGAACGCACCGAGACCCTTGAAGTCGAACTCGCCGCCTCCCTCATCTACTGGGCCTGTCACCATCCTTACCGCCAGGTCCGCGACATCGTGGCTGGCCTTCCGGCCTCTCGCGTCTCGGAGATCACCGAGCTAGGCCTGAGGCACCGCGGCAAGCACGACGAAGCCCTCCGTGCCTTCCATGCCGGCGCCGCCCTGCGTTTCGACATCTTCATGGACATCGGCGGATTCCGCGACATGCACCGCCACCGCCGCGTTACGCAGATTAGGCAGGAATTCACCGCCCGTCACGGCTACGAGACGCCCCATTCCGGTGACATCGCCGGCCTCGAAGAAGCCGGAATTCTCGCCGACTACCAGGGCGCCGTCGAATTGGCCCATTCCGCCAGCATAAAAATCGCCGCCGGATCCGCCCCCGAAGCGCCCCTCTCAGCTCTCTATCTGCTGCCCCTGGCAACCCGCGTGCGCTGCCTCTTTAAGATGGACTTCGCCGAAACGCAGTACATCAGCGAGCTCCGCTCCGCCCCCGCCGGCCACTTCAGCTATCGCCGCGTGGCGTGGGAAATGTACCTCGCCCTCGAGCGCCAGCATCCCTCCCTGGCCAAATACATCCGCGCAACCGACTTCACCCAGCCCATCGATTTGCTGCAACGATGAACCCTGTCGATTCCGCGGATTCGCTAGCTCTCTAACCCGCCACCTGTCGGTCTGCACGAATAGAGGGTGCCCCATCCATCGCGCGGTCTCACCCACGATGGGTGGGAAAGCACGATCAGAGAATTTGGGTGCAATCTCTGCAAGATATCGATGGATAGGGAATGCTCTTCAGGCGTTCCGTTCGGAGAATGTCTATCGCCGGCCGCGTCCTCGCCGCCTGCCCCTACGCTTGGCTCTTGTCCTCGGTTGCGCCTGGCTGCTTGGCTCGTCTTCCAGATCATCGACCAGAACCGGGGGCCATTTCAGCTCCCAGCCGGCAAGACTAACCGCAAGTCGCAGCCCCGCGCTCACCCCCTTGAAGGCGAGCGCCACAACCGCCAGGAACGGAACGGCTAGAACAACGAGCGTTTTTCGGAAAAAATACAGCATCAGGAAACGTATTCTGCTTAAGAAATCACAATCAGGAAAACCATGTCAACCGCTCGAACTCTTGAGTTCGCAACCTGCACGCCTGAATATTCACCGCGATATTAGCTGGAACTGTTCTCTGAGATCGACGCGAGGTGCTCGCCGCAAGGCTGCCAATGGAAGTGCAACTACAGCAATAACATGCTCTATTCTGTGGAAAAACTAGTGAAATCCCTTGGGTAAAATTATAACGTGATCGAGACTCTTTCGACGTCTGAGTTAGTTTCCGATCTGCGCTACGCCCTCGAGGTGATGGAGGAATCCTCCCACCTCGGTTTGGACGATGAGCATGCCCGGCAGCTGCGCGATATCCTGGAACGCCGCATTGATGAGGCCTGCTGTGCCTTTTCTGTGACGCCTGCAGCCCCAATCCGAATTCCCAGAGGCTCCGGCTAGCAGCAAAACACGAACAGGGCGCAGCATCGCGGATTCATCCTCCCCCAGAATAAGCAAACGAATCGAATCTATCAATTGTCAACTGCGGCCGGTCCTGCTCGCCCATAAACCAATATTCACCAGGCACATAGTGGCCAGCGCTGATTTTGCATATCAGTCCTGTTTCACATCCGTCGCCTTGTCGTTGCGGAACGTCACCGTCCATTTCTTTCCGTCGGCGTCGTATGTGACGGTGCGGTTGCCTTCCGTCTGCGGATTGTCGGTCTGGATCTTCTGCCCCACAGCGAGCCGCGCCTGCAACTCATTCATGCCCGCCTTCACCTCGTGCGTCTCGATCGCGGACCAAAGATCCTTAGGCCAATGGCTGTAAATGGCGTGCGGATCGTCGTAGAAAAACAGCAAGTCATCGTAGAACTGCTCCTCGCCGGTATCCATCGCGCCCACCGGCGTGGCGTACTCCTGCTTGTCGTTAGGGAGGGAAAACACCAACAGCGCCTGCCGCTGCCCATGGCTTATTCCGTCGTCCACGTCGGCAGGAACGGCGGCCTTGATGGCTTTCTTCACATCCAGCTTCTGCAAAGGAGGAATCACCCCAATGCGTTTTTTAAAGTCAACCTTGCCGGCGTTATAGGGGAAGTACGGCATCGTGTAGCCGTTCTTCATCCAGACGCTCTTGCCTTCCAGGTCCTTCACGTCATCGAAATGCGCGGGAAACTCCATGCGCACCACCGCGACATCATCCGCAGTCAATTGCTGCTGCGGCTGGCTGACCACCCCGGGATTGTGCCGTTTCTTCCAGACCGTGAACATGTAAATAGAGGCGATCAGCAAGGTGATCGCGGTAGGAATGACAAAAATCTTCCAGGGCTTCAAGCCGCCTCCTTCTCACCTGGTCCCAAACATTGAGCGCACAGGTCCCGGTTTCGGGACCGGGAAGAATAAGTCTTCACATCCGCGTTACCAGCACCGGGTGCCACAGGTCCCTGTTTTTGGGACCTGGGAAATCACGAATCTTCACGGCCGAGTTCTTAACCTGCCGCAGGGGTTTGGATGCTCGTAGAGCCCGTGGGCGATGGACGCAGCGCCTCTGCGGTCAGCTCATCTGCCCGCCGCAGGGTGGGGAAGAGAGTTGCCCAAACCCCGGCCACCGCGAGCGAAGCCAACCCGCCGAAGATCGTGGCCCGTACCGCGCCCAACCACTGCGCTGTAGCGCCGCTTTCAAACTCGCCCAACTCGTTGGATGCACCAATGAACAGCGAGTTCACAGCGCTCACACGGCCACGCATTTCGACCGGCGTCGCCAGTTGCAGCAGCGATCCGCGAATAATGACGCTGATCATGTCGGCCGCCCCGCTGATGGCTAGCGCTCCGAGCGAAAGCCATAGGCTCTTCGACATCCCGAAAACCACCGTCGCCACACCAAAAATGGCAACGCACACGAACATCCGCTTGCCAGCCCTTCGCCCGATGGGGAAACGCGCCATGACCAGCGACATGGTCAGAGCGCCGATCGCCGGAGCCGCGCGCAATGCGCCCAGCCCTCGCGGACCGGTGTGCAGGACGTCATTGGCGAAGATCGGCATCAGCGCCACCGCTCCTCCCAGCAGCACCACGAACAGATCAAGCGACATCGACCCCAACAGCAGAGGCGAGTTACGCACATATTGGAAGCCCGCCAGCACCACCTTCAGCGATGCCGCACGATGCTCCATGCGGCCGGGGCGAACATGCAGGCTCAGGATGAGCACAAGAAACCAAACCAGCGTCGTCAAAGTAAAGGCGTACACGATTCCGCCGCCTTCTAGACCGCGCCGCCGCAGAAACCCGGCAAGGGGCAGCGTGAACAAAAGTCCGCCCAGCGCTGGGCCGGTAACATTAGCAAGCTGGAAAATTGCCCCACCCCACGTGACCGCATTGACGAAGTGCTTTTCCGGAACCAGATGCGGAAGCAACGCTGAACTGGCCGGGGCAGAGAACGCACGCCCCGTTCCGATCAGAAACAGAACGGAATAGATGAAGAACACATGTCCCGTCCCCAGGACCGCCAGCAGAAGCAGCGTGAGCGAGCAAAACACCTGCAGCGAGTAACACCACAGAATCACGTGACGCCGGTCGAAGCGGTCTGCCACGTGGCCCGCAGGCAACAGAAAGAACAGCCCGGGAAGAAATAGCGCCAGCCCCGTATAGCCGAGATCGATTGCGCGGTGAGTGATGGAATATACCTGCCACGCCACTGCGACTGCCTGCGCCTCGGCGCCCAGAATGACCGCTACCCGTGCCAGTTGATATCGCCGGAAGTCGCGAAAGGCAAATGCCTCCATACCGCGTCGTGGAGGCTTTGACGAAGGGGAATCCATGTTCTGCTTAGGGTAAACGGTCGAGGTGACGCGACGAAAGGACGTCCACGATTAAGCTGCAGATCCAGCGTCGCCGAATATTATCGACAGCCCTGTATCCTAAGACTTGGAAGCTCCACCCCAGCCCGGGCAACACTCGGAACCAAGCCGCAAGGCAGCTGCGGCCGTCGCACTCTGCGGAGTCTGCGCTTTTCTCGAGGTCTACTGCACCCAGCCGCTCCTGCCATTGTTGGCTCACCTCTTCCACGTTTCCAAAACCGGCATCGGCATGACCGTCTCAGCGACCACGCTGGGCGTGGCGATCTCTGCGCCCTTCTTTGGCGCGCTCACAGAGCGCCTGGCACGCAAACGCGTCATCGTGTTTTCGATCCTGGGTGTCTCCATTCCCACCCTGCTTGCAGCCACATCGACCTCCTTGCCTCAGCTCATCTTCTGGCGTTTCCTGCAAGGCATTATGGTGCCCGGAATCATCGCCGTCGTTGTCACCTATATTGGCGAGGAATGGCCGCCGGAACGCATCGCCCTCATCATGAGCTTTTACGTCAGCGGCACCGCGCTGGGCGGATTTCTGGGACGCATCTCCGCCGGCGTGCTTGCCGACTACTTCAACTGGCGACTCAGCTTCGTGGTGCTGGGTGCGGCCTCCCTTGCAGGAGCTGCTCTGGTGGCGGCATGGATGCCGCACGGCCATCGCCGCGCAGCGTATGACCAATCGGCCGCAAATCGCCCGTCATTCCTCGATCAGGTGCAGGCACTCTTCAAAAACCGCCGCCTCGTAGCAACCTTCGCTGTCGGTTTCAATGTGCTGTTCTCCCTGGTCGGCGTTTTTACCTGGATCACCTTCTACCTAAGCGCTGCACCGTTCTCTCTTTCCATCACGGCCCTCAGTTCCCTCTTCTTTGTCTATCTCATCGGCTTGGTGGTCACTCCGGCGGCTGGATACCTGATCACGCGCGTGGGCCTCCGGGCCGGAATCGGCGGAGCCATTCTCTGCTCCATTGCAGGCGTGGCGCTCACGCTGGTGCACTCGCTACCCGTAATCATTCTCGGCCTGGCGGCGCTCTCAAGCGGCGTCTTTATCGCGCAGACTGCCTCCCAGAGCCACCTCCGCGTGGCGGCTCCGCCCGGCTCACGAGTCACCGTCGCCGGCATCTATTTCACCTGCTACTATCTGGGCGGCACCGCCGCCGGGGTCGTTCCAGGCGCATTCTGGGCACTGGGCAAATGGCCGGCCTGCGTCGGATTCATCATTGCCATGCAGCTCGTTGCGCTCGCAGTCGCGCTCCTGGGGTGGCGAACGCCGATCATCACACCACCGGCATCCGCCGCAAGTGCCGCATTATGAGTCCTGCACAACAATCCCTGAACCCCATAGCGCCGATTTACATCTATAGGTGAGTGGCGAATCCCAACGTCGTTTGGTGATAGCGTCACGATAGGTCCCGTCGTTCCCCAAAACCGAACCGAGCAGCATGCCGCATCAGGAGAGAGTTTTTGCCTCAGTTGGAGACAGTACCGCCAGCGCCCGGAAGGACCATGCCGGCGACAACGATCGAGAACCCCAACGCAATCGAACAGACGGCATGGAAACCGCGCGTCAATCCCTGGCTGATTGCCGCGACCGTGGCCCTGGCAGCATTCATGGAGGTGCTCGACACCTCCATCGCCAACGTTGCGCTGCCGCATATTGCCGGCAGCCTGGGCGCCAGTACCGACCAGAGCACCTGGGTACTCACAAGCTATCTGGTTTCCAATGCGATCGTGCTTCCACTGGGCGGATGGGCCTCGAGCCTGATGGGACGCCGCAATTTCTTCGTCTTTTGCATAAGCGTGTTTACGGTTGCGAGCTTTTTGTGTGGGGCTGCTCCCACCTTGCCCATGCTTCTCGTCTTTCGTGTGCTCCAGGGTGCTGGTGGCGGCGGCATGCAGCCAATGGCGCAGGCCATCATGGCCGACAGCTTTGAACCCCATAAGCGTGGACAGGCATTTGCACTCTACGGGCTGGTCGCAGTGCTCGCGCCGTCGATCGGTCCCACTCTGGGCGGCTGGATCACCGACAACTACACTTGGCGCTGGATCTTCTTCATCAACATTCCGGTCGGCTTTCTGGCCTTCATCCTCGTTACACGCCTGGTCGAGGATCCACCGTGGATCAAGCCCGACCGTTCAAGGCTTCGAAACATGGATTACATGGGCCTCGCCTTCCTCACCATTGCCATGGGCGGCATGCAAATCATGCTCGATAAAGGAGAAGAGAACGACTGGTTCGCCTCCGGCTTCATCCGTTTCTTCGCAGTGCTCTTTGTCGGTGGCATGATCGGCCTTGTGGTCTGGGAGTGGCGACAAAAGAACCCCCTGATCAACCTGAAACTATTCCGGTTCAAGAATTTTGCGATCTGTTGTTTTCTGATGATGTTAGTCGGAGGCGTGCTCAACGCGAATACCGTGCTTCAGCCGCAGTTCATGCAGCAGCTCCTCGGCTACAACGCCACCACTGCCGGCTTGGCGCTGACAGCCGGTGGCATTGCCCTCGTCATTGTGATGCCCTTGGCGGGATTCGCAACAGGCAAGGTCTCCGCGCGCTGGCTGGCGGTAGGCGGATTCATCATGTTCATCCTCACGTTCCGCTATGCCGCCTACGTCTCGAGCCTGCAAATGAGCTTTGCACAAGCGTCCTGGCTGCGCGTTGTACAAATGCTCCCCTTGCCATTCTGTTTTATCTCCATCACCAATGCGGCATACATCGGGATGCCGAAAGAGGAGAGCAATCAGGTCTCGGGCCTCATTAACTTCGTGCGCAACCTGGGCGGCAGTGTCTTGATCGCCCTCACCAATGCGCAGGTGACCAGCCGCGCCATGTGGCATCAGCAGCACCTGCAAAGCTTCATGCAATCTGGCGCCAACGCATTCGCACAGCATCAGCAGGCGTTAACCGGGTTCTTTACTGGAACCTTCGGCGGACCAAACAGCGGCACTCTCGCCATGGCCTCTATTTACAACCAGCTAAACCAGCAGGCGCAGATGCAGGGTTATCAGGACGTCTACATGGAGCTGTCATACATGTCCGTCGGTCTGGTACTCATGGCGTTCATGCTCAGCGCCAGCAAGCCCGGCCAAGGGTCCGGCAGCACCGCAATGCATTGATGCTTGCGTGGATTGCGTCGGAATCAATCCTCGGAGTGACTCCAGCGACCCGAATCAGCTGGGCACTTCTTGCGGTTCGGCGACTTCGAGACCTAGCATTGCTGTGAGAGGTCCGATGAACCGAATCCTCATATTCCTGCTGCTCTCCACTTCGCTGCTTGCGCAGCGAAAGCAAACCAGTCCGCTCGATGCGTTACCGGCCAACGAAGAGATCCTTGCGCATTTTGGAGAGCGCGCGGATTTTTCACCCGACAACCAGCGCGTCGCGTTTATGGCAAAAAGCTTTGGAGATGCCTTCGTCATTGATCTGAAGACACGGATCATACGATGCCTGACCTGCAGTATTCCCGGCGCGGCATTCCTGAGGGTCATGCATCTGTCGAATGGCGACTACATCCTGATTGGACCGGAGAAGTTCATCAATCCCGACATCAGCCGCGATCGAGACAACGAGCTTTGGTACCTCAGCAGCAAGCCCGGGTCAAAACCGGTGCGTCTGAATGAACACATGCACGAAGGAGCAGCGCTCTCGAAACAGAGCATGCTGATTTCGTTCTCTGAAACCCACGGCGATCATCCCGAGTTCGCCACCAATTACTCCCGACTGATGGTTGCCGAGGTTGACCTGTCGACCGGAACCCCGCGGCTGATCAACATGCACAAGGTGTACGAGAGCTCCGACGACAGTTGCAGCCTCGAGGCTCAGGACTTCTACGACAACGACACCAAAATGACGTTCACCTGCTACGTGACGCCGCACCAGCCATCGGATCCGCTCTCGAAGGTGATGGGGATTGATCTGAAGACCGGCGAGGTCACGGACCTTTCCAAGGCCCCCGGATTCTATAACGAGTGTGAAGGAATCTTTCCGGATGGGAAATACGCCGCCGTCGAATCTGACCGGCAAGTCGCGGAACTCGGTGGTGACCATGGCGGGCACAATATCGATATCTGGAAGCTCCGGCTCGACGGCACCGGCAAAAACTACGAACGGCTCACGCGCTTCAATGACTACGAGGGCTGGAAAGCGTCAAATCCTGTGATCTCCACCGACGGCAAGCTGATGGCATTCCAGGTGGCGCACACCGCAGACCGAGCCGGCGTAGGCTACGGAATTGTGCTCTATCATTTTTGAACGGAATCGGAACTTCGTGACTGCCTCCTTTTTTGCCCGTGTCCTGGTCACCACCGTCTCTGCTGGACAGGGAATCACTCCACTTTTCGTCGATCTCAACCGGACGCACGCGACCAACCCGCTGTGGACAGGACATGCTCGTTTCCATGTTGTGGATCAAACGATCGTGATGGCTCTGCTTGCCACCGTGGAAGTTGCATTGTTGTGGTGGATCGCGCCTGGTTCGCAACTCACGTTTTACCTGGCAACACTGCTGACCGCAGCGCCCATCTCAGGATTCCTGATCGCCACCTTCACTCGCAGGTTCTATGGCGGTACCTTACGCGATCCAAACGGAGTGCCTGCGATGCGTCTGCGATTGGGCGGTCGACCAAGCGAGATTGACGTGAACGTCGTGGTGGTCAGCACCGGCGCGGCGATACTGCTCATCGCCATCCTGATTTTCTAACCATGGGCATTGGCGGGTTCAGGAGGACTCTGTGCTCAGTTTGGCTCCCACCCTCGCGCACAAACGAAAACGCCAGGAGACCTTGCGGCCCCTGGCGCTTCCTGGGTGATCATGTAGCTCATCGGAGCATGCATCGTTCCCGTCTGCCTGCCGATCAAGGTGCGGGTTGGCCGCCTTCCTCAATCTTCCAGCTCAGCCTGGGTTGCGGCTCCGGGTTGCCCCGTACCCCGCTCCCTTCTTGCTAAGCCGGCGTCCGATTCCTTGGGGTTGCCCCCTTGTCCTCGGTCCTTCGGCTGTGCCGGCAATGGCCCGCTCGAGTTTCCCCGAACTTCGCATGCCTTCAGCGTTGTCGGTTTCGGCAAGGTTCTAGGTTGCCCTAGTTGCACTCGCCTCCCCCTTCAGCGCCTGCGATACAGGTCTCAGGTTGCCCGTCGTCCTATACCTCCGGCTTTACCGGCGATGGATCGTCGGGTCGCCCCGATTCTCGCATCCTTCGGCGGTGCCGGTTGTGAAAGCTCCAGGTTGCCCTATCGCTTTGCGCTTCCGGTATCGCCGATGATCAGGTTCCAGGTTGCCCCGGTTCCTCATCTCCGGCACCGGCTGATCACTAATCCGAGTCTCCTCGGATTACGCGCCATCCGGTTCGCCTCGCTTGTGCCTCCGGATTGCTCCGGCTGCTCTCGCTTGGCCTCCGCCGCCCGACAGGTTTTCAAGTCGCCCTGAGTCCTTTGTCGTTCGGCGTCGCCGATTCCGTTTGTCTCGAGTCGCCCCGAAACACCCTTCCTCGGCTGATCCGTATCTGCTTCCACAGGTTGCGCCTGCTTCCACATCTACGGCTGGGTCGATGATTTCTCCCTGGCTGAATCGAACTTTGCATCCTCAGCTTGCGCTGCGGATGAATCTTCGGGTCCAATCAGGTACCAACATTCCTGACCTGGTTTCCGGCGCACTCTCAATCTCAATCCGTCTGTCCACAATCGGCCGATCATGAACGTCAAGCAAAACCGTTACTTGCGCTTTCTACCGGGCCGGAGCTGCTGTTCCAATCAGCTACAGAGTCACCAGCTAGTTAGAGACATTAGGCCCGATCGATCTGTGGATGCAAGTGCAAAACCCTAGTAGAATCTGTGGATATCACCAGTAATAGTGCATTCACAATCGATTTCTGGCCTTTCAGCAGATCAATTCGGAATAAATGCTCGATAGACGACTGCCGAAAGTACTTAGCCGGCGAATAAGTGCAACTCATTTCCCACTTATAGATGGTCAGATGCACCGAAATATGTGCCGGGCGTCGAGTAGCGTACAGGTTAAGTTTGCAAAAACTGGTGTGAGACCAGTAGAACAGTCACAACTCAAGCGAGTGGATTCTGCCGCCGCCTAGATGGCGAGGTCTGACTGGATGGAGAGAGCTCGGAAGCTTCCGCCAATCTGGATGATGGGGTTGACTAACGCTCCGTTCGGCCTCGCAGGCGGATTCTGCGCAGTGGTAATTCCGGAGATGCTGGCGGCGCATGGCATACCTGCTGGAGAGATCGCCACCATTGCAGCGCTCGTCCTGTCTCCCGGGTTCTGGGCTTTCCTGGTCGCGCCCATGCTTGATGTGGGTCTGAGCCGCCGCACCTACGCTTTGATCCTTGGCTGCATCACGGCGATAGCGATCATGCTGACGGTAACCTTCTCCACCCACCCTCACCTGGTCGAAGCATTCATGATTCCGGGCTTCCTCGCCGTGAACCTTTACCAGGGCGCAGTCGGAGGCTGGATGGGGAGCCTGATCAGCAAACATGATGATAGTGCTCTTGGTATCTGGTTCTCGGCATCGAACCTGGGCGCCGGCGGCCTGATGATGGTGCTTGCCGGAGAGCTGTTGCACAAGTTCACAGCGCCCGTTGCTGGTGCGGTGCTCGGTTCCGTGATTCTCCTGCCCATGGCGCTGTTCGCCGCAATTCCATCGCCCGCGCCCGATCCTTGCCTTGCGGGCGAAAGCTTCGGTCGGTTCTGGGCGGAAGTTGCGTCCCTGGTCCGTCAGCGCGACGTGGTCTTCGCGCTCCTTCTGTTCTTGCTGCCCGCCGCATCCTTCGCGCTGACCAACGTTTTGGGAGGAACCGGCAACGACTTCTCGGCCAGCGAGCGAATGGTGAGCCTGATGGCTGGTGTCGGGTCGACGATCGCGGGCCTCATCGGGAGCTTCCTGCTGTTTCCGCTGGCGCGAATGATCCCTTTGCGCCCCCTTTATCTTGCAATTGGGGCCGTCGGTGCACTTTTTACGCTGAGCCTGATCCTGCTCCCACACACTCCATGGGCTTTTGCGATCGCCATCACGGGCGAGAATCTCTTTCAGGCACTGGCATTCTCCGCGAGCAACGCCATCAACTTCGAAGTGATTGGCCCGAAGAACCCGCTCGCCGCAACTCTGTTCACCTTGCTGATCTCAGCCACCAACCTACCCATCGTCTATATGCAGTACATCGACGGCCGAGGCTACAACCGCGGCGGATTGAGGGGTGCCTTCCTCACCGACGCCTGCATCAGCGTCGCAATATGCGCAATGCTCGCATGGTTGCTCACGCGCTGGCGCGCAATTAAGAACTCAATCGCCCCTGCGCTTTCGACTGCAACCGAGAATGCCGAACAACGGATTGGATAAGGCGCCGTAAACCGTTTGGCCGAGACGTTTCCTTGGACTTGCCGCAATGCAGAACGGCGTATTTGCATTCGACGCCCCGCCAGTGTTTCAATCGTAAACATTGAAACAGGGGTGCTCCACGGTGTGGGGCTGAGAAGATACCCTCGAACCCGATCCGGATAATACCGGCGTGGGAAGCTTTCTAAGCCAGGTTGGCCAACTTCCAACGAATTGCAGCGCAGTCGCCCTCGTTTCATGAAAGCAGGAACGGGTATGCGTGCGCGTGTGTCTCTTCGGATCGCCAAGTCAGTCCTTTGTGTAGCGAGCCTCATCTTTGAACTCGCCACTTCCCAGGCTTTCGCACAAAATACCCCTGCGCCACAATCCCCTGCGACCCAGCAGAATACCCGGAACGGCCAGCAACAAAAACCAGCCCGCGTAACCACTACTGTGGTCGTTCACGGTGAGGTGAAAGACGATTACCTGTCAGATGCGGGATCCAGCGCGAACCTCGACAACACCCCGCTTTCAGAGACGCCGCTCTCGGTCGGCGAGGTAAGCAGTGCGCTGATGAACGATCAGATTTCGCGCGTTCTCTCCGATGTAATCAAAAACGACGCTTCGGTGGGAGAGGACTACGCCCCAGTCGGCTACTACGGCGACTATGAGATTCGAGGTTTCCCCATCGACCTGGCTACCGGGCTGCAAGTCAACGGCATGACCATTGCCGGCGAGCAGGATGTGCCGCTCGAAAACAAGCAGCGAGTCGAGATCGTCAAAGGTATCGCCGGAGTCGAGAGCGGCGTAGCTTCTGCGGGAGGAGTGATCGACTTCGCGACCAAAGAGCCCTATGCCGGCCTGCATCCTTCCATCGACCTCGCGACGGATCACCGAGGCTCGTCGTATGCTTCAACCGAGTTCCTCGTCCCCGGCGCTCACGGGAGTTCCGGCGTGCTGATTACCGCGGCTGCTGAGGGTATTCATACTTATGTCGAGGGCGCGAACGGCTGGCGTGGAATGGGCGCCGCTGATGGTCGATGGCAGCTGGCTACGAGGACCCTGCTGATGACCGATTTCGAGTACCAGCACAAGGTGCAGCGGTCCGAGGCCGGATATCAGTTGCTCGGCGGAACCACAGTGCCTGCCAACGTGTTTCCCTCAGTCATGCTCGGCTATCAGCCGTGGTCAAAGCCCAACACCTTCGACACATTCAATGCGGGAGCACGCCTCCAGCACGACATTGCCGCGAATTGGAACCTGCGGTTCAGCGGTTCATATAGTCACTCACTCATCGACGACAATGTGATCTGGCCGTACGGTCCGGCGCTCGATTCCCTCGGCAATAACCTATGTCCCGACGCGGTGCCATTCGCCAATTTCTTCTGCCCTGATGGCAGCTATGAGATTTACGACTACCGCAGTCCAGGCGAATTGCGAATCGATGCGGTCGGAGAAGCTCTCCTGCTCGGACACTTCACAACTGGCAGCGTAAGCCATGATGTGGTGGGTGGCGGCTCGCTGTTCCGTCGCTCCGTGGATCTTTCGCCGACGGTCGTTTACACACCCCTCGGGGTTGAGAACGTCTTCCAGCCAAATCTTTCCTATGCGCCCGAAAGTCCTTATCAGCAGGCAGACCCGGCGACGCTCGCCGACTTCAATCACCAGGGATCCGCAATCGTCCAGGAGCGCGCCCATCTGCCCGGTCGGATCGTATTGCAGGCTGGCGGTCGCTTCGCGAACGTAACGGACTTCAACTATTCGAATCCCCGCTCACTCTGGCTCCCGCAATATGCGGTCACCTACTCACCGCAGTCGAGCCTCACCCTCTACGCCAACTACGGTTCGCTGCTCTCCCTCGGGCCACAGGCTCCCTGGTGGGTCGATAATTCCAGCCTCTTCCTCACCCCATTCCTGACGCGCCAATCCGAGATCGGAGCCAAGTACGAACACGGAGTTCTCGTGACTGCCGACGTATTCCGAATGCGCCAGCCGTTCTTTTATCCGCGCATCCTCCAGGGCCCCGACAGTTTCTGCTTGACCAACCTTCTGACCGGCGGATCGGTTGCGCCAGGCGATCAATGCTTCGAATCCGCTGGCCACGAGACCCACGACGGCCTCGAACTAAACGCGCAAGGCAAAGCCGCAAACTGGATGCAGCTCAGCGCATCCGCCACGGCAATGCGTGCGGTTTCAAACAACACTGGCACACCCGCTTTCGACGACAAGCAGGTCATCAATGTGCCGCGCATTCACACCGCATTCTTCGCTGATTTGCTGGTGCCTCATGCCCGTGGACTGCGCCTCATGCCCGGCTGGAGTTACACCAGCAGCAAGGAAGCCACACGCGATGACGCCGTAAGCGTCGGCGGTTATAACCTGTTCAACCTGGGGGCTCGCTATGCACCCGGCGGAGAAAGCGGCCGGCTCACATTCCGCATGTACGCCGACAACATCCTCAACAAGCGCTACTGGAAAGACACCGGTGCCAGCTATGGGGATACCTACATTCACCAGGGCGCTCCAACGACGATACGGCTCGCAGCGCACTACAGTTTCTAGCACAGATCAAGTGGGATCCGAACGTGAACGAAGCATCGAAACCGCAGGCCAAATCGCACGGGTTAGACGGCTCAATGGTCGAGTCTGACTGGACGCCGCTGATAATTGATGAGGTGCATGCGGTGCTGAAGAACTTTCCGGCAGCAGGCACACCGGTGGCCATTGTTTCAACCAGCCCGCGGCCGTTCTCGGCAGCAAGCGTGATCGCAACTGACCGTCAGACGGTCTTCGTCAAACGGCATGCACGATCAGTTCGCGATTCCGAAGGCCTGATGGAAGAGCACCGCTTCATGGCTCATCTGCTCGCCAACGGACTTTGTGTTCCCCATCTGCTGAAAACCGATTCCGGTGTCACTGCTTTTGAGTCGGATGACTCGACCTATGAGGTGCACGGGGTTCCCACCGGAGTGGATCTATATGAGGAAGCTATCTCCTGGACCCCATTCCAATCGGCTAAACACGCCTTCTCAGCCGGAGCGATGCTGGCCCGGCTGCATTCCGCGGCCGAGCACTACGACACCCCAGCGAGAAAATTCCGCCCTCTAGTTGCCAGCTTCACCATCTTTGCGTCCCAGGATCCGGGCGAAGCCCTGGAAACCTACCTCAGGGTAAGACCCTCCATCCACCACGACGCTCTGACACGTCGCGATTGCGAACAGGCGTTCGAGTTGCTCGCGCCTTTTCACGACAAGCTAAAACCGCTGCTGCCGGGCCTACCTTCGCTCTGGACGCACAATGATCTCCACGCATCGAATCTCTTCTGGAGCGATACCGCACCGGATGCGCGCGCGACATCAGTAATCGACTTCGGACTGGCAGACCGGACCAATGCGGTTTACGACATTGCACAGGCAATCGAACGCAACATCGTCGACTGGCTTGAGCTGATGCGTGATCCGAACGCAGGCGATAGCGTTGCCGTCCACCTCGATCATCTCTGGGCATTGCTCGATGGTTATGAGAGCGTGCGCACTTTCAGCGCCGCGGAAGCATCCGCGCTTGCGCCGATGGTTGCGCTCGCTCATGCAGAGTTTGCATTGACCGAAGCGGATTACTTCTTGGGTGTACTGCATTCGCCGGAGAAGGCACGCGTGGCAACCCACGATTACCTTGTTGGACATGCAAAGTGGTTTCGTAGCGCAGGGCGCGAGAAGCTATTGGAGCCGCTGCGCCTCTGGGCCGACGCCCACGCTTCCCGGATGGTGCGCGCATGATCCTCTCCGCAGTTGCTCACTATCTCGCCACCAACTGGGTGGAACTCGCCGGATTCGTCACCACTGCCGTCGGAATCTGGCTCACCACGAAGAGGCTGCTGATCTGCTGGCCCGTTGTGCTCGCCGCCGATGTGCTTTATCTCATCGTCTTCTATCGCGCGCGATTGCTCTCCGATGCATTGCTACAGGTTTTCTTTATCGCATTCACACTCTATGGATGGTGGCACTGGTGGCGCGGCATGCGTGAAGAGGGCGAGGTGCGCGTCGTTCCGCTTGCGCTGCCAAGCCTCATCATCGCCGTCGTCGCCGGCATCGCGGGCAGCTTCCTGCTCGGCGAACTAGCCCGGAGCCTGCACGCAGCCCTTCCCTACCTGGACGCTACCCTTACCAGCTTCAGCCTGGTGGGAAGCTGGTGGCAGGCTCGCAAACACATCGCCAACTGGCGGCTCTGGATCGTCGTCAACCTGATCTACATCGGCGAGTACATCTACAAAGATCTTTGGATCACTGCCGTCCTGTATGCCGGACTCGTGATTCTCGCCATTCTCGGCCTGCGCGACTGGCGTCGAGCCGCACGCTCCGCTCACACCGCTGCCTGCACCACGTTGAGCAGCGGTTCGCCCGCCATATAGCGCCGCAATTCGTCAGCCGCCACTTTCAACGACCGCTTTGCGAACTCCGGGCTCGAGCCGCCTACATGCGGCGTGATCAGCAAATTCGGGCACTTCCATAGCGGATGATCCGGCGGCAGGGGTTCGGGATCCGTGACGTCGAGCGCCGCGCGAATCCTTCTGCTTTCGAGCGCATTGACAAGTGCGTCGGTGTTCACGATCGGACCGCGGGCCGCATTCACCAGCAGCGTTCCGCGCTGCATAATGGAAAACTGGCGCGCATCGATCAAATGCCTGGTCTGCTCCGTCACCGGCAATATCAGAATCACGATGTGCGCTTTGGGAAGCAACGTTTCCAATTCGCTCACAGCATGCACAGTCGGATTCTCCCGCGCCGACCGGGCCACGCGGACCATCTGCACATGGAACGGCTCCAGCATGCGCTCGATCTCCTTGCCAATCGAGCCGTACCCCACCAGCATCACCGTCTTGCCGGTCAATTCCTCCAGCATCACCGGCGGATACAGCGGACGCGCGTCGCCAGTCAGGTTCTCGTACTCCGCCGTTGCCTGAAAACGGCGCTTCCACTCCCCCGATCGTTGAATATCAAGAAATAGCGGGAAATGTTTCAGCAGCGTGAGGATCGCCGAAATCGTCCATTCAGCGGTGGAGATGTTGTGCGCCCCGCGCGCATTGCAGATCGTCACATGCGGTCCCATCGCCGCTGGAATCCACTCGGTGCCCGCCATCATCGACAGAACCAGCTTCACGCCGCGCAGGTGCGGAACGATCTGTTTGTTGCGCGTCGGATACGGATCCGGAATCCAAACCTCGACATCAACATCATGATCGAGATCTCGCGTCAACGGAACCAGCTCGACTCCCGGCGGGAAATCGTTGAACAACTCAGCGGGAACATTTGCCGAATATCCGACGCGAATCATAGACAATCAGGAAAACCAAGAAATGAAGGCCTTCTCTTCTATGCTAAATGCTGCAGCGGACTGAAATACCGATCTGCATCGCTGTTCGGAACACCGGAAATCCATCACCCGCTGGCAAACATGAGGCTGACCAGATCCAAAACGTGGTCGCAGCAGGAACTCGCCGCCAAGCTGCGCGTCGACGGAGCCAGCCGGGAAGGCCTGCTGACATGGGAACGGAAGCGCCTGCTGATTCTTGCCGCCAAGACCGCATTGGCCGCCACGCTTTGTTGGTGGCTCGCCCGGCGCTTCGGACTGCACGACGGCTATTGGGCCGCGATCAGCGCCATCATCGTCCTCCAGTCGAATTTTGGCGCGACAATTTCGGCTTCGCGCGACCGCATTCTCGGCACCCTCATCGGCGCCGTCTTCGGATTTGGCTTCTCGCTGTTCGGCGTTTTGCCGTGGAACTATCTGCTGGCGGTAGTGTTGGCAATAGCACTTTGCGGACTCCTTGGCTTGCGAAACAGCTCCCGCCTCGCTGGCGTCACCATTTCGATCGTCATGCTGGTGCAGGCGCCCGGCTCACATTGGCTCGTGGCTTTGCATCGTGTCGGTGAAGTATTTCTGGGAATTGTTGTCGCTGTTGTTGTTTCGACTCTCGTGTTTCCCGACCGCGCGCGCATTCGATTGCGCGAAGGTCTGGCACAGGAGTTCCTGGTGCTGGGTGCCTTGTTTGAAGGAATCCTTCAGGGCTTTGGCGGTCAGCCGTCTGCAAACCTGGCCAGCCTCCGCGAGGATGCGTTGGCAATGTTGCGCGGCAATAACGCCCTGCTGGAGGAATCCCGCAACGAACCTTCAGGCGGTCCAGGCTGGCGCGAAGGCCTCGGCATGCTTGCGCAGTTCGGGCGTTCGATCTTTGATGCGCTGGTAGCTCTCGAGTTCGCGGTGAAAGACAGCCATGAAGACAATTATGCCCAGCAACTCGAATCCGAACTGGAGCTCCTGATCACTGACATTCAGTCGGGATTTCAGTACTTGGCGAAATGCGTTCACCACTGGCGCTTCCATGTTCCGCCGCCCAGCATTCATCTTGAAGACGACATCGCAAAACTGGAAGATCGCATGGCGAAGGTACGACACACGGGTTCGAACTTTTCGCAGGCTGAAATTCTGCGCGCCTATGCCGTTCAATTGCACCTCAAGCAGATCGCCCGCCTATTGAAGGCGTCCCGGGTAGAGACCGGCCGCGCCATCGGCCAGGCAACGGTCAGCGAAACCTAGGTTTTTGACCGGATGAATATGTACCACGGTGGGTGCCCCAGGTCCCGCTTTTGCGACCTGGGATAGCACGAACCTAAACCACCTCTTTACACCATCTGAAACCTAGCCGAGAAACTTGTGCAGCGCTTCGGCACAATCCTCGATCTCCTTGATCGTGATTGCATAGCCAAAGCGAAGGTGCCCTTCGCCTTGGGCTCCAAAAACCGAGCCGGGAATCGTGGCGATATGCGCCTTTTCCAGTAGAATCTGCGCCGCGGTCCGACTGTTTTTGTGAATCTTTTCGGCATCCGGAAATGCGTAAAAGGCCCCTGCCGGCGGATCACATTTGAGGCCGACTTCATTCAACGCAGCTACCAGCAGGTCGCGCCGCTTGCGATACTCCTCGCGATGCGCCGTGATCTCCGCCTCCGGCGTCTTGAGCGCGTGGATCATCGCCTGCTGGACAAACGTCGTCACCCCGTTGGTCGAGTACAGTACGACCTTGCGCAGCGCGGTCATGAACGGCTCTTTCGCCACCGCGTAACCGGCCCGCCACCCGGTCATGCCATAGGTCTTGGAAAATGTAAAACAGGTGATCGTGCGCTCAAGCATCCCGGGCAGCGACGCAATCGAAACATGCTCGCCCTCGTATACCAGGTCCTCATACGCTTCATCAGCAATCACAATCAGATCGCGGTCGCGCGCGAACGACGCCACCTCTTCCGCCTCGGATCGCGTGAAAACCAGGCCGCTAGGATTCTGCGGTGTGTTGTAGTAAATGGCGCGCGTTTTCGCCGTCGAAAACTGCTCCAGGGTCTTGCGAATTCCGTTGCGACGCGCGGTAATCGTAGGCACCAGCAAAGGACGCGCCTGTGCACCCGTAACCAGGTCGCCGATCGGCGTCCAATAGGGCGAAAACACCAGGGCATCGTCTCCCGGATCGAGCACGCTTTGAAAAGCACCGTACAGACCTTGCGAACCACCAACTGTCGCCAGTACTTCATCGGTGGTTACATTGATCTTGTTCTTGATGGCCAGCTTTTCCACCAGCAGCTTTCGCAGTGGCAACACACCCGACGATGGCGCATAGTGCGTATAGTTCTCCACCAGCGCTCTCATCGCGGCATACTTGATCGCTTCAGGCGTTTCGAAGTAGGGTTCACCCCCGTGCAGCGAATGCACCTGCAGGCCCTCCGCCCGCATTTCCATGACCTTGTTGCGGATCTGCACAATGTCAGAGAATCCGACCTCATCGAAGCGCCTTGCAAGGCGTATCCCGCTCAGTTTGGCCATGGGCTACAGTTCTTTCCTTTCGAACGCGTTGCGGATGACTCCAGCATATCTGATGCAGAATCGAGCCGAACTGAAGATATTGTCCGGCCCTCCAGAGCGGCCACGAGGAGTCTTAAACCACCAGGAGATTGGTATAAACAGCCATCCCCGCAACGGCGTCCACACCCATGGCGTGCAGGTCGTCGATCTCCTGCTGGCTGCGAATGCCGCCCGCCACAATCAACTGCCGTGCCGTAAGCCCTCGCAGGCGGGCAGCGACGTCGGCCGGGAAGCCCTGCATTAGGCCCTCTCCATCGACGTTCGTGTAGAGATAGGCCGCCACGTGGGGCTCCAGCTGCGGGATAGCTTCATCGGGAGTGAGCGCCACCTGCGCCTTCCATCCCTTTACCGCGATTTGTCCGTTTTTCGTGTCGATGCCTGCAACCACGTGATCGGAACCGACAGCTTCGGCCAGCGTTGCCGCGAACTCCACGTTGACGGAACCCTCATCGGAAAACAATACCGAGCCGATGATCACGCGCCGTGCCCCGGCGTCGAGCACCAATCTCGCCCGATCGATGCTGCGGATTCCTCCGCCCACCTGGCACGGCAACCGCCGCGAAATCTGCGCGACCAGCGCGGAATTATCGCCTTGGCGCATCGCCGCATCCAGGTCGATCAGCTGCACCAGCGGAAAGCGCGAGAACCGATCGATCCAATATTCAAAATCATCGAATGCCAGCCGCAGCTTCTCCCCCTGCACCAGCTGGACGATGCGCCCGCCCATCAGGTCAATGGAGGGTATCAGCATGGCAGCCTCACAGGGACACCGGTCTCCCGCAATTCCTGTTTCAGCGAACGCGCACTCGATACCCCAAAGTGAAAGATGCTCGCGGCCAGCGCCGCATCGGCCTTACCGCGTGAGAATACTTCTGCAAAATGTGCGACCGTTCCGGCTCCGCCCGAGGCGATCACCGGGATGCTGACCGATTCGCTCACCGCCGCCGTCAGTTCACAGTCAAATCCCGCACGCGTCCCGTCGGCATCCATCGAGGTCAGCAGGATTTCACCGGCGCCCCGATCTTCTGCCTCGCGTGCCCACTCCACGACGCGCCTCCCGGTGCCCTTTCGTCCCCCTTGGACGAATACCTGCGCATCGCGCACCGGATCGGCCGCGTTCCCATCCCGCCGCGCATCGATAGCGACGACCACCGCCTGCGCCCCAAAACTTCTACCGATCGCACTGATCAGTTCCGGGTTGGAGAGCGCCGCCGAGTTGATGCTGATCTTATCCGCACCAGCTTCGAATACCTCCGCAGCCTCATCGGCGCTTCGAATTCCGCCCCCAACAGTGAACGGCACAAATAGTTCGCGGGCCGTACGGCGAACCGTCTCGAGCAAGGTCCGGCGTCCTTCATGCGTCGCCGTGATATCGAGCAGCACAATTTCATCCGCTCCCTCGAGCGCATGCCGGGCAGCCAGTGCCGCAGGATCGCCGGCATCAATCAAATCCACAAACTGAACGCCCTTAACCACGCGTCCGGCATGAACATCGAGACATGCGATGATGCGCTTGGTCAGCACGTCCACTCCATAAAATTGCGCAGAATCTTCAATCCTGTTTCTCCAGATTTTTCCGGATGGAACTGCACGCCCATCACGTTGCCGCGTTCAACCGCCGCAGCAAAAGGCTCGATGTAGCGTGCCTTTGCGGATGTATCGGCCGTAACCGGCGCCCTGTAGGAATGCGTGAAGTAGACAAACTCACCCTCTCGCACACCGGACAGTAATCGCGATGAGCCTTTCACCTCCAGCGAGTTCCAACCCACATGCGGTACCTTTTCGCCGCACTCCGGAAACCGCGAACACGATTCAGTGAAGTATCCCAGGCCGGCAGCATCAGGCGCTTCGCTCGACCCGGCGTACAGCCACTGCATCCCCACGCAGATCCCAAGGAACGGCACTCCGTGCGCAATCGCCCTTCGAACTGCGGCCGTCAGCCCTGCATCCTCGAGTCGTCGAGTCGCCGCAAAATGTCCAACCCCGGGCAATACAATCCGCTCCGCATTTTCGATTGCTGACACATCGGAATCCGTAACCGATGGCTCCGCGCCAACATGCCGCAAAGCCTTCATCACGGAAGTAAGATTGCCGGCCTTGTAATCAATTACCGTTACGCGCATAAGTCTCTTCAAAATTGGATGCCCATGTCTCGATTTCGAGACCCGGACCAACCAGCTTTACGTGCCAACATTCATCCTGAGAAATCAGAGCAGCCCCTTGGTGCTGGGCAGCATATCGCCCAGTTGTTTATCCCGCGAACAGGCCCCGCGCAGCGCGCGTGCGAACGCCTTGAAGATAGCCTCGATCTTGTGGTGATTCGAACGGCCGTACATCGTCCTCACGTGAACGTTGGCTCGCGCACCACGCGCAAATCCTTCAAAGAAATCCGTAACAAGTTCCGTTTGCAGATCGCCAACCAGCCGCGTACGAACCTTGGTATCAACCGCAAATGCTGCGCGCCCGCTTAGATCCACCGCCGCAATGGCCAGCGTCTCGTCCATGGGCATAACAAAATAGCCCGCCCGCAAAATCCCTCGCTTGTCACCGAGCGCGCGATCGAACGCCTCTCCTAGAGCAATGCCGACGTCTTCAACCGTGTGATGCTGATCCACATCTAAATCGCCTTTGCACGTCAACTCGAGATCAAACGCTCCATGGCGAGTGAACAGTTCCAGCATGTGATCGAAAAATCGAATGCCGGTGGAGATCCTGTAAATCCCCTTGCCTTCGATGGTAAGAGCGATCGCGATGCGCGTCTCGTTGGTATCACGCGCCACCGCAGCTTTGCGCGCCGTTGTTTTCTGCGAAGAATTCCGTACGGCTTTCAACATCAACCCTCTTCCCCGCTCTCGCGGAGTTTTGCCATCGTTCTATTGAGCACTGCAATCGCGTCGCGCATCTGTTCGCGCGTGCCAATCGTAATGCGCACGCAGCCATCGCAGCCCGGATCGTTAGAGCGGTCACGTACCAGTACGCCGCCGGCCGACATCAACCGAACAAATTCCCGGTGTTGCTCACCAATTTCGACCAGCACAAAATTCGCCCGGCTCGGCCAGCGCCGCACCATCGCCAGATCCAGCGCTGTCTCGAAATCTGCGCGCGCCGCCAGCACTTCGCTGACGTACCAGTCGAGATACGCTTCATCGTTCAGCGCTGGAGGCAGGCAGGCGAGGGCCAGCGAATTCACGCTATAGGGTGACAGTACCCGGCGGATCCACTGCATCATCTCCACCGGACCGACGAGCACCCCGAGTCGCAGTCCCGCGAGTCCATAGGCTTTTGAAAACGTACGCGCGACAATGAGATTCGGCAGCTTCTCAATGAGATCAATCACCGTCTCCCCGTGAAAATGGAAGTAGGCCTCATCCACCATCACCACCGCGCCCGGAGCCCGCTGCGCAATTTCGACGATCTGCGCACGCGTGACAACGGAACCCGATGGGCTGTTGGGATTGGCGATGGCGATGATTTTGGTACTCGGACTAATGGCTGCAATCAGTCGTTCGAACGGAACCTGCAGGTCTGCCGACGCCTGCACAGCCACCACCCGAGCGTCCGTGGCCGAAGCATAAACCTCGTACATCGTGTATGTCGGGACTGGCAACAAGAGTTCGTCGCCGGAATCGAGAAACGTTTCGAACAACACGTGGATCGCTTCGTCCACACCGTTGGTCAGCACCACCTGCTCCGGCGGCACCCCAAGATGCTCCGCAACAATGCGCTCCACCGGCGCGCGCTCCGGATAGCGCGTCAGTTGACCTGCCGAGATCTGCGCCAGCGTTTCCTTCACCTTCGGTGAGCAAGCAACCGTATTCTCGTTGAAGTCCAGCCGCAGCGCGTCGCGATTACCCAACGGCGGATGATATTCCTTCATCGCCTGGACCCGCGCTCGCGGAATTGGAGTTACTGCGGCGTCAAGCTTCTGCACGAGCCCTCCTTCTGCCATCTGACCGGCGCGAAGCTTTCATCAGCCGCAGCCGAATCGACGCAGCGTGTGCCTCTAGTCCTTCTGCATCCGCCAGTAGAGCCGCTTTCCGTCCGAGGCGGTTGATGCCATCGGCAGAGTATTCCTGCACCGTAATCAGCTTCACAAAATCATTTACGCTCAGCCCCCCGCGAACTCGCGCCATCCGACCGGTTGGCAAGGTGTGATTCGGACCCGAGATGTAATCACCCATGGCCTGCGCTGACCACCCGCCAACGAACACCGAGCCTGCGCACTTCACCCAGTCCAAATCGCTGGCTGAATCGACAGTCAGATGCTCCGGTGCAAGTCGATTCGTGATCGAGCGCGCTTCTTCAGTCGTACTGGCCACAATCACCATGCCCTTGCGTCGCAATGACTCACGCGCCACGGCATTGTTGCGGCTCTGCGCCTTGACCTCGGTGACAACTTGTTGTGCGAGATTCTCCCGAGTGGTAACAAGAATCGCCAATGCCTCGGGATCGTGCTCAGCCTGCGCCACAAGGTCCGCCGCAATCTCATCCGCTCTTCCACTCTCGCTGGTAACCACGATTTCAGTTGGACCGGCAAGCATGTCGATCGCGCAATCGAATGCCACCAACCGCTTGGCAGCCGTCACGTAGAGGTTGCCGGGACCAACAATTTTGTCAACACGCGCAAGCGTCGCCGTTCCATACGCAAGGGCAGCCACTGCGTGCGCGCCGCCCACCCGATAGAACTCCGTGATCCCGAGCAGATGTGCCGCTGCAAGCATCTCTCCGGCAGGCTTTGGCGACACCACCACGATGCGTTCCACACCGGCCACCTGCGCTGGAATGGCTGTCATCAACAGGGTGGACGGAAGTGAATGGCGTCCGCTCGGCACATAGCAACCAACGGATCCAAGCGGGCGCACAAGTTGTCCAACCGTAAGCCCGGCAACCGAGCGCTTCTTCCACGACTTCGGCATCTGCTGCTTTGCAAAACCGCGAATCCGCGCTGCCGCCGTCTTCATCGCGTCACGAAGATCGGGAGAGACCGCATTCCACGCTTCCTCCATCTCCTGTGCCGCGATCTTCATCTCCGCTGGATCGGCGAGCCCATCGAATTCCGCAGCATAGCGAATCAGGCCTCGATCTCCGCTTCGACGAACATCCGTCACGATGCGCTTCACCGCCGGGAGCACCGAGTCCACCGCCGTGCCGCCGCGGGATTCCAATGCAGCCAGCAACGCCGCCGTCTCCCGCGCTCCCCTTCCCGTTGTTCGTACCAGCTTCATCGATTCTTCCTGTGTGACTAGAGCACTACCTTGTTCAGCGGATACTCCACGATACCTGTAGCACGCGCGGCCTTGAGCTTCGGAATCACGTCACGCGCCACGCGCTCTTCCACGATCGTGTTCACCGCCACCCACTCCGAGTTACTTAGTTGCGAAATTGTGGGCGAATTCAAAGCAGGCAGCACGGCAAGCACTTCGTCAAGATCGGCCCGCTGCACGTTTAACATCAACCCCACCTGCGATTGCGCATCAATGGCGCCCCGCAACATCACAGCAATCTGATCGATCTTCTCCCGCTTCCAATCATCTGCAAGTGCCCGCTTGCCGGCGATCAGGTGCGTCTCGCTCTCCATCACGGTGTCGATAATCTTCAGATGATTCGCCTTCAGCGAACTGCCGGTTTCGGTCACCTCGACGATGGCATCCGCCAGCATGGGCGGCTTCACCTCGGTTGCGCCCCAGCTGAATTCCACCTTCACGTTCACTCCCTTTTTTGCAAAGTAACGCTTGGTCACCTCAACCAGTTCCGTGGCGATGATCATGCCTTCCAGGTCTTCGGCCTTCTGATACGCGCTTGCATCGGGAACGGCCAGCACCCAGCGAACCTTGCGTCGGCTCTGCTTGGCGTAGGTCAGCGTCGTCACGCTCGTGACATCGAGCCCGCTCTCCACCACCCAATCGATCCCGGTCAACCCGGCATCCAGCACACCGTGGTCGACATAGCGTGCCATCTCTTGCGCGCGAATAAGCATGCACTCGATCTCGACATCATCGATCGAAGGAAAGTAGGAGCGCCCGTCCGCATAAATGTTCCACCCTGCACGCTTGAAAAGCGCAATCGTCGACTCCTGAAGGCTGCCCTTGGGCAGGCCAAGTCGCAGTTTATTGGCCACCCGTCACCTCCACCGACTTCGCAACCGTCAGCGGCTTCGTAAAGCAGCTCACGGTCCCCTCGTGACACACCAGGCCGTCGCCTTCCACGACTACCTTGAAGAGCAACGTGTCATTGTCGCAATCAGTCGCCGCGGAAACGATCCGCAGCCGATTGCCGCTGCTCTCTCCCTTCATCCACAGTTTCTGTCGGGTGCGACTCCAAAACGTTACAAATCCGGTCTCAATCGTTTTGGCATAGCTGTCCGGATTGAGAAAACCGAGCATCAGAACCTCTCCCGTGTTGGCATCCTGCACAATTCCGGCTACCAGGCCGTCCATCTTTTCGAAATCGATCTTTGGTTGACCGTTCATATTCTTTCCTTATACGAATTCTGTCAAAAACCAAAAAGCCCGTCGGCTTTTGCGCCGGCGGGCTCTGTGAATCTTTTTGATCTCTCTGGCCGTTTCAGTTCAGGCCATAGCAGTCCGCCGGCATGGAATCTCCATGATGATGGTGATGGCCGTGATGGTGGCGGTTCTGCATCTGCTTTGAAAATAAGGGCAAACACATCTCCATGTCAACTTCGGACTCCGGCGATATCCGAAAACCGCCGGACTATGAGCTTGCCCCGGCTGCAGAGTCTTCTTCCTGACCGCCCCCCCGCATTACCTCCAGCAGCTTTTGATACAGCCGATTGCGTTGCTCGAAGCGCTCGGATGCACGCGTTACGTAGCGCACCAAAACCTCGATCCCAGATGCAGACGGCCGAAGATTCTCGACGGCAGTCGCGCTGAATCGGCTTAGGCTGCTGCCGTGGATCCCGCGCTTCCACTCCTCCTCGGCAAGACTGGCATTTTTTTCTGTCTCCGCCTCTACAGCCTTCTGAATGCGCTCGAGCATTTGATGGACATTCTCCGTGGCCGGAAGACTCAGCGTGATCTCGTCCCACATCCACTGCCCGCTGGTCGAAAAATTGAAGTACTGACCCCGAATGGCGTAGCCATTCATAAAAGTGATTCGCCGTCCGGTTGGCAACCCCCTGTCGGCAAGCGTCCCCGTTTCCAGTAGCGTTGTCGTGAAGAGCCGCACATCGATCACTTCGCCGCCAACACCGTTGATCTCCACCCAGTCGCCCACATGAATGCCATTCCTCCCGATCAGGACGAACCAGCCGAGGAACGCAATGATGAAATCCTGCAACGCGATAGTGAGTGCGGCGGTAGCCAGACCAAGAATCGTCGGCGTCTCCTGCGGCGTCCCGAAGATCACGAGCAAGATCAAAACCAATCCGATCACTTGGATCAGGAGTTCAAGTATGCTGCGCAATGTTTGGGAGCGCCGATTGTCGAGGGCCGGCTTCGCCATAATGCGGCGCACCAGCCCGTCGCACAAGACCATGCCGACTCCAATGAACGCTATCAAAGCCAGCGATTGCAAAACTAGATGCAGCACAATGCGTCGTTGCAGCAACACTTGCGCGGCCCATTTGCCATAAACCGTTGCCAGCTGCTGATCGGTCTGGATGCGGTCGTCGGCAATGCTGAGGATCTGGCGCTCGGAACTCCTGTCCTTGATACCCTGAAGTTTTTGATCGAGATCATCGGTTTTGACTGCCGACATCGCGTTGACCTTAGCTTCAAGGGCGTTGTGCTGCGACGTCAGATTCGCAATGTCAGCCTGGGTTCGCTGCAGCGCCTGCTGCACCAGGCTGTACCGGCTCCCCAGCTTGAACCACGCGCTTACCCGACCAGCCATGGTCCCGTAGCGGCGCTCCGAGATAGCTGCGACCTCCCCACCTTGACGCACCTGCTTGTCGTACTCCCTCATCGACTCTTCGTGAGCGTTCAGTTCCGCCTGGATCTGCGTAGTCTGATCGCCCGAGGCACGTGCCAGATCTAGCTGGGCGTCCGCCAATTCGTCCTTGTCCAGGTCCAATTGCGCTTTTGCCACCTGGAGATCGCCCTCGTCATACTCCGCGGGTTTCCCGTTCTTCGGAGGCGATTTCAAATAGTCGGTGATGGT
This sequence comes from Occallatibacter sp., assembly GCA_036495975.1. Lineage (GTDB taxonomy): Bacteria > Acidobacteriota > Terriglobia > Terriglobales > Acidobacteriaceae > Telmatobacter. The sequence continues at coordinate 16,526 of DASXLY010000040.1, read as the reverse complement.
CTGGACGTCATCCTTGTCCTGCGCGATCAACTGTTGCAGTTGATCCACCTTCTTCGAAAGGTCGAGCGCGCCTCCGGTCAATGTGATGTGTTGCGCATCGAGCGTCGCCTGCCGCAACGCAGCCGCAAACGCCTGGTCCACCTCATGGTCTGCTAGACGCTCAGCCTCCTGAGCATTCTCCTTCTCCTCCGCGGAATAAGCCAACGGCGCCAACGCCTGAGCAGTCTGCCACGGACTCACATCGACAATCGTCTTTTTGCTGCCCGTCGTCCGGTTCGGATCGTTCTTTGGATTGAGGAACGAAAGATTCCCCACAACATCGCGCGTAGTCCATGTAAATACCAGGCACAACACGAGCAGTGCCGAAAGCACGAGGAGAATGACGATCCGCGTGCTGCCAAAGATGCGATCACGCAACTTCCTACCTGCGGAGAGAGCAGTTGGGGGCATTTCCATGGCTCCATTGTTGCAGGAAACCGGCCTCGGCCTCTAGCTCACTTTTTTGAATTCTCGGTCAAGTCGTTTACAGATCGTCCCACCGAAGAACAGAATGAGAAACGTGAGCCTCCGGATACGGTTCGTATTCATCGCAGCAGGATTTCTGGCGCTTGTGCCCCCGCTGGTCAGCGTCGCCTTGGTGCATCCCTTGCACACCGGGCCCTCCGTACAGACTTCTCCGCCTTCCGAGGACAGAGTCGACATCAACTCGGCAACCATCAGGCAACTGATGAAAGTGCCCGGGATGACGCGCACCTGGGCCGCGCGCATCATTCGCTTCCGTCCCTACCGCGCCAAGAACGATCTCCTCGAACGCGGCATAGTGACCAGCCAGGTCTACGACCGCATCAAGGACTACATCATTGCTCATCGCGTAAAGCAGTGATTAACTAAGCTTTTGCTTCGGCGTGGCCCTTGTCATGCTCATCGCTGCTGCCGAGCAAGCGACGCAACAACACATACAACACCGGAATAAAGATCAGGTTGAGTACGGTGGAAAGCAGCATTCCTCCCACGATTGTGGTCCCGACGGATTGCCTTCCCAGCGCCCCCGCCCCGGTCGCAAACACCAGCGGCAGCACGCCAAGGATAAACGCAAACGACGTCATCAGGATGGGTCGAAGCCGAAGCTCCGCCGCTTCAATCGCCGCTTCGGCAATAGAGCGCCCCTTACGTCGAAGCTGCTCCGCGAACTCCACGATCAGAATCGAGTTCTTCGCCGAAAGCCCGATCAGCATCACCAGCCCTATCTGGCAATACACGTCGTTCGCAAGACCGCGCAAATACACCAGGCCCAGCGCGCCCAGCACCGCCATCGGTACAGCCAGCAGGATAATGAACGGAAGCGCAAAGCTCTCGTATTGCGCCGACAGCGTGAGGTACACCACCAGGATTCCAAGCCCGAAAATAGTCAAGGCCTTGCCACTGGACTCAATCTCATCCAGCGTCAAACCCGTCCATTGGTAAGTCATTCCCGGCATCATGGATTGCTTGGCAAGGTCCTGCATGCCGGCAATCCCTTGCCCTGAGCTGTAGCCCGCAGCCGGCGAACCGTCAATTTCAACAGAGCGGAAGAGATTGTAGTGATTGATCACTGGTGGTCCGGAACTCTGGGAAATCTTCACAAGATTATCGAGTGGCACCATCTGCCCTGAGTCCGAGCGTACGTAGAAAGTGTGCAGATCTCCCGCCGTCATGCGGAAGGGTTGATCGGCCTGAACAAATACCCGGTAGGTGCGATTGTTGAAGTCGAAGTCGTTGACATACTGAGACCCCATGAACACGCCCAGGGTCGTTGTCACTTGCGACAGGGGAATATTCATCGCCTTGGCCTTCTCGCGATCGATAGTGACCAGCACCTGCGGATCGTTCGCCGAAAAGGTCGTATAAACGTTGGTGAGATCTTTGCGTGCACCAGCGGCTGCCGCAATCTGGTGCGCCACCCGATCGAGATCGGTAATCGTATTTACGCCGGTATCCTGGAGTTCGAACTGGAAGCCTCCCAGGCTTCCCACACCTTGTACAGCCGGCGGCTCCACTGCTCGCACCAGGCCTCCATCCTGCGCAATCATCAGCATCCCAAGTTTTTGATTTAGACGCGCAACAATATCCCCTGCGGAATGCCCCTTGCCGAGTCGCTCTTTCGCGGGCTTCGTCGCAACGAACATCAATCCCGCATTCGACGCGCCCCCGCTGAAGCTGAAGCCCATCACCGAAAACGCGCCGAGAATATCAGGATCCTGAGCGATAATCCCACTGGCCCGATCCGCAAGATTCCCCGTGTACCCCAGCGATGAACCAGGAGGCGCCTGCACAATCACAAACAAGTAGCCTTGATCCTCCTGGGGAATAAACCCGGTTGGCACAACCCGATACACCCATCCCGTAGCAGCCAGTCCCGCAAAGAACACCAGCAGGAGCAACCAGCGCAGCTGCAGGGCAACGTGTATCATTCGCGCGTAGGTTCTCCCCAACCAGCTCACCATTGCGTCGGCGCCGTGGATGAAGCCTGCAAATGCGCGTGAAAGCGGCCGGATGTGGAGGAAATCGAGTTGGTGCGGGCGATCTTCTTCTCCTCGCAGGAACAGGGCTGAAAGCGCCGGCGATAGCGTAAGCGCGTTAAAAGCGGAGATAGCAATCGAAAACGCAATCGTGAGTGAAAATTGCCGGTAAAGAATTCCAGTGGTTCCGGGGAAGAAGGATACCGGGATAAACACCGCAATCAGCACCAGCGAAGTTGCAATAACCGCGCTGGTCACCTCGCCCATGGCGTGCGATGTGGCCTCATGCGGGTCAGAGTGCTCCATCGCAATATGCCGCTGGACGTTTTCAATCACCACGATCGCATCGTCAACCACCAGCCCGGTTGCCAGCGTGATTCCAAACAACGTCAGCGAGTTGATCGAAAACCCGAACATCTTGGTGAAGGCAAAAGTTCCCACCAGTGACACGGGGATCGTCACCGCCGGAATGATCGTCGCGCGCCAATCCAGAAGGAACAGGAAGATAACGCCAATTACGATCGCAATCGCCTCGCCCAGCGTCCACATCACTTCCCGGATTGAATCGCCAACTACGGTCGTCGAGTCGAATGCAATCGCATATTCCAGGCCCGGCGGAAAGCTCTTCTTCAGTTCCGCAAGAACCGCCTTGGCCTGCTTGTCCACGTCGAGAGAGTTAGCCGTGGAAAGCTGTTGCACGCCGATGCCCATGGCAATGTGGCCGTTGTACTTCAGCATCGAGCTATAGTCTTCGGCGCCCACGATCGAGTGCCCCACATCCTTCAAGAGCACCAGACCGTTAGCAGTGTTTTTCAGGATGATGTTGTCGAACTGGGCAGGATCGCTCAGCCGTCCAACCACGCGAACCGGAATCTGGTAAGCCTGCTTGGCCTCCGACGGAGGTTGACCGAGTTGCCCCGCCGGGATCTCCACGTTCTGTTCCTGCAGCGCATTCACAACATCCAGCGCCGTCAGCCCTCGTGCAGCCAGTCGCACCGGATCGAGCCATACTCGCATCGCGTACTTGCGTTCGCCGAAGATCGTCACGTCGCCAACGCCCGGCACCCGCTTGATCGCATCCTTGACGTACACGTCGAGATAATTCGAAACAAATTCGTTGGAGTAGCGCCCGTCGGCCGAAAAGAACCCTGCTGCAAATACGAAATTGTTGCTGACCTTCGTGATTGTGATGCCAGTCTGGTTCACCGCTGCCGGCAAGCGACCTTGAACGCTGGCAACCCGGTTCTGTACATCCACAGCCGCAATATCAAGGTTGTAGCCGGTCTGGAACGTCGTGGTGATGCTGCTGATACCGCTGTTAGTGCTCGATGACGTGATGTAGTGCATGCCCTCCACGCCGTTGATTGCCTCTTCCAGCGGGATGGTGACGGCCTTCTCCACCGTGTCTGCGTTGGCGCCGATGTAATTGGTCGTCACCGAAACCTGGGGCGGTGTCAGTTTGGGATAAAGAGAAATCGGCAATGTGGGAATGCACACTGCCCCCGCCAGAATGATCATCAACGCGCAGACTGTCGCAAATACCGGCCTTCGAATGAAGAAGTCAACAAACACGGTAACCCTGCTTTCAAGTGTTGCTGCTGGACGTGGGTCCAGGAATGATCAGGCAAAACAGTCGCTGAGCGCTATCCAGGAATGGGCATCACGGGCATCCCGTTCACCAGAAACTGCGTGCTCGAAACGATCACTTTGTCTCCAGCATTTAAGCCGGACGTGACGGAATAGGAATTTCCAAGCGTGTCTCCGAGAGTCACAGGGGTTTCGATGGCAGAATACTTTCCGTCCGCCTGCTGCTTGGCCACATACACAAAGCTCTGCACGCCTCGCCGGGACACAGCCAAAACAGGAACTACCACCATCGGTTTCGTACTCCAGATCACCCGGGCCTTGATCAGCTGCGCGTTGCGCATCATCTCGGGCGTCGCGTGTACCGGGGCCTTGGCCAGAATGCCCTGCAGATTCGGATCAACCTGCGGCGAAAGAAAATCGATCCTGGTTTTCTCCAGCAGCTTTCCGCTCGTATCGGAGAGTTCCACTTCCAGTCCTGCCTTGGCCTGGCCGGCCCGGTCCGTGGGCAAATAGATATACGCCTCAAGATCACCCGGCTGATCCACCGTGGTCAGAAGCGGGCTTGGCGACGCTTGCGGCGAAACATAATCGCCAACGTGCACCGGAATGTCTCCCACCACTCCATCGAATGGCGCGCGCACGGTGTAGTACTCCAATTGCGCCTGCTGCGAATTGCGGGTTTGCAGCGCGGCTTCATAATCCGACTTCGCGTTGTCGTGGGCCTGCTGCGCCTGGTCCAGGGCATCCCGGCTGGTCACACCCGCCTCGAACAGCTTCTTCTGCCGATTCAGTTCAATCGTGTCGTAGTCGAAGAGTGCCTTCTTCTGTCGTTCCGTCGCAGCCTGCGACTCCACCGCCGCCTGCTGCTGCCGCGGATCGATCGTCATCAGCGCCTGGCCCGACTTCACATGTTCGCCACTGTGAACCAGGATCCCAGTCAGAAGACCGCTCACCTGCGGCATGATGGTTGCCGACCTCCGCGACTTGATCGTCGCCACGTATTCGCTGCTCTGGGCAACCGGCTGCAGCGAAACCGCAACGGTCTTCACTGGCATGGCCTGCATGCCCGCAGGCGGCCCGGCAGGCGGTTGAGTTTTTTGGCAGCCCATTACAAAGAAGAGAAGGAGTGCAGGGCAAAAAAGAGCAAAAGTCCGTTTCAAGCAATCAACCCCTTGCAGGTATACGTTGAGAGGTCGGTGCGCGGTTCAAGCGCACCGCAAACGCAGCATTCATGGTACAACCTGCGGCCGATCGGCCCTCGTGATCCCAATCCGATGGATAAGGTTCCGCAAATGCCTGAATCAGTTAGGGCTGCACCAGTCTAGACGATGCCGGTAACCGACGGATTGTCGCAAAAAATCTGCAACGCGGGCCTCGGGGTTTGTTGCGACCCGGTCCTCGGGATGCCATGCGCTCTCTCCGCGCCATGCAAGCAGGACCGAAATCAACCGAGATATCTCACGCTTCCTGCTGTTCACTCCCACTGTTCTCTGACCACTGTTCTCTGATCACTGACCACTGTCTTTGACAGCTTAGAAGCACCATTGATACCCTTCATAAGGGCGCATCCCGGTCATCCCTCACCGTCTTTCTGCCCTTCTTTCAGCGTCCCCGTCGTCTAGCCCGGCCTAGGACACCGCCCTTTCACGGCGATAACACGGGTTCAAATCCCGTCGGGGACGCCAACAAACTCAATAACTTATAAGGATAGCGCCCTGAAACCTGGCGAGATCTGAGGCGCCCATGAGGCACGGGGGCCATTCAATAGGGTGTTTGACTCCCCTATGCTCGTTTATGCGAGATCGGGAGAGGAATTCCAGATTTAGGAAACAGATTTTCGACGCAATCTCACACAGACCAAAGGTTTTTACTCATCAATAAATGTTTTTTGCGTTGTCGTGAACCCGTATGTCGTGCCGGAAGTTGAGTTGAGGCTTCGAGGAGGTGTGGTTGGCGGCACAGACGAGGTCTAGTTGGTGATATCTACATCTACTCGCTGCGCCAGGGAATCGAGGATGGATTCCTCGCGCCTTACAAAGTCGTGCGCATCGACATCGACAAAGACCTCACCGGCTGGCGTCCCGAGTCGGGCATGGTGGACAAGCATGGCATGGAGATTGAGGACCGCATTTATAACCTGCGCGACTTCGACAGGAATCTGATACTCGAAAAGCGCACAGAACTCGTAGCGAAGAAGGTCAGCGACTTCCTCAAGCAGACCAACCGCTTCGACAAGACAATCGTATTCTGCGACAACATCGACCACGCCGAACGCATGCGGCAGGCACTGGTCAATGAAAACGCCGACTTGGTCGCTCAAAACGACAAATACGTCATGCGGATTACTGGGGACAACGAAGAAGGCAAGCTCGAGCTCGACAACTTCATCTTCCCTGAGAGCAAGTACCCGGTAACCCAGTGGTCTAAATGCTGATCGTCAAGGTACTCGATTAGCCTGCATGTTCTCGTCAGTTTCGATGTTTGTTCTTCAAGGGTAGCTGTGGTCGTCATTGCTGGCCCCCGTCTTCCGCATGGGTCGCGTCTTGCGTGACCGGAGATAGAGGCTTAGTCCTGATGGCCGGAGTATTGACAGCCCGCGACTGTTCCAATTCATCGAGATAGTGATTGATTGCCGATAGACGGAATCTAGCTGCGCGGGCACTCAACTTAAGTGGTTTTGGCAGCCTGTTTTCCTTTACAAACCGGTAAACTGAGGACTTGCTGATCCCCAGTAGGCGCATCACGTCTTTGATGCGTAGAAGCTGTGTGTCATCAATCGATTGGGTCGAAACCAGTTCTGTCATATCCATCCTCCCTTTCAAAGCAAAAAGCATCCCGAAAGGCCGGATTCGGCTCTTGTCCGAACGGCACTCCAGAAAAACCTTGGGTTTTTGCTTGGGAACCGCCAGCGATCTTACCGGGCGCAAGATTCGCAGAGGTTCTTCACCTAAACAGGAACCGCTCTGCAACTTCGTTAAGTGGCTGAGCGATTTGGGAAGATAAGTGAGGTTTCCACTTAGTAAGTAAGTTACCACAAAAGTCTCTATGTGTCAATAGGTTGCACTAAGGTCTTGCTCGCTTTAAGTAAGTGGAAGGGTGACATTCACTGTGATGAATCATCTTTCCACTTAACGGAAACGGCACAGCAAGTGGGGCAAGGCCTCGTTATCATAACCATCAAGAGCCTTTCCAAAAAACATCTTAGGAATTTTCTTGCGCAGCTTCAGCCAAAGCTGGACGCACCAGAACACCATTCAAACGCTGCGCAGTGCCGTCGAGATGTTCGTTGCTGAGATGAGCATATCTGCCATCAACTAACCTCACCAGCCGACGCTGTCGTTGCTGCGAAATCTTTACGTTCGCCAAGCCCTGCGTCGATCGCGGTCGATGGCACATCGACTGATCTTGAAGGATTAATTAGGCGGCTAGCACAGGGTGAAGCGGTCTTCTCTTCCGGTAACGCGCCAAACTTGCACCGCAGCTGTGTAATCGGGGTGCGACCGAGAATTACAGCGCATGGGGGCTATGAAGCGTGATCAGGTTGAGTGGGCAGGTCATGCAAGGTCTCGATGAGTTCATGCTACGTGTGGGCCATCTGAAGGTCCTGTGTAACATCGCCATTGAATCTTCCACTTCGCGCTTCCGTTTAGAACGGGAAACTGCGTCATATCTAACTGAGTTCGTAGAAGTATCCCAGGAAGACGCTCTAGTCGTTGCCGAGTATCTGAATAAAAAAAGGCTTTGCCCGACCGAAGAGAACAAGAATGAAACGGGAGAGTACCGTTATCCAGACCTAAGGATTACGCGAGACTCGGAGGACAAGCTTATTGTCCAAGACATCCTCGGAAACCCCGTTCGCATCTGGTGGCAGGACTTTTGCTTCTCCGCACACAATGTTATTTCAAAAGTGGGCACAGTAACTACGACATCACGAGCGGGAGGGAAAACAGGACTTTCACATATTTTTGACTGGGCGGAGCTATGCGGTCTGATCTCCAAAACGGGCCAGCTGTCTGTCGCTGCGCGTTTACTGCCGAAGCTCAGTAATCAGACCTCGGGTTTGCGGTGGGTCAAGAACCCTTATGTGCTCGGGAACGAGAAGGTTCTACTAGCGTTTGCTCTGCTACAAGAAGACTTTGATGTTTTTTCGCGTTTGATCGTGATGCTGCACCAGGTACAGTTTCCATTGAAGAAACGCCAGGCAATGGAATTGTTCGCCGGGGTCGTCGAGTCTCTGGTTATTGAAAGCGAGGCGGCGCGTTATCTGAGTTCCCGCCAGGGGTATCAAATCAACGAATTATCCAGGGATTTAGGACACGCGGCAAAACGCTCCAAAACGTCGATAGCGAGTCATTCAACCACGTGGCATCGCGTTTCATCCAGATTGGAAACGTACGTGGATTTAGGCCTCCTTACTAAGGTCGCCGAACATGGCTAAGGTTGGCGGTCAAAAGACTCAAGGCGGATATCCGTCGGATGCAAAGGGCAGCTCATCCGGACCTCAAAAGACTCAGCAACCTCATGTCGTTCTATGTCTAAAGACCATGGGAGCGCGGGTGCAGGGTTGTTCCAGCGTAAGCTTCTCCGCGAAAGCGGCAGAGCAGATTCCTGCTGAAGTGCGAGAAACGCTCGAACCGTTACTGCGTCTGATCCAGACGTTGAGCGAGGAAATCAAGAGCTACGAGAAGCGCATCGAGAAGCTGGGCAGCGAGAAGTATATGGACACGAAGTTATTGCGGCAGGTGAATGGAGTAGGGCCGGTCACTTCACTGGCATATGTGTTGACGTTGGAGACTCCGTAACGATTTAAGAGGAGTCGGGATGTTGGCCCGTACCTGGGATTAGTACCTCAGCAGGAGGATTCCGGCGATAGCCAGCCGCAGCTGGGCATCAGCAAGGCTGGCGACAGGATGCTGCGCAAACTGTTGGTGGGCAGCGCGTATTACATCCTGGGCCCGTTCGGGCCGGACACCGACTTACGACGATTCGGAATGAAACTCTGCCAGCGTGGAGGAAAGAACGCCAAGAAACGAGCTTCTGTCGCAGTGGCACGAAAACTTGCCGTCTTACTGCATCGGCTCTGGTCGAGCGGCGAAGTCTATGAGCCGCTCGGTTACGGAAAGACGATCACCGAATCGGCCGCGGCGTAGAGGTAAACGCAAATCTGTTTTGTTGGTTTCAAAGCAATCTGCATCTCGAGGTTGATTAACCATGACATCCACCGCCTTGTTCGGACGACTGCGCGTGACCGCCTGATCTTTTAGAGATCGCCGGTTAGATGGCAGCGTCCCAACAAGCCCAGGTCCATCACAACGATGATGGACCTGGGCTTTGGATCGGACCCCAATATGCACCGGGCCCACAGTGGCCCATCAGAGTGCGGATAGAAGGCAGGCAACGTGGGTGGCGTCAATACAGTCTCGGGAACAATGGTTGAGAACGAATCAGATGACGTCCGTGGGAAAACTCCCACTTCAACTACGGAACGAAGCTGAACTGAAACACGTTCCGCTTCGTTCCCTGATCAGGGGTCAGGAGGTGTTGAACAGTGTCAAGGGTCAAGATGAACGTCCTCACGGACGCCCTTGACACTGTTCAACACCTCTGCCGGAAAGGTTCTATGTTCAGACTAGAACGGCCGCCACGTCGGCCTTGACATTTTTGACCTTCTCATAGAAGGCGGTCACTCGCCCGTAACCCGCTATTCTGGTTGCACGATGGCCGTTTGGCGCTTACTGGGCGAGTTGCCACAAGCAAAATCGCGAGAGGAAATCCGTGCTCAATCGCTCGATGGATGGAATCCGTGGCAGCACGCTTGGAGCCGATCTGAGGAACCTGACATTGTCGTACCTGATGCAGAGGACGCGACTAGATTTCGGCACGCGCAGACATCTTGGGTGAAGCATGAAGAGCGCGTGTTGAAGTTCGCAGTGGACTATCTTGAGTCTGGTGGTCGCAGGTTTTTCATACCTGCAAAGATCGAGGAGCCCGCCCTTCTGCCTTAGCAATAATTAGGAGATTAGATTCACGGATTCTGCAGATTCTCCGACGGGTACACCGTTTTCTCGCGAGGGAGTGGGCGCCATCTGAGAGAGTTCACTTTTATTGCAGAACAAACGTATCCTGCTTCGCGAAGTCGAAAATAGCAGGGGTCTGGGCCGAAGGCACCTGGTGCTCAGGTTCGCCGATCGGGGTCAAACCTCGCGCGGCTTTGATGGCGCCCGATTGCAAGAACTTTGGCACCGCGTCGGCCGCGTAGCTTAGCCACTCGCCCACAAGGATTTGGTTGTCTTTGGGATTCCAATCGGCCAGACCCTCCGCGAGGCCCAGTTGGACTAGAGCGTAGCTGAGCAGGCCTTGATGTAGAGTGTCAGACTCGCGGGCGGCCTGGTTCGGCTGGCTCGCGGCCAGGATGCGCATGCGCTTGTCGTAAGCAAGTTGGCCGAGACCTGAGCTGCCCATTGGGCCAGGCTTGAAATTATTCGACTCCACGCTCGAGGCCGAGTTGCAGGAGTCGAGAATAAGCGTCATCTGGCCGGCATCGATGGGCCGTAGCCATTCGGTCAGTTCCTCAGCGGAGATCGCGCCTTTGAGCATCGCCTCGTCCACACCCACGCACGAACCTCGCACATCGGAGGGCAGGATGTAGAACTCGCCTTTCTGGTTTGAATATCCGTGGCCAGAGAAGCTCATGAAGAAAACGTCGTCAGGCGTGGCTGCCGCGGCAATACGCGCGAGCGCGTTACGAATCTTTTGCTTTGTGGCGTCATTGATCTGGTCAATGGAAACCAGGACCGTCGGCCTTGCGTCCAGGCCGCGCGCGGTGAGCCGCTCGCCGAGGACTTGGCTGAGCTGTTCTGCGTCGTTGGCCGAACCGTTCAATTCGCATCCGCTTGCTTCGTAGTGATTCACACCGATCTGCAGCAGCAATGCGCGCGGTCTGATGGGCGGTCCGGGCTCGTACGCATATTGCATTTCAGCAGTTGAACTTTTGATGCGTTCAGAGTTGAAGGCGTAGGCGGTGAAGGTCACCGACTTGGCCGTCTTCGGAAGCTGGATGTCTGCAAACGTGATATCGCCATCCTTCAGCGTGCCTTCGCGAGAGCCGACAAGCTGGCCATTGCGAAACAAGCGCAACTGCTCTAAGCCACTGGCCTGGCCAGCTTCACTTGTATGAGAGGCGGCATGAACAATAACGTCGGCGTCGCCGGGATGGTGTTTGGAACGGTTGGCGGAGAGAATCGAGATATTGGGCTGCTCGCGATTTCTGATTTCTGAGATGGGACGGACTGGAGGTAGCGTCTCGCCATTGAAAATCCGCGCAAGAAGTCGGGGAGTGTAGTAGTCCCGCATGAAGATTTCAAGCGGTAAAGCATGCGTCGGATTGTCAGAGACCAACCAATGGAGTGGAGCCCCCCCATCCAGGTTATTCGTGTCAAAACGCCCTTGCGGATCCACAACTGTCCAGCCACCCGATTCGAAGTTGTAGAGTGCGGCGAGCTGATCACCTGTAGCTCCGTCCCAGACACGGACTGAACCATCGAGGCCGCCCGACAGGACGGAATGTCCATCTACGGTAAAGGTTACAGAACTGACATCGGCTGTGTGTCCGGTAAGTATGCGAGGCTCCTGCCCAGTGGCCACGTCCCAGAGTTCGATTACACCTCCCGAGGTCGCCGATGCTAATGTAAAGCCATCCGGGCTGAAGGCGACGGAATCGACAAAGCCCGCATGACCTGAAAAAGTGCGCATCTCACGCCCGCTAGCCACGTCCCAAAGCTTGACTAAAGTGTCACGGCTTCCCGAGGCCAACGAACGGCCGTCGGGACTGAAGGCAACGGAATAAACCCAGTCGGTGTGACCTGCCAGCGTGTGCAGCTCGCTTCCGCTTGCCACGCTCCAAAGCTTGATCGTGTTGTCACGGCTTCCCGAGGCCAGCGTACGGCCATCGGGGCTGAAGACGACCGAGTCGACAATGGTCGAATGACCAGCAAGCACATGAAGTTGGCGCCCGCTCGCTACGTCCCATAGTTCGATGTTCGCGTCCATGCCAGCAGAGGCCAAGGTGCGGCCGTCGGGGCTGAAAGCGACTGAGAACACCCAGTCCTTGCCGCTGGCAAGTGTTCGTAAGGCGCGCCCGCTTGTCGCATCCCATAGTTCAATGTTGACATCGTTGGCGCCTAAGCCTGCTGAGGCCAGGATGCGGCCATCCGGGCTGAAGGCAACCGCGTCGACAATGCTCGAATGACTGGTCAACGTACGGAGCAGGCTTCCGCTGGTCAAGTCCCACAGCGTGATCGACGAACCTACGCCACCTGAGGCCAATGTATCGCCATCCGGGCTGACGGCGACGGAATGGACTTCGTTCGTGTGGCCGGCCAAGATGCGCACCTCGCCCCCGCTGGTCACGTCCCAGAGTTTGATCGTATTCTCCGCGCTTCCCGCGAGTATGTGGCCGTCGGGGCTAAAGGCAATCGCATAGACCGGGAAGCTGGGACCAGCAAGGGTGCGCAGTTCCTGCCCGCTGGCCACGTCCCAGAGCTTGATCGGGTTGTTGTCTTCGCTTCCCGCCACTGTGCGGCCGTCGGGGCTGAAGGCAAATGAATTGGTTGTTGCAGCCTGGCTGGCCAGCGTACGCAGCTCACGCCCGCTGGCCACGTCCCACAGCTGAATGTGCAGCGACCCCGTTACCAGCGACGCAAGTGTGCGGCCGTCGGGGCTGAAAAGGACCGGTCTCAAGCCACCGCTTAAGGTGCGCAGCTCGCGCCCGCTGGTCACCTCCCACAGCTTGATGGTCGCGTCCAGGCTTCCGGAAGCCAGTGTGCGCCCATCGGGACTGAATGCGACAGAATTGACCGAGTCCACATGACCAGCAAGCGTAAGCAGCTCGCGCCCGCTCTCCACATCCCAGAGCTTGACTGTGTGGTCATTGCTTCCCGAGGCCAGAAGTCGACCATCGGGGCTAAAGGCTGCGCATGTGACCGAGTCAGTATGGCTTGTAAGCCTTCGGAGCTCACGGCCACTGGCCACGTCCCAGAGCTTGACCGTCATGTCACTGCTTACGGAGGCCAGAATACGTCCATCAGGGCTGAAGACAACGGAGAAGACGGCGCCCTTGTGTCCGGTGAGCGTGCGCAACTCACGTCCGCTGGCCACGTTCCAGAACTTAATCGTGTTGTCTTGGCTTCCCGAGGCCAGCATGCGCCCGTCGGGGCTGAAGGCAAACGCGTTGACGTCGCTGGTGTGGCCCGTTTCCATCACGAGTTCTGCCTTCTGACCGTGTGCGAGACAGGTCAGGAGCAAGGCTCCGCAGGTTAATTTGTACGCTGCTTTCATGGAAAGGGAAGGAGCGAGCAACCCCAATCTACCACTTCAAGGGAATGAACGATTGTTCTTTCTTGCTCCAGCTTTCGGAGGGAAAACAGATCGTGCGATGCCTCACGGTACAGCCAAGGCAGGTGATGCGCATGCCGCTCTCCAAGCAGCGCAACAAGCATATCCAGCACGTGCTGGTGGAGGCTGCCAAGCTTGCGCCCCGAGAGTGCCACGAACTTGCTTTAGTCCGCGAGCGGGAGCTCGAGAGAGGTAATCCGAACCGGGCCACACTGGCCGTGGCTAGGAAAATGGTGTGCTACCTGCTGGCGGTGGAGCGTGGCCAGCGCGACTTCGTGCCTGTCGAGGAGTTCTCTCGTATCACGGCAGCTTAAAAACCCTTCCTAAGAAGGGAAAAACATCAGGATCTTTCGGTGCGCAGGCTGCCAGGTCCTGCAGGTTGGGGACTGAGCGACAGAGTGCAAACTCTAGAGGCTCCCTCTGAATTGTTTCGGGACTGGCAGTGAACACAAACTCAATCTTCTGTGACGGCTCTTCGCAGCCTGAGACAGCAAATGGATGTCCGGTTCTGCATGGCAGGAACCATCCGCCGAGAGGCACAGTTGCGCCAGGAAGCATCCTGATCGGTTCAATGCGCGCTCTCCCGAGCGCGCCAGGAAACCTCGTGCTTTTTACTTGACTTTGACTAACATGGAGGTCCCCAACCCGGAATGTATGGTCCGCCGCCGTTTTACAAGCGAAGAATGAGGAAGGCGGAATTGGTCTACGCGAATGTATCCGGCCTTTGTTGGAGTAGCGATCTCCTGGCCTGAATGGAATGCGCTGCGCCCTCGTCCTTGTTAGTAACGCTGCCTTTGAGGCATTTCCGGGTTACAGGTTTCGGGAGCGCCGGGATCGACCGTTTTGCCATCTCATGGTTCGCCAGTAAACCTGGCAGGAATCCAAAATCCAGATGAGTCGTCGTTGGTCTGCAGATGTGGAAATCGCTTTCAGCGATTTCCAAGCCTGGCGCTTTGTGCCAGGCGTCATGTGCAGGCCATCAGGCTGCCGCTGCTTGCATCGCCAGCGGCGGCCGATAAGCTTCTCCTTTTGCCAGAACCGCCCACGCCATGCGCGCCATCTTGTTGGCCAGAGCGACTGCCGTTACTTGCGGTCGCTTGCGCGCCGCCAGTCGTTCCAGCCAGGCACTGAGGACAGGATCCTGCTTGCTCCTCGATTGCAGCACTGCATGCGCTCCCTGCACGTACAGCTTTCGCAGGTATTTGTTTCCACGCCAACTGGTTTCGGTCGGGTTGTGCTTGCCTCCTGTGGAATGCTCTCCCGGAGCCAGACCGACCCATGCGGCAAATCCGCGACCCTTCTTGAAAGCCGACCCGTTGCCGACAGCCGCGATCGTAGCCGTAGCGATGGTCGGTCCAATTGCGGGGATTTCCACCAGGCGTTGGCAATCTTCCAGTTCGCCGGCGATGCGCACGATCAGCTTGTCAGATTCCTCGATCTGTCTGTGCAGGTACTGCATCTCCCCCCGCAGCTCGCCCAACAGTACCCGCAACGCTCCCGACAGCTTGTTTTCCGGATCTTCCAGGATCCCGGGCAACGCCTCTTCTATGTGACGGCGCCCCTTCCGAACGGTGATGCCGCGCTCGAGCAGCAATCCACGAATCTGGTTAATCACCGCCGTGCGCCCACGGACCCACCGTTCGCGCACCCGGTGCAGCGACTGCAGATCGAGCTGGTCGTCGGTCTTGATCGGCACGAAACGCATATTAGGGCGGGTAACAGCCTCGGCGATAGCTTCGGCATCGATGTAGTCGTTCTTGTTGGTCTTCACATACGGCTTCACGTACTGGGCCGGCATCAGACGCACATCATGCCCTTGCTCCCGAAGAGCTCTGCCAAGGAAATGCGATCCTGCGCAGGCCTCCATGCCGATCAGGCACGCAGGAAGGTTCGATGTGAAACGCAGAAGTTGAACACGAGAGCTCTTCTTACGAACCACAACTTCACCGCGTGCGTTGACACCAACAAGATGAAATATTGTCTTCCCTAAATCGATACCGATCGTACGAATTTCCATGGGACGCCTCCTATCTACACCTCTACACCCCGAAGGGGCTTCGGCGGCGGACCATACCAGTAGGAATCGCGATCTGGTCAATTTCTTGCTTTACTTCCGAGTAGCGGACGACCGGCCCGGAGAGCTTTTCACCTCGTCTTCCAACCGTTGCAATGGCTTGATCGATAAGAGCGATTGCCTATTTCGACATGCATCGCCAACTGAGAAACAGCCTTGCGATACTTCGACGGCCCATCGCAATTCAAGAGGGTGGTCGAATGATGAAAACTTCTTCTGCACAGATTCTCGTCGAGGGCAAGTTCGATTCACTGCTAATGCGGCGCGTGCGGCAACAGGATCGCAAACGCACAAACGGCTGCATCCTCCACAAAGTCGCTGACGCTGTGCAACACGATTGGGGCAAGCAAGCTGCCTGAGCGCTCGCGCATCCAGGCATATAAGACACCCAGGGCAAAGGCATACAGCTGCTGACCCAGCGCGATGGGCCAAGCCTCGGTTGCGAAGCTCTCTGCGTGCGCCAACGCGAAGAGCAATGCGACGGTGACACCCGCGGTGCTGATCGAGAGGCGTCCGAGGCGTACTCGCGATGGAGAGAGAGCTTCGAGAACCCCCAGCAGCAATCCGCGGAACAGTGTCTCCTCGCAGAGACCTCTCCGTTGTAGTGCTCCTTTCAATACTGTTCCGCAATGTCGCGAAGGTGATATTCGATATCGCTTGCGTCCTCTACATAATGTTCAACCTTGTCCTCCTCACGCGTTTCGGCGTTGCACTGCACCAAGCACCTTCACTCCGCATCCTGCTTCTAGGATCAGTGTTCTTTGTTGGCATGGTGAGTACAGCGGCAATTCTTATGTGGCGCGATCACAGGGGCGACAATGAGGTCAATGTCCCTGATCCCGGCACTGCGTAGCAATCAAAAGGTATCCCGCCTGTCCCGAGGACGAACAGCTTGTCATCCTTTAATTCGGGTCGGATCACCGCCCACTCGGAGTGCGCCGGGATAAACCGGCATGTTGTAGGGGTGCAAGTCC
>DASXLY010000039.1:0-1868 GCA_036495975.1 Occallatibacter sp. | reverse complement strand
GGGAGCGCACGGGCAGAATTTGTTTGCTTCTGAACTCTGATCGTGCGATAACTACGTCATGCGTAGTACGCGAGACGTAGTAGAAGATGAGAGCGCGGAGCCGGGACACTATTCCGACCCGCCGCTGCTGGTGCTGGCCAGCCTGGCTGGCGGCCCGAAGCATGGGCACGCGATGGTGGAAGACATTGTGCGGCTGTGCGGAACGAGGCTTGGACCGGGGACGCTGTACGGCGCGATTGCGCGACTGGAGCAGCAGGGATGGATTGCGCCGCTGCGGCCGGAGGAGCGCCGCCAGCCGTATCGCATCACGGCCGAGGGCATCGGTGTTTTGCGCGCGAAGTTGAGCACGCTGCAGCAATTCAGCAAAGCCGGGCTGCGACGGCTGGAGGCATTGTGAACGGTGCGCTCGCCCGCCTGCTGACGCGTCTCTATCCGCGCGCGTGGCGAGAGCGCTATGGCGCAGAGTTCGAGGCATTTCTCGAAGAGGGCAAGGGCGGAGTGCGCGCCTTGGCCAATGTTGTGTGGTCAGCGCTGTGCGAACGCGCTTTTCCGATACAAACGGGCGAGTCGGATCCACATGATTCCCATACGTTACGGTTCCACACCTGGTGTGTTCGAGCGCCATGGGCAATGTTCGGTTTAGGGTCTGTCCTCGCTCTGGCCGCGGCCTACTTCGTTGCCTGTATCTATTTGTGGTCGATTTGGACGGTATTTCTGCCGGGCGCAGATACGCCTTTCGGCCACGCAAACCCTGGTCCGATTTATGGATTCCGGAATATCTGTGTGCAGGCCGGCAAGTTTTATTATTTTGGCGCGCCGATTCTTGTTGGCTGGGGAATCGCGGCGACAGCCGTTCGTCAACGGATGAAGGCGGCTTGGCCGACCGTCGGTCTAGTCCTGATTTCGCTGATGGGTAGCACCGCCGAAATTCGGGCGAGTCGAACGGCCATTCCCGGTGGATTCGGGCATATCCGCATGAACTTCGCACTGGGACCTGCTGTTCAGGGTGTCTACGATTGCCTGTTTCATGCGCTGATCATTCTTTTAGCTACGGTACTGCCATATCTGATCTGGCGGCGGTTACAAAGGGCTCGCTCACTTTCCGTTTAGTCGCGGCAGGCGGTCAGTAGGATTACAGTTGCTCTGCGGTGCCGCCCCACTCCTGGGGATGCACATCCGCGACTGACTGCGAAAAAGTCCACGAGTGGCCGGGGAGATCTTCGGCGTTGTATTGCCGCTCGCCGTATGGGTAAGAGACGGGCTCTTGCGTGATCCGCGCGCCGTGGTCCCTGGCGCATTTCGAGTGGGCGTCTGCATCCTCGACACGAACCATGACCGAGTGTCCCGTGCCTAAAACTGTGTTGGCCTCGTTCGGGCGCATTTCTCTCACGATCACCGCACCATCTCCGATGTTCAACTGCACGCGGTGACTATCGATGCGCAGACGCACGCGAAATCCGAATGCAGCGCATAGCCAGTCCGCAGCCTGATTCACATCCGGATACGCGAGAACCGGAATGACCGTGGCGCGGGGTATCGATCGGTTCGAGAGCATCCGGCGGATGGCCTCACTTCTGAAAGAGCAGTGGTGTGAAGTTGATGAGATTGTTGCGCCAGACCATCCAGGTGTGGCGGCCTGGGGTCTCGATGACGGTCACCGGAATCTGTTGCTGCTTGAGCCATGCGGTGAAGGCGCGATTGGATGTGATGAGGTGATCGTCTGTGCCGCAGGCGACCCACAATAGCTTGAGGCGGTCGCTGCTCTTCACTTCTGAGGCGAGATTGGGGAAGACCTGATCGAAGTCAGCCTGGTCGGGAACGGCGGAAGAGAAGGCGCCGATGTACGCGAAATCATCGAGGTGATTGAG
>DASXLY010000038.1:0-149495 GCA_036495975.1 Occallatibacter sp. | reverse complement strand
CCTTCAATTCAACAATCTGCACATGTCGCTGTGCGCTGAACGTGATGCTGGCTTGCGCGCTCCTGCCCAGGATGCGGCCGATCCGCTCCATCCCCTCCTCGGCATACGCTCGCAGTGCCTTCGAAATCTTCACTTGCCGGGCGGTGAACTCCACTTCCATGGTTAGCCTCCGCTGCTCGCTCTCCAAACCGGAGAGTCCTTAGATTTCACGTTCGCTGTTTTGTCCAATTGACGCGGCAACAGGCTCCACGTCGCTGGTTCTCGTGCCCCCCGGATGCCGGATCAAACCACCGGCCATCAATCTCCGGGTTAGAGGGACACAGTATAAGCCAATCTCCGAAACATGCAAATCCACAGGGAAGAAGTGAAATCCTGACGGCCATTGCCAGCCTCAATCCAACTGAAGCTATAATGCAAAGCACAAACTCACGCGCACATCAAACTTGCTGAATTGCGAACCCGCGCGCTGCCTCATCAAATCTCCCACCGCAGCAATGTGGCCCCCACGGTAAATCCCGCTCCCACCGCGGCCAGCAGCACCAGGTCACCCTTTTTCATCTTGCCCTGCTCAATGGCTGTCTCCATCGCCAGCGGAATAGTGCCCGCCGAAGTATTGCCATATTTTTCGATATTGATAATCACCCGCTCCGGATCCATCCCGAGCCGGTCCGCGGTCGCCGTAATAATTCGCTTGTTCGCCTGGTGAGGAATAAAGCAGCCCAGATCCGTGCCAGTCACGCCGTTGCGCGCCAGCAGCTTCGCCGTGGCCTCGGCCATCTTGCGCACCGCAAATTTGTAAACCGCCGGGCCATCCTGGTAGATGTAGTGCATCTTCTTGTCCACGGTCTCGTGGCTCGAGGGATTCAGGCTTCCGCCTCCCTTAAGATTCAGGCTCACGCCTCCCGATCCGTCAATCTCATTCTCGTAGTCGATGAATCCGATCTCGCCCTCAGCTGCCGGCTCAATCAGCACTGCTCCGCCGCCGTCGCCGAACAGTACGCAAGTGGTGCGGTCTGTGTAATCGGTCATGCGGGTATTCGCATCCGCACCGCAAACAAGAACTTTCTTGTGCGCGCCGCTCTCCACCATCTTCACGCCTGCCTGCAGCGCATAAACAAAGCCCGAGCACCCGCCTGAAACGTCAAATCCCCACGCACCTTTGGCCCCAATCTTGTTCTGCACCAGGCACGCCGTCGAGGGGAACATCATATCCGGCGTCACCGTGCCAACAATAATCACCTCGACCTCGGTGGCCGCAATTCCGCGCGCCGCAAGGCACCTCTTTGCTGCCTCGGTGCACATGTCGCTCACGCCCAGCCCCTTGGCCAGCACGTGCCGCTCCTTGATACCCGTCCGTTCCATAATCCACTGGTCGTTGGTATCCACCATTTTTTCGAGATCTTGATTGGTCAGAACTTGAGGAGGAACGTAGGTCCCGAGCGCTGTAATCTTTGCGCGCTGGCCCACCACAGGACGAACGGTAAGGCTCAATTTATTTCTCCTTGCGGCACACTCTCGGTTCTAGAAAATCGGGGCACCGTGCTGACAGACAAATCGAATGAAGACGTTAAAAAAGTACCGGGTGACCTACTGCGCCCGTACTAGCCCGTTACCGTTGCTTCCTTCCGGACCTGGCGGGATTGGCGGGATTACGTCGCGTAGGACCCGGCACTGATTGATTTTATCACTCTGCCACAGGAATATCTTTTCGCCGACGGCCAAACGATCGGATTCACGATTGCGCAAGTCGCACCGCCAATGGAGAATGGTTTCCGCATGCTCCAGCCGTGAGTTTCTGCAGGGAGGATGTCCCGATAGAAGAGCACCAGCACGTCCACGCCCACGGTCACGAACACTGCACGAGCGCCGCTGCGATGCAGAAGCAGATTACCCCGGCATCGCTCAAATCGCTGGACTCAAATGGCTATGGAGCACATGCGATCAAGTCCATGGCTGCCGGACTTCCCCGCTTCGCCGCGATGCCTCTGCTGCAGGATTTAGTCAACGGAAACATCGAGGACATCTACAGAAATCTCAACAATGTGTAGTCCCAATCAGCAGTTCCCGGAGGCTAGAAGATGAATGGATCGTCGTTGGCAGGCATTGCCTTTGTTCTTGCCGTGAATTCCTCCTTATTTGCGTTTGCGGCAGGACAAAACACGCCCGAATCCGGCTCTGTTGAGAATGTAAATGCAGCTGTTGTTGCGGCGCGCACCGCCACCAAGGATCAACATTTTGCCGACGCAGAAACCTTGATGCTGAAGGTAACAGCATCGCAACCCGACCTGGTCGTTCCGTGGGCCGAGCTAGGTTTGGCCCAACTTGGATTGAAAAAATACGCCGAAGCGGAGAGCGATTTCAAAATCGCGCTCGGAATCGACCCAGCCGCCATCAAACGCCAACACGCAGAAGACTTCTACCAGGATGTCAGCGGTAAGGGTGTTGCCCCGTCTGCCACGCGGGCCACGGGTAATAACGTGGGCCACACCATAAACAGCGGGCAGAAACGGCCACCCGAGTTGCAAGGCTCTTGCTATGCAAGTCTCGGTGAAGCCTACATTCGGCAAGGCAAGATACCCGAAGCGCAGGCCGCATTCGATTCCGCTGTGAAAATTTACCCCGCCGACGCGGCCCATTACCTTAGGAACGAGACGATCCTCTACTTCCAGGTGGGCAACGCCGATGCACAACTCGCCGCGGCCGACAAAGCCATTGCGCTCGATCCGGGTCGCGCGATTCTCTATTACTTCAAGGCTCAAGCCCTTGTTGGCAAAGCCATCCTCGATCCGAAAACCCAGAAAATGGTTCTTCCTGCCGGCTGTGCCGAGGCATATCAGAGATACCTGGAACTGGAGCCCGCAGGAGAGTTTACCGCTGATGCGAAAGGGGTTCTAACCGCAGCGGGCATTCCCCTCAAAACGGCAAAAAAGTGAGTTTCTGAGTTCCAAGGAGTCTTTCCACGAGGGCTCCCCAGCCTTCCCGGCAGTTTTCGCTCGAAAACGACCAAATTCTGTTGTGAAAACCGCATCCGGGTACAATAGACATGTGAGCAAATCTTCCCAACCCACGGCTCCCACCGTGGGCTTTGTTTCGTTAGGCTGCCCCAAAAACCTGGTCGACTCCGAAGTCATGATGGGGATACTCGACCGCGGTGGCGCGCGCCTGACCTCTCGCCCTGAAGAGGCCGATATCCTTGTCGTTAATACCTGCAGTTTCATCGACACCGCCAAGCAGGAGTCAGTCGACACCATCCTCGAAATGGCTCGCTACAAAACCGAGGGCCACGCCAAGAAGCTGATCGTCGCCGGGTGCCTCGTGGAGCGCTACCGCGACGAGATTCGCAAAAGCATTCCCGAAGTTGACGCCGTGGTCGGCACCGGCGAACTTGAGTCGATTCTGGAGGCGGCGGGGATCGCGCGGCCGGCCACCACGCTTTCGCCCTTCAATATCCTGAGCGGCAATGGATCGGCTGAAATTCGTGGAGGGCGCGAAGCCGGTGCGGGAACCCACAAGGTCCCCTCAGGGGCTAAAGCCACCGGGGCTTTTGGAGCAAGCGAAACGTACGGGCTGAAGCCCGTACCCTTCAAAAATTCTGCCGACTTGCCGGGTTCCCGCGCTGAAGGCGATCTGCGCGAAAGCCAAGGCCGCTTCAGTCGCGATGAGTGGCAGGGCGCATCGCACATGCTGCCTACCTATCTCTACACCGAAGACACGCCCCGCCTGATCTCCACCGGCCGTACGTCTGCCTACATCAAAATTGCCGAAGGATGCGATCATCCCTGTACCTTCTGCGTGATTCCCAACCTGCGTGGCAAGTTCCGCTCACGGCGGTTCGAATCCGTCGTCGCCGAAGCGCAGAAACTGGTTGCAAGCGGCGTGCACGAGATTACCCTCATCGGACAGGACACCACCTGTTACGGCGAAGACCTTGGCCTCAAGGACGGATTAGCAGCGCTGCTTGACGAGTTGGCAAGAATCGAAGGCCTGCGCTGGCTGCGGTTCCTTTACGCTTACCCGAACCGCATCACCGGCAAGCTGCTCGAAACCATCGCGAAGCACGACAACATCTGCAAGTACCTCGACGTCCCGTTGCAGCACGCCTCACCCGATGTGCTCAAGCGCATGAAGCGCGGCGCCGGCGCCGACATCTTCCTCAAGACGATCGAGAAGGTCCGCGCCGCTGTCCCCGGTATCGCGCTGCGCACCTCGTTCATCGTTGGCTTCCCCGGCGAGTCGCCCCGCGATTTTGAAGTTCTGGAGCAGTTCATCACCGAAGCAAAGTTCGATTGGCTCGGCGTCTTCAACTACTCCGACGAGGAAGGTTCGAAGGCGCACGCCCTCGACACCAAGGTTCCGAAACGCACCATCGCGGCACGACAGCGCCGCCTCATGAAGCTGCAGCAGAAAATCTCACGCGACGCCAAACAGCAGTGGGTCGGCCGCCAGCTCGTCCTTCTCGCCGAAGGCGAAAGCGAAGAGACACCGCTGCTATGGGAAGCCCGCACCGAGTTTCACGCGCCCGAGATCGACGGCAAGGTGTTCATCAACGATTTCGGCGATCTGCCTGCACTCGAGGCCGGCAGGTTCTATCGCGCCGAGATCACTGAGGCACATGACTACGACCTCGTCACACGCATCCTCTCCGGACCGCTCGCGACCGCGCAGGGCTAAGCCGAATTCCATATGCTCGACAAACCATGCATGCACTGGCCGCACCAGCTGCCCACGCTCATTGCCCGGACCAAAGAGTTGCAGTTCGACATGGCATCTGAGGAACACACCGGTGCTCTGCTGCAGGTTCTTGCCGCATCCAAGCCTGGAGGAAAGCTGCTCGAACTGGGTACTGGCACTGGCATTGGAACAGCGTGGCTGCTCTCCGGCATGGACGACACGTCGACCCTGTCCAGCGTGGAAACCGACGAGCGCATGCAGGGCGTGGCGCGGGATGTGCTGGGATCCGATTCGCGCCTGAACCTCATCCTCGAAGACGGCGCAACCTTCCTTCGCCGCCAGCCCGAAAAGATATTCGACCTCATCTTTGCGGATGCGATGCCCGGCAAATTCGAGGTACTCGACGAGACCCTGAAGCTAGTCAAGCACGGCGGTTTCTACGTCATCGACGATCTGCTGCCGCAGCCCAACTGGCCTGAAGGTCACGGCGGAAGAGTGGACATCCTGATGTACCGCCTGAGCGCCGACCCGCGCTTTTCCATGGTTCCCATCTCGTGGTCAACGGGCGTTGCTGTGCTGGTTCGCCGCCCCAAGTTCGCAGACTGACAACAGTCCTCGTCCCGGCAGCATCTGATCCGGAGCGTTAGCATATCTATCGGAGAGTTGAATCGCAGTTTCCAATGGCACAGAAGAAAAAATCCGCAAAATTGCTTCATTGCCCCACTTGCGGCATGCTCGTCACGCCCAAGGCCGAGGACTTCCCATTCTGCAGTGACCGCTGCCGCAAGATCGATCTGGGCAAGTGGGCAACGGGAGTGTACAAGATTAGTTCGCCGGTGCTCGATCCCGAGGTCCTCGAAGATCTGGGCGAAGTGGGAAGACAAGGCGGGAATCGTGACGACGAATAGCTCGACCACTGTTCCACCGCCGGCCATCACGACGAAAAAGACGATCTGGGCGTGGACGATCGCAACGTTCTTCGGCGCCGGTCTCGGCAAACCCGGCCCGGGCACCTGGGGATCTGTTGCCGCCTTGCTGCTGTGGGCCCTGGCGGGCATCGGCTTTCATGCGTCCCCGCAAACGCTTTTATTTCTATTATTTGTCGGAATTATCTTATCCATCGCTTTGGGCGTTCCTGCGGCTACCATCGCTGCCCGGGAAAGCGGGCGCCACGATCCCGGGTTCGTTGTCGTTGATGAAGTTGCCGGCCAGTGGATCGCCCTTCTCTGGAGCGCCGCGGACTGGCGTCATGGAGTGATTGCACTCATCCTGTTTCGCCTGTTTGATATCACCAAACCCTTCCCGGCGCGCCAGTTGGAAGGGCTGCCTGAAGGCTGGGGCATCGTCTTCGACGACGTCGCTGCCGGGCTGTATGCTTTGGGTGTGGCGTCGCTGCTCCGCTATTGGATTCACTGAGGTTTTGAAGTGCCGCGAACTCGTAATCAATCCGGCCGTGAGGAGATGACGCCTGAACCCCACATCGATGAGGTTCTTCCGTCTGCTTCGTTGCCCCGCGGCGAGGTGGAACTGGCCGGCGTAAATCTCGGTCCCCACCCGCATGGAATGCCGGTGGTGGTAGTCGGCACCCAATCGGCCATGGTGTTGATGAGCCGTCCGGGACGCGTTGCCTTTCGTGTCCCTGAAAACGCGGCCTCCGGGCTGGTGGAGGTACGCACTCCCGGCGGCGTCAGCAATGGGGCGCCCTTACAGGTTGCGCGTGAACTCTCCAGCGGCTTGCATCCAGTCACCAGTCCCGCCGTGAGCCGCTCCGGCATGATCTACGCCACCATCTCCGGCCAACGCGGAAAGCAGACTCCTGTCTCCGTAGTCCGCGTAAGCCCCGACGGCCGCGGCACTCCGTTCGTTACCGGCATTCTCAATGCAACGGGTCTGGCCTTTAGTCCCGAGGGAGACCTCTTTGTCACCTCGCGTGCCGAGGGCAATGTGTATCGCATCGACGGAGCCGGCGAATCCACCCTCTATGCCGAGGGAATGGGTGTTGCCACCGGCACTGCTTTCGATTCCTCTGGAAATCTCTTCGTGGGCGATCGCAGCGGAACCATCTTCAAGATCGATCCGCAACGCAAGATTTTCGTCTATGCCACGCTGGAGCCCAGCGTCTCGGCGTATCACATCGCAGTCGATTCTGAAGGCACACTCTTCGTCACCGGTCCCACGCTCTCGTCGAACGATGCCGTCTGGGCCATCAATACTCATGGGGAACCCCGCGTCTGGTACCGGGGCCTGGGGCGTCCGCAGGGCTTGGCCATCGCTTCCAACGGCGATATTTACGTGACAGCGAGCTTTCACGGCCGGCGTGGTCTGGCGCGCATTACGTCCGCTGGAGAAGCCAGCCTCGTGGTGGCTGGAGCAAACCTGGTCGGCGTGGCCTTTTCCCCTCTTGGGTCAACGGTGGTTGCCGACAACGATGCCGTTTATGATGTGGACCTGGGAGTGGAAGGAATGAATCTGTTTTAGCCGAAAGCTATCAGATCCTGGCTGTTAGCCAGTCCGCATTCCTCGTTGCCTGTGACCACCGCATAAATCGCGTAAGCTGTTAAGAGAAAGTATCAGCAGGCCACTGATCTTAGATCGCTGACCCCTGATCCCTGCTTCTATGAAATCCGAGATCATCGCAGTCGGCTCTGAAATGCTGACGCCTTTCCGCCAGGACACCAATTCCCTTTACCTCACCGACAAGCTCAACGAGCTCGGCGTCACGGTGTCGTTCAAAACTATTGTCGGCGATCGCCAGAAAGATCTCGTCAGCGTGATCAAAACGGCGCTGGGCCGTGCCGACATCGTGATCCTGATGGGCGGCCTTGGCCCCACCGAAGACGATCTCACCCGCGAAGCCGTTGCCGAATCGCTCTCGATCCGGCTGAAACGCGACGCGCAACAGGTTGCCGCGCTCCATGCCCGGGCCGCCACCTGGCGCATCACCATGCCCGAAAACAACCTCAAGCAGGCCGACTTGATTGAAGGGGCCGCGTTCCTCACCAATCCCAATGGCAGCGCACCCGGCCAATGGATCGAAACCATGTATGGCGGGTATCGCAAGATCGTGATGCTTATCCCCGGTCCGCCGCATGAGTGCAAGCCGCTGTTCGACGAGGAATGCCTGCCACGTCTGCGCCAGATCGTACCAGTGCGACACCTGGCGAAGCGCACGCTGAAAGCCGCGATGATCCCCGAATCGCAGGCCGACAAGCTGCTGGCGCCCATCTACACCACGTACACCGATGTGGAGACGACCATCCTTGCCCACGCTGGCGACATCCAGCTCACCCTCATTTGCACCAAGGCAAACAAGGACCTGGCTGAACAGCGCGTTGAAGAGTTGGCCACCAAGCTGGAAGAAGCGCTCGACGATTGGATGTATTCAGCCGAGGGCGAATCGCTCGAGCAGATCGTGCTCTACTACCTGGGACTACGGCAGGCGACGGTGGCAGTGGCCGAAAGCTGTACCGGCGGTCTCATCGCGCAGCGGATCACCTCGGTGCCCGGCAGTTCGCGATCATTCCTTGGCGGTGTCGTGGTCTACTCCAACGAAATGAAAACAGCGTTTGCCGATGTTCCGGCCGACCTGATTGAAAAACATGGAGCAGTCTCGGCGGAAGTGGCCTCGGCGCTTGCCGACGGAATCCGCAAAAAAACCGGCGCAACTTTAGGTCTTGGTATCACGGGGATCGCCGGGCCCACCGGCGCGACCGAAACCAAGCCGGTCGGCCGCGTATACATCGCAGTCAGCGATGCCCAGAGCACTGACTCCTTCGAGCGCAACTTCCGTGGCGACCGCAACCGCATCCGCGAGTGGGCCAGCCAGCAGGCTCTCGACCTTGTCCGCCGCAAACTGATGTAGCCTGCTTTGCTGCTGGTGTAACACTCCGGCTTGCGCGGAGCGAAGCAGCGCTGAGTTACCATTTTTTCTGCAGATTTCACAAATTCTGCTGGGTGGATCGCTAATCTTCTCTAGACGGTCCTCACATTATCCAGTCACGAATCGGAGACTTCCCCATGCCGCTGCCGCAAGATGAACGCGTTGTCGCTCTCGCTACTGATCTGCTGGCCCAACTTCACAAAATCTTCGGACCTCATCCCGGATTCCGCCCTGCTCACGCCAAGGGCTTGATGCTGCAGGGAACCTTCAAGCCTGCTGGCAGTGCCTCTTCGCTGACTAATGCTCCGCACATCACGCGCGAGTCGACTCCTGTGACGGTGAGATTTTCCAACTCCACCGGTCTTCCTGACATGCCGGACAATGCCCCAGATGCCAATCCGCGTGGGCTGGCGATCCGCTTCAACCTCGCCGAACACGTCCATACCGACATCGTCGCCCACTCTACTGACGGCTTCCCTACCCGCGACGGCGCAGAGTTTCTGGAGTTCCTGAAAGCTGCCGGCGCGAGCGGCCCCGAAGTTCCTTCGCCCAAGCCGATCGAGAAGTTTCTCGCGTCCCATCCCGCGGCGCTGCGATTCGTGCAGACACCGAAGCCGTTTCCCTCAAGCCTGGCGCGCGAGACCTACTTCGGGGTCACCGCTTTCAATTTCACCAATGCGCAGGGTGAGAGCCATTACGGCCGATACCGCATTGTCCCCGAAGCCGGCAATGATTACCTCAGCGATAAGGACGTCGCAAATCTTCGCTCCGACCATCACTATGAGGAGCTTGTACAGCGAGTGAAGCAAGGGCCGATCCGCTTCAAGATCCAGGTGCAGGTAGCTGGGCCGGAAGATGTGACCGACGATGCGACCATCCACTGGCCCGATAGCCGCCAACTCGTCGACTTCGGCACCATCGAACTGACCAACGTGCTCGAAGACAGCGTCGCGCAGCAGAAGCAAATCATCTTCGATCCCATACCGCGCGTCGAAGGCATTGAACCTTCGGCGGATCCTCTGCTCGAATTGCGCGCCGCCATTTACCTGTTGAGCGGGCGCGAACGTCGAGCCGCAAAAGCTTAGGGTTCGCTCTTCGAGAAAGGACAAGCCGGGCTGCGCCGCTGCAACACCGTCGAATTGACCCATGCGCATCCGGTCTGAAAAACTGCGCCTATGCGATACAGCGGCAGGGTGGAATATGCGGATGCCCGCAAAATGCGCACCCGCAACAAGCACTATTACCGGGTCCTGCATTGGCCCATCTGGATCTGGGTCTTTTTTCTGGCGCCCGGCCCACTCGTCTTTAGCCTCTTCGCCCACGGGTTCAGCAAGGCCAACGGCGCGTGGCTGGCGCTGGTGCTGATCGGCACCGGAACCGCCGCCCTTTTCGGCCAACTGCCCGGCTGCGAACCCGCGCCTTACATCCTTCGCTTCGATGAAGACCGGCCCAATCCACTCTACCGCAAAGTCTGCTACACCTTCGCGTGGAACGCCGTGCTGAATTTCGCGCTGCTCAACCTCGCCGGGCTGGTCATCGCTGTCATCACGGGGGTGTGGACCATGAAGCAGCTCTATCAGTACGTCTACTTCCCGCTTTGTATCCTGATCTTGTTGCTGGGCGCGTTCGGAAAACTGCCACGCGTCGGCAAATCGACCAAGCAGGAAGGTATAGAGCGCCGCTATTTTTACGGCTCGGTGTGGGCAGTCACTATATCGCAGACTGTCCTGCTCATCTTGTGGAAGACGCTGCCACTCACGCGTGCCGGAAGCTTCGTGAAACTCGTGATCTACGCCAGCCTGCTCGCATTAATGGGTTCCGCTGCCTACAACGGCAGACTGCCCCGCACGCGACCGATCCTGCCCGGCGAGTTGATGGTGGACTGATGCCCGCCACTATCACACTTCTCATTTCGACCGGAGTGGAGAAACTCGCAGTTGTCTCTGCTTGGGTTTTGGACTCGTGCTCGCCGATGCGCGGTTTTGGGCAGCGGTACGAACTGTGATGGACGCAAAGGGGCTGCGGCCGACGAAATGCTCTTCTTCGATTTCGCCGGCCACAATCATCCAGAACTACTTTGAAACTGGCTTGTATCCTGAGCCGCCCGCCTTCTTCATCGCGGCAATTCCTTCGTCCACCGAAAGCAGCGGCGTGGTCTTCACGGTTTTGCACGAACCTCCTGCGCTGATGGACATCGCGAAGGCTGCGGCGCTGACGTTGTCGGGCATATCAACAATGACGATGGTGTCGTAATCGCCAAACGACAACCACGCGCCTTTGAGAGTTCCACCGAGCTTTTCAATCGCCTTGCCAACCACCGCGCTGCGATCGTGCGGCTTCTTCACCAGTGCAGCTGTCGCTTCAGAGTTGTAGGCGACCTGTACGAGATAACTGGGCATGGATTCCGTCCTTTCAAGGAGCTTCACCAGGGGTCAGGGGAGGGATGAAGTATACCCCGGGCACATATTCTCTGGCGCGCGATTTTCTTCACTCCGGCGAACAGGCCGCCGCCATCTCCTGCGCCTGGGTTTGAATCCACATCCTCAGCGGCTCGGGTTCGAGGACCCGGACACTGGAGCCGAGACCGAGCACAAAGAATCGGGCCTGGTGTTCATCATCGAAATCCACCTGCAGCGCCGTTCGTCCCTCGCCCGATCTTCTTGCCTGCTCGGAGTTGCCCGGCCGCGTAACGCACCAGGTGTGAATGCGCCGCGCCGAATCCGGCGTCAGCGAAAGCACTGTCTGGAAGCTCGCCCGCTTGCGGTCCAGTTCCGCCGTTGAAGCCTGCCAGTGTGCAACCAGGTCGAACCGCGCCGGTCGCTCGAACTTAACGACCAGGACCGTGACCCGCTGCATGCGCGATACCCGGAATGTCCGCATGCCATTTCCGGTTTTCGCGACGAGATACCAATTCAGTCCCTTCGAAACCAGGCCCAGCGGTTCCACCGTCCGGCTCGATTTTTCTCCGTCAGCGCGGGTGTAGTCGAAGGTCAGCTTGCAATCGCGTGCCACCGCGTCCTGCACCAGCGAAAGCATGGAGAGGTCCTCGCCGGTATCGCGCCATCCCGTGGGATCGACATGCAGCCGCTGCTGCATGTGCGCCGCCTGCGCCTTCATTGGCTCCGGCATGGCGGCCATCAGCTTGTTCAACGCGCTCTGTGCCGCAGCAGCCATCCGCGGATTGCCGAGGGTGCGCGGCTGTGCCATCAGCAACGCACGCAGTTCCGACTCGTCCAGACTGGGGACTTGGGTCCGCCAGCCCTTTTCCAGCTGCCATCCGCCTTGCGCACCCCGAACTGCCGAAACCGGAATGCGCGCCGCACTGAGCGCCTCGAGATCGCGATGAATGGTGCGCTGCGAGACTTCGAGTTGTTCGGCAAGCTCGCGTTCCGTGACCTGGCCGCGGGCCTGGAGCAGCAGCAGCACTGACATCAATCGATCGGCTTTCATCTGCGGGAAGTTTTCCTCAACAAATCCTATTTTCTCTGAGGATATATGACAGTGCTTGTCATATTTGGTTTGCGATGATGATTTTGTCAGGAGGAGGTAACCGCGGATGGTCGGCCGCAATGTTTATCTATACGTCTTTGACTCCATGGCGGACTGGGAAGCCTCGTTCGCCATCGCCGGAATCAACAATCCCCGTTTTCAGCAGCATCCGGGCAGATACCGCGTCGTCACGGTAGGTGCAACCCGGCAGCCCGTCACCACCATGGGAGGCCTTCGCATTGTGCCAGACATCAGCCTGTCTGAGGTCGAACCCGATGAAGCCGCAATGCTGATTCTCCCCGGCGGCGATGCGTGGGAATCGGGCGGCAACCGCGAAGCTATTGAATTGGCGCGAGTCTTCTTCATCGAGGGTGTTCCCATCGCGGCGATCTGCGGTGCAACCCTGGCCCTGGCATGCGCCGGCATGCTTGACGATTTTCACCACACCAGCAACAGCCGTGAGTATCTCGCTGCAACCAGGTATCGCGGCAGCAAGTTCTACTGCGATGTTCCAGCCATCACTGATGAAGGCGTCATCACCGCGTCGGGTACCGCGCCGCTCGAGTTTGCCCGCGAGATCTTTCGCGCACTCGACCTCTACGGCGAATCATCCCTCGAAGCGTGGTACGCGCTCTTCAAGTTTGGCGATGCTTCGCGCATCCTCGAACTGGACCAATGCGCAGCCCGGTAACCGAAGAACCTGGTGCAGAACCAAGGAGATTCAATGATCCTCAAGGACTACTTCCTCGCCCAACTGGAACGCGAAGCCGTCTCCACGCGCAAAGCCGTCGAGCGCGTTCCCGAAGGACATAACGACTTCAAACCGCACCCGCGTTCCATGGAATTTGGATACCTCGCTGCACTGGTCGCGAGCATGCCTGGCTGGATCGCGCTCATGATCGATCGCGATGAGTTGAATCTGGACGCGGCCGATTCCGCAGGCTTCCGGCCCCGGGTCGTTACCACCAAGGCCGATCTCATTGCCAGCCTCGAAAGCTCCTTGGCAAACGCAAAACGCGCCTTGCAATCCACCACGGACGAACACCTCGCCCTGCCATGGGCATTCAAGATAGGCGGTAAAGCAGTTTCGGAACAGGCACGCAGCATCATGATCGCGGACGCCGTTTTCAGTCACCTCGCGCATCATCGCGGCCAGCTCACCGTTTACCTGCGCATGCTCGAGTCAAAAGTGCCTGCGATTTACGGTCCCTCCGCCGACGAATATATCTAGAAATGGTCGTCTCATTTCTTACTGCCCTTTCCTGCTAAACTCTGTTTGGTCATGCTCCTCGCAGGAATTCTTATTGTGGTACTTGCCTATTTGCTGGGGTCCGTCCCGACGGGCTACCTGCTGGTCAGGCTCTTTCGCCACGAAGACATTCGATCGGTCGGCAGCGGCAATATCGGCGCGACCAATGTACTGCGTTCCGGCGGCAAAGGATTGGGCGCGGCCACCTTCCTTCTCGACGTCCTGAAAGGCGCTGCGCCGGTTCTGATTGCCGGCTGGATCGCGCCGCAATTCGCGCCAGCCGTTCCGCCGCGCGACATCGAGGCGCTCGCTGCAGTGGCCGCGGTGCTGGGACACATGTTTCCGGTCTGGCTCGGGTTCCGAGGTGGCAAGGGCGTTGCAACCGGCTTCGGTGTCTTCCTGGTTGCCGCTCCCTGGGCAGCGCTCGCCGCCATCACACTTTTCTTCGTCGTCCTCCTGGTGACCCGCTATGTCTCGCTTGCCTCGATTCTCTCTGCCGCCAGCTTTCCGGTCTTCGCCTGGTTCCTGGTCCGCGGCGACAGGCCCGCACCTTTCATCGCGGCGCAAATCATCGTTTCCCTGTTGATCATCGTGAAACACCATCAGAACATTCGCCGCCTCGCGACCGGTACTGAACATCGCTTCGGCGGGCGCTCGCACGAAAGGAAGCCCGCATGAGTCGCATCGTAGTTCTCGGAGCGGGCGCATGGGGGACCGCGATTGCGCTTTCTCTCTGCCGCCGCGCCGGTCACGAAGTTACATTATGGGCGCACAGTGAAGACGAGGCTCGCCAGATCGACGGCGCGCGCGAAAACACACTCTTCCTGCCCGGATTCCCTCTACCTACGCATCTGACCGTAACGGCAGATATGGCTCCGATCGCGACCGCCGAAATCATCGTGTCTGTCATTCCCTCGGAGTTCCTGCGCCCCACGTTGCAACGGGTCAAAGGCCATCTTCACAATGGCCAATTCGTTCTGAGCGCGACCAAGGGCGTGGAGAAGAACACCCATCTGCGCATGACCCAGGTCGTCTCCGAGGTGCTGGAGCCGGCCAAAATCCTAGTCTCAATCGGTGCCCTCTCCGGCCCCAGCTTTGCCATCGAAGTTGCCCAGGGGCAACCCACTGCCGTCACCATCGCCTTCAGCGATCATCAGATCGCAAAATTCATTCAGCAGGAATTCAGTTCGGAAACTCTGCGCCTCTACACCTCGACTGACGTGATCGGGGTGGAGCTGGGCGGCGCGTTGAAGAACGTGATCGCCATCGCTGCGGGCGTCGCCGTCGGCATGGGGCTCGGCCACAACTCCACGGCTGCTTTGATTACCCGTGGAATCGCGGAGATTACGCGCCTCGCCGTGGCTTGCGGCGGCCGGCGGGAGACACTTGGCGGATTAAGCGGAGTCGGAGATCTCGTCCTCACCTGCACCGGTTCGCTCTCGCGCAACCGCACTGTGGGGCAGGCGCTCGGCGAGGGCCGCAAGCTCCCTGAAATCCTCGAGAGCCTCGGCGGCAAGGTTGCTGAAGGAGTGTTGACCACGCGCGCTGCGCTCGGCCTCGCCCGCGTGCACGAGATCGAAATGCCCATCACCGAACAGATGGCGCTGATCCTCGAAGAAGGCAAGGACCCGCACGAAGCCATCCGGGAGTTGATGCTCCGCCCCGGCAAGGGCGAGCACTAGTCGTCGAGTCCCCCCGCAATCGCCCCGATAATCAGGAATGGCTCCTTGCCCTGCACCACCGCCTCCGGCAGAGGCTTGTCGGTCGGGTCGTGAGTCAAATCCTCTTCGCACGCAAAGAAGCGCAGAAACGGACGCCGCTTAAGCGTGTCGTGCTCGCGGATAGTGCCGGAAAGCATCGGATACCGCGTTTCCAGCGCATCCAGAACGGACGCGATGGTCACTGGCGCGGCCACGTCAATCGTCACATCGCCGTCTACATGCGCGAGATTGCGCAAATGATAGGGAATCTGGATTCGAATCGTGTGGACGGGCATTCAGAATGGGTCCGAGGTAGTTCAGAGTTCGAGGTTTCCCAGGTCTGAAAACCCAGACCTGGGGCACCCGGTTTTTTCATGCTCGATGGGTTTATGCGATGGTCTGCACTTCAACCGACAGCACGCCCGGCAGATCGTGCACAATCGGTTTCCACGAGTCGCCTCCATCTGGCGAAACATACACCTGCCCGCCGGTGGTACCGAAGTACACGCCGCACTCATCCAGCTTGTCCACGGCCATTGCATCGCGCAGCACGTTCACGTAGCAATCCTTCTCCGGCAGCCCCTTGCTCAGCTCCTCCCACTCGTTGCCGCCGCTTTTGCTGCGATAAACGCGCAGTTTGCCGTCAATGGGGAAATGCTCGGAATCGCTCTTGATGGGCACCACGTAAATGGTCTCCGGCTCATTCGAATTCACATCTATCACAAAGCCGAAATCCGTAGGCAGGTTGCCGCTTATCTTCGTCCAGTTGTCACCCGAGTCATCGGATCGCATAACGTCCCAATGCTTCTGCATGAAGAGCGTGCCAGGCCGCGCAGGACTCATGGCGATGTGGTGCACGCAGTGCCCCACCTCTGCCGTGGGGTTGGGAATGTACTTCGAGTAGAGCCCCTTGTTGATCGGCTTCCACGACTTGCCGCCATCGTCGGTGCGAAACGCCCCCGCTGCCGAAATGGCAATGTACATCCGCTCGGGATCGCTGGGATCGAGAATGATGGAGTGCAGGCACATGCCGCCCGCGCCCGGCTGCCAATCGGGTCCGGTGCCATGCCCGCGCAGTCCCGGCATCTCGTGCCAGCTGCCGCCACCGTCCGTTGAACGAAAGATCGCTGCATCCTCCACGCCGGCATACACGGTGTTCGGATCGGTCAGCGAAGGCTCAATGTGCCACACCCGCTTGAACTCCCATGGCTTCTGCGTTCCGTCGTACCACTGGTGAGTGGTCAGCGGCTTGCCCGTCTGCTCCGACGAGTCGTACACAAAGCGATTGGAAGCCTTGGCCGGAAATGCGGGCGGACCCGCCTCCTCGGGCTTTACACCGGGCTGGTACCAGGTTTTGCCGCCGTCGCTCGAGGCCTGCAGCAACTGCCCGAACCATCCGCTGGTTTGAGACGTGTAGATGCGGTTGGGATCGACCGGCGAACCCTTCATGTGGTAGATCTCCCAACCCGCAAAGAACGGGCCACTGACCTCCCATTTGTCCCGCTTGCCATCGGACGTGAGAATGAATGCGCCCTTTTTCGTTCCGACCAGTACACGAACCTGACTCATGATTTCCTTGACCTCCGCCCGCGGTTGTTGGGTTCCTGGGATATCGCGGGCTGCTTGGAAATTCTTCCGCATCCCCTCCCGACACTTCAAGCCGAAAGTGTGCAAAAAGTGATGAACCGGCAAATCAATTCACTCACCCGGCAACTGCACTGACTCGCTGGTTTGCTGTTTTTCCCTGGCTGCGCTGGCACCACCGACCTCGCTAGCTCCGCTTCTGCCGATTCGCTCCGCACCACCAAACCCTATAGACTCAAGACTGGATACATTTCGCAATGATCACTCTTTTTACCGGCTACGACGAAGAACCGAAGGACAAGAAGAAAGAACAGGAAGCCCAGGCAGGCGAAGAAGACTCGACGAAAAGGTCGGGCTTCTTCGGGCGCATGCGCGAGGCGGTTACGCGCACCCGCGAGAACTTCTCCTCCCGCATCAACGACATCGTCGCCCTGACCCGCGAAGTTGATGAGGCTTCGCTCGAGGAACTCGAAACCGCGCTGATCATGAGCGACATCGGCGTGCAGACCACGACCGAGATCCTTGATGCTCTGCGCGAGCGCGCTCGCAAGCAAGCCATCGCCGGCGGCGAGGAGCTTCGTTCGCTTCTAAAACAGCAACTTCGTGGAATCCTCGAAGCACCCATGCACCCGGTCAGCGATCCTCCCGCTCCGCCCAAGGTGACCTTTCTCGTCGGAGTAAACGGCACTGGCAAAACCACAACCAGCGGTAAACTCGCCGCCTGGTATCGCGCCCAGGAGAAATCCGCGCTCCTCTGCGCCGCGGATACATTTCGAGCGGCGGCGATCGAACAGCTTGAAATCTGGGCCGCCCGCAGCGGCGTGGAAATGATCAAGACCCGCCAGGGCGGCGACCCGGCTGCCGTTCTCTACGACGCGGCTAGCGCTGCCAAGGCGCGCAGCATTGCCGAACTCATCGTGGACACCGCGGGCCGCCTGCATACCAAGGCCGGTCTGATGGACGAGCTCGAAAAGATGCGCCGCACCGCCTCGAAGCTGGTCCCGGGCGCACCCCACGAGGTTCTCCTCGTCATGGACGCGACCACCGGCCAGAACGGCCTGCAGCAGGCGCGTCTCTTCACACAATCCGCCGGAGTTACCGGTATCGTCCTCACCAAGCTCGACGGCACTGCGAAGGGAGGCATCGCCGTCGCGATCGCCCGCGAACTGAATTTGCCTGTCCGTTTCGTAGGCGTAGGCGAGCAGATGTCAGACCTGCTGGAATTCTCGCCCGAAGCCTTCGTCGACGCGCTGCTTGGATAATCTGTAATGAATCCTTTACTTCTTTCTTCTCTCTGAACGTTTACACTTCTTCCTGCCGCCTCCTTATGAGCACAACGGAACAAGACATCTACTGGATGCAGCGCGCCCTCGAACTGGCCCGCCGTGGCATCGGCGTCGCCTCGCCCAACCCTGCCGTGGGCTGCGTGATCCTCGATCGCGCCGGACAGGTCATCGGCGAGGGCTGGCACGAGTATGATCTCCTCAACCACGCCGAAATCGACGCCCTCAACGAGGCCAAACAGCACGCGCCCGACCGCATCAGCGGGGGCACGGCCTACGTCAGCCTCGAACCATGCAATCACACTGGCCGCACCGGCCCCTGCGCCCAGGCGCTCATCGCTGCCTCACTCGCGCGGGTTGTCGCTGCCACCGGCGATCCCAATCCCAACGTCACCGGCCACGGCATGGAAGCGCTGCGTGCAGCGGGCCTCGAAACCAAGCTCGGCGTCTGCGAAGCCGAAGCCCGCCGCATCAACGAAGGCTTCGCGAAGTGGATCCAGCACAAGCGCCCGTTTGTCCTGATGAAAGTCGCCATGACCCTCGACGGCCGCATCGCACCTCCACCTGGCGTTCACACCGCGCGCGAACCTTACTGGATCACCAGCGAAGCCGCGCGCGCCGCAGTCCAGCCCCTGCGATGGCAAGCAGACGCCGCACTCACTGGCGTCGACACGGTTCTCGCTGACGACCCCATGCTCACCGATCGCAGCGGACTGCGCCGTCGCCGCCCCCTGCTGCGCGTTGTACTCGATTCCGCTCTACGCATGCCCCTCGACTGCAAAATGATCCGCGGCGTTCAGAACGATCTCGTCATCTTCACTGTTTCCAAAGACGAAGCACGCGCCAACGAACTCCGCAATCGCGGCGTGCGGGTTGAAATCCTGCAACCAGATAAAGGGCGCGTTTCCCTTGGTGCAGTCCTCGACAAGCTCGGTGCGGAAGGCACACTCACTCTGCTCACCGAGACCGGAACACGCCTTAATACTGCATTGCTCGCCGCCGGCCTGGTCGATCGCGTCCACCTCTTCGTCTCACCGCAAATCATGGGCTCGGACGCCGTGCCCGCGTTCAAGGGCATCCCCGAAGCTGTCCAGATGGCCGAGGTCGAAGTCGAACGCTACGGGAACGATCTCGGCCTGTGCTCGCTCCTCCGCGATCCCTGGCAAAGACCTGCATAGCAGCGGTTTGCAGCGCTTATGGATGTGATCCTCTCACCTTCGCGCGCACCCTGCGACAACCCTCCATTCCAAGTCGACGTCCAAACCAATGTCCCGGTGTCGCCTGTGCCCCCGGGATGCACGGATCGTGGAGATCACACCATGTACCAGCATGTCCTCAACTTCTTTGGGATCGGCATCCTGTCCGCGGTTCTCGCCGCGGGCACGATCATCGCCAATGCGATGCGGATCGACAAAGATCCTGCCGTCGACGGACCACGGGCACTTCTCGCAGAGTTCTTTGGCCTCTGGATCGCCTTCGCCTTTCTCGCCTGGAGTTTCATGATCACTGGACCCGAAGTGATCCAGTGGATTCTTCGCGGCATCGCGGGCTGCGCTGCCATCCTTGCCTTTGCGCTGGCGGCGTACTTCGCGGGGACTCCCGAAGTGGACATGCGCCTCGACGAGGAACCGACGGGCTTTGACGTACCCATCACCGCCCTTCAGTTGCAGAAGCTCGAAGTACTCAGCCTCGAATCCCTCAGCCGGGACGAGGTTTCATCAGCAAGCACTCCAGCGACCGCCCGCCGCGATCGCACCTGGTCCGAACTCAACAGCTAGAACTGACATGTGCCGATCGCTCACAAGGTGACGAAGTTCCATCTGAACGCGGCATGCCTGCTTTGTACCCCCTGCTGCCTATTCCCATAAACTGCCACCATGAGC
Source organism: Occallatibacter sp. (assembly GCA_036495975.1). Classification (GTDB taxonomy): domain Bacteria; phylum Acidobacteriota; class Terriglobia; order Terriglobales; family Acidobacteriaceae; genus Telmatobacter. The sequence continues at coordinate 129,756 of DASXLY010000038.1, read as the reverse complement.
CATCCCTTACCTGGTGCAAGATTATTCCTGGTGTGCGGACTGCCCGGCTCCGGCAAGACGACTTGTGCAAGGGAGCTCGAGAACAGGTTCAACGCTGTCCGGTTTTGTCCTGATGAATGGATGGCCGAACTCTCACTCGACATCTACGATGAGTTGCGACGCGAACATATCGAGTCTCTGCAATGGAAGCTCGCACAGAATCTTCTCGCGCGCGGCGTTTCGGTCATCATCGAATGGGGTACATGGGCCAGAGCCGAACGCGATCAACTCCGGTTGGGCGCCCGGGCCATCGGAGCGGCAGTAGAGCTTGACTACCTTCCAGTTCCTCTCGAAGTCCTCTACGAGGGAATTCAGCGTCGAGGAATGGAAGATCCGCCAATTCAGTTGTCAGACCTCAAAGAATGGGCCGCGAAATTCGAGGAACCCCCCGAGGAACTCGCTCTCTTCGATCCCCCACTGGCATCTCTCTAATCCCAAGGCCCCAGTCCCTGGTCCCTATTCTCTGTGTTTCAGAACTCCGGCTGTTCCGGCACCGCCGCTCCGTCGGCGCGCGGATCCGATGCTGCGAAATTCATCTTTGTTGAGCTATCGTGCAGCACCGCCTGTCCGCGTCCCATCTGCGACGTATACACGGGATGTACCTGCAGCACATGCCCCATCTTCGTCAGCGTGTCCAGAGTTTCCAGCCCCACGCGCGACTCAATCACGATCTTGCAAGCCAGTTGCTGGCGATCGGTGAATCGCGGAGCTTCCATCGCGGCCTGGATGTTCATGTGGTAGTCCACAACGTCCGACACGAACTGCGCATGGGCCAGCGGCTGATTCAAACCGCCCATGATGCCGAATCCAATGTGCTGATCGCCCTTTTCCATGAACGCGGGAATGATGGTGTGGAATGGCCGCTTGCGTCCCGCCAGCGCATTGGGCGATTTCGGATCCGTTGAGAACAGCCCGCCGCGATCCTGCAGCACAAAGCCCATTCCCTGTACCGTTATGTCCGATCCGAAGTTCTCGTAGTTGCTTTGAATGATCGAAAGAATGTTTCCCTCGCGATCCACCACGCTGAAGTAGGTCGTATCGCTCTTGCCCAGCGCACCCGGCGCGACCGTACAGTTCGCATGCTCTGGGTCGATCAGCTTTGCCCGCTTGGCCGCCCACTCTTTCGAAAGCAACTCATCCACTGGAATCTTGCTGAACCGCGGATCGCCGTCATATGCCTTCACATCCGCGTATGCCAGCTTCATCGCCTCGATGCGGTGGTGTAGTTCACCGGGACTGTTTGCTCCCGCGGGATCCGGCGGAAACTGGTCCATGATGTTCAGCATCTCCAACGCGGCAATTCCGTCGCCGTTTGGTGGCAGCTCATACACCGTCCAGTCGCGATACGTAGTGTGCACCGGCTCAACCCACTCCGCCGCATACGAAGCCAGGTCGTCCGCTGTCATCGTTCCACCCAGAACATCTGACGTCTTTAAAATCGCCTTCGCAATCTCGCCCTTGTAGAATGCGGTCTCGCCCTGTTCCGCAATCAGCTGAAACGCATGCGCCACATCGGGATTGCGAAACACCTCGCCGGTCTCCGGCGCCTTGCCTCCGGGCATAAACACGCGCGCGCTCTCGGCATTCGTCTGCAATCCCCTGGTGGCTCCCCGCCACCAATCACCGGTTATCTCGCTTACCGGGAATCCATGGTCCGCATAGTAGATCGCAGGTTGAAACAGCTCAGGCCACTTGAGCTTTCCCCAGCGCCCGTGCAGCTTCGCCCATCCATCCACCACCCCCGGCACCGTAACGGAGTCAATGCCCTCCTGCGGCATCGTCGTAGTGCCCTTCTGCCGCAGATGCTCGATCGTCAGCGCCTTGGGAGCCCACCCGCTTGCATTCAGCCCATACAGCTTTCCGGTCTTCGCATCCCAGTAAATCGCGAACAGGTCTCCGCCCATGCCGTTCGAGTTAGGCTCCATCACATTCAGCACCGCATTCGCCGCGATCCCCGCATCAATCGCAGATCCGCCGTGTTCGAGAATGCGTGCGCCCGCCTGCGACGCCGCCACCTGGCTGGTGGCAACGATGCCGTATTGCGAAGCCACCACCGACCGCCCATACGGCCGATCCTGCGCAAAGAGGCCGCTCGCGCAAAACACCACCACCATACATCCAGAAAACGATCGCAAGTCGATCATCGAAGTCTCCAAAAACAAGCCAGGGAAATCAAGGAAACTGCTGAACTACGAAGCTATCAGATTCGGTCATCCTTAAATCGCTTAAGGTCGCTCACTGTTTTGCAGGCTCGGAAACCGAAATACTTACTGGCTCCCGAGGCTTCAGCAAAACCTCCTGTCCCGGGCCAAGATCGAAGGAAATATGCTCGGGCTCGCGAAACGTCACGCCTCGATCTCGCGGCGAAACATAAAATTTGTAATGCCCAGGCGCCAGGTCGCCGATCGAAACTTCCTGTGGCCTGCCAACCTCAAAACTGAAGCTGTGCACATTTTCGAATGCGGAGAATTGCGGAACCAGCAGCCCATAAAACGACGCCGGCTCGTCCACGCTAGTCTCAGTTGTCTGCGGGGGGGCGTATTTCAGGTTCAGAATTCCGCAATCATTGCGCAGCGTCACTTCCAAAGCGGGAGCCGATCCGTCGAAACCTACTACCAACGGATACACCGCCATGTCCACGCCACCCGCAGTGATCGATGCAATGTAAGTATTGGTGGAATCCGCAAAGGAACCTGTGTTCGTGGGCTCAACCCCATGAACCCAATACTTGCCGGCTTCGAGGGAGTAAAACTCCGGTTTGTTGTCACGCGATTGATTCATCCCGATTGGGCGCTCTAGTTCAGGCAAAGGATCGGCGCGAGAAAGCCACAGATTGTGCCAGCTCGGCTTTCCATCGTCATACTCCGACTTGCTGAAAGCAGTCGTCTTCAATCCTGAACAGAGGGTGTGATCTGGTCCGAATTCGACATGAACATGAACCGGCACCGCGGGCTGAGGCATCGGCTGCTTGTCGGGATACGTAAGTGTCAGCGGTTTGCCCGCAACCGTGAACTGCCCAAATGTGCCCAGCCACAGCGACATGTATTTCCCTATGCCTTCATCCTTTGAGAAGCCTGACCGAACCATGTGGGTGTAAGTTCCGTCAGGGAGATTGATCGTCTCGCGCACCGAGTTGGCGTTTTGGATCGGACGATAGGGCTTTGTGTAGATCTGTTGGATTTCCTCCGGCATCTTCCGCCCGCACCTGGCGCCTGGAAAAACGGCTCGCTGCAGGGTTCGTCCGTTGCGGTCGCGCATTCTGTCGATACCAGACAGGTGAAGGGTTTCGTGTTCCCAGGTCACGGAATGAAACTCGCGATGGGGCAAGCGAAGGTCGACGTTTGGGGTTTGGCCCGCCTTCACCTTGAACGGCTCGGCCGTGGCGAAATCGAGCACGCCGGGGTTGGCTGCTGGAGGAAAACCGGCCTGCGGCAGGAACTTTTGACCTCCACAGCCGGCTCCATGCTGAGGATCAGGATCGTTATCAAATACCCAATCGCTGATCACCACATACGACCCGCCCCGAAGGTCAGAAAATCTATAGCGCCCCTCGGCGTCTGTCGACACCACAGGGCCACGTTGCCAGACCATCCTTCCATCCTGCACCGCGCCCGAGTACAGCGTCAGCAGGATCTCTTTCATGGTCGCCCCGCGGTTACGCGACCGGCAATCGTTGCCGCAGGCGTCAGCAAAAACGTCGACCTCGGGTGCCAAGGATCGGGTTGCACCACATACGAGGAAAACGTGGGGAAATTCCCCGTTGCGGAGATATAACCTGCCTTGGCGACATAAAGAAGGTGGTCCTCCCCGCTCAGTCGGTCAAATACGAATTTGCCGTTGCTGTCGGTTATCGTCTCGCGGCCGTCTTTATCCTGCCGCGGCTGCCAAGCAGGACCCTTTTGCGGCGGATCACGATCCAGATAAACGGTGGCGCCGGAAATCGGCTTCTCCGTCACCGAATCAATCACCGTGCCATGCAGCGTCCAAGTCAAGTCTTGCGCGGGCGCTCCAACAACCAGCAGAAGCGCCGAGGTCAAAACAAGAAGAGATACAGGCCGTATTTGCATTCGCTAACAACCTACAATGCATCTCGCCTGCTTACTCGCGCTTTCTTCTCCCAGTTGTTCCTGTTGCACACACTTATGTAACTCCCGATGAGTTTTTCCGAGTTCGGAGCTCCATCACTGCGCCGTTTACTCTTGCTAATCCCTGTTCCCTTAAAATCAAACCATGTTTACCGGCATCATCGAACAAACCGGGACGCTCGTCAGCCTCACCGATCGCGGCGGTGTTCGCCGCATCACGGTCGAAGCGCCGGGCATCGCCAACCGACTCCGCGAGGGCGACTCGCTCGGCATATCCGGCGTCTGCCTCACCGCGCTCGATGTCGATCCAACTTACTTCCACGCCGACCTCGCACAGGAGACCCTCGACCGCACCTCCCTCGGCTCGCTCAAACCCGGCGCCCGCGTGAATCTCGAATTGCCAACCGCGGCCGGAAGCCCACTCGGCGGCCACATTGTCCAGGGCCACGTCGACGGCACCGGGGTGATGAAGTCGCTCGTTCCCGTGATTCCCGAAACCAGCCCGCAATTCAATCGCGAAACCACCGACTGGACACTGAAAGTTCAAGTCCCCGAAAGCCTCCGCCAGTGGATGGTGCATAAAGGTTCCGTCGCCATCGAAGGTATCAGCCTCACGATTGCCGGCATTGACGAGGATTCAATTTCGATTGCGATTCTTCCGCTGACTTATTGGCGCACCAACCTGCACACCCTCAGCGTGGGCGCCCCAGTGAACATTGAGGCCGATGTTCTCGTCAAACTCGCCTACCGGCAGATGCAATCGACCAAGAAACCTGAATTCGAGTTGACTGAAGACTGGCTCGTCGCAAATGGATATTGAACACGCACATCGCCGGCTTCGTTCGATTGGAAAGTGTGCGGCGTTCGGCGTTCTCTTTGTTTTGGCATCGACTATCCCGATTTTTGCGGGGGCCACGGACAAGCCAGTCGAATCCATCCATGTGAGCGGGCCCAACGGTCTCCAGGGCTGGACACTCAGCTGGCCCGTTCCCGACTCGGGTTACGGAGATGAACCGTTCGCCTTCACACTCGTACTCGCCCGCAATGGAAAAGTCCTTCATCGCATCGATGGCGACCCGATCATTTGGAAATGGATGTTCTGGGCTGGCGGCTCGCAGGTAGCTTATGAAACGGGGCCATTCCACTTCAGCGAGACGTGCGTTCTGGTCGAAGTAAGTACCGGCCGGAGGTTGCAAGCATTTGATTGCTATCACGAGTTGCCTGCAAAGGTGCCTGACTGGGTAACCGCATTGAAGCCATAATTTCGCGGTCACAAACGCCGATCACTCAAACCAGAAGTCAAGCGTGTAGCCATTCGGATCGCAGCCGCCCTCGCCGCGGATCCCCTCCAGGCCTTCGGCTCCTGAGCCGGGAATGATGCGCCACTCTGAATGCAGCACACCATCCTTCAGGGTTCCTGAATTCTGCAAAATGAATGAGCCCGTCCGCTCGCCCGCCTTGCCCAGGAAACGCTCCATCCCCGTGAAATGGGCCGCGCCATCCGGCTCATTCACCATAATGAGCCGCACCGATCCGACACCGACAAGCCCGCCAGCGAATTCCTCTGTCACGTTGACTTCCGAAATCGAAAACGCGCCCGCATGATCATAGGGCTGCGCCTCAAAGCTGACCACATTGATGTGCCCGGCCGCGCGTTGCTTTGAAATGTCCATCATTGCGCCTTCGCCACAATTTTCGGCGAGTCCGTCACGTACTCGTCGCCGGTTCGCGCCAGGATCTGCGACCGGCGATCCATCAGCAGCTTCACGTCCTTGTTCAGGTCGATGAACTCCTTCTTCTGTTCTGCCGTCATCTGTGCGCCGTCCTGGGTGGTCTTGTTGAGCTCATCGAGTTTCGCCTGCGCTTTGGGCAGTTCGCGATCAATCAGCACGGGATGAATATTCGGCGTCTTCGACTTCCCCGCCGCGATCGCATTCCGGTTGTTCTCGCCCCAAACCGGCAACATGCCCACGTGGCCGAGTTCGACTCGCACCCCTGCTGGGCCGTAATCATTCTTTACCGCGGAGAACAACCCGATCATCGAGTCGCGCGGATCGCCGTCCTTGTCCGGCATCAGCCCATCGACGTAACTGCGCGACTGGTTCGACAGAAAATTTCCCAGTGAGTAGAAGATCACCGCCATTCTTCCGTCCGACGTCGTGTAGGTCTCGATCGGCTGCAGCACGTGCGGATGATGCCCCACAATCACCGAGGCTCCCGCATCGAGTATCTTGTGCGCCAGATCCACGTCTTCCGGCCGCGGTGCCGGCGCATATTCCGTTCCCCAGTGGATGGAAACCACCAGCATGTCGCACTGTGCCCTCGCGGCCTTCACTGCGTCCAGCACCTTGGTCTCATCCGCTCCCGGAGCGCCGACCGACTCGCCCGGATACGGGAAGAAATTCACGTGGGGCTGGTTGTCTTTGTCCGGATTCCGGTTGCCATTCAGCCACCGGGTCATCCCCAGCCAGCCGACCTTGATTCCGTTGCTTTCGACGATCAGCGGCTGCCAGGTCTGCGCGGCGGTGTCGCCGGAACCCACAAACTGCAGCCCGATCTCCTTTAGGTGGTCGCGCGTCTCGGCAAACCCACCCCACCCCTGGTCCATCACGTGATTGTTGGCAAACGAGACGATCTTGATCCCGTCCGCCTTTAGCGCCTCAGGCAGTGCGACAGGGGCATCGAACAGGAAAGGCTTCGACCCCTTGGAGTGCGCGGGAGCTACCGGCGTTTCAAGGTTCACAAACCCAAAATCAGCTGACTTGAATACGTCATCCACGTCGTTCAGGAGCGAACTCCACCCCGGCATCCCACCCCCGGCCGCCTCCGCCGAGGCCCGGACCGGTTCGTGCGGGATGACATCGCCGGCGACGGCAAAGCTCACCCTGGCCAACTCATGTGGAAATGGCGCGGGTGCGGCGGCTTGCCGCTGTTGCCCTGGAAATCCGGTGAAATACGCCGTTCCGGCAACGAGGGCCAGCAGAATCAGCACCGCCAGCGCAGCAGTTCGCGGGCTGATACCCAGCCAGTTGCCCGGCTCGGAGTCCCTCACGGGAGGAAAGCCTTCGCCCTCTGATTCCATCCATTTTGTTGTGTGGTCCATTTGGGGGAACGACCGTGACTCCTGTCCAGCATACCTCTCTTAAAAGACGGCAGTTAACCATCAAACGAACTTAAGTACCCTTGTGAACAAGGCAGCGCTGAAACCACCGCCGCAACTCGCGAACGATTCGAGGGCCGAATGCGTCTATCATATGAGCGAAACTGTTACCCTTGAACAGGAAAGCGGGCGGCATAAGCCCTGACCTATGGCAGAGTTCGTTATCAAGCTAGCCGATGAACGCGGCCGCGTGCAGGAGCAGGTGCAGTCTGCCTCCAGCGCCGACGAGCTTCGTGCGCGTTTCGCCCATGCGGGCTATCACGTCTTCTCAGTGAAGGCGCGCTCTGGTTTGGTTGGCGCCTCGCGCCGCAAGGTCAAGCTCGAGCCGTTCCTGATCTTCAACCAGCAGTTTCTTACACTTATTCGTGCTGGACTGCCCATTCTGGGCTCCCTGCAAATGCTCTCGAAGATCCAGAAGAGCGCCCATTTCCGCGGCCAGCTCGATGATGTCACCAATCGCGTCAAAACCGGCGAGCCCTTGTCGGCGGCTTTTGAAGCACAGACCGGCATTCCGGTGATGTACACCACGACCTTGCTGGCTGGCGAGCGTTCCGGCAACCTGCAGGAAGTGCTGGAGCGCTACATCGGCTTCCAACGGGTCTCGCTCACCTTCCGCAAAAAGCTTACCGCCTCGCTCATCTATCCCGGCCTCCTGCTGGCGATTGTCAGCGGGTTGCTCGTCTTCATGTTCACGGTCGTCATTCCCCAGTTCGCCCAGCTCTACGACCAGATGGGCTCGAAGCTGCCGCAAATGACCATCGCGCTTCTAGCCTTTGGGAAATGGACGCAGCACAACATCCTGTGGATTGCCCTTACCGCGATTGTGATTGCTATCGCTCTGTGGCGCTTCTCCATCACCGAAAAGGGCCGAGACACAATCGATGGCATCCGCGTACGAATGCCGATCTTCGGCAAGATCTGGCTCAAGTACCAGGTAGCACTCTTTTCGCGCACCCTCTCCACGCTTCTCTCCGGCGGTTTGCCGCTGGTCCCGTCGCTCGAAACCGCGGCACGCTCTATCTCCTCACGCCGGGTCTCCAAGGCGGTCGGCGGCGCTATCGGAACGGTGCGGGAAGGCAAGAGCCTGGCCGATTCGCTCACGCAAACCAACGTTTTCCCTGACTTGTCCACTGAGATGATTTCCGTCGGCGAGCAGACAGGCGCATTGCCGCAGATGCTTAATTCGGTGGCTGAATTTTTCGAGGAGGACGTGGCTACTGCTTTGACCGCCGCGCTGTCGTTGATTGAACCGGCAATCCTCATCGTCATGGGTATTGTGGTCGTTTTTATTCTTATCTCGCTTTACCTGCCAATCTTCTCACTGGGATCGGCGGCTGCTGGAGGACAGGGTTAATCCTATATATGGCTGACACCACAATTTCGGTGCCCACCGGGCCGGCAGTCAACGGCCTCGACGAGCGTGCCCAGGCTGAAGCGCTTGCCGCACGCTATCGCGCCGAATTCGTCGACTTAAAGAACTTCAAGATCCAGCACGACCTGTTGCGCACCGTGCCGGTGGAATTGATGTTCCGCTACAACTTTGTCCCCATCGAGCAGCATGCCGATGCCATGGTTATCGCCGTCAGCGATCCTTCGCGCCTCATGGTGCTCGATGAGATCGCCGGCCTGCTCGGCCAACGCATCATCGCGCGCGTCGCAACGCTCTCGCAGATCACCGACCTGCTGAAGAAGACTGAGCAGTCCCAGCGCGTCCTCGACGAAGCCAGCGAAGGCCTCACTTTCGATGTGCTCGGCACGGAAGATGCTGCGGACGACGAAAACATCTCCATTGAAAAGCTGACCAGCGACGAAGACATCAGCCCCATCATTCGCTTGGTCGACACCACCATCTTCACGGCTCTCGAGCGACGCGCCTCCGACATCCACATTGAGACTTACGACGACTCGCTCCACGTGAAGTACCGCATCGATGGCGTCCTGCAGGAAGCCATGGCGCCCATTGCGCGCGAGCATCACACCACCATCCTGAGCCGTATCAAGATCATGAGCGAGCTCGACATTGCCGAGCGCCGCGTGCCCCAGGACGGCCGTTTCCGCGTTCGCTACAAGAGCCGCCTCATCGATTTCCGCGTTTCCATCATGCCCACCGTACATGGCGAGAATGCAGTTCTCCGCGTACTCGACAAGGAATCGATGAGCGAGAAGTTCCGCCACCTCACGCTCGACGTGGTGGGCTTCGCCGAAGAGGATCTCCGCCGCTTCCGCCGTTACATTCGCGAGCCTTACGGAATGGTGCTGGTTACCGGCCCCACCGGCTCCGGCAAAACCACTACCCTTTACGCCGCGCTCAACGAAATCAAGAGCGACGAAGACAAGATCATCACTATCGAGGATCCGGTCGAATACCAGATCCGCGGCATCACCCAGATTCCGGTCAACGAGAAGAAAGGCCTGACGTTTGCTCGCGGCCTGCGCTCCATCCTTCGCCATGACCCCGACAAGATCCTCGTCGGAGAAATTCGCGACCAGGAAACCGCCCAGATTGCCATCAACTCGGCACTGACCGGCCACCTCGTCTTCACCACAGTGCACGCCAACAACGTCGTCGACGTGCTTGGCCGCTTCCTCAACATGGGTGTCGAGGCCTACAACTTCGTCTCGGCCCTCAACTGCATCCTGGCGCAACGCCTCGTCCGCACCGTTTGCGAGCATTGTGTGCGCACCGTCAGCTACCCTGACGAAGTTTTGATCGCCAGCGGCATGAATCCCGCGGAATGGCGCGGCTTCGGCTTCCGCGAAGGTGTCGGTTGCATCGAGTGCGGCGGCACCGGGTATCGCGGACGTACCGCAATTCACGAACTTTTAGACTTGACCGACCCCATCCGTGAGCTGATTCTTGAAAAGAAGCCAACTTCCGAGATTCGCAAACTGGCTCAACGCGAAGGCATGTCGTTTCTGCGTGAATCCGCTCTCGACCGCATTCGTCGCGGGCTAACCACGCTCAAGGAGATCAACAAAGTCACCTTCATCGAGGCATCGCGATAGTGAGTACTATCTTCAGCAGATCGAAATCGGCCGCCCAGAAAGGAACGCGTCCCTCCGCGGCGATCGAATTTACGTCCGAGGGTGTGCTCGCTGCCGCCCTGCCCGGCAGGCACGACCAGCCGGTTTTTGCATTTGAGCCCTTGCGTTCCGGCGTGCTGGTTCCCGGCATCAGCGAATTGAACATGAGTTCCCCGGAGGCTGTCTCCGCCGCGATTCGCAGTGCGCTGGCAAGCGTCTCTCCGCGCAGCCGCTTCGTCACGGTGGTTATTCCCGATACCGCGGTCCGCGTGTTCGTGCTCGACTTCGACAGCATCCCGGCCAGAACCTCCGAGGCTATCCCGGTCCTGCGATTCCGTCTCCGCAAGATGGTTCCCTTCGATGTGGAACATGCCGGCCTCAGCTACCAGATCCTCTCCGAATCCAAAACCGAAGCGCGTGTTCTCGTCGCCGTACTACCCAGCAATATCCTCGAGGAATACGAGGCCGTGGTGCGCGGTGCCGGATACGAGTCTGGCGCAGTGATGCCATCGGCTCTCGCGGCATTGGCTACGCTTGAGTCAGAGGAGCCTCTGCTCGCCGCCTGCCTCAGCAAAGTCGCCATCACCACCTCGATCACCCGCGGTGACGATCTACTGCTCTACCGCACGCTTGACCTGCCGGAAGACCCTCGACAGCGATTGCTCGAGGTGCAGCGCAGCGTCGCCGTGGCTGCCGCTTACTATGAGGATAAGGTTTCTGTTCTGCCCAAGGAGTTGTACTTCGCCGGGAATGGTACGGCGTCGGAATTTGAAAAGTGGTTTGGCACTTCGGAGTTGAGAATCATCGACCTTGCACCCCGACCCGAATCGGGAATGGCGACGTCGTTGTCGAACATGAGCATCGCCGGCCTGACCGGCGCACTGGCGGGAGCAGTCTAGCGTGCGCGTAGCTATCAATCTTGCCTCGCGGCCATTTGCCGACATCGCGCCGGCGATTAAAAACCTGCGCAGAGCGATGGGAGTGCTGGTTCTGGTCGCGGTCGTTCTTCTGGTTGGCCTGCACTTCGTCCACGACAAGGCGGAAGCCGCACGCGCACGCGAGCGCTCTCTCGATACGCAGATCGCGAAGATCCGACAGGAGCAGCAGCAATATCAGGCCATGATGCGCCAGCCTGACAACGCCCGCACCCTGCTGCAATCGGAGAACCTCAATCGCCTGTTCGACGAAAAGTCGTTCTCCTGGACGCTGACCATGGAAGACCTCGAAACTGTTCTGCCTGCCGGTGTGCAGGTCCAGACCCTCGAGCCGACGGTGAAAGAGAGTCAGATCTCGGTTCGTCTTCGTGTTATCGGGCCGCGCGACAAGGACGTGGAACTGGTTCAGAACCTCGAGCACTCGCGGCACTTCCTCCTGCCCCGGATCGTCGGTGAAAGTGCCGAATCGACAGGCGGGGCCAATCAGCGCTCAGAACCGGTGAGCGCTTCCAATCGCGTCGATTTCGATGTGCTGGCCGACTACAATTCCGGCACCGCCCAGGACCGCGGGCCTGCACACGACAAGAACACTGCAAAGACACAAGGCCAAAATCACGAGTCCGCGCCCCTTCCAGGAACTCCCGCGCGACGCCCGTATACCGGCGTGGCGCGACCACACGCGCCCGTCCAGCCATACAGAGGAGGAAACCCGCGATGACGCCGCAGAACACCGTGACAACGCGTGAAGAGATGTCTTCTCCTCTCACCTGGCACTACATTGGTGTCGCTGTTCTTGGCCTGATTGTGCTTGGCCTTGCCATCCGCCTCGGATTCGACTGGGTTGCAACCAACGCCAGCTCCGATAACGCGCTGGTCAACAAGCAGATTGAGTTGAAGACCCTTGAGCTTCAGACCGCACCCCTCCGCGGCCTCGATCAGCGCGTCGTTGATTCGCGGAAACAGATCGAAGACTTTTACGCGAAGCGCGTTCCCGCCAACTATTCTTCGATCGCCGCCGAAGTTGGAAGCCTCTCCGTCAAATCTGGGGTCAGCCTCACCGGCATGCAGTACACCCAGGGTTCAACGGCCGGCGATCTGACTGAGATTTCGCTCGATGCCCGCATCAACGGCGAATACCCGCAGATCATGCGTTTCGTGAACGGGCTGGAACGCGACAAGACGTTCTTCATCATCCGCGCCATGGCCTTCACCGGCCAGCAGGGCGGCCTGGTTGGGCTTCGCCTGCGTGTTTCAACCTGGATGCGCCCCGGCGATGTGCCCAGCGGCTTACTCCCGACACCGCCTCAGACTCCGGCCGGCAGTGTTCCCGCGGCACGGGAGGGGGAATAGCATGGCCATCGCTCTGGGCACTGAAAACAAGCGCCAGGTCTACATCGTGATCGCCCTGGCCATCGTCATCGTTCTTGCCGGCGGCTACGAACTCTCCAACTCCTTCGGGAGTCGCTCGACCCCAACGCCAACTGCCGCTTCAAGGCCGACTACCGTTCCGGCCCGCCGCACCGGCACAGGAAACGCTCAGCAAGCCACAACGGGACCACAGGCACAGCGCGTGACGAGCACCAACATCGATCCTGCCCTGCATCTCGACAAACTGGCGCAGAGCGAGGATGTCGTCTATGCCGGAACCGGCCGCAACATCTTCTCGGCGGAGTCCGCGCCGGTTGTGATTCCCAAACCTGCGGCCGGTCCCAGACCACAACAGGCAGAGGCTGCCGCGCCGGAACCGCCGCGTCCGCCTGCGATCGACTTGAAATACTTCGGCTACTCCCAGAGTACAGACAAGTCAATGCGCGCCTTCCTCGTGCGCGGCGACGACATCTTTATGGCGCGTCCGGGCGAGGTTGTCGATCACCGTTATAAAGTCGAATCCATCATGCCGGGATCGGTGCAGATCACCGACCTCGGTTACAACAACACGCAGACCGTACCCCTGTCCGCGAATTAAGCAGCTTCAACCCATGAACAAGGTTTCCCAAAAATTCCGGCATCGGCGCTCTGAAGAGGGCTACGTCCTCGTTGCCGTCATCTTCATGATGGTCATCCTCATCCTTTCGCTGAGTGTGGCCATACCCAAGGTCCGTGAAGACATTCAGCGCGATCGCGATGAAGAAACCATGCACCGCGGCAAGCAGTACATCCGCGCAATTCAGCTCTACTATCGCAAGTTCAAAGCCTACCCGCCCAACGTCGACGCGCTGGTCAAGACCAACGACATCCGCTTTCTGCGCAAGAAATACATCGATCCCACCACCCGAAAAGATGAATGGAAGCCGATCATGTGGGGTCAGAACAAGACACCCATGGTGATGGGCTTCTTCGGTCAGCCGCTGGCTGCCGCAGTCGGTGGCGGCATCGGGCCAGGCGGTGGAAATACAGGCCTCAACGGCACATCGCCGGGAGCCGGTGGCGCCGGCACATCGTCCAACTTCTTCAGCAGTTCCACCAGCTCGACAGATTCAGGAACACCAAGCACGGGCCAGTCAGGAACGACGGGCACCGATGCGAATGGAAATCCGACCAGCGGAACAACCGGTACCCCAGGGTCCACCGGATCACCCGCGTCCCCAGGCTCCTCCGGCCCCGGTTTTGGGTCGTCCAACAATCCCGCCGGCAGTGGCCAGACCTTCGGAGGCGCAGGCATTATCGGCTTCTCGCCGCAAAGCCCGAAAGAATCCATCTACGTTTACAAGAAGAAGAACCACTACAACGAATGGGAATTCCTGTATAGCCCGCAGATGGATCAGCAGCAGATGATCGGCGGAAACACCGGCATGATGGGCCAGCCCGCCAGTAGTACAACCACCCCGGTCGGCAGCCCGTCCTTTGGCCCCGGCAGCACAACTCCAACGACCCCCACAACACCGACGACTCCGACCACGCCGCAGCAGTAGTTCGGATTCTTCTCTCAGACACACAAAAGCCCGTCCATCCGGACGGGCTTTTTGCCTGATCCCTTATCCCCTGCTCTTACACGTTGAAGGACGAGCCGCAGCCGCAAGTGCTCTTCACCTGGGGATTCTCAAACTTGAACCCTGCCGCTTCGAGGGTCTCGAGATAATCGACCGTGCATCCGTTCAGATACATCAGAGAAGTAGCATCAACAAACACTTTCAGATCATCAAAACTAAATACCTTGTCCATCATTCCGGCCTGGTTTTCAAAGGCCATGGAGTACTGGAACCCGGAGCACCCTCCCCCCACCACACCAATGCGCAGTCCAGCAGGAAGGGGATCCTGCGTCGCCATAATCTCGCGCACCTTCGCAACCGCCTGAGGGGTAAGCGTTAGCGGGGTCTTCTTCTCGGTTTCCTGCGGTGCTGTCGTGGTTGTCGCCATAATCTCCGATTCTCCTGGGACCTGTGTCAGTCCTAATTTTACCTGATTCTTCAGCGTACTGTACCGCCCGTTCAGGGTCGATACAAGTTCACGAATCACTCAAGTAATTGGATGCTATTCCCCCCAGGAAGGTCGCGGCAATCCCCCTCTGGAACGGTGCCCGCCAGCTCCCTGGCCGCAATCTCGCGCCAACCCGGCTGGCGCCGAAATTACCTGTGACCCGGGTCACGAGGCGGCTCCTCCGTTCAGGGCTAAGATTTCACCCGTAAACCCACCGCGAGTCCGTGGCGACCTCAAACGACCGGGCAACGAGTGGGGAAATTCGCTGGAGGTAGTTATGACGTTCGTTCCCATGATGTGGTCCGTATCGGGTTTCACGATTGTGCTGGTGGCAGCTGTATTGCTTTTTCGTTCGCGTTTGGCTCGCGATGAGGAAGACCAGCTTTTTCTGCAGGATTCCTTGAGCCATGAAAAAGCAAACCAGGCAGCGATTGCCGCCAGGGTCAGCAAAGTTCAGCCGGTGCTGAAGGGTACGGAAATTGTCGCGGCACTTGCGACACTCTTCGTCATTGGCTATTACGTCATCGATATATTCAACCAGTTCCGCTAAACCTAAGTTGCCCTCTCCCTTAAACAGGGGACAGCCAAGCGGCTGTCCCCTGTTTTTTTGTACTCCATTCAAAACCCATGCATTTCGCGTTTGTGTGGAAGAACACAAACCTCAATCGAACTTGCAAGTCAGGCCATGAGGATCAGACCCGGCTGCGCCCACCCGCGCGCTATTCCACTTCCTCCTTCGCTTTGTAGCCATCGCGCGCGATGATTTCGTACTTCAAAGACTTGTGCTTCTCATCCTGCATCCGCAGCGGATGGCCCTCATCATCTACCAATTCCACCCTCAGCTTGCGATAGGAACCGTCCTGCTTCGCGTTTGAGGGATGGTAAACCAGCTCATACTTCGAGCGGATCGCCTTGTTGATGTCGCTGAAAATGTCAGGCATCTCCCCCACAAAACGAGGCGCGAAAAACATTCCGCCGGTCATCTTGGCGAAGGTCTTCATCTGGTTATCTGCCTGCAGATAATCGATGTCGCGTAATTGTTGATTGAATCCCGGACCGCCTTCCGTCATGGCACGCAACGCACCGCCGGTCGAGATCGCAAAGATCGTAATATCCGGCGTCGTTTTCACTTTCTGATAAATCTTGTCGAGCGTGAGCTTCGAGAATGTGTCACGGCCCGAAGCGATGAGAATGATGTACTTGTGCCCCTGGATGCGGGTCAGGCGGTCCTCCGCCTCGTACAGCGCGTCGAACAGGTTGCGCTCACTGAATCCCGGAATCACCAACGAATTGATGGCATTCAGCAATTGCGACTTGTCCTGTGTAAAGTCGAGCCATATCTGCGTACGCATATCGAAGGTCATCAACGCCACATAGTCCTGGGGCCGAAGCTGCTGGGCAAACGCCCAGGCCGCATTGCGCATGTCGTAAATGAACCGGTATGTGATGTTGCTGTTCGCAAATTCGCACAGAATCAGCGCCGTAATCGGCGCTTCAACCCGTTTGAATCCACTGATCTTCTGCTCAACCCCGTCTTCGTAGACCTTGAAGTTCGCGGGTTTCAATCCTGGAACGAATTGTCCTGACTTCTCCAGCAGAACGCCCACGTCTACGGTCACTTCAGGAACATTCACCCGCAGCGAGAAGTTTCCTGCGCCCTCGGGATTCTTGAATTTTGGCTGGGGCGGCGCCGGAGGCGGTGTGTCGTCCGGTTTATCCTTCTTTTTCGGCAGGGCGATCGCGCCGTTATCCGCACCAGGACCGCCGGCATCCGGTGCCGTCTGATCCTGCTGTTGTTGCGGCTGTTGGGGTTGTTGCGGCTGAGTCGGCGGCGGAGTGCTCTGCGCCCAGCTGTAAGTAGCCATCACCATGGCAGCCAATACCACAAGGCGAGCAAAACGTGGTCGGACGATCTCGTATGGATGAATCGTTTTCATGACGACCTCTGTTCTAAACAGCATAGGGATTGCCCAAAGTAATCGGCAAGCGACGCAGTTGAAGCAGCCGGCTAAAACCACCTTCAGCTTTGGGCGTCAAACCCTTAGAACATGGCAAACGGAAAGAAAATCAACCCTCCCGGTGCAATGCGCTTCCGGTTTACTCTTATAGACGTGAAACCCTGCCGTAAAGCATTCCTGCCCGCCGCACGAACAGTGGCTATGTTCCTGTTCGCGCTGGTCGTGGCGACATTTTCGTATGCTCAAGACGAACCCTCATCCGCTGGACCACCCCCTTCCGGACAAGGGTTTTACCCCCTTTCCCAGGTGCATCGCGGCCAGATGGCCACCGCCTGGACGGTCTTCACAGGCACCAAGCCCGAACCTATGCAGGTGGAAATCCTTGGCGTACTTCGAGGTGCGCGCGGTCCCGGTCACGACATGATCCTCGCCAAGCTCCGCGGCACCAAGCCCGAGTACACCGGCGTTGTAGCCGGGATGAGCGGCAGCCCCGTATACATCGGCAATAAGCTGCTCGGTTCGCTTTCCTACCGCATCGGCCAGTTCGCAAAGGACCCCATTGCCGGCATTACCCCCATCGCGCAAATGCTCGAGGTCAAGGACATGCCGGTCAACACGCAATGGGCCTCCACACCGCCCGCCGGCCATGACTCGCAGCCCGACAGCCTGGCCGCCGGTGGAATGAACTTCCAGGCCATGGAGACGCCCCTTGTCATGAGCGGCTTTCGTCCCGAAGCGGTTCGTCTGTGGCAGAAGGAGATGGCTGGAACGGGCCTTGATATGGTCGCCGCGGGCGGAGGCAGCGGCTCATCGAAGCCTTACGACTCCTTCTCTCCCTCCACCATCGCCAGCGTTGTCCCGGGCTCAGCGGTGAGCGCGCAGCTGGTTCGCGGCGATCTTGAGGTCTCAGCAACCTGCACCGTGACCTACGTCGATCCCAAGCAATTGCTCGCCTGCGGCCATCCCATTCTTCAGGCTGGCAGTGTTTCACTTCCCATGACCACCGCCGAAGTGGTCGAAACCCTCGCCTCCCCGCTCAACGCATTCAAGATCGTCAACACCGGCGATCCGATCGGCACGTTCACGGATGATCGAGACTCCGCCATTCGCGGCGTGCTTGGCGTCCGGCCGCACATGATTCCGGTCCATATCTCCGTACACGGCGAAGGCGTCGATCGCAAGCTCAACATTGAAGTCGTCGACCTGCCCTCGCTGACCCCCCAGGCCGTTCTGGTTTCGCTCTACGACGCGCTTCTCGAAAACAACCAGGCCAGCCTCGAAACCAGCTATCACGTTAAAGGCAGCGTGGACATCGAAGGCTATCCGCCTTCCCCGCTCGATCTCTGGGCTCCCGCCGGCGATCAGGGTTCGGCTCAGCTCTCCGCCGCGATGCAAACGGATCAGAGTTTTGCTTTGCTCTATGCCAACGGCACCCGGGAGGGAGCAATCAGATCGATTGATCTCGACGTAGATGCTATCCCACGACGAGCCCAGGTTGACCTGGAGACTGCGCGTATCGACACCGGCAACATTGTTCATGCAGGCGACACAGTCGTGGTGGAAGCCACCGTCCGCCCCTGGCAGCAGGCCGAACGCAATATTCGCATCCCCATCCGGCTTCCGGTGGGTCTGAGTTCGGGCACCGTGCGTGTCCTCGTCTCCGACGCCGGGACGCTCGACCGCGCCCTCAATCCTCCCCGCGTCACCAATCGCACCGTTGATCTCGAGACAGTCCTGGCCCAGGCACGTAGTCAGCATCCGGCCGATCGCATCTTCGTGACGCTCCTGCTGCCGGATGCCCAGGCCGGCGTGGATGGTCAAACCCTGTCTGCCCTGCCGCTTTCGGTCGCCAACGCGTTTGAACCGCTCCGTAACGCGAAAGACATAACGCTCAACGGCGAATCCGCCGTGGTTGCCGCCAATGCTCCTGCGGGAGGAATGCTGAACGGATTCCAAATTCTCAATCTGCACATCGAACCAGGCGGCGGTTTAAACTAGACTGAACCTGCACTGATTACGGAATCCGTCGCACTCGTAAGGCCCCGGTATGTTTCGGCCTCTTTTTGCGACTCTAGCGAGGACTGCGCAACGACGATGTCTCCAATTCAAGGACTAGCAGTTCACGCCGCGGGTGCTGAGCTTTTGCCTTTTCGCTATGACCCGGGTGAACTGGGCTCGCACGAAGTCGAAATCAGCATCACCCACTGCGGCATTTGTCACAGCGACCTTCATCTGATCTCGAATGATTGGGGAATCAGTCAATACCCATTCATTCCCGGACACGAAGTTATCGGCGTCGTCAGCGCTGTTGGCGCGGAGGTGCGCACTCTCAAGCCCGGCCAGCGTGTCGGCCTCGGATGGCAATCAAATTCCTGCGGAGAATGCGAGTGGTGCAGCCGCGGCCTCGAAAACCTCTGCCCGTCACAGGAAGCTACCTGCGTTCATCGCAACGGCGGGTACGCCAATCACGTCCGTGCCAACTCCCGTTTCGTGATGCAGATTCCCGACGCCCTTCCCAGTGAACAGGCTGCGCCGCTGCTCTGTGGTGGTATCACCGTCTACAATCCGCTCCGGATTCACGACGTCAACCCCTCCTCGCGGGTCGGAATCGTTGGTATCGGCGGTCTCGGCCACCTCGCCATTCAGTTCGCTCGGGTCTTCGGAGCTGAAGTCACTGCATTTTCCACTTCCGTCGCAAAGGAAGAGGAAGCTCGTTCGCTTGGCGCCCACCACTTCGTGAATTCGCGCGAATCGAAAGCAATGAAAGAAGTGGCTGGATCGCTCGACTTCATCCTGAACACTGCAAACGCTGATCAGGATTGGAACGTGTATGTGCAGGCACTTCGCCCAACCGGTACTCTCTGCTTTGTCGGCGTCCCGCCGTCGCCTGTATCGGTGCAGGCATTTCCGCTGGTCGGCGGCCTACGCACCGTGACCGGCAGCCCCATCGGGAGCCCGCAGCGAATCCGCGAGATGCTCGACGTTGCCGCTCGCCATGGTGTCAAAGCCACCACAGAATTATTCTCGATGGCCAAAGCGAATGAAGCCATCGAGAAGGTGAAAAAGAATAAAGTCCGCTATCGGGCGGTGCTGGCAAACTGAAGCGGGTCGCATAAATTCAGTTTGAAAGGGCACGGCTTTTAGACGCTGCCGAACGAAGCGCAAACCCAGGGCAACCATATATTCAGGCCCAATTGAAGCGGGCGCGCCCGTCTGAGGCGCCCTCCGCGTTTAGGTCGTAAAACGGAGCGTTTAGGTTATTCCCGACCGCTGGATTCGATTTACTGCGCTTCGACTGGTGTCCGTCTTTGCGGTTTAAGCCCTTCTGCCACCTGGTGCAGCAGATCTTGCGGATGGAGTGGCTTGTTCAGCAGGGTGAAGTGATGTCCGTCTGCACGCGCGCTTGCCAACAGATCGGCCGTCGAGGCCTGCCCCGAGAACAGGATGATCTTGCATTCAGGAAAGATGCGCCGCACCTTGATTGCCAGCTCGATGCCCGTAAATCCGGGAAGAACCACATCGGTAATCAGCATCTCTGGCGGCGTCAGGAGTGCCGTTTCCAGCGCACTGTCTCCGTCGTATACCGCGATACCGTTGTAACCGCTCCTAGAAAGGATCTCCGCGAGCGTATCGGCAATCACGCTTTCATCATCAACGACCATGACGACCGGCCGGTATCCGTCGGCGCTCGTTTCCCGAATTTGCGCCGGTACTTCCTTGAGCGGAACAGTGGGGAAAGTCTGGTTCTTGCTCACGTCTTTTCACCTCTGGGTTCACCCTATCAGGTTTATCAAGATACGGGGTAACTCTTTGCCCCTACGTACTTTGTGGTCAGTCCTACAACAGGTCTGGGGAACGTTAATTCCCAAGTACTTAAGGCACCGCGAGTTTTTTGCGGATTGTACTTGACGACCCGTGTCAAAAGTAGGATAGGATAGCTTTGCGACAGTTTAGCGATACGTTAACAACTCGCCACTCGGACAGTTTTGTGAAGAATGAATTCAACCGTGAGGAAAAGTGATGTCTACTTCTTCGCAGCCCAAGGCCGCTCCCATGAAGTACCAATCGATTAAACAGATCGACGTGCCCAAAGGACGCGAGGGCAAGCACAAGAAAATTGTGACCCAGCTCCTGAGTGACATCGAACGGCTTGAACCGGATCGCGCTCTGCGAGTCCCTCTTGAGGCTTTGCCCGACACCAAGGAAAATATCCGTTCCGCCTTGAATCGCGCCACGCACCAGCAGGGCATCGATATCTCAACTTCCAGTGACTCCGAATTTCTATACATCTGGAAAACTCCCGTGCAGAGTTCCTGACGGAGTCGCTCGTGGCTGCCGATCAACCCCGGAATTCCGTTCGCATCGACAAATGGCTCTGGGCTGCGCGTTTCTTCAAGACGCGCGGCCTTGCCGCGAAGGCCTGCGAACTAGGCCGCATCCGGCTTGGCCGAATCCAGTTGGACGAGTTCGAAGCGAGACCCGCCAAAGAGGTGCACGTCGGCGACATGCTGCGCGTGAAGAACGAGGGCGGCGAGTTTCACATCCAGATCCTGCAACTGAGCGAAATCCGCGGGCCCGCCGCCGTGGCACAGACACTCTATCGCGAAACCGAAACCAGCAAGGAACAGCGCATGCGCGAGGCCGCTGAGCGGAAAGCAATGCAGCAATATGCTCCCCTGCCCGAGCGCCGCCCCTCCAAGCGCGACCGACGCCGCATCATCCAATTCCGCACCGGCCGGTGATCCTAGTCCCTAGTTCTTAGTTCGTCGTTCTTAGTTCTGCCCCGCGCTCATTTAGTAGACTCAACCACAGAATGTCTGTTGTGAGATCTACTTCTTCCCGCCTCGTTTTCGCCTTTGCTTTTGGCGCGTCATTCTTCGCGATTCAGCCGCTCCGCGCCCAGGGTACCCATCTCTGGACTCAGTCGCGCATCGACGAGTTCGAAAAAGGTACGCCCCAGGGCGTTGCCATCGGCAGCAACGGCAACCTGCACGAGGGGCCCAGCCTCACCGACATCCTCATCACCCCTTCCACCTTCATCTGGTCCGTTACTGTCGACAAAAGTGGCACGCCCTTCCTCGGCACCGGATCACCCGCGTCGGTCGTGCGCGGCAGCCTGCAAAAGGATTCGAAGCCGTTCACGCTGTTTGAATCGCATGATGTGAGTGTGCAGGTCGTACGCATCGGCCCGGATGGCTCTCTCTATGCCGCCACGGTTCCCAGCGGCAAGGTCTACAAACTCGATCCGAACGCGACATCCAGGCAGGATGAGGCAGCCGCCAAAGTTGTCTTTGACGCCTCAAAAGCCGAGGCGGCCGCCGCATCTGGAAACGACGGTGAGGTAAAGGCGAGCCGCGAGTCGAAATCTCATTACATCTGGGACATGACCTTCGACTCGACCGGCAGGCTGTATATCGCTATCGGCGGCCCGGGCGCAATCTATCGCATCGATCCCTCCAATCCCAATGCCAAGCCGGAGGTTTTCTTCAAGTCCGATGAGCAGCATATTCGCACCCTGGCGTGGGACGCCAAGGGCAACCTGATCGCCGGCTCCGACGGCTCCGGCCTCGTTTACCGCATCAGCCCTCAAGGCAAAGCCTACGTGTTGTATGAAGCTTCGCGTCGCGAGATCACCTCGGTTGCTGTGGGCGCGGACGGCACCATTTACGCGGCCAGTGTCGGCGATAAAAGCCATAATCCCCTGCCCCCGATTCCCGTGCAGGGCGTTGGCACCATCACCTTCACCATCGTGCAACCCGGATCGCTGCAGGCTGCCAACGCAAGCAGTTCCACGCCCGAAGGTACTGAGGTCTACGCTCTCGCTCCAGACCAGGCTCCCCGCAAAATCTGGTCAAGCAAAGATGACATCGTGTACGCGCTCGACGCCCGCTCCGACGGGGTTCTCGCTATCAGCGGCAATCGGGGCCACATCTTCCGCATCCAGCAGAACGGCGACTACTCTGACATCGCGCACGTCGAAGCCCAACAAGGCTTGAGCCTCGCCAACGTTCATAGCAATACCGGGGACGCGGTACTCATCGGCACCGGCAACACCGGCAGGCTCTACTCTCTTGGCAACACCGGCAAACACGAGTACGCCAGCGACGTGCTCGATGCCGGCGCATACGCCCGCTTCGGTCGCGTCGAGGTCGATCCCGATTCGCAGGACTACGAGATCCTCACTCGCACCGGCAACGTCGAGCAGCCGGCACGCGGTCGTGGCGACTGGGGATGGTCGGATTGGCAGCCGATCAAGGATGGCTCCGTACAGTCTCCCGCAGGCCGCTTCCTGCAATGGAAAGCCGTCCTGCACGATGGCGGCAAGATCTCCGGGGTCGGCGTGAATTATCTGCCCGTGAATGCCGCACCCGAAATTGACGATCTCGTCGTCGCACCCGGTGCGCGCCTCAACACGCAGGCCTCCAACCCCGGTCAGCAGCAGACCGTGAATATCAGCTTCCCGTCCGCAAACCAGGCCATCGTGGTTCCCGTCGATACCGGAAGCGCCAACACCCCACTTCAAGCCGTTAAGGACCGCACCGCCATCACCGTCCGCTGGGCAGCACACGATGATAACGGCGACGACCTCGTCTACTCCCTCTATCTTCGTGGTGACGCCGAAAAGGATTGGCACCTGCTCAAGGACGACATCAGCGAAAAGGCCTACAGCTTCGACGCAGCGCTGATCCCCGACGGCGGCTATCGCGTCAAGGTTGTCGCATCCGACGCTCCCTCGCACAACCCCGGCGAATCACTCACCGATTCAAAGGAAAGCGACCGATTTGAAATCGACACCACGCCTCCGGTGATGAGTGCCTTGAAGGCGGAGCAAGGTCTCGCCAAGTGCGCGCAGGCGCCGTGCCCCGCTCCCGTCCACGTCACCTTCGACGCAGAAGACGCAGCATCGCCCATCGCCCATGCCGAATACTCGCTCGATGCCGGTCCGTGGCAATACGTTGATCCCGTCGGCAAGCTCTCCGATGCGAGGCGCGAGCACTATGACTTTGAGATTCCCGCCAAGGCCCTCGAAGGCAAAACCGGCGAGCATCTCATCACCGTCCGCGCCTACGACAGGCACGAGAACATCGGTGTAGCGAAAACCGTCTTCAACCTACCGGCGGCAAAGTAAGAAGCAGGCACGATGCGATTTGAGCTTTATGTGGCGGCACGATACCTGAAAGCCAAGCGTCGCCAGGCTGTCGTCGGAGTCGTGACAGCGATTTCCGTCGCCGGAATCGCTGCCGGCGTTGCCGCCCTGATCATCGCGCTGGCCATCACCAATGGCATGGAGCGCGATATGCAGGATCGCCTGGTCGACTCCAGCGCCCACGTCCAGCTGATGCGCGTCAAATCAGATGAAGGCATCCGCGATTGGAAGCCGCTCGTTGAGCGTTTATCCAAGCTGCCCCACGTGGTCGCTGCCGCTCCTGAACTCGACGAACAGGTGGTGGTGGCACGGGGGGCACGCGAAGGCTACGCACTTGTCGAAGGTATCCTCCCCGAATATGAAAGGTCCGTCAGCAAGGTTTTAACCAGCGCGTCGCCTTCGGCCGTGAGCGAGATCGAACCTCAGCCCGAATCTGTAAGCACAACGGGACCCGCTGATCGCCCGGTCATTCTTGGCAAGGACCTGGCTGATTCCGTTGGAGCCACGGTCGGCGACTCGATAACACTGATCAGTCCCCAGGGTCCACTCACGCCATTTGGCATTATGCCTCAGCAGGTCCGTTTCCGCCTGGCCGGCGTCTATCACACCGGCTTTTATCAGTACGACAGCGCATGGGGATTCATGCGCCTCGCCGATGCGCAACATCTCTATGGTGAGCCCGACCTTGTCACCGTCATCAGCTTCCGCATCGACAATCTCAACCGCGCCGCTGAAGTGGCGAAGGAAATCGAGAAGGCTGCCGGCCCCGGTTTTCAAACCAACAACTGGATGGAGCAGAATAAGGAACTCTTCCGCGCACTCAGGCTCGAGCGCTACGTCACCTTCATCGTCATCACTCTCATCGTTATCGTTGCCGCACTCAACATCCTCATCGCGCTCACCATGATGGTGATGGAGAAGACGCGCGACATCGCCGTGCTCATGAGCTTCGGCGTCGACCCCAGCCAGGTACGCCGCATCTTCCTCATGCAGGGATTTCTCATCAGCGTCATCGGCACCATCCTCGGCCTCCTGCTCGGATACATCGGTGCTTGGATCGGCGGCCACTACCACATCCAGCTCTCGCCCGATGTCTACGCCATCGACACACTTCCCTTCGCGCCGCGCTGGCTGGATGGGGTAATCGTTTCCATCGTCTCCATCAGCATTTCACTTCTCGCCACGCTCTATCCGTCCTCCACCGCGGCCCGTATTCGTCCCGCCGAAGCACTCCGTTACGAATAACAGGGCGAGCCTTTTCTGATTGCCTCATTGCGATTTGTGGATATCATGCCATTGAGCCATACGAGATGAACGCAGCATCCTGAATGCAGTCTTGAGCGACGGCACGCCGCTGTTGGCACTCACCGGCGTTGCACTTCTGCTCAGCGGCGGCTTCGCGGTGATGCAGTCGGTCTATGGAGAACTACTGCCGCAAGATAGTCATGCCATCG
This sequence comes from Occallatibacter sp., assembly GCA_036495975.1. Taxonomy (GTDB): domain Bacteria; phylum Acidobacteriota; class Terriglobia; order Terriglobales; family Acidobacteriaceae; genus Telmatobacter. The sequence continues at coordinate 104,537 of DASXLY010000038.1, read as the reverse complement.
GAATGAACGCCGCGGCTCTCACCCATGCCGCCAATTCCCATCTTCTGGGATTCATGTTTCACGATCGCGTGGCCTACGGCGGTACGCTGCTCTCTATCGGCGCCGGCTACCTCTGGCTGGCAGACTTTCCGTTGAAAGCCCCCCAATCCTGGGCCTGGTGGGCAATTGCATTCTCCGGCAGCATCGGATTCCTCGGCGCGTTCCGATTTCTTGCCGCCGAGCTGCTGCTCTGGAGCGGGTGGCGCGCACAAAGCCGAATTACGAAGAGACCGGTCGCAGCACCTCGAATTCCGTAATTGCCGGATCGCCTTGTGATGCGCCTGCACAACTCCGTTTGCCCGGGGCGCTGGCATTTTCTTAGCTCACGACCCTTCGACGAACCCGCGATTGCAATGAATCCCCTCGCCAGTTGATCAGCCGCCGTGGTACCGTTTTGCTCACTACCCCAGAGTTATTTCCCCCGGTAATTTGGCGATCTGAACCTGTGTTGACTCGGAAATCTGCGAGGAGAAAGTCGTAATGTCAACTGATTTAGCCACGCCCGTCCAAATCGCGCCACCCAGTCGCATCGTGCGGCTCCGGCCGAAGTACCTGCTGTTCACATTGATAGGGCTGTTGTACGCTTACGTGATTTTTCACAACGAAAGCTTCCTCATCAATAACGCTGACCCGGAGTGGTCGCACATTGCGACCTTCAAATGGTTCCTGCTGCCCCACGGCCTCGCCGCCGGATGCGCCCTGCTTCTGGGCCCGTTCCAGTTCTCCGAGCGACTCCGCCGCCGTTTCACCAAGACTCATCGCGTTATGGGTCGCTTCTACGTTGGCGGCGTCCTCCTCGGCGCACCCATGGGGCTCTATATTCAAAATTTTGAGAGTGTACACCTCTATCCCGGCGATCCGGTCCAGTTCTCTCTCGTCATTGCGACGGTGGCCGACGCGGCAATCTGGATGTTCGCTACCATCATGGCTTTCAGGTTCATCCTGCAGCACAAAGTGCAGCTTCATCGCCAGTGGATGAGCCGAAGCTACGCTTGCGCCATCATCTTCCTTGAGGTGCGCGTCATTCAGGGCGTCTTCAAGGTTGACGAAAAGTACACTGAGATCATTGTCTGGTTCTGCGTGGCTGCGGCTTTCCCGCTTGCCGATCTTGTCCTGCACGTGCAGGAAAGCTTGCGCACCCGTGCTTCAGCCAAATCCAAGGCCGCTGCAATCCCGCAGGTTGTTTGAACCGCGAGCTTCGCCGGGGTGGCGCAAAGCCTAGGTCATTGCGATACCCCGCGTTGTTTTTGGCAGACTTTCCGCGATGGTCTGGCCGCTTGCGATTCGCGATTCAAGCCAGCTTCCTAACCATCTCGTACTCAATAATCGCCGGGTCATTGGGATATGGCCCCGTGGCGCCACTCATCCTGAATCCATTGCGCTCGTAGAAGCCAATCGCGCCACCGTTCACGCTTGTCACCATCAGCTTCAGCCCGCGGATTCCGCGGCTCTTTGCCCAGTCAACCACGGAATCGATCAGCAGCTTCCCCACTCCCGCCCGCCGGACTGCTGGATCCACCCACATCGACAGGATGCTTCCCTCAGTCTCATCCAGTTCGTCCCTGAAGCAAAACACCATCCCGCACGCGCGATCATCGTCGTAGGCTAGAAACCCGACGCGCAGGTCGCCGTTGCACCGATCGGCGCGTTCTCGCCACTCCTCATTGGGAGACTGCACTTCTTTGGCGTATGTTCCCGAGAACGATGTCGGCGAATCCTGCAGGGCGCGCAGACGCACATCCTTAAAGACAAGGCCATCCTCTGCGGTGATGCGCTTGATCACGATCATGGACAATCGCTTCTGAATTATTGCGGCGTAATGATTCCGCCCGCCGCATGACGCCGTGGAAGGACGATCCCGCGATGATCAACATCAGCCTTCGCAATCTTCGGCGATTCCGCCTCCAAAGCAGGACGCTCTGTCAACGCGCCTCCGCAGGCCGGGCACCAGTCCGCCTTGGTCTCCGGCGCCAGTACCACGTGGCAATGTGTACAGATCCGTTCCATGCAGCCAGTGTACTGAATTCGCGCGTTCCGCGGATCAAGCAACAGCATTCAGATGTTCGACAATCGCCTTGGCCCAGGAGCGAATCCAATCCCAATCGCGGATATCCGTTGCCGGAACTCGGCTCATCGGATTCCCCGGAAACTTCATTACCAGGTTGAACGGAAACGGCAGCTTCAGCGTCTTCGGATCGAACTTGCCGCCGAAGACACGCACATCCACTGGATGCAGCCACGGAAACTTCGCCAACTCCTTCCGCGCCTGTTCCTCGGCCACGCGAAACTGCTTGGGATCGTTCTCCGTTGGCCCCAACACAAAGATCCATGGATGGCCATTCCCGAGTTCCTGCTCGAATCTCGCAATGAACCGGTGAGCCTCTCCCGCGAAGCGTCCCACATAAAGCGCGCCACCCAGAACCACTGCCTGGCCATACGCGATCGATTGCACCTCGGCCATCGGTTTCACGGAAACAACAGCGCCAGCGTCGGTCACGGCCCTGCCCATCTCCCTCGCCACCTCTGCGGTCGATCCGCTGCGCGTGCAATAGGCAATCAGGATTTCCGCCGCCATCAAGTCCCTCCAATGCCCGCCATTCTGCTCTCGAATCGTCAGATTCCGTCGTGCCGCCGATCACAAGCGAAGGTCCCCTGCGCAAACACGCTCTCGCCAGTTACTAGCAGCTAGAAGCTGCCAGCCGCACCGCCCGGTAAACTAACTCTATGCATCCCCCCATTCGCCTGGTGGCGATTGACATGGACGGTACCCTGCTGCCCACCTTCAGCCAGAGCATAAGCAGCCGCAACGCCGATGCTCTCCGGGCCGCGCAAAGTGCAGGAGTTACCGTCGCCATCGCCACAGGCCGGCGAACCGCCTACACCGTGCCTCTGTTCGAGGGCCTCGGCCTGCGAGCGGATACTCCCCTCATCACGTCCAATGGTGCAGTGACACGGACCCTCGGCGGCGATCCAGTCGATCGCTCTCATCTCGAAGCTCGGATCGCCCGCGGACTCTGCCGGCAACTCCGGCCCTTTGGAACGCTGGTCTTTACCTTCGACCAGGCTGGCCCCGGCGAACTGGTGCTCGAAGACTTCGAACAGGCGCATCAGCGGATCGCCCTCTGGGTCGAAGCGAATCGCGACGCGATCGAAATCGTAAAGCCCCTCGAGGACGCGCTCCCAGACGGCAAAGACCCCATCCAGGGAATGGTCGCCGGCAGCATCGACAAAATGCGTGACGCCGAGAAAGCCCTCAAAGATAGCCCGCTGATTCGATCCTGCGAGGCCGTTCGCACCGAGTATCCCTCCCGGGACCTATCCATCCTCGACCTCCTCCCGCCCGGAGTCTCGAAGGGCTGGGCGCTGGAGCGGCTCGCCGCGCGGCTCGGCATCGATCGCAAGGAAACCATGGCCATCGGCGACAACTGGAACGACGTTGACATGCTCGAATGGGCCGGGCAGGCGGTCATCATGGCTAACGCAGCACAGGACTTGCGCACCCTGGCCAAAACCAATGGCTGGAAACAGGCTCCCCCCAACGACGAGGACGGGGTCGCGGTGACTTTGGAGACGGCGCTGGCGCGCCGAGCCTCTGCTAGAGTTTGAGCATAAGCGGTGCAGATTCGCCCTAAACTCGCTTTCATCGCCGCGCTTGCCTTCTCCGGCACGGCGCATCCAGCGTTCTCTGCCGAGCGCGTTCTACTCGCTAACGGCTTCGATATGCGCTGCGATCACCACGCACAGGTCGGTTCCGCGATCCGGCTCTACATGGGCCATGGCGACACCAATTATCAGGACTTCCGACCCGAGGATATCCGCAGCTTCGAAACTGTTGCGGATCCTCCTTCATCTCCCGCTGCGCCGGCAAATACAAAGGCCGATGCGAAACTCAGCCCTGCGGACCTGCGCCAGCTGCTTGCCGATGCTGGCCAGCAGCATAATCTCGACGCCGATCTGCTCGCCAGTGTGGTCAAGGCTGAAAGCAACGGCAACACCCGCGCCGTCAGCCGTGCAGGCGCTCGCGGCCTCATGCAACTCATGCCCAAAACCGCGACGGAGCAGGGTGTGGGCGACAGTTTCCGTCCCGACGAAAATGTGCGCGGCGGCTCTGCTTATCTCGACGAACTCCTGGTTCGCTATCACGACAATCTTGCCCTGGCACTCGCGGCCTACAACGCCGGACCCGCGGCGGTCGCCAAGTATCATGGCATCCCGCCCTACCACGAAACCCGCGCCTACGTGGCCCGGGTGATCCATGAATTCAACCGGCGCGTGCTTGCCCGCGAAGCGCAGGCCCGCCAGGTCCAGCCGCCTTCTTCCAATCAGACTTCTGCCACCCGCTGAAGAATTTCCCGCGTCAGTTACCGCTGATTCAGTCGACCTCTTTGACCATCCCAATCGTGAGAACCCGCACCATACAATGGAGTGAGCACCCCTGAAATGGAGAACGCTTGAAGAAACGGCAACTGATCCTGGGACTAGTGGTATTGGCGGCGCTCGTGGGCCTCGCGATATACGCACAGCACCGATACCCAATTCACTGGCACGAGGTCGCGGCTCAGGTTGCACACGCCAGGTTGCAATACATCGCGATCGGAATCGGCTGCATCTACTTCGGCTTTGTCTTCCGCTCCGTCCGCTGGGCGCGTTTGCTCAAACACCACAAGCATGTGCCGCCGTTCTCCCTAATTGGAACCCAGGTCATCGGCTTCACGGCTATCGCGCTCATCGGCCGCGTTGCCGATCCCGTCCGCCCCTATCTCGTCTCCAGGAAGACTACCCTCCCTCTGAGTTCCCAATTCGCCGTCTACATCGTCGAACGACTCTTCGATGCCGGTTCCATGGCCCTGATTTTCTCCCTGGGAATGCTCGGGTTTTCTCAGGACGAGGTTCTCCGCGCCACCGCCCACTCCAAAATCGTGACCTCTCTTGGCCACCACTCACCCCAGCTCGCCGCATTGTTCGCCCGTTACGGAGGCCTCCTTCTCACTCTTGCGGGTGCACTCTTCCTCGTGGCCGTACGCGTTTCCGGACCGGCCATCGCGACGTTTTCGGAACGGATGCTTGGTCTGGTTTCAAAGAAGCTTGGCGCAGCCGTCGGCGAGAAGATTCGCATCTTCCACTCCGGCCTTGACACCATGCGCACCTTTGGGGAGTTCGCCGCCACTGCCGGGCTCTCCCTCGCGATGTGGGTGCTTATCGCGTTCGCCTACTTGATCACATGCAAAGCCTTTACCGGCAGCCCCCAACTTGCCGGAATGACTGCATCGCAGTGCGTCTTGCTGATGATTGTGAGCGGTGTCAGCAGCATTGTGCAGTTGCCGATCGTCGGTTGGTTCACCCAGATCGGCCTGGTCACGATCGCGATCTCCAACTTCTTTGGCGTTACACCTGAGGCATCCGTGGCCTGTGCCGCGTCTCTACTCCTGGTCACCTTCCTGTGCACCATACCCGTCGGCCTCATCTGGGCGCAGTTCGAGCACGTGAGCCTCCGCAAGGTCACCCACGAAAGCGAAGAAGCCGAAGAAATCGTCTCTGACCAGCCACCCAGCGCGAATTCAGAATCTGCCTAGAAGGTCCGCCTGGTTCCGGTTATTTGAACAAGCTGAGGTCAATCGCTCCCGCCATCGCCGCATACCCCGGGTCCTTCGGATGCAGGTGGTCGCCGCTGTCGAACTGGGTTGCGAACACCAGGGGGTTCGCCGGATCGCCCGTGACCTTGTCGAAATCCACAGCTCCATCGAAAACACCCGACGTCAAAATCCAGTGGTTCACGGCCTGCCGTGTCTGTTCGCCCTTGTCCGTAAAATAGCCCGCCCCTTTGTAGGGCGTGAGTGTGGCCCCAATTACCTTGATCCCGTGTTCATGGGCCCGCGCGACAAGCTGGGCAAGCCCCTGTTCAAGATCTTCCGCGGTCAGCTTGTAATCCGGCTGGTTGGGTTCATGAAGCCGGCCAATGTCGTTGATGCCCTCCAGCACGATGACATACTTCACGCCGGCCTGCGAAAGCACATCGCGATCAAAGCGGGCCAGCGCATTCGACGCCACACAATGAATCAGGATGCAGTTCCCGCCAATCCCTTCATCAAGCACCGCGAGATTCGCCGTCGCTGGATTGCTCTGAAGCCGCGTCGCCAGGTAGTCAGGCCAGCGGTGATTCGCGTTTTCGGTCGACAGCGCTCCATCCGTGATGGAATCGCCGAACGCCACAACCGCCGCCGCGTGCGCACTCGTGGGCTCAACATCAACCCCCTTCAGGAAGTACCACGATCCCACCACTACCGGCGAGGCAAACGACGCTTCACGAACATGGTTGCCGGTTGCGATGAAGTTATCCTGCTGCGCGCTTGAATGCACTGAAACGTCGCTGACCTGTTGCAGAGGCAGAAACAGGCTGATCGCCAGGTTGGTGAATGCCGGCGTAGCCATTGCGACCGGATCGGTCAACACCTCTGCGCCGGGCGGAATCACAATCGACGGGGAGCCGCCAAACGTCAGGTCGTGCAGCGATACCGTGTCGACGCCGCTGACACCCGAACTCAACCCGATCGTGGCAGCATCAATGCGCAACGGCTCATTACCAAACTCATTCGTAAACCTCACTCGAAGCGCCTTGCCCGCAATCGACGTGTGCACGATCTCGCGCAGCGTCGAATCCACCAGCGTCGGTATCTCGTGCCAGGGATCTCCATCGAACGGTGAAGTGGCCCAGGTGCCGACCCACGGAGCAGGAGCAGGTTTGGCCGCAGGCGACTGCGCACCAACAGCACAAGCAGCAACTAGTAAAAAAACTGCGGAATAAAAACGCATTTGGCTTTGAATCCTCCCCAATCAACAAAGAAGGTCCATCATAAACTCCGAAGCTCTGTAGCGGGGATGCAGCCCAGGCTCACGGGGCCCCAAGTCCAGCTTTTATAAGCGAAGGATCTGCTTCTCCCACAATAGAAAAACAGCCCCAGCTACGATAGCTCGGTCATCACCGTCCCCGGCGTCTGCGCCTGCGAAAACTGCAGGCTGTCCGGCGCCACCGCCCCGCCAGTCAGCAACATGCTCATGGCCTGTTCCATGTTCAGGTCCGTCATCGTCACCCGCCGCATGGGCAGAATCTGCAGGAACGCCGATGTTGGATTGATCGCATTCGGCAGCAGCACAGCAGCCAGTTCCTCGCCCGTGTTCGAGTCCACCAATGTCCGCGTCAGGAACCCGATGCTCTTCTGGCCCGCGATTGGGAAATCCACCAGCACCACCCGCTGGCTCGCGTCCTTCTTCGCCATCATCGAGTCCAGCAGCTGACGCACCGACGAGTAGACCTTCGCCACAACCGGCAGACGCTCCAGCGTGGACTCGAAAAGATTAAAGGCCTGGCGCCCGATCACCACCGACGTCAAACGACCGACAACATACAACACCACCAGCGTCAGCAGCACCGCTAGCGCCGACTGAACCCAAGGCTGCGCCAGCCCATCTTCGGGGAAGATCGCGGTGAATACGTACACCAGCGGCCGCCCTGCCTTTGCCAGGCTGCTCAACAAAAAGCTGAAGATCAGCCACGTCACAAACAGCGGACCAACGGTGATGACACCGGCAAGAATGTTGCGCTGCAGGCTCCGCAGCGCGCGAGCGGCAACAGGATTCACATTCTGCTCCTGTTCCAAAGCATACGAGACCCCCATCGTCGATCTACAATCGGGCAATGCATCGCGTTCCCATATAGTTAAGTTGAGCGCTGATTCATGATTGATCCCCTGGGGCCAGATCCGACCGATCCTGCCTTGCCTGCCCGGCAGGTCGGAGAAATCGTCCCTGAAATCCAGCTTCCCGAACCGCCAAAACCCACTCGCCCCAAGGTCCGTTTTGCGAACTATGACCAACCCGAAGCCCTGATCCGCAACGTTTTCGACGCCGACCCAATTTCCGCGGAAACCAAAGCGGTGCCAGTTTCCGAACCGCCGTCGGCTCCGCCTCAACCTCAAATTATGTCCTCGAAACCAGTTCCCGTTCCGGCTGTGTCGCCGCAAACTGCCCTCGCACGCCCCATCCCTCCCTTACACAAGCCCACCCGGTTTGAACGCGCACTCGGGGTGGCCAAAACCGTCCTGCCCATTGTCAGCAAGATGCTCCCGCTGCTCGAAGGCAACGTGGTTTCCGCCGCGTCAAACCTGCTCGCCCCGCGCCCGGTTGAAGTTAACCTCAAGCCAATCGAGGAAGCCATCTCCAAGCTTCAAAGCGATCAGCGCGCCCTCGCCTTTCATACCACCGAGCAGAAGCGCGCCCTTCGCCGGCTCCAGGATGAATTCGACGCGCTTCAGGAGTCGGTTCAGAAGAACGCCGAACAACAGGCCGAACTCGTCGAGCATGTCGCAAAACTGGCCAAGCGTACTGCCTCTTTTAACCGCCTCATCATCATTCTGCTGGTGCTTTCCATCCTCTTCACCGCATTCCTCTGCGTGCGGATCGCCTACATCATTCGCTTCTAGTCGCGGTCACAATTCCGAAGTGATGGTTTACTGGATCAGGAGAGACGGCGTTGATTGACTGGAAGGCAATACTCCGTCGAACACTTGGTCTAATCCTGTTCTTGGTTTTTCTGATTGCCGCCCTGGCGGCGGCCCTGCTTGCACCCTATTTCCTCGCAGCCTTGTCGGCGAACACCTTTTTGCTCACCGTCATTTCGGTTGCGTCATTTGGGTTGCTGCTTTGGATCGGCGTAAAGGCAGCATCGGCGATCGCGATGCTGGCGATTGCGAAGCGATCAGCCGCACTGTTGGCCGGAACATTCGCCGCGCTCTTTCTAGCCGCACTGTATTTCGCCATTCTGCGTCCGTCCGGATCCCACTTTCCAGACGTGATCCCCTACGCAAACACCAGGTTCTGGACACTGTCGACAGGCTCTGTGCTTGCTTACAGCGAGTTCGATCCGCCTGCAGGGATGCAGGTAAAGCCAGAAGCAATCGTGTATCTGCATGGCGGTCCCGGCGTACGGCAGGGTCCGTTCGATCAGGAAATTTATGGAAGCCTGGCGGCTGCGGGATTTCGCGTTTTCCTGTTCGATCAGGCCGGGAGCGGACTCTCGGCATTCTTGCCTCATCTCCGGGATTACACGATTGCTCGATCGGTGGACGATCTTGAGGGAGTGAGGCAACAAATCGGTGTCGATAAGATGATTCTGATCGGGCATTCATGGGGATCAACTCTAGCCGCTCTTTATATGGCGAAATACCCCGGTCATGTGGCGAAGGTGGTATTTCACTCGCCCGGCGCCATCTGGCACGTGGAACAAGCACTTTCTTCCGTGGACTATTCCCGCACGGCCGCAGGCAAATTCAGCCTTCCCGCCCCGCGCTTATTGGCTGCGTTATTGCTTCGAGAACGAAACCCCGATGCCGCCGAGAACCTGGTGCCGCAGAAGGAAGCCGAGATGCTGGTTGTGCCTTCGTTTCGTAAGACCTTGGGCACGGTGGTCTGCAAAGGCGACCTCAGTAAACTGCCCCCGGATTTAATTGCTGCCACTGCGGGCAGCGAAAATCCGGGCGTCAATCCGTATGTCCTGCAAGAACTGATTCCGGCGACGGAAGATCCCGGTGGCGATCCTCACGTGGCTTTACGCGCAAACAGAACGCCGGCCATTCTGCTGTATCCGGAGTGCAATTACCTGCCGTGGGCGGATGTGGTGGACTATCGCCATACATTCTCCAATTTGAGGGTTTATTACATACCCCGCGCCGGCCACTACATTCAATTCGAGCAGCCCGAATTGCTCAAGAGCGTAATTCTGGCTTTTTTGCTGAATCAGCCCGATCCGATTCCCGCACATAGCGGGGATACGGACCCACGGATTAGTCGATAGTCCTCAAGCTGAGGAGCTGACAACTTGGAGCTAAACGGCCGGTCAGGTTTCTGGCCCGTAACCAGAAAGGTTCCTTTTGCTCCAATGCTCAGCCGCTGACGCAATTGGATTCAATATCATCAAAATATAGTTTATCCGTGCGAATATTATTTGGTCTTCAGCACTCACCTTTTTCGAAGTTCGTGATCGTGAACATTGCCAGTCGTCTTATGCGAGGTCTAGTATTCCCGGTAGTTCAATTGGGGATTATTTGCCCTGTGTCGAACCGTTGATTGTACTGAGTTCACAGAGCTTCACTAACGAGCGGGGCGCTTACGGGCGACCGCACACGGAGTGCCTCCATATGGCATGGTATGCCTACTGCATTGGTGAGAAACAAGCCTTCCCTGAACTAGCCCGCCACCGAAAACCGGTTCCGCTCGAAGCAGTCCACGGAGTTAGCGGAAACCAGGTATTCCTTTACCCAGCCAGTGATCTAGCCGTTATCGTCAGCGAACACAATCCCACAGAATCCCTGAACCAGAAATCGGGCGTGGACCACGCAAGAGTAATCGCTGATTGCTTCAAACACTCCACCGTTCTTCCCTTCCGATTCGGTACGGTCTTCAACGACGACGAAAGCCTCCGTAAATCCATCCGGTCCAACCAGCGCCAGTTCCTCGGAAATATCGAAAAACTCCGCGGCAAAACCGAGATGCACCTGAAGATCCTGGTCGACGACTGCTGTTGCGCGCGCGATCTCGCCTACCTCCAGCACGACAGGGTAGGTCGCGAATACCTCAGCAATCTTCGCGAAACAGCCACCCGCCAGCGCGAACGCCAGACCCGCGCCCGCGCCGTCACCTTCCAGATGCACCGTCTCTTCATCCCGTTGGACGAGGAAGTCAGCTGCCGGCTTACCGAAACCGGAAAAATGGTTCTCGACATCGCCCACTTGATCGACCGCAAGTACGTGGAGCGCTACCAGAACAAATTCACCACCACCTCCGCAATGATGAAGGACTGCCAGATGCAGATGTCAGGCCCCTGGCCGCCCTATCATTTCGTGCATCGGCTGACCCGCGGCGCGCACCTTCCTGCGCACCCCATGCCGGCAGAACCTGTACCTGCTGTAGCAGCCTCCACTGCTCAGCCGGTAACAGCAACGCGCCCGGTACCGGCAACCCGCACAGTTGCGGCCATGGTGTAGTTCAGGTTCCGCATCAACCGAAAAGCCCGGCTTCGGCCGGGCTTTTCAATTACTGATCTTGTATCCCGACCGATGCCCTCGAAGATCACTCTCTATATCGATATCGACGACACCCTCATCGCGCAGGCCTTGCCAGGTTCCGGTTTCGATCTGCGGCCCTGCGTCATTACTCACCTGGCGGTTCTCGGCCGACTCTTCGATTGTTGCTGGCTCACCTCCTGGCCGTATTCGCCCGCCGACGTCCCTGAATCCGGGATGTGCGTCCAAACGCTGATGCGAAGCCTCTACGGACATCGCATCAACGAAACGTTTCGCTATGCCCACTGGGATCGCGACCACTTATACGGTAAGGCAGGCTTTGTCCTCCGCCCCGATCAACCCCAAGATTGGTATTGGCTCGAGGACCCCATTCCTCGCGGAGAAACGGACGCCCTTACCGCCTCCGGCAAACTCGACCGCTACATCGCAATCGACCCGCAAGGTCTCTGGGGCTTCCTAGATGGCATCAACGAACTCTTCCATCGCACCGGCATCACGCCGGCGGCCCTGGAGCGGGTCGGCGCACGCCCGGAGTGGTTTGATCGCGCTGCTCTTTGCAACCCGCCAGGAATCGGTTAAAAGCGAATCAACCAGCTTGCCGATGGCCGGGGATGAAGTGAAGCTGAAGGCTGAGAGCTGACGGCCTGAAAGGGTGAGCCCCGATCTATCGCATCCCCGTCGTCGACACGCCCTTTTGGCGCGACAGGATGTATCCGCGGCGCCGGTCCTTCGACGCATGATCGATTTGCTTCCAGAAGGCTGCAAAGTAATCGATCGCAGAGATCGTGGACACCAGCACCGTGAAATAGATTGCCGCAATCGCGATCCATTCCACCGGAATCACCAGCACACCGAATTGCCACTGGAACCAGCGATGCGCCAGCAGGGCTGACACGACACACACGATCTGCACCACGGTTTTTAGCTTGCCGAGGTCGCTGGCCTGGATCGTGAAGCCTTCAGTGGACGCAATCGATCGCAAGCCGGAGATGAGGAATTCTCGCGCGATGATCACAACCACGATCCACACCTTCACCACGTGCGGGTTGTAGGCCACCAACTGAATCAGCGCCGCCGTTACCAGGATCTTGTCGGCGATCGGATCAAGCAGCATTCCAATGGTCGTGATCTGCGCGCGCTTGCGAGCCAGGTATCCATCCAGGCCATCGGTGATCGACGCCAGCACAAACAGAATCGAGGCTGCAATCTCTTGCGTCCCGGCAGCACCCTGCCATGGAAAATACGGCGACAGGATCCACAGCAACAGCGGGATCATCGCGATTCTACTCAACGTGATGGAGTTGGGAAGGTTCACCCTGTCTTCTCTACTCTCGCAGGTCCTGCCGATTCCTTAGCGGCCCGAAACTTGTTGGATTTGTGAATGGACAAACTTCCGCGCTCCTCCCGGTGACCGGGAGACAACACTATAACTATAGTCCTCATTCCATAGGCGCCTCAATCAGGCGGGGATGCCCTTGGGTTACGAAAATGAGAATCTTTTCGAATTTATCGGTATGACGTCACACCTGCAGCCGGGTTGCCAGAACGTCGAGGAATGGAGACTGACTCCTCAGGATCGCCATCCGAGCGGCCGCAAGCGTAAACCATGCGCCGCGATCCACTTCCGGAATCTCGATCATTCGTTTTGAATGTGGGGGCCATTCCAGCAGGCAGGAATTTGAAACCAGTTTCGCCGGGTCGCAGTCGCCCTCGAATGCCCACGCATTCACCAGTTTTCCGCCGGTCTGTCTCACCATCCCGAGGTCGATGAATTCGCCGTGCGGCTCGAATCCGGTCTCCTCCCGGAACTCCCGTTGCGCCGCATCCAGTGGCTCTTCGTCAGGGGTGTATTCGCCCTTGGGAATCATCCACGCTCCGGCATCCTTGGCAGCCCAGAATGGACCGCCCGGGTGGACGAGAAAAACCTCCAGGCCTCTGCTCTTCCGCCGGAACATCAACAGACCTGCACTGCGCTTCACCATGGCCATAGGCTTCCTCGTCGCCAACAGTATAGGTTCAACCATCGTTTACTATGAGTGGCAATGCTGACGTTCGATACGCAACTCACGGCCAGCGAGGTGTTGCGAGCCTTTCATCACGATGAGCCATCCCTTTTTCTCGGAGCGGCATTCAACACTGTCACCATTATCCTGCTGGGGCTTTGTGCCATTCGCCGCAAAGCAGACGGAATGCTGCTGTCGCTGGCCTGGTTTGCGAATTTATACGGCGTTCGACTCTGGATGAATTCTGAACTGCTGCAATTGTCCGTTCCGCCCAGCGAATTCTTTCATCGCCTCAGTGCGGCAATTGACTACCTGGTCCCCGTTCCAGCATTCCTGTTTTTTCATTATGCCGGGTTCCTCGGCAAGATCCGCAACGTCGTGACTCCGATTTTCGGCCTCCTCTTTTGTGGCCTCTCCGCCGGGGCGATGCTCTTCGGGACACTTCCAGCATTTCGGGTAGTCAACAACAGCGTGATCGCGATCGCCCTGATCGCAGTAATGCTTCACTGGTTCCGCCGCATGCTGCACGACCGCGATTCCCGCGTCATCGGGTTTGGATTGCTCTGTTTTGTCATACCTTCCATCTCCGATAATCTCATCGGTCCTTCCCACATCGAGCCATATGGATTCGCCGTGCTGCTTGCCTGCCTCGGCTACGTCGCCGCTCGCCGCACCTTACAGCGCGATCGCGAATATAGCGAGGTGCAGCAGGAACTCGATCTTGCTCGCCGCATTCAGCTCTCAATTCTCCCCTCATCCTTTCCCGCATCGCGTTCCTTCCGCGTAGCGGCGAAATATGTCCCTATGACCTCCGTTGCCGGAGATCTCTACGATTTCCTGGTCGCCGATGATCATCACGCCGGCCTCCTCATCGCCGACGTCTCCGGCCACGGTGTCCCGGCCGCGCTGATCGCTTCCATGGTGAAAATGGCGGCCACCTCCCAGCGCGCGCAGATCGCCGATCCCGCATCCTTGCTGGCCGGGATGAACTCCGCACTCTGCGGCAATACGCAGGGCCAATACGTCACGGCAGCTTATACCTACCTCGATGCCGAAGCCGGCAAGATGCATTACTCCGCCGCAGGTCACCCCGCAATGCTTCTGCTCCGCGACGGCGTTGTCACCGAAATCACGGAAAACGGAATGCTGCTGGCGGCCGTCGACGATGCACGCTACGAGAGCATAATCGTGCCGCTCCAGGCCGGCGACCGACTACTGCTCTACACTGACGGGCTGGTTGAAGCGCGCAATGCCGACGGCAAGCTCTTCGGCGAAGGCTCGCTCACTGCCGAATTCAGAAATGCCGCGCACCTCACGCCGGCTGCGGCTGTGGATCAACTTATCGGCGCCGTCCAGAATTGGGCCAAGTCTCAGGATGACGATCTGACCGTACTGGTATGCGACTTCGTCGGCACTGCCTGATTGATCCAACTCCTTCGCATGTTCGTAACAAACCACTCTCCATAAACCGGGCGTTGGATTCCGAATCGGGATGGTAGACTCGGGCCACGCTTATGACCATCGATCGTCTCAGCCGCCGTGCCTTTCTCAGTGGCAGCAGCGCTACTGCAATCGCAACTGCCGCAACTTCACTCTTCTGGACGCCGGAAATGCGAGCCCAGATGCCGGTCCCGAAATCGGCGAATCCGCTGGATGAAAAACTCGATTCGTTTATTGCACCTTATTTGGCAGCGATGAATGCTCCGGGCATGACCTTGGGACTCACCGACGCCGACAAAACACACCGCACCGCGGGATACGGATACGCCAACATTGATCAGCGCACGCCAGTTACTCCCGATCATCTCTTTCAGATCGGCTCAATCACCAAATCATTTGTGGCGCTGGTGTTGCTACAGCTTCACGATGAAGGCAAGCTCGAGTTTCAAAAACCGATACTCGACTATCTGCCCGACCTGCCCATCTTTTGCGGCTTCGGAACCATCACCGTGCACCATCTGCTCACACACAGCTCGGGACTGCCCGATAATCTCGCCGTGTTCTCGAGTGATCCGACGGTGCGCCTGGTACAGAGATTCAAACCCGGCGAGCACTTCCACTACTGCAACGCGGGCTTCGACATCCTGGGCCTGCTGGCAGCTAAACTCGATGGCAGAATTTGGCGCGAGTGCGTCAAGGCGCGCATCTTCGATCCGCTAGACATGACCGCCACCGCCGGCGTGATCACCACCGCGACCCGCGATCGCAGCGCCATTGGTTACGAGCCCTTCTGGGACGACCAGGTATACCCGCGCCAGGGCAGGCTCGCTTCCGCTCCCAATCTCGTCATGGACAACACCGCCGGTTGCATTGCATCGACTCCGGGAGACATGGCCCACTACACGCGCATGCTGCTGAATCGCGGCAAAGGCCCGAATGGCCGCATCGTCTCGGAAGCGGGGTTCAAGTTATTTTCGACACCACACATCAAAGCGCCAGAGTTCAGCCCAACCGCAAGCTACGGCTATGGCATTGCGGTCGATACCCTCGATGGTCACAAGATCCTGCGCCATACCGGCGGGATGGTCGCATTCGCATCTTCGATTCACGTCGATCTTGATGGCGGCGTGGCCGCATTCGCCTCGATCAATGCCATGCAAGGTTATCGTCCCACGTCGGTCACTGAATATGCCGTCCAACTGCTGCGCGCGAGCCGCGAAAACACAACACTCCCCGTCGCACCTCCGATCAAGGACGTACGCGAGATCAACAACGCTGCCGATTATGCGGGTGCCTTCACGGCACCGAACGGTCGCACTCTCACCTTCCAGGTCGAGAGCAAATCCCTCGCTCTCATGTTTAATGGAAAGGCAATTCCGCTACAGCACACCGACCGCGACTCCTTCATCTCCACCATCTCCGGCTCCATGTCCGATGACAGCTTCACCTTCGGCCGAAAGAAAGAAAGCCAAGGTGAAAAGACGAATTCCGAAGATAAAAAAACGAAAGCGCCGGTCATCGAGGTAAGCTTTCGCGACCAGTGGTTCACCAGTAGCACATACTCCGGTCCACGCAGTTTCTACGCACCTGCCGAATGGTCTGCTTATATCGGTCGCTATCACTGCGACAGTCCCTGGGGTGGCGATATCCAGGTCTACGTTCTCAAGGACAGGTTGGTCGCAGCTGGAGCGAACCTCGTTCCCCTGGGAGGAGCACTGTTCCGTGCCGGGGACGAAGACTGGTCACCTGAAACGGCAGAGTTCCTGCACATGTTCGAAGGCAAGGCACGCTTGTTGCGATTTGCGGGCGCGGATTTTGTTCGCGTCGAGGTGGAATGAGCGGCAAAAGGAATAGGCCGCCGAAGCGGCCCATCCAAGCAAGAAACACGCGTCCTGATGACTACGCGTAGATCCCGCGTTGCTTGATCGTGAACGCCACGCGATCGATGGCCAGCATATATGCAGCGATGCGGTTGTTCACGTTGTGGGCCTCGGCGTAGCGAACCACGTCGTCGAAGCTGTCATGCAGGATTTGCTCCAATTGCTCGTTGACGATGGCTTCCTTCCAGAAGTAACCCTGCCGGTCCTGCACCCATTCGAAGTAGCTGGCCGTCACCCCGCCTGCATTCGCAAGAATGTCCGGCACTACGAACACCCGCTTGTCGGCAAGGATCTCATCGGCTACCGCGGTCGTCGGTCCGTTCGCGCCCTCCACTACGATTCGCGCCTTCAACTTTTCGGCATTGCGGCTGGTGATCACGTTCTCGGTTGCAGCCGGAATGAAGATGTCGCACTCTGAAACAATCAGCTCTTCACTGGGCATCGCCTCGGCGCCGCGGAAGCCGAGCAGTGTTCCATTGCGGTACTTGTATTCAATCAGCTGGTGGACGTCGATCCCGTTGGGATTCGATAAGCCGCCATCCTTCTCTGCAATTCCAACGACCTTGTAGCCGTGCTCCATCATCAGGCGCGCTGCATTTGATCCCACGTTGCCAAACCCCTGGATGATCACGCGGCAGCCGTCGATGGGCAGATTCAGATAGCGCAGGCTCTCGTCGCAAACCACCATCACGCCGCGTCCAGTCGCTTCCACCCGCCCGCGCGATCCACCGATATTCAGCGGCTTGCCGGTAACCACGCTCGTCACCGTGTGGCCGACGTGCATGGAATAGGTATCCATGATCCAGGCCATCGTCTGTTCATTGGTATTCACGTCGGGAGCGGGTACATCCTTCTCGGGTCCGATGAAATCAATAATCTCCGAGGTGTAGCGCCGCGTCATTCGTTCCAGCTCACCGTGGCTCATCTTCTTGGGATCGCAGATGACCCCACCCTTCGCCCCGCCGAAGGGGATATTTACCACTGCGCACTTCCATGTCATCCAGCTCGCCAGGGCGCGAACCTCATCGAGCGTCACCTCGGGCGCGTAACGAATGCCGCCCTTCCCAGGACCGCGGGCAATCGAGTGCTGCACGCGGAATCCGGTAAAAATCTCAATTCGCCCATCGTCCATGGTCACAGGAAAATGAACAATAATCTCGCGCGCCGGAGTTCTCAGCAGCTTCCAAAGTCCGTCATCCAGGTTGAGCTTGCGGGCTGCAAAGTCAAACCGCGCGCTTTGCGCTTCCCAGGGATTAATCTCCTGGTCCAAAGTCATCGTTGCTGGTGCCATACAAAAATATCTCCAATTCTTGGCCCTGCTGCCTCTCAGCCCTGTTACTGCACAAGGCAAGTGATAGACGCAGCAGAACTTTCCCGGTTAACCGGGTCGTTCCGTTACTTTGTCGCGACAGGAATCCCCCTGAGGCGTTCGTTTGGGCCCCAATGCCACCGGCACTCGCCCAAACCCCTGTGAGTCTAGGCCTCCAGTACAAGGTCGTCAAGGAGGTGTAAACCATGCGGTTAACCCCTTGGTACTACCCTTCCATTTCGGTCCTTTCGGCATCATTTCCGCACCATCCTGGGCCCAGCTGAGGCACCCCAAACCGGGAAATAGATGCCCCTCAAGCGGTCCCGGTTCCCCTTGTTAATGCTTTTCTGGGTACGTCGGATTTTCTGTACCGCATGTAGACACCTCCATCTATGCGACTAAAGATAAGATAGTTATGCCTACAACATTCGTAATCGAGCACCGCATGCAAAGGGTAACGAACTGGTGGTGACAGGGCTACACTTTTAGCTAGCCCATGCAACCGCCAGAACCATGCTGTTCTGCCGCAATTACGTCGGAGGCCCCTTTCGCCGCGGCACCTGGAGAGCCGATGTCATCATCCGACAGGATTGTGCTCATTGACGACGATCGCGTCGTGGGCGAAATCGTCTCTGCCCTAGCCAAGGCGATGAGCCTGCAATGCGATGTCACCAGGACTCCCGAGGAATTCTTCGACCGAATCAGCCCGGAGACCTCCGTCATTCTTCTTGACCTTGTCATGCCTGAGATGGACGGAATTGAAATCCTTCGCCTGCTCGGCGAGCGAAACTGCAAAGCCCGCATCATTCTGATGAGCGGCATCAACATCCGGGTCATCGAAACGGCCAAGAAACTGGCCCAATCGCTGGGGCTCTCCGTGATCGGCCATCTTCAGAAGCCATTCCCGATCGCCCAGCTACAGGAATTGCTCGGCGCCACCATGGCCCCGGAAAGACCCGCCGAACTGGCCGAAACGCAGCTGGACATTCCCGACGCGGATATCCTTCGTGCCCTCGATGAAAACGAGTTCGTTCTCTACTACCAGCCGCAGATCAACATTGCCACCGGCATCGTCACCGGCGTCGAGGCTCTCTCCCGATGGCAACACCCCAAGCTGGGACTCGTCTTCCCCGACAACTTCATCTCGCGCATCGAAGATCTCGGGCTGATGGATCGATTCTGCTGGATCACGGCCGAGCGCGCATTGAACGAGGTCCGGCAATTTTCCCACGCATCTGGCTACTTACCCCGCCTGGCCATCAACGTTTCTGTCAGTTCGCTGCGCGACCTCAAGTTCCCGGACATCTTTATGAACCTGGCGCGCAAATACGACTTCCCCGCCGAGCGCATCGTACTGGAAATTACCGAGTCTGGACTGATGGAGTTCTCCCTTGCGCTGGACGTGCTCACCCGCCTGCGCATGCGCAACTTCCAGCTATCCATCGATGACTTCGGCACCGGGTATTCGATGATGAAGCAGTTGCAGAATGTCCCCGCCATCGAGCTCAAAATCGATAGAACCTTCATTGAGCACATGCACGCGAACCACGCCGACCTGGTCATGGTCGAAAAGATCATCGAGATGGGACACGAGCTTGAGATGGAGGTCATCGCGGAGGGGGTCGAAACCGAGGAGCAGTTCAAGATGCTCCGCGAAAGAGGCTGCGACGGCGTCCAGGGATATTTCTTCAGCCGCGCCCTGCCACCCCATGAAATTCTGCGCTGGCTTGAAACCTATCGTACCCAGAACGTAAATTAATCCCGTCGCCATTCGCTGGGGGAATAACTCCTTCAGAAAATTGCATCACCATCCGATGACGCGGTTCTTCGCGCTCAGCGGGATTTCCTTTGGCGATTTGGAGTGGCTTATGCGCAGACTTCGGGGCGCGGCGCTCGCTGCCGCACCTTTCTTTGGCTTGTTATTTGCCGTCGCCCAGGTTCCGACCACCAAAGCTCCTTCAGCCAGCGCTCCCGTCACCCATCCGCCTGCGATCGCTCCAACCACCACTGTTCCCATCTCTGCGCACCCGCTCGACCAGGCCGATCTCGCCGCGTTTTTCGACGGCATTCTGGATTTGCAACTGGAACGGAGCGACATCGGCGGCGCCTCGGTGCTGGTGATGAAGGATGGAAACACCCTGCTTGAAAAGGGCTATGGCTACGCCGACGTGAAGGCCAGGAAGCCTGTTGATCCTGGATCGACCATCTTTCGGCTGGCTTCAATTTCCAAGCTCTTCACGTGGGTATCCGTAATGCAGTTAGAGGAGCAGGGGAAACTGAACCTCGACGCCGATATCAACCAGTATCTCGACTTCAAAATCCGCGCCGCGTTCGATAAGCCGATTACCCTTCGGAATCTGATGACCCATACCGGAGGCTTCGAAGAGACCCTCGACGACATCATCATCCTCGATCCAAAGAAGGCCACCACGCTGCGTGACTACGTGATCCACAATCAGCCGATGCGCATCTTTCCTCCCGGCGAAATTCCCGCCTACTCCAATTACGGAGTCGGCGTGGCCAGTTACATCGTGCAGCGCGTCAGCGGCGAGCCCTTTGAGCAGTACGTCAATAACCACATCTTTGCGCCGCTCGGAATGACCCACTCCTCGTTCTACCAGCCATTGCAGAAGCCTCTGGCCGGACTGCCCTCCGAAGGGTATCGCGATAACACCACCAAGCCCCCGGTCGGCTTTGAAATCTTCAATCCGGTCGGCGCCGGGGGCATCTCGTCCAGCGCCGGAGATATGGGCCGCTTCGGCCAGGCTCTGCTGAACGGCGGCGAACTTGACGGCAAACGCATCCTGAAACCCGAAACACTCGCCCTAATGTGGACGCCCCAGTTCCAGGCCAGCAGTCAACTGCCGCCGATTTGCATGGGCTTCTACCAGGACTGGCGCAATCACCTGCGCTGGATCGGCCACGAAGGCGATCTGATCGCGTTTCACAGCCTTTTTTTCGTCGAACCCACGCAGAAGATCGTGCTCTTCGTCTCCTACAACTCTGCTGGAGGAGGTGGATTGCCTCGCCCCGAGATCATCGATTTCTTCTCAGACCGCTACTTCCCCGGCGCTCCTCAGGCGCAGTTTCTGAAGACCTCCGCGAAAGACTTGAAGGACATCGAAGGCACCTACCAGGTAACGCGCCGGGATGACACCACAAAATTCAAGCTTTCCGGCCTCTTCAGCCAACGCAGCGCCTCGGTCGACAAGGATGGAGTGCTCACCATTGCAGGGTCGCGCGACCTCCGCGGTCACCCCATCAAGTGGAGGCCCATCGCCAAGGACCTCTGGCAGGCCCAGGACGAACAGCCGCGAATCTTCGGCATTCGCGACAAAAACAACAAGATCGTTCGCATCGCCGTCGACTTTCCGGGCGTCCAATTCGAGCGAGTACCGTGGTACGAAAATAAATCGTGGGTGCTGATCGCATTGTTTTCAAGTCTCGGCATATTTGTCCTTGTCATACTCGCCAGCATCGTCCGCACCTGGAGACGCCTTTTCCAGCGCAGACGCCCCAAGCCAGAACCGCAGCCCGGCACCATCTGGCTCACCGCTGCGCCGCGCCTGGCGGCGTTCCTGTGGATTGCTTTGCTGGGCGCGCTGATGGTCTACTTCATGATCAAGGGAGACGACCTGATGCCGCCAACGCCCGCGTGGTACAAGTGGTTCGCCCTCGAGAACTTCTTCGCCATGGTGGCGATCGTCGTCAGCACTCTCGCGGTCATCGCTGGAATTAAGTCATGGGGCCGCGATCTGCGCTTCATCACCAGGCTCAAATTCTCGCTGGTCGCACTCGCCTGCGCATTCGTGAGCTGGTTTGCGATTCACTGGCACTTGCTCGGGCCCACAACTCGAATCTGATGCGCAGACAAAGCTTGGACATTCGGCAATTACACTGTAGCTGTGAAGCCGTCATCAAACCTCATCCAGCCCAGCCGCAAGGACTTCGTTGCGCTCGCCCGGAAGCACACGCTCGTCCCGGTCTACCGCACGCTAACTGCCGATTTGGAGACTCCTGTATCGGCTTTTCTGCGTGCCGCCTGGCGCGAACGCGAGTGCTTCCTGCTGGAATCGGTGGAGGGCGGTGAACAGGTAGGACGCTACACCTTCATCGGCATAAATCCATACAAGCGCATCGTGGCGCGGGGCCGTCGGATCGACATTACCGAGGCCGGTCGAACCACACAAATCGAAGGCGATATCTTTCAGCTGCTGTGCGATGCGCTCGGCGGTCACAAGCCGGCACGTATTCCCGGACTCCCGCCGTTCACCGCCGGCGCGGTCGGCTTTTTTGCCTACGATGCCGTGCGCCAGATCGAGCGCTTGCCCAGCCTCACCAAAGACGAGCTTGGCGTTCCCGATGCCTGCTTGCTTTTCTTCGATGAAGTGCTGGCTTTCGATCATGTCCGCAAGCAGATATGGATGGTCGCCACCGCCGATGTCACGCTGGCTAATCCCGAACAGGCCTATGCCGAGGCGGTAAAGCGACTTGAAGCGCTGGAAAAGCGGCTCGGCCGCCCATTGCCTAAACTTCCTGCCTCGAACTCTGCAAAACCGGTCGCGGTTAGACGCCGGACACAAAAGAAAGACTTCCTTGCCGCGGTTGAACGAACGAAGCAATACATTGCTGCCGGCGATGTATTTCAGGCGGTGCTTTCGCAACGTCTCGACGTCTCCACCGGAATGGACACGTTCCAGGTCTATCGTTCGCTGCGAACAGTGAATCCCAGCCCGTACATGTATTTCCTTCGCTTCACGCCCGACGGACCGCTCAGTTCTACGAAGAAATCGAAACCGAGCGAAACTGTAGAACTCGCCGGATCGTCTCCCGAGTTGCTGGTTCGCGTGCACGATCGCAAAGTGGAGTATCGCCCCATCGCCGGGACCCGACCGCGCGGCAGCAGCGAGGAAGAGGACATCCGGCTCGAAGACGAAATGCTGCACGACGACAAGGAACGCGCCGAGCATGTGATGCTCGTCGACCTCGGCCGTAACGATGTCGGCCGCGTCAGCGAATTCGGCAGCGTGAAGGTTGATCGCCTCATGTTCGTCGAGCGCTACAGCCACGTGATGCACATTGTCAGCGCCATCGAAGGCAAGCTGAGGCCCGACCTCACCGCCGTCGACGCACTCCGTGCCTGCTTCCCTGCCGGGACACTCTCAGGCGCGCCAAAGGTCCGCGCCATGGAAATCATCGAAGAACTCGAGCCTTCCCGTCGCGGTACGTACGGCGGCGCTGTCCTCTATGCCGACTTTTCCGGCAACCTCGACTCCTGCATTGCCATCCGTTCCCTGCTCTCGACCGGGAGCAAAGGATATGTCCAGGCCGGCGCCGGCATCGTCGCTGACTCGGTGCCCGAACTTGAACATCAGGAATCGCTGAACAAAGCGCAAGCCGTGATCCGCGCCATCGAACGCGCTCGCGAGCTGTAATCTTTGTCTATTCCGCCCCGAACAGACGGCGGAAGAAATGCCCCATGCGCGTGATGAAGGTTGGCTTCTTCTCACCCTTTATCTTCGCCGGTTTTGGTTTTCGCGGCGGAGGCTGGATGCGCGGAGTCGGCGTTCCTCCCGTGACCGTGATCGTGTCCGTGGCTGGTGGCGGATCATTCCCCTTGCGAACAAACGTGTCGGTCGCCTCGGTCGGCCCCTTGGGCACAATGCCGGTAGGTCCCGGCGCGGCCAGCGGCGCCAGGCCCGCACTCTGTACCTCAGGAAAATCGTTCGTGTTCGGCCGCGGAGACGCCGGACATCCGCACGCCTCCTTCTCCGCGTCCACAACCGTGTAGACGCTGCCATGCTGGAACATCACCCGCTGACCCGGCTGCACCCGATAGATCCCGTTATCAAACACACTGGTCACCAATACGTACGGAGCGTTTGCTCCCGCGTTGTCGACGCACGTATCGCCATGCTGGCCCAGGCGTACCTTCACGTCCGCAGATCCCGGTCCCCCGATCAGGATACGGAAATCCGGCGTGAGCAGAATGTCGGAGTTGCGGCCGGTTGCAAAGCTCGCCTCCACCGCGCCGTGATCGATCACCATCATTAATCCTGGTATGTCGCCCTTCGGCACGCCCGCGTCGGAGGCGAGTTTCACCGTCGTCGAAGCACACACCCGCAGAACTCCGCGATTCGGCAATGTGACATCGGTGGTGTTGGTCCCCGCCGTAATCGCTCCGTTGGTGGCGATCGTCGCCTTTCCATTGGCCACCTGAAGCGCGCCTGTCACCATCGCAGCACTGCCCGGATCCTTGCTGTCAAGCGATACGATCGCGATTGGACCCGAGCCCGCATTGCCGGTTGGTTGATTGCCGGCAGGTGGCGTGACTGCCGGACTCTGCGGCGCCGGTGGAGTCGCAGGTGCTGCCTGCGGAGGCGGCAGCGTCGCATCCGGCTGCTGGCCAGTCGCCTGCCCACGCGCCATCTGCACCGTGACGATTCCCGCCACCGCCATCATCACCAGCAATTTCGCGAAATATCCGAATGCCCAGCGCGGAACCACCATTGCGACCTACATTTCCAGGAAATTGCGGATCATCTGGTGACCGCCTTCGGTCAGCACGGATTCTGGATGAAACTGCACGCCTTCCACCGGCAGTGTCCGATGACGCAGGCCCATGATCACCGAGCCTTCCGGCTTCCCTGATCCGTTCGTCTCTGGGGTGCGCGCCGTGACCTCAAGGTCTCCGGGAAGCGTCTCCTCCGCCACGATCAGCGAGTGATAGCGCGTGCAGGTGAGCGGAGTCGGCAAACCGGTGAACACTCCCTTGCCGTCATGCTCTACTCTGCTTGTCTTTCCGTGCATGAGGCGATGTGCCCGCACCACGTTTCCCCCAAAGGCCTCTCCGATGGCCTGATGGCCAAGACACACGCCTAGAATCGGCGCTTTTCCAGCCATATGCCGGATGAGCGGGACAAGGATGCCGGCATCTCCGGGCGTACACGGCCCCGGAGAGAGCAGGATGCGCTCTGGCTTCAGCGCCTCCACCTCTTCCACCGTCACCTCGTCGTTGCGGCGAACCTCGACCTTGGCCCCAAACTCGCCCAGGTACTGCACAAGGTTATAGGTGAACGAATCGTAGTTATCGAGAACAAATACCATTGTTGAGTCCAGTGTAGCGCGTATCCGGGGCCGCAAAGGCGCCGCAAGGGATCGGGCTGTCTGTCCCGGATTATCAAAAGACCATGCTGGGAGGAGCCAAACTGCACAAATTATTGTTCCCTGGTCTTGACATCACTCCAGCGCGATATATGTCGTACACGCCGTATCTTAGTCGACAGAGTTCCTCGAAGAGCGTTCATCGGGGTCTTCTCAAGCGATCACCGGCACCATCGGTTGCGCGCATCACACCGCATCTGAAAAACTGACGATGATCGGAATCCATGGTTCTCCATTTCCTCATCCAGGGTCGTGTGCAAGGCGTAGGCTTTCGCTGGTTTGTCCATCGTGAGGCCAGCGAGCTTGAGTTGCGCGGTTGGGTGCGCAACACCGAAGACGGCGATGTAGAAGTTGTTGCCTCAGGGTCAGCCCAGGACCTTGGAGAGTTGCGCGATAGTCTTCGCCGTGGTCCGCGCGGCGCCCGCGTCGACCGGCTGCTCGAACACTACCTGGACGATAGTGAAGGCAAGAACCTGAGCGCGTTTCGCATTGAAGGCGCGTGGTAGCAGCGAGGCAGAGCCGCGCGTTATTCAGTTCTCAGTTTTCAGTCTCAGAAAGCCGCAAAGAAACTCATTCGCCGATCACGAACGACCGGGCCTCTATAATCGTCAAGGAAGCAAGCAATCACTCATACAGCGATCTGGCTTCGGTTTTCAGCAGTCGTCTTTCGGGAACTCACGACTGAGAACTGAAGACTGAAAACTAACGAAGACTCGAGGAACGAGCAGACGAATGTCCGAAGCAATTAAGCCTATTGATGTGGAATCCCTGAAGGCGCTGGTGCGCACGGTGCCCGATTTCCCCAAGCCCGGGATTCTCTTTTACGACATCACCACCCTGTTGAAAGACAAAACCGGCTTCGCCAAGCTGATCGACGCGCTGGCAGCCCACTACATCGAGCGCAAGATCGACCTGGTCCTGGGCATCGAGGCCCGCGGATTCATCTTCGGACCGGCGCTGGCCTACCGACTCAATGCCGGATTCGTTCCGGTACGTAAACCTCGCAAGCTGCCCGCGCCCGTCGCGAGAGTCACCTACGACCTCGAATACGGCTCTGACACGCTGGAGATCCACATGGATGCCATCGAGCCCGGCCAACGCGTCGTGCTGGTGGACGATCTGCTCGCGACCGGCGGCACCATGGAGGCAACGGTAAAGCTGGTGAATCAGCTCGGCGGCGAAATCGCCGGCCTGGGATTCGCGGTGGAACTCGACTTCCTGAAGGGTCGCGACCGTTTCAAGGAATACGATGTCTTCAGCCTGCTGCACTACGACGAGTAGATTGCCCTGCGTCCAGGTCTCGATTTTGAGACCCGGGATTCGGCCGAGCATTCCCGCTCACCTCTCCTCCAAAAGTCAGACCTCTGTATTCAAATCCACCAAACACACCGGGTGCCCCAGGTCTCGCTTTTGAGACCTGCGATCTGCCCTGTTGCCCCGCAGTTTGCTGGGCCCACTCGTTCCCTGATGCCGTGCCTCATTAGTTGACAAAGTCAACTAATCGCGCCATGCTGCTTTTATGGCGTCTCCTGATCCTTCCCTGGCCCCAACCGTTGCGTCCTTCCGCCAATTCAACCGGGCCTACACGCGTTTTCTTGGCACCCTGAACGATCGTTATCTGCACACCGACTTCAGCCTCGCCGAAGGCCGTGTGCTCTACGAATTGGCAACCCATCCCAGTCTTCAGGCCAAAGAAATCGCGGATGCCCTCGGGCTCGACGCGGGTTATCTAAGCCGCATCCTGGCCAAATTCAAGAAAGCCGGATTCGTATCGCGCGCCACGTCCAACCATGACCGACGCGCCGCCAATCTGCAGATCACCGTGCGCGGGCGGGCGGCTGTTCGAACTTTGAATCTCCGCGCCGATAAACAGGCTGCTGCCGTTCTCGAAAAGCTATCGTCCAGTCAACGCGCGGAGTTTTCGCGTGCGCTGAATACGGTGGAACAGATCGTCGTCGAGCGCGAGCCAGCGGAATCGTCAATCGTTCTCCGCAATCATCGTCCCGGCGACATGGGCATGGTGGTGCATACCGAGGGAGCAGGATATGTGGAACAGTTCGGCTGGGACACGACATTCGAAGCCCTGGTTGCGCGCATTGCGGCGGATTTTCTGGAGAAGTTCGACCCAGCACGGGAAAGATGCTGGGTTGCCGAAATGGACGGGCGGCACGTCGGCCACATTTTCCTGGTTCGGCACCCCGAGCAGCGGGACACGGCGAAACTTCGGCTGCTCTATGTCGATCCTGCCGCGCGCGGGATGGGCCTGGGCCACCAACTTGTGAATGAGTGCGTCCAGTTCGCGCGCCAGGTGGGATACACCAAGATCACGCTATGGACTCAAAGCATCCTGACGGCGGCGCACCGCATTTATCAGGCGGCCGGCTTTCGCCTCGTGCACGAAGAGGCGCACCACAGCTTCGGCAAAGACCTCGTCGGACAGACATGGGAGATGGACCTGGCCTGATTATCGGCCGTCAATCTCACGGCTACTGGCCGCGCTATCTGCTCTCGGAACTTCTTCGCCGGCGTCGTTCTGCTCAACTGCGCCTTCGCCGCTGCTGTCCTGGAGCATCTGCGCGTCCGCGAAGCGATAACCAACGTACACATCCGTGAGCAGGTAGATCGGCTTCGATGGATCGTCCTCTATCTTTTTGCGCAACTGGCGAACGAAGGTGCGAAGATACTCCACTTCTTCTCGGCAGTCGGCTCCCCAGACCGCGGTGAGCAGCTTTGCGTAAGAGATGACCCGCCCGGCGCGGCTCATCAGGCAATAGAGGATGTCGTATTCCTTGCGAGTCAAGTGGACGGCTTGCCCGCGCTTGGTCACAGCGCGCTTGGCTGGTGTCAGGCGGATCTCGCCAATTTCGATGGGCGCATCCTCGGCGCGGGCCGGCGCGTGAACCCGTCGAACCGCGGTGCGGATTCGGGCAATGAGTTCGCGGGTGCTGAACGGCTTGGTGATATAGTCATCGGCGCCCAACTCGAGTGCTTCAACCTTCTCCTCTTCGCCATCGCGCACAGTCAGCATCAGCACCGGCAGGCGCGGAGCGAACGAACGGATCCGCCGCAGCGTTTCGATACCGCCGATCCCCGGCATGTTGATATCGAGCAGCACCACATCGTAGCTGCCGGCCTGCAGAAGCTGCAGCGCCTCTTCGCCACGGGACGCTTCGGCAAACTGAAAACCCAGTTCCATCAGCGGGGGACGCAACGCGCGGCGGATAGCAGGTTCATCATCGACGATCAAGACGCGAATCACGGGCTGGTTCATGACGTTTCTCTCTTTCGAGCCTGGACGGGAATTGCCGCAAAAAACGTGTTGCCTTCATCCTGGTCACTGGTGACCCACACGTATCCGCCATGGATGGTGGCCGCACGTCTGGCCACGGACAAGCCGATCCCCGTACCGGGAGCGCGCGTAGATGAATTGGACGAACGATAGTAGCGATCAAAAATGCGCTCCCGGTCGGCCATGGGAATCACCGGCCCCCGGCTGTGCACCGAAAAAATGACTTCCGCCTTCGACCGCACCGCGCGAATCGTGATGGTGGTTCCGTAGATCGCATACTTGCAGGCGTTATCAATGTATTGTGTCAGCAGCATCATCATCAGGCGCCGATCGCAGTTGAGCGCAAGGTTGTCGTCGGGCACATCGATCGCAACCTTCATGGCGGCCAGGCGCTCGCCAACTCCGGCCACAACTTCCTCAATCAGTACGGCAACACCAACCGACTCGGCGTGAAGCGTGATTTCATCGGCGTCAAGGCGCGCCGTGGTCAGAAGACGCGTCGTCAAGTCGTTGAGCAGGTCGGCCTGCTCGTTGATCAGCGATACTAGCTCACTTTGTCCAGGCGAAAGCTTGCCCATCTCAGAAAGGCCGGTAGACGCGGCTCGGATTGCCGTTAGCGGCGTTTTGTATTCGTGCGCCAGCGAGTCCAAAACCGTGGCGCGAAGCTGTTCGGTCTGGCGTTCGCCCTCAATCCGGCTCTCATTCGCGAATGCCCGGTAGCGGTCAAATGTCACTGCAATCAGCGAAGAAATGCCATTGACGGTCAGCGGGCTGGCTTCGCCGCGCACCACCAGGGAGCCGATGGGAACCGTACCGAGCCGCAATACGCGCCGCGAAATACCAGTCAGCGGCTCATCGTCCGACGTTTCGAAGTAATAAACATTCTGCGCCATTTCCTGCGGATCGACGTTCCAGAACCCCGCTTCATACGTCTCGTGCAGATCGGCGTCGAAGATCACGACCCCCTCGAGCGCGAAAACTTCGTGTACCAGTTCGGCAAGCTGCCTGCCCGGTTCAACATGCAGATTCATCTGCAGCGTGCGCCGTGTGAACTCGTACAGATCCTCCATCTGGCCTTTCGATGCAACCGATGCGCGGGCGTGCTCCCTGACCCGCGTCGAAAGACGGCTGATGACCAGCGCCGTCACAACGAAGGCCAGCAGCAGCATCAAATTAGCCAGATCCGCGGCAAGATGAATGCGAAGCTGCCGCCAGGCGAAATAACTCTGCACTCCAGCCGCGGTGAAAGAAACCACCACAGCTTGCCAGAATCCGCACCACAATGCCGTGGGAATGACAATCAGCAGATACAACACCAGCGCGACGGGCGCAAGCCATTGCAACCAATGCGCAACAAATCCCAGCAGCACGACCGAGACAATGCCGAGCGCGCACTCCGTAGAGAACCGCACGGCATCCAGTCCCGACGTGCGAGTACGCCGTGCCGCAAACATTGAACGAATCGGGATGTAGGTTCCAGCCAACTGGATGCAGCCTTTCCATCGTGCCGTACGGTGGGAGACACCTCGGCGGTTGGATGCGCAAAAAAACGGCGCAATGGTTGACGCACTTTTTTTGAATGTCAGCGGTTCAGCTCGAAGAGGCCTCCCTGCGTGCACCGTTTGCGGCCTGGTGACTTGCTTTCGTGCGCAGGGCGATTGTGTCTAGATATTAACAGTTCCTTATTTGATTTTTATGGAAGTGGGGTTACATTAAGCCGCGCAGAGGCTCCACTCGATGTGCTGGTTCCCTGGCCGACGGCCTGCTGCGTGATGGCCAGGACGTTACGAGCAGAGCGAAATTGCACACGTTCTGTAGCACACGAAACGGGCAGGAGCGAAAGGAGACGCTATCGACCGACACGCATTGCATCATCGCAAATCGCAGAAATTGCCCCAGGGGCGCGATTCCATGCTCTGGGGCTGATTCTTGTTGTTATTCTGTAGTGGACTTCATGAGCACGCCCCAACCTTGGGTTCCTATGCGAACCTGGACTTAAGTCAGACTGCCCCAAATCTTATTTCCCGCCCGGAAGGAGAACCATGTCCACTGAGTACCGCAATTTTCTCGCGCTCCCCTATGACGAGCTGGAGGAGTTGAATCTGCAAGCCAAGGCAGACCGGACCAACCGGCTGCCGATCGATCAAATCCGCGAGAAGCGGTTGAAGTATTTGAAGGACGAGAAGCGGATCAAGGCCGTTACGGTTCTGTTTACTGACCTTGAAGGCCGCCTGCACCTGCTGGACTATGACAAGAAGTTCCTGCTCAACTCCTACGAGAACCTGACCTTCGACGGCTCATCGATTCGCGGGTTTACGGCGCAAAAGGAAAGCGACCTCCGGCTGGGCATCGACTGGAGCGCCTTCTACTGGGTTCCTTCTGACGTATTCGGCAACGGCAAGGTGGTGGTATTCGGCACCGTCATCGACAAGGACGGCACTCCCTACTCCGGCGACCTGCGCGGCGTGTTGAAAAACTACTCCGACAAGCTCAACAAGGAAAAGGGCTACACGCTGAATGCCGCGAATGAAATCGAAGGCTTTCTGTTCGCCGGCAAGGATGCGGAACGCAGGTATCACGAGACCAGCAAATTCGAGTTCATCAACACGGGCGGCTACTATCACGTGCTGCCGCTCGATCCTCTCCGCCAGTTCATCGACACTGCAGCCGAAGTACAACGCTCCATGGGCTTTCAGAACGAGAAGGATCATCCCGAGGTCGCGCCCAGCCAATTTGAAATCAATTATGGATACGGTGAGGTGGTTGCGGCAGCGGACCAGATCCAGCTTTACAAGCTGCTCTGCCGCCAGATCGCCAACAACATGGGATACACCGCGTGCTTCCTGCCCAAGCCGGTGGTCGGAGTAAACGGCAGCGGCATGCACACCAACGTTTCCATCTCCAAGGGAAAGACGAACCTCTTCTGGGACCCAAAGGGCCAGGAACAGCTCTCCGGCTTTGGCTGGGAATTCATCGATCGCATTCTGACGCACGCTCTCGATATCTGCCTCATCCTGAACTCGAGCGTGAATGCCTATCGTCGACTCGATCCGCACTTCGAAGCACCGAACCAGATCAAGGCCTCCGCTACCGACCGTGGATCCATGGTGCGCGTGCCCATCGGCAACTCTCGCTCGATGCGCGTGGAAGTGCGCTCCGTGGGACCGGATGCGAACCCCTACCTCGCCCTCTACTCAATCTTCAAGACCGGTATCGACGGCACCACGGCAAAGATCAAGAATCTGCGCCAGGCCGAGCGCTATCTGCCCGATCACATCCAGGCCGCCATCGACGACTTCAAGTCTTCGAAGTGGATTGCACAGGTCCTTGGTTCCGATGTGCAGGGCCGCTTTGTCGAGCTGAAGCAGGCCGCCGCGAATCGGTGCGCCCGCGACCTTGGCACCTTCGTCAAGGCTCCTGAAGTGCAGTTCCACCACGAGGTCTATAACCAGTCGCTCTGGAACCTTTTCTAAACCGGAATCAGACCACAACGACTACGGCGCGGCCCACGTGGTCGCGCCGTAGTCTTTGCGGCGAATGCGTTTCAGTGAGGCTGAGAGTCCGCGCTGTTGAGCTGCCGAGCCCGCGCCAGATTCAGCACCGCCTCGGCTTCGTCCTTTTTGCCGGATCGCGTCAGCACCTCTGCAAGCTGATCGGCAATCGGGTGCGAATCGGGGTAGGTGTTCAGACCGTCTCGAAGCACGCTGGCCGACACATCGAGCTTCTCTTGGTTCGCATAAGCGACGCCGAGATTCTGGCACTGCTGCACCGTTCTCTGCGGTTCTAGCCGGGGCACATCGAGCAACTCAATCACGCTCTTCCAGTCGCCGTCCGCGACCAGGTCATTCGACAGGCGATCGAGTGCATCGGAGTACTCGGGATCGATCTCCAGCGCCGCGCGCCATTCCGTCTCGGCATCAGCTCTTGCATGCGTGCTGTCCAGAGCTTCCGCGAGCACCAGGTGCAGCTTGATGTCGCGATAGCCGAACTTCTCCGCTTCCCGTAATGCCGCAACTGCATCAGCTACATTGCCCAACAGATACAGACTGGCGCCAAACATGAACGCGATATGCGGCATGTCTTTCTGGTGCGGAGCCAATTGCAGCGAAGCTGCAAACGCCTCAGCGGAGCAGGCGTAGTTGTTCTGTTCGCCAAACCACACGCCGAGATCGTTCAACGCAGCGGGATCGGGCTTGTCGGTAAAGCGCGTTCTCATCGAATCCGGCGGCGCACAAGAGGATTGCGCTCCCACGGATGCACACAGCAAGGCAAGCCCGGTGAACAGCATGGCGATACCGAACCGAAGCGACTCACGCGCGCCTCGATGAGCCTGCGGTCCCGATCTATTTGCTGACGGCCGCAATCTTCGCTCCATCCGCCACATGCACCTGGATGTCTTCGATTCCGTCAGGATTGATATTCACGAACTCTGGAATGTTGACCGCTCGATTTGCAGCCGTGCTGTTGTCAATAAAGATCGCAGGGCTTGCGTTCCCATCTGCATCGATGTGGGTCAGGTACATCTGCGTGTAGGGTGAGCGTGCCTTCGATGAGAACACCAGCCAGCGGCTGTTGGGCGACCAACTATGCCACGAATTCATAAGCCGCGTATTGGCCCGCAGTCGCCGCGCTGCACCGCCGGTTGCCGGGATGATATAGAGCTGGCTGTCGGGCCGCATCAACTGACCATTTCCGCATTGCACAAAGACAATCCATTTGCCGTCGGGCGAGATCTTCGGGAAATTGTTACTCATGCCGTTCTGCGAAGCACCCTTGATCGGCTCCGGCGTTCCGCCTTTTCCACCGTTGAACGGAATGCGATAAAGGTTGTACTGAATCTGCATCTCAAAGCGATTGTTGGCGTGCGTGGCATGCGGCTGCCCCGCAGGGCGTGGATCGCGCGCTTCGGCGCGGGCATAGACGATGTACCTTCCGTCGGGACTCCACACGCCGTCCGTCTGCACATACTTCGGATCGTCAGCGCCGGGCAGCGGTTCGCGCAATCCGGTGGCGCGATTGTAGTACTCGAGAATTCCCCGTGTCGGATAGAACACCTGGAGAAACCGGTAGTCCATGAAATTGGTGACGTAGTAGCTGTCAATCATGCGGTCGAGCGATGGCCCCGCAAAGGTGCTCAGAACGTATTGGCCGTTAGGCGAAACTTGCGACATGAATCCGACCCGCACCGTGCCAACGTTGCCATCGGTGTTCCAGTGGACAATGTCCTTGCTTTGAATCGCCATGTGCTTCTGTACGGGAACAACGGCGTAAAGTCCCTTGTCGTTGGCGGGACCGTCGATATCCATTCCAAACGTCTTCCCATCCGCCGAAAAGGAATGGCAGTTCGCGCATGTCGGCATGTCTTTGAGAACCGTACGGCTCTCGGCCTTGCGAATATCGCGAATGCACCAGTGGATCAGGTGGATGTTGCCTTTGGCCAGAGGCGCCACTGCTCCACCCTCTCCGATAGCGGGCATCAGCGGCACGTCGCGATAAAAGATCGGCGCTCCAACTTCGTCCTTCGAAGTGGTGATACGAATGCGCGCCTGTGATGAGGCAACATGGTTGTCGCGGTAGCCCGTAATTACAAGCGTGGCAGACTTTTCAATAGAGTCTGTCTGGATCGCCGCCCAGGTTGCAGGATCTGGCTTCCACGTCCAGGTCGCTACCTGTTGAGGAGTCAGCTTCGGCGGCTGGTTTGTGGGTGAAACGCAATCTGGATCAATCGGACCAAGTTGCATTCGCTCGCCGCCGGAGACAGCATGAAGGGGCGCCGAATGATCAGCAAACGTGATGTCGATGTCCCAGGAGGTCCCGGCCGCATCGCGCCACAGAAATGTAGGCGGGGTGATGCCCGGCGGAAAGATCGACTGATCTTCCGGATAGTCGATCGAGATCGGCAGCAGGACACGCGAAGTCTCTTGTGCCGCATATGCAGGTTCAGGCGTTCCTCGCCAGCCGGAAAACAATACGCTCCAAATCACAATCGAGGAATATGCCGCAACCAACGAACCAAGCCGTTTCCCGGGCAGGAACGGCCGTTTGCTACTAATCATTGAGTCCTGCTCGCCTGGGATCCGCTCAGCACAAGCGGTTGCTGATCAGCCGCAATGACCTTCTGGTAGAAGTCGCGCAGCTCTTCGTAATCTTTCGCATCCAGTACGGTGAACCCTCGCGCCAGGATGCGCGCATTCGTAACTGAACTACCCTCCACCTTGGTGCGAAGCTGACAAGCGGCGTTCTCCTGCCACCTCAGGGTCGCGTCCTGCGGAGTTCCCTCAAGGGAGAAGCCGGTGGGCAACACGTAAGTGATCTGCTCCTGTTCTTGAGCTGGAAAGCGCATGTCGATCGGCAATTCTCGAGTGCTCTCTTGAGGGAACGGATTTTTCTCCTGCGCTTCGAAGAACATGCGCGGCAGCACAATGCGTCCCTGGGCATTGTTCGCGAACGATCCTGACACCGGGACAATCGCCAGCAACTGCTTGGTTGGATCATCGAGATACGCGATGTGATCGACTGAAGCCCGAACCCCCTTGGGCGCCCGCTCCGCAATCATCTGATTGATCTTCTCTTTCACAGCTTCAGGGCCGGATTTCAAAGCAAGCTGGCGCAGCTCAATCGCGCGTTGCCCGATGAATGCGACCTTCACCGTTCCCGAAACCACACCTTGCGGAGACACGTTCAGCGTTCCAACATGCAGAGTGCTGTTATCGGTATTTTTCTGAAGCGGCGTCACGATGATCTCTGCCTTGTTACTGGCATCCATCGCCACGCCTCCCGCACCAGCGTGCGCCCAATGGAGAGTCTCAAAGGGAGCCATCCTCGTCCCTGGATCGACAACAATCTCTTTGTCCTCGACCTTCAGCGCTATCAGCACCGTATCGAGCTGAATGTTGTCCATGTATTGCGCCGAGAAGATCTGACGGCTTCGGCTAACGATGCGCTCGGGCCGGGCGTTAATTCCCGCTGCCCGAACCAGTGCCAGGTAAAGGAGGGCAATCTGGTTACTTGATCCCTTCTTGTTCACCAGGACCGCGTCGACTTTTCCCCTCGAGATAAATTCGCTCCCGGTCAATGGCGCGCCGTCAGGATTCGAATCGATGTTTTCGATCTTCTGCACCAGCTCGTACAGCTTTTTTGCCTTGTCGAGTTGGCTGTCGGAAGGAGAAAGGACTTCGTGCAGCGTGTTCTGAATGGCCTGTGTAGACGACGTGTACTGGTTCACCGCTTTCGTCCAGAACCCCATCTGCTTCTGCCAGTAGTCCTTCACGTCGGGCGTGTAGGTGTAAAAGAAGTCGACGCGGTAGGCTGCGCTATCCGACGGAGGCGCGAACGGCTCCTGCGCAATCGGCGGCACATCGGTGAGATCGATAACCCAGTTGCCCATTGCGTCCTGGACAAGAATTTTGCCCGACGGCAGAACCGGTCTGAATCGAATGTCGGTGAGAACGTTGTCGTGCGAATCCTTGAGCAAGGCGTCCCCCACGCCGGCGGCGACGCCGTGCTGGGGAAGAAACTGGCTGGACGGGTGGAAAACGAAATGCTCTTTGTGAATGAAATACTGCTTCTGCAATTCCCAGTCAGGTGCCGTGAGATAGCGATCGTATCGAACCTGGTAGCGGTATTCGATCACACTGCCGACTTCGACGCCGGGCATGGTGAATGTGGTTTCGCTGCCCCGCGGTCCCTTGGAGACCTTTAGTATCTCCGATGGCTTGCCGGAGAACGGGATCACGGTGCCGTCAGGATGAATCACTCTTCCCTCGAGTGCGCCGATCTCAACCTTGCCGACGTAGGTGTCGGTATCCCAAGGCTGATCTTCACCAGCGTGGTTAATGCTAGGCAAATCCCAATGAGCAGTATTCGGGCCCCCGAGCGTCGTCGATGTTGAAGCGGAGCCCATGCCGCCGATCATTCGGCTTGAATTGCTACCGAGGGCATTGAAGACGAAGGTCTGCGGAAATGCGATGTGAACCACGGCCGCGCTCCCCCCCGCCTCCGTCAAGACCTTGATGCGCGCGTAGACGGTTCGAAAAGCGTGCGGATCGTCCTCTGTTTCTTCGCGGTAGAGGTAAACCGCTGCCGCTCCGGGCGCCTTCGGATCGGCGGTCATGCTCAGTTCTTCTTTGGGAACCGAGGGAAACTGCGCATAAGCCAAAAACGAAAAGGATCCAAAACCAAGCAACAGGGCATAACGCAAGCACGAATGAAGCCGCATTGAATTCTCCGAGAGGTTGTCTATTTCCAAGGACGGCCGCACACGCGAAAAGGGCTCAGTCGTCGAAGATCAACGAAATTCTACGGCAAACTGACCACTCCTCTAATGCGAAGAGCGAGAGTCTGCGATCCCCTCCGCCCCGGGAAGTCCGGTCAGACCCGAGCGATGAACACAAGAATCAGCAGCTTACGCAGATCCGGCCGGCTTGCAACAAATCATTCGTGCGGTAAAAGATAGTGCACTTGTCCGCAAGAAGAGAAATAACCGCGATGCCATGCGAGGCGATGTGAGCGGCATCACCGTACCAATAGCTTCGCCCCATGGACGCGCCGTAGACATCAGCAAAGAACGGGACTGGTGCAGCCTGGCCGAGCTGGCGAATGTTTATGACCAGACAGGCCGTTGGCCGACGCCGTCCCAGACCTTCACAAGGCGCTCGACGCCGCCACCCGGCAAAATAACCGGGCCGTGCCAAGGCCCTCCAGGATGCGATCGACCGTTGCCGTCCCGCGGGCGCTGCAAAGTCCCACTAGCGGTGCCGCACAGAGGAGGTTATTATCTTCTCTCTATACGGGATGCGATTCCTTGCACGGCTTCCCGTTTCCCCCTTGATTGGTCGCAAATTGCCTGGAATTGATGCGAACATCCAAAGAGTTGGAGCGATGAACACCAGCTAGGTTCGTCTGCGCCGGATTGCCCCTTTGGCGCGTCTACTATACACACAGCCGGTTCGGTCGGGCCGGTACGAGGAGACCTTCGATGCCAGCAGCTCACCCGCTTCCCCAGAACCTGGGGGAACTGCGCAGCAGCACTCAGTTTGCCGAAGCCTGCCTGAAGAACCGCAGCGTAAAAGATGAATT
This sequence comes from Occallatibacter sp., assembly GCA_036495975.1. Classification (GTDB taxonomy): domain Bacteria; phylum Acidobacteriota; class Terriglobia; order Terriglobales; family Acidobacteriaceae; genus Telmatobacter. The sequence goes on along the minus strand of DASXLY010000038.1, from coordinate 67,260 downwards.
GCGATTGAACTTGATCGCTCGCCTGAGGACGGAGGAGGCACTCTTCCCGGGGATCGTGGGATTCGAAGACACGGTGGTACCGCAGATCGTGAACGCGATCTTGTCGAAACAGAATTTCATCCTGCTGGGGCTGCGCGGGCAGGCCAAGAGCCGGATTCTGCGTGCGCTTACGGCCCTGCTCGACGAGCACCTGCCCTACATCGCCGGTTGCGAGCTTCGCGACAATCCCTATCGGCCGCTGTGCAAACGCTGCCGCGAGCTGATCGCCGAACGCGGAGACGCAACGCCGATCGCCTGGATGGGGCGGGAAGAACGCTACGTGGAGAAGCTGGCAACGCCTGATGTTACGGTTGCCGACCTTGTCGGCGATCTTGACCCCATCAGGGCTGCGCGTGGAGGGCACGACCTCTCGAGCGAACTCACCATGCACTATGGCCTGCTACCGCGGGCCAATCGCGGCATCTTCGCCATCAACGAGCTGCCCGACCTCGCCGGCAAGATCCAGGTGGCACTCTTCAACATCATGCAGGAAGGCGACGTGCAGATTAAGGGCTACCCGGTGCGGCTGGCGCTCGATGTCGCGCTGGTCTTCAGTGCCAATCCAGAGGATTACACCGCCCGCGGCAAGATCGTCACGCCTCTTAAAGACCGCATCGGCTCGGAGATCCGCACCCATTATCCCGAAACGCTCGAAGAAGGCATGACCATCACAGCGCAGGAGGCATGGCTGAAACGCGATGGCGTACTTACCGAAATTCCCGCGTACGTTCGCGCGGTGATTGAGCAGGTAGCCTTCTCCGCGCGCGAGGACAAACGGGTCGACAAGCGCAGCGGAGTCAGCCAACGCTTGCCGATCGCCACGATGGAACTCGTCGTGTCGAATGCTGAGAGACGGGCGCTGGTCAATGGAGAGAAAATTGCGGTACCTCGCATCAGCGACATCTACGCCGCGCTTCCGGGCATTACGGGCAAGCTCGAACTGGAGTACGAGGGCGAGATGCGCGGAGCGGATACTATCGTCCGTGAGCTCATCCGCAACGCCGTCGGCAAGATCTACGATCGTTACTTCGCCGAAACCAACACCCAGCAGATCGAGCAATGGTTCAATCTGGGCGGCACGGTGAAGCTCGACGACAACCAGGCAAGTTCCGCGGCGTTCGCCGACTTGAAGAAGATCCAGGGACTGCTTGAGAAGCTGTCCCCACTCGACGTGAAAGCCTCTGACGAGGCGCCGATGGTCGTTGCCTCGGCGGAGTTTCTGCTTGAGGGACTGGTTGCCCATCGCAAGTTGAGCCGCAGCGAGGAGCGCGGATTCACAATGCTGGATAAGGGCCAACGCAAGCCGGAACGCGACATGGAAATCGAGTTCGATGACTGGCAGCGGGCGCGCCGATCAGGACGTGGCGGCGGGTTGAACTAGTGAATTAGCAAGCGCAAGGCGAAGGAGTATTCGATGAAGCGCGTTCGCTACACCAAATTCACCGGCGACCTGGCCTCGGAAATGGATATCGAGGACCTGCTCAAGGCTCTCTCCGACTACCTGCTCGATTCAGGGTTCCGCGATCCGTATCTACGCTTCCAGGACCTCGACCACACGCTGGACAATCTGCGCGAAGCGCTGCGGCAGTTACTCGAGTCCGGCGAGATGTTCGACGACCGCATCCGCGAACAGTTGGAACAGGCGATGCAGCAGGGCAAGATGGACGAGGTGATCGACAAGCTCATCCAGCGCATGGAGCGAGAGAACTACATTTCGTGGAAACAAAATATGGATCCGGCGCAGATGGCCCAGATGATGGGCCAGGCCGGAAACGTGCAGGGCGAGGTCAAGTTCGAAGTCACCGACAAGAGCCTCGACTTCCTCGGCTACAAGACTCTGCGCGATCTGCTCGGCTCGCTCGGCAAATCAAATTTTGGCCGCCACGACACCCGGCACTGGGCAACCGGCGTTGAGGCCCATGGCGCTTCGCAACGCTACGAGTTCGGCGACACGCTGAACCTCGACACGATCACAACGCTTAAATCGGCCATCGCGCGAGAGGGTACAGGCTTGCCGCTGAATCTCGAATACGACGACCTCCATGTGCACCAATGCGAGTACCAGAGTTCCTGCGCCACAGTGGTGATGCTCGACTGCTCGCACTCCATGATCCTCTACGGCGAAGATCGCTTCACCCCCGCGAAGAAGGTGGCGATGGCGCTCTCGCACCTGATTCGCACCCAGTATCCCGGCGACTCGCTCTCGCTGGTGCTCTTCCACGACTCGGCCGAAGAATTGCCGGTATCACAACTGGCGCGCGTCAAGGTCGGCCCCTACTACACGAATACCTGCGAAGGACTGCGGCTGGCCCAGCGAATCCTCGCCCGCCAGCGCAAGGACATGAAGCAGATCGTGATGATCACCGACGGCAAGCCCTCAGCTCTGACGCTGCCCGACGGTCGCATTTACAAAAATGCGTACGGCCTCGATCCCCTGGTGGTGAGCGAGACTCTGGAAGAAGTAGCACGCTGCAAGCGCTCGAACATCATGATCAACACCTTCATGCTGGCGTCTGACTACGGGCTGGTGCAGTTCGTGCACAAGGTGTCGGAGATGTGCCGCGGCAAGGCATACTTTACCACTCCCGACACGCTGGGCGAATACCTGCTGATGGACTACATGAACCACAAATCGAGGACGATTCACTGAGCAAGACAGGTCAGTGGTCAGTTCTCAGGTGTTAGCTAAGAGCCATTTGCCTGTACCTCGTACGCCCAGCGCTTTCCCCCAACCTCAATCATTGAAGGAGAGAACAGTGTTTACCGTTGATGGCGTTCAGAAGTTTCACAGCTGGACTCACTCCAGCCTCAATCTTCTGCTCGATCACCTGTCCACAGTCCCGCCAGGCGATTATGGGAAAGATGTGCCAGGCTTCGGGTTCTCCACGCTACGAAAGCAGGTGATTCACATCTTCAACTGCGAAGGATTCTGGATATCTACGCTCCAGGGACTGCGCTATGTCGATCGCAACCCTGCCGAATACCATGCTCTTGCGGATGCCAGGCTGCTGCAGCAGGAAGTGCGCGGGCGGACCCATGCGTATTTGTCCAGCTTGACTGATCAACAGCTCAATATGAATATGGAACTCCATTTCTCCGATGGAGACATGGCGGTCCGCACCCCCGCACTCGTCCTCCACCATGTTCTTACCCATGCCTTTCATCACAAAGGCCAGGTCGTCGCCATGTGCCGGCTGCTGGGTCATCCCGCACCCGATACCGACCTGAATCAGTTTGAATGAGGGGAAACACGACGGAGGCTCCTATCTCGCTTTGCGAAACGTGAGTGAGCAGTGAGCCTGGCTTAGTGAGAAGTAGTTACAGAATCACCGACGACCCCGCTGTATGCCTACCTGCCGATTACGCCAATTTTGTAAACCAGCAGTATGACCACGGTCGCGAGCGTGATCCATGCGGACACAGTGTAGCGCCGAAAGAAGTACAAGGTAACACCTGCCCAGCAGGAGCATGCAGCTATCAAAGCGCCCCCCACATACGGGATAGCGACTGCCGAAGATAGACTCGGGCCATGAACGTGCCTGAGACGGAAGATCTCAGCGAGTGTCCTCACGAGAATGAGGAATTGAACCGTGATTCCTATCTGAGCCCAACGTTCTCTCGTCACTAGGAAAATTGTAACCGGATGCCCGACGTCGGCCGTGCCAAATAGTCCTCAAACACTCCACGGCACCCGGACATAAGCGAACAGCTCCCAGACACATCGAGGCCGGAGCACCATCTGCGCCCGGCCTCAGCGGCTACCCCTTCACATCATCGCAATTTCAATCGCAGGCTCGGCAGTCTGCGCTACGACGCGTTCCTGCTTTGGCTTTACCAGCAACTCGCTGTGCATATTTGACCCGGCGAACCGCACCTCGGTCAGAACCCGGCGGGTTCCCGAAATCTGGAAGGTCATACGTCCTTGCGTTTCGATTGATTCGCTCTCCTCGTGCCGAGTCAGCAGGATGGCTTGCGCTCTTCCAGTGCCGGCATCGATCAGCGTCAATGTAGTCTCCGACGACAGGATCTCGTACTGCCCAGCCGGCATCGCGGTGTGGTTAGCCACAAACGCGAAAGGCACGTTTACGCGGGCTGAGTTCTGGGCTGAGGCGTGCACTGCTGCCATGGGCAGCAGCGCCAGGATCGCGATCACCATCATGTGTTTCTTTGCTGCAAAATTCGTTTTCATGTCGACCTCCTATTCGGTGTGGGCGGCGACGAGAACTTCTAACCGCCTTCACTCCTATAGGCGCGATCCCGGAAGAAAAACTGTCATGAATCAGAACTTTATTTGCGAAGGGCCTGCTTGCGAACACGCACAGGAGGCGTTTCCGATTGCTGCTGTTTTGAGTCGATCCCACAACAATCGTTTCGATGTTTATGGTTCGAGTTTGCCGTGGAAGGTCGTGCAGCTGCTTACCTGCCCGCCTTCTAGCCCGCGCTTGAACCACTCCTGACGTGCGGCGCTGGAACCGTGGGTCCATTTTTCTGGGCTCACGGCGCGGCCGGTCATGCGCTGCAGGTGATCGTCGCCGACCGCCGCTGCGGCCTTCAATGCGCCGGCAATATCATCGGGGTGCACGATATTGCGCTGCTCCGTACTGTGTCCCCAGACACCGGCAAAGCAGTCGGCCTGCAGTTCGAGATCAACCGACAGCGGATTCTGCTCGCCTTCGTCCTGCTCGGCCAGGCGTCGGATGCGCTGCTCGATCCCTAGCAGCTTCTGAACATGGTGGCCCAGCTCGTGCGCAACCACATAGGCTTGCGCGAAGTCGCCGGTGTCGCCGCCAAAGCGCTTCAACTCGCGCCAGAAGGAGAGATCGATGTAGACCTTCTCGTCCTCGGGACAATAGAAAGGACCGGTAGTCGCCTGCGCCGGCCCACAGCCCGAGTAAGTCACGTCGCGATAGAGCACCAGCTTGGCGTGACGGTACTGGCGGCCATGCGCGGCAAAGATCTTTGTCCAGGTCTTCTGCGCATCGTCGAGAACGAAGCTGACGAGATGCACGTCGCGCTCCTCTGCCGCCGACGACTCGACCGGACCATTGGAGACACCGGGCTGCACGTTCGCCGTCCCGCCTCCGGAAGAGAAGAAGTTGCGGCCGGTAATCACGCTGATGATGAGCAGGAGGATGAATCCCCCAATGCCCATGCCGCCGCCAAAACCAAAGCCGCCACCGCTGCTTCCCCGGCGGTCTTCAAGATCCGAACTGATTCCCTGGTCCTGCCATTCCATGAACGTTTGACCCCTCAATGGCAGTTTGGCATACGAGGCGGCCGAGACGATTCACCGCGGAATTGTTATCCTGAGGGGCAGGAGATCTCCTCAGTGGTAACGCAGCGCGGCGTGGGGTTTGCGGTCTTTGTGCTGGCCGGCATATTGGGTTTCTCACCCCAGCCAATTGTTGCTGGGAGCCCCGCCTTGACCACTCCTGCACAGGGAGCATGCAACGGTCCCGCAGCCCTGGTGGGCAAGTTGGAGGCCCATCCAGGCGCTGACAACGCAGTTGAGCTGGGAAGCTGGTATGCCAGCCACAAGCAGTTCGGCTGTGCGATTGCAACGTTTCGCGACGGTCTGAAGAGTGACCCTGGATCAGCCCAGCTGCACTATCTGATCGGCCTCGCGGACGTGGCTCAGAACCATACCGCCGATGCCCTGCTGGACCTTCAGCGGGCCGTCGAACTCGATCCGGGGGTGATCAAACCACACCTGCTGCTGGCCTATGTTTATGACCAATCAGGAGAACAGGAGAAAGCCGAGGATCAATTCCATCGGGCGCTCACGATCGATCCGAAGTCGGAGCCGGCGCTTGGGGGTCTGAGCCAGGACCTGCTGAGGCGCGGTGACTCTGTCGATGTCGCTCTGCTATTGCGGTCAGCGCCACGAACGGAAAGACTCACCATCAATCTGGCGAAGGCGCTCGGCAACCTCAACATGCTCGATGAGGCGCGCGATGTCCTGACCCAGACACTAAACGAGAATCCCAAATCACTCCCGCTTTCCAAGGCGCTGATTGCGGTGCTTGCGAAAGAGACTCGCGTTCAGGATGCGATCAACCTGGCGCGGCACGTGGTCGACGAAAACCCGGGAAATCAGGATGCCGAAGTGCAGCTGTTCCGGATCCTCGTTCTCACCAATCACTTCGACGAGGCCCGCCCCATCGGCCCAAAGCTCCTTGCCCAGAGGCCGCGCGATCCCGAGGTGCAGTATCTGAATGGCATGGTGCTTCGCTCGATCGGCGATAACCTGGGAGCCCGGAAGCTGCTGGAGCAATCGATCGCCGGCGATCCCAGTTCACTCAATGCCCACTATGAGCTCGGGATAGTGCTCGTGGTCTTAAAGGATTGGGCTTCGGCGCGCCAGGAGCTGGAGAAGGCAATCGCCATGGGAGAGAAGGCGCCGCAGGTGCACTACCATCTCGCGCTTGCTCTGCGTGGCATGGGCGACGCGTCGGATGCACAAAAGGAAATTCAGATTTTCGAGACATTGAAGCGCAACGATGAAGCCAGGATCGAGGCGGCGATGAAAGCCTCGCAGGCAGATGAGGAATTGAAGAGCGATCAGGTGCAGCCGGCAATCGATCATCTGAAACAAGCCATCGAAGAGCAACCTGACAATGCCGACTTCAAATACAAGCTCGCACTTGCACTGCATCGCTCCGGCGACACGGCTAGCGAGCGGGAACAACTGGAGCAGGCGATCAAGCTCGACCCCGGTTTTGCAGCGGCACAAAACGAGTTGGGCTTCCTTCTGTCGCGCCAGGGTGACTCCACGGGTGCCATCGAACATTTCCGGCAGGCTGTGCAGGCTGCGCCCGGATACGTGGAGGCCTGGATCAACCTTGCCGGGGAACTCGCCATGACGGGGCAATTTCCAGACGCGCGCACAGCGGTGGCCATGGCGTTGCGCCTGGATCCGGAAAACGAACTCGCGCGCAAGCTCAGCGACCGGCTGGCGCATGATCCCTCGGCACAGCAGGCCCGTCCTTGAGACCCCGCTGCTGGTTCACAGGGAACGTTTGCCGGTCTTCTGGCTGTAGTGGCAAAATAAAACTGCCTCAAGGATGAAAATGCTGTCCCCTTCTCGCTGGAGCCGGCGAAAGCTGCTCAAAACCGCCTCCGCTCTATGCGCTCCGGCTGTGATGCCCCGGCTTCTCTCTGCAGCAACTCCGGAAAAACCGGCGACAGCCAAGCCGTTCTCGACATTCACGGATATTGCTCAGAGTGCCGGCCTTACCAAAAAGATGGTCTACGGCACTCCCGTCGCCGTCACTTACATCATCGAAGAAATGGGCGGCGGCTGCGCCTTCTTTGACTACGACAACGACGGATGGTTGGATATTTTCATCGTCGGCGGCCGGACTCTCGAGGGGATCCCGCCTGACGCCTCCAACCGACTCTACAAAAACAATCGCGACGGCACATTCAAGGATGTAACGAAAGAAGCCGGGTTGTGGGACGCAGGTTGGGGAGTAGGGGTATGCGTGGGCGACTACAACAACGACGGCTTCGAAGACCTGTTCATCACCTATTACGGGCAGAACAAGCTTTATCGCAACAACGGCGACGGCACCTTTACAAACGTCACCGAGAAAGCCCATCTCTCATTCGACGGCAACCGATACGGCGCCGGCTGCACGTTTATTGACTACAACCGCGACGGCCTGCTCGATCTCTTTGTTTCGAACTACGTTGAATTCGACATGGCCACTGCTTTGAAACCCTCTCTCAACACGCCCAATTGCAACTACGAGGGCGTGGCGGTCGTATGTGGTCCGAAGGGGCTGAAGGCACCGCAGCATTACCTTTACCGGAACAATGGAGACGGCACCTTCACCGACGTTTCGAAGGAATCTGGCATCGCTGCGATCAAGGGATCGTATGGCCTGACCGCAGTCGCCTTCGATGTGGATGAAGACGGCTGGACTGACCTGTTGGTCGCCTGCGACACCACGCAAAGTCTGCTGCTGTTGAACAACCATGACGGCACGTTTCGCGAAGAAGGCTTGTTGCGTGGTATTGCGATCAGCCCCGATGGCCAGGAAATGGCTGGCATGGGAATTGGAGTGGGTGACTTCGACCTGGACGGGCACCTCGATGTCGTGAAGACGCATTTTCAACGACAGGCCACTGGTCTTTACCGGAACGACGGCAAGGGTAACTTCGATGATGTCGCGCAGCAGGCAGGGTTGGCTGGCGAGCGAACCTACGTGAGTTGGGGAACGGACATTGTGGACCTCGACAACGACGGCTATCCCGATATTTTCTGGGTCACCGGGAACGTCTACGCCGAGATGGAGCGCATCAATCCGAAATTCCCATATAAGGGGCCGCGAATCCTCTTCCGCAACCGTGGCGACGGCACGTTTTCCCGCATGGGGGATGAAGCGGGTTCTGCAATCAATGCCCGCCACGTGAGCCGCGGCGTAGCTTTCGGGGACTTTGACAACGACGGCGATCTCGATATTGTCATCATGAACCAGCACGAACCGCCTTCCCTCCTCCGCAACGATGCCCCAAAGGATAACCACTGGATCAAGGTTCGCCTGGAAGGCACCAAAAGCAATCGAAGCGCTATAGGCGCCCGCGTTATTGTGCGCTACGGCGGCAAGGCGCAGGCACAGGCCGTCCTCAGCCAGGCGTCCTACATGTCGTCAAACGATCCTCGCCTCCATTTTGGTCTGGGTGCGGAGACGACCGCGGAGATCGAGGTAATCTGGCCAACCGGAGCGGTCGAGAAGTATCCGTCACAACCCGCCAATCGCCTCATCACCATTCGCGAAGGACAAGGAATTGTCCCCGGCAGGCCATTTCGGGCCGCTTGAACTTCGGTGACTTGGATCACATCTGAAACCGTTGTCTTGACGTACACATACTGGGGATCTTTTTCCCTCTTTTCTGGGGGAATTTCTGAGCCAATCGACGGGAAAATCAGGGTCCGGTGACAATCCAGTGACAATTCGATACGCATGCCCCAAAAGGGTCAGGCGCTAAATATCAGGAAATCTGGGCGATAGAGGGAAACCGTTTTACTAAAGGGTCCCAGCCCAAAAACCTCTTGCCGATGGTGTCTCGATTGTGTTATCGATACCGAGATTCACGTATAAGGTTCTCTGGTGACGGCTAATCGCGACATGTCGTGTCTAGTTGTACGCCAGAGATTCAAAAACAAGAACAACAACGCTTCAGGAGGCTTGGTAAATGTTTACAGACCATAACCCGACTTCGAGGGGTTTATCGATGTCGAAATGGCTAAGAAAAATACCGTGGCTGGTGATCCCGGTCATGATGTTTTCTTTCGCCATCGCACACGCGCAGCAACTCACCGGAACGTTGAGTGGCATCGTCACCGACCAAACGGACGCCCGGGTTCCCGGCGCACGAGTTGTCATCATCAACGAGGCATCGGGAGATGTCCGTGAATCCAAGTCGGATAGTCAAGGATTCTTCTCGGTCACAGCTCTGATCCCGGGCGCCTACAAGATCACCATCTCTGCAAAAGGCTTCACCGGCTGGGCAGAGAATGGGATCGTTCTGAACCAGGGCGACAGCCGTACGGTAGCCAACATCAAGCTGAAGATTGGCTCTGAGGCCACTGCGGTCACTGTCATCTCCGGCGCCGACGCCGAGGTTCCGGTGGACACGGCAGAAGTCAGCGCCACACTCAACAACGAACTGGTGGACTCTGCCACGCTGACTGGCCGCAACGCTGCCGAGCTCATCAAGATGATGCCGGGCGTTACGTTCACCAGCATTAACGGCGCTAATGGCTCCGGCTACAACAGCCAGGTCACCGGCACCAACAATGGTCCGGCTGGCGACTTTTCAGCCAACGGCACACAGCCTTACGGCTCTACGGCAGTCATGCTCGACGGCGCAATGCTTGTTGATCCGGGCAACGCTGGAACGCAGATTGCCAACATCAATCAGGACATGACCGACAGCGTCAAGTATCTGTCGGCTTCCTATGGCGCTGAATATGCCAAGGGCCCCGCGGTTTTGCAGGCCTTTAGCAAGAGCGGTGGTCAGAAGTTCCACGGCGAAGGCTACCTCTACGCCCGCAATACGGCGATTGGCTATGCCAACGACTGGTTCAACAAGAGTCAGCAACTCTCACAAAACCTTCCGAACAAGCTGACTCCGCAGAGCTTCTACTACATCGGCGGCAACGTGGGTGGCCCGATCTTCTTCCCGCACTTCAACCACAACAAGGACAAGCTGTTCTTCTGGGCCGGCTACGAGAAGATGATTCAGCATCCCTACAACGCAGCCGTAGATATGAACGTTCCGACTGATGACCAGCGTAACGGTGACTTCAATAACATCGGCGTTCCGTCAAACATTGTGAACAGCATCTATCCCAATGCCTACAAGCAGCCATGCAATACCACGACAGTAACCAATGGTTGCAACCTGGCAGTCTCGCCCTGGGCCACAGAGGGAGTCGGAACGGTTCCGAACCTGAAGTCCTATTTTGACCCAGCCGGCGCAATCGTCAACGGTCTCAACCCTAAAGCAAACCAGACTCCTAACATGGCAAACGGCTGGAACAACTTTGGCTATTCGCCTGTCACTCCGCAGGATCGCTGGGAAGTAACTGGCAAGGTCAACTATTCCTTCAACGACAACAACAAGCTCTGGGGTTCTTACACCTATCAAACTGAAACCGATTCCCACCCGCTGTCGGTCTGGTGGGCGCCGCCGAATACCATTCCTTATCCGGGTGACCCGGTCGGAATCGAAACGGCTCACGTATACCTGGCCAACTACACTCACGTGTTCAGCCCCACCACAACCAACGAATTCGTTTTCGCATATGCTGAATTCGTTAACAACACCAGCCTCAGCAATCCAAGCGCTGTCAGCCGTAAGTCTCTTGGGTTCCCGACCGGAAGTCTCTTCGGTTCGTCTCACGCTAAGGACGTCATTCCCGATTTCCAGGGCGGATGGGAAGACGGCATCAACTGGATCGGTGACGAAGGACAAAACGAGTACGACAGCGGCATCTATGGCCCCAACACTTTCGGCAAGACGGCCAAGGCCCCAAACATAAGCGATACATTCACCAAGATCGTTCGTACGCACGCTATCAAGGCTGGCTTCTACTGGGATACGCAGGAGAACCTCCAGTCTCCTGGCTCTCCAATCGACGGCGTATTCGTAGCGGATGGGGGCTCGACCTCCACGTACAACGAAACTCTCGACCAACTGCTCGGCCGCAACCAACAATACTACGAACAGAATTCCGTTCCCATCCCGGACTATAAGCAGCATCAGTGGTCCATCTGGGGACAGGATTCCTGGAAAGCCAGCCGGAAGCTCACGCTTAATCTGGGTCTCCGCCTCGATCACATCGGTCAGTGGTATGACACGCTTGGCGGTACCCAGGTTTGGGATCCCTCCACCTATGACAACAGTGCCACTGCCGCCCCCAATACCGGTTTGCAGTGGGACAAGATCAACTCAAAGATTCCCGCCTCCGGCTGGGCAAGCAAGTTGTTCACCTATAACCCGCGTGTAGGCTTCGCCTTTGACGTATTCGGCAACGGCAGAACGGTGGTTCGCTCCGGATTTGGAACCTATCGTTATCAGGTCTCGTCCAATGACGCTGGTGGCGCCATGGTCGGCCCCCTGGGTTCGTTCCAATTCGGCACGACCAACGCCGGCGTCAATGGCCTAATCGGCTATAACATCGACAACGGTGTTATCCAGACCCTCAATTCAACCGGCGACGCGGTAGTAACCCAAACCTTGGCTGTTCCTACCGGCACGTCACAGAACCACGGCAACGTCACGGCGGACGCGTTGGGCGACAACAACGTGCCCTATGCGAATACCTGGAGCTTCGGCGTGGCGCAGGCATTACCGAGCCACACCGTTGCCGAGGTGTCCTATGTGGGCAGCGCTAGCCGCGAGCAACTCGAAAACGGCAGCAACGGTCACATCAGTGATGCCAACGCGGTTCCCTACGGATCGTTCTTCCTTCCGGATCCGCTCACCGGCGTTCTTGGAAACCCGGCTCCCATTGGCGGGAATAGCCTGAACGTCAACGACTACCGTCCGCTGCAAAACTACAATGACATCTGGATCCAGACACACGGCGGGTATGCAAACTACAACTCGCTGCAGATTTCGGCGCAGAAGCAGTCGGGCAACCTGTACCTGTTCACCAACTTTACCTTCGGCAAGGTGCTCGGCACCCGCGACGGTAATACCTCCAACGGAAACGGCAATGGCGCAGTAGTGAATCCGTTCAGCCTGGATTCCAACTACGGCCCACTGCAGTATGACCACACCAAGGTGTTCAACTTTTCGGCCAGCTACAAGCTGCCCAACGCTGTCCACAACAGAGCTTTGGGCGAAATCATCAACGGCTGGCAACTCTCCAACTACACAACCTATGAGGATGGGGCTCCGTACCAGGCCCAATCCGTGAACATGAACGCCAACTATCAGCAACAGATCGTGGCCGGAGTTGTCCAGCAAACCTTCACCATGCCCAGCGGCCTGCAGACCCAATCCATCGGGAATAACACGTGGTTTGGAACCAGTCAGTATGAAAACGGACTGCAGCCGGTAGTCGTCTGCGATCCTCGCAAGGGCTTGCTGAAGAACCAGTACTTCAACCCGAACTGCTTTGCAGCACCACTCCCGCCGACAGCAACTTCGTTCGGACAAACGGGTCAGATTATCTGGCCCTACATCCGTACGCCGCATTACTTCGGCAGCGATTTGGCGACGTTCAAGGCGTTTCGGATCAACGATTCGCAGCGCATCGAGATTCGCATCTCGGCGACCAACTGGCTCAACCATCCCAACGCCGAGTTCGGCCAAAACGGAAACTCTGACAACCAGTTGACCTTTGTGGGCGCAAGCTCTGGTTCCACACAGATCTTCAACACCAACCAGTCGACTACCGGCATCCCTTCGACCAAGTCGGGATATCGCTGGATGCAGTTCGCTGCAAAGTACTACTTCTGATTCTGTCGGAAGAGTATGAACCGAGGGGGTGGCTCACGCCACCCCCTCTTTTATGTGCCTTTCGCAACCCCGTTCAATGCTTCAACGCGACAAGATCAGACCCGGTTTGAATCGCTTTTTGGAAATCGGCGATGGCGGTCTTGAGGGCGCCTCGCTCCTGCGCGCGCGTTCCCTCTCGCAAGGCCGATCCGCATCTCCCGCCGACTGATTCACCGCCTGTCCTGCGGTCGTCTGAACCAGCAAACCCGCACATACAATGGGAACGACTCGCATCGAGTCCACTGGCCCGGCGGAATCGGCAGATGCTGGACAACGTCGCGACAGACAGGTTTCTCAAGATCACCGATGCCGCCGCATCAAGCGCACCTCTAAAGCAGTGAATTACTGCTGGTTTGATGGGCCGGCCTTCTGTTGCTTTGCCTCGATCTGCTGAACGATGTCGCGCTCACGCTTGCCATCGTCGGGCCGATGCAGTTTGTAATAAATCGCCGCAAGCTCAATGTGAGGATCGATCCAACTGGGATCCGCTTTTTCCAGTTGCTCCAGAGTCGCCGCAGCCTCGGTGTATTTCCCTGTCATGCCATCGAGCTTCGCCATCTGCAGCCGGGCCATCTGCGAACTCGGCTGCAATTGCAGGGCAAGTTCCAGCATGGGCTTGGCGCTGTCCAGATCGCGCTGCTTCAACTTCATCGTGCCCAGGTAAAGATTCGCCATAAAGTCACGAGGATCCTGCTTGATTGCCTCTTCGAACGCCGGCTGAGCAGCCTGCGTATCACCGAGGGCGTCTCGCGCTTGCCCGGCCATGGTGTAAAGGCCAGGGAAATTGCCATGGAGGTCCAGAGCGGCATCCAGGTCGGCTCGGGCCTCATGAAATTCGCGGCGCCGCATGCGTGCCGAACCGGCGATGAAATACGCATCCGCCGAATGGGTCGCCTTCGCCACTTTTTCCATGCGCGGCAATCCCGCGGTCTCCTCCCCGGAATCGATAAGCGCAAAGGCCAGCACATACTCCAGGTCCATATTGTTCTCGCGGCCATTCTCAAGTGGCGTCAACATCGCTGCAGCTTCCTTCGACTTGCTCAGCTTGATGTCGGTGTAGCCCAACAAGACCGCCGCGGATACATCTTGCGGGCGGGCCGCATGCACGGCTTCAAAAGCGAGATGGGCATTCTCCATGTCGCCTTTTTTGTAATAGGCCAACCCCAGATTCATGCGCACAGCGGTCCTGTCCGGACTCGCGGCGAGTGCCTTTATGTCTTCGGCGATCGCAGCATCGAACTGCCCCGCCGCAGAGAGAGCGGCGCCAAGATTTGCTCGGGCTTCCGCCAGTTTTTGATCGATCTCCAGCGCCTTCCGATAATCCTCGATCGCGGTCGTGAGATCGTTATGCTGCTGGGCGGCTATGCCCTTGCGCAGGTAGTCGTCCGCCTCGTTTAGCGGCGCGGGCTTACCCATCTGCGCAGACGCACCAGGCAGGGCCAGCGCGAGCATCAGGATCGAAACGGATCGCATACCTATAAGGATAAAGCAGGGCTCGCCGCGTCCGGATGGCGCCGCAGTCCCCGGCGCGCCCTTTCGTTCCTGACTCATTGCTTCTGGTTTTCAACCTGCTTGTAATTGAGGATTTTCATCTGCGAACCATATTTGCGGTAATCACGAAACTCTATGGTATTCAGCACGGCCTGACGATGACTTTGGCGAACGCGGACTTCTGCACTGATCGGCATCAGGTAGTCGTGGTCGTTGATCACCACGTAGTCATAGTCGACGCCCATTACCGTAGCCCGTGTCGGAAAGTCTTTCGGCAGATCATCGGCCTGCAGGCTGATCCGTCGCACGCTGTGCGTGGCGCTGTCGATATAGACCTGGCCGTGGAAGCCCACAATCAACTGCTGATCGTTGGATCCGACAACGGAAAACATCGAGTTGCTCTTTTCGACACGGTAATCGAAAACCTGCACCGAACCGGACCCGAGCGAGTCGGTCTCCTTCCACGTGAAATCTGCCTTGGCGGACGGCGAGAACACAGCCTTCAGAACACCGCCCAGTTCCCCGCCCGAAAGCGTGCTTCCTTTCTGTTTCAGCAGCGCGTCGCGGTCGACAGAGCTAGCCTGGCCATTGATTTCAAGCATTGTGTGGCTTTCTGTCTTATCGCGGTAGCGCAACAGTTCCGCGATGGTATCGCGATGCTTCCAATTTCCGGTGCCGTTGGTATCCACGGATCGATTGGTCACCTCGATGCACATGAAATTCGGCAGAGATTCTGTATATCCCACGGCATGGGTGCGAGTGTCCGCAATCAGGCTTCCAATTTCCTCGGATGTCGGTGGCTGAATCGCGTTCGTTTCGGAGGTTATGGCCAGAGGTCCACCACTGTAGCTGTCATTCACCTCGCTGGCAGATGCCAGGTCCGCCGCGCCACCACCGTGCCCCTCCGCATTCGGAGAGTCTGGCATGCCGCCATTGCCCTGGACGGTGAACGCAGCCTGTTCGATAGCGGTCTTGCCGTCCTGCGTCAGCATGGCCTTCACTTCGTAGCTGCCGGGCGCAAGAGACGCGCCTTTGAAGCTGGCGAGGTACGGCACAGCTTCGCCGTCATTGTTCAGTTTCAGGGGCAGAGGCGTCCTCCGTCCTGGATGCCCATTTCTCGCTGCCTCCACTTCCAGCGTCACCGGCGCCTTCGATTTGGGATCGGGATGCAGGATGAAGAAAAGCGAAACGTTCTTTGCGCCGGCTGGAACAACCCCTGCCAGATTCGGAGTAATCCTGCTCTTCTCATAGCGCATTGGTTCCAGCGGATCCTCGTTGTCGTCGTTGATCGAGTCCGCGTGTTGCACCAGCACGATTGGACTCAGCGATGGAGTCACCTGGACTGGAGGAATCTGGAAAACGATACGTGCCGCACCATACTTCAAACCGATCTCATCGTAGACCGCGGCATCGAGCATGTATTCACCAGGGATCGCAAGGAAGTGCCGCTGCAGCAGGATGCTCACCGCTTTGTCGGTGTCTAGCGATTCGAGCGCACCGCGCTTTGCAATGTTCTCCCCGAAGTGCTCCACCACCGTGCCGCTCTTGTCCCTGATCTCAGCCACGATGGAAACATGCGCAGTAAAAAGGTTGGTGTGAGTATCTTTATTCACCTGGAGCGCGGAGATGGGAACGTCAATGGCCACCGTGCTTGAGTTTCCATCGGGCAATTCGCCAAATTGAAGAACTGCCGCGTGGAATTTGACGTCGTGCGGAAGGTTGGACTGATCGAAGATCTTCAGCAGTGGAACTTCAAAGGGCCGTATTCCTGCCTCTGCTCCCGGCGCCAGCGCAAAGTAGCCGCTCTTCGTCTTGATGTTGAGCCCTGCACGTTTCGGCTTGGCGACAATTGTGCGGAACGATCCATCGTATTCCTCGATCGGAGGCTTGTAGGTCGCACGGTAGTACGTCGTCATGCTTTCCCGCATTTGATCCAGCTGGCGCTTTACACCTTCCTGCGCATCCACATACACGCCACCGGTATCTCTCGCCAGGTCTGCCAGCGGACTCTTCGTTGACGAAAAAGGATTTCGATCGTCGGTGCGCATCATGAAGTCGGCGCTCGTACCCAGCGGGTTGCTGTTGAACGCTCCGCCTTGCTGTTGCTGGGCGGGGTTGGTCATCTGTATTCCGCCGCTGCCGGGAACGGGCTGTGGCGCGGGATTGAAGGGAGCGCCTCCGTTGAGCATTGCATTCTCAATCTGATGCCGCGTGCCGACGTCCATTGCATCCATATCCACCGTGTAAAACGTGACTCCTGCGCGCGCGGCCGCACCGGAGATAGTCTTGATCATCTCCTTTCCGCCCGTGTCCGTCTGAAATCCACTGGTGAAATAAATAATGGACTTTCTTTCGTTGATCTTCTGTTGGGAGCGGACGATAGCAAGCAGACCCGCCAGGGAAAGCCGGGTATGCTGATCCTGCATCACCTTGTGCGTGTCCTTGAGCGCCGTGAACAACGTCTGAGACTGTGCGCGCAGCTTGGCGTCCACGTGTCCACCCTGGGAATCGGCGCCGGTCCGGATGATCGCCACCAAATTCTTTTCGGCCAATTTAGCAGCTCTTTCGCGGTCCCCGTCTGCTTGATCCTGGGCGATATTGATTGCCATGGTGTCCGTCGATGAGAGCCGGGTCACTCGGTTCGCCGTCGCTGTAACTATCGCCTGCACCATCGCTGATCGGTCGTTCGTGAAACTTTGAAGGAGCTGCAGGCGATTTCCGAAGTCGAATAGTGCGAATGAGAATGCGTTCGACGGAAGCATCTTGAGGATTTTGGCAGCCACGTTCTGCGCAGTCTTTGCGCCTGCTCCCTCAAAATGATCAAACACCATAGTGACAAGCTGATCAGATTGAGAGTTGCCCTGTACGAGTTGGAAAGTACCCAGCTTCACCGGGACATCGTTGTCAGTGATCTCGAGATCTTCCGGTTTCAGATCCAGCACCTTCTTGTGTTTCTTGTCCTGAACAGCAAGTTCGAGGGTTACCTCATCGACTGTCTGGCTCACGCCAGGACCTTGCGTTTCCGGATTTGCAGGCGAACTGGCGGCGGGTTGCTGTGCCAGAACCACGCCTGCTGTCGCGGCCAGAAGCGCTATCGCGCACACCCTGTGAAAGGTGCAGCCTAGGATGCCGCCCAGCTGATCATTCCCCTGATGACGAGACATAGAATTCCTGATTTCTCCGCATATGCCGTTCGATTCCCGATGGCCCCTGAAAAACCCTGAAAAAACGTTTTAGTTCTGACTTCATGACGGTTCAACCGGGGTTTTGGACTCGTGCAATTCTACTCGTATCGCGGGTCTGTGTGCTGTGGCAGAATCCCGCTTGATCCCCATTAGGGAGATCCAGAACCCCTTACCGAATTTGGAATCTGATGCCAGCAAGAATGTGCTGTCGTGTCGCTGCTTCGAGATAGTAGAATTCATTCGTCCGTACCATCGTCTATGCGCAGTCTGCTCAATTGCTTACGTATCACCTGCGCAGCTCTCTCCGGCGGTATCCTGCTGACGGTTGTGGCCTTCAGTCAGCGCCAGTCTGCCGCACCCATCTCCTTCGAACTGAAACGGCTGCCCTTTCGCCTCGAAAGTGACGAAAGTCCTGCCCGCAACGCGCCGGAGACCATGGCGGGCGGTGTCGCGGTTTTTGACTACAACGGCGACGGCCGTCCCGATATTTTCTTCGCCAACGGTGCTCCCCTCGCCACCTTGAGAAAATCTGGCGCGAAGTACTGGAATCGCCTCTATCGCAATGACGGAAACGGTGTCTTCACGGATGTCACGGAGAAGGCCGGGCTGCAAGGGACTGGGTTTGATGTCGGAGTCAGCGCCGGAGACTACGACAACGACGGCCATCCAGACCTGTTCGTCACTGGAGTCCACGGCAATCATCTCTACCACAACAACGGCGACGGCACGTTTTCAGACGTGACGAAGAAGGCCGGCCTCGACAAATCGATCGATCCCGAATACGGCCCGCTCTGGTCCGTCGCAGCCGCGTGGGTCGACGTGAACAACGACGGCCTGCTCGATCTCTTCGTCGTCAACTACCTGCAATGGACATACTCCGATAAGCCGCTGTGCGTGATCGAGGGCATCCCGGAGTACTGCCATCCCCGCATTTACAAGGGCACTCCCGACCAGCTTTTTCTAAACGAGGGTGACGGCACCTTCAAAGACGTCTCCAAGGAATGGGGCATTCGCGATCATGTCGGCAAGGGCATGGGCGTCGGAGTGGCCGACTACGATCTCGACGGGAAACCCGATCTCTTCGTCACCAACGACTCCGAGTACAACTTCCTATTCCACAACCTCGGGGGAAAGTTCGAGGAAGTCGCATTTCAAGCCAATGTAGCCCTTCCCGAGGAAGGTGCCTTCATCTCCGGCATGGGCCTCGACTTCCGCGACTTCGATAACCGTGGCTACCCGGGCATTGCTTACGTCGCGCTGAACAGGCAGACCTTTCCATTGCTCCAGAACACCGGAAAAGGCGATTTTGTCGAGATTACGGCAAAGAGCGGGATCGGCGCCGCAAGCCTGAACATGTCCGGCTATGGCGCGGCCATCTATGACTTCGACAACGACGGGTGGAAGGACCTCTTCGTCTCGCGGGGACACGTCTCCGCGACGCGCCCGCCCGGCGCCAGGCCCAAACAGCCAAACAGCGTCTTTCGCAACCTTGGCGCGAGCGGCAAATGGCAGGCCTATACCGAGGAAGCCGGATTCGCCGACTCCACCGCAGTCCGGCATCGCGGCTGCGCCTTTGGGGACTTCGATGGCGATGGGCGCATCGACGCTGTCGTCACCTCCATGGACGATAACGCCGAGTTGTGGATGAACCGCAGTCCCGGCCACAATCACTGGCTGAATATTGCGCTGCAGGGCGTCAAAAGCAACCGGGACGGGATAGGCGCACGCGTCAAGGTCGTAACCGCAGGCGGAGCCCAATATAACCACCAGACCTCCAGCGTTGGCTATGCTTCGTCTTCGTTGGGACCGGTGCATTTCGGCCTCGGCAGCGAAAAAACTGCCCAGATTGTTGAAATCACCTGGCCCAGCGGCATTGTGCAGACCCTCAAGGACATCCCGGCCGACCAGACATTGAAAGTGGTCGAAAGCGCTTCCAACTCGAGCGCCGGGAGATAGGTCCGTCCCTCGAATCCGCCCGAAGCACCGGCACAGATGTGAGCTATCTCACAGCCGGGCCCTCGTCGATTCCTGAAGAATCGACTGGGAGCCTGCATGCGACGAGTGTTGATTGGAAGCGCCGCGCTGATACTGGCGGCAGTTTCAGGTGTGGTTGTCGGGGTCGCGGCAAAGGTCGCCGAGCCACAGTCTCTCGGGCCCGTCCCCGCCTATCTGAAGCCGGTGCCAATGTATGTGGCGGAATCAACGAATGATCCGTCGCTGATCATCGACGTTCCCATCAGCAACACCATCTATCCGCCTGACATTATCGCGCCGCAATTCGCTTGGCGCGATGAGCACTCCACCGCCACCGTCTGGCGCATAGAGGTTGTTTTCGAAAAGAAGGCTCACTCCATCCAGGTATGGTCAGCGGGCGAAAAGATGCAGATTGGTCCACTCGACCAGACCCTGCAGGGCTATGTGCCGCCGACCTTGACGCCGGAACAGGCTGCCGGCCACACCTGGCGTCCGGATGCAAAGACCTGGGAGGCGATCAAGAAGCACTCGGTCGCCAGTCCCGCCAGGATAATCATCCGCGGCTACGCGAATCGTGATGCGGCCGAGCCGGTGTCTCGCGCCGAAGCGACTATCTCCACGGCAAAGGAACCCGTGGGGGCGCCCATCTTCTATCGTGACGTGCCGCTCATTCCGCCCGATCCGGATACTGAGCAGCGCGGCGTCATCAAGCCCCTTCCTGACTCTGTGCTGCCGAAGATTCGCTGGGATCTGCGTTATGTGAACCAGGCGCAGAGCAAGATAGTGATGACGAATCTGCCCACCTGCGGCAACTGTCACTCTTTCTCCAGCGACGGCAAGACATTGGGCATCGATGTGGACGGGCCAGCCAACGACAAGGGCCTGTATGCGATGGTGCCCATCAGGAAATTGAGTACCATCTCGAATGAGTACCTCATTCGCTGGAGCGCCTTCTCAGAGGAGCATTCGCAGAAACGTTTCGGATTCATGAGCCAGATTTCGCCTAATGGCAAATACGTGGTGAATTCGATCGATGTGCCCCGTGCCAACGGTACGCGCGTGATCGACCGGCTCTACAACGGCTTCTACGAGAACTACGGGTTCGGGCAGGTCTTCTATCCCACGCGCGGCATTTTGGCCTGGTACAGCAAAGAAACCGACAAGCTGCAGCCATTGCCCGGAGCAGATGATCCCGACTATGTTCAGACTTCGGCCTTCTGGAGTCCCGACGGCAAGTACCTCATCTACTCCCGTGCCGCTGCGCGCGATCCCTATCCGCCGGGCCGCAAACGCTCGACCTATGCCAACGACCCCAACGAAACGCAAATCCAATACGACCTCTACAGGATTCCTTTCAATGGAGGCAAAGGCGGAAAGCCGGAGCGAATCATCGGTGCTTCAGAGAATGGAATGAGCAACAACTTCCCTAAGGTCTCACCCGACGGCAAGTGGATCGTGTTTGTCCAATGCAAAAACGGCCTGCTCATGCGGCCCGACAGCAAGCTCTACATCGTGCCCTTCGAAGGGGGCAACGCGAGGCCGCTTGAATCGAACCTGCCGGTGATGAATTCGTGGCATACGTTCAATCCCAATGGCCATTGGCTGGCGTTCTCCTCAAAGACTCCTTCGCTCTACACCCATCTCTACCTCACGCATATTGATGACCAGGGACACGCCAGTCCGCCGATTGTTGTCGAGAACGCCACGGATGCCAATCGCGCGGTGAACATTCCGGAGTTCGTGAACCTGGGATCGGAAGGCCTGGATCACATCGACACGCCTGCCATCGATTTCTATCGCGAATTCGATGTCGCGCAGCAACTGCAGGACGCGCACAAGTATGCGGAAGCGGTTCCGGCATGGCAGGTAGCCGCAGCGAAGGATCCAACCGACGCGCGCCCCTACAACAACATGGGTGTGTCGCTCGCCGCGGCAGGCAAGACCAGCGACGCAATCGCCGCTTATGAAAAGTCCCTCTCGATGAACAATGACAGTTCGCAGACCCACAACAACCTGGGCAGTGTGCTGGCCGAAGCCGGGCGCTTCGACGAGGCGATGACACACATTCAGAAAGCAATCGACCTCGATGCTGACAACGGGACAGCGCGCATCAATCTTGGCCACCTGCTGGAAGTGACCGGCCATCGGCAGGAGGCCCTTGAGCAACTCACGCTGGGAATGCAGATCGCGCCGAAGAACGCCGACGGTCACAATATCTATGGCGCAATCCTTGCCCGCGAAGGCAAACTCGAAGATGCCATTCGAGAACTTCAGCAGGCCATTGCGCTGGCTCCCGGTTCGGCAGAGTGCCGCTACAATCTCGGCCGCGCCTTCGCCGCCTCGAGCAAATTCAGCGAGGCTCTGCCGCAATTTGAAGCTGCCGCCAGGATCACCTCGTACCACGAGCCGGCGGTTCTCCAGATGTTGGCCGCGATGTACTCCGAGACCGGGAATTATCCCCAGGCCGTTGCGATTGCGAAGCAAGCCCTCGAGCTGGCTGAACAGCAACACAACACCGATCTCGCCAACGCCTTGCGGGGCAATCTGGCGGGTTACCAACAGCAGGCAGAGGAACCCCTCCGGCGCAGGCGCGGCCCCCAACCGCTAGGGCGTAGAAAAGCAGCATCGCGGAGCATGCAGAGTGGCTGGATTCTCCCCGGCTTTCCCTGATCTTTCACCATCTCCAACTGAGCCTGCTGTGCGTTTTCAGGCTGTGGAGAGCTTATTGCTGAAACGTTATGCCCCAGTACGACACTATCCTGTGGACTACGTGGCACATTTGCTGGCGGAAGCTGGCAAAGTACGTGATATTTCAACGAAATGACGCAGAAAATGTGCACTCTGTGAAGACGGAACTGGGCTATACTGAACGCACTTTCCCGCAACCACAATTTCCCAAGATGGAAGATTTTGCCAAGGTCTACCGTAGCCGCTCCGATGCTGAATTGGCGCGTCTCTATTACGATGTCAGTTCTTTAGGTGAGCCTGCCACGGCGGCCCTCGCCTTTGAGATTCGTCAACGTGGGCTTACCCCACACGTCCTTGCAACCCTGTCGCGACTGCACGCTCAATCCACCGTTCGCGTCGATAAAGACCCACAACAACAAGGAAGAGAAACGACAAGGACCGTCGAACAGAGAAAGACAGTCGGGTTCGCGATGCTCCTCGTGGGCTCATTGCTGGTTTTCGGGTTAACATTGCTTCCTTCCTGGAATCAGACACCCCATCCTCAACCAGCCGCAGTTTCTCAGCGTTGAATCGCCACCATTTTGCCAGATGTGGGAATGTTCGAGGAAAGCCGCGCCGCGATCGAATTGGCTGATAGATTGGTGGACGCGGAAGGAATCGAACCTTCAACCTGTCGGTTAAGAGTTGCAGGACAGCCAATTTCTGCTGATAACTGCGGTTGCCTCTGGAGTGCTCGGAACCCTGTGTTTATACGGGTTCCGCGCTTTCTGCGGTTGCTCCCGATGTATGCGGTTTGCTGCCTAAGGTCCCCGGTATTTTCCCCGGTACTCAGCGCCGCCTAGACCGTTCTTTCGGCGAACTGGCCCGCGCTGACGGGGAGATCGCTTGAACTTGTCCAGCACTTGCGCCTGTACCCGCTTTGACGCCCTTTTGGTCCAATCCGGCGAAAACAAAAAAATGAAAAAATGAAAAGCGTCCGTGTCCATGCTTGGACATTTTGGGACGGAACCCCCAACTTGCCCCCTTAGATGCACAATTGATTAAGGAAAAAATCCGGAGGCTTTCACTATGGGCCGCGAGCGGTGGACTTCAAGACTGACGGTTGAAGAATGCCCGATTTATCTGTCCACAACCGAATTCTATTCTGCCGGAATCTTTCGGACTGCTGCCGGGAGCAGTTTCACCGTTTCCTGGCCTCTGTCGAACGGGTTGAGTCTTGGAAAGCTACAGTTCGGGGTTCGGGATGACTCGCGCGGTCGGTATCTTGTCGTCTGTCGGAAGGTTCGCGCCTTCCCTGGATCGCTCCACATGGGAAACGGCCAGACCATCCGCCTCACAACGACACGCCCCCACTTTGGCGGCAAACGGTTCTGGTTCCTCTGCGAATGCGGCAAGCGCGCCGGACGGCTCTATCTCCCAACCGGGCAGACAGTGTTCCGTTGCCGTCTCTGCTACGATCTGACCTTTGAGAGCGCACAGCAGCACAACACGCGATGGGAAAAGATGCGCCCTTGGCTCGAACACTTCCAGAGGGCATTTGAGCGGGTCTAAAAGCTCCCGACCCGCTGGACATACCAGCAGGCCGCATTCATAAATCCGTGGAAACACTCAGAAGCTGTGGAAATCGGCAAAAGCGACAATGGCAGGACGGGGCAGCGGAGTGCAACTCACCTTGCGGTCAATGTCCAAGCAGCTTGGACATTGGAGGCGGAGGCGGGCTATCTTGTCCAGCATTTGCGCCTGCATCCGCTTAGCCGTGCGTTTGATCTAACAGCGGTGAAACCCGACAGTCTACCATTGGTGTACACTTTCAGTGCATAATTAGGACATGGAAATCAAGTATTGCAGGCGATGTGGTCAAGACTGGTGCTTCCGTGGTAAAGGACGCCCGCTGCGGTGTGGTAAGTGCAAGAGTCCGTATTGGGACCGCCCGCGTAAACGCAGCAAGGATCGGGCGGGGAAGTCTTAAATGTCCGAGCGTGGACATGAACTAATCCCCAACTTTGCCTCTCATAATGACCTTGGGCGAATGCGCCCGGACAGCGGTTTACAAGCCTTTCAGCAGTTCCGAGAGGGTAGTCCCCAAAGCGCAGGCGATTTTGCTGAGTGTCCGCAATCCCGGCTCGCGTGTACCGCGCTCCAAGTCCGAGATGTGGACCTCGTGGACACTTGAATGCTCCGCAAGGTCGATCTGACGCCAGCCCTTGGCGCGGCGTAGCTTTCTGATTCGCTCGCCCGCCACAACACAGATGTCCCTTGCCATGCCTTCATCATGGAATTAGCCTTAGCGCTATATTTAGTGCATACACTCTCTAGCTCTGGAGGTATTGGAGCTGCTTTGCGCAAAACCGCCGAGTTACGACGGTAAGCAGCGCCTCACTTTTCCGCATGATTGAAGAGGTGCCGACGTTGCTATATTTAGTGCATAAACTCTCTAGCTCTGAAGGGCGGCCCTTATGCAATTGCCCGGGAAGATTCCTTTTGCCCTGCTTGTTTTCGCTTCTCTGTTTGCCTCCGGCTGTGGCGGGAGTTCGGGCAGCGGCGGCAGTTCCACGCCCCCGCCGCCCCCCAGCACGGCGAATGAGTGGACTTGGATGAGCGGCAGCGATATAGCATTTACACCTCCCTCAGTGGGCGTCTATGGCACTTTGGGCACACCGTCTGCAACAAATGTGCCCCCGGCGAGGTCCGGTGCGGTTAGTTGGAGTGACAAGGGAGGCAGTTTTTGGCTTTTTGGGGGTTGGGGTCTCAACGATCTTTGGGAGTACGACCCATCGGCAAAGACATGGACATGGCAGGGAGGTAGCAGCCAACCCGTTAATGCAACGGGTGTCTACGGGACGCAAGGAGTAGCCAGCGCAACCAACGTCCCTGGAGCGCGGATGCTTGCCACATCTTGGACAGATAAGAGCGGGAATTTTTGGCTGTTCGGCGGTCTCGGCTTTGGTGATAGCAACGCATACGGCCATCTCAACGACCTTTGGGAATTTAACCCCTCTACAAAAATGTGGACTTGGATTAGTGGGAGCAACGCTGTCGGAGCACAGGGCGTTTATGGAGTTCAAGGCACTCCCTCTGCTACCAATGCCCTCGCGAGCCGAGAGGGGGCTGTAGGCTGGACTGACGGCGGGGGCAACCTATGGTTATTCGGCGGGGATACTCTTACCGGCGACAGTTCCGGCACGGAAGTCTTTTTCAACGACCTTTGGGAGTTTAGTCCTGCGTCAAAGACCTGGACCTGGATGAGCGGGAGTAGCACCACCAATTCGGTGGGCGTCTATGGCACTTTAGGCACGGCCTCCGCCAGCAATGTACCCGGCGCCAGGGACGGTGACGCCGCTTGGATTGATAGCAGCGGCAATTTCTGGCTTTTCGGGGGAAATTATCTCAATGATCTTTGGGAGTTTAATCCCACAAATATGGAATGGACGTGGGTTAGCGGGAGCAGCACAGCAGGTGCGTTAGGTGTCTATGGCACTCAGGGCGTTGCCTCGGTCAGCAATGTTCCTGGCTGGCGGGGCGGCTCCGTTAGCTGGACTGACACCAGCGGTAATTTCTGGCTGTTTGGTGGGCAGGGCCAAGATCCAACGGGAACGAATGGGGGTCTGAACGACCTTTGGAAATTCAACGTCTCTGCCAAAACCTGGACGTGGGTGAGCGGGGCCAACACCGTAAATGCTCAAGGTATCTATGGAACAGAAGGGACAGCGGCTGCGAGCAATGCCCCTGCGGGCCGTGCCAGCGCGGTGGGCTGCATAGATGCGAGCGGAAACCTTTGGCTATTCGGAGGCGAGAGCTTCAATCCGGCCGGGAGCGATTATAACGACCTCTGGCGCTACCAGCCTTAGGGGTCGATTACGGAAGCATGGAACGGAGGGGAGATGAGAACACGATCCTTGAGTCTGTGGGCAGTCTTGGCGCTGTTGTCTTGTGCGGGGGTATGGGCAAAATCCGGCAGTGCGGCAGAGTCCCAAACCAAAGGCATCGACCCCGCGTTGCTCGCCAAGGCGGAGGCAGGGAACGCAGAGACGCAATACCAACTTGGCAGTAGGTATTACAGCGGGGACCACGTGCGGCGGAACTATAGTCAAGCCGAGTTCTGGTTTCGCAAGGGTGCGGAGCAGGGTGATCCCGATTCGGAGTTCATGCTTGGAGGGCTGTACCACTTTGGCCAGGGTGTTCCGCAGGACTCTGGTCAAGCCTTCGCATGGATTATGAAAGCCGCGGAACAAGGTCACGGCGATGCCGAGTTCTTCATTGCCACGTGTTACGGCGAGGGCTGGGGCGTTGCAAAGGACAACGCGCAGTCAATGGTCTGGCTTCGTAAGGGAGCAGCGCAGGGACATTTCAACTCACAATACTTTCTTGGGCGGGCGTACGCGTTCGGCTTCCTGGGTGTCCCTACAGACTACGCTGAAGCCTATTTCTGGCTGGACCTTGCCGCTTCCGAAGAGGTCACTCGTAGAGAGCAGAAGAAGGCCCTCAAAGATCGACACGTTGCCGCATCGCACCTGACGCCAACCGAACTAGCCAGCCTACAGGAGCGGGCGCGGAAATGGTTTGAAGATCACCCGGCGAAACCGGAATGATCTGAATAAGTCCCACCTATCGCATTTCGCGCCCGCTGGTGGGGTTCCAAGCTGGGCAGTTGACAGGAAATGAGACAAGAACATGAGCGCGCGATCCTTTCGTCTGTGTGCAGTTCTGGGCCTGCTGATGTGCGTTTCCGAGGCGTGGGCACAGTGTAGCCCGCTATCGTTCGACCAAAAGAGCATCGCGGCTCTCAAACAGCAAGCCGCCAGTGGCGACGCTGCGGCGGAATGTGAACTTGGATGGCTGTATGACACGGGCCTTGCCGTGGGCTTGGGCGTGCCACAGGACTTCACACAAGCCGCTCTTTGGCTCAGGAAGGCCGCAGTGCAGGGCGATCCTGACGCGGAATACAACCTTGGGGGGTTGTACCACAACGGGGAGGGTGTGTTGCAGGATGATGCCCAAGCTGCTGTCTGGTGGCGCAAGGCCGCTGAGCAGGGAAACTCGCCTGCACAAGATGCGCTCGGAACTTTGTATGCGACTGGACAAGGTGTGACGCTCGACGACGCGGAAGCGGCCAACTGGTTTCGTAGGGCTGCCCGACAGGGCGTCGATAACTCGCAGTTGCAACTTGCTTCTCTATATGAACTCGGTCGCGGAGTTCCCCGTGACTCCCGGCAGGCAGCGGAGTGGTATGGCAAGGCAGCCGCCCAAGGCGATTTGGTAGCGCAATACAGCCTTGGGTTGTTTTACCGTGACGGCCAAGGTGTGCCCCAGAACTATTCCCAGGCTGCGTACTGGCTCCAAAGGGCCGCGACAGGAGATTACGCCTTGGCGCAATGGTGCCTTGGCGATCTTTATGAGCAGGGATACGGTGTGCCACAGGACTACGCCGAAGCCTATTTCTGGCTGGACCTTGCTGCCGCTGAAGAACCGAAAGATGGAGCAACAAATAGTGCTGAGATCGTGAATAAGATCATGGAGGACAGAGGGCGTGTTGCAGGCCGCCTGACGCCAACCGATCTATCCCGCGTACAGGAGCGGGCTCGGAAGTGGTTTGAGGCGCATCCGCCCAAAGCGAAGTAGCGGGAGTCTGATACGAGTGTCAATCTCTCGTTTCATTCGCTCTCGTTGGCATATCATCGCGCGATTGGAAGAAGCGAGGGTTATGGCTGTTCTTTACTTTCTTGAGTGTCATTCACCAGAGCGGCACCGAATTGACATCCCTGCTCCCACCCTGACAGGATCAACTGCCAATCCATCGGAGACAGCCACGGCTGAGAAGCGTGCAGTTTTTGAATGCAGTCAATGCGGCCTTGTGTCTTCCTATTCAAACGCAGAAATCCGTTCGGAAGTCTCTCATAAACCAGACCCGTTTCCACCCTCAGATTATGTGCTTTGTTACACAGAGCCAAAATGCGATGACCGAAACTGCGAAGCTCCAAGAAGAGTTCATGCAATCTGGCATAACGGAGGACCGCTCTACCCAACCAGATTTTCAGGTTGGAAAAATGATGGGACTGCCAAATGCGCGGCGGGTCACCTGATTTCCTGTGAGAACCTGGGGTATCCGTTCCGCTCTTGCAAGTCTCCGTTCTGATGGACACAATTCAACCTCCCTGCGAAAATGTGAGCACAGAGGGTTGTAGCTTCGTACAAAGCCCGGATCAACAATTGGAAGCCCCGCCAGCCAGCGGGGTTTTCCATTTCTGCTCTCAGTCTAAGCCGAAACCGGGCGCATTCATTGTCGAGAGCACCGCAAGCGGTCGAAAACCTCCAGAATCCCAAAACGTCCCCGCTCATAATGCTCCGGCCTGCGCCGGTCAAGATCGACGCGCTCACCTGACCACTTCTGCTCTGAATGTCCAAGCGTGGACACGGCATTACGTTCTGGGTTACTCCGCATCCCTTGCCGGATGGCTTTTCCGCAAAGAAGCTGCTTCCGGGTTCGCCCGCAGAATCTGAGCCTGAATCCGGCGAATTTGCCGCGTCTCTGCGGAACTCGTGCCAAAGTGAGACTTCCCGCTCCCTGGGGCGAAGGCCGCGATGTTGTCACTGTACTCAATCCTCTCTAAACGGCTGTCGAGCTGCTTCAGAATGTATCCGAGTCCGCAATGGCCACGTCTGTACGGGCCTACCTTTGCCGCCTCCGAGTAGCGGGGCGCAACCATCTCTTGCCACAACGTAGCAACGAAAGCACAGTCCAAAGAGAGGGCAGCAATGAGCGCAGCGTGAATGTGCGGCTTCGGGAAGCATTCAATCGACCGAACCCAGCCGAGCGTTGTCTTGTGGTGCGCCTGAATGCTTTGAATCCAAGCAAGGAAGGCTTCATTCAAGCTGGCCGAAGACATCCGCTGCCGGACAGTGAGATGGGCAAAAGCTCGCACTGGCAGAACGGATTCCAGAAAGATACCCTCCAGCCTCGCAGCAGGCGGGATAAGCCTTGGCCCTCTCCTGCTCAAAGGCATAGTTCTATCCTTGGCCTTACATCTCAGAGCGCGTATTTTCAGCGCGTATCCGCCCGGATTGGGCCGGGCGAACTGCCCTGGGGTACATTCGGTTTTGCCTATTCTGGAGCGTTGACGCCTTCTTGCCGCCGATGGCGCATCAGCCGCGCTCTTGAAGGGCTGGCATCGTGCCACGGTCGATGATCTTTTGCGCGGTTTCTGGTTTGAAGCGGATGGCGCGACCCACCCGCACGTAGGGCACGCGCCGCATCCACACCCATTGGCGGATCGTTTTGGGCGAGAGACCGACCGCGTCTGCAAATTCCACTACGGTCATTAGCTTGCTCATTTTTCCTCCACATAATGCTTGACTACTGCCATCTACCGCGATATTCTCCACAATAGCAGATGAGTATGCAAGACAAACATCGTACTAACGGATCAGAAAGCGAATGGATGTCATGCCGAAACGTGACGTTGCGGGACGGTGTTCTGTATTGCCATCTTGAACGTGACAAGCGATACGTTCTGACGGAAGCCTATGAAGACAATCTTCACGTTCGCTTCGCAAACGCCGATTCAGAGAAGGAACTGGTGGACTTCATTCGCGGCTGGGGGCCGCTCTGGATTCCTCACCCCTACCCCTCCGACGATGTAGTATCGCTGCCACTTGCCGAATGCCGCGCTTATCAGAAACAGATGAAAGCCTTGATCGGCGCGCTGACCGCTTTCAAGTGGGGCAAAGGCGAACGGGAGGCCCTGGAGGAATTAATCGAAGCGTTCGGGGTCATCTCTGGAGAGGATCAGATCAAATCTATGATTCCCAATTGGACCACGGGAAGCGTCGGAGATTGGGTCAAAGGTGCAACCCTGCCGGATGTCCGGGCTGTTACAAACTTGTTCGCTGCGGTGATCGGAGGCGGTCAGTTTCCCTTGAATCTGACGTTTTTGTGGCGGGGGAAGCGGCGTCGCGTTCTGGCGGGGTGGAACTTTGGGAGCCTGAGAGACGCGCTCCATTGGATGGTCTGGTACGACGAATTCACGAAGCATCCGGTTATCTGCTGCGCGGAGTGTCGAACTATCTTCCGGGGGGAAGATGCGCGGCCCCGTAAATACTGCTCCGACAAATGTGCGCACAAGGCGACAGCAAGGGACGCCATGAGAAAGAAGCGCGGATGGACGCAAAAACAGATTCGCGCAGGGAGGAAATAATTATGTCAGTGTTTCGCTACCAAGGCAGCAAGGTCTGGACGATGGATTTTCTCTTCCACGGCCAGCGCATCAGGGAGAGCACAGGAACCCGCTCTAAGACGCTCGCCTTGAAGATTGAGGATAAGCGCCGCCGGGCGTTGGAAGAGGGCGCAGCGGGCATCAGGAAGCAGCGGCAGCCCCTTTTGCTCTCCGTTGCGGCGGATGAATGGCTGGACTTGAAGAGAGCCACGCTTGCTCCGCGTTCCGTGGCGATTGAGAAAGCCAACCTTGCGCATCTGCTCCCGGAGTTGGGGCGCAAGCTGATTTGCGACATAGACGCGCCGGACGTTGCCCGCTACCAGCAAAAGAGGCTCGATGAAGAGGCTTCGCCAAAAACGATCAATCTTGAAATCGGGACACTGCGCGCCATCCTGAAACGCTCCGGCCAGTGGGCGCGGTTACAGCCGGAAGTGAAGATGCTGCCCACACGGGATGACGTGGGGCGGGCCATCACCCCGGAAGAGGAAACGGCGCTGCTACAGGCTTGCAGCCAGTCCCGCTCCCGTTCTCTGCTTCCATTCGTCACCCTGGCGATTGAGACGGGCGCGCGGTACGGCGTGATTCGGACGCTGCAATGGGGCTGCGTGGACTTTGAGAATCGCTGTCTGAAATGGGGCAAGGATAAGACAGCAGCGGGGACCGGGCGCATCGTTCCCCTCAGCCAAAGGGCTGTTGCCGCTCTCAGCTTTTGGGCTACGCATTTCCCGGACCGCAAACCGGAGCATTATGTCTTTCCCGCAGAGCGGTACGGCGCGGGTGGAGACGAATTCAGCCCCAAGGCATACCACGTTGACCCGTCCAAGCCCATCGGTAGCATCAAGGAAGCATGGGAAGCGGCCAGACTGCGGGCAGCGAAGATTCTCAAGGGCGAGACGGAAGAGACGGAGAGCATGGGCGCGGACTCGGAGGAATTCAAGGAAGCGGAAAAGATCGCGCCCCTTGCTTGCCGCTTCCACGATCTGAGGCACACTGCGGTTTCGCGGATGCTGAATGCCGGCGTGCCTCTCGCCAAGGTAGCCAAGATCGTTGGCTGGAGTGCCTCCACGATGGTCCTCATGGCGAAGCGTTACGGTCACTTCTCTTTGAATGAACTGCGGGATGCGGTTGAGAGCATCAGCAATGGCAAAATTGACGCGGGGTCCTTGGTATTTTCCCCGGTATCGGATGGAGGCACGGAAGCGAAGCGCCTCAACTAATTGAATTCATTGGTGGACGCGGTAGGAATCGAACCTACAACCTGTCGGTTAAGAGCCGAATGCTCTGCCAGTTGAGCTACGCGTCCAGAGGTTTCGAACGCCATGCGGCGGGGATGAAAAGCACGGCGCGGATCAGCAAAAATTCCTCACTGACCTTTGAAAAATATAACACAGTGCGCTTGCGGATTCCAAAGTCCAGCTAGTCTCTGAATCGCTCGCTGGTGGCTCAGAAGGTGAAGGCGACGCCGCCGCCAATGCTGCGCTGGTCCTGCGCAAAAACCACCACGCCGCCGTTCAGCAAATACGGCCGGTACCCTTCGGCGAGCAGGTTGTTCAGATTGATCAGCGCTTCGACGTTCACACCGTCGTGATGGATTGTGATCGGCTGGCGGATATGCAGATTGAGGTAAGGCTCAATCGCGCTCACGGAATAAGGAGCAACGGGGGTGACGGTATCTGCCGGTTGCCAGCGATAGCTGGCCCGCCAGCGCGTTCCGGTCCCATCGAGGGTGCCTGAGAGCGAGATCGCGTACATCTGTGCGTGATGGGGTTTTGCCGCCGCGAATATCTGCGACATCGAAACCGGATGCACCATCGTGGGCATGACCAGCGCGTTTCCGTTCGAATAGGCAAGACGAACGCGATTGCCGCCCGGCAGGCGATGCTCAACGGTCGCCATCACGCCGGCGCCGGAGTAATTCTGTCCCGCGCCGCGAAGCAGGCCACTCATGGGATCGCTCAGAACCGCATCGTTAGGAGTCGCGTGTCCGCTGGCCTCGATCACCGGGTTCTCCATATGATCGGAGTAGACAAGGAAAGAGACTCCCGAAGCGTCTGTCCGCCGCTCCCAGGCGATTTCCTGATGCAGTCCATGCTCGAGCGCCAACTGGCCATCGCGCATCGAGAGCATGGGAAGGTAATATCCGGCTTCCGACTCGTTCCGGTTTGGTCCAATCGGTGCGCTCGACATCCGGTAGCTCACCGTTGAGTTTCCGCCGTGCCATGCCAGCTTCGCAAACGGCAGCGCCGCCAGCACCGTATTCGGCGAATTCTGACTGAAGCGGGCCATCATCTGCTGGGCGCCAGCTTCAATTTCGAACTCATCGCCAAGGTTGATCGTCTCGGCACTGCGCATGGAAGCTTCTTCCAGGCCTTCCCCGCCCGAGCCTTCGATCACAGGACGAATCGAAATCGCAGCCATGGACTCAACCGATCCCGCGAATCCCAGGTCCTGCCGGAATCCAAGCATGGACTCCATGCCCTCGTCGGTGTTGGGAGAGAAATCGACTTGCGCCAGCAATTCCCGGCTGTCCGAAGGTGTATCTTCCACAGTCGCGGTAAAGCGCTCGCCGCTCTCTCCAAAGGTTCCTTCCTGGCCGGTGGCCATCAGGCGGGCTTTCAATTTCGGCTTACCGCCGGGTCGATCGGAAACTACGATCAATGGGCCATCCTCAAGCCAGCGCAGCAAGGGACGGTTTGCGGCTGAACGCAGCGTCCACTCCCAATCATCCTTGGGCTCTCTGGCGCTGCGTCGCTCCGCGGGCAGCCACCGCATTACCTCGTAGAGGGTATTCAGGGTGAGGTTGACAACCGCCATCGTCCGGACGCGCACGTTTTCGCGCAACGACGGCAGGAATGACATGCCCATCGCCTTGACTGCATAATGGCCGGGAAGCACATCCTTAAAAAGGTAGCCACCTTTGCTGTCGGTGTAGACGGCGGCAATCACCGTGAAGTCGGAACGCAGTAACTGCACCGTTGCGCCGATCTGGGGCACTCCGGCAGAATCGCGAACCACTCCGGCCACGGACCCTTGTGAAACGGCGTGCAAAGGCACGGTCGCCACAACGATCAGCGCGACCAGCGAGACGAGTTGGAGCCTGCGCATCATCACTCGTATTGGTGACCCGGCGGCGTCCTGGCTCAAGTCCTGGGAATCAAACGCCCGCAAGTTTCCCGGTCTCGTGCCGGTTAACTCAATATGCGGGGCCCTCGTACTATTCCACGACAAAAGGTGCCGATTGTGCAATCTCTTGTTTTGAGATTTCGTCATTTACCTTGATCGTCACCTTGTACTTGCCCGGTTGCAGGCCAGCTACCGGCAGGGTCTTCTCCACCGTCAACTGGTCGCTATGTTCGCCAAAGTCCTTGGAATCCTGTTCTTTCTCGAAGACAACCGTGTTCGT
The DNA here is from genome assembly GCA_036495975.1 of Occallatibacter sp. GTDB lineage: Bacteria > Acidobacteriota > Terriglobia > Terriglobales > Acidobacteriaceae > Telmatobacter. The sequence goes on along the minus strand of DASXLY010000038.1, from coordinate 33,250 downwards.
TGCGGTATCGATGATCTGGTAAGTTACCTTTGCCGCGTTGCTCTTGGTCTGGTCGTTAATACCCAGGTTATACACCTGCATCCAGAAATTCAGGTCCTGGTCGCGCTTGTAACTGACCGGCGTGGCCGGGTTTGGCATCACGCGCGGACATACATGGGTGTTGCCGATTACGCAGCTACCCTGCCCGATATCGTGCGAGCTAACCGGATAAATTCGATCAGCCAGAATTAGGGACGAAGCTCCCAGTTTTTCGTCATGGTAGGCCGGCACAGCAAGGCTCTTGCCATAAACCCCAATGTGATCCGGGTTATTCACGTCCTTAATGGCAATATCGAGCCGGTATAACCCGGGAAGAAGAGGAACCGCTTTCCAATAGATCTTCTTGTAGTCCATCGTCTTCTGAAGAAGCTCTGCCGGCTGTTCAACTTCGACCGTATCCTCGAAGGTCTGCACCGTCTTGTGAGTAAGCGTCGTCACCTTCCCCAGGATGTTCACCACGCCTTTGGCGACTCCGTCCTTGGTCACGAAGGTGATGTCGCGATTCTTGATCTGGACGGTGATCGGGACCAGCACCGTACTCGAGGTCACCTTCACAAAATCTGTCCGCACATCAAACGGGAAGATCGGCCCCGAAAGCAATTTGTGCTCGCTGATCGCGCTCTCAAGGTCATGGAACTTGATGGGAGGCGGCGCAAACAGTTTGGCAGCCAACTCGATGCGGTCAAACTCCTTCGCCTGGTTCTGGTTTCCCATCGGCCCAGCGCCCAGGCTCTCAAAGCCGCCCTTGAACCGATCGGCTTTCTTCGCCATTCCCATCTCTTCGAACTGGGTCAGGCCTGCGCCGGGCACCTTGGCCAAAGCATCCTTCTCACTGCGATCAATGGTGAAGTGGTAGTCGCCGCACTGGCAGGTGTCGACGAACTCAATATCAATGTTGTCGCCGATGCCCTCGAGGTAGCGGTAATGCCACGTTTCGAACGGGAAGGTTGAAGTCTCGCCTCCGCCTTCATCGATGGGGCGCTGATAGCTTCCGCCGGAGGGATGTGATTCGGTGGAATCGGGAGGTCCGAAGGCAATGTAGATATGCCCACGATCGGTCTTCCACCCCGGCTTGCCGGCCGCATAGTGATCGTTCGCGTACTGGATGCGCCTGTAGTGCTCCTCGCGAAATTCGTTGTCGGGAGAATCGGGGTTGGGATTGCGACGGAGCCAGAACTGCTCGATGAAAGCCTCGCGCTCTTCGTCATTGTTCAGGTTCTTGAAGGCCTTCCGTTCTTCGTCGGTGATGATGTAGGAGGCATCCTGATCCAGCCAGGTCTTGAACGCGCCCTTCAACTCAGTCTTTACTGCTTTCTGAGCTCTCCGAATCTCCTCATCACTGCGCGGGCGCTTGAGAGGATCCGGCTCGTCTCCCTGGTCGGTGGAATCCTGACCTGACGGTCGGGCCTTCACCGAGGGATCTTGGGGCTGCTGGGCATGGATTCTGGAGACGGGAACAGCTAGAAGGCCGCAGCTGAGTGCGACAAAGAGGAACGAACGGCCATTGAAATTCATTGCGTCGGAAGGCTCCCTACATGCCTTATTCTACGGGCGCCTAAGGTGCCCCGCAAGGCAAGATGCAGCTGTCGCTGGCCCTTGGACGGCTGGGTACTCATTAGGTCACCTTCGAGTGAACGTTCCTGGGCACGAAAAAGGTGAAATACTGAGACGAATACCGATCTTCTCGCGTCAATTAAGACAAACGCAATCGCCCTCGAGTTTCATCAAGCTTTCCGGTGCTTTCATCGTTTTTTGGGAATCGCCCCCCAGTTTAGCGGTCTCGGGCTCTCGCGCAACATTAACAATTCATGACATTTATGAATTTGGAGATGTTCGGGAACCATAAGTGAAACGATTGCGTAGAATAGATTCGGAGCTACTTGGAGTCCTGAAGCACCCATGAAAAAGATTCTTCTGATCGTTGCTGGCGTTATTGTGGCTGTCGTCCTTGTTGCCGTATTCGTCGTCAAACAACAATCCGGCTACACCAAGGTTCTGACCGCGAAAATTCACAAGCAGGACCTGGCGACCGTCATCAGCGGCACCGGCCAGATCAAGCCCAAGACCTACGTCAACCTTGGCGCAACTGCCATGGGCCGGATCACCCATCTCTTTGTAAAAGAAGGGGATCACGTAAAGAGGGGCCAGCTGGTAGCCACCGTTGAGAATGTAGCCCAGGAAGCCCAGGTCGCCGGACAGCAGGCAGCCATCTCCGCGGCAAACACCGACATCGCTTCCTACATCGCCGCTGAAAAGACGGCCGAAGCCAACGTCCAGCATGCACAGGCCGACCTTGAGCAGAAGAAGCTCGATTGGGATCGTGCCCAGGGTCTGTACAAAGCCGGCATCATGGCCAAGCAGGACTACGACGCGAAAAAGGCTGCCTATGACACCGACGTTGCTTCGCTGGCACAGGCAGTAGCGCAGGTGAATCAGGCGAAAGCCAACACTGCTTCGATGCGCGGGCACCTCGATACGCAGGTTGCCACACTGCGCGCCAACAAAAATGCCCTGGCTCTCACCCAGGCCATCGCTCCATTTGACGGCGTCGTGACCAACGAACCAGTACGCGAAGGCGAGACCGTTGTCGAAGGAATCCAGAACACCGAGGGCTCGACCTTCATGACCATTGCCGACATGAGCGTGGTCACCGCCGAAGTGAAGGTGGATGAAACCGACATCGTCAACGTCAAGATCGGTCAGCCCGCCGAGGTCACTGTGGACGCAATCCCCGGCAAGTCCTTCAAGGGACACGTGACCCTGGTAGGAGATCAGGCTCTGCTTCGCTCCACCGGCGTGGCCACATCGCAGTCCACCACGGGTACTGAGGAGGCTAAGGATTTCAAGGTCGTTGTAACTCTGGATCAACCCTCTGATGAACTCCGTCCCGGGCTCTCGACAACCGCAAAGGTGACAACCGCGCAGAAATCGAACGTGCTCTCGCTGCCCATCCAGGCGCTGACGATGTACACGCCGCCCACCACGCCCAACAACGGCAACGTTGAGGCCGCTTCCACATCCTCGACTCCGAAAGTGGCTCCGGTTCAGGGAGTCTATGTCGTCGATAAGGATGCGCACGGAAAGCAGCGCGCGAAGTTCGTTCCGGTCACCACCGGCATTACCGGTGCCACCGATATCGAGGTGCTAAGCGGGCTCAAAGAAGGCCAGGAGGTCGTGATTGGTCCCTACAAGACGCTCCGGACACTGAAGGACGGTGCGCTGCTGAAACGCGATACGCAGACCGCAACAGCGACGTCGGCCAGCAACACATAAGGTTCCGGCACACTCTAAGCACTAGGACGGATCAACACGTCGTATAAAGAGCAGCAGCGAAGGATGAGATTCATATGGCTCTGAACAGCGTCATCTCCGAGGTGGAACGCCAGCAATCTTCTGGACCGAACGGCGACATGATTGTTGTCGAAGATCTGTGGCGCACCTACGACATGGGTTCGGAGCAGCAGGTCCACGCGCTGCGCGGCGTGAATCTCCGCATCAAGCACAACGAGTATGTCGCAATCATGGGCCCATCCGGTTCCGGCAAATCCACCCTGATGAACCTGATCGGCTGCCTCGATACACCTTCGAAAGGAAAGTACTGGCTGAATGGCCAGCTCGTCAGCGAACTCGATGACGATGAACTGGCCCGCATTCGCAACAAGGAGATCGGCTTCGTATTTCAGACTTTCAATCTGCTCTCGCGCGCAAGTTCGCTGCACAATGTTGAGCTGCCCCTGATCTACAACGGGACGCCCGCAACGGAACGCATCGAACGAGCCAAGCAGTCGCTGATCAGTGTCGGTCTTGAATCGCGCATGAACCACAAGCCTAACGAGCTCTCCGGTGGCCAGCGGCAACGCGTCGCCGTTGCCCGCGCGCTCGTCAACAGCCCCTCGATCATCCTTGCCGACGAGCCCACCGGAAACCTGGACTCGAAGACCGGTATAGAAATCATGGCGCTTTTTGATCAGCTCCATTCCAAGGGCAACACCATCGTCCTGGTCACGCACGAGCCGGACATCGCCGAGTATGCGCACCGCGTGGTCCACATTCGCGACGGGCAGATCTACTCCGACGAGCCATCCAAGCGCTTCCGTAGCTAGATCTTCTCGGCTGGCGGATTCAGCATCCCGTACTCACATTCTTCGCCGTTGCGCCGATGAACCGTATGTGGCCCGTCGTATCTATTCAGGGCCGAAGAGGCGCACCATGGGGATGCCCGATCTGGGAACACTTCAGAGCTCCTTGAATACCGCTTTTGGCAGCCCGGACCTGTCCCTGGTTCCTGCTCGTTTGCCGGAGAACCGGGAGACTCCCGAAGTGTCGCCGATCCTCAAACTCCATGCGGTGGTTCGCAAACATGTTCATTTCGTCCTGGACCTCAACCGGGGCAATAAACTAAAAACCGCACGCCAGCTCGGCATCAGCCGCTCCACCCTCTATCGCATGCTCGACGAGGAATCGATCGCTTCCCGATAAACCGCCGCAGGCTTGCATCGATCTCCACTGGACGTCCCCGCATCCGAGTGCACTACACTCATCTCATCCCCGATGACCACCCGCCAACTTTCCCGTGGAGGATTCATTCCGTTGAAACGAATCGCCTGGTTCGCACTCGCCACCGTTCTCGCTCTTCCCTGCTCTGTTTCTGCCCAGCTGCCACAAACTGCGGCTGCACCCTCAACGCCGGAAGACCGATCCAAGGCCCTGCATACCCTCTTTCATGACTATTGGGAAGCCAACCTGAAAATCCAGCCTGAGCTTGCTTCCGCCATTGGCGACAAGCGATACAACGACCAGATTTCGGATTACTCCGTAAAGGCGATCAACGAATGGCTCGCAGCCGAACAGGAGTTCCTGATGAAGCTCGCCGCGATTGATCCCGCCGGCCTCTCTGAGGAAGACCTGACCAGCCGCGAACTTCTGATGCGCGATCTCACTGACGACCAGGAAGCCGCCGAGTTCAAGGAATGGGAGATGCCGATCAACCAGATGGGCGGCATTTATTCCACCTATCCGCAACTCGTTGCACAGCTCAGCTTCGACACGGTAAAGGATTACGACGACTGGATCGCGCGCCTCCACAAAATCCCCGGCGCCTTCGAACAGGTGACTGCCGAAATGGCGATTGGCGTCGACGACAAACGCGTTCCGCCAAAATACCTCCTCGAAAAGACGCTCGAACAGGTGAACCAGCTGGCCACCGAAAAGCCGGAAGATTCCCCATTTGCCCTGCCGCTCAAGAAGTTTCCCTCGTCCATCTCGGCCGCGGAACAAACCCGCATCAAGACCGAAATGCTGGGTGCGATCACCAAAGAGGTCCTGCCTGCGTACAAGCAATTCGCTCGTTACCTCAAGGTCAGCTACATCCCGGCTGGACGGACCGAGCCCGGCATTTCGGCGCTGTCCGACGGAGCAAAGTACTATCAATTTCTGATCCGCCGCACCACCACCACCAATCTCACCGCCGACCAGATTCACCAGATCGGCATTGATGAGGTGAAAAAAGACGAAGCCGAGATGCTGGCAATCGCGCTGAAGGTCGGTTTCAAGGATCTCGCCGGCCTTCGCGCCGACATCAAAACCAATCCGAAGTTCAAGCCGGCGTCAGCTGAGGCTCTTCTCAATGCGTATCGCGGTTACCTCACGCCGATGAAGGCGCGTCTGCCGCAGCTTTTCGGTCACTTGCCCAAGGCACCGTTCGAAGTGGTTCCGGTTCCCGACTATCTGGAGAAGAATGCGGCCTCTGCCTATTACGAGCCCGGCACTCCCGATGGCAGCCGGCCGGGACGCCTCTTCATCGATACTTACAACTTCAGCGATCGGCGCCTCGATGAGGTTGAAGCCGTTGCCTATCACGAAGGTCTTCCGGGACATCACATGCAAATCTCAATCGCCCAGGAGATGCAGAACGTCCCGGAATTCCGAAAATTCGAAGGCTTCACCGCCTTCATCGAAGGTTGGGGCCTCTATTCCGAGCGGCTCGGGAAAGACGTAGGCCTCTATCAGGATCCCTATTCCGACTATGGACGTCTCGAAGGGGATATCTGGCGCGCCATCCGGCTCGTTGTCGATACCGGCGTCCACTCGCAGCACTGGACCCGCCAGCAGATGGTGGACTACTTCCACGAGCACTCTGCGACGGATGAAACCGATGTGCAGACTGAGGTCGATCGCTACATCGCCTGGCCGAGCCAGGCCCTGGCTTACAAAATCGGGCAGCTCAAGATTCTCGAACTCCGAGATCGCGCCAAAAAGGAACTAGGCGACAAGTTCGACATTCGAGCCTTCCACGACCAGGTCATTGACTCAGGCGCTCTTCCGCTGGATGTCCTCGACGAGCGCATCACCGCCTGGATCGCCAGCCAGAAAGCGGCCGCGAAATGAAGGCGAACTATTTGCCCTTACGCCCCTTGTATTCGACAAAATAATCCGGAAACTGCTGCCTCAAAGCTTCGATCTTCGGCCGGTCGCAAACCTGAATGTAGGGATTATCAGGATGATTGAGTGCATAGTCCTGGTGATAGCCTTCGGCCTGAAAGAATCCCCTTAATGGCGTCAATTCGGTGACAATGGGTTTCGCGAAGACCTTTGCCTCGTTCAGTTGATTGATATAGGCCGAAGCAATCCTCTTTTGCTCGTCGTTCATGTAAAAGATTGCGGAACGATACGAGGTACCAACATCCGTCCCCTGCTTGTTCAGTTGGGTCGGATCGTGCGCAACTGAGAAAAAGATTCTCAACAACTGGCCGTAAGTGATCTTCGACGGATCGTAGACCACTTCTACTGATTCCGCGTGTCCCGTGGTTTCGGTAGTGACCTGATCGTATGTCGCGGTGGAAGCTGTGCCTCCAGCGTATCCAGCAGTGGTCTCAGTCACGCCTTTTACCCGTTCGAAGACGGATTGCGTTCCCCAAAAACTGCCTTGGCTTTTCCTGTGTGACTCGCCAGGGAGGCATCGACGTTTGCCGCAGGGATCGGCGAATTCGACGCCGCGGAACAGGAAGACGCGACTGCAACAACCGCAAGCATCATCATGAAACGCAAAGAACGTGCCAACCCGGATGAACCGTATTTAGAATGGCGATACTCAAGCACGTGATTTTTCCTCCTGCCGTTCAACAACCTGGCTGACGACTGCGGCACACTCTTCAAGAAACTTTCGATCTTCCGGGCCAAACGCACTGCGCGTGTGGCTATCGACGTCAATCTCGCCGACAACTCTTCCGTTTGCACGGATAGGAACGACGATCTCCGATTTCGTTTCAATTGAACATGCGAGATACCGGGAGTCCTCGGATACGTCATCGACGATGACCGTTTCACCCAGGGCAACAGCGGCGCCACAAATTCCCTCGGTTACGGGAATGCGCACATGCTCGGTTGGAGCCCCGTAAAACGGCCCCAGCACCAGAACATTCTCGTCTTCCGGATCAAGCATGTAGAACCCCACCCAGTTGTAATCAGCGAGCCGTTCACCGATGATCCGCACGCAGAAGTCTTGAATCGAGGAGACGTCTCCTCCGGCCGACGCAAAGCGCCGCATCTCCGCAACAATCTCTTCGAAGACTGGGTTCGCCATATCTCTATTCTCCGTCATGACCACTGGATAGGTGAATTCGAGCAGGCGATCCGGCAAGAACCGAAGATGAATGAAAGTAGCCCATGCTGCTGAAGCACGGACCCCCTGCGCCCGGAATTTCCTTGCTCACAGATACCTATTTACAAAATAGTTATCTTTCGCCTAATATCCCCACATGGCCCGAAACTCCGAAGACCGTGACCTCTTCCCCGGCGCGCTCGAAATCATGATCCTCCAGTCCCTTAACCGCAGGCCCATGCACGGCTATGCGCTGGTGAAGCACATCAAGCAGGTCTCCGACAATCTGCTTCAGATTGAGGAGGGCTCGCTCTATCCGGCTCTCCAGCGTTTGCTGCGCGAGGGGCTGCTGGAATCGGAAGAAGGAATTTCCGCCAAGGGCCGTCCCACTCGAATCTACCGCGTGACTGCCGCCGGCCTCCATCACCTCGAAAAGGAAATGCAGAGCTTCGAGAAGATGTTTGCCGGGATCACGCGCGTGCTTGCTTTCTCCAGGGCCTGAGCCTGATCGGCTACAGCGCCGGTGCTGCGTTCAACACACATTCGGAACAGAATCGACGTTTTTGCCGTAGGAGGTCAGCATGCAGCTTCTCTCCAGATTGCTCGGTCGCAATCGCCGCTACAACGACATCGACGTGTCGATCTCCGAACACATCGCGGAGCGCGTCGACGAGTTGGTAGAGGAGGGCATGCCGCGCAAGCAGGCTGAACAGGCTGCTCGCCGCGAATTTGGCAACGTTGCCCTGATCCAGCAGAGCAGCCGCGAGCAGTGGCAGTGGCCGGCGCTCGAATCGATCCTGGCCGATCTCAAGTTCACCCTGCGCCGCCTGCGCAAGTCGCCCGCATTCGCGATCACGGTTCTGCTCACTCTCGCCATTGGAATCGGCGCCAACACAGCCGTTTTCAGCGTTGTCGATGGCGTACTTCTGAAGCCCCTTCCGTATCCCGACTCCAACCGCCTGGTCGCACTCTGGCTCGATGCGCCCGGTGCAGCGGGTCTCTCCAATTTTGAATCCGGCCTCCGGCTGTCTCCCTCGATGTACTTCACGTTCGCCGAGCACAATCACACCTTCCAGTCACTCGGCGTGTGGGTCCCGGGCACGGCCAACATCACCGGGATTGCGCAACCCGAACAGGCTCACATGCTGATGATCACCGATGGCATCCTGCAGACGCTCAATGTTCCTCCAGCGGTCGGCCGCTGGTTTTCCGCGCAGGATCAGGACCCCAAGGGCGCGAAGACAGTAATGCTCAGCTACGGCTATTGGCAACGGCACTTTGGCAGTGACCGGACGGTGGTCGGCCGTAGCATTCAGCTCGATTCGGAAACCCGCGAGATTGTCGGCGTGATGCCGCGTGGGTTCCGCGTTGTCGATCGCGACTTCGACCTTCTTGTTCCCCTGGCTTTCGATCGCGGCCAGCTCAAGCTCGCCGGGTTCGGCTATAACGGGATCGGCCGGCTCAAGCCCGGCGTTTCTATAGAACAAGCCAACGCCGACGTCAGCCGCCTGATCGAGACATGGATGCGGTCTTATACCAATGGCCCGGGAACGAATCCCTTCTTTTACAGGCGTTGGAAAATCTCCCCGCAGTTCCGGCCGCTTAAGCAGCAGGTGGTCGGTGAAGTCACGAATGTTCTCTGGTTGGTAATGGCGACGGTCGGCATGGTAATGCTGATTGCCTGCGTCAACATTGCCAACCTGCTCCTGGTTCGCGCGGAATCCCGGCAACATGAACTTTCGATTCGCGCTGCACTTGGGGCAGGAAGAGCCCGGATTGCCCGCGAACTGCTTTTCGAAAGTGTGACCATGAGTCTCATCGGAGGCTTCCTCGCACTTGGAGCCGCATACGGAGGCCTGCGTCTTCTCATCGCCTACGGCCCGGCCGATCTGCCGCGCCTCAGCGAGATCGTGCTCGATGCACGTTCCTTCGCCTTTACCTTCGCGCTCTCGGTTCTTTCTGGATTCCTCTTCGGCTCAATTCCCGCGTACAGGTATTCACGGACCGCGGCTGCCGTTGCGCTTTCGGGCTCCAATCGCACGGCCAGCATGGGCCGCGATCGCCAGCGTTCGCGCAGCATTCTGGTAGTGGCGCAGGTCGCCATGGCGATGGTCCTTCTGGTGAGCGCGCTGCTGATGATCCGCACCTTCGCCTCGCTTCGCAAAGTCGACCCGGGATTCGACGATGCCACGCATCTTGCCACCATGCACATCAACATCCCCGATCTGCTGGTCACCGATCCTGTCGCGGTCACGCGGATGCAAAACGAAATCTCAGACAAGATTGCAGCCATTCCCGGCGTCACCGCGGTTGGATTCAGCGGCGGACTGCCCATGGAGGGCATCGATCCCAACTGGGATGAATTGGGCGTCGAAGGCAAGCAGTATGAGGGCGGCGACCCGCCTCTGCGGCTGTTTAATTTCGTTTCGCCAAATTACTTCCAAACCCTCGGAACCCGCATCGTCGCAGGCCGCGATTTCTCCTGGAGCGACCTCTACAACTTCAATCAGTACATCATCGTCTCCGAGAATTTCGCCCGCGAGAACTGGGGCTCTGCCTCTGCTGCCATCGGCAAACGTGCCCGCCAATTTAGGAACATGCCCTGGCAGGTGGTCATCGGTGTCGTCCAGGATGTCCGCCACAATGGCGTGAACGAGAAGGCGCCCGCAATCATCTACTGGCCTGCCATGATCAATAGCCCCTACACGACCAAGCGGACTATTGATCCCCCGCGCTTTGCTTCGTATGCCATTCGCAGCAATCGCGCTGGAAACGAGTCGCTGGTCGCCGATATCCAGAAGGCGGTCTGGTCGATCAATGCGAATCTCCCCATTGCCAATGCAAGCACCATGCAGGAGACCTACGCGAAATCGATGGAGCGAACCTCGTTCACCTTGTCGATGCTGGCCATCGCCGGCAGCATGGCGCTCTCCCTCGGCATCATCGGAATCTACGGAGTAATCTCGTTCGCCGTCTCGCAGCGAACCCGGGAGATGGGTATTCGCCTTGCTCTTGGCTCTCCGAGGCGCGAACTGAAGTGGATGTTCGTCCGTTCCGCGCTCATGCTCACATCCGTCGGAATCGGCGTCGGAGTCATTTCAGCCGCCGCGCTCACCCAGTCGATGAGGTCGTTGCTCTACGGCATCAGCCCGCTCGATCCGTTCACCTACTTGACCGTGCCGCTGTTACTTGCCGCCGCCGCGAGCGTGGCCAGCTATCTGCCCGCGCGTCGCGCCGCGTCCATCAATCCCGTGGAGGCGCTGCGCGTCGACTGAGGCAAACGTTACAAGCTGTGGGTTGAATGCTATTCGATATACCCGATCGCTGGACTCCAACTCACGCCATTGGCGGAATTGCTTCCATTTGACCGGACTTCGAAACGGATCATCTCGCCGGGTACCACCTGGACCTGATCCACATTGGTGGCGTAGCCCCTCTGATCAGCCGCGGTCACCTGCTGCCGTCCGGACGGTACTGGCCAAATCTGCGTCACATTCTTTCCGGACACTAGATTGATGACCGCATTAATTGCGGCTCCCGGCTGGTTGTTAGAGGCCAGCACGCGACCGCGAATCCGCACAGTCCCACGATAAGGCGCAACCCATGCGCGCGCGACTCCACCCGGAACGCAACTGTTACCTTTGCAGTTCGTCGGCGCCATAGTGAAAGCGCTGATGTACTGCGTCGGGCTTACTTCCCATGCGCCGTTGAAGTCGGTTGATGAGAAATCCGTGATCTCCGTCCAACCGGAATCGCCCCGCTCATACATGTAACGCCACTGATTCTTGCCCTGGATCGTGGAAAATTCCGCCGCGGCGTAGTTGGCGATCCGGGAAGTCTGGACGTTGTTCAGATTCGCCACCGCAGAGATGCTTCGGCCTTCGAAAAACCGGCCGTGCGACTCGAAATAGATGTTGTTGCGAATCGTGCCTTGCGGGACAGCATAACCTCGCCCTTTGTTATCTTCCCAAATTGACGAAGCACCGGGCTGGTGATGAGCCGCATTCTCCGCAAAGGTGTTGCTATCCAAATCAATCGCCGTGGTGTGATCGTTGCCGTGGATGTTCAGAATCTCGAGACCTGCACCCGCATTCGAAGCCAACAGGTTGCCCACCAGGCTTACATGATCTTCCGACCACTCAAAGTCGATGCCAGTCTCGTCGGGACTGCCCGAGGATGGCACGCCGAAAATAATATTGTTAGCCAGCAGCACATGGGAGACGCGGCCCAGAATCATGGCGGCCGTGCCCGTCGAAGTGCGGCACCCGGCTTCCTCATATAGCACCGAATTCATCACGGTGAGATTCGTTATTCCAATCAGGCGCAAACTGTCGCTGCAGCCCAGGCCGGCAGATTGGTACACCTTGGCGGCGTGACCGTTATCGTTGGAAAGAAACAGCCCGCTCAGCACGACATCCTGAAAGGCATTGTGTCCATCCAGGTTTTCAACCGTGCTGCTTTCCGCGTCGAATGCGACGCTGTCCACGTTGCCTGTCCCCCTCACATCGTTCACCGTGACACCCTTCAGCACATATTGCGAGTTGCTATAGGTCAGGTACGATGCAACATTGAACAGAATTCCCGAAGAAACATTGATGTTCAGGCTGGAAGCGAAGGGATCAAGTACGTGGTGGCGGACGGGATATTGCGATGAATAGCCGGCCCAGATGCCTTTGTTGTCGTGGGCGTAGATATTCCGGATGACGATGCCGTTGTTGAACAGCTGGGTATAGTGCAGCAGGATTCCTACGCTCGCCCGGCCAACCTCCAGATTGCTGATGTTCCAGTGGCTGGCGTCCATCAGCAGAACACAGATATCGCCCACTGCCTGGTTGCGCAGGATCTTGGGATCTGGCCCGTTTCCATAGGCGCCGAGCATGATGGGCGCGTCCGGCTCACCGCGGCCCCGCATCGAAAGCTCCTGGTTCCAGGAGGCGCCGCGGGCCAGAAGGATCTGATCGCCGGGAAGAAACGTCCGGATGCTGTTGGCAGGGCCAAACGTGCACCACGGCTGAGTCATGCTATGCGAACCGCTGTCGCTGCAGTTCGATCCCGGAGCGTTATTGATGTAGTAAGCGGTCCCGGCAGCGTGAGCCTGCGCCGCGGCTCCGGCCAGAATGGCGATGGCCAGGAACAACATCCCGGATCGCACCGATCTAAGCGCGAAGCCCCGCCGGAGATCTCCCTGCAATGCTCTCGGAGTTATTGGACGAGGCGGGGTTCCCGGTGCCCGGAAAGCACACGGGGTGGGCAGGAATGCTGAAGGCAACCAAGACAAAGACACAAATCCCCTGTCGCAAAAGCGTCAGAAAATGAACATCAGATACAGACTCTGGGCGTGTCCTGGCACCAAGCCGCCTTCAACGCCCTTCGTTCTTGCTGTTGGCTGATTAAGAAGAGTGTACACCTGAGATCCTTGATTGATGTGATACGAATCACGCAAAAATTTGCCAACCGTGACTCGCAGCCAGAAATGGCTTGCAAATCATCTTCGGAAACACGAAAATCCGAGGGTTGCTCTGCCTGCCGCCCGGTGAAGACCTTTCCAGCCACGGAGCGGAAACGGGAACCCACCAGGATTACCAGACATTTGCGAAAGAAGGCTTGATGTCAAATGGCGACGGCCAAATCTGGGGCGGTTCCACCTTTGCCATCGAGCGCAAGCTCGGCGACCCTCCTGGCACCGTCGTTTTCCGGTTTTCCGGCCCTTTCACCGGACGGGATCTGTACGCCTCGCTATCCCCTGCGGCGTTGCGCAAGATCTTTGAAACCGATCCCACGCCGGATCACCACGCCCGTTTCAACATCCTCGATCTCACCGACGTTCCCTATATGGACTCCTGCGGGCTCGGCCTGATCGTCAGCCATTTCGTTCGCTGCCAGAATCTGGGCGTGCGGGTAATCGCCGCCGGAGTTTCTCCGCGCGTCCTCGAATTGCTCAAAACCACCCGCATCGACAAGTTGATCCCGATGGCAGCCACCGTCGCCGATGCCTCGACTCTCTGTCATCACAAACCCCTCTGATCAGGGTTCCCAATCGTGATTACAGGTCTCAATTGTCTCAATCCGGGGCATATCAACCTCAAACAGAAGTTGCATTTGTGAGTTCCGCGCGACTTGCTATAACTGATCAAAACACCCAGCAGATCTCATCCCATTTGCTCCGGCTCTGCGGAAGCGTTTTGACCCCATGCGATTTGAGCACAGATCGTTTACGTCGGAAGATCCCAGGCAGGACGTCCTGCAGACGGGATTCCTGTTTGAGCAGATCTGCCTCGCCGTTGTCCTCCAGATCGCGGTGATCAATCTCTTCTCTCAGGTTGTCAAACCGCTCGATTTCCTGCTGCCCGCCTGGCTTCTGCATATGCGCACTGGTTCAGCTGCTGCAGCCCTGGCAGCAAGCCTGTCTTTCTTCTGCATCGAATCGAACCGCCCGCGCTGGATCCAGCATTGGGGCCGGATATTCGCCGGCTTTACAGCTGCGATCGGCGCCGCGGGCATTCTCGCGTTTGCAGGTCAGACAGCCGCGATCGGACATTTCAGCGCTTTCAAACGCATCTTTGGAACTGAAAACGTCTTTCCAGCTTCGGCGCTCGCATTTTTGGTGATGGGCATCGTGATCCTCTTTATAAGGTCGCGCGGTGTTGTGCTGGGGCGTGTAGCGGATGCCGCTGCTTCTTGTCTCGCATTTCTCATGCTCCTGCTGGTCTCGGAACTTGGCTTCGGAACCGCCGGCCTCGAAAGGTCATCCATCGTCGGCAATGTTTCGATCCCCACTCTTGGGTGCCTTGCATTGCTCACCGTCGCCATCGTCATCCGGCGCGCCGAGCACGGCATCTTCTCAGCATTCTTAGGGGGCGGCATCGGGGGCCGGATCGCGCGAATGCTGGCGCCAATCCTGATTGTGCTTCCATTCCTTCGTGAACTGGGCAGAGCGCGATTGCTGCAGGCGCAACTGGTTCCCGCGTCCTATTCAACCGCGCTCCTCGCATCCGTCGCCACAGCCGTTTCCATTGTTCTGCTCATCGTGCTAACGCGGATCATCAATCGTATGCAACGCGATATCCAGGACCTCACCCTGCGCGATGAATTGACTGGGCTCTACAACTTCAGAGGCTTCAACCTGTTTGCGGAGCAGGCATTCCGACTTGCACGCCGCGCCCGCATTCCGTTCGGTGTCCTGTTTATCGACATGGACAATCTGAAGATCATCAACGACGAGCTGGGACACAACGCCGGATCAGCTTACATCGTGGAAACCGCGAAACTTCTGAACGAAACATTCCGTGAGACCGATGTCATTGGAAGACTGGGTGGCGACGAGTTTGTCGTAGCGGGCCAGTTTGAAGACGATGAGATCGAGTCGATTATCGGACGCCTGCGGTCGGGTGCCGCCGCGCGAAAAGCATCGCCGAAAGGTCATCCTCTCAGCTTCAGCATGGGATTCGCATCTACAGGACAGACTCCTGCTGACACCCTCAAGAGCGTCGTAGCCCGGGCGGACCATGCGATGTACCGCGAGAAGCGTGAGAAAAAGCGAATGGTCCTCGCCTGAAGAGCAACTCAGTTCGCAGCCGGCTCCTCTTCGATGTGGTCAATGTCCAGAACCGGCATCGGACGCTTTTCCTTTTCCAGTTTCAGCCCCAGCTCATTCTTGAACGCATCGAACAACGACACCGCGCCACTCAAATTCAAAGTCGCAACCACCAGCTTCTCGACGATCGAATGATCAACTTACTCGGTTCGCAGCGCCTTCATCGGATCAACCCTGGTGGCTCGGATCGCGGGCAGGTACATGGCTGCAAGAGATACAGCAACAAGCAGAATCGCAGTGATCACATACAGCGATAAATCGAAGCTCTGCACCGGCAGGGGTGATCGCTTGAGCAGACGCGTAAACAGGAAGGCCGCAGGTTCAGCCAGTGCGAATCCGCAGAGCAGTCCGATGCCAATCTGTCGAACCCCGCGCAGCATGATGGAGCGGAAGATCGACGCGCGATTGGCGCCCAGCACCATCCGTATGCCAAACTCACGCGTGCGCTGATTGACCGCGAAGGAAAGCACTCCATACACGCCCGTGATCGCGAGCAGGACGGCGATCAACGCCATTGCCAAAATGATCCGCGCCAGCGTACGCAGCGCCTCCGCGTTTTCCTCGAGCGAATCCCAGATGGTTTGGGGTGTTTCGGTTTGAGAGGGATCGAGCGCTCTCATCGCGTCATTCACGGCATTCGCAGCCGTTTTGGCATCGCCGGTAAACCGCACATAGAGCGTTCCGTCGAGCGAACCGTTATCGCGCAATGCATAGAGCCGTGGGCCATCGAGGACGCCGAAATGTTCAGAACGAATATCGGCAACTACGCCAATGACGGTCAGATGCCGGCCGTCGGGAGTCACGACGACCTTGCCCAGCGGATTGCCATCCGGCCAGAACTTCCTCGCGAACGCCTGCGAAACCACTGCAACGGAAGTGGCGCCTCCACGCGCACCGTCCTGGGAAGCGAAGAAACGTCCGCTGATTGAGCGAATTCCGAATGTCGAAAAGAAATCCTTCGAAACCACATCAATCGACGAGGGTTTCCCCTGCCCTTTCAGCTGACCCGGCATAAGAATTTCGGCGGGAGGCGTCTGGCGAAAGGGCTGGAGAGTCTCGTATGCCACCGACTGCACACTGGGCAGGGCGAGAAGGCGCGATTCAAGCGCTTGATGAAAATTCAAAGCGGTGGTGCGGTTTTGCGCGGAAGTATCAATGTTAAGCGGAACCACAAGCGTATGGCGCGTCTCGAATCCGGGATCCATGCCCGTCACCTTGCTCGGAATCCGCGCGAACAACACCGCGGCAGCAAGCAGAACGAAACTCATCGCGATCTGCGCGATGATGAGGCCGGCGGTCGTTCGCGAACGAGATGTAGCGGCGCCTTCTCGCCCCTTCAAGGCCGCCAACAGATCGAGCTTCCAGGATGCGTGCATCGGCGCCAGCGACGAGGAGATCGCGGCGATAACGACCAGTGCGCCAAGGTAAGCAAAAACATGCCAATCAGGGTGCATTATGGGCAGAAAACCTGATTCTTCCGGATCCATCACATTCAAGAGCATCTGTGGCACGCGATACGCGAGCACAACGCTCAGCGCCCCGGCAATTCCCGCAGTCAATACGCTTTCGAGCAACAGCATGCGCGCCAGCCGTGCACGGCTCACCCCCAGCGCCAGGCGGACGGCGATTTCTCCACGCCGAACGATGGCTCGTGAAAGAAACAGCATCGTGACATTGCTGCAGGCCAGCAGAAGTACCAACGAGAGCGGCCCCAGAATCAATGCCATCAATGTAACGGCCAGATCATGAATCGAGGGCGTTGCGATGAACGATCCGTTGGTCACCACAACCGACGTTCTCCGATTGAACGGCGTGACCTTGCGATGAAGATAGGCGAGATCCTGTCGCCGGAGGATCGTCTCCGCCTCGGCCTGCACATCTGCCTTGGAATACCCGGGGCTCAGCCGTCCGGCAACCGAGAGCCATGGCGAGTCGGGACTCGCATAGAGGTTATTACTGCGATCGAGCACCGGCTGCAGGGTGTATGGAAGATAGATCCCATTTGCCAGTACATTCACTGCCTCCGACGGAAAAACACCCACAACCTCAACCGGGACACCATTCAGGTGAATCACCTTTCCCACAATGTGTGGATTACTGCCAAATTGCGTCTTCCAGTAGGGCTCGCTGAGCACTGCCACGCGCACCGCGGTTCCAGGCTTGCACTCCGCGGGAGAGAAAAACCGGCCCAACACTGGCCGGTCAACTCCGAATACATGAAAGTAGTTGCACGTGACCAGCAACCTGTCGATCCGCCGGCTCTGGTTTTCGAGAACTGCGGACGATTGTTGCCATGCCGCCATCTCAGACAAAGCATGCGACTGCGAACGAAGTGCTTCATAGTCTTCGGTCGTGAAGGCGGAGAATTGCGCTGCCCCCGTGAACCAGCCTTCGTACTTGGGATACAGTTCGACAAAGGACGCTGGCTCCTTCTGAACTGGCGAATCCAAAAACATGGTATTCAGCAGCGTAAACACACCGGCATTCAGCCCGATGCCAAGGGTCAGGGCAGCGATGGCAACAAACGTCATCAGCGGCGGGCGCCGCGCCGAACGGATGGAGTAGAGCAGGTCCTGCCGGTCAATCCACATGCAACGAGCCCCCCGGGGAAGAGCGTGGTTTAAGAATTTCAGATAACTATTGAGGTGGCAAGGACCGCCTTCCACTGGGACCAACCGTAGCCACAGCGGGACAAATAGGTTGGCTCGCCCCAATCGGATGACGTGTCGCGGCATTTATTCTTAATGGGGACCACTATTCTTTCAGCCCAAAGGAACACCATGGCAGAGATAGCCGTTGAAGCTGCTCAAGTTCCCGCGCAGTTGCCCAACCTGCACGTTGCCGTTCTCGGCGCCGGCAAGATGGGTGGAATTCTGCTGCAGGCCTTTTTGAAGCAGAACCTGTTTGCACCGGACCAGATTCATGCCACCGTTGCTCACGCCGAGAAGGCGATTGCGCGCAGTGCTCAATGGGGCGTTGACGTCAGCACCGACAACCTGGCCGCCGCGCGCCAGGCCGATCTCATCCTGCTAGGCGTCAAGCCATTCCAGGTCCCCGATCTGATCACCGAGATCAAATCCGCGCTCACTCCCGCCAAAACGCTGGTGTCGTTTGCCGCATCGGTAAAGACGCGCGCCATCGAAGATGCCGCTGGGATCGAGATAGGCGTCATCCGCGCCATGCCCAACACGCCCTCCGCACTCGGCGCTGGTGTCGCGGGCCTTTGCCGCGGACGCTTCGTCAAGCCCGAGCAGATGGACCTGGCGCAGCGCATCTTTGAAACCGTCGGCCGCTCCGTCATCGTCGACGAAAAGCACATGGACGCGGTCACGGGCCTTTCCGCCTCGGGGCCGGCCTATATCTACATCATCATCGAAGCCCTGGCCGAGGCCGGCGTCAAAGTCGGGCTGCCGCGAGATACCGCGACGCAACTCGCCGCACAAACCACCTTCGGCGCAGCCAAGATGGTGCTCGAAACCGGCTACCACCCCGCGTTGCTCAAGGACGAAGTGACCACCCCTGCAGGCTGCACCATCGACGGCATCCTCGAACTCGAAGAGGGCGGCCTCCGCGTTACGCTGATCAAGGCCGTGATGCGTGCAACGCAAAGGGCCAAGGAACTGGCCGCTGGTTGATCTCAGCGATTTCGCCAGCAGCAGTTCTGTTAATCGCGAGCTAACTGACGAGTGGCGGACAATCCACTCAGAATACGGTTTTACTAATCGAGTCGAAAGAACTCAAGGGGGTAGATTGCACTTCGGCGAGGATCAGAGGGCAAATAGAGAATCCAGACGAATGAGCCAACCTTGCGAGGATACTGGCTGGGGCAACTGCCAATCTCCACCTCGTCGTTCGAGTTCCTGAATGTGTAATCGACTATGATCGGCCCTCTAGAAGGACCTTTCCACTCGCGCTCTGTAATACAGGCACGAGCCACTACGCCCTCAATCGCAAGCCGATGCTGGAGCGGGAACCTTCTAACAAAAAGGACCCCAAAGATCACCACCCCTAACGGATAAATTAGGGGCCACAATCCCCAGGATGTTTCCTCAGTGACCGTTTTTTGCATTATGTAGATTGCGCCAGCGACCCCAAGAAATCCGAAGAACGGCGAGACGGTTCGATTCGAGACAACTGTTATGGCCTCAGGCCAACCCGTGTCTGTTTCTATCCAGGCGAAAACGAATTCGGGAAAGACGATCACACTGACTGTGAACTCGAGCCCCCAGGGGGCGCTGCTTAAGGTTGACGGGACGGAGGCCGGGGTCACGCCGCGCCTCATCACAGTCGGCGCTGGCAAACACACTCTCACCTTCAGCAAAGAAGGTTTCAAGTCTGGAGACTTCCCATTAGAAATCGGCCAGAACGATGTTTCCGGAGGAACTGTCAGTTACGAACTTGGCGCTGCTTCATTCGATTCGATCGAACTGCGGGACGGCAGCGTACTGAACGGCGATCTGGTGTCTATCTCAGGAATGGATGTCGAAATCCGAGTTGGTGGCAATTTGCAGCACATCGATCGCAACAGGATCAAGCGCATCATGCTTGTTCAACGCGATGCACCTCGTCAGGATCTTCCACCCGCGTCCTCATCGCAGCCGTAACCAGGGAGCCAGCCGCATTACCGCACCGTATGTGGGCACCAATACCGTTGTCGGCGTATTACCAACCGGAAATTATCCCAGAAGATTCCTCAGGGCCCAGCGCTCATTTTCATTTTTGGGCGGCTGTGCGGCACGATTAAAGTCGTGCCCTTTCACAAAACAACTCGACCGCGGTCCGATTACCGCGGATCTTACTGACTAACATCCCGGAACGCCTAAGTCTCTATTCTGGTTTTCTGGCATTCGAAAACTTCTCGACCTGCTAATCTTCCTCTTTGCCCATCCAACGCCCATCCTGGCTGCCGTCGTACATCCCTGAACTTCAGGGATTGCGCGGCATTGCCGTTCTCGCCGTCGTTGCATACCACTGCCACCCGCGCTTCCAAGGAACATGGTTCTACAAAGCGTCGCTCTGGGGATGGGCCGGCGTCAATCTCTTCTTCGTCCTCTCCGGCTTTCTCATCACATCCATCCTCCTCGAAGCGCGCAACCGTCCCCACTACTTCCGCAATTTCTACGCGCGCCGAGCACTGCGCATCTGGCCCGTGTATGTGCTGGTGTTGATCGTCTGCTACCTCAATGCTCCGTGGTTTATCGGGCCTTCGGTTTGGAACGCAATCAAAACAGCGCCGTGGTGGGCGTACCTGTTCTTCCTGCAGAATCTTTTTCACCTCACTCTGCCGGCCTCACTCGGACCCACGTGGTCGCTTGCCATCGAGGAGCAGTACTACTTCCTCTGGGCGCCGGTTGTCCGCATGCTGCGCGCGCCGTGGCTTTTGGCATCCGTGCTCGTCGGCTGCCTCGTTGCCGCGCCATTGTTCCGGATGAGTCACTTCGCATGGATCACCCCGACTCACACACTCACACACATCGACGGCATTGCCATGGGCAGCCTGTTCTCGCTCGCGCTCTACACGTTGCCGCTCAGTCGTCGCATCTGGCTCGCCATCGGCATCATCGCAATGCCGATCGGCTTTGTGTGTGCCGCGACCATCGCCGGTGGTACCGCATTCCTCGATACCGCGCTCACCACCCTCTTCGGCGGCGCCGTCCTCGCCTCGATCGCCGGCACCGGTGCCAAATCTCCGGTAAACGCCCTCCTCCGCCGCGGGCCCCTGGCCTTCTACGGTCGCATCAGCTACGGCCTCTACATGACCCACATCATGGTGTTTGTGTACTTCGGCTGGTTTGATGCCCGCATGGACCACCATGGAATGGCAGGCAGCATGGCCGTAGTCGCATTCCGGCTCGTCGCCACCACCCTGGTCGCCACCGCCCTCTGGTTCGGATTCGAATCAAGAATCCTCCGCCTCAAGCGCCACTTTGAAGACCCCTCCAGGAGAAAGCCCTCCGGTCACTTCTCGCTTTAGGTCCGGCATTTCGGTTAATTTCAACAGAATCACACTCGGCAGCGCGGGCATCTCATCTGCATGTGACTCCAATCACCCACGGCTTTAACATTCGGCTGCTATAACAATTCCTGAGTTACTGTTACCCGAAGCCAGCAACACTCGAGTCGACGCGACCATCAGGGAGCGGCGACCCTGCACAAACTCCAAAAGCCTACAACAACTCAGGAATTGCCGTAGGCTCAAGGTCACAGGAATCTTCCCGTTCCGAGGTGCCCCCATGACTATTGCGACCAGCGCGACCACCGAAACCCGCCGAGCCGATGCTCCGACTGAAGGTCCCCTCAGCCCAGACCTCCTCCAAAAAATGAACGCGTATTGGCGCGCCGCTAACTACTTATCCGTTGGCCAGATCTATCTGAAAGATAATCCCCTCCTTGAGCGCTCCCTCACGCTCGATGACGTAAAGCCACGCCTGCTCGGGCACTGGGGCACCACGCCTGGCCTGAATTTCCTGTACGTGCACTGGAATCGTCTGATTAAAGAACGCCACCTCGACATGATCTACATCATCGGTCCCGGTCACGGCGGCCCCGGCCTTGTTGCGAATACTTACCTGGAAGGTTCGTATTCCGAGATCTACCCGCACATCGAGCAGAATCGCGACGGCATCAAGCGCCTCTTCCGGCAGTTCAGCTGGCCTTATGGAATCCCCAGCCATGTCGCGCCAGAGACGCCCGGCTCGATCCACGAAGGCGGCGAGCTTGGCTACTCTTTGGTCCACGCTTACGGCGCGGCATTCGACAATCCCAACCTCATCGTCTCCTGTGTTGTTGGTGACGGCGAGGCCGAAACCGGCCCTCTGGCCACAAGCTGGCACTCCAACAAGTTCCTCAACGCTGCAACCGATGGTGCGGTTCTGCCCATCCTCCATCTGAACGGCTACAAGATCGCCAACCCCACCGTCCTTGCGCGCATTCCCCATGCCGAACTCGAAGACCTGATGCGGGGCTACGGATACGAGCCCTACACGCTCGAAGGCGACGACCCACTCACCATGCATCAGAAGGCGGCAGCGATCTTCGACAAGATTTTCGACCGCATCGCCCAGATCCAGAAAGCCGCTCGCGAAGAAGGATCAACCGACCGCCCCACATGGCCCATGCTCATCATGCGCACCCCCAAGGGCTGGACCGGACCCAAGGAAGTCGACGGCAAGCCGGTGGAGGGCACTTGGCGCGCTCACCAGGTTCCGTTCAGCGAACTGCGCGAGAAACCTGATCACCTGCGCCTGCTGCAGGAATGGATGCGCAGTTACAAGCCCGAAGAACTCTTCGATGAGAAGGGGGCATTCCGAGAGGATTTGGCTGACATCGCACCCAAAGGCCGCCTGCGCATGGGCATGAACGCGCACGCCAATGGCGGCCTGCTGTTGCAGCCGCTGAAGGTGCCGAGCTTCCGCAACTTCGCCGTAAAAGTCGACCAGCCGGGAGCGACCATTGCCGAATCGACGCGTGTCCTTGGCAAGATGCTGCATGACGTGATGCAGGCCAACATGGATACGAAAAACTTCCGCGTCTTCGGGCCTGACGAAACGGCCAGCAATCGCCTCGGTGACGTGATTGTCGGCACCGGCAAGACGTGGGAGTCCGAAGTTCTTCCCGTCGACGAAGACCTGTCGCGCACTGGACGGGTCATGGAAATCTTGAGCGAGCACATGTGCCAGGGTTGGCTCGAGGGCTACCTCCTCACCGGCCGTCACGGATTCTTCAATTGCTACGAGGCGTTCATCCACATCATCGACTCGATGGCCAACCAGCACGCCAAGTGGCTCAAGGTCACCCGCCAGATTCCGTGGCGCAAACCGATCGCGTCGCTCAATTACCTGCTGAGCTCTCTCGTCTGGCGGCAGGATCACAACGGCTTCTCGCACCAGGATCCCGGATTCATCGATCACCTGGTAAACAAGAAGGCCGACGTCGTCCGCATCTATCTTCCGCCCGACGCGAACACCTTGCTCTCGGTCGCTGACCATTGCCTGCGCAGCAAAAATTACATCAACCTGATCGTCGCCGGCAAACAACCAGCGCCCCAGTGGCTCACGATCGATGAAGCAGTCGCCCACTGCACTACGGGCCTTGGCGCCTGGAAGTGGGCCTCCAACGACAACGGCAATCCCGATGTCGTGATGGCCTGTTGCGGCGACGTACCCACCATGGAAGCCCTCGCCGCTGTCATGCTGCTTCGCGAACAGGCGCCTGACCTCCGCGTACGCGTGGTCAACGTCGTCGATCTGATGACATTACAGCCTCAATCCGAACATCCGCACGGGCTCTCCGATGAGGAGTACGACGCCGCCTTTCCGCCCAACGTGCCCACTATCTTTGCGTTCCACGGATATCCATGGGGCATTCACCGGCTCACCTATCGCCGTCACAACCACGACAATCTGCACGTGCGCGGCTACAAGGAAGAAGGCACGACCACCACACCGTTCGACATGTGCGTGCTCAACAACATCGATCGCTTCCAACTCGCCCTCGACGCCATCACCCGCGTCAAACGCCTCGCATCAAAAGTGGACGACGCGCGGCAGTGGTATTCGGAGGCAATCCAGCGCCATCGCCTGTATGTATCGGAGAACGGCGAAGACCTGCCGGAGATTCAGAACTGGCAATGGCAGCCGCATAAAACCCGCTAGGTTTGTCCGCACGGGAGGGAAAGGCACAACTTCACACCTCGCGGAAAAACTCGTTAGAAAGGTTTTGTAACAAGGGCACGACTTCAGTCGTGCCGAAAGGGGCTCTAAAAAAATACGGGCTTTAGCCCCTGAGGGATGTTTTTGAAGAAACAAGAAACTCAAATTAAAGTTAGGGGTTCCTTTTCATGTCGTCTTTACCTGTTTTGGTTTTAAATAGCGGTTCATCCTCCATCAAATTCGCAATGTATGAAGCCGGTGACGACCAGCGCACCAAGATATTTGAAGGCGCGGTCGACGGAATCGGCACCGACCTCGGCAAGTTCTGGATCAAGGATGCAGGCGGGAGGAAGCTGGTTGATCAATCACCGGCTCTGCCCAATCGTTCCGTTGCTTTTTCGCTCGTGGCCCAGGCGTTGAACTCCGGCCAGTTCCCTGCTCCCAAGGCCATCGGGCATCGCACCGTGTGCGGCGGGCCCGGCATCCGCGACAATCAGCGCATCACGCCCAAACTGATCGACGAGATCGAAAGCTACGCTGCGCTGGCTCCGCTGCATACACCCATCGCGGTCTACATCATGCGCGAAACGCTGCGGCTGTTTCCGGGTATCCCCAACTTCGCCATCCTCGACACCTACTTTCATCGCACCATGCCGGAAGTGGTCACGCGCATGCCGATCCCCGATGAATACGCGGCCATGGGAGTGCGGCGTTACGGCTATCACGGCATCTCCTACGAGTCGATCATCTACCAGCTTCAGCCCAACATCCCTGAGAAGCTGATCGTCGCGCACCTCGGCAACGGCGCATCCATCTCCGCGATTCGCAATGGCGAGTGCCTCGATACCTCGATGGGCCTCACGCCGACCGGCGGCATCATCAGCGGCTCCCGCACCGGCGATATCGATCCCGGCGTCGTTATTTTCATTCTGAAAAAAATCGCCGAAACCACACCCGACACCATGGCCGCAGCCGACAAGCTCGAGACTGTAGTCAGCAAAAAGTCCGGCCTCCTCGGCGTCAGTGGGCTTTCCAACGACATGCGCGATCTGCGCGAATCCATCAAGCAAGGCAATGAGCACGCCCGCCTCGCAGTCGACAAGTTCACCTGGACCATCGCCAAGTGGATCGGCAGCTACTATGCCGAGCTTGGCGGCCTCGACATGCTGGTCTTCACCGGCGGTATCGGCGAAAATGACATCGCATCCCGAGCCGAGATCTGCAAGGGGCTGGCCGCACTCGGCATCGTCCTCGATCCCAACAAAAACAACGTGCGAGGAGAAGCCGTGATTTCTGCAGACAGTTCACCCGTGCAGGTTCGCGTAATCCCCCCGGCCGAGGATCTGATGATCGTGAACCACGTAGTGCGCCTGCTCGGTTGATAACCTGGGCGCCCCAGGTCTCGATTCTGAGACCTGGGAGGAATCCTCCTCCGACTAACCTGCCCGGTGCCCCATCCATTTCGTGCTTTTGCGAAATGGGTGGGAAAGCACGAACCTGGGTGCCCCAGGTCTCGATTTGGAGACCTGGGAGAATCCTCCTTCGCCGCCCAGGCTGCGGTGAGCGGCGTTTCAGCACCAAACCCACCGCTGTTCTACACTGAAGAAGTGAACGCGGATTCCATGTACATTCACGCGGTCGCCGTCCCGGCCGTCCACAACCCTCTGCCCTCACCCGCTCTCCGGCGATTCGCATGGGCAGTACTGGCATACTTCGTTGCAGTCATCTTGTGGGGAACCGTAGTGCGCGCCACCGGCGCTGGCGCAGGATGCGGCAACCACTGGCCGCTCTGCAATGGAACCGTCCTGCAGCACTCGGCCAACGCGAACACGATGATCGAGTTCGCCCACCGCATCACCAGTGGAATCTCATTCTTCTCCGCAGTTGGCCTGTTGATCTGGACGATTGCAGGTACAGTCCGCGGGCATCTGGCGCGCTATGCCGCCGCGGCCACAGTGTTCTTCACATTGGTTGAAGCGATCCTCGGCGCAATGCTGGTCAAACTCGGCCTGACCGCCCAAAGTCAGTCGCCGCTACGACCGTGGTACCTGGCGCTGCACCTGACCAACACGCTCCTGTTGCTCGCGGCGCTCACGCTGACTGCACACATGCTCAGCCGCAAGCAGGGATATCTTCGCAGCACGGTTCGGCTGGTCGCGCCATTTGGGGCAACGACAGGCATCCTTGTGGTGCTGATCGTCGGAGTAACCGGATCCCTGGCCGCGCTCGGGGACACGCTCTTCCCCGCTTCGTCACTGGGTGCGGCACTGGCTCAGGATTTCTCCTCGACAAGCGGCTGGCTGGTGCGCTGGCGTTGGACCCATCCCACCATCGCGTTCCTTGCGAGCATTTTCCTGATCTGGATCCTGGTCCGCGCCGCGCAACGCACCACTCATTGGGACAACCGCAGTCTGTCCGCGCTGGTGCTGATCCTGCTCGCCGCGCAATATGTACTCGGCGTGCTCGACGTAGTAATGCTGGCTCCCGTGTGGCTGCAGATCGCCCACCTGCTCGGCGCCGACATCCTCTGGGCCGCACTCGTCGTACTCACCGCAAGACTGACGCTGCAACCCACAGAAGCAAGCGACTAAGTCCCGCCGTCCCTAGTCCCTCAGTCCCTCAGTCCCTAGCGCTTCACTTCACCAGCACTCCCGCCGCCGGATAGACCTTTCCATTTACTTCGGCATGGATCACCGGCAATTCCGGCGTCGCCGTAACCCACTCGATCTTCCCGTTGTGCAGGATCACAGTATCTTCTGCCTTGCCGCCGCGAATGCTTGGGTTCCATGCAAACGCCTGGTGGTCGACCACGGTCTCTTTGCCGTGCGGAGTGGCAACCCATTCGCGCTCACCATAGCCCGTTGGTCCACCCTGGTGATGGAAGCGCTCCTCGCCCGGAAATCCTTCGGCAACATACGCAGCCTGCGCCACGCGGAACAACTCCGCTGAAGTTGCGCCCACGCGCGTCGCATCGAGTAGCGCCGCATTCACATGTGCAGACGATGTGAATCGCGCCTCAAGTTCCGCCGGCAGTTCGCCGAAGTGCACAAAGCGCGTGATCGAAATAGCCAGCCCCCACTTGCGCGAGCAGAGATTCAGCATCCCGAACTTCTTCAGCCGGGCGCCGCGCGCAACCGCATGCTTGTACTTGCAAATGCGATCGTCCACCGCGTACAGATACACCGATGGCAGAATCCCGCGGCGGAGCAGGTTCGCGGCAGTAAGCGCCTCAAGGTCATACTCGCTCAGCCCCGGCTCTACCTCGTTGAGAGACTCAACCGTCGCGTCCGCCGTCTCCGCCCCCAGCCACCGGTACCGCGCGATTTCAGTCTCACTCAGCGACGCGCGCAGCGGAAACAGGTTCACCGCCGTCGTCCCCGGCAACCCCGTATCCGACCCCAGCGGGCCATTCGCCAACTTCGCCGCGGCAGCGGCCGTATCATCCGCGTACCACGGAAACAGGATCGGCTCAAAATCGAGCGCCCCGAATTCCTCGTCGTGCAGACGCGGCGCTTCGTTCTCGGTGGTGAAGTAATACCGCTTCCCCTCCGCCGTTACCAGCACTGAAGCTACGCCGGTCTCGCTCGGAGTCAGCACGCGCAACTCGACCGCGCCGCCGGTCAGCCACGCCACATTCTCGTTACGCCGGATCAGGACGCCACTCAATTGCCGCTCGCGCATCCATTCGACGAGCCGTTCGTGCTTCGCATCCAGTTCCGCGTTCCAATCAGCCTGGGACACCACGGTGGCGCCGTTTACCGTTAGGCCCTTGTTGATCCGCGTGGTCATGATTGCCGTCTCCATAGAATCTCCTCAAAGAACAACACGGCGCCGGCAGAATCGCCAGCGCCCAAGTGTCGAATCTATTCCGTTCAGTCCTCGAGAGCCGGATGATAATGGCTCTCCCAGCCCATGTAACGCGCTGCCTCGTGCACCGACTTCGAAACTTCGCTGAAGTTCGCGGCAACGTGGTGCTCAAATCCTTCGCGACAGATATACTTCAGCAACTTTTGCAGTTGCGGAATCTCGGCCACACCCGCGCCGCCAAACGTCTCCAGCGAATCATCGGTAAAGCGGCCCGGACCCGTATAGCCGCGCACGATGCCGCGCCGGTCGTCGGTTGAGTAGCGCGCAAAACTCATCGCTCCTGCCTTCACCCGGCCCACGCAGGTTCCGAAGGTATTCAGCTTACCCACCGTCCCCGCGATGATCTCCTGGTAGTCCATCTTCACATCCTTGAAGAAGTGCTTGGGCAAATTCGAGCAGTGGAAGCAGACGCACTTGTTGGGATCGGCACCGTAATTGTTATTCCAATCCAGCAGCGCCGAGGGAGTGCCCGAAGCCAGGGCCAGCATATACATGCTCAGCGTGCCCGGCACGTCCACTTCGCAAGCTGACGGAATCAGCTCATTCGACATCATGCTCATAATGGTGCACGGAACCACGCCGAAGTACTCCTCCATCGACGTCCAGCACTGCACCGCGCTGATCGTAATGTGCGACTGCTTCATCCATCCGTCGATCACCGCGCCAAGCTTGGCCATCTTCATCAGCGCTTCGTCGGGAATCCCAGAGGTCGTTACATACTTCTTGATCGCCGCCAACTTCCCCTGCGCCGCATCGTCGTTGTCCTTCATGCGATTGATGCGACCGAAAATCTCCGACAGATCGATAGTCTCGATCGTTATTCCGCTGGTCTCGAAGATCCGCTCTGAGTAGCGCACCGTATTGAATGCCGTGGGACGTGCGCCGATCGCGCCGATACGCAGGTTCTTCAGTCCCTTTACGATTCGGCAGACTGCTGAGAACCACTCCAGATCCGTCTTGAATTCCGCCGAATTCAGCGCCTCAGTATGCAGTGTGGTCAGCGAATAGTTAATCCCGTACTGCATCATGTTGTTGCAGGCCGACATCTTGCCGCAGAAGCTGTCGCGACGTGTCGCAATGGTCATCGCATCGGAGCGGTCGGGCGTGGCCTGCACCAGCACCGGCACCTTCAGCCCCGACAAGCGGATCGCATCCACGATGCCGCGCTCTTCGCCAAAGTTCGGCAACGTGACAATGATCCCGTCGATCTCCTCCGCATGTTTCTTGAACAGCTCCGCGCAGTGCTGAGCTTCTGTGTACGTTTCCACTGCGCCATATTTTGATTGCTCAGGACCGAGGACGATTGCCGTCGCGCCCGCCGATTCAAGTACCGAAAGAATCTCCTCGCGCCCGGTCTTGGCCAGGTGATCGGGGAAAAATCCCCGATTGCCAACAATCACACCAAACGTCATTTTTCTTTGTGCTGCCATACGCTCAAGCTCCTTGAAATGCCACAGTCATGCTGCCGCCGCAAATATTGCTAACCGTTGCGGCCCGGGCGAAAGCGAATCAGGTAAAAAAGGCCAAAGATCAGCATCATGCCGCCCCACCAGACCGGCGCATGTAGAGTTTTCAGCACCACATTTGCAAGGTTTCCAGTTGCCAATTCGAATAGCCCGTAAGCAAAGATCATTGCTCCGTACACACTGAGCAGGACCCCGATGAAAAACCAGATCGATATGTGGCCGGAATGCATGCGGACTCCTTACCAGAAGTAGATGTTGAGGGCCAGAAACATAATGATGGCAATGACCAGCCAGAAATATTCGTTCTTGTAGAAGGGTACCGGCTCTTCCTTGGGCAGAGTGGTTGCGCCGTATACAAGGCCGTTGAGTTCAGAGAGCGATTTCGGCCTCGTTGCCAGGCTCACGATTACGTTCACAAGGATTGCCACGATGACCGACCACAGCGCGCGATACATATTCTCCGCCATGTCCTTGGCATCGGGCGAGAGCGCCACGAAACGCAGCGCGGAAGGATGGAAATGGACCCACGCCCACAAACCGATAGAGGTGACTGTGCCCAACAGCAATCCCCAGAAGCCGCCGGCTTTCGTGGCGCGCTTCCAGAACATCCCCACCAGCACCACGCCCAGCAGCGGCGAGATGAAGAAGCTGAACAGCGCCTGGACATAATCCATGATTCCGGCCGCGCTCATCACCAGGTATGCGGTGCCGATCGAAACAATCACTCCCAGAATCGTGGCCCAGCGGCCGACCGTCACGAGATGTTCGTCTGTTGCATTCTTCTTGATCAGTGGCTGGTAGATGTCATAAGTCCACACCGCCGAGAAGGCGCTCACGTTTCCGGCCATACCGCTCATGAACCCTGCAATCAGCGCGGTGATGCCAAGCCCCAGCAAACCGGGAGCCAGATAACGCACCATCATCAACGGCAGCACTTCGTTATAACTGTGCAACCCTGAGCCTTCCGTAGCGAGGTTCTGTGGCACCAGGTGCATCAAGCTTCCATTGGGATTCTGCAACACCACCAGCCCCAGCAGGCCCGGCAGAATGACGATGAACGGAACCGCCATTTTGAAGAACGATCCAATCACCGGGGCCATTCGCGCCGAGCGCAGATTGTGCGCAGCCAGAACGCGTTGCACCACCAGGAAGTCCGTCGTCCAGTAACCAAAGCTGATGGCGAATCCGAGGCCGAACACAATACCGGTCCAATGGATGCCCATCGGGTTATCGGTGAAGTGGCCCATGCTGCGCCACATGTGCGTATAGTCGCCGGGCGCCGTGGCTCCGATGGCAATATTGTGCGCCAGCTTCGCCTTGAATCCGTTCCATCCGCCCGCTTCCACCAGGCCCAGAATGGGGACCAGCAGCGCACCGCCCCAGATCAGCATGAACTGCAGCACTTCGTTGAAAATTGCCGAACGCAGTCCGCCCAGCGCCACGTACGCGGCCACCGCCAGCGACGACACAATGATCGAGAAGTTGAGATCCCATCCGAGAACAACCTTCATCACTTCGGCCATCGCGAACATGTTCACGCCGCTCATCAGCACCGTCATGAAGGCGAACGAAAAGGCCGAGACCGTGCTCGCGCCCAGTCCATAGCGCAACTTCAGATAGCCCGGCACCGAATGCGTCTTGCACACGTAGTAGAAAGGCATCATCACGATACCCAGAAACAGCATCGCTGGAATCGCGCCCACCCAGTACCAGTGCGCCGCCAGGATCCCATACTGGTAAGCCGAACCAGCCCAGCCCATTAGTTCGAGGGAGCCGAGGTTCGCCGATACGAAACTGAGGCCGGCAATCCATGCCGTCATCTCGCGGCCTGCCATGAAAAATTCTTCGCTGGTGTTGGCTTGTCCCTTCAGGTAAAAGCCAATCCAGATCACCATTACGAAGTAAATGGCGATGATTGCGATATCGAGCACGCTGAGATGTGCCAGCGACGGCGCGGCCAACGCCAGAAAGATGGCAGGCGAATGAAGGAGTCCAGCGGCAGTGAAGACTGGAACCGAAGCGAACATTGCGTCACCTACAATCGGGTGAATACATCCGGAGTTAGCGTGGACGTTCGCCCACAAGTAAATGGGTTTACTCAAACATTTGTCAAGTGCCGAAAACCGATACGCTGCATATCCACAGCCGACCGGAAATCGGCAACAGAAATCGCAACCATTTTCATGGGAATACGTTTTCCGAAGGAGTCTACCATATACAGCCTTTTCTGCAACATGTGAGTCTCCCGGGCGAGCCGAAATGCCGCCATTTGGTTCCCTGGAAACGCCCTCAATCCACATAAACAAAGCCGCCGATTTCTTCCTTGTTTTTTTATGCGTCCCAAGACTACCTTTGCTTATGGGATTGGCTTTCCCCTTCCCCAATCCTTCCGTGCTTCGGCTTCCTGTTTTTCCGCATCCGCTGCGGACTTCCGTTCACACTGACTGCTACCCCAAGGAGTTTTGCCGATGTACCCGACCGTCGATCCTATAGCTCCTGCTGGAATCTCCCGCCGCAACTTCTTCCGCTTCGCCGCCGGGGCATCCGCGCTGGCAAGCCTGCCCATTCTCACGGAAGCCCACCTCGCACTGGCTGAACGGCCCAAGTTTGCTGATCCCAACAAAGGCATTCACATCGACGCCAACGAGAACCCGATGGGGCCCTCAGAAGCCGCGCGTCAGGCCATCATCAACATCACTCCCCGCGGAGGCCGTTATCTCTTCTCCAGCGAAGAAGAGCTCACCGAATTGTTCGCGAAACAGGAAGGGCTGAGCCCCGACTCGGTATTTGCCTTCGCCGGCTCCAGCGAACCCCTGCATTACACCGTGCTCGCCTTCACCAGCAAGGATCGCCCGCTGGTCATCGCCGATCCTGGTTATGAAGCACCAATGTGGGCCGCGCAGGTAAGCGGAGCGCCGATCCTCAAGGTCCCCCTGGCCGATCCCAAGGGCGAAGCCAAGCACGACATCAAGGCCATGCTCGCCGCGGCGTCGAATCCCGGCGTCATCTATATCTGCAACCCCAACAACCCCACCGGCACCTGCACACCCCGTGGAGATATTGAATACGCTGTCGCCAACGCGCCCAAAGATGCCATCCTGCTGATCGACGAGGCCTACATCCACCTGTGCGATGCGCCCCGTTCGTTCGACTTCGTGAAGGAAGGCAAGAACGTCATCGTTCTGCGCACCTTCTCCAAGCTCTATGGCATGGCCGGAATCCGCATGGGATTCGCCGTTGGTCGCCCCGATCTGCTGAAGAAGATCAGTTCCTTCGGCGGCATGAACGCACTGCCGGTCACCGCGGTGGCCGCATCCAAGGCCAGCCTCATGGATCCCGACCTCGTGCCGACCCGCAAGAAGATCATCGCCGACACCCGCCAGCAGACGCTTGCGTGGTTAAAGAGCGAGGGCTACGCCACCACGCCGTCAGAGAGCAACTGCTTCATGCTCGACGTCCGCCGTCCCGGCAAACAAGTCCAGGCAGCGCTGGCGGCCAGGGACATGTACGTCGGCCGCATCTGGCCGGCCTGGCCCAACAGCCTGCGCATCACCGTCGGCACACCCGATGAGATGATGGCGTTCCGCAAGGACTTCACCCAGGTAATGAGCGGCAGCACCGCCGGCCTCGTTCCACCAAAGTTGCCGACCCGCCTCGAAGGACGCGAGTTCACGCACCTGTCCTAAAGCAGTTGTAAGTTGTCAGTCTTCAAGCTGTCGGTTCGAAGCCCCGTCCCCTGACGGGGCTTTTCTTTGCCTCGCAATCGTAGAAGAATGCCGGTGCCCATTCACTTCGCGCTATTTGCGAAATGAGTGGGAAAGCGAGACCGTCGGTTCCACCAAAAACAGTGCCGGCCGCATTCGCGACCGGCATCTTGATTGGAACAAGCTGCTGTTAAGTAGCCCCCGGGAGTCTCACCCGGAGGCTCTCCCAGAACCGTACGTGAACCTCTCGATTCATACGGCTCCTATGGTGGAAGTCGTGTAACGCTGGCGTTCCCACAGTGCGAGCAGCCCTGGCTGGCGGGATATAG
>DASXLY010000037.1:0-1555 GCA_036495975.1 Occallatibacter sp. | reverse complement strand
CCAGAGTTGCTGGAATTGCATGGACCGATGTTTATGTCGGCGCCTGCGGTCTCACATGTGCTGTTCCGGCTGAAGGAAGAGAATGGCCTGACGCGTATTGACTTCTCGCATCGCGCAATTGGACTAATTCCGCATCACCTGATGGATGGTGTGGATGTGAACAAGGGCTGGTCAAATTTCTTCACAAATGTCAGTACGGATGTGGAACGGCGGCTGAAGGCTGCGCAGGGTAATCGCTAGACAGCACATTCGGAGGATTCTATGACACCCCAAAAGGCTCGAACCGGCACGCTGGTCATACTGGGTATCGCACTTATGGCGGGTTTGTGTGCTGGGAAGATCCGAGCGCAGAGTTCCAAGTATCCCCCGCTCAGCGAGTACATGATGGAACCCGAGGCCGAGATTGCGCTGGCGAAAAGTGCGGCGCCAGACGGTGTGTCCGGACGGGCGACCATCAAGATTCTCACAACCTCCGGCTATAAGGTCCTGGTGCAGGGCGATAACGGCTTTGTGTGCATGGTCATGCGAGGCTGGAGTGCGCCAACGTATACACCGGCCGCGAATCGGAACCTTGTGTACGACCCAAAGACGCGCGCCCCCATCTGCTTCAATCCAGTGGCGTCTCGAACCGTTGTGCCCTACCAGGAACTGAGAACGAGGCTTGGGATGAAAGGTAAAGGACCTGATCAGATTGCGAAGGAGATAGAGGCAGCATATGCCAAAGGTGAGTTGCCCAAAATGGAGGCGGTTGGATTCGCCTACATGCTCTCAGCAGACCAAATGCTGGGGCCTGCCGGAGCATGGCACCCGCACATGATGGTCTACACGCCTTACTACACAAACGCAATGCTCGGTAACAATGCGGGGGACAGCGGTCTGCCAAGCATTTCGGATGATGAGGGAACCCCATTCGCCGTCACCGTGATCCCCGTTGACCACAGATTAGCTGTCAAGGCACGAACGAAATAAGATTCACCATTCCGGAAGGGCGATCCATGTATGGATGATCACGCGTGGGCATGATTTCTGTGCGACTCCATACACGAGCGGGAACGTGCCGCTTGTCCTCGAAAACCGTAAGACGAACATGAACCTGATGGAGAAAAAGCAATGAGTGGAGTGATGGATAACCATGCAGTCGTATCGAGAGCGGAGTGGACCGAAGCGCGCAAGGCGCTTCTGGCAGAAGAGAAAGCCCTCACCCGGCTGCGCGATGCACTGAGCCGGAAACGTCAGCAACTGCCGTGGGTCCGAGTCGAAAAGAACTATCTGTTCGATGGGCCAAAAGGCAAGGAAACCCTGGGCGATCTTTTTGCCGGCCAGAATCAACTCGTCGTATACCACTTCATGTTCGGTCCAGGGTGGGGCAAGGGCTGCCCTAGATGCTCGATGGCGGCGGATCATTTCGATCGCAGCGTCGTTCATCTGGCACAGCGCGATGTGACGCTGATCGCCATCTCGCGGGCTCCGTTTGCTGAGCTCGATGCGTTCAAGAAGCGCATGGGCTGGGGTTTCAAATGGGCGTCGTCGTATGGCAACGACTTCAACTACGACT
>DASXLY010000036.1:0-5135 GCA_036495975.1 Occallatibacter sp. | reverse complement strand
CAAGGGGTGAACAATGACAGTAGAGGACAGCAACCGCAGAGACTTCTTGAAGATCACTGGAGCAGCGATCGCCGGAGCGGCAGTCTCATGGAGCGCGAAGAGCTATGCGCGTGTCATAGGAGCCAATGACCGCGTCGGTGTGGGCGTTATAGGCTGCGGCGATCGCATGAAAGGGGCCCTCATTCCAGCCTTCCATATGAATGCGAAGGATATGAATTTCGAGTTCGTTGCTGTCTCCGATATCTGGAACAAACAGCGCGAGGAAGGAGCAGCCTATATCCAGAAGGTATCCGGCACTTCCGTTGCCCCGGTGCGCAATAACGACGAGCTGTATGCCCGCAAAGATATCGATGCCGTTCTGATTGCGACCGCTGATTTTCAGCACGCACTTCATGGTGTGGAAGCGGTGAAGGCTGGGCGCGACGCATATGTGGAAAAACCAACCGCACACACCATGGCCGATGCCTGTGCGTTTCGCGACGCGGTCAAAGAGACCGGAAAGGTCGTACAGGTAGGCACGCAGCGCCGCAGTACGCCGAGTTATCAGAAAGCCGCCGAATACATAAAGTCCGGCAAGTTTGGCGACATTGTCATGGTCGAGATGACATGGAATGTCAATCAACCGGGCCGCTGGCGTCGCCCAAATCTTGTCCCTCTCCTCAAGGAAGAAGACACAGATTGGAAGCGTTATCTGATGAACCGGCCCTACGAGCCCTTTAATGCACGAAAGTATCTCGAATTCCGGCTATTCTGGCCATACTCCTCCGGTATTCCTGACCAATGGCTGGTCCACCAGATTGATACCGTTCATTGGTTCAGCGGATATCCGCATCCTCGCAGCGTCGTAGCCAATGGTGGTATTTATGCGTGGAGAGACGGTCGCAAGAACTGGGACACCATGACGGCAGTCTTCGATTATGGGCCGCTGGATGATCCGTCCAAGGGTTTCCAAGTTTTATACACGTCGCGGCAGACGAATTCGGCAGGAGGCGTCAAAGAGCTCTACTACTCCGTTGGCGGAATGCTCGACATGGACACGCAGCGCGTCACCCCCGACGGCGGCCTGAAGGCGAAGGCAGCCGCGGAGATGGGCATGAAGGAAGACCTGCTCGAAAGCTTCTCTCTTGGCGAAAATGCAGGTCCGGTGTCGACAGCCGCTGACACCGGGGCCGATCCCATGACCTCGGCCAACATGCGCAATTGGATGGAATGCGTCCGCTCGCGCAAGACGCCGAACGCCAGCATCGATGCGGGCTACAGCCACTCCGTTGCGCTCTGCATGAACGTGGCAGCAATTCAGACCGGAGAGAAGGTCACCTTCGACGATAAGAACGAGCAGGTGCTGGCTGGAGGCAAGCCCTATGCTGGCTAAAGGTTCCTGGCTGGTCCTGTGTTCGCTATTGGCATTTTTGGAACTCGGCGGCAACGTGCTGGCAAAGCAATCGGAGAAGGGAATTCAAGTAATACCGGACGAAGTTCAGCGCCGGGTCGACATCACGATCGACGGCCAGCCGTTCACGTCCTATCTGTGGCCTACTTCGCTCAAGAAACCCGTTCTCTTTCCGCTCATCGCTCCCGGCGGAACCGTTGTGACGCGCGGCTATCCGCTCACTCCAAATGCGGGCGAGCGTGTCGATCACCCACACCATGCCGGAATGTGGTTCAACTATGGCAATGTCAACGGCTTTGACTTCTGGAACAACTCCGATGCCATCAAGCCGGAAAACCGCAGCAAGATGGGGTCGATCTATCAGGAGAAGATCCTTTCAGCAAAGAGCGGGCGCGACCGGGGAGAACTCGTTGTCGAGTCAGTGTGGACCACAGGCACAGGCGAAAACATTCTGGACGAAACCACGCAATACGTCTTCTCCACGAAAGGAGACGCACGCGTCATCGACCAAATCACAACTCTCAAGGCGCTCGACCACGTCGTCTTCAACGATGACAAAGAAGGGCTGCTCGGCATCCGCGTTGCAAGCTGGCTTGAATCGCCTACAGAAAAGGGCGGCGTCTTCACCGATGCAAACGGAGTTGCCACCAAAGTGGATAATGCTGGTTCTCCGGGCGCAAGCGGCATCTATCTGACCAGTGAAGGGAAGCGCGGCGATCAGGCATGGGGAACACGTGGGCGCTGGTGCACTTTGACCGGCTCCAAAGACAACAAGACTGTCGCCATCGCGATCGTCGATCACCCAGCCAACCCGGGCTATCCCACGTACTGGCACGCGCGCGGCTACGGGCTCTTTGCCGCGAATTCGCTGGGTCGCAAGATTTTTGATCCCAGCCAGACCGCTTTCAGCTACACCATCGACAAAGGTCAGAGCGCGACCTTCCGGTACCGCGTCCTCTTATATCCGCATGCCGTCACCCCGGAAGAAATGAACCACGAGGCCGACGCCTTCGCCTCCGACTATCACTAGCCATGAGCATGAATTACGTGACCGTGGGCAGTGGTTACCAAGCCGCTAGTAGCCTCGTCAATGTTTCTTAGGAGTTCTTCGCAAGAATCTTCGTAAAGTAGAACGTCATCGTGGTCCGTCCTGTGTTCACGATACCGTGCAATACGTTAGCTTCGGCGTACATCATGTCGCCGGACGCTACCTGCGTCACTACTCCGTCGACTTCGATCTCTCCGGTTCCTGCAGTAACGATTACGAATTCTTCTTCGGGATGGCGGTGAGGCGGATGCGGCCTGGAGCCAGGCTCAAGTGTGACAACGCCAGATGCTACAGCAGCAAGTTGCTTTGTCGGACCGTTGAAATGCACCTTCGCTTTGGCTCCTGGGCTATTCCCCTCAGAGAGAAGATCTGCGCCTTTCACCACAGAACTTTTGAGCGGGGGACCAGTCCGCAAGGTATCCACGTGAGTAATTTGCTGCGAAGTCTGAATAAAAGCGCTCGGAAGAATCGCCGAGGAGGCAAGAAAGTTTCTTCGATTAAGCACGGGTCTATCCCTTTTCCTTTGAGGCTACAGTTGGACTGTTGCAGGATGTTTTTTGAAGTCTATTGTGACGTCTTCCTCCTGAGCAACTGCTTTTCAGATGCGAGGATTCCGCCCGCCAGGGGCCCCATTTCCGTCACAACGGAACATTCGAGCTTATTCTCCATCAATCGCCGGTTGACATGCCTAGTTTTCTAGGGGTAATCTCCTGTCATCAAAATCGTGAAAGGCGCGCGTGCAATGTTGCGGTACGCGTGAGGGGAAATGCCATGTCGCTCTTTCGCCGCATCTCTAATCTGTTTACACGCTCCAAAATTGATCGCGAAATCGAAACCGAGCTGACGTCTCACATTGAGATGCGTATTGAGCAAAGCATTGCTGAGGGTATGTCTCCGGAAGCGGCCCGTCGGAATGCTTTCCTTCGATTTGGAAACCCAACCGCGATGAAGGAGCGCGTCATGGCCGCGGATGCCGCCCTCACTCTGGAAAATATTGGTATGGATGTGCGGCATGCGTTCCGCCGGCTGTCAAAGTCGCCCGGCTTTACTGTCACTGCGATTCTAACCCTCGCTCTCGGAGTGGGAGCAACGACCGCGATCTTCAGTGCTGCCTATGCGCTCTTGCTCCGCTCGTTACCTTTTCAGCATGCGGATCGCATTATCGGCATCTATGAGACTCATCCCCAGATTGTTGGTGGAGCCGAGGTCAACTTCCTGGATTATCAGGATTGGCGCAGACAGCAGACGAGCTTCGAGCAGATCGCCGCTTATTCGGGCGCGAGCTCTGACACCATGGCGCTGGCTATGCTGGATCATGGGGAACAGGTCCACACCGTCCTTGCGTCGAGCAACCTATTCGCGCTTCTCGGCGTTGCGCCCCTTATGGGCCGCACGTTTGTGGAACAGGACGACACCCCGAATGCAAATCATGTCGTTGTGCTCAGCACGGAGGCGTGGCGACACTATTTTGGCGGTGATCGTGGCATCCTCGGTCGTAACATCACTCTCAACGGAGACAGCTATACCGTGATCGGCGTACTCCCACCGGGTGGCGCTTATCCCACGACGGGAGAGTTCTGGATGCCGCTTTCCCTGATGGACAAAGAATCGCAGACCCGGAGAGTGGGGCACACGCTCGATGTTCTGGGTCGGCTCAAGGCTGGTGCCGGCTTAGCGGAAGCTCGAACGGACATGAGCACGATCGCTGCGCGGTTGGCGAAGGTCTATCCAGCAACGAACAGAAATATCGGTGTGCAGCTTACTCCGCTACGTGAGCAACTCGTGGGATCTCTGAGACCCGCGATACTCACACTCCTCGGTTGCGTAGTTCTAGTCCTGTGTATCGCCTGCGCCAATGTCGCGAACCTTCTTTTAGTGCGGGCCGCTGCCCACGTCCGCGAAGCTGCGGTAAGGCAGGCGCTGGGAGCGAGTCGGCTTCGCTTGTTCACACAACATCTTTCCGAAACGTTAATCCTGTGCCTGTTCGGAGGCCTGTTTGGAACCGCCCTCGCCGCCCTCGCTCTCCCGCTACTTCGTGTAGCGTTTGCGCATGCGGCGGGCGCAGATCCCTCGCTGATCCGCTCGATTCAGATCAATGTCCCGGTCCTACTGGTCACCTCGGGCGTATGCCTGTTCACCGCCGTTCTCTTTGGGCTCTTGCCGATGATGAAGGCCTCAAACCAACTGACCGATTCGCTTAGGCCGGGCGACCGCAGCACAGGCGCACGAAGCTGGAGCAGAAGAGCGCTCATCTCCACGGAGATCGCGATCGCCGTTGTTGTGCTGTTCCTGGGAGCGCTATTGATCCGAAGCTTTCAAAAGCTGATCCGCGTGGATCCGGGCTTCCGCACTGATCACCTGCTCAGCCTCGAGATCACGCTGCCTCAACCCCGGTACCAGGATCAAACCGCCGCGACGAATCACTTCTACGAAAGATTGATAGATAAGCTAATGCAAGCGCCCGGCATTGTGTCAGCGGTAACCACCATCACTCTTCCGTTCAAAGCATCCCATGCGATGACGCGATTTCTCGTCGCCGGTGAACCTGCCCATGCTCCGGGAGCATTACCGATGGAGCAGATTCGCATTGTCAGTCCTGACTTCTTTCAAACGATGGGTCTCCACCTGAAGCAAGGGAGGCGCTTCGAACAGAAAGACGTCGAAAATAATTCAGATCTCATCATCGTCAATCAGGCG
>DASXLY010000035.1:0-6006 GCA_036495975.1 Occallatibacter sp. | reverse complement strand
CGACACCACCAACATCTATGTCGAGGTCGATCTCGAACGCAAGGCTCAGATGCTGGAAAAGACCAACGCTCTCCGCTCCAACCCTGTATCTAAACGGCCATGGAAAGAGAATCCATCTCTGATGGCATTCCTCCGTTCACTGTAATTACTTATGTTGCGTCAGCAGCGCTTCATGACCGCATGATTACCGGGCATCGACACTGCTACGCAACATAACTTTAGACGCCACATAACTCCCTGTATTCCACTCCGAAGCGAACGAACTCCGGCGTGTGGGTGATGGCGGTGTCCCGCGCCGCCGCGTCACGCATGGCCATCACCCGCATTTCGGTTGGCATCCGGCCAAGGTAGGTGATCGCTCTTCCCACTGAGTTGTCGCTCAAGACCCTTCCAAGAGCGGTTGCGATCGCGATCTGTGCCGAAGGCTCATCGGGTACCGGAGCCGTCTGAGGATTCCAAAGGATTTCGTCGATCGACGGCAATTGACGGAACAGCCGGATGAAGGCGACCAGTTCCGATGCCGCCGCCGGCCCTACGGTGCCATCGAGAAGTTGCGCTTCGAACTCGCTGGCTCCCATGAGAAACCGTGTCTTCTGGCGGCGGGCGATCCCGCAAAGCACTTGAGAGGCCATCTCCCAGGAGCGCGGAGTGGGCCAGGCATTGGCATCCGCAGTGACATCGGCCGCATGCAGCAGTTCCGGTTTGAAGCGGAGAAATGCGATGATCTCAGGGCGAACATGAGCCTTGACGGCCCATTTACACCAGTCATCGAGATCCGCTTCCAGCTCCAGATGCACGAACCGGTTGCGCAACGGCCGCGGCATCGCGAAATGGACGCCGCGCTCGGAGGCTGGATTGCCGGCGGCGATGACCGCCCAACCTTCGGGCAGCGCATATTCGCCGAGCTTTCGGTCGAGCACCAGCTGATAGCAGCCGGCCTGAGTCATCTGAGGAGCCGAGGTCAGTTCATCGAGAAAGAGAATTCCTTTGCCGCTACTCGGAAGGAACTTGGGTGGCACCCACTCGGTCTGGCCGGCCGAGATGCGGGGCAAACCGCGGAGATCGACGGGATCAAGTTGTACTGCTCGCACATCGAGAAAGTCATAATCGAGATCGCTAGCTACTTGAGAAACGATCTGTGATTTTCCGACGCCGGATGCGCCCCAGATGTGGAGAGGCACACGTTCGCCAATGAGCGCGTGAAGCGCCTCATAGAGTTTCGATGGTTTCATGGGACTTCCTTGGCCGTTTGAGATGGGAGAATGATCCCGGTTTGGTTCAAGCGGACGATCAGGTGGCCTTTTACTCGCCCGTCCCTGTGGTCTATGCTGCCGGCCGTTTAAGCTCTTCTCCGCAGATCCCGGCACGCTCGTAAACCGCGCCCTGATAATCGTCCTCAATGACCAGACAGGCGCCCAGACTGCGAATCCAAGTGCCGCGCTATACGGCGGCAACGAACATCTAGGATCATCAGTCGCAGATAATCCAGAATGGCTCGGTCGAAGTTCACGTCCCGTTTGAAGGCGTCAGTGTCCTTAGGCTTTCATCCTGAAGACAGTGAGAATTTGATCGTGTCGATGCCCAAACGTTCATCACGAGTGAAGAGGCGACACAATCGAACTTGCACATGCTTTCGCGACGGCAACTCTGCAGCCGGCGGATCTCATTGGAGAGTTGGAAAAGTGGGTCAAGAGACTCGTCCACGAGGTCGCCAGAACGGTGCCGATCGCGACAGCCTCCGGTACTTGCGCGTGACTGCGCTATTTCTGGCGAATGTCTAATTGTCATTGCGCGTCCGTCAACTCACCCGCTACCCAACTTTAAGTGAGTAACACCTTTAAGGCTGCCGCATAGTCTGTTGCGGGGTGATAATTTCCGGGCAGTTCTACGTGGAGGCCATCAGCTGATTGTGACCATTTAGGCTTCTCTTCGGTTCCCAAGAGCCGAACGTCCTTGATTTTGGCCGGCTTTGCCGAACTCGAAGTTCCTAGCGACTCAATGACAAATTCACCATTTGGCCAGCCGAGAATCATCGCATAGATCACGGTATCGGCTTTGTTCCGCGTAAATCGAATGTCTTTTACCCCGAGGCTCTTGATGCTGTCTGCTCCTTTGAATTCCCGGGTATCCGCCTTCCACGGTCCTTCTCCGAATACCTTCCACGGCCGAGTTTCGTAGATTGCCTCACCGTTGACTTTCAGCCAGGCCCCAATCCCTTCCAATACCGCAAACTCCTTGCTGTCGTTCGTTCCATCAGGCCTGCCTGGGACATTGAGGAGCATCGTTCCATTCTTGCTCACCATGTCAATCAGCCAGTGAATGACGAAGGCGGGATCGTGATATCCACCGTACTGTCCAGGCTGTTCGAAATTATTTCGATCGTAGTGCCAGCAGTCGCCGATGCAAACCTCCGACTGCCACGTATAAGGCATGATCTTGTCCTTGAGTGCGGTCTCCCAGTTGAATACTGCAGCCTTCAGAAGGTGATCCGGCACTCTCTTGATCGTGATCACGCCTTCCATCTTTCCGCCGTGCTTCGCCAAATTGTGGTTGTAAAAGTAAGCGCCAAAATTCATTCCCCCCCAACCGAGAGGAAACAGCGGATTATCGACATACACCAGGTCGGGATTGTGCTGATCGATAAGATCGCGGGTCCGGTCGTAAAAGTTCTTCACAAACGATGGGTCGGGCAACGCGTTGAGGGGATGCTTCACGCCATACAGCCGCTGTGGATCGAGTCCTTGCCACCACTGCTCTTTGCCTTCGGAGACGGTCAGTTTGCCATCGTAGGGAACACCTGCATACGGGCCCTTCTTATCGGCGCCGTGCGAGGTCTGGAACCACCACCAATTGCGCGCGTTATGGACCGATACGCCGAAACGCAGTCCCTGCTTTCGCGCCGCCGCGGCCCAGGCTCCCACGACATCACGGTGAGGCCCAATTTCGATTGCATTCCATGGATGGTGCTTCGAATTCCACGCGTCGAAGCCATCGTGATGGCTAGCAAGTGCGGTAAAGAAACGTGCTCCAGTGCTCTTATACCGTTCCATCAAACTGTCCGGATCCCAGTTCAGCAGTGTCCACTGAGCGCAAAGGTCCTTATATCCGAATCGCGACGGATGGCCGTAATGGTTCAGCTGATATTGATAGAACTTCGACTCCTCTTCGTACATATGACGGGCATACCAGTCGTTGTCTTCAGGCACACACTGCGGGCTCCAGTGTGCCCAAATCCCCAGCTTTGCATCCTGATACCATTCAGGGATTTCATACTGGAGGAGTGAATCCCATGTCGCTTTGTAAGGCCCCGTTCCTTCGAGACCTGATATGGGAGCTCTCATAGGAACGCCATCCCATGACCCGCCTGAGATGGGCAGTTCTGGAGGCTCGCCCCATTCGGTTGGCGACCACTTTGCCTCGTCCAACTTCTGTTCGACGACCTTTCCGTTATCCAGTGCGTAAAAAGTTCGCTCCGTTGCGGGCGTCGCACAATACTCAGCGTAGGTTTGATGGAGCGAGTTGAATCCAATCGGATCTTCCGACTTCGGAGTGTTCTGCCCTGACGCATGAACCACCTGGGCCGCGGCCGTCGCCGCGATCAGTTTGCAGAAATCTCTGCGCTCCATCGTGATTGTCCTTTGAAGCTTGAGTTATCCGGACCTAAGAACCATGATGCCAACAATTGGG
Organism: Occallatibacter sp.; assembly: GCA_036495975.1. Classification (GTDB taxonomy): domain Bacteria; phylum Acidobacteriota; class Terriglobia; order Terriglobales; family Acidobacteriaceae; genus Telmatobacter. Next base: position 2,319 of record DASXLY010000035.1, on the reverse strand, counting down.
CCGGTGGTCGGATCAATTGCACTATATTGGTTCATGTAAATCCTCGTCAAGCCATATAATGCATTAATTTGAATTGAAATGAATCAATAAGCTATGTAAGATTCAAAGCCGAGGGGTTTCTTCTGAGAGAGAGAAAACTCTTTTGAGAAAGCCAATGCGGCTAGGTATGGGCCTCGAACACCATTCAAGACGCGACCAACCGCAAGGATTCGATCGGAGATCGTAAAGGGGAAGAAGAGATGAATCGCAGAGAATTTGTCAGTGCGCTCGGGACCTCGATAATGGCATCGGGTTGGACGCGAAGCGTTCTGGCGAAAACCGGTCTATTGCGAGGGGATAGGCCGGGCCTCAATAATCCAGCACCGAGATATCAGCCCAATTGGGCAAGCCTGAAGCAGCATGTTGTTCCCAAGTGGTTTGAAGACGCGAAGCTGGGCATCTTCATTCACTATGGACTCTATTCGGTTCCCGCTTGGGCACCCACCGTTAAGCTTACAGACAGAGGAGAGATCGATTGGGGCAAGTTTGCGCCGGACCAGAGAGACTGGTTTGTGAATAACCCCTATGCCGAGTGGTACATGAATTCATGGCGGATCAAGGGTTCGCCCACCTGGGAACATCACGTCAAGACCTATGGCGCAAATTTCGATTATTTAGATTTTATCCCGATGTTCGATGAGCAGGTTAGGAAGTGGGATCCTGACGAATGGGCCGAGCTTTTCAAGCAGATTGGCGCCGGATACATCGTGCCGACCACCAGGCACCATGATGGGTTCAAGTTGTGGCCAAGCAAGGTGCCGAATCCTCACCGCAAGCCCAATCAGCAAAGCACAAAACGAGATGTGATCGGAGAGTTGGCGAAAGCCGTTCGGAAACAGAATATCCACATGGGCATCTATTTCTCGGGAGGTCTGGATTGGAGTTTTACGCCAAACCCAATCCGTACCAAGCACGGTGTGGAGGAGGATTGCCCCCAGACGGAAGAATACGGCAGATATGCCGATGCGATACTCGAAGAACTCATTCGGCTCTATGAACCCGACGATATTTGGGACGACATTGCTTATCCGCGAACCGGAAATCTGACCAAAATTCTTGCCGATTACTTCAATCTTGTTCCCGAAGGAACAATTGATGATCGGTTTCACGAAATCCACAAACCCCCGGAACATGCCGATTACACAAGCCCAGAGGGCGTCTGGCCCACAAAGATCGTGGAGAAAAAGTGGGAATCCTGCCACGCACTCGGAACTTCCTTCGGCTACAACCAGAACGAAGGGCCAGGCGACATGCTTTCGCCAGGCAAATTGATCAACATGTTCGTTGACGTCGTAAGCAAGAACGGAAATCTTCTTCTCGATATCGGCCCGAAAGCGGATGGATCCATCCCGGAACTCCAACTCACGAGACTACGGGAATTCGGCAAGTGGATGCATACCAATGGCGAGGCAATTTACGAAACGCGGCCTTGGGTGAAATCCGACGGCCAGACAACCGATGGCCTGCCAGTTCGCTTTACGCGAAAGGGCGATGCAGTTTACGCCATTCTGACCGAAAAACCAGGGTCCCGCGAGGTCATCATTGAATCTTTGCAACTTGAGGAAAGCTCCCAGGTTCAGATGCTCGGTGTTCCAAAACCTCTCAGCTGGACGGCACGCGAAGGAAATGTGCACATCACGCTTCCCAACGAACTGCCGGGGGACTACGCATTTTCACTCAAAGTGTTCCCGAAGCGAACCTGATCGGGGCAGAGTGAAGAGTTTAGTTGTTGGGGGGCGGGCGCCCGATTGAAAGGGAGTGATCCCCGCGGATCACGAATACCTGCGCCGATTCGATCGACACCCGTCTATTCCGTGTCAGGAGACACCCTTCGAACGAGTTGCGGGACGCCGAGCCTCAGCCCGTCTGCGTCGCTGTTTGACAATTTCCAGCGAGAGGGTGGCAACAACGGAACGCAATTGGGAGTTTTCCGAACGAAGCGATTCCAATTCTAGTGTGTGAGATGCCAATGACTTGAACGGATGACCGTCGGGCTCGGCTTGGCCATTGCTCGGATTCTTCCTCTGGCTTCTTGAACGCACCAATTCGACCGCGTGCGCATTTGGTTGATAGTTGAGCTCGGAAATGACCGCCTCGACTCGCGCCCGTGTTTCTCTCGATACCAGCTTCGAGCCGTTCCCTCGGTAATCACTCAAAAGCGGCCATGGATTATCACTTCAAAACCGGCCATAGAGAAACGGCCTAAGACATTAGCTTCGACGGGGGAAATTAGCCTCTGTTGGCATGGGTAATGTCTTGGAAAAAGCGAAACAGGAACAG
>DASXLY010000034.1:0-11285 GCA_036495975.1 Occallatibacter sp. | reverse complement strand
ATCTCGCCCAGTACGATGCCGTGATGATCGTCACCGATCACTCCAGCTACGACTACCGCGGCATCGTCGAACAGTCGCAACTCGTCATCGACACGCGTAACGCCACCAAGGGAATCGACTCACCGAAGATCGTGCACTGCTGAAAACGGTTCAATGTCACGGGATCCGTCAAACTGAATGAGGAGCGCAGGTCGCCGACCTACCGGATTGCTCGGGTTCCGGGCGCGGCGACGACTTCAATATGACCGGAAGACAATGCCATATCGTTTTCAGGCCGGGTTTTCCTTGTACAAAGCAATGACAATTTTTTATTCGCAGACTGTTAACCTAGAAGCATGAAATTTGGTGTTCTGGTCTTTCCGGGTTCTAATTGCGATTACGACACCTATAACGTGATTGCGGAAATCGCGCACCAGCCGGTCACGTTTCTCTGGCATGATTCAGAGGACTTGCAGCGTGTAGACGCTGTGCTGGTTCCGGGCGGCTTTGCATATGGAGACTACTTGCGTACGGGGGCTATTGCGCGGTTTTCCCCGGTGATGGGAGCAGTGCAGAAGTTCGCCGCCGGGGGCGGGTTGGTGCTGGGCATCTGCAATGGATTCCAGATCCTGGCTGAATCGGGCCTGTTGCCGGGAGCGCTGATGCGGAACGCCGGGTTGAAGTACATCTGCAAACAGGTTCACCTGCGGACTGAAACCATCAATAGCCCCTTCACGAGCACACTCACCAAAGGTGCGGTTCTGCAGATTCCGATTGGGCACATGGAGGGCAACTATTTCTGCACGCCAGAGGAGTTGAAACGGCTGGAAGCGGAGGACCGTATCGCGTTCCGCTATTCGACTCCAGAAGGACAGATCACGCCGGAGGCGAATCCGAACGGCTCTCTTGCGAATATCGCGGGAATTCTGAATGAGGGCCGGAATGTATTGGGAATGATGCCGCATCCTGATCGCTCAAGCGAAGACCTTCTGGGTTCGTCGGATGGATGGAAGATCTTTGCATCGATGATCGATGCACTTGCTACTCGTTAAGTGGCAGTGGACGAAAGAACCGGGACCCCATGATCGACATTCACAGTCACTTGATTTACGGAGTGGACGACGGCTCTCCGGACTTGGCCACGTCGGTCGAACTGCTTCAAATGGCGATCAGTGAGGGTGTGACCCACATTGTGTGCACCCCACATGCCAGCGAAACCTACCCGTACAAGCCCGAGGTAAACGAAGCACGGCTCAATGAGCTTCGCGAAAAGGCCGCCGGCAGGGTGGGGTTAAGCTTGGGTTGCGATTTTCACATGAGCGCAAACAACATCGAAGACGCTCTGGACCATCCATTGCGGTACTCGATTAATGGCAAGGGATACCTGTTGATCGAATTCCCTGATATGGTGATTCCGCAGCGGTTGACGCCGTCATTGAACCGCCTGCGTAATGCGGGATACACGTTGATTGTGACGCACCCGGAGCGGAACCCCGTCCTGCAGCAAGATCCTGAGCAGCTTGCCGAATGGATGCGCGAGGGATGCCTGGTGCAGGTGACGTCAGCGGCGCTTTACGGACGATTTGGGCGTTTGGCCAAAGCGTTTGCCGATGCACTGCTGGAACGAAACTGGATTCACTTCCTGGCAAGCGATGCGCACCATCCCGAGTGGCGGCCGCTGCATTTGAAGAAGGGCTACGACTATGTCGCGGCAAAAATGGGTGAGGAGACGGCACACCGGTTGTATGTGGGCAATCCGCAGGCGGCGGTTGAGGGAGCGAAGTGGCCAGCCCAGCCGGAGCCAACCGGATTGTGGGAAGGCGAGCCGCTGCAGTTTGAGGTCAAGGCGGGAAACTCACAGAGGTCGAGCGAAAAAGGGTTCTGGAAACGGCTGTTTTCGAGGTAGCCGCGGAGAAAGCGCCTGTAGGCTCATCCAGTTCGCCTCACTTGCTTCCAAATCTGCGGGAACGGCAGGACCATCAGAGACGCGATTCTCCTCATAGCCCGAGTCCGCCATCGACGGTGAGGATCTGGCCGGTGATGAATGAAGTGGTTGTGGCAAAGAAGACTACCGCCTGCGCCACATCATTTCCGGTCCCGTTGCGATGCATGGGCGTCTTTGCGGCAAAGCGAAGTGCCGCCGAACGAGCCAACTCGCCTTCCAAGTCGATCCAGCCAGGAGCGACGCAATTCACTGCAACATCGGGTGCGAAAGACTTGGCCATCGCCTGGGTCAGCATGTGCAGTGCGGCCTTGGATGCGCAGTAATGGGCGTGATCGGCCCACGCGCGTATCCCGCCGAGCGAGCCGAGGTTGATGATGCGACCGTTTGTCGCACGCAGGTGCCTGAGCGCTTCACGGGAAACAAGGAACGGACCGCGTGCATTGGTGGCGAAGACATTGTCCCACTGATCGAGAGAGAGTTGGTCAAGCGGGGCAGACTCGAAAATCGCGGCGTTGTTCACCAGCACATCGAGATTGCCAAGGAATCGGACACACCCGGCAACCGCGAATCGGACGGATTCTTCTGAGCGCACGTCGCATTCAAGAGCAACAGAGCGACGGCCAGTTTGCTGGATGAGCTCAATGGTCTTCTCGGCGTCAGCTTTCGAACGGCGATAAGTGATGCAGATATCCGCACCCGCCGCGGCGAGTTCGAGCGCGATTTCGCGGCCGATGCGACGAGCACCGCCGGTGATCAGCACGGCTTTCCCAGTGAGCGGCTGGCTGGTCATCGAAGCTTTCAAAAAGGCGGTGGCACAACCCTGCTGCAACTCTTATTGCGGCTGGCTCGGAGGATTGCTGGGCTGGCCAGAGGAGCTATTCGGCTTGTCCTTCTGCGAATCCTTCTGTGAGTCTGGATCTTTGCTCTTGTCATCTTTCTGGTTGTCACCGGCCTGATCGTGGTTTTTGTAGATGGAGTACTGCTCGCCCGGCCGTTTTAGACGGACACCGAAGGTCATCTCCGATTTGTCGATCTTGTAGTCCTGACCGTAAGTCTGATAGCCCTTGGCGATGATCTGGAGCCGCATGCTCGAACCGATGGGCAGTATGTCGATGATCGATTTGCCGTCCTCGTTGGTCTTCAGCTCCATGTTTCCCTTTTCGCCAACGAGCTGGAAGATCACGGAGGCATTTTCGACGGGTTTGGAATCGGTATCGCGCAGGACAGTGACTTCGATGCGCGAGGTAGGTGGCGGCGCCTTGTACTTGCGACCACGATGGGTGGAATTCTGCGCAGAGAGGCCGACGGAGCTGATTGTAAGCAGAGCGACTGCAAAAATTCGGGTTTTCTGACTGGACAACATGAGTGCATTGTATCCGTTGGCGTATTGGACGGGCGAGAGTTGGAGAGGTATGGCCCTTCAGAAGCAAACTTCCTCTTCGTATGCGCTTTAGGATGAGGCACAAAGCGGTGCAAGAGGGGTTGGAGCAATGGCCGGGCAGATCTGAAGAGCGATTTGGGGCTCAGGCCGAGGCTGGGAAGCGAACCGGACCACGCCGTTTCTGACGCTTCGCTTCGTACATCCGCGCATCGGAGCATTCCAGAATAGCTTCCCTGCCGATTGCATCGTGAGGAAAGACGGCAATGCCCATGCTGGCCGATCCGGCGATCTCGTGCTTGTCGAGCGAGAAGGGCGAGTTGAAGCAGCTCTGCAATCTTGATGCAACTTCGAAAGCCTCTTCTGGAGAATCAAGATTGACAACGACAACCGCGAATTCGTCCCCGCCAATGCGCGCGAGAATGTCCTCGGGCCGGAGCTGGTGGTGCAAGCGGGAACCGACTTCCTGGAGGTACCGATCACCGATGTTGTGCCCGAAATCGTCGTTCACCTGCTTGAAGCCGTCGAGATCGATATAGATGAGGCCAAATACGGTTCCCGAAGTATTTCCCTGCTCGATAGCGAGATCGAGCGACCTTTCGAAGGCGAACCGGTTGTGAACGCCTGTGAGGGGATCGAATTCGGAGCGCCGGACGAGGTCAGAATATTTTCCGCCTGTTTCGATGGCAAGCGCAGCAAGACGAATTGCATCGTCGAATGCGTCGGGAGCAATGCGTGTTCGGGTTGCAGCGGGGAACCCGACGCAGAGCTTGCCCAGTGCAACTCCGGAGCGGGCAGGGATGATCTTCTCAGCAACCTGAAGTTTCGACCTTTCTGAGGCTGACGGATAGTTGCCGAAGGTTCCCTCGAATTCAACCTCGGCCCAGGAGTACTCCGCCTGCAACTTGAATGACAAGAGTTCGGTGATTTGGAGGAGGGTTTCGTTTAAGGGAATCGCGTTATTAATGCCGTCGATGACTCGGTTGCGCCACCGTTCCACAGAAATTGCGGTGGCCACTGATTGCCTATGGAGTTTGCGTTCGAGGAGAAGGGACCGTCCAACCGCCGCAAAAATCACGATCAAGAGGAACCCGAGCAGGAATCCAAGATTCCGCACAGAGATAAGGGACGGGCCGGCGACAAACGCTACATCCGAGGAGGAACGGAGCAAGAGATGAAAGGCGACGGGACCGCGGAACTGATCGCCACGGTCAAGGACGCATATGCCGGTAACGCGCACCCGGGAACCAATCCGCAGGTTCAGCATCGGTGATACGGGCAAATCCAGGCCGCGCTCTGGGTGGCGATAGATGGCGGAGAAGACGTGCCCGTGCGAGACCAGGACATATTGGTCTTGGGCAGCCTCTCGGACCCGCGTGATCAGCTGGCCTTCCACCGAAACCAGCTCGAAGGCATGGGATCCAGAGGCTAGTTGTCCGGCGTCGACCTGCGCCGAATGCAGAAGAGAGGACGCGGCGGAGCTTTGAATTTCCGCTCGAGTAAGCACCACGGAGCCATTTCGCACATCGGGGAAGCCCGATGCGGTAGCCTGATCGCCCACTCGATGAGGCGCTTCGGTCAAGGTATCGACCCACAGTGCATTTGAACCGTCCTGGAAAACGATAGCTGAGCCGGGCTGGTAGTAAGTGATGATTCCCTGCACACGGACGCGTTGCGTTTTGTCCTGAACCTGTGATGCCTGAAGAATCTCATCAAACCGGCGAATGGGGAGATTGTGAGGACCAATCTGTGGAGGTTTGAGGACATGAAGATCTGAGAAGTCATGGACCTCGAGGATGATCCCGGTCATCTCGGACTTGCTGTCGAACCGCCCGGCGGCCGCACCGACTACTTCAACGTCGCTATCGAGCAACTCACGCAGGTCGGTTGATGCGCCGCCATTGGCCACCTGGGCCTGCAGGTAACCGCCGGGCATAAGCAGGTCGAGAAGCAGGCTTTTGCCGGTACCGTCGCTGATGATATTTGCGGCGCGTACAACGGCTCGCACTTTGACTCGCCGGCAATCAAGTTCGGCTTGAATGAGTTGGGTGAAGCTTGCGTTGACGGGAGACGGAGGAGTGCCGTGATGCAGGAAAGTTACGCGTCGCGCGGCGATTTCAGGCCGGAAACTGGCCCTGGTGAACCCTTCTACCCGCACGCGATCTCCAGATTTGAGATTCAGGTCTGAAGCGCTCTCAATGTAGATTGCGTCCTTGCCGTCCTGGACGAATAGATCAACGTTCCCCTTTTCGTAGTAGGTGACGGAACCCTCGAAAGCTACAGGGATGGATTGAGCGGCCTGCACATTGGAAAGGACGTGAATCGCTGATAGAGACTTGAGCGGTGCGGGCGGTTGGGCACGAAGCCCTGCTGCAGCGAACAGACACGCAACCACCAGAGCGATAACGAGCGCCCATCGGCGACAGAATTCAAACAACGAGCACATGCGCGGCCAGCAGTCCTAACAACATCTTTCGGCCAAAGCTCACGCATTCTCATCCACATCCGATCGAAGCGAGAAACTTTGGTTTGGATCGCGACGGCCGACTTTCCTCGTTCAGGCAGCCGGGCAAGCGGAACTAACGCCTGAACAATAATCTGATCCGTCGAGTGATTTCAGTAAGCCCAGTTTAGGTGTCGGATTTCATGTTGTAAATCCCACCTCCTCTACAACTTAGGCGGGACTACAAGATGGTCAGTGCCGGTTCCCGATGATCTGATTGAACTTATGTTCGATTGAGGCCCGGGTCGGCGGCTCTCCCGCCCGTTTGTCACAGTCGCAAGTCCCTTGAGTTCGAGGTGGGTTCGGCTTTCGACGGCGCTTCGCGTCCGCGTTCGCGAACCTCGCCGGAGATAACCATGGAACTTCGGAACAGGTAAACTGAAGAGGAAGAGGGTTCTATGCCAGAGATTCAGCGCAGGAAAAGTCCCACGGTAAAGATCGGCAATGTTCGCGTGGGGTGGGAGGTTCCGGTTGTCGTGCAGTCGATGACCAACACCGATACAGCCGATGTTGCGAGCACCGTTGAACAAGTGGCCGCGTTAGCGATGGCTGGATCGGAGATCGTCCGCGTCACGGTAAACAATGAAGATGCTGCAGCAGCTGTTCCGCACATCGTGGAAGGTCTCGAGAAGCGCGGGATCCGGGTGCCGATTGTGGGTGATTTTCACTACAACGGGCACATCCTGCTGAAGAAGTATCCGGCAGCGGCGAGGGCTCTGGCGAAGTACAGGATCAATCCCGGCAACGCCTCGATTGGCAAGAAGGACAACGACAATTTCCAGGTGATGGTGGAGTGTGCGGTCGAAAATCAGAAGCCGGTGCGCATCGGCGTGAACTGGGGTTCGCTCGATCAGTCCCTGTTGACCCGAATGATGGACGAGAACAACCGGAAGGCTGATCCGCTGCCGGCGCGCGACGTGATGATGGAAGCGATGGTGGTGAGCGCGCTGGATTCGGCGAAAGCGGCGGAGCACTTTGGGCTGCGGGCGGACCAGATTATTTTGTCGGCGAAGGTTTCGGGCGTGCGCGATCTGATTGATGTGTATACGAATCTCGCGGGGCGCTGCAACTATGCGCTGCATCTTGGGCTGACCGAAGCCGGAATGGGCGCGAAGGGATTGATTGCCTCGACTGCTGGGCTGGCTCCGCTGCTACTGGCCGGGATCGGCGACACGATTCGCGTAAGCTTGACGCCGAAGCCGGGTGGCGATCGCACCGAAGAGGTGCAGGCGGCGCAGCAGATTCTGCAGTCGCTCTCGATCCGCAGCTTTATGCCGCAGGTGACGAGTTGCCCCGGATGCGGACGCACGACAAGCACCTACTTCCAGGAGTTGGCAGAGCAGATTCAGAGCTATCTGCGAACCTCAATGCCGGAGTGGCGGAAGAAGTATCCCGGGGTGGAAGAGCTGAAGCTTGCGGTGATGGGCTGCGTGGTAAACGGGCCCGGAGAGTCGAAGCATGCGAACCTCGGCATCAGCCTGCCAGGCACATTCGAGGAACCCAAGGCGCCGGTGTACATCGACGGAAAGCTCTACAAAACGTTGCACGGCGACACGATTGTGGCGGAGTTTAAGGAGATTCTGGACAAGTATGTGGTGAGCCACTACGGGCAAGGAACGAAGAGCGCAGAATTGGTTGGGACGAGGTAAGACAAGGATCAGAAAAAGAATGAGCGCATATTTCTGCGCTCATTTTTCTTTTGTGGCGATTCGGCGTAACCTGATGCTTCCCCAGAATGTGAGACGGAATGAGGCGCCTTGCGCTGGTTGTGTTGTTGTGTCCTCTCGTGGCGTTCGCAGCGAATCCTAGATCGTGTATCAGCTCTGATGAAGCTGCGAAGCTAGCAAACAAGGATGTGTGCATCCAGGTGCATGTGTACGACGTGGTGGAGTTGCCGGATGGGACGCGGTTTCTGGATGTGTGCTCGCCGGATACTGCGGATGCCAAATGCGGGTTTACGATCGTGAGCCTGCGCGAGGATCGCGAGGAGGTTGGTGAGCTCCGCAAGTTCCGCGATGCCGATGTGCATGTTCGCGGAATTGTTCGACCGATGCATGGACGAAGCGGGATGGTTCTCAGCCACGTGCGGCAGTTTTACGGAGGCCCACCGAAGTTCAAGCCGAATCCGAAGCTGTTGCGTGGATTCTCGGCGGAACAGAGCAAGCCTGCGATCGTTGATCCGAATCTTCGGCCGCACGGGGGACATCGGGCGTTCATGAATTCGCGAGAGCAGGAGACTCTGCCTGGCAAATAGTTCGGCAAGGCTATCGAATGCGCCAGGGGATCTTGGCCCGCTTGAGTTCCGCGAGTGGATAGAGCGTGCCGCGCCAAGATACCCCGCCACGCTTGATAGTGAGAAACATCGACCGCAGAAATGACCAAGCCAGAATCAACACAGTTGGTGCATAGAAGATCGCTAGCCAGGGCGAAATCCCGTTCAGCTTGCGGTTTGCGTAGAAACTGATGGCGACGCTGACATAGAGCGTGACACATGCGGCGATTCCCCAAGTGCCCGCTGCGAGCGCCAGCAGCGGCACCACAGCCTGCAGGCAGAGCAGCACGGAGGCGGCCACCGTAGTCGCGATGCTGTAGCGATGTCCTGCGAAGGCATTCTTTTCCAGCAGACGGACAATTCCCAATGGTCCCTGCATCCAGGCAATCTTCACGAGTCCAGGTCCCAGCACCATCATCGATTTCCGGCGCAGTTCTTTTTTCACGAGCCAACCGAGCGAAACATCTTCCACAATCTCCATCCGCAAGCGCTCCATCCCGCCGAAAGCTTCGAGAGCGTCCGCACGCAGCAGGTTGAATCCGCCAACACCGAAGAAGTCTTTTGCGTCGGGATCCTGGACCTTCCACATGCGCGCTGCCCATTGACCAAGCGCCTGGATCGACCCTTGGACGCCTGCCGCCAGCACGCCCTCATGCGTCAGTGTCGGCACCAGAACAAAATGAACCGCACCTGTTTTGGTGGCCGTGCGCAGCGCAAGTTCGAGAGCTTTCGGCGCGAAGGTGACGTCTCCATCGGTGAAGAGCAACCACGGTGCGCGTGCCCGCGCTACGCCGAGGGAGAGAGCGTATGGCTTTCCCAGCCAGCCCGGTTCCGATTCTCGATTGTGGATGACCTCGATGGTGTTCGGGACATCATGCGATCTTGACGCTACAGCATCCATCAGCTCGCCGGTACGATCCTGCGAACGGTCGTCGATGGCAACGATCTGTGCGCGAACGCTTTCAGAGCGGAGGAGCGATTCGAGGGTTGCCTCAATCGAATCCTGCTCATCGCGTGCCGGAACAACGACTGTCACATCAGGGTCATTGCTTTCGGCCAATGCGGGCAGCAGAACTCTATCCATTGCAGTGAGGTCCAGGACCGACGCCATTCCACGGAGGGCCGTGAGCGAGCGTTGCAGCCAGCTCAAAGCCATCAGCCACGCCAGAATGATCAACGTGAACCGAAGCACCTCAATGGAAGTCATGCTGCCAGTATTACGCACGCCAGAGAGGGACTCGAGTCCCGGCACGAAGCGCGAACTGCTGGTTCGTATGCTGAAACCGAAAAGACAGGGGCGGATCCTTCGACTCACCACTCAGACTGAAATGCGCTTGTCCGCTGGAGCAGATGCCTGGATCAAGTCGCAGCAGGTTTTTCGTTGAGGGGTGGGGCGAAGCGCGAGCCAGCGAGAAGTATGAGGCAGGAGATGACGAGAAAGATGAGGGTGGCCCCCATGCCAAGGCGGAGGTTCGTGCGGTCGCCGATGCGGCCGATGATTTGCGGCGAGAAGGTGTCGCCGAAGAAGTGAATGCAAAAGAGATTCACGGACACAGCCGTGGCGCGAACTGGCGCTGAGACCGAGTTCACGATTGCGGTGTTGAGCGGACCGGTGTTCAGGAAGAGGAAAAACTCCGCTGCGAAGAGAGCGGGCACAGCCCAGCGGCTCGGTCCGAAGAAGAGAAGGATGCCGAACGGTAGCGTCAGAGCCACACTCCAGAAGCTGAGCAGATAGAGGGCGCGATGATTGGTGCGGAGCCAGCGCTGTGCGATCCAGCCGCCGATGGCGGTGCCGAGGATGCCATCGATCACCGTGCTGGCGCCGGCGACCTGGCTGGCCTTGGCGACAGAGAGGCCGATCGGGTTGTGCAGAAAATCGGGCATCCAGTTGGAGATGCCGCCCATGGCGAATGTCAACGCAGCCAGCCCGAATGTCGCGCACAGGAAAGCTGGATTGTGAAACAGCCCGAAGAACGTCGCGCGGTCCGGCGTAGCGCGGATGTGATCTTGCGCACCGCGCTCCGGTTCGCGACCGAAGACGCCATAGAGCACAGCGACGACGAGCCCGGGAATGGCGCAGATGAAGAAGGGCTGGCGCCAACCCCAGGCGGTGCCCATCTGGCCACCGGCCATGTAGCCGAGGGCGGCGCCGACAGGGATGGCCACGTAGAAAATTGAGAGGATGCGATTGCGATCGCGCTCGGGATAGAAGTCGGCGATGACCGCAGGCGCGAAGATGCCGAACGAAGCTTCGCCGATGCCGACGATGGCGTGGCGAATGTAGAGAGTCCAGTAACTGTGCACCCATGCGGTGGCCAGGGTTGCGAGGCTCCACAACACCGCTCCGGCGATGATCAGCGGCTTGCGGCGGTAGCGGTCGCCAAGCCAGCCGGTAAGCGGGGCGGCGAGCATGTAGACGAAGAACATGGCCGTGGTGAGCGCGCCCATCTGCTCGCGTGTGGCGTGGAATTCGTTCTGAACGAGGGAGAGTTCTCCCGGGAGGATATAGCGATCGATGTAGTTGAGGAGGTTGAGGGCGATGAGGAGGATGAGCGTGGCGAGCGCGGGGCTGACATGAGTGCGGACTGGAGTGGTCGCCAAACTATGTCCCTTCCGAGCCCCGAGCTACCAAGCTCTTTCATCGGTCATTCCAAGTCCGCAGCCACTTTGTTTGTAGTTCATTTGGAGGGTGCGGCCTAGTAATTCTGAGGGTACCCCCTATACCTATTCTGGCTGCAAATTCCTCGTGGAAATGCACTTAGGAGGGGGGGTAGGTCTGCAAATTCTTCTCATCATTGGATTTGGCCACAGATTATTCCAAATAAAAGGGTTAGGGTGCAGGCGGTCGGGCATAAAAAACCGACACGCACAGTGCATTCATGGACCCGAAGGGCGGGAGAGTTGTTTCAAGTCCATTGTGCGCCGGAGGGCGGAAATTACTTGCAAAACCGCGTGCATGAATTTTGCGAGCGGAATCAGTGGTTTAGTTCCGTAGGAAGCCTCGCGGAGCTTGACAATAATCTGGGCGGTGATTCGCATGGTCGGAATTCGAGACCCACTCATCGCAATAAAGCTGTCAAGTTCCATGAGATGGTTTACAGCTTGTTATCAGGAGTTCCTTTACAGGCAAGAGTTCAGTGCTGAGCGTTCCACTGCAGTGGAACGCTCAGCACTGAGGTCGATCTGCTGCACGAGGGTTCGGCAGAAG
>DASXLY010000033.1:0-8458 GCA_036495975.1 Occallatibacter sp. | reverse complement strand
TAGTTGCGACGCTGGAGTTCCTCCAGCATCATCTTGCGTAAATGGGTCACAGACACCTCCCTGTGACCCACACCTTATCCCGGCCGAAAACCTACTCGAAGGCCAATACCGCAGCGCACCCAGCGCCTGCGGCTTCGTTCTTGTCCGCTAACCGGAAGGTGCAGCGAAGCTAGCTGCTAATCCAGCAGGGGAAGGACCTGCCAGTAGAACTTGCCCAGTTGCTACTGTAGTCATACCGGACAGTGGAGAGGGTGATCTCTCCATCTGATGCTCCGGAGTAAAAGCCCCAGCCGGCAAAGCGTGAGCAGCGTCGGGTCCGTCAGGGGGGCGAGCAAGTCAGCAGGCTGTAGCGAAAGGAGTGAACCGCTAGCCGCGAAAAGGCGGTCCCACCGGTAGCGGATTGTGGTGGGGTAGATGAGAACGCCGAATCTTTCTTCCGGAGATGAAGGCTGTGCCGCCAGTGAAGGAACTGGGTATACGCAACCGGCGGGTTCTCCGTGGTCATAGAGGGCTGCATGCTGACAAGGATCAACAGTGAAAGCTCGGAACCACTCGTGAGCAGCCTAGGCGCTCCCGCACAGCAGAGGCTCTCCGTATAACCAGCCAGTCTGGGAAATCGGGGAGTGCTCGTGAGTGGCTCGGATGAGGTCAATAAGTGTTGATGGACGGGGACAATATAACCCCGACCGGAGCGAGGACCTCTGGGGCAAGGCCGTTAGGCCCTAATGACGGTATCACGAAGAGAAAACCTGCCCGGCCAGAACGGGATCACGGGTCTCAGTCTCGGACGATACGAAGGACGGAAGCAAACTGTTTGCTGAGTTGCGCACGCCGGGAGCAGGCTTAAGCAAATCAGCAGACAGGAAGGCACCATCTGAAATGTCAGCCTTGAAGCCGTATTGGGGAAAACCCGCCGTACGGAATTTTAGAGGGGGCTATGGAAACGGCGGCATCATTCGAAGCCCGCTTAGCGCCTTAGCCCTACTCGACTAAGCCCAAAGTCGGGGTTCCTTCCGAGTTCACAGTGACTCGGCCCGGAGTGAAAGTTTGAGCGGTTCAGCCACACTGCAGTATCGCCCAGCTATTCGAGAAATCAGCCGCCTCTATGTCCTGTCGGCGGGCCCAGAAGTAAACTCGCCCCACATCTCCCCACATCCATCCGAGACGCGTTTCATCGGAATCGAATTGAGCCACGAGTTGCCAGTCTAAAGCGCCTCTTTCCAGTTCAACTCGTCGGGGATCCTTATATCCATTGGGGTCGCCGCAATAGATGCCATGAGTCACTAGCTGACATTTCAGTTGCATCTCTCCTTGTATTTCTTGCGGGTTGCCGCCGACTCGATGCACTGTTTCCCCAATAGCGTCGGAGTTAAGCCGTTTCAGAAGATCCCTGTATTCGGATGTTTTCCAGAGCGCAAACTCACCATTGTCCAGCACAAGGCGTGGCGGTAATGTCCACTCGCGGGCGAAATGCAAAGAGCGTCTTTGAAATCTCGCATCTTCGGTGAGACCTTTTGGAAATTCGGCCGCCACAAGCGACACATCCTGCGGATAGTACAAGATGCAGCAATGACCGCGATCAAGCGGATCGAACCCCCAAATCTGATCTGCTGCATCGTAGAAGAAGGCGAGGACACCTTCACGGGGCCAGCCCGGTAGTGGGGCAACGGCGCTAATCTCACGCAGAGACAATTGGCCGAGAAAAGCCAGCGGAATCTGGCGAAGAGCAAGTTCTTCGCGTTTCTTCGCGATGCTATTACGGAATCCTGTCAATCTTCTCTCGCGGATTCCTGGGATCGTTTCAGGCTGATCTTTCGTTCTCGCGGTGTACGCGATGATCCGTTTCTCGAGGGAGGCTATCTCCACCTCTAGGTATTCCCGCTTGTCCCAGTAGGGCCAAGTAGCATTTTCGGGAAGGCGAGGCTGTCCACCGAAGTGCGAGGTAAGCTGACCGTGGCTGTCATGTTCGGCATCTTCGCCGAGGATGATCCGTGCTGAGGGCGATAAATAGTTTATGAGTGTTCCCCAGTATTCAGCTACTGCGGAAGCACGGATCAACTCTATTGCTTCTTCTCTTTGCATGTTGCCCAGGATATTTTCTCGATCTTGGATGGGTTGTCCCCGATCCGGAGGTAACCCTCACGATGACAGAAGCCGGTTAGTTCCGGGTAGGCGCTGATTCGACCGGAACCAACCAGTAAGGCACTAAAATTCGTCGCCGATGACCTAATGACTTGGTTGGTCCGTTGATGGCCGCGAAGTGCTTAGCGGATTACTGTAGGGGCCGTCATCTCCATTGATGCCGTATAGCGATTCAGAGACGCTGTACTGGAAGAGGACTAAGAATAGCGCGAGACCTGTACACGCGAAAGGCACAAAATACCAACGCGCACGATGACGGAAGACGAGCAAATTCGCGAGAGCAGGTGTGCAAACGAAGAACAAGGCCAAGTGAACGACGTAAAAGCCCGGTCCGAGGACAGCGCGACTTCGTACCGCACCGATGAACACCACGAGCGTGAACTCAGCAACAAGCAGCACGAGCACGATCCGAGATGCGACCCGGAGCCACAGAATCAATCGGTCTGACCGCGACAGAACCTTTGCCACGAAAAGGCAATAAAGCATGCTGATGACGAAGGCCGCCGGTATCGAGAGAATGATTCCAAATATCTCCATGCGTTCCGATTTGCCTTCTGTTCAGGTGATTTGAACCCGGGCTGCTGATGAGCCATCTTATGAAAACACATTCGCGAATTCAACTCACGAACAGAGTTGTTGTCGAGTTGTCGCCATGTCGTGCATGTGACAGAATTCGGGACTGGGATCGGATCACCGGATCACCGCGCAGCCGGATATTGCTGCTTGATCAACGGAAGAGAATTGCTCACTTGGGGTTCTTCAACCGGAAATGCAGTGGCTTCTGCCCTCGCTTCTCTGGTCTTCTCGGGTGAGGCGCCGACGATAGATGGGGCTCGCCCTGGGGGCTGTGACGAAAAACGGGGGCGCAAACGAGAGCGCAGTTGCCAAGGAGGTTTTGTATCTTAAAGATTCTAAAAAGTGCTTTGGTATCATCCGCGCCGCACTAAGTCTCTTAGAATCAGTTCCTGACTTCCCTCATAACCCAAAGGTCGCTGGTTCAAATCCAGCCCCCGCAACCACACGAATTTCCCGGTGGACCGGCTCCAGCGCTTTTAGCGCATCTTGTTCATTCCCAAGCAGCTTCCACTCGCCTTTCGCCACATAGTGCCCCTTGCCGCTCTCCACTTGCTGGGGCATCATGCGGATTTCCGAAACATGCTTGAGCAGCTCCCTTCTGGCTGGCGCAGGGTGGCCCGCCATAAGTGCACGGAGATCTCCCATCTTCTCCATGATGAAATTGCGAATATCCGAGAGGTGAGCTTCAATGGAATTGGCTCCTCCCGCCAGAAGCTGATCGGAGAGTTCCCTCAACTGCTTCTCACGCTCATTGATCGCTTCGACAAGAAACGCCGACGGGCCAGTTTCCGCAGCAGTATCGGCCAGCCGCCGGAGTTCTCTTTCCAGCTTTTGCTTGCGCTCTCGCATTTGGGCCATCTGGTTTGAAAGATCTGCGAACGCATCCCTGACTTGGTCGCCGAACTGGTTGAGAACGTACTCGACAGCGTCTCGCTGCAGAACGTAGTTCTGCAGTTCATCCAGCATCCGCCCTTCAAGCCAGTCCCGCCGCACGGTCAGAGAATTCGGGCAGGCGCCGCGATTGAAGTGCTGAGAGCAGCCATAGCGTGGATGGTGGCCCGACGAGTCGTACCCCGTAATGATGATCAGATTGCCTCGGCACAAGCCGCACTTCAGGATTCCACTTAGCAAATACGGGCTGGTGGCAGAACGAGGAATCAGAATTCCGCCACCCTTCCGAACTCCATACGTGGCCTGCAGCTTGTCCCGCCGCTCCTTCACACGCTGCCACAATTCATCGCAAACGATCTGAAGCTCGGGATGAGGAACGACCCGCCACTCGCTCTCCGGCCTCGCACGCCGGACGCGCTTATTCGTGCCCGGCACCTTCACGAAGCGAGAGCTGTTCCAGATCACCTTCCCGGCGTACAGGTCGCGCCGAAGCATCTCTCGGATGCAAGTCGGGCACCATGTCGCGTAACGTTTTCCCGCGCGGGGCCTCGGTGAAGGCACGGATTCACTGTTCAGGGTCTTCGCAATCGTCTTGAGGGATTGCCCATCCGCCGACATCTCAAAGATGCGGCGGACCACTGCCGCCTCGCCCTCATTGATGACCAGTTGCTTTCCCGTCGTGCCAGGTACTGGAACCGAGTCGTACCCGAAGCAGCGGCCGCCCGTGTGCTGGCCGCGCAGCATCAGGCCTTCGAGGCCGCGGTGGGTCTTCTTGGCAAGCTCCTTCACATACAGGCTGTCCACCATACCATGGACCGTCATTAGCACATGTGCCTGCTCATTCTCGGAATCGATGCCCTGGCTGACAGCGATCAGCCGGATGCCGGCAAAGTTCAGCCGCTCGAAGATGCCCAAAGCATCCTTCGTATTCCGAGCGAGGCGGCTGCTGTCATCGAGCAGGATGACATCGAATGGGCGGTTAGGCGACAGCGCCGCATCCAGCAAGCGACCCAGCCCAGGACGGTCCGCGCCCACGCCGCTCAGAGCCTCATCGACATAGACGTGTTCTTCTAGAAAGGCGAATCCGCGAGCAAGGGCATACTCGCGGCAAATCCGAAGCTGGTCTTCAATCGAACGCGGACTCTGTAAGTCGCTGGAATAGCGGGCGTAGGCGGCACAACGCAGGATCATGGCTCTTCACCGTCCTACGTCGGACGTTACCTCTGAAGGCCTCGTGGTCGCAAGTCGATTCTGCTGCTTGATTTCAGCCAGATATTCCCGCACCAACGCTGGGATAATAACATTGTCCAACCACGACTTAAGATCGGGGTCGAGTCGCTTACCAAGCCTCCCAGACCGGGCAGAGTTCCGCTGCCTCTCTTGCGTTACCCCGATGTCGTCCTTGGAACTTTTGCCCGCCACCCAACCCTCGAATCTTCCCTATCGAGAAGAAGCGTAGAGCGCGCCGGGGCCGGAAAACGTGGAAACACTTTCCACTCCGTGTCTTGGAAGGACACCATTCTACGAGGATGTAAATCCTCCCAAATGCAACAATGGGGAGAACAATTATGATCGCCACCATCGTCAAGATCGACTTAGTTGGGAGCAAAACCGTATCGGCGGCCAACCAGCTCAAGAATCCTGCTATCAGAAAACAACTTCTGGAGAAGTTGATCGAGATCTCCCGGAGCAAGTTCCCTCAATCTGACCAGAAATATCCGGCCGGGAGCTACTACAAGGCGGAGGGCGACGCCGTATATTTCATACTGGACAAGCCGACAGTGGCACTCCGCGCAGCCATAGAGTTCATGCAAGGCTGGTTCAATGTGCGACTTCCAGACTTGGACAGGTGTCCCGACTGTCGCATAATCATTGACCGCGGTGATATCCAAACAGTCGCCACGCCAGCTGGCGACGACTTCGTCAGCGCCGCCTTCGAAAATATTGCTGTGGCCGAAAAAGGACTCCAGGGAGGTAGTATCTATGCCTCACTCGACGTAGTGGCGAACTGTGACAAAACTCTTGCTCGCTTTGTTTCGTACTCATCGGTACAGCCTCGATCAAATGAAAAGATCGAAATTTACCGAGTAGAGTTCCTAGATCCCCGAACAACTGACGATTCCAGTCTGCTACATGCGTTATTCATTGCTCACCCAAAATCGCAGGCTGCGAGAGATCGCATACTGGAACTGTTCATTCTCCAATATCTGCTGGAAAAGAATTCGTTGGATGACTTCAAAGATTTTAATCGTTGGGCTGCCAATAGGTCATACCCGGCTCTGCCCCTCCAGAAACTAAAGCAACTCTGTGACGAATCCACATATCTGAATGGCACGTCTAGCGGCCTCCCCGGAGTGAATGGGACTTCCTATAGCCTGACCTCCGAGGGACTGGCGATCCTTCAACGCGCAAAGGAAGAATTTGGAAGAGCGCGAGAGGACTGTATTCAGACAGTTCAATCTATGATCGTAAAGCAATGCGGCACGCCAAAAGCCACGGATGTATATGATCTAGCCGCGATAATAGAGGAATATCTATGCGCCATTTTCTCTGAAGTCCGGATGATGGCAAATTACTTCCGCGGAAGTTCACAACTGTTCAATAGTGAGACCAACTACCTGGACAGATTCGACTACATACTGAGGAAGCATCTTCCTTTTACAGACGGCCGGCATTTCGCCGAATGGAGAACGGCATTTATTGAAGGACTAAAAGCCGCAAGCGGCGCTATCAATGGATATGTGGCCGCCGTGTTCCATAACGTTCTGGCTACATATTATTTGAATAGATCGACGAAGCCGTCTGCGTATCAGCTTAACAAGCTTTCCGAACGTCACCTCTATATCGATACAAACGTTCTCTATGCAATGAAAGTGGGTGCCTCCACTTACCACGAAGCCGCAAAGTATTTCTTGGACCGTCTCGCGGCCCTACAAATAACTGTCCACATGTTCCCGTTTACCGTGGAAGAGTATGAGCAATCCCTGGAACGGACGGAAAGGGAAGTTAAGAAAAATGAGGTGTCGGCTTTTCTTCTGAAATGGAACCCCTGGCTATACCAAGAATTCATGCGGAACAAACCTCGTTACTTGGGGCAAATCGAGGTTTGCAGGCAGCAACATTCAATAGCTAAAGGGAAGAAAGTTGGGCCTCAGACCTATGACGCAATAGATTCTGAACTCCAGAAGGACAGTCTGAGTCTTGATCGTGACTTCGTGCGACTTCCCCCGGAGGAAAGGGACGCGTTATGGGCGGAGATGCGTCAATACATGACATCCTCCAGTTGGGCTATCGACGAATACTACGACTTCATTCAGGAGTCCACCAAATCGCCGGAAAAGATCGCACATGACACTGACTGCATCTACAACCTCTTCGGAAAGTCCAAAGCAGTTGGTCGAGATGAACTTGGTCCAAAACTGATGTTCGTAACTCTAGATCGGCAGCTCGCTCGCACCGCGAAGAAATATGAGTTCGTTGTCACCTCAGAGGAATTTCTTGAATTTATGATGCCGTACCTGTTCCTCAACGATACCCCAGTAAAGGATGCCGAGAGATTCCCGAACCAACTTCTGTCGGCACAGCTCGGCATCATGCTCGACGTGGTACGGAAGGTCGAGGCCACAGACCTTGTGCGAGGCTTTCTCACTGACCCGAAGGCAGCAGATCAATACGCAAAGGGCCAGCTCGGTTCCGTTGCCCGCGAGATCGCAACAACTCTGAGCGCTTCCAGATTCGAAGGGGTGGTGGAACAGGCGCGTCAACTCGACGAATCGCAGATGAAGGGTGTCTCTGACCAGATTGCAGCAAAATTTGAAGAAATGGACCTGCGTCAGAAAACATCGTATTTTGACAGCCAAGCAGCGCAGTTTGTAGAACTCAAATCCATCCTTGCCGCGAAGGATAAGCAAATTGAAAAGTTGCAGAAGACATTGAAGTATGTCAAGCGGCAAAGATCCAAAGGAGACCGGCGCTAGATGAATTCAATAGCCCAATCCTTGTTCTCGGCTACGTCTGCGCTGCTATGGTCGACGAACGGTCGCAAGACCGGAAACGCTGTCCGAAATCATTTGAGGTGCTCCGAGCAAGACAAGACCTGCACCATGCCGACAACCTTCAGCTCCACGATTTCGACTGCGGGCTGGCGATTTCGCACATAGGCGATTACTTCCTCCATACTGAGTGCCGCGAAGATCTCTGTCGCCGCCGTCGCCGCGCTACCATCCTCCTCGGCCCTCTCGCCCTTGAGTTCAAGCAGCAGTGCTCTATGCGGTTGATCCGAGGGTGGGAGAGCACCTCGATCCTTGTTCTTTGCCATGTCGGACTCCTTGGGGAATAGAATCGCGGCGCCCTACTCCTCACAGTGCCGGATCAAACGCCGCAGCGGAGCAGCTCCACCCCTGGAACTGCCGAGCCGTACAAAACAATGTGTCGCATAATACCTCTATTGTGTGGTGCAGTAGTACCATAACAGTCGGTGGCCAAAAAGGAACACATTCCTTCCCGGCGCACCGGCAAGTCCCCACTTGGAGCGAAAGTGTTCTCTTACCATACCCAGGAAGAACATCGGTTGCTGGTGAAGGCGGCAAAGCTGGAACGCCGCAGTCTCAGCAGCTTCGTCGCCCTTGCCGCTCTTGAGCGCGCAGAACGGATACTTGCCGGCAAGTAAGCGCCCGAACAAATGGTCACCGAACTCCCGAATTCGTAATGCTACCATTATGCAGTTTTGATGTCCGCGATGGCGAACTATGCCTGCCACGGAATCTACCCGATAGCTGACTTACTGCCGAATTGTAACCATGCGGACATTGCAGCTTGATGTGCGCTGGCAGCACGGTATCGACCTCCG
>DASXLY010000032.1:0-2779 GCA_036495975.1 Occallatibacter sp. | reverse complement strand
TGGCCAGATGTCCGCCATCGTGCACCAGCACGGCGGTCAGGTGATCCTGCTGGGCGTCTTCGTCTGCCTGTTGGCCATTGCGGTGAATGGGCTGGCCGGGTACTCCAAGGAGAAGGAGGTCTCTGCCGAAGAGAAGGCGCTGCTTGGCGAGCGCGACTACTCCTTCGCTAAAGGGCTCGCTGTCGCGATCTTTGCCGGAATCATGAGCGCCTGCTTTGCCTATGGGCTGGCAGCCGGTAAGCCGATCGCGAATTTAACGCGCGATCAACTTGCGGTAGAACACCGCGCCCCGCTCTGGCAGAACCTGCCGGTGCTGGTGGTTGTGCTATGGGGCGGCTTCGCCACCAATCTAATCTGGTCTGCGATCTTGATTGTGCGCAACCGCTCCGCGCGACAATTCTTCGGTGCCCCGGGTACCAATCCGATGGGCACCGCGCCTACGACCGGGGACACGCTCGTGGAGTTGGACTCGCGTCATCCCGAGCTCTCGCTGCGGCTCTCGCCTTCTGTGCTCACGCGCAACTATGCGCTGGCCGCGCTTGCGGGCGTCATCTGGTATTTTCAGTTCTTCTTCTACTCCATGGGGCAGACAAAGATGGGCAAGTACGACTTCTCCAGTTGGACGCTTCACATGGCCAGCATCATTATCTTCGCCACGCTATGGGGCATTGCTCTCCACGAGTGGCGCGACACCAGTCTCAGAACGCGTCTTCTGGTTGGCTGCGGGCTATTTCTGCTGATCGGGTCCACCGTGGTGGTCGGTTACGGGAATTTTCTTGTGGGTCACTGACAATGGGTCTACGGCCGTAGAGGTAGCATTCACCGACCGCTCGTCCCGAAGAGGTCACCTCCCATAGCCCGTCCAGGATGCCGGCATTCGGCCATGTGGGCTCGCGTTCGATGCTGTTGGGTTGACGAGACCTTCCAGTTTCCAAAGTCTCATTTGGCTGAGGGGACTTTTCAGTTCGTGGACTCTAGACCGCAAAGCTATGCCATCGCAATGATCGATGGGTAGCACGTGAACTCCTCCTCTGCGATCTGCCAGTACGGCATGAATCTTTCCCCGTGCTACTCCAGCGGCCACTTTGCGCTTCAACAAGATATCCACACCTAATATACTTGCGCTGAACTGCAACACAAGATATGGTGGTTTTCCTCCATGGTTTCTCCGCAAGGAGGATCAAAAGGGAATCCGGTGACAATCCGGAACTGCCCCGCAGCGGTAAGCAGGTACGAAAGCCCAAGATGACACTGATGCCGAAGAGGCATTGGGAAGTCCGGCGAGTAGGGTTGAGCCTGCAGAGTCCGAAGACCTGCCACGGAAACATACGCTAACGCCTCCGAGGGGAGGCGAGGTGGCAGTGGCTTGTCTTTCGTTGCGGACTGCACCGCTGTTTCTTCGCACCACTCCGAGGCCAAGGAGACGCTACATGGCCACTTCTGCGACATACGGTTTGAACGCTTTGCCCGTTCCGCCTCCCTTCTTCCCGGCTGATCACGCTTCATCTTCCCAAGTCGACCAGCGTTTTCAGGTCATTCGGCGAAACGGCTCCTTCTCACCCTTCGATCCCAGCAAGATCTCAGTCGCCATCACGAAGGCGTTCGTGGCTGTTGAAGGCGCGAGTGCTACCGCATCCCGGCGTATTCACGAAGCGGTTGAGGCGTTGACGCGCCACGTCGTTGAGACACTGAGCCGGCGGGCTGATCCCGCGCGAGCCATCCACATCGAAGACATTCAGGATCAGGTTGAACTGGCTCTGATGAGAAGCGGCGAACACAAAGTCGCCCGCGCCTATGTGCTCTACCGCGAGGAGCGTGCTCAGGAGCGTCGCAGACGAGAAGAGCAAAGCGCTCCCTCCATCCAGTCCAAACTCCACGTGCGACTCAAAGACGGCCGTCTTGAGCCACTCGATGAAACGCGGCTTGAGCAGGAGATCGCTGCGGCTTGCCAGGATCTGCCCGGTGTATCCGCAGAAGCCGTCACGACGGAGGTTCGCCGCAACCTCTACGACGGTATCCTGCTGCACGAGTTAGGTCTGGCTCAGACGATGGCGGCGCGCTCGCTCGTCGAACAGGAACCAAACTATGCCTATGTGAGCGCGCGGTTACTCTTGAACAATCTGCGCGATGAAGCTCTGACGTTTGTCTTGCCAGGTAGTGTTGGGTCCACGCAAAAGCATGGTGATCATCGATATCAGGAGTATTTTCCTGAGTTCGTTCGCCGGGCAATCGACCTCGAGATACTGGATAAGGAGCTCGGGAGCTTCGACCTTCCACGCCTCGCCACTGCGCTTAAGCCAGAACGCGACGGGAACTTTCAGTTCCTTGGCCTGCAGACACTTTACGATCGTTATTTTCTTCACAAGGGAGGCGTGCGCTTCGAGTTGCCGCAGGCATTCTTCATGCGCGTGGCTATGGGTTTGGCGATGCGGGAGATCGACCGTGACGCTCGCGCGATCGAATTCTACGAACTTCTTTCTTCATTCGATTTCATGTGCTCGACGCCGACGCTTTTCAACTCCGGCACACTACGTCCCCAGCTTTCGTCCTGTTTCCTCACAACCGTCTCCGATGATCTGGACGGCATCTTCAAGGCCATCAAGGATAACGCGCTGCTCTCCAAGTATGCGGGCGGCCTCGGCAACGATTGGAGCGGCGTTCGCGGCCTGGGTGCGCACATCCGAGGAACCAATGGTGAATCGCAGGGTGTTGTTCCATTTCTGAAAGTAGCTAACGATACGGCCATCGCGGTGAATCAAGGCGGCAAACGTAAGGGCGC
>DASXLY010000031.1:0-4212 GCA_036495975.1 Occallatibacter sp. | reverse complement strand
GTGCCCTCTGCCCGTTCCAGATGGGGATAGCGCAATCCACCGTGGTAATCGAGCGACACGGTGATCAGATCATCGCCGCGCTTGAGCAGCAGCTTGATCGGCTCCTTCGACTTCTCGACAGCCACCACCGCTTCACGCAGTGCTTCCACGCTGAAGGTCTGATCGTTCACTCCCACCAGCATCATGTCCGGCGTGATGCCTGCTTTGAATGCCACGCTGTCCCACCACACCGAGCCCAGGTTACCGTCCGCCATCACGCTGAAACCCAGCGAGGTCGCGAAGCTTGTGCCGCGTGGGCTCTCGCTGTGCTTCATCCAGTCGGGCGCATTGTCGTTGTAGACCAATTTGTAGCCGCCTTGGGTAAATCCGTTCTCGGGCACCTGGGAAGCGAGGTCGTAAACGCGCGTGCGAAGGAAAGTTGCCCACTCGTAGGGCTGCACGGTGTTCAACGCCTCCACCAGATCGTCGAAGGTATACGTCTTCGTGATGTAGCTGCCGTTGTCCACGCCGAAGAACAGCTTCGCAAAATCATCAAGCGACTTTTGCCCATTGCTCAGTTCGCGAATCTTCGTGTCGGCATCGAGCCAGATCAGCATCCCTTCCGTGTAGTAGTCTTCCGGGCGCTCCCAGCTTACCCAACTTACCGGTGAGCGCCGCGAAATGGTCGGCTGATTGGTCGTATCCAGCATCGGACGCCACTTGCGCCCGGGACTGATCTCGAAGCCGGCGGCAACCTGTGCGAGTAGGTCGCGCGCCTGCTCCGGCGTGCGCATGCCGGAGCGCGCGGTCAGCACGTTGCCGTAATACTGCGTCATGCCTTCATAGACCCACAGCAGCTCGTCCTGCATGGGAACATCAAAGCTCGGCGTCCACAATCCGGCAGGCCGGCGGAATTTGCCGTTCCACGAATGCGTGTACTCATGCGCCAGTAGATCGCGGCCGGCGACGCCTGCCGCCCAGTCCGTAAAGTAATTTCCACGTGTGCCATCTTCGCTGGACTGGTGGTGCTCGAGCCCTTCGCCGCCCAGGGTGTTGCTGAGCGAGAAGAGGAAGTCGTAGTGGTCATAGTGGTGCGAGGCGAAGAGCTTCCTGGCCTCGACGACCATGTTTTTGTGAACCTGCAGCTCTTCCGAGGTCATCACTAATTCGGCCGGCGTGTCGGCGAAGACATCGAGGTAGACGCGGTTGTTCGCATCTGTCGAGAGATCCACACGCTCATAATTGACGCCTGCGTAGAGCGGCGAATCGACCAGCGTATTGAATGGCGTGTCCTTGAAGTGGACCAGATTGCCGCGCTGCGATTGTACTTCTAGCGCACTTGCAAACTTCCAGCCCTCGGGCAGCTTGATCGAGGGAGCGTAGATAATCTGGCGCGAGAAGTGTCCCGCGGGATACAGAGCCACCTCATTCCATGACAGGTCGACGATGTTCGACGAGAAGGAGATGCGGCCCTCTCCTGCCTTGAGCGGAGCGAGGAACTGAAAGTTCACATCCAATGTCTTCACTTCCTGTGGCACGTCGATGTGGTAGGCGAAGACATCTACTGGGTCGCGCACCCAATCGAGGTGCTTGCCTTCCGCGGTTACCACGAGGCCTGCCATCTTCGAGATGGGGCCTGTTGGCGAATGCGTGCCGGGAATCCACTTCGGATAGAGCAGTGTGAGCTTCCCGGCCTCGACCGGGACCGTCTCATGCACGTCCACCACGCGGTGCGTAACGTCGGTCAGATCCACCAGCAGCGAAATCGTTCCCGGATAAGGCGTGTCTACCGGAGCGGCAATGGGCGGGGGCAGCGGGGAAGGTTCCGGCCCAGGCGAGGTCTGCGCATCGACAGCGGTAGCCAGTGCAAGAGAAAGACCAGTCAAGAGCGCCACAGCACCCCTACGGAAGTGAAACGATTGTGTCACGAAGATTCTCCAGTAATTCCAATTTATATGTTTCTGTGCACCGGCTTGCCTCGGTGGATCGACGCACGAGATAGTTGAGGGAATTGAACCGCTCGCAGCCAGCGGAGGATTCACGTCCGCGTTTTTCCAGTAAGCAAAGAAGCCGCGTACTGAGCCCGCGACCTATCTTTATATCCCTCAAGAACCTCCGCAATCACAATTCCGCCATTATTCACGAAACTGGATCGTGAAATCTCAGGGAAGCCAAATGAAATTGTGGAGCTCTTTCTGGCGGCAATCAAGGAATCCGGATTTCAGCTGTGAAAACAATCACCTGACGCAATCGAGGTTTGCCTGAGCAAGGATCTTGAACCCGTTAGCTGCACTTTGCGGAGGTGCCGGGCCAGCGTCGTCAAGATCACTCCGATGACATCGAATGGCAGGTAGCTACCAGATCGCACAAGACGAGTCTCCGATGTCCTACAGGTGATATCGAACGGACTTACATTGACGTCCAAGGGAATGTAGCGGAATAATCGAAGCTAATGCACGGACGGACGCGCCATCGCGGATGGATGAGCTTACTGTTAGCGGCGATTCTGCTGCTCGGCATTCTGTGTGCTATTACCGCTGCCGCGAGCCATATCCATGTACCTGGAGAAGGTTCGAGCGAGTCTCATTGTTCCCTTTGCATGCTCGGCGCAACATTGGTTGCAATTGTGATTGCTGTCGTCCTTGGCTTCTTTTGGCGGCCCGCGTTTGTCTCTGCATCGTCATGCTTAGAGACCTTCCAGCATATTCGAGCCTTCGTCCATTCGATTCGCCCGCCTCCACAGGCTACCTGCTCTCTCTAACGTTGCCCTCTCGCAAGCTGAACTTGTTCCATCGACGACAGGGTCTCCGTTTTATTCCTCTCGCATGCGGCATGTGATCGAGGAATTTGCCCTATTTTGTGGGCGAAAGGAAGCCAAATGGCTACAGCTCTCCCCTCTCATATGGATCGGGCGTCTCTTGCCCGACGTGGACATTATCTCGAAATCTTAACTATTGCGTGGGCAGTCATCGAGGCAGCCATCGCTCTGATCTCAGCAGAACGGTCCGGGAGCCTCTCCCTCGCAGGATTCGGGTTCGACTCTCTGATCGAGGTGATATCAGGAGTCGCCCTAATGTGGAGGATGTCGCAGGAGATGAATCCGCACCGGCGCCACCAAGCGGAATACGTCAGTCTTCGCATCGCAGGTGTTTGCCTGCTTACCCTGGCCGCATATGTTGCTGCCGAGGCGATATTCAACTTGGTCCATCATAGGACGCAGGACACAAGCTGGGTCGGAATTGCGGTTACGACCGCGGCTGTCGTCTTCATGCCTATGCTCTCTCGTGCTAAACGCAATGTTGGCAGGGCTCTCAACAGTGGCGCCATGATGACCGACGCCCGACAAACAGACTTCTGCATGTATCAGGCGGCAATTGTCCTATTTGGACTAGTTGTTCACGCTGTTTTCGGCATTACATGGGCAGACAGTGCTGCGGCCATAGTAATGGTCCCTTTTTTGCTGCGAGCCGGCATTCTCTCGATGAGAGGAGAGGCATGTTGCACCCATCATTCCCACCATCATCGCGAAGTCTCGACGATCTGAGGCCATTCGGTGCTGGTGTTACAGTCACCTGACCGATCGAGGTCCCATTTGGCCCTTTGAAGGGCTGGTGTGCGCCGTCGTGGAAGTCTGCGAGAGTGCGGTGCTGGCAAGCAGGAGAGCACTGGAATCGACCTGAAGCGCATTAGGTTCTCCTTTGCAGGTCCGGCCTCAATCCCTGAGAAATTAAGTAGTGAAACCGCTAAATAATGATACTGGGAATACTGTCGCAACAAAACATTTCGGACACCTGCCTATTACTGGCCCGAACGCCGATGCGGCGAGCCCGCTGGGGAATACCCGAAAAGTCGTATGCCGCCCACCAGCATAACTAGGCCGGAGGTGTGTCCGTTACGATGAGGTCTCTTCAGCTCAGTGCGGCGCGATGTTCGTCAGGCAAGCTTTCCCAGGTAAAACAGCACATTTCAAATACGTGCAGTCAAAAACTTTAGGCACCTGCTCGAATCTATCTGTTCAACTCTCGTTATGTTCCTCCCCGCTGGGAAGCGGTGCGCGACGCTATGCCAGCGTTATTCGATTGGATCGAAGCAGAGCGGGAGCCTTCTGTTCGAGCAGTTCTTGGACACTGGCTCTTCGGATATTCATCCCTACCCCGATGGCAATGACCGAATGGCCCGTTTCTTACCGAATGGCCCGTTTCTTAATGAACGTACGGCTGGCGTCAAGGGGGT
>DASXLY010000030.1:0-12210 GCA_036495975.1 Occallatibacter sp. | reverse complement strand
AATGAGATTCTGGGGATTAGCTACATGCACAACGATGAGATCATCCACAATCCTGACCGAAACCAGATTGACAATCTCGACGATTTGCCATGGGCCACAAAGATCTACAAGCGCGATTTAGATGTGACGCGCTATAACGTGCCGTTCCTTTTTCATCCCTACATCGCGCTTTATACAACGCGCGGTTGTCCCGCGCAGTGTACCTTCTGCCTTTGGCCGCAAACCCTGAGTGGTCATGCATGGCGTAAGCGGTCGACAAGCGATGTGGCTGCTGAAATGAAATGGGCAAAGGAGACTTTTCCCGAGGTTAAGGAATTCTTTTTTGACGATGACACCTTCAATATCCAGAAAGGGCGGACGATAGAACTCTGCGAGAAACTGAAGCCGTTAGGGCTCACCTGGAGTTGCAATTCGCGCGTCACCTCCGACCGTGAAACGCTGCAGGCGATGAAAGATGCCGGATGCCGCTTGCTGATAGTGGGTTTCGAGTCCGGCGATCCACAAATTCTCAAAAACATCAAAAAGGGTGCGACCGTAGACCGCGCCCGCGCTTTCGTACATGACTGTCATGACCTGGGATTAACGATCCACGGTGATTTCATTCTGGGGCTACCGGGCGAGACAAAGGAATCCATTCAGAACACGATTAAATTTGCCAAGGGCCTCGATGTGGAGACAATTCAGGTCTCGATCGCGCATGCCTTTCCGGGCACAGAACTCTTCGATTACGCGAAATCCAATGGCTTCATCGTCCACACGGCGGCAATGAACGACGAGAGCGGCCATCAGATGGCCCACATCGAGTACCCGGGTCTCCCCACTGACTATGTGCTCGAAATGGTTCACCGATTCTATGACGAGTACTACTTCCGGCCTAAAGCGGCGGCTCGCGTGGTGTGGAAGGCAATCGTAAACCGGGATCTTCGCCGACTCTACCGGGAGGCAAGATCGTTCCTTAAGCTACGCGCGCAGCGTAACCGGATGGTGAAGATTTCGCGCTCAGCCGAGGCGAGCACGGTCGGCAATTAGCGGAACGAAACAGATCGTGCACCAGAAGAGGTGAGCAGTTTTGAGTACGCGAGTGACTTAGGAGTGAACGATGAACCGCGCGGTACAGTTTTTCGACAATCACCAAGCGCAAAGGAACTTGAAGCCGTTCCGGCGCTTGTGTCTCGCTCTCTCGGTGGCCTTCCTTCTTTTCTCCGGCGCGCCCGGTTGTCCTGCCCAGCCAAGCCATGTAGTTCAGGCACCCCAACCTACCGATTCGAATGCATTCCAGCAACTTGAGAACCGTTGGAGCCAAGCGATCGGCAAGCGCGACCAGTATGCACTGGAACTGGTGCTCTCGCCGGAGTTAGTCGATGTCTCAGCAACGGGTGATGTGACCACGCGCAATCAGCAGATGGCCATGCTCTTTGAAAAAGGTGGCGAGCCACTCTCGCTAGATCAAAAGGTATTAAACGTACGGATCTATGGCGACTTGGCCGTCGTTGTCGGTACCTACTCTGAGCTGCGACGCATCCATGGAAAGCCAGTGATTCGTAACGGCATGTTTACTCACGTCTACCAAAATGCGCGTGGCAATTGGCTCTGCATCAACGCGCATCGCACGGTCATCGCCGAAGAAGCACTGCGGAAAACGCATGGGGCGAACAGCAAAACGAGCTTAAGCGCATCACCACCGGCGCTGGCCGCGGAGCACAGTGAGAGGTGATGGGAGGGATCAAGGAGAAAGACGCCATGGTGTTCAGTATCTTCGCATTCATTCATGTCCTGCTCAATCTGATGGCGATCGGTGCGGGGGCCACTGTCTTGTTCGGTCTACTTGCTGGAAAGTTTTTGAGAAAGTGGTCCGTTCGCTTTCTTGAGGCTAGCCTCCTCACAAGCATAACCAGCTTCAATGTTTCTGCTTATCACCTCCGGCCTGCAGAAGAAGCATCAATGCTCTCGGTCTATGTGGCAGGTGCGGCGATTCTTGCGTGGCGTAGGTACCAATTGGCCGGTGTCTGGAGTTCGGTCTTTGCGGCGACCGCCACAATAATCCTCTACTTGAATGTCTTTGTCGCGGTGGCTCATGCATTCGGGAACATAGGAGCACTCAAAGCACTGTCCACAACGCATTCCATCAACACACTTCTGGTTATGCAGCTTCTTGTTGCGGTGCTTTTTGTGGTGCTTGGAACGTTTGCAATCAGGAGATTCCACCCTAAGCCGACTCACTCGTTTTGACGATGCGAAGAGTTCTTACGCATCTCGCTCCCAAACGCCTGAACAAACCAGTGCAAGACAGCGAACGGAATTGTTTGGGAGCGATTCACTGATCAGCAATCCCACAAAGAGGAAACAGGATGCCAGAAGCCGGTATTAGCGTGCAATGGAAGCCAAAGGCCAACCCCTGGCTGATTGCGGCAACTGTGGCACTGGCGGCCTTCATGGAAGTTCTCGATACTTCCATCGCCAATGTCGCGCTTCCGCACATCGCCGGCGACCTTGGTGCAAGCACCAGCCAGGGAACCTGGGTCCTTACCAGTTATCTGGTCTCCAATGCGATCATCTTGCCGGTTGGCGCGTGGGCGTCAAGTGTGATTGGCCGCAGGAACTTCTTTCTGCTTTGCATCACCATCTTCACCGGCGCGAGCTTCCTTTGCGGAATCGCACCGTCACTCCCGATACTGCTGCTGGCGCGGGTTTTGCAAGGCGTAGGAGGTGGGGGTCTCCAACCGATGGCGCAGGCCATTATGGCGGATTCTTTCGAGCCAGCGAAGCGCGGCCAAGCCTTTTCCCTCTATGGCCTCGTGGCGGTACTCGCTCCATCCCTGGGCCCAACCATCGGAGGTTGGATCACGGACAACTACTCATGGCGGTGGATCTTCTACATTAATCTACCTGTCGGCATCCTCGCCTTTTTTCTCGTAAGGAGTCTGGTTCAGGATCCGCCTTGGATTAAGCCCGACCATGCAAACCTCGGGAAACTGGACTACATCGGACTCGGACTGCTAACCGTCGCCATGGGTGGCATGCAAATCATGCTGGATAAAGGGGAAGAGAACGATTGGTTCGCTTCCACGTTCATCCGCATATCCTGCTTGCTCTTCATTGTGGGAATGAGTGGCCTGATCTGGTGGCAGTGGCGAGCCAAGAATCCGATCATGAACTTGAAATTATTCAAGTATAAGAACTTCGCGATCTGTTGCCTTCTTATGATCCTGGTTGGCGGAGTTCTGAACGCCGCAACGGTGCTCGAACCGCAGTTCCTGCAACAGTTGATGGGTTACACGGCGACTCTAGCCGGACAGGCGCTCATGGGCGGAGGGCTGGCTCTTCTGGTGGTTATGCCACTTGCGGGAGTGGCCACCGGTAGATTGCCTGCGAGAAATCTGGCCGCCTTCGGCTTTGTGTGCTTCGCCGGCGCATTCTATTACACATCCACGCACTTTACGCTTACCATGACCTTCGGCTTTGCCTCCTGGCTCCGAATCCTGCAGATGGCGGCCATTCCTTTCGCGTTCATCGCCATCACCACAGCGGCCTATGTCGGCCTTCCGAAAGAGGCAAGCAACCAGGTCGCCGGGATTATCAACTTCGTTCGCAACGTCGGGGGCAGCATCTTCATCGCCGTTACCGGCGCCATCGTCACGAATCGCTCACTCTTTCATCAGGCACATCTGCAGGAATACATGCAACCGGGTAACTTGGCCTACACCATTCGACTCAATGGTCTTGCCAGCGTTTTCGGCAGCAGCGATAGCGGCCCAGGGGCGGCCCAGATGGCGCATGGCGTCATGTATCAGCAGCTCAATCAGCAAGCGGCCACACTGGCTTATCAGGACATCTACCAGTTGCTGAGTTGGATGGCGATGGGCATGGTCGCTTGCGCTTTCCTTCTGCACAAGAACAGACCCGGCCAAGGCGCCTCCGCTGAGAATGCGGTGCATTAGAAAGGCTCGGGATGGTGTCGGATACCGCAGGCGAGAAGCCAGGTCGCAGGAAGCGAGTCGAGTTGAGCGAATACCCGCGAATAAAAGGAGTGCAAAATGGCAAGCGAGAAGGACAGGTTCAACGTAGTGACAATTGCCAGAGAGTACGGTAGCGGGGGCGCCGACATTGGGCGCAAAGTGGCGGAATTGTTGGGCTGGGTATGTGTGGACAAGCAGATCATCGAACGAGTTGCGACGATGGGAAAGGTGGACCCTGCCTGGGCTGAGAGGGCCGACGAACACGTCAGTGCCTGGTGGGAGCGAGTGATGAAGAGCTTCCGCCAGGGCGGTCCGGAATCCTTTGTCGGAGAGGGGCCCGAATTCGGAGTGGATCGCGATATGTTGCAACAATTCACGGCAAACGTGATTGAGCGAGCCGCAAAAGAGGGCCATTGCGTCATTATCGGGCGCAGCGCACAGTGTGTGTTGCAACGTCATCCGCAAATTCTCCATGTTTTGGTATATGGGCCGCTGGCGGAAAGAGTTTTTCGGATGAAGCTTCGCCACCCGCTGGAGCACAACCTGCCGGCGCTTTTGCGCCGCATCGATTCCGAGCGCACTGACTATACCAAGAGTTACTATGGCCACGATTGGTCAGATCGGGGACTCTACCACTTCTGTGTAAACAGCACTCTGGGCATTGACGCTTGCGCCAGACTGATCGTGCAAACCGTTCAGTCGTCCGCACAATCCATAAGTAAAAAAATCTTGCTCCAGTAATCACGAACCGGTCTTCGCATTTTGGTTCCGGCCACTGCGCTGCCGCAGTGCAGTGGTCTGAGGATGTGGAGGTATCGGCAGGCGCGGTTCAGAGCCTGCCGGTTCCCAGTTCGGTGTTCTGCTTCCAATCACAACAGACTCAGAAGTAGAATTTCCCGGAAAGCTGAACCGAACGCCCCGGTGACGGGTCCCCATTCGGATCGGCGCTTATCTGCACGCTGCCGACTGCTCCGAAAGATGGGCTCAGGAAGTTGCTCGAGGGCTGCGCGAAGTTGGCGTGGTTAAATGCGTTGAAGGCCTCTAGACGCAATTGCACGTACCTTTTGATGTCAGAAGTGAAGTGGATGTTCTTCGACAGTTGCAGATTGGTGTAGTCGTATCCGGGGCCGCTAAAGAAGTTGCGCGGCGTGTTGCCGAAGGTCCCGTTCGACTGAGCTGAAAACAGCGTCTTAGCAAAATACTGATGGTCCACCGCGGTTCTGATGTTGCCCTTTCGGACATAGAAGCTGTTGATATTGGGAACATCAGGGCAACCAAAGAATTCCTCTACATCACACCATCCTGGGTTGTAAGACCCCGCTGCATTGATGCCAACCGGGAATCCAGACTGGAGCGCCGTAACACCACCAATGCCCCAGCCGCTCAAAGCCTCCTTGAGGATTGCGTTGCTCCGCATGAATCCCGCTACCAGCACGGTGTACACGTATCCTGCCGACAGGCGATGCCGGGCATCGAAGTCCGAACTGCCGTAGTTAAGGTTTTGGAAGCCGGGCTCCCAGTTGATGATGCGGCCGGTCGAGCCGCCAAAGCCGCTCTCATACCCGGAACCGTCGTCGAGCGCGTGTGAGTAGGTGTAGGCCAGCGTGAACTGCAACCCATGGGACGGAGCTTTCTGCAGGCTCGCCTGGAAGGAATTGTAGTTCGACGAGCCCTCTGATTCCTGTTCGGCCACTGACCAGTACCACGGATTTCCATTAGGCGCCAAAGCGGGTTGTGCGGTGTATTGCGGGTTCTGAATGTGGATAAATGCCAGATTGCATTCCGCGGCGAGGCAAGCCGCGTGACCGGCAGCGGTGACCTGGTCTCCTTCGCTCTGATTCGTAAGGCGGTGACTGACCGAACCGACATAGGCGATCTGGGCAACATAATTGCCGCCAAACGAGCGTTGAATATTCAGGTTGTAGTTATAGGTATAGGGAACGTTGTAGTTAGGGGGGAAGGCCGAAAGATCTAACTCGGTGTATTGGTTCCAATTGAGTGTCGCTCCCCTGCGCGGCCGGACGTATGGGAAGGGATTTGCCTCCGATAGTGCGGCGTTCCCGGTAACATCTTGATACGGATTGGCAAAGCTCGGGCTGCCGCCAACGATATCGGCTGCGCCGTTTGAAGCGAATTCCGACGGCGGATCGCCCAGGTTTTGCAGTGACTGCTCCTCCTGATCGCGGTTGTAGTAGACGCCGAAACCGCCACGAATCGAGAAGTTGTGCGCTTCACGTCCTCCGATCAGTTTCTCCGGTCCGTTGGAAGGCGACCATGCAAAGCCGAGTCTCGGCGCAAAGTGGTCATAGTGGGTAGTTGGCCCGCCCGTCTCGGAGCAGCCCGGATCACCGGGGAAGAGCAGCCCCGGAGCCCCTCCAGTGAAGACATTCGATGTCGCATTGCTTATTGACCAGCAGGTCACGCCCGTACCGCCGAACTGCTTGTTCAGAGTGGGTGCTTCAACATCCCACGCAAGACCGACGTTGAAGGTGAAATCCGAAGTCACCTTCCAGTTGTCCTGAGCATACGCGTAGATTTCACTGGAAAGGGCGTCAATGAAGCCGCCGCTTTCCTGATTAAAGGTATCTGGAATTCCGAGGGCGAAGTCAATCGCGGGTCCCCGGAACTGTACATTCCGGCACCGTTGAAGCAGTAGTCGCCGTTGTTGTGTGAGCCGAAGGGATTATGAACGCGGAATTGTTCATAAGACGCGCCAAGCTTTAAGGTATGGTTACCCCGCACCCACGTAAAGCTGTCTGCGTAAGTGAGGTTGGTGTCGAGTCGGGGTTGAGGGCCAAATGGACTGAAGCCCAGATTGAAGTACTGCCCCACCCCGATAAAAGGAGCCGCCGGAGCGAGTTGCGGGGTAATAGAAAAACCAAGCGTGCTCGGCTGCACGGGGACCTGGGGCAGAACCGCTCCGAAGTTGTTGCGATAAAACCCGGCGCGAAGCTCGTTCAACTTTTCGGGGCTGAAGGTATGAGTCCAGGAACCACTGAAGAGCTTGAAGTGTTCAACCTGGACTTGGCCAAATCCAGGGAAGTTGCTGCCATCGAAGGAAATTCCGTTGAAAGCGGGACTGGATTGAAACACTGCTGATGCCCAGATGGTGTCCGTCGACGTAGGTGTATAGTCCGCCCTGAGAATGCCCTGGTCGGATGCCGCCGTATTGGAAGAGTTGTACACATAAGCCGGGGATGCTCCTATGAAGGTGTTTCCCGGCAGAACGTATTTCTGCGTGAGAGCCAGAGCCTGGGGGTTCCACTGGCTGGTGGGGATGTTGACGGTGGTGACGCCGGCGTTTGGTGCGAAGCATTGGTTCCATGGCGTCCCCGCGGCGCAGTTGTTAATGGCAAAGGGAATTGGATTCGATGACAGGCCGGCGCTGTCCGAGGCGCCACTCGCGTAATTCAGATCTGCAGTGAAGTTGCCGGCAAACTGATCTGAGGTCAGCGTGTTTTGCGTCGTCGATGCGCCCGTCCGGTTGCGCAGGCCCTGATAACCTGCAAAAAAGAAGAGCTTGTTCTTGAGCACGGGCCCACCTAACGTACCGCCATATAGATTCTGATGGAAGTCGGGACGAATCTGGGAGAAATAGTTACCGTTGTTCAGGAAAGTATCGCGATAGAACTCAAAGCCACTCCCGTGGATCTGGTTGGTGCCGCTCTTAATCACCTGGTTGATGACCGCGCCGGAGTTACGCGCGAACTCAGGGGTAATCGTGCTGGTGACGATGTTCTGTTCCTGGAGAGCATCAGGATTGACTACCAGCCCCTCGCTCTGCAGGGCGCCGTCGTTGTTATCCACGCCGTTCAAAAGATAGTTGTTTTGCGGCGTCTGACTCCCGTTGGAAGATGAGGTCCCGAAACGGTCGGAAGATTCAACTACACCCGGCATCAGCTTTTGTAAACCGGATGCATCGCGGCCTTCAAGAGGAACTTGCTCGATCTCCTCTGCGGTAGCAAGCTGCTGAAGTTGCGTGTTCGACGTTTCCACCTGCAATGCCGTCGCCGAGACCTCCACCGTCTGCGCCGTCCCGCCGACAATGAGCATGGCTTCCACTTCGCGGTTATCGTTCACATTCAAAGTCAGCCCGGTGGAAAAAAAAGTCTGAAATCCCGCGGCTGAAACCGTCACCGTATAAGGACCGCCAACTTGAAGTTGCGGAAGGATGAAATAGCCACCCTTATCCGACTGAGCAACGGTCTTGATCCCAGTACCGGTGTTCAGCGCCGTGATGACTGCATTGGGGATCACCGCTCCCGATGAATCGATCACCGTGCCGTGCACGGCAGCGTAGCTCTGCGCCGCAGCCTGCGAATCGAAGCCAACTGCGAACACTACCAGACTTGCGAGGAACCCAACAGCCCGCAATCTGAAAGCTTGCGCGAACATGGTGTTGCTCGTCGCACGTACAATCCGAAGAAAGTTATCATGACCAATCTGATTAACAACTGGATAGCTAAGAGCTCTCACTGTTTCCTCCGAAGGGGTTTCCCAAAAACGAACAATCCTTTGACTAACAGGATCTCCTGACTGTAATCAGACTTTCAGCAATCAGTCGTCTTTACCCTGTCCCTAGCTTTGTAATCACGACTTGTCAGCGCATCTCTGCGACGATTCCCGCCAGATTGCTGTTAGGTTCATATCCTCTCTTAAGTCACCTGACTAATAGATCCCTCCAGGACATAGCTCTCCTGTCGCCTTAATCGACGAGGGCGTGTATGTGGCGATCCGGTGCAAACGTCAAGACTCGAATGATCGACACTAAATCCGCAGCAACTCTATTGAACAGAGACTAAGGCAGCCACCTGCCACCTGACCACTGCGATTGGGCATCAGTAACTCCTTCTGAGCAGGAGCACGCACCGACTTTTAATAGGCCGGTAGTGCTGGACCGGATAATTAGGCAGGAATTACGAATCGTCGAAGTAATAAATCTGCCGGGGCAAGGGCGCATAGATTCAGGCCTCCCTTCTCGTTCTTGTATGCAGGCGCCTATCTCCCGAAGTCAGCAATCTTCTCTGGACCGATGGATCCGGGAATCTTCTTTGAGGAGATGGTGCATAGGTTGAGTTAGAACGAGATACGCCCGTAGAGTTGGATCTGTCTCCCTCCAACCGTGACCCCCGTGATCTGGGCGGATTGGCCAGGTCCAATTGCATTATTTCCTGGCTGGCCGAAGCTGGGATGGTTCAGGACATTGCCCGCATCCGCGCGCAATTGAAACTTTACTCCGCGCTCGGGCCAGAGATTGAATGTCTTGCCGAGCGATGCTGCCACGTTGACGACACCCGGCCCATAGACTGTATTCCGTAGGAAGTTGCCATAGGTAAAGGGTGCAGGAACCGCCAGAGCATTTAGGTTGTACCATTCACCCAGGCGCTGCTTGGTACCTCCAGGCAAACTGAGGCTTTCGCCGGGAATCCGGTTCGCCTCTTGCGTATAGGCGCCCGACTGGTTGTTGGAGCTATTATTGCCGCCGGTTGTGATGCCGATGGGGTTGCCGCCCTCGACGACCCACACGCTCGAGACCTGCCAGCCGCCAATCAACTCATCAAACACACGGCTATTGTTCAGAAGCTGTTTGCCTTTGCCGAAGGGCAGTTGATATATCACTTGCCCTTTGAACATGTTGCGGATGTCGAAGTTACCGTTGCTGTAGTTGTCCGCTGGTTTGAAGGCATTCTGGTAATTTTGGTAACCTTCGCGGCTGCCGAATCCCGACGAGTCCAAATCGTCGAGGAAGTGGGACCATGTGTAATTGACGTTGAATTGCAATCCGTAGCTCATGCGCTTGGTAATCTGAGCTTGGAGCGCATTGTAGTTGGACACGGCGGTATTGATAGTTCCATTTATGTTATTGAACAGAGGGAACGGCTTGTTGCCGAGGTCGTTCGCGCTGAGCAAATTTTGAGGAACCTGATTGAGGTCGACGTTATTGAAACTTTCATCGTAGCCATGATTGCCTACGTAAGCAACATCAACGGCGTAGTCGTTTCCGAATTGCCGCTGAAGATCTAAATTCCACTGTAAATTATGAGGCAGTGGTGTATGGAAATTGGTCTGGGTTACGCTCTGGCCATTGCGTGC
The DNA here is from genome assembly GCA_036495975.1 of Occallatibacter sp. Classification (GTDB taxonomy): domain Bacteria; phylum Acidobacteriota; class Terriglobia; order Terriglobales; family Acidobacteriaceae; genus Telmatobacter. Next base: position 2,161 of record DASXLY010000030.1, on the reverse strand, counting down.
ATCTGCCGTGGTGGGCGCTGTCAGATAAGAGGCATTCGGGGTCAGGGTATTGAAGTTGACTCCGTTGGTGACAACACCACAGCCAGGATCGGTCATATCGGGCGTGCTGCCGTCACTGTCAATCTGAGCTACCGGGCAGATGCCGTTTGTGATGTCGCTGGTTGACCCGCTGCTGCCGAAAGCTGCGCCCATGCCGCCGCCGTAGTTGTCGATACTCAGGGTTGAGGCATAGACCCCGATGCCGCCGCGAATGACGGTGTTTGCCATAGGTTGATAGCTGAAGCCAACGCGCGGCATCCAGACGCTCCATTGAGGCGCGATCAGTTGATTGCGGCCATTGGCGCGGCTGAATCCATACCATATGGCGCCGAGGCTGCCATTGGCGGGATTCGTGACAGTAGGATCGAAGACGCTTTCGTCGCCCTTGACTTCGCTCCAGCCTGTATGGCCCTGCCAACGTAAGCCAAGGTTAACCGTCAGGTTGGGACGAAGCTTCCAGTCATCCTGAACGAACAACTGGGGGCTCTTGGTCCGGGCGCCAAATTCTGGAGTTTCGCTTGCGCCCCAGCTACTCGTCTGCCCCAGCAGGAAGTCCGCATAGGCGGAGCCATTACCGCCGATAGCGCCATCAGCACTACCTGTATCAGCTGATCTCGTTATGTTGCCGCCCGCCGAGGTATAGTTGCCACCGAAGCCGGGAGCTCCGGCAGCTATATAGCCGTACTGGGTAGAGTCGTCGAGGCTGATCAGAAACTCGCCGCCGAAGTGAAGGATATGCCGCCCACGGGTCAGAGTGACCACGTCGGACGGATCGTAAACAAATTCCTTATAGATAAACGGTGAGAGTGGACCACTTCCGAAACCCGAGATGTTGCTGCCGGGACTGAAGTTCGGGAGAAGATCAACCTGGGCGATCTTATATCCAAGCTTGGCAGGATACCCCTGACCAAAAGTGGAGGGCAGGAAGAAATTCAACTGGTCGGTAAAACCCAGGCGAGCTTCATTGACCAAGCTGGAACTGAAGCTCCATACATCGGAGATTTGCGCGTTGTGACGGCTGATGTCCTCGTTCTCGCAGTTGACCGGACAGAACTGCTCCCCGTTGCCGAAAGAGAATCCTGGGTTATCGCTCTCCGTCACCGACATCGTCAAACGGTTGTTCGAGCGGATGTCATAATCGAGACGGCCGAAGAATTTCGTAAACGGGTTGATGGTGGGAGTGACATAGGCATAGTTGTTAGTGTCGACCCCTTGAATGGTCACCGACTTGCCGAAATTGGCAGGTTGCTGGACCGCTCCTTGCGCAAATGAGGTAATGAGGCTCTGAAAATTCAAGGCAACCGGATTGATCAGGTTGGCTGGAATGCGGTTGCCATTGCCGTATTCAGCGGCGAAAGTCTGCCGGATGGCGCAAGGACACTGTTGGGTGACGGTCGCGCCCGACGTGAGTGTATACGTATGGGTGCCTGTTTGCTGGATCGTCTGGGTAGTCGGATCGTAGAGGAGAGGCATCCCGGGTCCGGTAAAGTCACCATTCGCCATGGCCGCATTTTGCCCGGTGGGCAACGTCTCCGAGTTAAGGCTCTTGCCATTGTTGATGGTCTTGTCATAATCGAAAAAGAAGAACATCTTGTGCGGGATGACAGGGCCGCCTACGGAGAAGCCGAAGTTGTTGAAGCGTAGCTCCGGTTGTGAAGGGCCTTTCGCCCCGAATTGATACGCGAAGGCGTTCAACGCATTGTTGGAAAAATACTCGTATCCCGCGCCATGAAATTGGTTGGCGCCGCCCTTGGTGATCTGGTTGTAGATGATGCCGCCCTGGCCATATTGCGCCGAGAAGCCATTACTGCTGATCTTCACCTCGGAAGTAGTCTCGAAGATCGTGACGTCCGAGTTCTCGCTCTGCGGCAGCGTTGTCGTGGCGCCGTCGGACAGCACGCTATCGAAGGGGAGATTGCCGTTGATCGCCGCAACAGTGCCCGGATTTGAGGCGTTATTAGCGTTTTCTGGAGCGCCGGCGGCGCCCGGCAGCAACACGGTGAAGATCTCCCAGTCCGCTCCCAGGTTGGTTTGAGGCAATTGCGACATGACTTGGGAAGTAAGTGTCGACTCCACCGAGCCCGTCTCGGTGTTCAACAGCGGAACATCGGTGTTTACCACC
>DASXLY010000029.1:0-19037 GCA_036495975.1 Occallatibacter sp. | reverse complement strand
TCGCACGGCCAGTTCCGATAGGAACCTAACGTTTCCGCTGGCAGAACCGGCACAACCTGACTCTGCAGTTCTCCTACACCTGGTCGCACGAAATCGATATTCAGAGCGGCGACCTCGGGTCCACCAACATTGCCGGATCTGGCGGCACGGTTTCCAATCCGTTCAACCTGAAATACGATCGCGGCTCCGGTGTGCTCGACCGGCGCAACATCTTCAACGCCAACTACGATTACCGGCTGCCATTCTGGCTCCACGGCGGAAACGCACTGGAACACGGTGTCCTCGGCGGATGGGAAGTCTCCGGCGTGACAGTCGCCCAGTCAGGCTCGCCAATCAACATCACCTACTCGCCAGATACGCTCGGTCTGGGCGGTGGCACGACCAACCGTCCGGATGTGACCGGTGATCCTCACGGATCGAAGAGTGTGTCGAATTGGTTCAACACCAGTGCCTTTGCAAATCCGTTGGCCCCGTGGAGCGGCGGTACGAACGAAGGCTTCGGCACCGCGCGCAAGGACAACGTGGTTGGTCCGGGACTCTTCAACTGGAACCTTGCTCTCTTCAAGAGCATTCCATTCACCGGCAAGGAGAATCCGCACCTGGAGCTTCGCGTCGAAACCTTCAACACCTTCAATCACACGGAATTCAACGGTGTCGATACCGGCTTTACCGACGGCAACTTCGGCCAGGTCACCAGCACCTACGATCCGCGTGAACTGCAATTCGGCGGCAAGCTCGTCTTCTAGCGGCCTCTCGGGACGATTCTCCTGTGCCCCATCCATCCGGTGCTTCTACCGGATGGGTGGGAAACCTCGCTCAACTGAACCCCTGTCCTTCCGACCGACCCCAGGTAGAGTTCTGCCGATGGTGCCCACAAGCCGACGCGTGTCACGGGCCTTAAAGGCGCCCAACAACTTGGCGTGTCATTCTGAGCGAACGGGGCCCCAAGCGTTTTCTTCAGCTTGGGGATGGGAAGCGAAGAATCTGCTTCTGTTTCTTTGCGCACTCGCACAATAGCCCGGGTAGCGCACAGCGGAACAGAAGAACAGCAACCGAACCGGATCGTTCTCATGGTCCTCGGGGTGACGCAACGCGTCATTCATGACTTGTTTCTATGAACTCAACGACGGAGCACCGCGGGCAAATCGCCCGGAATCGAGCATCTACGGAATCCCCAAAATCTTATGCGTCTGCAAACTCAGCCGCCACTTCGGATGCGCCATGCAATAGCGCACCGCCAGTTCCGTATTCATCTTGCGGAACGGTCCGTCCATCGGCTGTAGAAAGAAATGCCGGAACGCGAGGTCCTCAAACTCAGCCGGCTGCGCCCGCTCCTGCGGAAACACCAACTTCAGCTCGTCGCCCTTGTTCTGCACCAGGCCCGCTCCCGCCTTGGGACTCACGCAAACCCAGTCAATTCCATCCGGGGCCAAAACGGTCCCATTGGTCTCAACCGCAATCTCGAACTCGTGCAGATGCAGGGCATCAATCAGCTCTCGATCCAGTTGCAGCAGTGGTTCGCCTCCGGTGCAAACCACAAAGCGTGTTCCGCCATGACTTGACGGCCATTTCCCCAGGATCGACTCGGCTAGGTCGTTTGCTGTCTCGAATCGGCCCCCGCCCGGCCCATTTGTGCCCACAAAATCCGTGTCGCAAAACTGGCATACCGCCGCCCTGCGATCCTCTTCTCGTCCCGACCACAAATTGCATCCCGCGAACCGGCAGAACACCGCCGGTCGCCCGGCTTGCGCGCCCTCGCCTTGCAGCGTATAAAAAATCTCTTTGACCGCGTAGCTCATCGCACCGCCTGCGCATCGGGATAGGGCAGAGGATCGTCGATCCCATTTTCCCGGAATCCTTTTCTCCGCAGGAAACAAGAGTCGCATTGTCCGCACGGTTTTCCGTCCGGGCCGGGATCGTAGCAGCTGCTCGTCAAACTGTAATCAACGCCAAGTTCCACTCCCTTACTGATGATCTGCGCCTTCGTCAGATGCATAAGCGGCGTATGAATTGTCAGTTTTTGCCGCCCTTCCACGCCCGCTTTGGTTGCCAGGTTAGCCATCTCCTCAAAGGCGCGTATGAACTCCGGCCGGCAATCGGGATAGCCGCTGTAGTCCAGCGCGTTTACTCCGATGAAGACATCGCTCGACCCAAGCACCTCGGCCCACGCGAGCGCGAATGACAGAAAGATGGTGTTCCGCGCCGGCACATAGGTCACCGGAATCCCGTGCCCCATTTCCTCGCTATCCCGGCCCTTGGGCACATCGATGTCAGCGGTCAGCGCCGACCCGCCGAACACGCGCAGATCGATCGTGGCGATTCGATGTTCGGCGACCCCCAACGAGTCCGCGACCCGCCGTGCCGCTTCCAGTTCAAAGCTGTGCCGCTGGCCGTACGAAAACGAAAGGGCATGGACTGAATAACCCTCATTTGCTGCGATCGCGGCCACGGTTGCTGAGTCCAACCCGCCGCTTAGCAGCACAACTGCTTCCTTTTTTAGTTCAGGATTCAACATTCCAATTGATGTTAATGCTTTTATGCATCAAAATGAACTTCCAGCGGCCGCTCCGAAAGCAGGGATTCTCGTTCGCTCTGCCGCAAGTACTTCGGCCTTTCCCCAGTTGTACCGCAAAAACGTCGGAGGTCGCTCGTGAGATTCCCCACTCGCTCGAGGTTTCAGCTTGCCGGTGCATCGCTCCTGGTCGCCGCATCTTTGCTGCACGCCCAGCCGTCCGGACCTTTGACGGAAGGTGCCGCCGGCCTCTCCTCTGTCGCAGCTTCCGAACTGGATAAATCTGCGCTCGCGGCGTCATCGAACCTGACAAGCGCCTCTGCGCAACCTCGCACCCTGGCCAGCATGGCCAGCCAGTTGGAGCCGATCGTAAAAGTTTTAACCGGTGTGCTCAATCAGTATCGAAAGTCTGGTAATCGCGATGGCGAGTCGAGCACACTCTGCGCGCTGGGAAATTCCTACAACTCCTTCGGTCAGCAGCAGAAGGCTGTCGAGTACTTCCAGCAGGCGTTGACTATCTCTCGTGAAACCGGCGACAGGAAGATGGAAGCAAATGCGCTCTCGCGCATCGGCGATGTCTACCACGGTTGGGGCTTTCCTGATATGGCGGTTCGCTTCTATCACGATGCACTTCAAATTCATGCGCAAACCGGCGACAAACTCGGAAAGGCTGTCGTCCTGAACAACCTCGGCGTGATCTACCTCGCCCAGTCGAACAAGAAGAAATCACTCGAGTACCTCAACCAGGCACTTGCCTCTTACCACGATGCCGGTGATCGACACGCCGAGACCTTGACCCTGATCAACATCGCGGCATCAGAAAATTTCCTTGCCCACGACGCCCAAAAAGCGATCAGTTTGCTCCAACATGCGATCAACGAACTAGAGCCCTTCAACGATCGCACCAACGAGGCCGACGCCTATGAAATGCTTGGCGTTGTCTGGGCCGGTCTCCACAAGCAGGAAACCGCCGAGATGAACTTCGAGCGCGCGCTTGAACTGTATCGAAGCGTGGGCGACGCGCATGGAGAAGCCAGTGTTCAGCGCCATTTGAAAAACTTCGAGTCCCACGATCTCGCGTCTGTACGATAAGAATCCTGCCCCACGATGATCGCCCGTGATAGATTCGCACCGGCGTCAATGCATTCGGGCTGACAAGGTGGAACTGACGTGAACCGGTGGTCTTTGTGGGCTCTTGCATTCATGCTCGCCTCCATCCTTCTCGCCTGCCTGAGGTCTTACAATGAACTTCGCACGCACTCATGAAGATCTTTGTTACAGGCGCGACCGGGTTTGTAGGCCATCACGTTGCCAAGGCCCTCGCTGAGCAGGGCGCCGAGCTCCGCTTTCTGGTTCGCAAGTCCAGCAAGCTTTCGAATCTTGAAGGCATCGACGGCGACACTGTCGTGGGCGATCTGGCCAAGCCCGACTCCTATGCGCCCGCGCTCCAGGGCTGCGACGCCATAATGCATGTGGCCGCCGACTACCGCCTCTGGATCCGCGACCCGGATGCGATGTACCGTGCCAACGTCGACGGCACTCGCGACCTGCTCAAACTAGCTCGCGAAGCCCGGGTCCGCCGGGTCGTCTATACCTCGTCCGTCGCCACCATGCACTTCTTCACCAACGGCATCGTGAGCAACGAAGACACCCCCGTGACCCTTGGCGACATGGTTGGCCATTACAAGCGCTCCAAATTTCTTGCCGAGCAACAGGCCGTCGCTGCCGCCCAGGACGGCCAGCAAGTCATCATCCTCAACCCAACTACGCCCATCGGCCCCAATGACGCCAAGCCCACACCTACGGGCCGCATCTTCGTCGACTTTCTCAATCGCAAGTTCCCAGCCTACGTCGACACCGGCCTGAACCTTGTCGATGTCTCCGAAGTCGCTCGAACCCACGTCGCAGCACTTGAGATCGGCAAGCCCGGTCGTCGCTATATTCTCGGAGGTGAAAACCTCACCCTGAAACAAATACTCGACAAGATGTCCGCGATCACCGGAATTCCGTCGCCGACAACCAAAATCCCCTTCGCTATTGCCGCCACCTACGCCTTCTTCGAAGAACTCATCACCGGCAAAATTCGCGGCAAGGAACCGCGTGCCACCTTGGAAGAGGTCCGAATGGGCCGTAAAAAAATGTTTGCATCTAGCGCCCGCGCGCAGCAGGAACTCGGCTTCAAAATCCTCCCCGTCTACCCCGCCATGCGCGCCGCCATCGAGTGGTTCCGCGCCAACGGCTATGCCCCGTGACAATTCCGCCTTATTCAGGGTGTTTGTGCGTCATCCTGAGCGGACGGGGGCCCAAGCGTATTCTTCAGCTTGGGGATGGTGAGTCGAAGGATCTGCTTTGGTGTTTAACTCCAGCGCCACGGTACCAGTCCAATCATGCAGCACCCCTCACTTCCAACTGAACGGGCATCATCACCTGAGCGAACGACCATGACCGCGAAACTCCGCCTGGCCACCTTCCAGATCGGCACACCCGCCACACCCGAGCAGGGCCTCCGCATCGGCGTTACGCGCCATCCGCCCCGCGGAGTCCCAAAAGACCGCTGGGTCACCGACGGCTACTTCGACGTCTGGCTGCCCACCCTCGCGCCCGAAGCCAAACTGGTTTCGCAAATCCTCAAGCTCGATCCCGAGAAGATAAAAGAGCGCGAGAAACTATTCGACCGATACCAGCGCGAACTCCTTTCCGATGCCACCGGCCGCCAGACTGTCGAACTCGTCGCCAAAATCGCTGAGCGCACACCCGTCAGCATTGGCTGCTTCTGCAACGACGAATCTCGCTGCCACCGCTCCCGCCTCTATAAAATCCTTCAGCAGCACGTACACAACGCATGACCCGAGTCGCCATCATCGCCGCTATGCCCGGCGAACTCAAACCGGCCGTCGGTGGCTGGCCCCATTCCACCCGCGGCAATATCCATTTCTGGGCTCAGCGCAATCAAGAAGAGGAGTGGATCGCCGCTTGCGCCGGAACCGGCCTTGAGGCGGCCACTCGCGCCTTCACCGCTATCGAAGACGGCGGCCCCATCGACCTCGTCCTCTCCATCGGCTGGGCCGGGGCTCTCATCGACGAATGCAATGCCGGCGAAGCCTACAATGTCGCCGGGGTCATCGACGCCCGCACCGGCGAGCGCTTCCACTGTGAAGCTGGGGCAGGCCGTTACTGGCTCGTCACCAGCCCTCGCGTGGCCGATGAGGCGGAAAAACGCCATCTCGCCGCCATGTACAAGGCTGCCCTGGTTGATATGGAGGCCGCCGTCATTGCCCGCCTCGCCGCCAACCGCGGCATCCCCTTCTACGCCATCAAGGGCGTTAGCGACCCGCTCGACGCGAAGCTGCCTGATTTCAACCGCTTCATCGACGCCGAAGGGCAGTTCCAGACCCCGAAGTTTGTTCTTTTTGCTCTCCCCAGGCCCTGGATATGGCCTGCATTGGTCCGAATGGGCGAAAATAGTAGAAAGGCTTCCCAAAGCATGGCGGAGCGGTTGCAAGAATTACTCAACGAGTGAGGTCACGCCTACCACGAATGGCTACCCAAATCACCAACGCCGAAAGCCATGTCGATTCCCATATCCCCTCCACGATGCGCGCCGTCGTCTACCGCGGCATCAACGATATGCGCGTCGAAGCCGTGCCCGTCCCCAGCATCGGCCGGGGAGAACTTCTCGTAAGAGTAGCTACTTGTGGAATTTGCGGCACAGACTTAAAGAAGATTCACACCGGTTCCCACTCCGCCCCCCGTATCTTCGGGCACGAGATGTCCGGCACCGTCGTTGCAGTGGGGTCACACGTCACCCGCTTCAAGGGCGGCGAGCGCGTCGTGGTCCACCACCACGTACCCTGCGGCGAGTGCTTCTACTGCCGCAAAGGCACCCCCGCCCAGTGCCAGCTTTACAAGAAGGTCGGAGTCACCGCCGGCTTTGAACCCTCCGGCGGAGGTTTCGCCGAGTACATCCGCGTCATGGATTGGGTAGCCTCCAGTTGCGGCGTCGTCCCGATCCCGGATGGCATTCCCTTCGAGCAGGCGGCCTTCGTAGAGCCTGTGAATACGGTGCTCAAGGGCGTGAAGATGCTCAACCTGCAGCCGGATGACACGGTTCTCGTCATCGGTCAGGGTCCTATCGGCCTGATGCATGCCGTGCTTGCCCGCCGCACCGGAGCCCGTGTTCTTACCTCGGACCTGTATCCCGAGCGCCATTCGATTGCAGCGCAGTTCGGTCTCAAAGATCCTATCCACGCAGGCAGCGAAAACGTCGTCGCGCGCGTCCTTGCAGAGACAGATGGCCGCGGAGCCGACGCCGTCATCCTTGCCGTCGGCGGAAACGCACTGATCAAGACCGCCATGGATGCAGCCCGCTGTGGCGGCAAAGTGATGCTCTTTGCGCAGACCCAGCGCGGCGACGCGACTTTTGATCCCGGGGTGGTTTGTATGGACGAGAAGACCCTGATGGGGTCCTACTCGTCTTCGTTCGCCGTTCTCGACGAGGTGACCGATCTGGTGTTCAATGGTTACCGCAACGGATTCGACTTGACACAACTGATCTCGCATCGATTCCCGCTCGAAGAGGCCCTTGCGGCGATCGACATCGCTTCGCACCCCAAAGCTGACTCAATGAAGATTATGATTGAGCCTGCCGTCGGCGGAGGGGCAAAGTGATGGACCCGCTGCCGGGTTTCCATCGGCGTGCCTTCTCAGGCTCCTTCTTCTCACGGATTGAGCCTCTCAACCGCGGCACCTTCCCGATTGAGCAGGTGAGTGAGCAACTCCGGAGCCGCTCGAGGAGGAATCGATGCCAAACACGGTAAAAGGCAACGGCCAACGCGGCCGATCGACCGTCGAGGATGTCCTCCAGGTTGGCCGCAACACCGTTGGTGATGTCCTCCAGATCGGCCGCAATACCGTCGAGGAAGTCCTCCACATTGGCAGGAACACAGTTGAGGATGTCATTCAGGTTGGCCGGAATACGGTCAAGTCCGCGCGTCAACTGCGTCAGGGAACTATGCAGGCCGCGGTCCTGCACGGCCGCGAGGATATCCGGATTGAAGATGTGCCACTCCCCGAGGCGGCACAAGGCGAGCTGATTGTCCGCGTCGGCGCCGCCCTCACTTGTGGAACGGACCTGAAAGTATTTCGCCGCGGTTACCATGCCCGCATGATCGTCCCTCCGGCCCTCTTCGGACACGAGTTGGCGGGAACTGTCGTTGAGGCAGGGGAGGGCGTCGAGGGCTTTCCCAACGGCAGCCGTGTGGTTGCGCTCAACTCCGCGCCATGCGGCGAGTGCTTCTTCTGTCGGCGCGGCCAGGAGAACCTCTGCGACGATCTGCTCTTCAACAACGGCGCCTATGCCGAGTTCATCCGCATCCCGGCCCGCATCGTCTCCAAGAACACGCTCATTGTTCCCGATCACGTTCCGCTGGAGCATGCCGCGCTCACTGAGCCCCTGGCTTGCGCCGTCCATGGATTTTTGGATTCCAACCCCCACCCTGAAGACACAGTCGCGGTTATCGGAGGAGGTCCCTTGGGCCTGATGATGGCCCACGTCGCTGCTCTTGCCGGCTGTAAAGTCATTTCCATCGTCAAGCACGACGGCCAGGTTGAAGCAGCAAAGCAGTTGGGAGCGGCGCACGTAATCAAGACCACGAGCATTCAGAAGGCTATCCGCGAGACCCGTGCTCTCACCCCTGAGGGCCGCGGCGTCGATATCGCCATCGAGGCGGTTGGCGTCCCCGAAGCGTGGGAGGAGGCTGTCGAGATGGTTCGCAAAGGCGGCACGGTCAACTTCTTCGGAGGATGCGCCGTCGGTACACGCGTCACACTCGATACCAATCGCATCCACTACAGCGACATTACGCTGCGCGCGACTTTCCACCACACCCCGGCTATCTGCCGCAAGGCGCTTGATCTTATTGCGAGCGGACGCTTCCAGGCGGGTGCGTTCATCACCGGCCACGCTCACCTCTACGAACTGAATCGCGTCTTTGAGAAGCTGATGAACCGCTCCAGCGAAATCAAGACCGCAATCGTCCCGTGAGAAACCGCTGCAGTGCCGTTTTGAAGGGTACGGGCTTCAGCCCGTACATCGGATTAGGAAACACTGGCGGGCTTCAGCCCCTGGGGGAAATGCAGGAAGTTCACAGGTCATGACTGCTGCGACGTCGCCAAATCAAAAGCCTGAAAACCTCATCACCGCCGGCTGGGCGGCTTTGCCCGCCAGCTATCGCTTTCCCGAAAAGGCCCCAACCCTCGAAGAAGCCCGCGCCTGGTGCAAGAACCTGGCAGAAACCCACTACGAGAACTTCCACGTGGCGACCTGGTTTTTGCCCCAGCGCCTGCGTCCGCACTTCCATGCCATCTACGCCTATTGCCGCGTATCCGATGACCTGGGCGACGAGGTGGGCAACACCGCCCAATCCCTTGTGCTTCTCGATCTCTGGAACCGCGAACTCGATGCCTGCTATGAGGGCCGAGCGCGCCATCCAGTCTTTGTTGCACTTGCCGAAACGATCCGCGCCTGCGAAATCCCCAAGGCACCCTTCGCCGACCTGCTCACGGCCTTCCGCCAGGACCAACTCGTGACTCGTTACGCCGACATGCAGCAGGTACTCAGCTACTGCCGCTATTCGGCAAACCCCGTCGGGCGTCTCGTCCTCTATACCTGCGGCTACCGCGACGAAGAACGCTTCCGCCTGTCTGACGCGACGTGTTCCGCTCTGCAACTCGCCAACTTCTGGCAGGACGTGCGTGTCGACTGGGCCAAGGACCGCGTTTACCTCCCGCAGGACGACATGCAACGCTTCGGTGTCACCGATGCGACCCTTGAAAAGGGAATCGCCAACCCCGAATTCCGCGCCCTGCTGAAATACGAGATCGACTACGCGCGCGATCTCTTCCTCCAGGGCTTGCCGCTCGTAGGCATGGTGGACCGCGACCTTGCCGTCGACCTCGACCTTTTCAGTCGCGGCGGCCTCGAAATCCTCAACGCCATCGAAAATCAGGATTACGACGTGCTTACGTCACGGCCATCGCTCTCAAAACGTACTAAACTGCAGCTTGCGCTGCGCGCCATGAGCGGCAAGTTTCTGCCGTTTCTGCGACTCGGGGGCTCGAGGGGTAAGGCGGCTTGACTCAAGAGATGCCGCAAACGATCACGCTGGACGAGGCCTATCGAACCTGCCGGGCCATCGCCAAACGCGAAGCCAAAAACTTCTATTACGCGTTCGTCGCACTCCCTGAGCCGCGACGCGATGCCATTTGCGCCGTCTACGCCTTCATGCGCAAGGCCGACGACCTTTCCGACGACGAAACCATTCCCCGCGAACAGCGCCGTGGCAATCTGGAAGCATGGCAATCCGCCTGGCACAGCGCAGCGGCAGGCGGCCCAACCGACGACCCGGTCTTCACTGCCGTCCGCGACGCCACGCAGCGCTACGCCATTCCGCTCGGCCTACTCGATGAACTCATCTCTGGCACTACCTCAGACTTGAAAACCAACACGGACGATGCGCCGGACACATACGCCACCTTCGCCGATCTATATCGGTACTGTTATCTCGTCGCTTCAGTTGTTGGCCTCGTCTGCATTCGCATCTTCGGCTATGACGATCCGGCAGCCGAAAAGCTGGCCGAGGAAACCGGCGTCGCCTTTCAGCTCACCAACATCCTGCGCGATGTCGCGGAAGACGCCGAGCGTGGTCGTGTCTATCTCCCTCTCGAAGATCTCGCCGCGCACAACGTCACGCTCGATTCGCTCTTGCACCGCGCGAAAGTCGCACCGCCATCGCAAAACGAACGCGCACTTCTCGCCGGCATTGGAAGGCGCGCCGAGGCCTACTACGCTTCCGCCGACAAGCTTCTGCCCCTCATCAACCGTGAGAGCCGGCCCGCTCTGTGGGTACTGGTCTCCATCTATCACTCTTTGCTCTGTCGTATCGAGCGAGCCGATTACGATGTATTTACTAAGAGAGCTAGTGTTCCAACCGTGCAGAAGATCAGCATTCTCGCCGCCGGCATGACCCGCATGGCAGTCGCGCGCCTTTCAGGATGAAAAAGATTGGGATGGTACGAAGCGGGCCACGCATTTGTAAGCTGCGAATCACTCGAAAATGCACCAAGTGTCATGGCGCGGCTTTAGTCGTACCAGACAAGGGCAGATAGAAGCACGCGGGCGTTAGCCCCTGAGGAAAGCTTGCAGGCATCAACGCAACAACGCGAGCCTAAGACGGTCACAGTCATAGGTGGCGGCGTCGCCGGCATGAGCGCTGCCTGCGCACTCGCCGAGGGCGGCTATCGAGTGCATCTCGTTGAACGCCGCGGCTACCTCGGCGGCCGCGCCTCCTCCTACCTTCATCCCGGAGTCAACGAAGTCATCGACAACTGTCAGCATGTGCTCTTCGGTTGCTGTACCAACCTCATCGCCTTCTACCGTCGCATCGGGGTCGAGAACAAGGTCCACTGGACGCGCCAGATGACTATGATCGAGCCCGGCGGGCGACGCTCGCTCCTGGGACCCTCGTGGCTCCCCGCGCCACTCCATGGTCTGCCCAAACTTCTCTCCGCGCAGGCATTCACGCGCGCTGACAAACTCGCGCTCGCCCGAGCCTTCCGCGCAATGATGAAGCCGATCCCCGCCGACTCCAATGAAACTCTCACCGACTGGTTGCGCCGCCACAAGCAGACCACCGGCGCCGTAGAGCGCTTCTGGCGCCTGGTGATTGCCAGCGCGCTAAATGCCGATCTCGAAGCCATCGCCGTTCCGTATGCCGCCAAGGTCATCCGCGAGCTCTTCATGAACTCTGCCGAGGCCGGCGCCATGGGCATGAGTTCCGTGCCGCTCAGCGAACTCTACGGCGCAGCCCAAACCTTCCTTGAAGAACGCGGCTCAACCGTGCACCTCAATACCAATGTTGAATCCGCCGAGTGGGACGAGGAAGTACCGCAATGGTCGATCTCCACGCGCACAGGTTCCCTAAGCTCCGACTACCTCGTTATTGCGCTTCCGTTCGAGGCAATGCAAAAGTTGCTGCCGCATCTTCCCGCCACTCTGCATTCCGAAGAGCTAGCACGCCAAGCCGAGGCCTTTACCCACTGGCCGCTTTGCAGCGTGCATCTCTGGTTCGATCGCGAAATCACCGATCTACCCCATGCCGTTCTCCTCGACCGCGAAATCCACTGGATGTACAACAAGAGCGTCCTGCAACCCTGGCGCAAACACAAGGGCAGTTACCTCGAACTCGTCCAGTCCGCCTCCCGGCGATTCGCAGCCCTCGAACGTCAGCAAGCGATCGATCAGGCTCTCACCGAACTCGCCGAGTTCTTCCCGCAGGCGAAAGAAGCGAAGCTCGAGAAGGCCGCGCTCGTTAAGGAAGTCCGCGCAACCTTCGGCGTTCCTCCCGGAATCGACAGCCAGCGGCCCAGCACCATCTCTCCCTGGCCGAATTGCTTTCTCGCGGGCGACTGGATCTCTACCGGCTGGCCGTCCACCATGGAGAGTGCTGCCCGCTCCGGACACATCGCCGCCGACGAACTCTGCGCCAGCGAAATCGAGACCTGCCGCTTCCTCGCGCCGGACCTCAAACCACAGGGCCTGATGAAGTTTTTATAGTCTTGAGCCTTCAGCTCTCAGCCTTTAGCTTTATGTAGGGCTAGGGGCATGCCGTGAACAAGAGACCCAAACCACGGAACCTTTGCTGTGTCGGCCTGCACAGCCGGAACTGACAACTGACGGCTGCTTCAATGCGCCAGCAGATAAACACCCACGCACACCAGCAGCGCCGAAGCCCACCGCCGCCGATCCACATTCTCATGCAGAAAGAATTTCCCGGCGATCGCATTCGTCACCAGCGTCAGCGACGCCGACGCCGGAGCCACCAGGCTCAGGTTCAGATGATTCAGTGCCAGCAGCAGCGCAAAGAACGCCACAGCCAGAAAAAACACTCCCGCAAAGAAAAGCGGACAGGTTACCACCGCCTTGATAGCTCCACTCAATCCAGATTTTGCGCGGATCTCATCGAGATCTCCAATCGACTTCATCGCCGCTGCCGTCAGCACTTCACCAGTAGTCGACGCCAGCACGATCGCGGCAATCATCCCTGCCGCTGTCCACGGTCCCGGAGCTACACCTGGGGCAAGCATCATCATCGCACTTGCTCCTCGGCGATCTCATCCGCAGACTCGCCCGCATTTTCGGTTGGCGCAGGTCGCTCGGTGAGCGATGGACCATGTGCCACAAATCCCACACCCACGGTGATCAGCACAATCCCGGACCATCGCTGCCAGGAGATAGCTTCATGCAGCCAGAACTTCGACAGCAACGCCACGATCACGTTGCCAAACGCCGTTGCGGGCAGCACGTACGTCAAGTCCGCCCAGGACAGCGCCGTCAGATAGCTCGCGAAGAATCCAATCAGCAGCGCAATCCCCGCCCCGATCCACGGAGTGAATACCGCACTAATCAGCGACAACGGATGTGCCAGCGTAATCGGCGGCAGGGAAGTCATACCGCGCGAAAGGCAGGTGTCACCCAGCGGCGCGCACAGCGCGACCAGTCCCAGAATCATGTATTGCCGCGGCGTTGGCCGGATATGCGCCATTTCTCTTTAGAAATCCTTCATGCGGAGCTGAAATGAAGAAGGGCGGAAATCCGCTTCGGCGGACCCGCCCCTCGTTAAGCTGTGCAGACGACCCTACGCGCCCGCGTTCACAGGTGCTGTCGGTTTTGCCGGTTGGCTGCGCTTTTGCTTGACGGCCTTGTTGCGCTCTGCGCGAAGCTTCATAAATGCCTTCGCCTCGACATACAGCCGCGGTACATCGCGATTCACAATCGCCTTCCAGACCACGCGGAACGCCGCCTTGGGACGGAAATAGTACTCGTCGTAGAAGCGGTGCACCATCTCCATCACGTAGTCCACCGGCAACCCCGGATACTCGATGTGCGCCATCTGGTGCCCGCCGCCGTCTTCCATCTTCTCGTTGGTGATGAAGCCGTTGGCCTTGGCGTAATCGTAAAACTCCGTGCCCGGATACGCGTGTGCGATCGAAACCTGGATCGTCTCGCAGTCCAGCGTCTTGGCAAAGTTGATAGTGTTGCGGATAGATTCCTTCGTCTCGCCCGGCAGGCCCAGAATGAAGTCGCCGTGAATCACGAGCCCCAGATCGTTGCAGTCTTTTGCGAAGGCCCGCGCGCGTTCAACCGTCGCGCCCTTCTTGATGTTCTTGAGGATCTGCGGATCGCCCGATTCAAAGCCGACAATCAACAACCGGCAACCGGCATCCTTCATGGCTTTCAGGGTGTCGCGATCGGTGGTCACGCGCGATGTGCAACTCCACGTGATCCCCAGCGGCTTAAGCTTTTCGCATAACTCGATCGTGCGGCCCTTCTGGATATTGAACGTATCGTCGTCGAAGAAGAACTCCTTTACATGAGGAAAGTTCTCCTTCGCCCACTTCATCTCCGCCGCCACGTCATCTGTAGATCGCTTGCGCCAGGCATGACCGCTCAGCGTCTGCGGCCACAGGCAGAAGGTGCACTGAGCCGGGCATCCGCGTGTCGAGTAAAGCGCGATGTAAGGATGCAGCAGGAATGGCACGTTGTACTTCGTCACGTCCAGATCCCGTTTGTAAATCTTGGTTGCCCACGGCATCGCATCCAGGTCTTCCACCTGCGGACGGTCGGGATTATGGAAGATCTTCCCGTTCTCCTTGTAGCTAATGCCAAGAATCTCGTTGCGCGGCTTGCCCTTCGCGTACTCGACAATCGCATAGTCGAATTCGCGGCGGCAGATGAAGTCGAGCACGGCGCACTCATTCAATGCGCGATCCGGATCGGTTGTAACCGGTGGCCCAACAAACGCCACCCGAATCGACGGATTCGCAGCCTTGATCGCCTCCGCCAGGCGCTGATCGCCCTCCCAGCCCACCGTCGAGGTGAACAGCACAAGGAACTCGTAGTCCTTGCAGATCTTGATCGTCTCCTCAGCCGACACGTGATGCGGAGGAGCGTCGAGCAGGCGCGAACCTTCGAGCAGGCCTGCCGGGTAAGTCAGCCACACCGGGTACCAGTACGACTCGATTTCGCGCGTAGCGGGCCAGCGTGAACTTGCGCCACCGTCGAAATTTTCAAACGATGGCGGGTTCAGAAAGAGTGTTTTCAAAGGCATGGGCATCCCTACAATTTTAACATTCAGAGTGGTTTTCCGACCGTTCCCGGCTGTGTACCCCCGAGATTACTGGCATCACAGCTATTTGCCCTTCAATTCATTCAGCCAGTCGGCCATATGTCCCAATGCTCGCAACAAGTTAAGCCGCGCCTTGGCCAGATCGAACCCGGCATCCATCGAGTCTTCTATCTTTTCGCTCTCATCGATCCGCGCCATTTGCTCCGTTTTGGGACTCGTCTGCGGCTGCGATCCCGGTCCAACCCCTGTCCCGTTCCCTAAGTTCAATTGCGTCAGTACCGTCTTTAGCTGCTCGCCGGCGATCTGTTGCTTTAGATTCGCAATCTCGGCCTGCGCATCCAATTCTCGAATACTTCCGTCAAGATCCGAGATGGCAAGATCATTCTGCTTCTCCGCCTGCTCCGCCTCCACCTTGGCCCGCAAAGCATCCGCTGCGGACTCATTGGCGTGCGCACGCCGCCCCATATCGAACAGTGGAATCTGGATTGAAACCCCGGATGCGAAATTGTTCGCGGGCAGCGGCTTTGCAAAGAAGGAGTTCACATCGTTCAGAATGTTCGTATTGCGGTTGTATTGCATGAAAAACCGCAGCTCAGGAAGAAAGTTGCTCTCGTAGTCGCCCTTCGCCTGCTGAAATTTAGATTTCGCAATCAATCGCGCGGCCTCTACGCCCTGCACATCGCGTCTCTCAGAATCGGCACGCACCTCCGGTATCTCTGGAATACTCGCGTGGTCGATCTTGATCGATCCCAGCGGCAGCCCGGTCAGGGCAGACAACTGCTTTTCCAGATTCGCGGCCCGGGTCTCCAAATGAATCCTTTTCAACTTCACCTGCGCAGCGGTCAACCTCGCCTGCAGCAGTTCGCTCAAGGCATCCACGCCCGCCTCGGTGCGTTGTTGCTCGACGTCGACCAAGCGCCCGGCATCCTGTTCCTCCCGGTGCGCAACGTCGAGTTCCCGGTTTAGCGTGTCGAGTTCGATATACGCCGTCGATGCATCCAGCGCCACCTGCTCGCGCGCATCCTTGAGTCGAGTTTTCGCCGCTTGTACCCCCAAGGCCGCTGCATCGATGTATTTCTTTTGCTGAATGCTGTACACCAGCGATTGCACCGTCGCGCTCCAGATCGATGGTGGAGATCCCGTAAAACCCACCTCTGGAAACACTGGCAATCCGGTATTGAACTGCAAAGAAGGGATAACAGCGTCCTTGGTCTCCGAACGAACCGCCGCCGCCTTGTTCACATCGGCCATAGCCACACGTACACCGGTACTGTTTTTCTGTGCCAGGTCGACCACCGTGCCAAGAGAAACCTGCGCGCTCACCATTCCAGACAAGGCAGTCCCGGCCAGCGCCACGCATAGCCGGAGAATGGCCCTGCGCCCTCTTCGCGGAGTCATCGTGGATCGTAAGCCCCTCAAAATTTCAGCCCCAGCGCCGGTCTGTAGTCGTGCGCGAGTTTCAGTGCCTCAGCTCGAGCCTGCCATGCACTGTTCCTGTCTCCAAGCTGCGCATTCACCTTGGCGAGCCGCGTGTACGCCTCAAATGCAGGCCCTTCTTCTGTCCGCGGATAGTTGGCCAGATAGTCTTCCAGCATTTTCTTAGCCAGCGCCAGGTTCCGCTTCCCGCGTATTAGAACCGACGCGCCGTTGTACAGCGCCACTCCGGCCCTCCGGTCGTGCTGCGCTGCCCTGTATCCGCTGTCAACGGCAGCCTCCATATCGTCCCATCGTTCGTGCTTGCGATAAAAGCTGGCCAGGGTCATCCAGGCAAACGCCGGATGCTCGCTGCTTGTCGCCGCCGTCTTGAACTCACGCTCCGCAGTACCCAGGTCTTTACGGCTTTCCGCAATGCGGGCCAGCAAAATATGAGCCCGTGCCGGATCGACGTTCTGGAGTGGCGTCACCAGCGTTTGTGCCTTGTCCACGCCGCCGCCCACAACTCCCGGAGCCGATGTATAAAACTCCCCGAGGTCGGTTAATGCCTCGCCGTTTCTGGAATCGAGCGTCACCGCCTGTTCAAACTCCGAGCGTGCTCGCTTCGCCAGGTTGAATGCCGCAAGAAATGAGGCATTGTCTGCCTTCTCTCCCAGCGCCCGCCCCAGCCAGAGGTGATCAATCGAACTCCCACCATTCAGTCGAACCGCCTGGTCACACTCGCTGGCGGCTTCGTCCCAGCGCCCCAGCGCGAAATAAGTTCGGCACCTCAAGTTGTGGACATCAGCAGACTCCGGCATCGCACTCAGCAGCGACAGGGCACGGTCCGCCTCGCCCGATTGCAGCGCCGCATCCGCCAGTGCGAGCCCATCCTTCGGAACTTCTGCCGAAAGAGGCAAGAGTGCTGCACATAACAGAAACACTGCCAGGGCCTTCTTCACTGCACTCTCTTGATGGGCACGTCTTCCTGCAGAGGCTGCCCTGTCGTGGTTCCGGTGGCCACCGAATCCCCGCTCTTCAATCCCGAAACAATCGAGACCTGCGAGATGTTCAACGTGCCTGTTACGACAAACGTCTTCTTCAACTCGTCGCCGTTCACTTTGTACACGTAGGTCTTCCCGTTCTGTGATCGCAATGCTTCCCTGGGAATGCTTAGCGCATTGGCTTCACTCGACGTTGTTACCGTTACCCTGACACTGGTATTCGGAAGCAACTGCCCGTCAGGGCTGTCGTCAATGTGAATGATCGCTTCGCCGACTCTTCTGGTCTCGTATTGCTCGATGGTGGAAGGGGTGCGCTCGATGTGTCCGTGCCAGATGGTTCCGAGCTTCGCATCCCACTGAATGGTGGCAGCCTGATCAACCGCGAGGCGTCCAATCTCCGGCTCGTCAAAGTACGCCCGCACCAGCAGATGGTGAAGATCTGCCATTTGCGCCACCAACTTGCCCTGTTCCGCAAATTCAGTTGCCCTTACGTTGAGGCTGTAAACTGTGCCGCTGATCGGAGCTCGCACCGCGGTTTGCGCCAGCACCTGCTGTGCCGCCTGCCGGCTCGCCTCCGCATCCTGCAACCCTGCCTGCGCCCGCGCAATCTCGGCCTGCGAATAGCGGCCTTCTGCGCTCTGCTGAGCTGCGTGCAGATTCGCCTCCGCGGTTGCCAGCCGCTGGCGTGACGCCGCAACCTCGCTGGCAGAAGCGGCGCCGGTTGCATTCAGCTTTACCAGTGCATCCAGGTCGTGTTTCGCCTGGTCGCGCTCCAGGCTGTCCCGCTCAACTTCCGCCGCGGCGGCTTGCCTCTGTTCCTGTGTTCCGCTGTGCGTCGTTGCTTCCAGGCTGGCCTGGGCCGTCTTCACAGCGCTCTCGGCGCCGGCCAGTTTCGCCCGTGCGTCCAGGTCGTCCAACTGCATCAGAAGCTTGCCTGCTGCCACCTTGTCGCCCGGCTGCACATACACTGCCTTCACAATGGCGGCAACGGGAGTATGGATTTCCTTATTGGCTTCCGGCTCCACCCGGCCATTGGTGCTGATGGTGCTGGAAAGCGGCTCCTGTGCAACTTCGGCGACGCGGACGGGAAGTCGCTCCCGGGTAAGGGAACGAGCCACGAAGTAAACCGCTATCAGTAGAATGACCGCGCCAATCCAAACCCATCGGCGGTTCATTTGCTTTCGTTCCGTCACCATGCACGAGACCAGAGCCAGTATATAAGACTCGTTACCAAGCCCTTAAGAAGCAGAAATTTGCATGACGCCATGTTCATCTTGGTTCCCCGTACAATGGAAATATGTCGCACCAGCCTCGCTATACAGACGACCACGCCAAAGCCGGTCTCGACTTCAAATTTCCCGAGATTGAAACCTGGCAAAACCAGTTTCCCGGCTACGAAATCGTGATCGACGACCCCGAACTCACTTCCGTCTGCCCCAAGACCGGTCTGCCCGATTTCGGCCATCTGACCATTCGCTACATGCCGCGCGACCGCTGCCTCGAACTCAAATCGCTCAAGGAATACCTGTTCTGCTATCGCAACCTGGGCATCTTCCAGGAAAACATCGTCAATCAGGTCCTCGAAGACGTCGTGAAAGCGTGCGACCCGATCTGGGCCATCGTGCACGGCGAGTTCCGTCCCCGCGGCGGCATTGGAACAACCGTAGAAGCACGCTGGCCTCGCCCAGAGAAATGAGATTCAAATGATCCCGGGCATTCGCGCCACAAAATTCCCGTAGGAACGCCGAGGCTCGCCCAGGCTGTGCCCCATTCATCGCAGCTTTATTGTTCAGTATCAGGACATGCTTTACAGGTTGTTATCAGGACATTCTTTACAAGTCAGAATCGGTGGATAGATTCCGAACTGGGGGTAAGGGATGCCGTGGAGACTTGTGGGCGTGCGAGATCAGCGGGTAGAGTTTG
>DASXLY010000028.1:0-1593 GCA_036495975.1 Occallatibacter sp. | reverse complement strand
CGCCATGCGTTTTCGACGCCGGATTTTTCCAGCCACTCGGCCAGGGCTTCTTCCCGGTCAGATTGTTCGAGTGAGCCCATCAAGACACAGCAGTCGCGGCGCATGGCCTGCTCCTGCAGCCATCGCATGCAGTCCAACTGTTCCTGACTCTTGGGTTTGTTGGTAAAGCGGAGGCCGATCTCCTGCATCCGGGCAAGGTTTTCTCGAAGCTGCGAAGCTGCCCTGAGTGCCGCCGCGCCAGGATTGTTGAGCTCGTGCATCAGGCCCGCGGCGAGAGTGCCGAGTGACGCCAATTTTTCGCGGTGGACCGCGTTGATCTGATAGGACTCCAGCCGCCGCGCCATGTTGCCCAGGATGGCGGCGCGTACGCGTGGACAGGAGAACATGAGCTGCCAGAAGGCTTCCTCATCGAAGCGAACGATACGCGATGCCGTGGTGGCGACCAGGTCAAAGCCTGTCCGCGTGCCCTTAAGCAGGCCCATCTCTCCGAAGGCCTCGCCGGCACCCATGGTCATGCTCCGGGGCGGCTCGCCTTCCTTGTCGAATTTGCGGATCTCCACCTCTCCGTCAAGCAGGACGTAAAACGCGTCGCAGAGTGAGCCAGGCGGCACAATGTCGGTGCCGGGCGCAGCCTCGATCAGCTCCACAGTTCCGAGACAGGCGAGATTCTCTTCCGTCATCTCGGCAAAGACAGGCACCTTAAGGAGATCTGCGTAAAGAGTCGCAGAAGGAACGCGCTGGATACGTAGGCTGGCTTGATCACTGCTCATTGGCTGGAAGTTGTCTCTGTTCCCTTTCCCTGCATAAAATTTGCTAGCGAGCCGCCATGTATTGATGGATGAACTGTACCGCGATCGATCCCTCCCCAACAGCGGAGGCCGCGCGCTTGACCGAACCGTGACGCACGTCGCCGGCGACAAAGATGCCGGGCACGCTCGATTCCAACAGATACGGATCGCGTTGCAACTGCCACTGACGTGAGAACTGCGTACATCGTTTGAGGTCGTTTCCGCTCAAGACGAACCCTCTTTCATCCTTCAACACACTCGGAGGAAGCCAGTCGGTCTTCGGCTCCGCACCGATAAAAATGAACAGCCCCGTCGCATCCACGGTCTGCTCTCCGTCCGGACGCTCGATGCGCAACTGCTGCAGTCGCGTGTCGCCGATTGCTTCGACAACTCTCGAACCTGTCCAGACCTCAACATTGGATTCACGAGCGACCTCATCGATCAAGTATTTCGACATACTGCTTTCGAGGGATGCAGCCCGTACCAACATGACTACCCGGCGCGCATATTGGCTGAAAGCGAGTGCGGCCTGCCCGGCGGAATTGGCGCCCCCGACGACGAAGACCTCCTCATCTTTGCACGCGCGGGCCTCAGTCAGGGCCGCACCATAATAGATCCCCGCACCGGTAAGTCTTTCTACACCAGAAACATCCAGCCGGCGCCAGTCGACGCCGGTAGCGATCAGGCAGGTCTGCGCAGAGATTTCCTTGCCGTCCCCGAGGCAGATGAAGTGATAGCCCTGATCGGTGCGCAGGGACGCTGCCCGGGCGGCCAGAAACTCGACATTGAAGCTCACAGCCTGCTT
>DASXLY010000027.1:0-2999 GCA_036495975.1 Occallatibacter sp. | reverse complement strand
CGGTACCGGCGCCTCTTTAGTTGTACCAGAACCAGACCTCCTTCTTTACGCCGATATGGCGCGGTGGGAAATACAGCAGCGTCAGCGCCGTAACGAAATCGGGAATTTTGGAGCCGACAACCTCGCAGAGAGCGCTGGCCTAAAATACAAACGAGCGTTCTTTGTGGATTGGCGTGCGGCCGACCGGCTGAAGGCTTCGTTATTCTCGCGTATAGATTATTGGCTCGACACAAACAACGATATCCCCAAACTAGTTACGGGACGATCCATGCGGGAAGGATTGAGTCAACTGGTACATCGTCCCTTCCGCGTGGTTCCCTACTTCGACCCGGGACCATGGGGTGGGCACTGGATGGAAGAGGTATGCGATCTACCGAAGGATGTGCCGAATCATGCATGGTGCTTCGACTGCGTTCCCGAGGAGAACAGCCTGCTAGTCAAGTTCGGGTTGACTTCCGTGGAAGTTCCGGCAATAAATCTCATCCTGCTCCATCCCCGCGAGTTGCTGGGCCAGAATGTTTGCTCTCGGTTCGGAGCTGAATTTCCCATTCGTTTCGATTTTCTCGACACCATGGGCGGCGGCAACCTTTCGCTGCAGGTTCATCCGAGAACACAGTTCATCCGAATCAAATTCGGGATGAAGTACACCCAGGATGAGAGCTATTACCTGCTGGATGCCGGTGAGGACGGGAGCGTTTATCTTGGCATGAAGAGCGACATAAATCGAGACGCCATGATAGGGGAATTGAAGGCGGCTCAGACAAACGGCCATTCCTTCAGGGCTGAGGCATATGTGAACAAGTTTCCGGCCAAGAAGCACGACCATTTTCTGATCCCGGCAGGCACGATCCATTGTTCAGGTAAGAACAGTATGGTCCTTGAAATCAGCGCCACTCCATACATCTTCACGTTCAAGTTGTGGGATTGGGAGCGGCTCGGTTTGGATGGTTTGCCAAGGCCGATTCATATCGACCATGGATTGATGAACGTCGCCTGGGATCGCGACACCAATTGGGTCCAAAAGAATCTGATCAATCACATAGAACCTGTTGCCGAAGGCCCGGAATGGCAAGAAGAGCGCACCGGACTTCACCCATTGGAGTTTATCGAAACTCGCAGACACTGGTTTACAGGTCCGACGCCTCACGAAACCTGGGACACCGTCAATGTTCTCAACCTCGTCGAGGGAGATGAGGCAGTTGTCGAGAGTCCTACCGACGCCTTTGAACCATTCGTCGTTCATTATGCGGAAACCTTCATTGTGCCGGCTGCGATTGGCGCCTACAGGATCTCGCCAGCCGGACAATCGATCGGAAAGAGCTGTGCAACGATCAAAGCATTTGTTCGCAACGAGCGGCCTCACTCCGAATAGCTGGCAGAGACATACGGAACTGTTTAAGTTACATGATGTCCAGTCCCGTTTGTTCAGTCACGACCGGTCTGCGAGTTTTCTCGACCCGTTTAGATGGGCCGGAGGTCTTCAGATAGTAGTGGAACCGCTCCCAGCAACGCGGCGTTTCCACTCAGGATTGCTGCGCACACTCGAGGTGTGCCCCAGCTCGTCCAGGCGCGCTCTTCCACGTATTTCTGCACGAATGTCAGAATGACATCCGCATCTTGCATAACGCCTCCGCCGAACACGACCAACTCCGGATCGTAGGCGTGAATCTGAGCGACCGCGTTGGCCGCCCATACGTTCAAACAATGCAGCTGAACTTCACACGCAACAGCATCTTCGTTTCGGGCGGCGGCGAAGAGTATTTGAAAATTGAGTTGCGCGACATTGGCGAGGCTGGATTCGTGGAATCCCGGAGTTTCTTGTACTATCCGGGGCAATGACCAGCCCGCGGCTTCCGCTTCGGCGCACCCAACATTGCCGCATAAGCACTTGTGCCCCCTGTAGTTCACAGGCAAGTGGCCCCCGAGGCATGCAGCCTGGGAATGCGCTCCACGCACCAATTTTCCTAGCATCATTGCGGCGCCGCCGATTCCGGTGCCGAGCGTGATCATGACCACATCCTGCACCCCTTGAGCCGCCCCGGCGAATTGTTCGCCAAGCAAGGCCATCCGAGCATCATTCTCCATCCGAAGACGAAGGCCGAATTGCTCAATTGCCCACTGCTTGAGATCGAGATGAATCGCATCCTCGTATTTCTTCAGGGTGGAGAGAATGCGACCGTTGCGCACATCCACGATTCCCGGGAAGCCAATCGCGATGCCGTGGCACTCTCCAGGAGTTGCGCCAGTCTCGCGCAAAATCTTTTTGAGCTCTGCCGTAACAAATGGCAAGAGTGATTCGAGCGATTTTGCTCGCTCCGAATCAAGAGACGATGAACCTAGCAGCTGATTGTCCTGGACGACTCCACAGCCGATGTGTGTCCCGCCCATGTCAAGTGACAAAGCCAACATCTGTTCGAACTCCCTGCTTTGAATTAGTGCAAGTAGCGGACGGACCCTGCCAGGATAAAAATCGCCAACACAAGCACAGTCACACCTGCCCACTGAATGCGGATAGGAACTGGTCCGTAATCCTTCCATTCGCCGGTAAATACTCCCAACAAGGTCGCAGTGATGACGATCAACGACATGAATAACGGCCATCCAAGAATCGGACCCCAAACTCCGAGTTGGCCCGCTGCCAGTCCATAAAGCAGGGTACTTCCGAACCAGAAGACTGCCATCGTCGCGGCCAGCGCCCAATGCGAATGCCCCAATCGGAACCTCTGTCCGGAATGATTCCGTTTCATCAGCCAAGCACAATACGAGATGTTCGGAACCGAACCGGCAAGCATGAGTGGCAGCCAAACCGCATTGATCGCGTTGAGCCTGTCTGCGCCAAAGGAGCGAGCTACTTGAATCAACGGTGTTCCGAAAGCGACTCCGAAATTCATGAGGGATGCGCCAAGGCCGCACAGAAAAGAAAGCAGCAAGCCCTGAGAGCTCCGCTTTTGCGAAGAAACAGATTGAAGGCTCGCTGCCTCACGCATCCTTCCGGCGGC
>DASXLY010000026.1:0-6163 GCA_036495975.1 Occallatibacter sp. | reverse complement strand
TCCCGGCGGCTTTCTCTACACCTACAAAACGACCTTCGGGAACAGTTATCGCAGTTTCTCGCGCGTCTGCGGTCGCGAAGGAACAATCGAAAACTACGGCGGGGAAGGCGCTTCGATCTTCGTCCTCACGAAGGAAGGCGGCCGCCACGAGTTTGATCCCTGGGATTCAGGCCCTGTGTATAAGCAGGCGCCGCTGCTGAGCGGTCCCGCAGCGGACCATGCGGCTACAGTAAAGGTCCCCGGAGCGCCGGCGCCGTCGACTCTCGGACCGGATGACGACGATGTGGTCCACCTCGTGAACTGGCTGGAGTCGATGCGCAGCCGCAAACAGCCGAATGCCACAGTCGATCACGGGTTTTCCCACTCGATCGTGTGCATCATGGCGACCGAGTCCTATTGGAGCGGGAAGCGGGTTTACTGGGACGCTGCACGCGAAGAAATCGTCGATCAGTTGTGATACACATCGTCCCCACACAAATTGCCTGCGAGTCAGACACTTGCCCTTAGTAACGGTTGGAAGCCCTTTGTGTAGAGGCGGACGGATGAGGGATTTCACATCGTAGCGGTAGTACGAAGATCTTCGTTGACATGTACGAAGTAATTCGTATATCGTCTCGAAACATGATGAAGCCCAAAGAAACAGTCAGGCCTACGGAAGGGGAACTGGAGATTCTTGCAGTTCTGTGGGCGCAGGAATCGGCCACGGTCCGTGAGGTGTATGAGGCGATCAGCGCGTCGCGTCCGATGGTATATACGGGCGTGCTGAAACTGATGCAGATTATGGCGGACAAGGGGTTGGTGATCCGGGACGAGAGCGCACGGGCGCATGTCTATCGCGCAGCGGTGGCGAAGGAGGATACGGAGCGTCGCTTTGTGCGCGAGTTGAGCCAGCGGCTGTTTGCAGGCAGTGCGGCGCAGCTCGCGTTACGCGCTCTGGAGATGGATCCTGCCAGCAAAGAGGAGCTGGCCGAGATTCGCAAGTTGCTGGCGCGGAAGAAACAGGAGGCTGACCGATGAGTGGTCTCAGCTGGGTGCATTCGGGAGAAGTGGTAGCGAGTGGACCGGGAGTCATGCGGAGAGTCGCATTCGCTCTCTCCCCGCTGCTACTGATCACATTGATGCGGCCAATCAGCGTTGTCGCGCAAACCATTCGCGTCGACGCTACCCCTAGTCACGTTGCAAACACATTCAGTCCTCTTCGAGCCTTGGGCTCGACGGTTGATCGCATCCCCTCGAACACTACCGATATTTTTTTCCGACCCGATCAGATAAAACAAATTCTCGAAGCAGGCTGGGGTCCGGTCAGTTATCGGCAAAATACGGAGCTTTTCGTACAGGCCTGGCATTGGAATCCGAAAGGGACCTGGAGCGACCCTTCCGGCAAAGGCTATTTCATTGGGGATCCAACACCTTCACAAGAGATGATTCGTCATTCTTACGGGTATTCTTTGCCGCATCGTGGGGTCACGCGCAACTCCGGATCGGAGTTCGACGGATATTCGAGACTTGATGACGGAGATCTCAATACTTATTGGAAGAGCAATCCATATCTTACAAAGGGATTCACCGGCGAAGACGACAGTCTCCACCCGCAGTGGATTGTGATTCAGTTGCAAGCAAAACAGATCGTGACGGCAATCCGCGTCGCATGGGCAGAGCCATATGCCAAAAGTTACAGAGTGCAGTATTGGCTGGGCAATGGCGATCCGATGGATTCCGAAGACGGCGAGTGGAGGGACTTTGCATCTGGGATCGTGGCAAAAGGAAAGGGCGGGACCGAGACACTACAGCTTTCTCCGTCGCCCGTCGCTACTCAATACGTGCGTGTGCTAATGACCGAGTCTTCTAATACGTGCGATACGCACGGAAAGGCTGATGTTCGAAATTGCGTTGGATATGCAATCAAGGAGGTCTATCTCGGAACACTGAACAACAGTCAATTCCATGACATGCTGCATCACGCTCCGGGGCAGGACCAGTCCTTTACCTACAGCTCATCTATTGACCCATGGCACGAACCCTCCGACCTCTACGTCATACCTGATCGAATGGAGTCGGGGGATCAGGTTGGATTTGACCTGTTCTTTACCAGCGGCATTACGAGAGGATTGCCGGCTATGGTCCCAGTGGCAATGCTCTATAGCACTCCGGAAGACGCAGCGGCGGAGATTACATATTTGAAGACGCGCGGATACCCGATCTCACGAATCGAGATGGGCGAAGAGCCGGATGGCCAGTACATGGGACCCGAAGACTACGCCGCGCTGTATCTGCAGTGGGCCACGGCTCTACACAAAGTTGACCCCTCTCTCCAACTCGGGGGGCCAGTCTTTGAAGGAGTGAGCGAAGACATCAAAGTCTGGCCGGATGCGCATGGCGAGACTTCATGGTTCAAACGCTTTCTGGAATACCTGAAGGCACACGGCCGACTTGCGGACCTGTCATTCATGTCATACGAGCACTATCCCTACTACGATGGAACATGCCAGGGACCTTGGAGCAATCTCTACAAGGAACCGGAGCTCCTGACTCACATCGTGCAGGTTTGGCGTGATGACGGATTGCCACCCAACGTTCCAATGTTCAATTCCGAGACCAATGCTCCTGGTGCAGATGTGGCAGTGGATGTTTTTGGAGCGCTATGGGTGGGCGATACCTTTCCCGCTTTCCTTACGGCGGGAGGAAAAGGCTCTTTCTACCACACTGCGCTGCCTTACTCCACGCCTCATCCTGCCTGTGATAACAGTTGGGGAACATATCACATGTTCACAACCGATCATAACTATGTAATCAAGCAGCGCACCTCCCAGTTCTTTGCTGCGCAGATGCTTACCCAGGAGTGGGCAGAGCCGAAAGACGCGGAGCACCGCCTCTTCAATGCGGCTAGCGACATTAAGGATGCCGCGGGACACGTTCTAGCGACGTCGTATGCCGTGCTGCGGCCGGATGGCCAGTGGGCGCTGATGCTGATCAACAAGGACTACGATGGCTCTCACACAGTGAACATCGTGTTTCACGATGAAGACGCCAACACGGACAGCTCTTTCGTTGGGCCGGTC
This sequence comes from Occallatibacter sp., assembly GCA_036495975.1. Classification (GTDB taxonomy): domain Bacteria; phylum Acidobacteriota; class Terriglobia; order Terriglobales; family Acidobacteriaceae; genus Telmatobacter. The sequence continues at coordinate 3,104 of DASXLY010000026.1, read as the reverse complement.
GAGAGGATTACCTTCGGCAAAGAGCAGTACACTTGGCACTCGGCTCTCAGAGATGGCTACGCCGATCCGGATGGTCCTGCAGCGCGCTCCACGTTGCCCGCCGGAACAGACAGGTACATACTGCCGCCAGCGTCCATGACTGTACTACGCGGTCGGATAGGAGCTTCACCGCGATCCAATTGATCGCACTTCTATCACCGAGCATTCAATCGCATTGTAGTGAATGATGCCGTTGACGGGAATTACTGGCAAAGGACGATGACAATGAATTTCAGGATCTTTAAGGACAAAGATTCACTTGGGAAAACGGCAGCGGAGCATGCTGCCTCGGTGATCCGGCAAGCGATTCATAACAATGGCAGCGCGCGAGTCATCGCTGCCACCGCGGCATCGCAGAAGGAGTTCCTTGGATACCTCACCAGCGCTCCGGGAATCGATTGGCCCCTGGTGGAACTCTTACATCTCGATGAATATATCGGCCTGCCGATGACCCATCCAGGCAGCTTCCGCAAAATGCTTTTGGAGCAGCTAATCAATAAGACCGGGATAGTGAAGTATCACTTACTGGACGGCGATGGAGATGCGAACGCAGTTGTCGCCCGCGTCGGTGCAGCAGTGGCCTCTGCGCCAGTCGATATTGCCTTTCTCGGGATCGGCGAAAATGGGCACCTCGCATTCAACGACCCTCCGGCTGATTTCGATACCGAAAAGCCCTATCTCATCGTCAAGCTCGATGAGGCCTGCCGCCGTCAGCAGGTGGGCGAGGCGTGGTTTTCCGATATCTCGCAGGTGCCGCAACAGGCAATCTCCATGTCCGTGCGCCAGATCATGAAAGTGAAGGAGTTACTTGCGATCGCCCCCGATTCTCGCAAGGCCGTAGCCATTCAACTCTGCTTTGAAGGGGAGATCGGTCCGATGGCGCCCGCCTCCATACTGCGCAATCATCCCATGACAACGATATACCTCGACAAAAACTCCGCCGCGTTGCTCAATCCAGAGCTACACACTTCTGCGGAAACACGGAGTTTCTGATCACATCGGTGCGGACTACCACCGTTAAACTTCGGCCCATCCGATCTTTACGCTGGTGGATCGGCGGGATACTGTTTGCCTCTACAGTTATCAATTACATTGACCGCCAAGCCCTCTCACTGCTAGCTCCGTATTTGAAGCTGCAGTACAACTGGACCAATAGCGATTATGCAAATATCGTGATCGCGTTCCGAATTGCCTATTCTCTCGGGCAAACTGCCTTCGGCCGATTACTCGATCGGATTGGGACTAGATTGGGTCTGACCATCACCGTGGTCTGGTACTCGATTGTTTCGTTGCTGACGCCACTCGCGCGGGGTTTTGGCAGCTTTGTGGCTTTCCGTTTTCTCTTGGGACTGGGTGAATCGGCCAACTGGCCAGCTGCGACCAAAGCAGTCTCGGAGTGGTTCCCTAAGAAGGAGCGCGCACTAGCCACGGCATTCTTCGATAGTGGCTCCTCCGTTGGTGCCGCCATAGCCCCCTTCATCATTCTCTCGATCTACTTTCGTTGGGGCTGGCGTCCGGCATTCATGATCCCGGGTCTTCTGGGCTTCCTGTGGTTGATCGGTTGGCGCTGGCTCTACCAACCGCCGGAGAAACATAACCGCATAAGCCAGGCAGAGCTTGAATACATCGTGGCCGACAAGAGGGAGGACGATCTGCAAGGGAAAAACCCTGTGCGTCCGCGATGGCGCGACCTCCTAAAACTCCCGCAGACCTGGGGAATCATCGTTGCCAAGCTATTCACAGATCCGGTTTGGTTTTTCGTCACAGACTGGTTCCCAATCTATCTGGTCGCAAAAGGCATTGAGCTCAAGACTAGCTTGGTCGCAATCTGGATACCATTCATCGCTGCCGATCTGGGAAACTTCTTCGGAGGATCCCTCTCTGGCTATCTGATCAAGCGGGGGTGGTCGCTCGGCGCCGCTCGAAAAGCGCTGGTCATCTTTGGTGGCATTGGTGTCACCATGCTGATTCCTACCATCTTTACAAATAGCCTGTACCTCATCGCATTCCTGTTTGGCAGTGCCACATTTTCTTTCGCCGCATTCTCGACCATGGCGAACGTGCTGCCCGCCGATCTTTTCGGAAACGCGTCCGTGGCTTCCGTAAGCGGAATGAGCGGAACAGGCGCAGGTCTGGGAACGATTATTGCGTTCAAGCTCATCGGATATTTCACAGATGCACACCAATCGACGGGCGGTCATTCCTTCGATCCCATCGTAATCGTCGCAGGACTCGTGCCATTCGTAGGAATGATTTTGGTGTTGTTGCTTGTGCGTAACACCAAGGCGACTGACCTGGGATTGATACGGAGACTTTAGTCTGGCGAGTCTGAGGCTCAGGGTGAGACAGTTTTGGAGAGGCCGTGGTGTTCAACGCACTTAGTTAACGTGGGCTAACGCTTACCGCGTGGATCGTACTGGAAGCACTGCTCGAGCGGCACACCAAGCACAATGGCGACTTTGAACGCGGTCTCCAGCGAAGGCGAATATTTGTCTTGCTCGATCGCGATGACCGTCTGACGTGTGACGCCAACTCGATCGGCGAGTTCCTGCTGGGTCATTTCCCGCATGGCCCGGAGTTCTCGAATTTGGTTACGTATGGCGGGCATCAGAGCGCTTTCCGGTAAGCCACAATCTGCGTCACGGTCTTCGTGATATCCGAGATGACCAACATGCCAAAGAAGACGCTTAGGAAATGAAGCCCTACCATCCGGCTTTCCAATCGAAGATGGCCCACGGTCGCGTGAAACCACAACATGCCCAGTCCGACGACCATCAGGGACGCGATCGTCAGATAGCCTGCACGATAGCCTCGGAGTTCGATCAGACGGTCTCGCTCGTCTGTTACGCGGTTGCGGGTCAAAACGGCAATAATCGACTGCAGGATCATTTGCAGCACGATAATTGCGATGATCATGCCTGCGACCTTGTTAACGGAATTTTGCTGGTGCAGGAAGAAATAGGGGCCATACACCAAGAGCTCCGCTGCAAGCGAGGCGTATAGAGACTTCTCCCGGTACGAAAGGCTTGTCGCCATCGCGAATCACTCCTATGTCAAAAATATTT
>DASXLY010000025.1:0-14162 GCA_036495975.1 Occallatibacter sp. | reverse complement strand
TCGCGGGGAGAGTGTGGATCACCCGGCTTGTCTGTGAACTGGTGGTGCATGCGATGCACCGCGACCCAGTAAATAGGGCTACCCTGCAGCGCCATTGAGCCACAGATCGCCATTGCATACTCGACCCACTTTGGAGTGATGAAGCTTCGATGCGTGAGCTGACGGTGGTAGCTGATCGCAATGCCCACGTTCTGGCTCACCAGCCACATCGCGAGCAAGATGGCAAGCGAAGACCAATAAAAGCAGAACAAGGCCGCAATCGCCCCAAGGTGAAACGTTGCAATGACGGTAAAGAAAACCCAGTTGAATTCGCCCGAACGAGCCTGCATCAATTCGACCGCTTCAGAGAGCTTAGCTGTTTCTGGATTTGCCTCGAGATTTGTCATGGGATTCCTTGCTTCTGTCTTTCGGCCAATGGCGGTGATCGCGTTGCATTTTAGGGTCGAATGACGGGAAGCAGCGTAGCTCCTTCATCTAGCTTTAACAGTTTCCCGGCAAGCCGTATGAGCAATATTGCTCATTGCCTGCGTCCATTTCAATTCAATAACAGGCATCGGGCGTGAGCACTATTGAACAGCACCAGCGTCCGCCCTGCTCTATCGTCGATCAATACCCAGCTTCCGGAATTTCAACGGGTGAGGTGTAGTAAATGGGCGAGAACCGGTGATTCAGCATTCTTCTCGAGGACGACGAGCCAAAGATTTGCGAATCAATGTCTATGCTGCTGAACGATGAGATCAGGAGCAGCGAATTTGAAGTTGTTGAGCGCATCCAGCCCCTGCGCCGTTTAGGCGACGTTGTCGCCACCGTCGTTATGGATCCCGTTAGCTGGCAGCCTTCCCCGAGCGCGATCGACTAGCTCGGAAGGCCGTTCCAGCCGTAGACTCTACCTCTTTGCGAGGCTTTGGTTCCAGGAGAAGACTATGGCAATAGACACGTATGGCCCTCTTGCAACTCTCGATTTGTTCAAGAAACTGGATACTCGCACAACCACTCGCGAATACCTGAACAGGGAGACTGTCTATCTCCAGGGCGACAAATCGGACGCGATGTTTTTTATCAGAAGCGGCAACGTGAAGCTGACAACCACATCGAAGAGCGGGAAGAAAGCAATCATTGCCCTGCTGCACTCTGGCGACTTCTTTGGTGAAGGGTGCTTGGCTAGGAGCTTGTTGCGGCCGTCAACCGCCGCGGCGATCGAGTCCTCCAGCATAGCCCGGATAACGAAGACAAGTATCGCACGCAGCATTCATCGTGAGCCCGCGTTCGCGAGGATCTTCGTTTCTCATCTCGTTCATCGCATTGCGCGAATCCAGGACGAGTTTGTTGACCAAGTATTCAGCTCCAGCGAGAAACGGCTGGCCAGAATACTGTTGGCGATGGCGAGTTTTGGGCAAGAGCCGGAATCGGAACCGGTCCATCTCAAGGTGAGCCAGGAGACACTCGCCGAGATGGTCGGCACAACCCGGTCACGGGTCAGCTATTTCATGAATCGCTTTCGGGATCGTGGCTTCATTGACTATAACGGCAGTCTACAGGTCCATCCGTCGTTACTCACTTTCCTCACAGACGGTTCATAGGGTTGTTTTTACAGGTTCGGAATGGCGATGACGCTGGCGGTGATGGGCTATTACTTTCAGGTGTTGACCCACAGGCTTTTCAGCGCAATGGAGGCGCCACCACCGTCGGCGGCAACGGGCAGACAGCCACTGTTGTAAACCCCTAAATTGATTGCCAGGGCGAAACGAGCTCTAGTACATGCCATCCATTCCGCCACCGTTGCCGCCGACAGCTGCTGCTTTGGGCTCTGGCATCTCAACTACCATTACTTCGGTGGTTAGCAGCAATGCCGCGATTGAGGCTGCGTTCTGCAGTGCCGTGCGCGTCACCTTCGTGGGGTCGATCACGCCTGCTTTTACCAGGTCCTCAAATTTCCCTGTAAGAGCGTTGTAGCCGAAGTGCGGGTCCACGGATGCGATTACCTTGGCCACAACCACCGCGCCTTCTTCCCCTGCATTGGCGACGATCTGGCGGAGAGGTTCTTCGAGAGAGCGGCGAACTATCTGGGCCCCTACCTTTTCGTCGCCTGCGAGCGTCTCAATGAGCGCGTCGACAGCAGGAATGGCGCGCACCAGGGCGACTCCACCACCGGGGACGATTCCCTCCTCAACGGCAGCGCGAGTGGCATGCAGGGCGTCCTCGACGCGAGCCTTCTTCTCCTTCAGTTCCGTCTCAGTCGCTGCACCAACCTTGATGATGGCAACTCCGCCGACGAGCTTTGCAAGCCGCTCCTGGAGCTTCTCCTTGTCGTAATCGGAGGTGCTCTTCTCGATCTGGGTGCGGATTTCCTTGACACGGCTGACAATGTCAGTGCTTGAACCCGCGCCATCAATGATGGTTGTGTTGTCCTTATCGATGGTGATGCGCTTGGCGCGACCCAGATCCTCGAGCTTGACGCTTTCCAACTTAATGCCGAGATCTTCAGTGATGGGCTTGCCAGCGGTCAGGATCGCAATGTCGCTCAGGAGCGCCTTGCGGCGATCACCAAAACCGGGCGCCTTGACCGCTGCAACATTTAGAGTGCCGCGCAGCTTGTTTACCACCAGCGTGGCGAGGGCCTCGCCCTCAATGTCTTCGGCGATAATCAGAAGCGGCTTGCCGCTTCTGGCAACGAGTTCCAACAAAGGTAGAAGGTCCTTCATGCTGCTAATCTTCTTTTCGTAGATCAGGATGTAGGGATCTTCAAGCGCAACTTCCATGCGCTCTGTGTCAGTGATGAAATAGGGGCTGATGTAGCCTCGGTCGAACTGCATGCCTTCGACCAGTTCTGGGTAGGTGTGACCGGTCTTTGACTCCTCAACAGTGATCACGCCATCCTTTCCTACCTTCTGCATTGCGCCGGCAATGATGTCGCCTATTTCCTGGTCGCCATTAGCCGAGATCGCGCCCACTTTGGCCACGGAACCTTCGTCTACGGGCTTTGACAGCTTGCCGAGGGCTCCGCCCTCAGTCCAGTTGCCGTCCTTGTCGCGGGTGCCGACGATCACCACAACAGCCTTATCGATGCCGCGTTTGAGGGCCATGGGGTTGGCACCGGCAGCCACGGTCTTCACGCCTTCACGAAAGATGACCTGCGCCAAAACGGTCGCTGTGGTGGTGCCGTCACCTGCCACATCGGAGGTCTTGGACGCGACTTCCTTCACCAGCTGCGCGCCCACATTCTCCATCGGGTCATTCAGTTCGATTTCTTTGGCTACGGTTACGCCATCCTTTGTGATGCTGGGGGAACCGAACTTTTTCTCAATTACGACGTTGCGGCCCTTGGGTCCAAGGGTCGCCTTGACGGTGTCCGCGAGAATGTTTACGCCGCGCAGGATTGCCTGACGGGAATCTTCGCCCTGCAGAATTTGCTTTGCCATACTCTTATCTCTCCGAGTTCAGTTGTCAATTCTTAGGAGTCAGTGATCATGGTTCAGCGGTTATCAGAAATACTTTGCCCTTCCGCTGATTCCGTGTCGAGCGCAAGCGCGGTACGCGCGTCCGGTAACAACTACTTTTTGAGGATGCCGAGAACTTCTTCCTCGCGCATGATGAGGAGTTCTTCGCCATCGATCTTGATCTCCGTGCCTGAGTACTTGCCGAAAAGGATCTTGTCACCCGCTTCAACGTCCAAGGGGAAGGCCTTGCCTTCGTCGCTGGACTTGCCCTTGCCAACGGAGATGACTTCGCCCTCCTGCGGCTTCTCCTTGGCACTGTCAGGAATGATGATGCCGCCGCGTACGCTTTCGCCCTCTTCCAGACGCCGGACAAGAATTCGGTCATGAAGCGGGATGAATGTGGTTGTTACAGACGTGGGAGCCATTTCTTCGCTTCTCCTTCTCACCCGCTGCCGCCTCGAGCGCAAGGCTTTGGGTGACTGGTCGAATCTACAGGACCATTGTCCATACGCGCTGATCAATAGTGCTCACGCAGCAGACACGCGAGAAGCGATGCTGGACCAAGATCGAGCGCATTGAGCCGAACACAAGAGTGACCAGCCGACATATCGGTGCCAATTCTGAACGTTTGTGAGTGACTCGGCGATTGTGCTTCAGTGAGGTAGGGAGCTTCAGTGGCCAACTTACGACTACAGTTGACGCTCTATGCATAGACAATCTATGGGCGATGCTGTAGTAGATGGCTAAGAATCGGAGGATGGGCGAGAAATTCATGATAAGGTTCACTTTTCTGCTGCTTTTCGTAAGGCCCGTAATCTCCCATGCTCAACAGGAAACCGTTCCTCGCATCGAGACAAGTGACTGCATCTACACGGCAGGCAGTGCCCATAAAACTCATTTGCGGCTATCTGGTCGTCCGCGAAAACCGCCAAGATTCGAAGTCCAAGACCATCAAGCTTCCATTTATCGATGTAGAGAGCAACAACCCGTCCAAGCGCCCAGATCCCGTCCTCTATACCGGTGGTGGCCCGGGTGTCAGTTCATTGCATCCAGTCACTTCGATTGCCCGGAGGTCTCGGCTACGAGATCGGGACTATATCGCTTTCGAACAACGTGGAACTCATTTCGCGCAGCCAAATCTCGAATGTGAAGGCGAAGGGACTGCGATTCAAAAGGCTTACCTTGAACATCGGTTTATAGACAATGCGGTGCTTTCATCGGTCAGACAATGCCGCGAGAAGCTGATCGAGTAAGGTATTGATCTCTCTGCCTACAACACGGATGAAAGCGCGGCTGATATCGAGGACCTTCGCCGCTTGCTGCACATAGATTCTCTCAATCTCATGGGTATCTCTTACAGCGGTGGCCTGATGATGGCCGTTCTGCAAGAGTATCCTCAGCACATCCGCTCATTGATTCTGGACTCGCCCCTTCCGGAGTTTGTAAACATCGACGAGCAGGAACTGGCCAATTTCAATGAAGCGCTGACATCCGTGCTTGGCAGCAACGAGAACACTCTTCTCGATCGGTTTCACCGCTACTTCAGCAGCCTTGGCGGCAAGGTGTTCAGGATCAGCTATCCGTTGAAGGATGGCAAGACAGTAATCCTGAACTACGGACGCAGCGAACTGTTGAGCATCATCCACGACAAGGTGGAAGACTACGACGGGATAATAGAGCTGCCTCAGATCATCAGCGATATGATCGATGGGCGACAGGAGCCGTACGTCAAGGCGTATTTCGATGGAGTGTTCTCGGGGAGCGGCTCGATATCGGGCATGCGACTGTCTGTTTATTGCTCAGACAAGATGGCCTTCGAAGATCCAGCCATCATAGAGCAGCAAGAAACCGTTATGCCCTGGCTGGCTGACTTTCATGTGAATGACGTCTGCGGAGCGGTTGTAACGCCTGGCGGGTCAAACCAATAAAGGCAGGTACCAAAAAGCCGTACTACAACAACGTTCCAGGACTGCTTGGTGCAGGCGGCTTGGATGACGCGTGCAGGCCCTTGTATAACGACCTGATCCATCATTATTTCCCGAACAGCCAGCGACTGCTCTTCACCAAACGTGTACACGGTCCGTTGCTGAATTCCTTTGAAGGAGACGTGTACATCGGTGAGTTTTTGAACAAGCCTCTTGAACATGTCGAGGGACAAAAGGACATCGAGGCGTACTGATGCGGAGTGGTCCTCGTAATACAAACGCAGGAATTGGACTCGCCGCCATCATCGCTCGTGTCGGTTTCTTTGGGCGAACAGGGGAAGGCATTCATGAAGTTCGTTTTGCGCGCTGAATCATGGATAGGTACCGGGAACGAGCTTCGCGTAACGAAAACCGATGAATGGCAATCAACCGTTCTGTCCACGACCAGGTTTCCAGAAGCGGCTTCGAGTCGCAGGCTCTCGCCTTATGACCGCATTTTCACATCGCAGGACTTCGCCGAATTCTTCGCCGAATTGTGCGCCCTATACGCTCCGATGGCTCCAGTCTCTCCCTTCTACTCCGTTGAAAACATTACTACTCCGGCCTTCACTACTCGGCTGTTAACCGAAGGGTTGTAGGTTCGAGTCCTACCTGAGGAGCCAATCTTTAAAGCACTTGCAACCACCCCGCGCCGGCGCGATCGGCAGCCACCCACTTCCCCAGTTCTGAAGACGGAAGGGTGTTGCACTGATCTGCATCTACGGAGCCGGCATAACGGGACTGCGATTTCCATTCTCCAAATTGGAAACCGACCTTCCTTGCAGCCCATCTCAAACGTGATGAAAACCGACCAGCACCTACGTGTTCATCGAAGCGAATGCGATACAGGTCACTTGCCATGTTGATACAAATGTTATAACATCCGATATAGAAAGGGGCGAACGATGGTAGAACTCAAAGTTCGCAAGATTGGCAATTCGCTTGGAGTCGTACTCCCGAAGGAAGCCGTCAGCCGCCTGCACGCCGATGCAGGCGATCGACTTTTTCTCGTTGAGGCACCGCACGGTGCTTATCAGCTGACACCCTACGATCCTACTTTCGAAAAGAAAATGAAGAAGGCAGGGGACATCATTTCGCGCTACCGCAATACCCTTCATGAACTCTCGAAATGACGGAACCTCTCTGGATCGAGATGCGAGATGCGCTGGCACTTCACGACCGACTTCTAGCCCTCAATAGCGGATCAGCAGGCGTACGCAGCCACGCACTTCTCGAATCAGCTCTTGCCCGTGCGAAGCAACTCTACGCGTATGGCGAGACCCCCGACATCATCGATATGGCTGCCGCCTACACGGACGGAATCCTTCGAAACCACCCCTTTGTCGATGGCAATAAGCGGACTGGATTTCTGGTGGGCGTGCTATTCCTCGAACTGAATGGATATCGCTTCACGGCCAGTGAAGAAGATGCAATCCAGGCCATTCTGAACCTCGCTGCTCGGAAGCTGAACGAGACCGAATTCAGGAACTGGCTCCGAAGCAATGTGAAACCTGAACCGAAGCGTAAGCCACTTCGGAAGGCGGCACAACGCGTTCGCTAGGAAAACGACTCTCTGCTTCCCCATGTCGGGATAGGACGTCACCAAGGAAAGCATCTTCGCCGGATCCCCATTCACAACATTTTCTTATTTCGATCTGGCACAACTCGCCCTGCGGGCAGGAATAGATGAGTGAACCGGAAAATTTCTCTCACGCTAGGAGTATTTTTCCCCGATGTCACTGAGCCGTCTTTTCCTTGCCGCCCGCCTCGCCCTCATTCCTAAGTCGCAGAGTCCAGCCATCCGAGCGCAAGAAGTGTTCTTGTAAGCAAGTGATTGAAAGCAGGGCCGAATCCGGAGTCAATTCCTTGAAACCGGCAGTTTTCACACCTTCTTGACAAGAATCTGAGACGATAAGCCAACGCATGGTTGTAATTCACCAATGCCGGTCGTTCTCGCGTTAAGAGTTGCTTCCCAGAAGAGGACGACCGGACTTTTTCACCGGAACCCGCTCGCGTCAGGTGACTCGATACAATGGTGGGATGTTGGACACCAAAACCGTTCCCGACCTTGCGAGCGACTACCGATACGCCCTCGACGTGATGGAAGAGTACTCACACCTGGGCTTGGATAGTGAACACTGCAAGAAGCTTCGTGAAATCCTGCTTCGTCATATAGACGAAACTGAAGATGCTGCGTGCTCCTGCTGTCCAGCAAGTCCTCTTCGATTCCCCACGCAGCGGGAGAAGGTCGCTCAGTAGTGCCGGAGCGAGCATTTCTCAAACCGTGCAAAGACAGAGAAGGCAAGCCGACAGGCCAATACAGGTGTTCTATCTGTGCGACAGCGTTTCTCATCACTCCAGATGATCCAAGTGGGCATCTGGCGGCAGAGTTCAAAGAGCATTTGAAGGTGGCACATCCTTCTTCTCTGGATTTGATCGTCGAACGTGACCGCTCCTACTCGTGTGAAAGCCTTCGACAAGGCAGGTTCCGAGTCAGAGGCTACAGAGACGGGCAATTGCTGTTTGAATCACTTCACTCAAACTTCAAGAGCCTAGACGCGGAGCGTCGTGTGTTGGAATCCAGCGGATTTCACCGGCGTCAATAGGCTTCACCTGTAACAAAAATGGGCTGCTGGTTGAGAGCAGCCCTGTGATCAATCACGCGTTCACCGTCCACTCAATTGAGCTGACCACCAGCGAAACAAGAACCAGCAGGAAACAAATGAGCGACGGTGTACGCAGTCGATGACAAACTCAAAGTAGAAAACTCACGGGGCCAACACGAATGGAATGTCAGCCCCGTACCGACGCAGGAGCAAGCTCAACCGCGTGGTTTGCTGGCCCCATCCTTCTTTAGGCCCGTAGCGAAATTAGAACCACAGGTAATGACTACCGAAGTTGGGGTGCGCAACCTCTAGATAATAGTCTTGACGGCCACTGGACAGAGCAGGGGATGCAGTTTCTCGACTTCGCGAGAATCGCGCACGGTCTGGCGTGCAAACTTCTTCAAACTCTGAAAGGCGAAGTGCTCGTCTTTGATATCAGTGGTGAACCTGACATCGAATTGCACCAGTACCTTTGCCAGCAGCCGGAACAGATTCTTACCTGATCGAAAGGGCTTTTCTGCCGACGTCTTTGTGTCCTTCGCAATCATGGCACGCAAAGAGTCAGCAAAGGTCGCGTCGTTGCTAACAACGTTCACCCTAATCTTGCGCTGCCCTGGTGATGCCTTCAATAGCTGCTGCCTAGTGAAACCAGTCAATCCATGCACTAGCGACAACACCAGCAGCCCATAGTCGTCATCGTGGTTGGCGCTTGACCAGCTGCCCTGGTGCTCTTACAGACTTTCATTCGCCCAGATCCCGCGCTTGCGATCTGCCAGGACGTTGATCTGAGCGTCTAACTTTTCGAGATCAACTCGCATGTCTACTCTGCCCTCTGAATCTCTGCACCTGAACGGGCAAGTGCCTTCAAGTCGTCTGTGAATATGCGGCGCGAACCGCCGATCTTGACGCTGGGAAGCTGACCTGAGGCAAGCAGGTTGAAAACAGTTCGTTCGCTGATCTGCAGCGCTTCGGCTGTGCCACCCTTCGACGCACCATGCTTGATGTCATCCACTGGCTTTGACCGAGGACGTACCTCCCAGTCGTGCTTAGGCAGATTCAAGTCGTATGTTGACTGCCCAGCGAAGACATCGACGCCAGTATCGTTGTAGATGTTGACGGCTTGCTCGTAGAACAGTATGCGCGAATCAATCATGGGGCCATAGTGCCTGACATCGCGTTCAGGTAGTGGCAATGGTGCTGCTGCTTTAAAACTCAGATTCCAATTGCTCAAGCTCTGTTTTATTTCTCCTTCGTTCTCGTTGAAATGGTCAGCAGACGCACGCCAGGTGTGCTGCCAGGTGGCTGACATCAGCGTTGCTTGCTGAGGTGTTAAAGGTGCGTAAGGGGCAGTTGGCGTGTTGGCTGCCTGTATCTACGATTTTATTTGGAATGAAGCTGATCCCAAAGACTTGTACGCCATCCCGTGACCACGTTACCGGGTGCGTCTGCCCTCAGATTTCTGCCGATTGACCTTCCCGCAAAAACGGGTCACACTCTGTCACCGACCCGGTTCGACAATTTAGCAGCCGCTTGTCCCCGGATGGATGGAGGGCCAAATGGCGTTTGTTGACCGGGACCTCAAGTGTTTCGACTGCGGGTCAGTATTCGTTTTTTCCGCTGGTGAGCAGCAGTTCTTCCAGACGTGGGATTTAAGAACGATCCCAAACGATGCAAGGCATGTAAGGCGAAGCTCGCCGGAACGCGGAAAACCGAGACACATGTGACGTGCTCTGAGTGTGGGGCTGAGACCACGGTACCGTTTAAGCCTACACAAAAAAGGCCGGTGCTCTGCAGAGAATGTTTCAATAAACAAGCACGCCAGACTGGCTCAGCCTAGGATGCTCATTTTGTGTTTTATTTTGAGGCACGGGATTTCGCCTGTGAGGAAAACAGCGGTATAAGGCCTTCGGTCAACGTGGGGTGCGTCAGGACGGCGTCGCGCAGCGCGGTATAGGGGAGTCCGGCGATCATCGCGACCTGGATTGCAGCCATGATCTCTCCCGCGCCTACGCCAAAGGCCGTGAAACCAAGAATCCCATCGGTGGCAAGCTCAACTAGGGCCTTCACGAACCCCCGGGTTTCCGAGAGTGTGCGCGCACGTAGATTGCTGTCCATCGGGACTTTGAATAGGCGATATGAAACCCCGTTCGCTTTGGCTTCCGTTTCACTCAGGCCGATACGTGCGAGTTCGGGATCGGTAAATAGACAATAGGGTACTTGCCTGCCCGTGGTCACGCGGTTGCCGCCGGCTAGATTGGCATGGACCACACGAAAATCGTCGACGCTGATGTGCGTGAACTGCGGGCTGCCCGCAACCTCGCCGATCGCCCATACTCCTTGAGCAGTCGTTTGCAGCCGTTCGTTGACCTTGATATATCCTCGGCCAGTCAGTTCCACGCCAGCCAACTCCAGCCCAAGCCCCTCAGTATTTGGCCTGCGTCCAGCCGCGACCAGCACGTGGCTTCCCGTTAGGGTCCTCTCCGCACCATTCTGCTCGATGTCGATGCTCACCGAATCTCCCGACTTGCCGGCAACTCGCTGAATCACCGCACTCAGATGAACGTCGATGCCTTCATCTTCAAGCAGGTCGCGAACAGCCTGGCAGACATCTTCGTCTTCCTTCGACATCAAGCGAGGATTGCGGTCGATGACGGAAACTGTGCTGCCGAATCTCCGCATCGCCTGCGCCATTTCAACCCCGACATAGCCGCCGCCAACGATAAGCAGGTGCCTGGGAACTTCGTCGAGTTCCAGCGCCTCGATGTGCGTCAGAGGTTGCGCTTCAACGAGACCAGGAATGGATTCAATTGCTGCCCGCGTCCCGGTACTGACGATCAGGTTCTTGCCACGCAGTTGACGAGTCATCCCGTCACTTAGCGCGGCCTCTATGGTTTTGGGGGCTATGAATCGTCCGCTCGCCAGGATGAACTCTGCTCCTGTCTTCCTGTAATTCTCGAGATACATTTCGTTCAGCCCAGTCACCATTCTTCGCTTGCGGTCGCGCACCCCGGCCATATCAATCGTGAACCCTCCATGCGAAAGACCAAATTCTTTACCTCGGCGAAAGTAAGACGCGATCTTTGCGCTATGGATGATGTTCTTGCTCGGCAGGCATGCAATATTCGGACAAGATCCGCCAATATACTTGCGGTCAACAACGGCGACCCGTTTGCCTTCATTGGCAAATGTCCAGGCAGCGAGAGTCGAACCGGTCCCGCCACCGAGGATGACCAAATCAAACTCTTCCGGCTGCGTCATGTTAAGCACTCGAATGTGATCAGATCGCGGTGCGACCGCCGTCAACCGCGAGCTTTGCTCCATAAATGAAACTGGCACGGTCAGTCGCGAGGAAGACAATCGCTTCAGCGATTTCGTCGGCGGTAGCTGGGCGACCCGCCGGCGCCTGGGAAGCCAGTTGCTCCACTCCTTCGCCCATTGCTTCGGTACCCTCCGTGCGCGTAGGTCCAGGGCTCACTACGTTCACCCGGACGCCGCTCGGTCCATATTCGGCCGCCCACGTCTTGGTCAACAGATTAATGGCGGCCTTGCTCGAACCATAGAGGCTCATTCCGGGCGCCCCGTAATCTGCAGCCATGGTAGACAGATTGACGATTGCGCCTTTGCCACTCTTTGCCATCAGTGGAGCAAGCTCGGCTACCAGGAAGTAAGGCGCCTTCACGTTCAGTGAATAAACTTGGTTAAACTGCTCTTCCGTCATCTCATGTGTCGGCCCAAACGGATAGGTGCCCGCGTTGTTGATCAGAACATCCACGTGCCCGTTGCCGAGTTCGAGTGCTCTCTTCGCCACTGCGCGTGCGCTTACCGCATCCTTAAGATCAGACGAAATGAAATCCGCTTCGGCGCCCGCTGCGCGGATCTCTTCGACCGTTTTCTTCCCACGCTCCGCATTCCGCCCGACAACCACAACGTGGAAGCCCAGCGACGCTAGTTTGTTGGCCGTCGCGCGACCGATACCGCTCGTTCCGCCGGTGATCAGTGCTGTCGAAGTATTAGTCGTCATGTGCAATTCTCCCTGGCAGGAGATATAACTAAACTCGAGTCACGTGCACGTACTTCGTTCTTCCTCTCCAACTCTGCCGGAGAGACTTGATCGAGACGATGGTACAACTTTTTACCTGGTCCGTGGCAAACAGGCAGTTAATCCGACCGTCGCTGTCCAAGGATGATGCAGGATGATGGAAATGTGCCTTCCCCGGAAAATCTAAATTGTGCCTTACATTACAATCTCACTTCAGCGGCTGCTCCTTGATGCTGTCGCCGCCCTTCGCGACTGGGATGACCAAAACTGACGTCGCATTGGGCGACGAGCTGAGGCGCGTAACGTAAGGGAGGTTGTTGGGAGATCCTGATTGATGCCTCGTAGTGCATCTTGGGCGCTGTCCGGAAATACCATCATGACGTGCGGGCCGATATAGAACCATTCATTGACTTGTGCGGGATCCTTGGCCGGGGTGGCACCCTGTCCCTGCCTCGCCTCCCCCATCAACATGTAAGACAACCCTACGCAATCGATGTTCGGCTTTTTTCCGGTCAGGGTCGCATTATACCACTGCATCATCGTGTCATCCATGCACATGGGGTTGTGCTGAGGCCTTCCGGGGACGTCGGGCATACAAGTCCAGCCGTTGTTTCCCTGGCGAAGCACTCTTCCGTGGGACATGTCATCCTTCGGGTTCGCTGGACGGTCGATCACCGTTGCATGCTCAGCAATGGCCGCAGGCGCAGCGCTCAGTGCATTCGCAATCTTCCACGCGTCGGAGTGCGCCGACGTCGTGAACGTGTCTGGAGGCAAGGGAGCGGTCGCAGTGGAAAGATCTTGCGCGCCGGATGCGCTGGCCGCTAGCGAAATCGCCGCGAGACCGATCGCGGTATAACGCGGGATATTTTTCATGACTGTATTCCTTCTGCTGATGAGCTTGCAGTTGAGTGGGTAGAGCAAAGCGGCTCCTAGCAGTTGTTTTCGGAAAGGATTGTCTTCTTGCCGAAATGGCTGATCAGGTAGAGGGATGCTCCAAGAGCTATGACATCTTTGAAAAGGAACAAGCCCAAATTGCTCATGTACCTCATCCCGTGAATTCCAGGAACGGAGATAATCGCGCCGGGGGTGGTTAGGAGCATGGTGCTGGTTGTAAAGAACATGACCGTTGCAATGAGACCACCTACGATCCCGGCCCTTGGGCGAAAATAGCCCGCGATCATCAAGATTGCGGCAAGCCACTCGGTAAGGCCGATAAGGTCCGATCCGACATAGGGACCGAATAGCTTGAAGTGCCACCAGATCAGGGGGCTGTTGGAAACCAGTGGAATTATGCCCTCGGCGCCGGGGCGAGTCATTTTGAAAGATCCGGCCCAAAGAAGCATGACGATCATGCCTATACTGATGACCAGGAAAGGGACATTCCGATCAGTTATCCATGCGGCAAATCGGGTTAACTTGCTTTTTGCCTCTGCTGAGCGGTCAGCAGAAAATTCTGTGGCTTGTCTTTCCGCGCTGGTTGCTTGTCCTGACAGGACCCGGCTCATAATTGCTTCTCCTTAATGTGGTTGAGTTAGTTGCGTACAAGTGCAGAGCTTGACTTCGACCACAGGGAAGTCGATTTCGGTGACGGCAAGTTCATTGGCATAGTTGGTCAACGTATTCACGGCAACATTGGCGACGACCTCCATCATCAATCCGTCATCAATCCCTGCTTTCCGCGCGTTCTCTACATCCGCGTCCGAAACATGACCGCGCTGATGAACGATCTTCTTCGCGAATGATGCCAGCGCACCCTCGAAGGATTCCTCGCCATTCCCGACACGCGCCTTCAGGGCGTCCGCCTCGCTCACACCTGCAGCCTTTGCAAGAGCCGTATGAGCGGAAAGGCAGTACTGGCATTCGTTCTCCTGGCCTACCGCAAGATTGACAATCTCGCGATGTGCGGCTGAAAGACGTCCGCGTGCGAGCGTCTTCGACAGGGACAGGTATCCTTCCAAAGCCACAGGAGCATGTGCCAGCGTGATAAAGAGGTTGGGGACCATTCCCAGGCTCGCCTTCACCTGGGAAAGAACGGCCGCAGTTTTTGCATCAACTTTGGACGAAACAACAGGAGCAATACGGGACATCATCTTCTCCAATTTCCGCCGATGCCTCT
>DASXLY010000024.1:0-6012 GCA_036495975.1 Occallatibacter sp. | reverse complement strand
TTAGCCTTTTTTAGGAGAGCAAAATAATGAATTCATCGCACTTCGCCACCATCAACCCGGCAACCGATGAGCAGATTGAAGAGTTTGTTTACTTTACTTCACAAGAAACTGAAGCCGTCATCGCTCGAGCTGATAAGGCCTTCAAGTCGTACAGCCGCCTCCCTATATTCGATAGAGCAAAGCTATTGTGCAATTTTGCGGCTATGCTGCGCAAAAGCAAAGCGCAACTCGCCAAAGTAATCACCACGGAGATGGGGAAGATTCTCTCCGAAGCCGAAGCTGAGGTCGAAAAGTGCGCATCGGAAGCTGACTGGTACGCCGAGCACGGTCCCCAGCTGCTCGCGGACGCGCCTGCTCCAACGGGCGCGGTCGAAGCTTATGTTTCCTTTCACCCGCTTGGTCTCATCCTCGGCATTATGCCGTGGAACTTCCCCCTATGGCAGGCGACACGGATGGGTTTGCCAACCTTGTTAGCCGGCAACGTCATTCTCATTAAACACGCACCGAACACTCAGCGGAGTTCGCTCGAACTGGAACGCGTGATGCTCGAAGCCGGATATCCCGAAGGAGTATTACAGAATTTGATCCTCAAGACGGAGGACATAGTAAACGTTATCAATGACGATCGCATTCAAGGTGTTTCAGTCACTGGAAGCATTAGGGCCGGCTCCGCAGTCGCTTCAGAAGCGGGAAAAGTCATCAAGAAAACGGTGATGGAACTCGGGGGTTCGGATGCATTCATTGTGCTCGAAGACGCTGATATTCCAGGAGCTGTTGCATCGGGAATCAAAGGTCGCTTTACCAACGCTGGCCAAGTTTGCCTGGCGGCAAAGCGTTTCATCTTGACAGAGAAAGTCGCTGACTCATTCGAAGAGCAGTTTGTCAAAGCAGCGCAAGCGATAAGAGTTGGTGACCCAATGAACCGGGCTACGCAAATGGGGCCCTTGGCTCGCGCCGACCTTCGCAATACTCTGCACAAGCAAGTGCAAGATAGTTTTTCGGAGGGTGCCGTCCTTTTGTGCGGCGGGACGCCTTGTGCCGGTAAGGGGGCCTTCTACCCGCCAACTGTCCTCAGTGTGGTGAAGCCAGGAATGGCCGTCTTTGACGAGGAAACGTTTGGTCCGGCCGCGGCAATGATTCGAGTACCCGATGCCAACGCGGCAGTAAAAGCAGCCAACGAGAGCGAGTTCGGGTTGAGTGGCAATATCTGGACACACGATATCGAGCTTGCCCGCAGGATGGCTCGCGAGATGTATACAGGTGGTGTGTTCATCAATGGTGTAAGTGCCTCAGACCCTCGTGTGCCAGTCGGCGGCGTAAAGAAGAGCGGCTACGGTCGCGAACTGTCTAGCTTTGGTCCACATGCCTTTGTAAATGCGCAAACCGTTTGGATCAATCCAGAACGCCTTGACGTTCTTCGACCGTGAATGTAGCTAGGAGTTAAAGAGGAGAAAGCAATGAACCAAGTAAAGTTCAAAGGACAGCAAGTGGAAACAGAGATGTTTGAGAAGGGGCTGAAGATTCGTCGCGAAGTGCTCGGCTCCGAATATGTGGATAGCGCGCTGAAGACCGAGGACGACTTCAACATGCCGCTGCAGGTATTGGTCACTACCTATTGCTGGGGCGAGTGCTGGGGCCGTCCGGGCCTGCGTCGCAGAACGCGCAGCATGTTGAACCTGGCGATGATCTCGGCATTGAACCGCCCGAACGAAATGAAAGCGCACGTGCGCGGCGCCATTAACAACGGACTCACAAAAAACGACATCCAGGAAGTGTTCCTGCAAGTGGCCATTTACGTCGGCGTTCCCGCGGCCGTGGACAGCTTCCGCATCGCGACGGAAGTGTTTCAGGAGATGGGGATCTAATCGCGTCGGTCCGAATCCTGATTGTCGATTACGATCCACACTGGCCAGTGCTCTTCGATCATGAGGCAGAATCCGGGTCTCCACGGCCGGAGGCTGCGGATTGAGCATGTTGGCTCGACTTCGGTGCCGGGACTCGCCGCAAAGCCAGTCATTGACGTTCTCCTCGTGGTTGCCAACTCAGCAGATGAAGACGCCTACTCGCCGACCCTGCAGTCCGCCGGCTACCTTGCTTCGCGTCCGCGAGCCCAATTGGTACGAGCACCGCATGTTCAAGGGGCCGGACGCGGATGCCAATTTGCATGTGTTTTCGTTCGGCTGCCCCGAAATCGATCACATGCTGACATGCCGCGACTTGCTGCTGACCAACAGCGACGATCGCGATCTCTACGCGTGGACAAAACTCAACTTGGCACAGCGGGAATGGGAAGGCGTCCAAATTGCGCGGATGCCAATATCGCGATCATCGAGGAAATCTTGGATGAAGACTGTCCGACATGCTACCTAATACGGTGCAAAGTAGTTGGGTATGGAAAAGGCGAAGTTCATTGACAATTACTTTGCGGCTGACCGCTGTTACTTACGATGGACGCAGTGGAATTCCGAACTTTCGCATACGGTAAATGAGCGAAGTCCGTGCCAGGCCGAGGCGCACGGCCGCACCGTTCGGTCCGCCAATTTTCCACTTCGTTTCTTCGAGAGCCCTGATGATATGATCGCGTTGAAGATCTCGGAGCGTCTGATGGCTCGGAGGCTTCGCGGTGCGAGTTTGTTGTTGCCGGAGAAATCTGGGGACGTTAAGGGTGTCGCCGGAGGTGAGGATTACTGCGCGCTCTATTACATTCTGTAGCTCGCGAATGTTTCCAGGCCAGTGGTACGTCTTGAGCTCGTTAATCCCCCATTCGGGGATAATATCAATCTGCTTGCCCATTTGATTGCCGAATTTGCGCACGAAGTGTTGTACCAGGAGTGGAATGTCACTGGCTCGCGCCCTCAGAGGTGGAAGTGTTATAGGGAAAATGTTCAAACGGTAGAATAGGTCATCTCGGAACCTGTGTTCTGCAACCAGCTGTTCCAGGTTCTGATTTGTTGCCGCCACGAGCCGGACATCTACGCTGCGTGTATGATTGCTTCCGAGTCGCTCAAACTCACGCTCCTGCAAAAGGCGAAGCAGCTTCGGTTGCACTTCAAGTGGCAAATCGCCGATTTCGTCGAGAAATAGCGTACCCTTGTCTGCAGCTTCGAACCTGCCAATTTTCTGGTTTAAGGCCCCTGTGAAGGCACCTCGCTCGTGGCCAAGAAGCTCGCTCTCGATGAGTTCGGTAGGCAGGGCAGCACAATTTAACTTGATAAAGGGTCGACCCGTTCGCAGGCTCTGCTCGTGGACGGCTCGCGCAATAAGCTCCTTTCCCGTGCCCGTCTCTCCTACGATTAGAACGGTGGAGTCGGTCTGTGCGACGGCTTCAACTTGGCTCAGGGCACAGTTTATATTGGGGTTATTACCAATGATTTCCGAATAGTTGCCGTTAGAGAGCAGGTCGTCCTCAAGACCAACTTGTTCGTGGGCGAGGCGGACGCCGAGATCTCCGCTTCGGACATCAGATTCGCTGCCTTGCGTAGTAACACATTTTGTGGATGCATATGCACGATCAGCCCAGGCATTGTCAACTAAGTGTGAAGTTGAGCTCATACTGCTCTCCTATTCGCCAAGATCTTAATGGGAACTAACCTATTCTTTAACTCACCGCGCCGCCGCAGCCGCGATCGCCTCCCAGCTAGTGGCGCCCTCGCCGGGTGTCGCGCCGTGGGGGGATTCAATACCGAGCCGCCGCATTTTAGAGATTAGAGTAGTTCGGGGGATTCCCAGGCGCGTGGCGGCTCCGTGCTGCCCGCCGAGGACCCACTTCACCTCGTCCAGTGTCTGAACAATATGGTTTCGCGTCGCTTCATCAAGGGTCTGTTTGCTGGAGGGAACATTGGCTCTTTGATGTTGTATTTGGTCGAGATCCGGCCGGAATACCGGACTCCGTGAAATGATAATGCCCCGCTCAACGAAATTCTGGAGTTCTCGAATATTGCCAGGCCAATCGTAACGGAGTATGGCTTCCATTGTTTCTGGCGGGATGGCTTTCACAGCCTTGTTCATTCGCCCGGCATACATTGCAACGAAGTGCCGTACCAGCGCTGGAATATCCTCGGGCCGGTCGCGCAGAGGGGGCAACAGAATCGGAAACACGCTGAGGCGATAGTATAGATCGACGCGAAAACGTTTGTCGTTGATCATCGGTAGCAGGTCACGGTTCGTTGCCGCCATCACACGGATATTCACACGGGAACTGCGGGTACTTCCCAGGCGTTCGAACTCTTTCTCCTGTAGTACGCGCAGCAATTTTGCTTGCAGATCCAGCGGCATATCACCAATTTCGTCCAGGAAGATTGTCCCGCCGTTTGCCGCTTCGAAACGCCCTATCCGCTGGGTTAGGGCTCCAGTAAAGGCCCCTCGTTCGTGGCCAAACAACTCGCTTTCCAGAAGGCCTGCGGGAATAGCCGCGCAGTTCAGCGTGACAAATAGAGCGTTGCGGCGATTGCTCAGCTTATGGATCGCTCGTGCTACCAAGTCTTTTCCGGTCCCGGTTTCGCCGAGAATGAGAACGGTGGAGTTTGTGGGCGCCACTACACCGATCAGGTCCAATACTGATTTCAGAACCGGGCTATTTCCAATGATTCCGTGCGTGCCTTTCTCGGGCTGGCCCTCATGAGTCAGATGAGAGTTCGTGAAGCTCGATCTAACTCGATAAGCATCCAGGTCAAAGTTCTTCGACGTCATCTCGTTCTCCTCTCTTGGGGTCCGCCCTCCTTATCTATTCGGCCTGCTTTATCGTCATCTTCAAGAATCTTCTTCGAGCGGATGACCTCCACAATTCGAAGGAGGTCGTCACGATTCTGCACTTGGAAAGACCAGATTTGCCAGACAGCGGCAACAGCGCCTCCGCTCCGGGTTCCTTCACGGAGATAAGATATTTCGGCATTGCGTTGCTCGCCCGGAATCAGTGTGACCGGCGTTCCTGAAGCTCCCAGTCACGACAGGTGAGGGTTTTTATTTTTTCAGCCCCAACTTGGCCAGTGTGAGGACTTCATCAGCACGGCCCCAACCGCCGTCGACCACCTCGTCGACGAGCACCATGGAGAAGGGGCGCACGCCTTCACCAAAGTAGTGGGCGAAGAGATCAGTGGTCCTATGAATGATCTCCTCCTTCTGTTCAGCACTGAGTGTGCCCTCAGGGAATTTATAGTTTGCAAATGGCATGTGATTCTCCTCTCGTTTCTCATTATTCTTGTGTCGTCCGAAGGGCAAACGGGTTCAAGAAAGATTAGTGTGGTGCCATCATGGCTTCGTTGAACTGCTTGAAGAAGCCATCGTACTTTTCAGAGCCACCCTGCTCGGCAAAACGCAGCGGCTTGACGCGGTCAACGATGCTCTCTGCCACAGCCGACTGAGTCTTGAGGATGGCCATGGTTTCGGTTATGAAGTCCTCAAGCGGCATAGCTCGCTCGTCGGCCGCTTGGCGAGGTCCCATCAGCGCGGTGCGGACGTACGGCGGGATGATTTCGATCACCTGTACCTTCGTGGAACGCAGTTGGTAACGAAGTGCTTGGCTGTAGGAATGAATTGCAGCTTTCGTAGCGCAATAGGTTGGCGTGATGGCCATCGGCACGAAGGCGAGTCCAGAAGAGATACTGAGGATTGCACCGTCCGACTGCTTTATCAAATGCGGCAGCAGGACCGCATTCAGGCGGATGGGGCCGAGGAAATTAGTAGTGATGGTCGATTCCGCAGCGGCCAGATCGACTTCTTCGGCGAGCAGGTTCTCGGCGCGCATGATTCCGGCGCTGTGGAGCACGACATTGAGTTTTGGGAAACGCCTGGTGATATTGCTGGCGAAGGACTTGATCGCCTCGGGATTCTCTATATCGAGTATAGCGGTTTCAAGGCCAGGATTTGTTGCGGCAGCCTCATCAAGGACCTGCTTGCGGCGTCCAGCGATGATCACCTGATTTCCGAGTTTGTGAAATGCCTCCGCGAATGCCCGGCCGATGCCGGAGCCTCCGCCTGTGATGAGGATCGTATTGCCCGTGGTCTTCATAGGAT
>DASXLY010000023.1:0-4419 GCA_036495975.1 Occallatibacter sp. | reverse complement strand
CTGCTGCGGGGCGCCCTGGCAGCGCAGGATTCAATCATCAACCACGTGGTAGGGATGGTGAGCCAGCCGGAGATGGTCAATGGGCTGCGCAACCTGATTGTTCTCGGCAAGGTGCTGGGCAACATCAATCAGACGTTCGAGACTGTAAGCCCCGGCGATGGCAAGGTGAAGAGAAGGGGGCGCCACCGTCGCTCTTCACGCTGATCAGCCGGATGAACACTCCGGACGCGCGACGCGGTATCGAGGTGGCGGCGGGCTTGTTGGCGGCGGTGGGGGCGGCGGCTCGTCCGCTGAGGAAGTGACCTGAGTCAGGCGATGCTGACTTCGGTACAGGTGCCCATGACCTCGCGCAGGGCGGCGCAGATTTCGCCCACCGTTGCGCCGGTTCCACGGGAAAAACATCGAGAGGATGGAGGAAGTCGATGGTCTCGACACCAGCATCGGAGTGCCTGCTTCACGATTAATTGTGCAGGGTCTTACGCCGATGTCCCAGCCTCCGCCCAGCGCCGCCTCGCCTGCTTGACTAGTAGGACGCTTGCATCCAGGCGGCGCGTTCCGAGGCTTTGTCAATCTTGTGGTCCCCATCCGAACGACCACCCGTCACCTCCGATGGCCCAGGCGTCAAAACCAGCTGGCGTAATCTCCAGTCCGCTCCCACCAAGCGGACGCCTCTCGGTCTTGGATGATCCGATATCTGTCATTCAAGAGCTGTCACCTCGATGGCTGACACGAGCTGTCACGCAGCTCCGTCCATCGAATCCAAGGCCACGTAGGGTTTTGGGTTGGCAGAGTAGATGAGTTTTCCCCTTGCACCGTGCGACCCAACGGTTGCATATTGTTGGCTACTCCGCGGGTCCGCGATTGGGTTAGCGCGACGGAATCGTACAAATACCTCGTTTGCCGTTTCCTGTATACGAGTATTCGGCCTATGCAGCCGACGGGTTGCCTGTGAGGCAAGCTTGGTAAGTAGAAATCGGTTTGGAACATTAGCGAGTGCACCGAACACCAAATCAGAGCGCATCGTATCTCCTCGAAGGCATCGAGGGTTGCTTTCCCTTCTCAATAGCCTCGATGACCTTATAAGCATCCGCAATGCCAAAGATCTCTGGAAATGAGATGTCCCCGGATGTAGCTGACTTCAATAGTGTTCTTCTCTGGAGGCTGCGGCGTGGTCCGAAAGTATCCGGAGTGTCCGTCAAAATAGCGACACTTGAAAGATTTTCTCGACAGTTCGCTTTCGACAGATAGCAATCGCGACCGCGATTCGCAGCGTTCCGACCGCGTTCTTCCCACATCGTCTAGCCACTAGTGAGAGAGCGCTTAATGCAGCTTGAACCGATAGGTGAACTGCAGCCAGGAGATCGTCTGTGGACTGCCATGATCATTGTGAGTCATGATCTGCCCGGGGAAGAAATGGCCAACACCAGCCTGCACAACGAAATACTTGTGATAGACATACTTGGCCGACGCATCGAATCCGGTGCCGATATTGTCGCTGCTAAAACCGGCTGGCGGAGCCTGCAGCAATAGAGACCCTGCACTGTCGTACACACCGTCAAATCTGGTCGCGGTATGTAGGGATTCCGCCTGGAACAGCAAAGTCAGGTGTCGATAAGGGTTCAGATCCAGATTAAGACGGTATTGTTTGATATTTTGGAAACCAAACAAATCAACCAGGCCAAAGGCATTGTGGTTGCTCGGATACTGCTGATCGAATGTACCGATCCTGAAAGGATTCCGATGGGCATTACCCGTTGCATAGTCGTATTCTCCCTGCAAGTGCGGTTTCCAAGGCAGTGATGCGGCCATATATCCGGCTTTTATTAAGAGCGATCCCGCATGAATGGAGTCATTTGAGTAACTGCCGCGCTGCAGTGTCCCCGTTATGTCGTAGTCAATCTTCTGGCCGGGGAATCCCTGGACGCGTAGACCGGTCGTCACCTCCGTCTCCGTGCCGGAGATATTTTGCTGACTAAGTACCCGGGGCATGGCCTTCACCAGCACGAAGGGCTCGACAGCAGTTCGTGGAATCCAGCTATTTATGGAGCTGTACACTCCGTGGTAATTGAGGCCGCCGGAATGAATATCGAGGCTCGTGGGGTTTATTTTCACGACCGAGGCGCTGAACAGGTCCACACGATTTTTGTCCCCGATCCGCAGGTCGAATCCATCGAAGCTGCGACTCGTCTGCGTCCAGTCACTGATACCAATCACGCGCTCGTTTCCGAAATCGAGCAGCTGTCGTCCGGCAAAGATTTTGATCGGCTTATAGTGAAATTCAACATAGGCCTGACGGAAGTCAAAGCTGTCCCGCATGTTTGCGGCGGTAAACTTGAGCGGAAGTCCAAGCGCATGAAGATCGTGGAATTGGACATAGGTTGACAGCCAGGAAGTTGGCCGTATCTCCATACCTCCACGCACGCGCTCGAGCTCATAGAATTTCCCCGCTCCGGGGAGATAGTTGATGGCCGTTTGATCCTCGGTGCGGAACCGGACTTCGCCGTCTAGTGTCATCCAGGCAGGCAGCTTGCCTTCCGTCAAAGGTTGCGTCTGTCCACGTACCTGCGGGTAATCCTTATATTGCTCAAATTCCGTTTCAGGGCTTTTGGGATATCGATATTGCCCAGACGCCGCCGGCGCGACAAGAAAGCCGGCAAGCAGTGCCATCGGGAAACACCAACTCGTCCTGGTTAAGGTGAGCACGTCTTTTCATCCCTCATCGTCTCGGTCTTGTGCCACACAGTTGATCTGCGGCAGCCCATGACTGGACTCATCGAGGCGATTGCTACTGACAACAGAGTTCGTTATCCGGCATAGCCGGTCCGCCATCACCCTGCGATCACAGCCTGGTTTTCTGCGGGAATCTTCTTGATGGTCGACTCATCAATGTTCAAATGTGCAGTTACCATTTCCGGAGGAAGACGTCGGATCCAGTTGTTCATGGAGAAATCCATGTAACGGTCCGCCTTGAACATTTCGAGAAAGACCAGATCTCTATCCCCCGTATTTTCGATGTAGTGACCGGCAACTGGTGGAATGTAGCCAACATCGTTGGCATTAAAGTCCATCGTACGAGCCCTTTGCGGAGGCATAAATATCGTCATGCGTCCCTTGCCCGCGAGATAAAACTGCCACTCGGATGCATTGGGATGCCAGTGCAACTCGCGTATGCCCCCTGGCTTGACGACTACCAGTGCGGAGGCAATGCTCTTCGAAACCGGGAAGTTGTGCGAATCGACGATGCGCACTTCGCCTCCAGGCGTTTGCTTCGTCGGGGCCATCTCCGACATCTTGAACGTGTATTGGATGGGCGACTCGACACTTCTTCCGCCAACGGCTGCCTTGTCCTGTGCCAGAGATCGAGGAAGGCCGGCTGGAAAAATATAGAGCTCCTCGCTCGGCAATTTTGCGATCGCGCTGGGATCGAGATCGGAATTCTTTCTCAATACTTCATGCGGCGTATGAGCGAGCCAGGCAGAGATGAGGAAGGTGTTGTCTTCGGAAAACATGCCTTGATTGAAAACCAGCAGGAACTCGCAACCGTCGTCCGGGCCAAGACCTTGAATGGAATGTGGGTACCCTGCAGGAAAAAACCAGAGGTCGCCCTTGCTCACATCGTCGATGAAAATTGTTCCATCTGGGTTCAGAACCGTGACCCGAGCATTGCCGGTGAGCATAATGGCCCATTCATCTGCCGTGTGCCAATGCAGTTCGCGGAAACTGCCACGAGTGAGCCGCATGTTCACACCCGCTAGATCATCCGATGGAGGCAGCTCGCGCTGTGTTACCTGGTGCGTCCAGCCGCCTTCCTCAACGCGTTTGCGCGCGAGATCAAAGGAATACCAGATGGGGCCGATGTCTCCACGATCCGTCGGAGGCGGCAGATTCGAGTTCGGATTTTCATCTAAAAGAGGTTTGTTCTCCTGTCCGGGATCGCTCGAAGAATGATCGCCCTCTGCCTTACGAATGTCCTCACGCTCTTGAGCGTTTGCCGATAAGCCAACGAGTGCCGCGGCAGCAAGTGCAGCAGAGCCGCTTTGCAGAAAGCCTCGCCGCGACGGGCTCTTCGCCAGTCCCGATGGGCTCTTTGCTAGTCCCGATGGGCTCTCTACCGGCCCCGTCTTCTTTGCATCAATCATTTGTTATCTCTCCATATGTCCCAACCAACAAATCGCCATTCCAACAAGTGGGTCCTCCCTGCTAGGAGCAATCAGAGTGCCAACCAATGAAATGGTTCGTTCAATTGCAAGACCACGCGGATAACCCATGTCTCTGTCTGTACTTCACGGCCGGCACAGGTGAATCAGACCGCACGCTTCCGCCGCATCCGCGAAGCAGTGCAGAGTGCCAGGTGTCGATATATCGACTCGGGAAGACGTTCCCTGGACAGTACGACAGACAGGAGCACCGACAGAGCCA
>DASXLY010000022.1:0-6183 GCA_036495975.1 Occallatibacter sp. | reverse complement strand
GATGTTTAAACGACGAGAGCCTGCGTCGTCTATGATGTTGAGCCTTTGCGTCACCCTCGGCACTTTTTTCCTTCTGGCAATTCGCGAACGGTTGGCGAAGTCTCGCGTTTAGCGCTCACCGGAGACTGATGGCGAATGAGTGATTCGCTGATTCAGCGGGTTTACAGAGTGAAAGTTCCGCTCATATGAAGGTCAAGCTCGCCGTCGCCCTGAGCATGGTTTGCGCGGCATCTGCCATAGCCAAGCAGAGTGCCCCCGGCTCCGCGTCGCCTTCCAACCCTGATATGCCCATGATTCGGGTGTCCACACAGTTTGTCGTCATGGACGCCCTGGTAGAAAACAAAAACACCGGTCAACCGATCGGAAGCCTCAAAGCCAAAGACTTTCTGCTTGCAGAAGACGAAGTACCTCAGAACATTTCCTACTTCACTCACGATCAACTGCCACTGTCCGTCGTGTTTCTCTTCGATCTGACGGAAACAGTGCAGCCAGTCTTAGAACCGCTCGCCGAA
Organism: Occallatibacter sp.; assembly: GCA_036495975.1. Lineage (GTDB taxonomy): Bacteria > Acidobacteriota > Terriglobia > Terriglobales > Acidobacteriaceae > Telmatobacter. The sequence goes on along the minus strand of DASXLY010000022.1, from coordinate 5,671 downwards.
GGGGCGCGCGATCGAATATCGCTGTTGTCTCGGTCAGCGAAAGCCTCCTGAAAACCACGCGGGGCCTCCTGGCTCCTTCGATTGGACGAGAACACACATACCAGGATCTTCTGTTGTCGACTGATCAGGTAGTAGACATGCGCAGGGCTGATCTGGTGTTTTGTGACTCGATCACCTTATCTCTCGTGTCTTGCAATCGTAAGGTGCACTATGAACTTGTCTCTGCGGCTTGCCTGAAGGAGCTCTCGATGCTTTTGTCGCCCGAGATTTAGAAATGGGAGCCTTAATGCTGCCGAAGCCTTTTGATCGTTGCTCCAGGATTACAGCGAGGCGATTAATCGAGTCGCCAAGTACGCCTAAAGTCGGCAAATCGTTCAGGTGCGGAATGAACAACTCATCTGGGTTCAATGCCAAGGCTGTCGTTGAGGGCGATTCTCAAACGCTGCTTGCAGCGGATGGAACGTTCCGTCGTTTGCACTGACACATGTCCGAGAAGGAACTGAATCTGTTCAAGCTCGCCGCCAGGATCGTGGCAGAGCCGGGCGCAGGATCGTCGAAGATCGTGAGGCGCTAGGCGCGGAATGTTCATCCTTGCCGCGGTATTCTTGACCACATGCCAGACCGTCTTTTCTGAAATGCCTTGCCCCCAAGGTTTACCCGCTCTACAGACACATCGGAATAGCGGGCCGCTTTCGATGCCGGCCGCCGTTAACCACATATCGAGCGCCTCCTTCACCCAATTCGGAACGGGAACGGTTCGTATGTGCCTTCCTTTGCCTACAATATCCACGATGGCCCAGCGCTCCTCCCGGCGCTGCAAGCTCTCTAATGTCAGTTCTGCAAGCTCACGGCGGCGCAGTCCGCAACCGAGCAGGATGGCGAGAATCGCTCGATTGCGCTTTCCTGTCAGCGTTTGACCATCGGGTAGCTGCCAGAGTGCCGCCGCTTCACCCGCTGTAAGCCAGTTGCCCAACCGGGATCCAAGCTTGCGAACACCTTTGACGCGATGGATGCCGGCGGCCAGCTCGGGACTTAACAATCCCGAATCAGACGCTTCATACGCCAGCCGACGCACAGCGGCCAATCGAACGTTGATCGTCCCAGGTGCGAGGCCGCGCTCCTCCAGATAAAACCGGTAACGCAAGACAACAGTTTTATTAAAGGCCAGCCGTGGTTCCGAACAATACCAGGCGACAAACTCATCGATTGCGTGCTGATATCCACATCTTGAGTCCGGCGAAGCTAGACTTCGAAGAACGGCAACTTTTGAGTGCTCCAGATCGGGTATGCCGAGTGTGCTCTTGGGCCGATTCTTTTTGTCCTTAGCCCTACTTGCAGACGTCGTCCTCATGATTGGCGCCCTCCACTATGGCGAATCATGAGGTTAATGCGTCACGGAGCACTGTCTCTGGTGTTGCGCTGCGCTTGATCAGGTGGCTGGACAGCCCGTTATACGGACAACTGCATTACTTTCGAGTAGGCGGTGATTCGGGAGCGACAGCAAAAAGTCTGGTGCGGCAAGTCCACTTGCGACCGTGTTTTATTGGGCGGAGGCCAACTTTTCGATTCGCTCCGCGGCGTCTTGGGCTCCGCCGAAATGACGCATGGAATCAGAAACGCGCTTGGCGGATTGACGGTAGGAGGGCTCGTTTAGTACGCACTTCACCTTTGCGCAGAACTCGGCCACATCGATGCGCTTCTCGCCGCCCGCTCCGTTCACTGGCATCACCACCTCGCCTGCGCCCAGCGAGGCAATGCGCCGCGCATTGCTCTCTCGCTCGGTAATCGTGGGGATGATCACCGACGGCGTTCCCGCTTTCAAGGCTGTCATGACCGAACTGTGGCCGCCGTGAAACACGATTAGGTCGCACCGCTCGGCCATCAAAGGGCCGGACACGTATGCGGCATGGCGAAAGTTCTTCGGTAACTTGCCCAGTTCCTGCGGAAGCTCCTGATAACCCGTTGTCAATAAGACTTCTACGGGCGCGTCCGCCAGCCCCTCGATTGCCGCGCGGATCACCACGATCGAGTCGATGGGCGTCGCGACCGGCGCGTAGCGCGGATTGCCGGAATACACCCAGATCAGAGGACGCTCGCGATTGATCTCACTTATCCAGGCCGGCAGTGCCGCATTGCCGCGCTGGAATACGATCGGCCCAATGTATGTCACGTTGGCGCGGTCGTCGACCGGATCTGTCTCTGGCGTTCCTACTATCAGCGACAGATCCCCCGCCATAATGTCGATGCACCGCTTGAGCGGTGTGAGTCCATATTCGGCAATCACCTTGTTTACGTGCGCTGTTCCACTCGACAAGCGAGATGGCCGCTCTTTTTCCCACCATTTAAAGCCGCGGCTTGCAGGATGAAAGTTACCTTGCAGCACTGTAGCAAGGGGCACCTTCAAGATGCGTGCTGCAAGGCATGCCAGAGGGTCGAATGAGTCGACAATGGCATTCGGTGCGTAGTCGCGCACGAGGTCGAGATACACCTGCAGCGAATCGCGCACGTACTCTTCGCTTGTATAAACCCCGCCAAAGAAGTGCTCTACGTCCCATGCCTCACTCACTTGCGTCAGATCGAAGGCAGGGGGCGGCATCGGGCGCGCAGGCATTGGCAGGCTGATCAGGCCAGCCTCGGCAATCAGTTTTCCTGGCGCGGGTGCGGGGTTAAAGACCGCAACCTCGTGTCCGCGGTCGGCAAGGGCGCGCGCAATAGGAACCATACGCGCCGGTAGGCCAAGGTCGTTTGCCGGAAGCATGGTTACAAGAAACCTGGCCATTCGGCCTCCTTCGACTTGCTGTTCTGGGGAGCCCGGTGCGGACGCAACAGCAGCGCACAACATGACTACAAAGGCTGGTATCTCAGGGGAGGAAATTGCAAGTATTGGCCGAATCTAGCCGCCAGAGCAGTTCGCTGTCGAGGAGAAACCTGGACGGAGACCGGCGGGAAACCGTCACGCGGCCAGTCCGACCCAATAGAATCACGAGAGCAGCCAAGAGGCATCGATGGAGATGCATGCCATCCAGTCGAAGCAAGCACCCATGAATTCAAGCTGAATCGTCGCCCACCCTTCCCTTACTCGTTTTCGGGTTATGTCCGGTTTGGCGGCTGAATCCTCCCGTAACTCGCGAAGACGTCCAGAATGACCTGCGAAAGTGTCTCGATGAGTGGTTTGGCGATTTATCACTCATGGAGAACCTAATGCCGGAGAGCTGCTTTTCGGGCGGTTGAGAATCGGAGCTGCGAGTACTTCGCTCAATTATTTGATTAGAGACCCAGACAACTTGCCGGGCGGGCCTCGCATGTCCCTCCACAAAGCGTTTGCGAGAGGCCGCGCAAAAACCTGTCTGGCTGAGGTCGACAGGTCCTTATATTCGCCGTTGAACCACGAACTGATGATGGCGCTCATGATCGCCAGCGGTCGGCGTACTTTACTTCTACCTGCTGCTCCTCGACCATCGGGAGAGGCATCAAGCGATAAATCCTGGGGGTGCGGGGGCAAGCCCCTGCGAGCAGTGCATGCCTAAACCAATCTCCCAGCCACGGCGACCTCTCGTGACTTGGCGGTGACCCCCACTCGGGGACCAGTATCGAATTCTCACATTCTTTTGAATCTCAATTAGATGTATATACATCTTTAACGCATGAAGAGCTCGACCATGCCAACTCTTCCCTGTATGTGCGCGAATCTTCGCCGCGCCGCCAGGTCGCTCACCCAACGCTACGACGAGGCGCTGCGCCCTCTGGGACTGACGATCACGCAGTTCACCATCCTTCAGGCGCTTTCCTTCGCTGGAGAGGTCACCCAAGGCGCGCTCGGAGAAATTCTCGCCATGGACAGCACCACCCTGACGCGAACGCTCGAAGTGATGAACACGCATGGATGGATCGAAAAAAAATACGGGACAGATCGCCGGGAGCGGCAGCTGCGCCTCACCCGCGCAGGGAAATCCGAATTCAATCGTGCTCTTCCGCATTGGCGAAGCACGCAGGAAACGCTGCGTGTACGGCTTGGCAAACAACGTTGGGACGACCTGACAAAGCTGATCAACGACACCACCTCGATGATTGCGGAACAAGGAGATCTCGATGGCGCAACTGTCTGACCATCCGACCGTAAAGCTGGTTCAGCTAAGGGAAGCGACGAACCCTCCACCGGCCCGCCCACAGGCCCTCGGGCGCGAGTGGCTTCGACAGCTATGTCTTGAGGCCGGCGCGGATGACGCAGGGTTCGTTGAGATTGACCGTCCCGAGATCGCGGACCAGAAATCTGAGATTCTCTGGCTGCTGCCCCGGACGAAAACGCTCATCAGCTTTGTCATGCGGATGAACCGCGACAACATCCGCACTCCAGCCCGCTCCATCGCCAATCTTGAATTCCATCACACGACCGACGACACAAACGAGACCGCGCGAAAGATTGTTGCCGCGCTCGAATGCATGGGCGTGCGCGCCATCAATGGCGGAGCGGTAGGCTTTCCCATGGAGGCGGATCGCTGGGGAACAAAAATGTGGGTCGTCTCGCACAAACCCATCGCCGTCGCCGCAGGTCTGGGCCACATGGGAATCCACCGCAACGTCATCCATCCAAAGTTTGGCAATTTCATCCTGCTCGGAACGGTACTGGTGGATGCGGAAGTACCCGATTACTCGCATGCCATTGATTACAATCCCTGCCTCGAATGCAAGCTCTGCGTTGCCGCCTGCCCAACCGGCGCAATCGGCAGTGATGGCCACTTCGACTTCGCGGCCTGCTACACGCATAACTATCGCGAGTTCATGGGCGGATTCAACGACTGGGTCGAGACCATCGCTGACAGCAAAAACGGGTTGGACTATAGAAAGAATGTTTCCGGCGCCGAATCCGTTTCCATGTGGCAGAGCCTTTCCTTTGGCGCAAACTACAAAGCCGCATACTGCCTGTCCGTCTGCCCCGCCGGCGAGGAAGTGATTGCGCCGTTTCTCAACGATCGCAAGGAATTCCTCGCGAGTGTCCTGAAGCCGCTGCAGGAGAAAGTGGAGACCGTTTACGTTGTCCCCGGTTCCGACGCCGAAGACTACGTGCGGCGCCGCTTTCCTCAAAAGACAACCAAGCGTGTCTCGAACGGCCTTGCCGGTCAGGGAACCATCCGCGCGTTCCTGCGCGGCCTGAATTTCGTATTTCAACGCGGCAAGTCGGAAGGGATTAACGCCACATATCACTTCACGTTCACCGGCCAGGAGCAGGTCCAGGCGACAGTAGTGATCCGCGACCAGAAGCTCGCCGTCTCCGACGGGCATATTGGCACGCCGGACTTTCGGCTGACTGCGGATACTCACACATGGATGCGATTTCTGCGGAAGGAAGCAAACCTCGTGTGGGCTTTGCTAAGCCGCAATATTCGGATTCACGGCTCCCCGCGATTGCTTCTCGCATTCGCGCGTTGTTTTCCCTCGTAAGAGAAAGATTCTTCGGGCCGCCCAAGTATGCCAATGCCACTGTCAACCAATCTGACGCCGATGAATTCCTGGATGAGTGCATTCGCGATTCGGCACACTTCGATGGCCGCCACATGGAAGGCTGACTTCGGAGGATCAGGCTGCTGCGCGTAAGCAAACGCCGCTTACGCCGGAATAAGGCGCATCCGCCGTTTGCGTTCAGGCGTGCGGCGTTGAGAGTCTACTCTCAACG
>DASXLY010000021.1:0-1957 GCA_036495975.1 Occallatibacter sp. | reverse complement strand
CTTCACGAACTGTGCCGCGATCAGCCGGACGTCGTGTCCCTGCTCGCGTAGAGCACGGCCAAGAAAGTGTGCGCCCGAACAGGACTCTAATCCTATGAGGCATGTCTGCAGGTTAGCGGTGTAGGTCATTAGCTGCTTCTGCGTGAACTTCCTGCGAACCAGCACCTCGCCAGTTCTGCCCAGCGCAACCAGGTGAAAAGTCGTCTTCCCCAAATCGATGCCGATCGAACGTATTTCCATCTCGATGATCCTCCTGTGCAGTTCCTGCCTTTACGATGGACCGGCTCTCGCGGCTTCATCAATCGGCGGACCATCTCATTAGTCGTGCCAGCTCAGACGGTCGACGCAACACTTGCGTGCAGTTTACTTGCAGGAGTCTGGAAACCTAAGGTCTTTCTCGGACGTTGATTCAAGTCATCTTGTGCCCCCTCGGCGTAGCCAGGATGCTGCGCCGCAAGGGATTTCGCGAAGTTCACGAGCTTGACTGGTGGCAATCGCGGGACTTGAATGGCGTGAATGTCCACTGTGTGCCGGCCCAGCATTTTTCCGCACGAACGCCGTTTGATCGGAATCGCACCCTCTGGTGCGGATGGGTGGTGCAGGCAGCTCACGGCAATCTCTATTTCGCAGGCGACACCGGCTACGGCGATTTCTTTACCAAGATACGCGATCGCTTCTCTCCGCTCAGGTTAGCGCTATTGCCGATAGGAGCCTACGAGCCGGAGTGGTTCATGGGACCCATTCACATGACGCCGGAACAGGCGGTTCAGGCGCGAGCCATTCTCGGTGCGTCTGTCGCGGTGCCTATTCACTTCGGAACCTTCTCTTTGGCCGACGACGGCGAAACAGATCCCGTGGAAAGACTTGAGAAAGCGCTGCACGGGCGCAGGGACTCTGCTCACTTCTGGGTGCTCAAGGAAGGAGAAGGCCGCGTCATTCCTTGATAGGGCATTACGAAGAGGACCGAAAGAGGAATATACAAGCAGCCAGAACGACAGGCCCCGCCAGAACGGCCATCCCATTGGCGTCCACTTCCCGTACTTTGCTCATAACCCGAATGCGGGGGGGAGGAATGCCGTTCGTGCAATGTCCCGTGGTACAGACTGCCGGAAAGAAACGCCATAGCAAAAGCGAACAACGGAACGCCCATTAAGATTGCCGCGAGATAGAATCGCGAAACCCATACCCGGAAGGCTGTCATTTGTATCAGAGGGTCAGGCGCTTGCAGTGATCGCTGAGAATGACGAAGAGGCGTTGCGGCTCTATCAACCCTTCAAATTTGCGGTAATCGCGGCTCTGCCTCAGGAATCCAATTGTGTCCTGACGGAAGCCGATCTCGATGCGGAGCTCGACCGGCTGCGCTCTAAAACCCTGGTTGTCACGCCGAACTGATGGGAGAAAAGATGCGGGTTTTAAAGGCAAAGAGGAGTAAAATCGACCTATGACGACGCTCCTTCGGATTGACGCCGAGACGCTACCCCGCGTACTGGTTCTTGATCCACCTATGTCCGACGCGGAGTTTGAGGCGCTTTGCCGCGAAAATGACGGTGTGCAGTTTGAGCGCACCAAAGAAGGAGCTGTTCGCATGAACCCACCCGCGGGCGGATGGACAAGTAGTGGAAACCAGGTAATTTCCGGTCAGCTTTATCAGTGGTGGTCACTTCATAAGCAGGGTCGTGTTTTTGATTCGAGCGGAGGCTTCCGGCTTTCGGATGGATCGACTCTAAGTCCGGACGCAGCATATGTTTCAGCAGAAAGCCTGAAGCAACTGCCCAAGGGGGCTCTTCGTGGCTTCCCGCGGATCTGCCCGGACTTCGTGATCGAACTACTTTCAGAATCGGATACGCTCAAGGTTACGCAGTCGAAGATGGCAGACTGGATGACCAACGGGGCGCAACTGGGATGGCTCATTGATCCGTATGAAAGACAGGTTTTTGTCTATCGTCCAGGTAGAACA
>DASXLY010000020.1:0-260071 GCA_036495975.1 Occallatibacter sp. | reverse complement strand
AGCAGTGCACGATCTTCGGTGAGTCGATTCCCTTGGTGGCGTTACGCGTGTCGATGACGAGTTGCGACTGTTCGACGATGCCGCGGTAGTCGTAGCTGGAGTGATCGGTGACGATCATCACGGCATCGTACTGGGCGAGATTGTCGAGTGGGGTGTTGGTCATATTTAACGCATAATGACGGCCCTGGCCAACCGCAGGGAAATAGGGATCGTTGTAGGCCACATTCGCGCCCTTTTCGCGGAGCAGTTCGATGATCGTAAGAGCTGGGGACTCGCGCAGATCGTCGATGTCGCGCTTGTAGGCCAGGCCGAGTACCAGAATGCTCGATCCGTTGATGGACTTGCGATGACGGTTGAGGCCTTCGCCAAGCTGGTCGATGACGAAGTAGGGCATGTTGATGTTGACTTCGCCGGCGAGTTCGATGAAACGCGTGCGGAAGTCAAACTGCCGTGCTTTCCATGAAAGATAGAAGGGATCGATGGGAATGCAATGTCCACCAAGGCCGGGACCGGGGTAGAAGGCCTGGAAACCGAAAGGCTTGGTCTTGGCCGCGTCGATGACTTCGTGAATATCGATGCCCATGCGTATACAGAGCTGCTTGAGTTCGTTGACGAGAGCGATATTGACGCAGCGGTAGATATTCTCGAGCAGTTTGGTCATCTCGGCAGCCGATGGGCTGCTGACCGGGATGACACGACGGAAGATACTGCCGTAGTAGGCTGCGGAGAGTTCAGCAGCCGCCGGGCTGCATCCCCCGACAACCTTGGGGATGTCGTGACGGGCGACGGTCTCATTTCCGGGATCTTCCCGCTCAGGAGAAAAAGCAACATGGACACCGGCGTCTCCGTTTGTGCGCGTGACTTTGAGACCGAGACGATTTCCTTTTTCGATCAGCGGCACCACGAGCTCTTCGGTGGTTCCGGGATAGGTGGTGCTTTCCAGAATGACGAGTTGGCCTTCGCGGAGGTGTGGCGCGATTGATTCGACGGTGCCGGTGACGTAACTGAGATCGGGCTCATGATATTCGTTGAGCGGGGTGGGAACGCAGATAATGATGGCGTCCATCTGTTCGATTTCAGCGTAGTCTGACGTGGCGCGAAAGCCTGACTTTTGAGCTTGCTGAATCGCGGCAGGGAGGATGCGAACGATGTAGGAACCGCCGGAATTGAGAGTAGTAACCTTCCGCGCTTCGATGTCAAAACCGGTGACCTGAAAGCGCTCACCGCTGAAGAGCAGCGCGAGTGGCAAGCCGACGTAACCCATGCCTACGATTCCGATTCGTGCCTGGCGCGTTTCCACGCGCGTCTTGAGCTGGGTTAGGGTGGTTGTGGCCGTTGGGGTCATATAGGTTGATTGTAAGGGGACTTGGATGATTGTAAAGGGCCGAAGGTAATGGTTACCTGGGAGCCGGCACGGCAATGAGCTAGTATTCTGATTGGTCTGGGTTTTGGTCGGGTTTCAATCCAGCATAGGAGAATGGATTGGCGAAGTATCTTGTGACGGGCGCGGCTGGATTCATCGGTCGTTCGATTGCCGCGGCCCTGCTGAAACGCGGGGACTCAGTTCGCGGCATCGACAACCTCATTACCGGACGGCGGGAGAATCTGGCGGGTCTGGAAGGGATCGAGTTCATCCAGGGTGACCTGACCGACCCAAAGCATTGCGCGCGAGCATGCGAAGGAATTGAGGTCGTGTTCCATGAAGCCGCGCTGGCATCGGTGCCGCGATCGGTGGCCGATCCGGTGAACACAAATCTCCATTGCGTTACGGCTACACTAAATCTCTTGGTGGCCGCGCGCGCAGCGGGGGTCCGGCGAGTGGTTTACGCCGGCTCTTCGTCGGCCTATGGCGATACGCCGGCTCTGCCCAAGCACGAAGGGATGTTGCCCAACCCGATTTCTCCTTACGCCGTGGCGAAGCTGGCAGGCGAGCATTACATGCTGGCCTTTGCTCGGGTGTATGGACTGGAAACAGTGGTTTTGCGCTACTTCAATGTCTTCGGTCCCTTCCAGGATCCAAACTCGCACTATTCCGGCGTATTGGCCATCTTCTGCCGAAGGATGATTGCCGGGGAGCAGCCGATGATCTTTGGCGATGGCGAACAGAGTCGCGATTTTACATATATCGATAATGTGGTGAATGCCAATCTGCTGGCAGCGAATGCAGCAGCCGCAAAGATTGCCGGGCGAATGATGAATGTCGCGACCGGATCGCGCATCACGCTAAACGAAACGTTCAGGATACTTCGTGATCTGACCGGCTACAAAGGCGAGGCAGCTTACTCGCCTGCGCGCGCCGGCGACATCCATGACTCGCTGGCAGACATCCGGCTGGCGGGTGAACTACTCGGCTACCAGCCGCTTGTGGACTTTCGCGAGGGGCTGAGACGCACCGTTGCCTGGTATCGAGAGGGCATGCGAGATCCTGCTTAAGCTTTCTCAAGCCTGTGCATCGTTTAGCCTCTATTCCATATGTGACGGTCCTCACGAACATTCCTCACGTCGATTGACGACACTGATACTGCACCTCTGCTGCGGCAGTTCATCGCATCCCCCGACGGTTGCCCTTCAGATGCAATGGAAAACAAGGACGCCGACCCTTGCCGGAGACAATGGTAAGCCCTGAAGACCGGACGAGCCACAGAAGCACTCTGAACGACGCAAACCGCAGACAGAATACATTCGTGTCGCTGCTGGAGTTGTGGATTCTGGTGCGGCGGGATGCAAGAGTTTTTCTTGCGATCGTCGGGTCATTTCTTTTTGCCTGCCTGGTCTATTGCCTCGTCGCGCCGCCTCTTTATGAGGCAACAGCCCGCGTAGCGTTACGCAGCACTCCGCTGTCGGATCTGGCAATTGAGCGCAATGAGAGCGCAACTTCAGGATCGTTCGCATCGGGACAGGTGCAACTGGAGACGCTGGCTAACGTCTTCCGGAGCGACGAGCTCGCTTGGAAGGTCATTACCGAGTGGAAGCTTTACCAGGCGCCGGGGATGACGGGTTCGTTCAAACGCAGGTTCCCGGGCTTCAACGCGGAGCAGCCGCCTCCAGACGCGCGTGCATATCTGCTGGACGAATTTCAGCGTGATCTGACCGTGCAGTCGATTCCCCGGACGCTGGTGTTGCAGATCCGATTCCGTTCCCACGACGCGGCGCTTTCAACAGCCGTGGTGAATAGCCTGATCCAGGCCTACGGTAAGCAGCAGGTGGAGGAGCGTGTCCAGGCGACGAATGCTTCGGCCACGTGGCTTAACGGGCAGCTTGGCGCATTGAAAGTGCAAGTAGATCGCGAGAATCAGCAGTTGGCGGACTTCCAGAAGAAGCATGGAATCCTCAATACCCCAGAGACATTGGGAAACGGCCAGCCCACCGAGATCGACCATACTGCGGAATTGACCGAGGTGGATGCGATCAGCCGGGAACTGGTGAGCGCCAGCACTGATCGAATTCTGATGGAGGCGGAGTATCATGCCGCTGCTTCGGGCGACCCGGAAATGGTACTTGCATCCGATCCAAAACTGCAGGCCGCCGGAGGATTTGCTTCGGCGCTTCTCATCCAGCTTCGGGCACGCCGCAGCGAACTGGAGCAGGAGCAGACCCAGCTGCGCATCGAGCATGGCCCGAACTTCCCGCGCGTCGTCGAGATTCGCAACCAGATGCAGGATCTGGATCTGCAGATCAAGACAGAGGACACAAAGCTCGTGCAGCGCTTCCGCGGCGCCTGGCAGACGGCTTTGGATCGTGAACAACTGCTGCGCAGCCAACTGGCCGATGCGACCGGGGCGGGTATGAAGCTGAATGAGGCAGCGCTGCAGTATGCGGTGATGCGGCAGGAGGCGAACGCCAGCCGTGACGTCTATATACGCGTAATGCAGCAGACCGAGGAGGCCGGATTGGCGGCAGCAAGTCATAGCACTGACGTGTCGGTGATTGACTTTGCACGACAGCCGGTGAAGCCCGCGTCACCGGATCTGCTGGTAAATATGGCGATCACACTTTTTGTTTCATTGTGGATTGCTGTGGCAGCGGTGCTGATGCGGAAATCGATTCGTAGTGTGGCGAAGGCTGCGGTTTTGGCGCTGGTGTTTGCGATGGCGCACGCAGCGATCCACCCGCAGGCGCCCACGCCGAGTACCTCGGGCCTGCCGACGGGAGTAGCCCGGATTCCTCAATCTAGTGAGACTCGCGGCAAGCCGAATGTCAAAGAGGCTCCGCCGGTGTGGAACAGCCCGCAGGGGGCACCGGAGTTCGGTGTGCCGGCGGGTGTGGCCCAGCCGATGATGCCGATGGCTGCACCGATCGGCGCAGGGGATCTGCTGGAGGTCTCCGAGGCTCGGACACCGGAGATGCGTGCATCCGTTCGCGTGTCCGCGACCGGCATGGTGACGTTGGCCCTGGCTGGTGAAGTTCGCGTGGCCGGCATGGATGAGTCGAGTGCCGCACATGCTATCGAGGCGGCGTTGATCGATCGTGGCATGTTGCTGCGCCCGCAGGTAATTGTGCTGGTCACAGCGTATGCAGCGCAGGACGTGACGGTGCTGGGGGAGGTGACGCGGCCGGGGGTTTATGCGTATGCGGTGCACCACCGGTTGCTGGATATGATTTCAACGGCTTCGGGATTGAATGCGAACGCGGGCAGATTGGTGTTCGTCACGCACCGCGACAGTGCGAACGCAGGTCAGACCGTGGTACTTGATCCCTCGGGGATAGATGCGGGTGCTGAGCACAATCCCGAACTGATGCCTGGGGACACGGTTAAGGTGAGCCGAGCCGGCCTCGTCTACGTGGTGGGGGATGTCATTCGCCCGGGTGGATTTCCGGTGGACCAGGTTCAGACGACGACCGTGGTTCAGGTGCTTTCGCTGGCCTGGGGACCGGCACAGAATGCATCCCTGACCAAGGCGATTCTGATTCGCGAACAGCCTGGCGGCCGAACCGTTACGTCGCTAAATCTGAAGCGCATGCTGCGCGGGCAGGATCCGGATATTCCGATTCCAAGATCGCGATATATTGTTTGTGCCAGACTCGACAGCCAAGAATTTATGGAACCGGACCATGGAGTCCGTGATCCAGTCGGTGGCAGGGGTCAGCATCTACGCGGGCATGGTCTACTCGCAACGATTCTAAGCAAATGCGAAAAGCCGCCCAATCCCTGCTGCTGCTGTTTGCCTTCACAATTCCGTGGGAGTACTCGCTTGACCTGGGTGCTCCATGGGGCAACATCGCGCGAGTTACCGGGATGGTCCTGCTGACGGTTGCAATCCTCGCTGTTCTGCAGGAGGGGCGCATGCGTAAGCCGGGGCCGCTGCAATGGCTGGCCCTGTCGCTTTACCTGTGGTTCTGTTGTTCCTATTTCTGGTCAATCGCGCCCGACTCGACTGGCGTAAAGCTGCGCGGGTATTTCCAGGAGATGATGCTGGTCTGGCTTGTCTGGGAACTGATGGAGACACCGGACGATCTCCGCAACCTGATGCGCGTATGGCTGGCGGGATCGTGGGTGCTGGCGATCCTGACCCTTGCCGGTTTTGCGTTGCATGATCCGGCATCACCGGATCAGATCCGGTTTGTTGCCGCTGGGCAGGACCCGAATGATGTGGCGCGCTTCATCGACCTGGGATTGCCAATTGCTGCGCTACTGCTGGACGGCAATGAGCGACGGGCAGGAAGACTGCTGGCTGCGGGGTATATCCCTCTCGGCTTTGCTTGCGTGCTGCTCACCGCCTCTCGCAGTGGATTTCTCGTCGGTATTGTGGCGCTTACTGGGTGCGGTGTGATCCTGTTCAAGCGGAACCCGAGAGCACTGTTGACTGGATCATGGATACTGCCGGCTCTGGGAGGAGCGATATGGCTTGTTGCGCCTCATGAGACGCTGCTCCGGCTGGGAACCATTGCAGAACAACTGCAGAATGCGGATCTAAATCAGAGAGTGAGTATCTGGTCTTCAGGGTGGCACGCATTCTTGACGGCGCCGATCTTCGGTCATGGAGCGGGAACATTCGTGACGGCTGCGCGGCTTGCTCCAGAGGACACCGCACACAACACAATCCTTTCGGCCCTGGTGGAGGAAGGGTTGATTGCGCTTGCCGTTGCGGGAGCGATTGTCGCGTATTCGCTGAAATGTCTGACCATGACGGCCGGGGCGTTGCGGAAGACGTTGTTCACGTTAATGGCGGCATGGCTTGTGGGATCGCTAGTGGGAACGGTGGGCGAAAGCCGGACGACATGGTTGCTGCTGGCTGCGGTCGCCTTGGCCGGGCGTCTGGCCGATGAAGCGCCGCGAGATCTGGAGCGCACATTTTCCAGCTCTTCGGAGTTTATTGCGATGGAACCGGCCGCAGAGTTGCCATGAGAGGTGCGACGGAGATCGCCAGACCGATCAATACCAACCGCCGGGTGCTTGGTGCTGTCTCCGCGGTAGCGTTTGCGGGAATCGTGGTCAAGCTGGCGGCCGCACTCAAAGAATTTACGGTGGCCGGTGTATACGGACGATCCGATGCGTATGAAGCATTTTTGACCGCGGCGCTGGTGCCTGCGCTTTTGGTGAATCTGGTTTCGGAATCGATGAGCCAGGCGCTGGTTCCCACATTTGTGCGCGTGCGCGAGCAGGAAGGCCGCGGGCGAGCGCAGCAGCTTCTTTCGAACGTACTGATCTCAACGACCGCCTTGATCGGGATCTTCGTGTTCGGATCCGCGGGTCTGGCACGGTGGCTCTTTCCGCTGATTGGCTCGCATTTCTCTGCGGCGAAACTAGATCTCTCTGTCCATTTGTTCTATGGGTTATTGCCGGTGGTATTCCTGGCCAGTGCGGCTTCGAACTGCACGGCAGTATTGAACACGGCGGGCAGGTTTGGCTTGCCGGCACTGGCGCCGATCGCAGGGTCATTGGCAGTCATCGCCGCCATCTCGTTTGGAACCGACCCGGGGATCTGGGCAATGGTATATGCCACGCTTGCGGGTGCGCTCACTCAGTTGCTGTGGGTTGGAGTGATGACGCACGCAAGCGGTTACCGGTTCAGCCTGCGGTGGTATGGGCTCAATGAAGCGACGATCGAGGTCGCGCGGCAGTATGGGCCGTTGTTGCTGAGCGGTGTGGTTGCTTCGGGCGGACTGCTGGTCGACCAGGCGATGGCAGCGATGCTTCCGGCCGGAAGTGTAGCCGCCCTGGCTTACGGGGGAAGATTTGTGAGCGTGGTGCTTGCACTGCTGGGTGGATCGGTTGCGTCGGCCGTGACGCCGATATTTGCGGAGATGGTCGTCCACGGCGATTGGGAAGGGTGTCGAAAAACCTTGCGGAGGTGGGCATTGGTGTCGGGAGGGGCGGCAGCGTTCGTTGCATTTGCGTTGATCATCAGCTCTCACATGCTGGTTCGTCTGACGTTTCAACACGGCGTATTCGGCTTGCAGGATAGTGCTGCTGTCTCGTGGGTTCTCGAAATGTATGCGATTCAAATTCCGTTCTTCGTCTGCAGCCGGGTCTTCTACAGGTTCCTGATTGCAATGCGGCGCACGGATCTCGTTTTCTATTGCGGGCTCGTGAATCTAGTTTTGGATATCATCCTGAACCTTCTGCTGATGCGCCGGATGGGTGTGGCAGGGATTGCGCTGGCTACGTCGCTGTGGACGGTGAGCACTCTTGCCTTTTTAGGCTACTGGAGTTGGAGGTTGTTGCCACAAAGAGATGACAGGCGTGCTGCCTGATCGAGTCGGGCAGGGCTTCAGGGCGAGCAGAGCCCGATATGTTTCTTCCCAATGGTCAAGCACGGAAGGAAGGTTGAATTGATCTGCAACCGACTGGCGCATGTGCCGGCCGAGCGCATAACGTTCTTGCTCGGTGCGTCGCATCATTGCGCTCATCGCGGCTCCAAGGGCGTTGGAGTCGCCAACGGGAATGGCACAAGGGTTCGGCTGATCACGGTTCAGCTCGCGCATGGCCGGAATGTCAATGTAAATGGCAGGCAACTCACATGCGGCACTCTCGAGGAACGCCATGGGCAGTCCCTCCCATAGCGAGGTGAGGACGAATGCGTCAGCGGCCTGAATCCAGGGAAGAACGTTACTCTGGAAGCCGAGGAACTGAACCCGGCTTTCGATCCCAAGGTTGCCCGCCAGGCGCCGGAGTTCGGATTCGAGCGGTCCTGAGCCCACGATCAAAAGGCCGGTACTGACCGGTACCCTGGCGAACGCACGCAACAGGGTAGTGTGATCCTTCACGGGATGCAGGCGACCAACGGCGAGCCACACAAATTCGTCCCCAAGGCCGAGGCTCTGACGGATTGCCCGACGAACTTCTGGTTGGCGCTTCCAATGGTCCATGTCGATGCCATTGGGGAGAATTGCGAGTTGCCCTTCATGCACCATTCGTTCGATGAGCCACGGCGCGCCTGCAGTGCGACTCACGGCAGTCACGACGTCGGGCTGCTCTGCACTGATGCGATAGGCAAATCTGCGGATCGGGCCGCCGACCGCGGGAGAGTGGATAGTTTCGACAAGGGCGCGAACCGGGGCCAGGAAACGCGACCATCGCGCCATGAGCACGGCGTGAGGAAGATGGGCATGAACCACGTCCGGCCGGTTGCATCTGATCCAGCGATGCAACTGAATCCATCCGCGAGGGTCGGCAAGGCCCTTGCGCATGTGCAGGCTGAGGCACACCACGTTGTCCGACCGTAGTTCGATGCAGGCCCTGCCGCCCGATCCGGAAAGGACGATAATGCTCACCCGCCAGCCTCGATGCGCGAGGCCTTTGGCGAGCAGAGTAAGTTGCTGTTCTGCACCGCCGATGCGGTCGAGGGAGGGGATAAGAAAGGCAATATGCATCAGGCGCCTTGCCCGTTAAGCACCCGGTCGAAAAGGCGCTCGTAGGCTGCCAATGCTGGTGCCAGGGCGAATGGGTCTACCCATCCATGCGTGAACCGCTCGCGGTGGCGGATGCACGTGACGGCGTCCCGGAGCGCCTTTTCGAGAGCGGACGCCGAAGCATTTCGCGCCAGCCACACTCCAGGATGGTCCACAAGAAGATCGGCAATTCCGGGTGAAGCGGGTGTTGCAATGATCGGCAATCCGGCGGCAGCGGCTTCGAGCAATGCGTTGGGCAATTCGTCCTCACGTGAGGAAAGGACAAAAGCCAACGCATCTGGGAAGTATTGCGATGGGGAACGCACGTCGCCCAGGAATTCGATCCGGTCTTCGACGCCGAGGCGTCGGGCTTGCGACTGAAGAGCCGTTTGGCAGGAGCCGGATCCGGCAATGCGAAGCCGGAGCGTTGGGAAGTCGCGCCTGACAGCCCCAAATGCATCGAGAAGCAGATCGAAGCCTTTTTCTGGCACATGCCTGCCGACGGCGAGCAAGCAGGAATGCGATGTTTCATGGCCCTGAGATGCGTCTGAGCAAGCCTGACGAATGCCTTGGATATCCACCGGGTTGGGCAGGACGCAGAGCTGGGCGTGATCGAGATGGAGTTCTCTGTGCAGTTCAGCGGCGGTGGACTGTGTCTGGCAGATGATGACATCTGTCCCCCTGTACGCGATCGCGAGAGTCATTCGCGAAAGTACGCGTGGGCGCAGGGCTGTCCGGGTCGAGAAAAACGAGCCATTCTGCCGTAGGATTATGTGGGTTTTCGCGGGTAACAAGGCGCGAAGCAGCGGCACCAGCGGGGCCAGGTGTGCCATTCCAACAAAGACCAGGTGTGGACGCAACTCCCTCACGAGGGCGATCAGACGGAACGCGGCGTAGCGAGCGCGTTTCGCCCCGAGACAATGGATTCGGACGGAGGCCGGGAATTCCGGAGCAGGGACCGTGAATGAGGTGGGCGACTGAGTGATCAGCGCGAGATGCACCTCGTACTTGACCGAGTCGAGATGACGGGCAAGGGTTGCTGTAACGCGTTGGGCGCCTCCGATGCCCAGATGCGGTATGAGCAGAAGAACTCGGTTGCGGGTTACCAGGCCAGGCCTCATGTAGGAGAAGGGTAGTCGTTGCTTGTCTCATGAGGACGTGACCCCTCTCACAAAGAGACAGGAATCGAAGTGATAGAGTTTTCGTGGTTTAGCGAAACGAAATTGTACGCGATCCGGCAATGTGCCGAGAGGGTCCGGTTTGAATTGCGGGCCCACGTTAGTGCTGGACCAACACACGGCGGGGGAAGCATTTGCCGAGACGTCCGCACATCTTGATCGGCGTTACGACTTCGCAGACGTGTATGGTGCTGCTGGACCGTTTGCGCGCCTTAGAGGAGGCTGGATTTCGAGTTTCGCTAATGTCTGGCCCGGGAGAACTGCTGGAACAGACAGGTAGATGTGCAGGCGCGGAAACCTATGTGATTCCTATACAGCGCACCATCTCGCCCCTCTCCGATTGCATCGCGCTATTGCGGATCTGGCGCCTGATTCGGCGGCTGAAGCCTGATCTGGTGGAGTTCAGCACCCCCAAGGCTGGACTTCTGGGAAGCATTGCCGCACTGCTGTGCAGAGTTCCGGCACGAATTTATCTCCTGAGGGGATTGAAGCTCGAAACCTCAACGGGAATGAAGCGCCTTCTGCTGCTTGGTGCCGAGCGGATCTCAGCGCGATGCGCGCATGTGGTGCTTTGCAACAGCCGAAGCCTTCGACAGCGGGCAAAGGAGTGCGGCATTGCGCCCGAAGCGAAGCTGATTGTGCTTGGTGAGGGGAGCAGCAACGGAGTGGATACGCGACGTTTCTCGCCCGGGCCGTCGCATATCCGGGAGCAGCTGCGGATACCGCACGATGCGCCGGTGATCGGATTCGTAGGCAGGCTGACGTGCGACAAGGGTCTGCCGGAGCTCCTCGAGGCTTTCCGCACGGTCCTTCGGCAAGTACCGAACGCGTACCTGCTTCTGGTCGGCTGGTTTGATGCCGCGGAGGATGCCCTGGATCGCGGAATGAGGGAACGCATCGAGAGCCATCCAAGAGTGATCCAGACCGGCTTTGCGCAGGACACATCCCCCTTCTATCGCGCGATGGATATGCTGGTACTGCCCTCGTGGCGCGAGGGATTTCCGAATGCGGTGCTGGAGGCGTCGGCTAGCGGGATTCCCGTGGTTGCGACGAATTGCACCGGGTCGCGGGATGCGGTGGTTCCCGGAGTGACCGGGATGCTGATCCCGCCGGGTAATTCGACTGCGATCTGCGAGGCTGTGCTGGGCCTTCTCGACGATGAGCAACGTCTTCGTGAAATGGGAAACGCGGCGCGTGCATGGGTGATAGAAAACTACGAGAGCCGCCATGTGCTCGGGCAGGCAGTCGCGCTTTACAGCCGCTTGATTAGGCCAGCCGCAGCGCGAATGGCCCCGGAGGCCCACGCGATCGCCGAAAGGCCTACTGGTTGGTCTGTGTTGCCGTAACTTCCGGTGCGATGGAGGTTGGAGGCGGGGCCTGCAATGTGTGCGCGCCCATCTCGGTGGCTTTGAGAATTCGATCTGGA
This sequence comes from Occallatibacter sp., assembly GCA_036495975.1. Taxonomy (GTDB): domain Bacteria; phylum Acidobacteriota; class Terriglobia; order Terriglobales; family Acidobacteriaceae; genus Telmatobacter. Next base: position 248,635 of record DASXLY010000020.1, on the reverse strand, counting down.
GCGATTCCGAGAACCAGAGTAGCGATGACGGCAAGTACAAGCGAAGCACTGACAGCGATCCCCATCGGCATGAGCGGCATCCGGGTCTCGTCCGAATCTTCGGGGCGCTGGGCAGCCACGAATGCCAGGCGCAGGTAATAGGCTGCGGCCACTCCGGAGTTTAGCAATCCGATGACAGCAAGCATTACTGCTCCTCCGCCGACAGCTGCGGAGAATGCATAGAACTTGCCAAAAAATCCGCCCGTGAAGGGGATGCCCGTGAGCGATACGAGGAAGAAGATGAGCAGGCCGCCGAGCATGGGCGAGCGGTAGAGCAGTCCGCGATAATCCTGCACCAGTGGGCGTTGGTCGTCGTATCCGCCGACGAGCGTGACGACGGCGAAGATGCCCACGTTCATTGTTGAGTAGGCAGCAATGTAGAAGACTGCGGCGGCAATACCGCTGGAGCCGAATCCGGCGAAGGCCGCGAGCAGGTAGCCGGCGTGGGCAATGGCGGAGTAGGCGAGCATGCGCTTCACGTTCTGCTGGCGCAGCGCGGCGAGGTTGCCGATGGTCATGGACAGGACGGCAATCAACCACAGTGCCGGCGCCCAGACTCCCCGCAGACCAGGGAACATTTCGTAAACAACACGCAGCAGAAACGCAAAGGCGGCGGCCTTGGGAGCGGTGGACATGAGGGCCACGACAGGCGATGGCGCGCCTTCGTAGACGTCCGGTGTCCAGATGTGGAATGGAACTGCGGAGACTTTAAACAGGATTCCTACCAGCATCAAGGCGAGGGCCGCTTCGATCAGGATCTGATTTTGCGCCGTTGCCGCGTCTCTCGCGATCTCGTAGATGGAAGTGGTTCCGGTGGCTCCGAAGACGAGGGCAATACCGTAAAGCAGGAAAGCGGTGGCGAAGGATCCGAGGAGGAAGTACTTGATGGCGGACTCGGGACCGCGCCCGGTCTGTTTACGGTAGCCGGCAAGAATGTAAGTGCTGATGGAGGAAATTTCGAGCGCGATGAACACGACCAGCAATTCAACTGCGCTGGTCAGAAGGCACATGCCGACGGCCCCAAAGACTATCAGGGCGTAGTACTCGCCCTGGTGATGGCTGTCTTCAGGCAGCGTATCCAGCGAGAGAAGCAGCGTAACAATAACGATGGCGCAGATGAGGACATGAAAGAAAACTGTGTAAGGACTGCTTTCCACGGTGTCTGAGAAACCAGTGCCGGTCGGAAGAGAAAGTTGCCAGATGCTGGCGGCGTAGGCAATCGAGGTTCCCGCAGCAGCAAGCCAACCCAGATTGCGGCGCGATCGAGAGGGCGCGAGTGAAGCATCGACCAGCATGATCAATACACCGGTAATGGTGAGAAGTACTTCGGGAAGGATGCGGTACACGTCAGGAACTGGATTCACGGCTGAACCTCCCCGCCGTTATTGCTGGGAACGACATCCGGCTGACTGAGCATTTCAGTCGTTTTTGATTGCAACATCATGATCGGCTTCTGCGTGGTTTGAATGTCGCGGAACCACAGATTGGGCGCGACGCCCATGACGAGCATGAGTACGGCAAGAGGCCACAGAACCGCCTGCTCGCCGATGCGCAGGTCGGGAGCCGTGCTGGCGGCGCTCAACCTCGATTCGGGGCCATAGAAGACGCGCTGAACGAGCCACAGCATGTAGGCGGCGCTGAGGATTACGCCCAGCGTCGCCGCAGTGGCCCATCCGTGACTGACGCCGGCAAAAGTGCTGGAGAGGATGAGGAATTCGCCCACGAAGCCATTCATCAACGGCAGGCCCACCATGGCTAGCGAGACGATGACAAATAGAGTGGCGAGGCGGGGTAGGCGCGCGGCCAGCCCACCGTAAGCGGCGACCTGGGAGGTGGCGTACCGGCTTTCAAGCGCGCCGAAAAGGACGAAGAGAGCGGCGTCGATCAGTTCGTTGTTGAGTATCTGGTAGGTGGCACCGCTCCAGGCGGTGAAGGTGAAGCCGTAAACGCCGAGGGTGATGAGGCTGAGGTGGCTCAGGGCCGCGAAGGCGAGGAATCGCCAGAAGTCGCGCTGCACGAGCGCAAGGCATGCGCCATAAAGGATTCCGATGACAGCGAGAGCAATGAGCAGCGGGGCGATCGCCTTTGCCTGGGCTGGGAAAAGACCTACATGGAAGCGCAGCATCGAGTAGATACCGAGTTTGCCGGCAACCACCATCGCCATGGCCACGGGTGCCTCGCCGAACGTGTCGGCAAGCCAGCCATGGAGCGGGAAAATCGGCACCTTAACGGCGAAGGCGAAGAGGAATGCCAGTGCTACCCAGAAAAGCGCTCCGGCAGGGACGGCGCCCACGGCCACATCCGTTCGTAAATCAATGAAGTTAAACGTGCCGGTACGCGCGTATAGGTAAAGGATCGCAACCAGCAGCGGAGCCGAAGGGATGAAGGTAAAGAGAAAGAACTTGATGGCAGCCTTCGGGCCCTCTTTGCGTCCGTACATGGCGATCAAAATCGCCATCGGTACCAGCGAAAGTTCCCAGAACCCGTAGTACACCATCAGGTCGAGGGAGATGAAGACGCCGTACATCGCCGTCTGTTGCACGAGGAAGAGCGAGTAGAAGACCTTGCGGCGCTGGTTGATGACATTCCAGCTTGCCAGTGTTCCGACGATGCCCAGCAGGCCGACCAGAACCACCAGCCACAGGCTGAGGCCGTCGACGCCGACGTGGTAGTAAATTGCGGGGTCTTCAATCCACTTCTGGTTCACGACGAACTGGAAGCCGGACTGGCTCACGTTGAAGTGGGCGGGCAGATGAAGCGTGAGCCCGAAGGTGACCACCGTGGTGATGAGCGTGAGCCATGCGGGCAGTTTGCCACGGTCAGGAAACAGCGCTACCAGCACTGCGCCGGCGAGGGGCACAAGGAGAATCAACGTGAGGATCGAACTGTCCATTGATGCCATTTCCTAGTGACCTGCCGTTCCGAGGTGTAGTGCCGGGCCGAAAATATGAGGGGCGAGCACGAAGTAAAGCAGGACCGCTGCGCCCAGCGCGAGCCAAGCCGCGTAAGAGCGCAGGTTACCCGATTGCCAGCGTTGCAGGATGGCGCCGCCGAGGTTGGCAATGCCGGCCAGCAGCCATGCAAGACCGCCGAGGATCGCTATGTCGACCACCCACTCGAGTAGGTATTTTGAGACTGCCAGGATCGGCTTGACGAGGACAAAACCGTAGATCTCGTCGACGTAGTACTTCTTCACAAGAAGGTTGTACCCGGCCGGTGTTGCGGTGGCGAGCCCGTCTGCACTTTGTGGGCGATGATACATGCGGTGGGCGATCAACCACCCGACCAACCCGGCTAGGACTGCGAGGGCCGTCAGAAGGTACTTAAGGCTACCTGCCGGCTCCGCAGGCCCCGTGCCAACTGCGGGATTAAGGAAAGCACCGAAGCGACCGAGGTTTTCGCCAAATCCAATAAAGCCGCCAAACACGGAGAGCACAGCGAGGATCACCAGCGGTCCGAGCATCATCCAAGAGCTCTCATGCGGGTGGGCGTCGTGATTGCGCGATTCGCCGAAGAACGTGAGATACCAGAGGCGAAACATGTAGAACGCGGTCAGCGCCGCGGTTACCAAACCCACGAACCAGAGAATCTTTCCCAGGCTGCCACCCGAGGCGAAGGCCGCCGCGAGGATCGCGTCCTTCGAGAAGAACGCCGACATCAATGGGAATCCCGAGATGGCGAGGACCGCCATCGTCATCGTCCAGAACGTGATGGGAATCTTCTTCCTGAGGCCGCCCATCTTGCGCATATCCTGTTCTCCTCCGAGGGCGTGAATTACGGAGCCCGCGGCGAGAAAGAGCAGCGCTTTGAAGAATGCGTGCGTCATCAGATGGAAGATGGCAGCCGAGTAGGCCGCGACGCCGCAGCCGAGGAACATGTATCCCAGCTGGGACACGGTGGAGTAGGCGAGCACCCGCTTGATGTCGGTCTGCACCAGCCCAATGGTGGCGGCGAAAATGGCGGTTGCAGCACCCACGATTGCGACCACGCTAAGAGCGAACGGTGAGCGGTCGAAGATGAAGTGCGTGCGGGCGATCATGTAGACGCCTGCAGTGACCATGGTTGCGGCATGGATCAGCGCGGAGACGGGTGTGGGGCCTTCCATCGCGTCGGGCAGCCACACATAGAGTGGAAGCTGCGCGCTTTTGCCGGTCGCACCGACCAGCAGGCAGAGAGCGATGGCGGTCAGGACACCGCCGGTCAACCCCGGATTGGCCGCCAGCTTCGCAGAGATTTCGACGAAAGTCAGCGTACCAAAGTTTGCCAGAAGGAGAAACAGACCGATGAGGAATCCGAAGTCCCCGATCCGGTTAACGATGAAGGCCTTCTTGCCGGCATCGGCAGCGGAGGTCTTCTGGAACCAGAATCCAATGAGCAGATACGATGCAAGCCCCACGCCTTCCCATCCGACGAACATCAGCAGAGCATTGCCGGCCTGGACCAGCACCGTCATGAAGAACATGAACAGATTCAAGTAGGCGAAGAAGCGCCAGTAGCCATCCTCGTCGTGCATGTAGCCGACGGAATAGACGTGTATCAGGAAGCCTACGCCGGTGACGATCAACAGCATGACAAGCGAGAGCGGATCGAGCACCGACCCGAAGTCGACGTGCAGCGCCCCAACTGAAATCCATGCAGGCGCGCCCTGCTCGACGAAAGGCAGGGTAATGGATCCGGACCACGCGAGAAACGCATCGTGAAGAACGATCAGAAAAGAGATCAGCGGTGCAGCCAGGGCAATTGTCGAAACCGCGGCCTTGGGCAAACGACGGCCCAGCAATCCGTTGAGCAGGAATCCAACGAACGGCACAAGCGGAATCAATGGCAGGTACAGCAAGGGTCCGTTCATAGTTTCATCAGGTCGATGCGGTCGACCGCCAGCGTAGCGCGTGCGCGGAATACGGCAATGATGATGGCGAGGCCGACGGCTGCCTCAGCGGCAGCCACCATCATCACAAAGAAAACAAATATCTGACCCTTCACCTGGTGCCACTGGTGGGCGAAGGTTACAAACGAAAGATTCACGGCGTTGAGCATTAGCTCGATCGACATGAAGACCGTGATGAGATTGCGCTTGATCAGGAAACCGATGACCCCGAGGCAGAAGAGCACGGCGCTGAGCAGCAGATACCAGGTGAGCGGGACCTGGTGTGAGACCATGTCGATCGAAGTCATTTTGTTGGGTCCGTCCCTTCTCTCTCGTCTTTGCCGGCCAGCGCTACCGAGCCCAGAATGGCCACCAGGATCAGCACCGAAGTGACTTCAAACGGAAGCAGCAGTTTGGTGAAGAGCACGGCGCTGAGGTCCGCCGTGCTGGTGATGTGATCCCGCAGAGTTGCGGTGCCGAAGCCCTGGACCTTCAGAATCATGGTGCCGATGATGGCCAGGATGGCGGCTACAGCGGGAAATCCAACAATGCGAGCGGCCCGGCTTCCGAGGGTGCGTTCTTCACGTCCCGCATTGAGTAGCATGACCACGAAGGTGAAAAGCACCATGATGGCGCCCGCATACACGATAACCTGTGCAGCGGCGAGGAACTCCGCACCGAGCAGCAGATAGAGCACCGCAAGCGAGGTCATCACCACGATCAGCGAAAGTGCGCTGTTGATGGGATGTTTCTGCAGCAGGAGATTGACGGCTCCTGTCAGGCAGAGTGCAGCAAACACGAGAAACAAAATCAGGTGCATCGTTCCGTCACTTACGGCGTGTGCCGGTGGAAAGCCCCGGCAAAGTTAAGGGGAGGAACCGGTTGACCAGATCAACGCTGTTCAATCGAATCACTTCCGATTTTAACTGAGCGTGCTACGCAACTCGGTGATCGATAAACAGCAGATCAAGACGCGCGCTCAACGATAAGCGAGCCATAGGCTCGTTCCCACAATGTTGAGAATGGCCAACGGCATTAGCCAGCGCCATCCATAATTCATCAGCTGGTCGTAGCGGAAGCGCGGCAGCGTGCCACGCACCCACACGTACAGGAACAGAAAAGAAAAGACTTTGAAGACGAACCAGAAAAGCGGCAGTAAAATTCTCAGCAAGATGTTGTTCGGCGCGGGCAGCAAATTGCCGAAGGGGCTGGTCCATCCGCCCAGAAAGAGCAGCGTCGCAACGCATCCGACCGTGATCATGTTGGCGTACTCGGCCATGAAGAACATGGCGAACTTCATCGAGCTGTACTCGGTGTGGTAGCCGGCGGTCAGTTCGCTCTCGGCTTCGGGCAGATCGAAGGGCGAGCGGTTGGTTTCCGCGTAGGCGGCCATCAGGTAGATAAAGAACGCGACGAACTGAAATCCGCCGAAGAGATTCCAGGTCAGCAGCCCGTGTTTTGCCTGGCTGTTGACAATGGTGTCGAGATTCAGCGATCCCGCGCGAAGGACCACCCCGACGAGCGACAGACCGAGAGCAAGCTCATAGCTGACAAGCTGCGCCGAAGAACGGAGCGACCCGAGCAGGGAATACTTGTTGTTTGAAGACCACCCGGCGAGCGCGATGCCGTAAACGCCAATCGAGGTGATTCCAAGGATCACCAGTAGACCGATGTTGATATCGGAGATCTGGAAGACGTGGAAGTTACCAGGGCCGACGACGCCCGGATCTCCGAAGGGGACAACGGCAATCGAGATCAGCGCGCAACTCAGGCCGATGATGGGCGCGAGCAGGTACAGGGGGCGATAAACGCCCGTTGGGATGATGTCTTCTTTCAAAAAAGATTTTGCGCCGTCGACCAAAGGCTGCAGCAGGCCAAAGGGGCCGACACGACTCGGTCCCCAGCGATTCTGGATACGGCCAACGAGCTTGCGTTCCAGCAGGACGGTGTAGGCGACGGCCATCAGCAGCACCACCGTCACCACCACGACCTTCAGCAAGCTCCACAGAAAAAACTGCAAAATCGTCACGTGCCCAGCCTTTCTCGTCAAAGAACTTCAGCGTGCAACTTCTTCTTCCACTATTGCTGCCTGATGTCTCTCCAGGTCTTTGAGACCGTTGCTGTACCGTCCCAGGCCGCCCGAAGTGAAAAGCCCGTCGTGCGCGGGTTTGATGAGATTCTCGCTGCCCGCGGTGAGTGCGGATACGGGAACGAATCCGAGCTCGGTTTGGATATCGTTGCCGCCGAAGAGATTCAGCCTGTCGAGCTTGTATCCCGGAACCAGGCGCTCAATCTCGTCCAGTAGTGCCAATGGATCGAAGGGGCTGAGCTTCGGTTCGAGTCCGTTGGCGGCGAGCCATACGGCGTGGCGGTCGGCTTCACCAGCCTGCGCGCCGCGCGACTGGCCGAGGTCCGCCTGAACGCCGCGCTTGCCAAAGGGAACCAGTTTCTGCACATCGGCATCCATGCTGGCTGCGAGGCGAACCAGAATTTCGAAGTCTGGCTTGACACCTGCGTGGTCGGCGGCTTTTCGCACCAACTGTAGATCGCCGAAGGTATTGGACACGGTTCCGGTCTTCTCGTAGAGGCTCGCGGCGGGGAAGACGACGTCAGCTGCAGCGGCTGTCTCGGTGAGGAAGATGTCCTGAACAATGAGGAAGGTGTTTTTGAGCGACGCGCGCTCGAGTTTTGCGTTCGCGAGCGGATTTGCGGCTACGACGAGAAGGGCACCAAGCGCTCCGCTCCAGGCAGCATCCAGGATCTGTTGCAGGTTCTTCCCGGGAGTGGCGGGCAGGCCGGGATACTCACCGCCAAACGCGCCGGAAGCCGTGACCGGAACGTAGCCCGGTAGCAGATCGGGCAGCAGGCCCATGTCGGCGGCGCCGCGGGAGTTGGCATGGTCGCCGAGGTAGGCAAACTTCACGTTGTCGCGATTTAGGCCCCACTTGACGAGGGTATCGACGGCGGCACCACGGTACTCTTCGCCAAAGATGACGAGCAGTTTTTCTTCGGCTAGAAGCGCGTCACGGAACGACGGATTGTTGATCTTCGCGTCACTGCCGATAAGAAAGGCGGGCAATGCCGCATATCCGCCAGCGGGAAGGCGCAGTGCAGCTTTCGCCTGGCGTTCCAGCTTGATCTGCCGCGTATTAGCAACATAGAGCCGGGCGCGATTGAGGCGCACATTGGTGCGAATCGTCCATGCGAGCAACGGATGCTCGTTGGTTGGATCGCCGCCGATAAGCAGAATGGCCGGGGCGCTTGCGATTTCACGCAGGCCGGCGGTTTTTGCTCCCTGCCCCGACATGGAACGCGCGAATGCCGTGTAGTCGGTGGTACGGTCGTGATCGATGTTGTTAGTATGCAGAACTGTGCGCGCGAACTTTTGCAGCAAATAGTTTTCTTCGTTGGTGGTATGGTTCGAGCCGATCACGCCAATCGCGGCGCCATCGCGTCTGTCTCGAATCGCCTTGAGTTTTGCGCCGGCGATGCGGAAAGCATGTTCCCAGGTTGCGGGCTCGAGTTTACCCTGGTCGTTGCGCACAAGTGGCGTGGTGAGGCGCTCGGGGTTCTCAACAAAATCGAAGCCGAAGCGGCCCTTGGCGCAGAGAAAATCGCCGTTGATGCCGCTCTTGTCGCGATTGTCGGCGCGCACAATCTCCGATCCGTCGTTAGCCTGCCGTACGCCGAGCGTGACCTTGCAGCCGTCGCCGCAGTGCGTGCAGATAGTGGCGACATGGTTCATTTCCCAGGGACTCGTCTTGTAGCGATAGCTGCCGCTGGTCAGCGCTCCGACCGGGCATACATCGATGCACATGCCGCACTGTTCGCAGTCGAGGCGCTCTTCCTGGTTCGGCGCAATCACTGAAACGACGCCTCGATTCTGGATACCAAGCGCCCACACGTCCATACCTTCGCCGCACATGCGGGTGCAACGATAGCAGAGGATGCAGCGCGGGCGGTCATAGAAAACCGCGGGAGACCACTGTTGTTCGTCGCGATGGCGCTTGGCGTCGACCATCAGGCTTTCGCCTGCGCCGTACTTGAAGGTCATGTCCTGCAATTCGCACTCGCCGCCGGCGTCGCACACGGGGCAGTCGAGCGGATGATTGCCGAGCAGCAACTCGATGGTGGCTTTGCGTGCCTGCGCGATTTCGGCCGACTCTGTAATAAAGACCTGGCCCTCGGCAACGGTGGTCGTGCAGGCGGTCTGGAGCTTTGGCACTTTTTCCTGGCGCACCACGCACATGCGGCACGCGGCCTGCAGGCTGAGGCCGGGATAATAGCAGAACGCGGGAATCTCGATTCCGGCCTTGCGGCACGCCTCAATCAGCAGCGTCCCCGCGGGAGCCGTCAGCTTCTTTCCATCGACTGTGAATGTAACGTCTGCCATTAATCTCCAGCGTCCCTACACAACCGCCATTTCGGCGTGTTTGGCGAACGGACAGGGCTTCCCGTCAAGGTGATCTTCAAATTCCTTGCGAAACTTCTTTACGAATCCAAGAGTGGGCATCGCCGCCGCGTCGCCGAGCGGGCAGAAGGTGCGGCCCATCATGTTTTCGGCAAGGTAACGAATGTTGTCGATATCTTTCGCAGTGCCGAATCCAGCGTGGAAGCGCGTGAGCGATTTCTTGAGCCAGTCGGTTCCTTCACGGCAGGGAATGCACCAGCCACAGCTTTCGTGCTGATAGAAACTGATAGTGCGCAGCGCAAATTCGACGATGCAGGTCCGGTCATCGATGACGACGACGCCGCCGGAGCCGAGCATCGATCCCGCCTTGCCAACCTGGTCGAAGTCCATGCCGAGGTTTTCGATCTCCTCGGGGAGCAGGACAGGAGTCGACGATCCGCCGGGAACGACAGCCTTGAGGACGCGTCCGCTTCGAACGCCGCCGCCAACCTCATAGATCATCTTCTTCAGGTTGTAGCCCATGGGCAGTTCGTAGACGCCGGGGCGCTCGACGTGGCCGCTGATGCTGAAGAGGCGCGTGCCCCCGTTGCGCGGGGATCCAACTTGGGCGAACGCTGCGCCACCCATGTTGATGATATGTGGAACTGTGGCGATGGTTTCGGCGTTATTGATCACCGTGGGTCCGCCGTACAGACCAACCACGGCGGGGAAAGGAGGCTTGATGCGCGGAACGCCGCGCTTGCCTTCAAGCGACTCCATCAATGCGGACTCTTCGCCAACTTCGTAAGCCCCCGCTCCGCTCTGCGTGACGACCTGAAATTCCGTGTCGGTGCCAAAGATGTTTTTGCCCAGGAAGCCTTTGGCATAGGCATCCGCGACGGCCTTCTCCACGATCTCGAGCAGGTATCGGTACTCGCCGCGCAGATAAATGAAGCCCATCTTGGAGCCGATGGAGAGACCGGCGATGATGGTGCCTTCAATTACAGAATGCGGATCGTGCAGAAAGATCAGGTGGTCTTTGCAGGTGCCTGGTTCGCTCTCGTCGCCATTGACGAGAACATACTTCGGCTTGGCTGACTGCTTGGGCACGAACGACCATTTCATGCCTGTCGGAAATCCTGCGCCGCCGCGGCCACGCAGGTTCGAAGCCTTCATCTCCTCGATGATCCAGTCGGGGCCTTGCTCCAGACACTTCCTTGCGGCTTCGTAGCCGCCGAGTTCGATGTACTTGCCGATGTCGGCTGCGCCCTGGCCGAAGCGTTTGGAGACGATTCTGACTTCATCAGGATGAGAGACAAGCCTGGGCATCCTTATTGGCCTTCCGCTTTCCGGCGGTATTCAGCCAAAATGTCCGGCACGCTCTCAGGGGTCAGATCATCGTGAAAGTCGTAGTTGACCTGGATTGCGGGAGCCCAGCAACATGCGCCGATGCATTCGACTTCTTCGAGCGAAAAAACGCCGTCAGGCGTTATGCCTTTGTGTCCAACATTAAGCTCTTCCTGGAACTTCTCGAACACGTCGTAGGCGCCACGGAGCATGCAACTGATGTTGGTGCAGACCTGCACGTTGTATTTGCCGGCGGGCTTGAAACGGAGCATCGAGTAGTAGGTGGCAACGTTCCGGACATCGAGTTCAGTAATGCCGATGCGCTGGGCAACTTCGGCGATGACCGCATCGGAGAGATAGCCGATCTCGTCCTGCGCATAGAGCAGCATGGGGACAAGTGCCGAACGACGTATCGGATATTTTTCGACAAGGGTGTCAAAACGGGCCGCAAGTTTGGGCGAAAAGATGCTCATCGTTTCTGCATTCATCGCATCAACTCCCGCGCCCACGCTTCAGCCGCCATATCCATCTCTTCCTCACCGGTTTCACTGCGGAGCCGTCCGGCATCTGTCATCTCCAGCATTCCGCTCCGTCCGTCATCGCGCGTCCAATGAACCTGCGTGCCCTTCCGTCTCAAATCAAGCCACGCATCGCCGCACCGCACCGTGATGTTTTCTTCCCCCAACTCAACAGTAGCCTGCCTGTTCCCGTTCAGCCCATGCGCCGCGGAGTAGCTGCGAAGCAGGGAAGCAAGCGATACCCAAAGTTCCACATACAACTGCGCCGTCTCCGGCACTAGATGAAGTACCCCCGAACCACCGCAGCAACCACAATCTTGGCAACTTCTTCCGGTTGAAGTTCCGCTTCGATTGGATTCTCGTTCTTCTTTTCAAGACAAAATGCTTTTGCGCCCTTCTGCGTATTCTTCAGTCGAAAATTCGAACGCCGGTCTCCGTCAGCTTGAGTCGAAGAAGCGTCCTCGATTTCGACTTCGATTGCGGACGTCAGCAAACTCAATCTCACAAACCCAGTGCATCCATCGTTGGCAGTCAACTCAAATGTGGGCTCGGTTAGTAATTTCCGAACTCCTGTTTTGCCTTTAAGAGCACTTCTACGCACACCCTCAATTGATTGCTCAGCCCAACCCGAGTTGACTTCATCAATCTCACGGTTTAGCCAGAGCCCAACGGCATTGAAAAATAAAGTGAACTCTTCGTCATCTCGGTGGAATTTCTCCATCGCTTCGCCGAACAGCCCAAAAATGCCGGAATTTGCCATAGCGTTCTCCGCTAACATCAGCGATCAATCTCCCCAAGCACAATGTCGATTGACCCGATCACTGCCACCACATCGGCCAGCATGCGGCCTTTGCACATGGTTTCGAGCGCCTGTAGAGACGCGAATCCCGGATAACGCATGTGCACACGATACGGTTTTGCTGTTCCATCCGAAACTACGTAATAGCCCATCTGGCCATGGCCCGATTCAATGCCCTGATAAACCTCGCCAGCCGGAACATTGAAACCCTCCGTGACGATTTTGAAGTGATGGATCAGGGCCTCCATCTGGGTCTTCATCTTTTCGCGGTCGGGCAGGATGATCTTTGGCGCATCGGCCTTGATCGGCCCCCCAGGCATGCCGTCGAGTGCCTGCTGAATGATCTGGACGCTCTCGCGCATCTCGTCGAGGCGAACTTCGTACCGTCCCCAACAATCACAGCGATTCGACACCGGTACCTTGAACTGGAACTTCTCGTATCCGCAATACGGCATATCGCGCCGCAGATCGAAATCAATTCCAGACGCTCGCATCGTCGGCCCCGTCACTGCAAGCGCAATGGCGTCCTCTGCGGAAAGATGACCAACGCCCATCAACCTGTTTCTGAAGATGGGATTTCCGGTCAGCAGGTTCGAGTATTCGTCTATTTTTTCCGGAAAGGTCTTGATGAACGCCTGGATGCGACCGAACAGATCGAGAGGCGGTTCCATCGCCAATCCGCCAATGCGAAAGTAGCTGGTCATCATGCGCTGGCCAGATACTGCCTCGAAGATGCGCAGGATGTCTTCGCGTTCGCGGAACGTATAGAGGAAGACGGTCAGCGCGCCGATGTCCATGGCGTGCGTGCCCAGCCAGATGAGATGCGAATTCAGGCGAGTGAGTTCGGTGAGGAGGACACGAATCCAAACCGCCCGTTCGGGAATCTCGAGGCCAAGCAGCTTCTCGACGGCCAGGCAGTAGCAGAGGTTGTTGGCCATCGGGCCGAGGTAATCGACGCGGTCAGTGAGCGGGACCACCTGCTGATAGAACTTGGCTTCGCAGGTTTTTTCGATCCCGGTATGCAGATAGCCAATCTCGGGATATAGGCGGACAACAATCTCGCCATCAATTTCGAGAACCAGGCGCAGGACACCATGTGTCGACGGGTGCTGTGGTCCCATATTGAGGACCATGTGCTGGTCTTTTGCGCCTTCGGCTGGCGGGGCCTGCAGAATCGGTGTCCCAACATCCACCATCAGCGATAGCCCTCCACCGGATAGTCCTTGCGTAGCGGATGTCCGATCCAGTCCTCTGGCATCATGATGCGGCGCAGATTTGGATGCCCATCGAAGCGAATGCCGAACAGGTCGAAGACTTCCCGCTCGTAATAATTGGCGCCGGGCCATACCGAGGTGATCGATTCAATATCGGGATCTGCTTCTCTGACCCAGGTCTTCAGCCGGATCCGCTCCTTATATTTATGCGAAACGATGTGATAGCTGAGTTGAAAACGCGGATCGGAGGGTAGCCAATCCACGGCCGTCATATCTTCAAAGGCGTTGTACCCGGCAGCTTTCACCGCTGCAACAGCCTGGCAAATCGTCTCTGGAGCGACGGTCAGCGTGAGTTCGCCGCGATCGAAGAGCGCATCGGTCAGAGCATCGGCATTCCAGGCAAGAATCGCCTTGACTGCCGGGTGATCGGGCAGGGCGTCAAGCACAGCTTGTCTCCCCGCGATGGTTTCCTTTGGAGCTTCAGCCATTTTCTACAGGTCCGCCTTGTCCATGCTCCAGTTCAAAATGCCCTTGCGCACGATGTAGTACAGGCCCACAGCGATGAAGCCTAGATAGACAACCATTTCCCAGAACCCGAAAAGTCTCTGTCCCGTGATGCGAGGCAGCTGACGGTAGATTACGGCCCACGGCATCATGAAGACCGCTTCAACATCGAAAAGGATGAACAGCATCGCAACCATGTAGAACCGCACGCTGAAGCGCGCTCGAGCATCGCCCACAGACTCGATGCCGCACTCGTAGGAAGCCAGCTTGACGGGCAGGTTTCGATGCCGTCCGACGAACCATGAGGCAACAACCATAACTGCGGCAAGTCCCACTGCAAAAAGGACTTGCAACATCAGCGACAGATACTGCCAGTGGTAGGGAATCATCGTAATCCTGACTGCAATGGTCCGCAAACATGAGCGGCGTTCGCGCTGTGCCGAAATGGGCCACTGCGACAGGCCGCTGGTTTGAGCTTAGGGTCCCAAACTCATCCTCGTCAAGGCGACCTGCGCCGCGGCAACGTCACCGCGATGATGCCGATTGCCTTCGGCAGGAGGGTTCTTCTTCCCTTAATGAAGATGCCCGCGAGGTGGTCGGCATCACATTTGCCAAAGTTGATGTATACGCGACTCGGAGATTGGGGATATGTGAGTTGTGTCACGGGAATTCCAGCAGGAGAATTCAAGATTGAGTTTTGACCGAGGTCACGTATTTCGAGATTCGATTGAGCTGGTCGACGACGACATGCGGGTGAATGCTCGTCATCCGCAGGTGCAGGCAATCCAGATGCTGATGGCACTCAACCGCCAGATCCATCACGAGTGCCGTTCCGTCCTACGATCACCAAGCGGCCGCGCGCATTCTTCTAGGCGCTTCCGCGTACCAGCATTCGCTGGAGCGATTCAAATCTCTACCTAGATGTGTCAGATCCGCAATGTTAGTCTAACGTTGTGCATCTACCACTTCGGCGTCTCCTCAAGCGAAGCGCGCATGCCATTCTGATTGTTCTCTCCTGCCTGCTTCTCACGGAAGCCTCCACACAAGCACAGGAAAAAATCGATGTAAATCCGACCTTCACGATTTCCAAATATGCGCCCGGCTCGCCGATGCACATGGTGGGTTATGGCGATATGCGTTTCACCGATCCTGCGGTGAAGATCGGCACAAATCCGCGGATTCGCAAATGGCTGGCGGAGCGAATAGCTGAAGAGAATCCTGAGGTTCTGTTGCTGACCGGGGACATGCCCTATGCCGGAGCCAGCGATGCCGACTGGCAAGTTTTTCAAGATGAGACGGCCGCATGGCGAAAAAAAGGGACCCTGGAGCTTCCGACAATCGGCAACCACGAAGTGCGCGGCGGAAACGAGAAGGGAATCGCGAATTACCTCAAGAACTTCCCCGGGATCAAGGGCCACCGGTACTACTCAGTGCTCATGGGCAGCGTCGAAGTTATCTCGCTCGACATGACCTCGCCCTCAGGAGGCACGAGCACCCAGGCGACCTGGTTTGCCGCTCAGCTCGATCATCTTCCCAAACAGGTCGACTTTCTCTTCATCCTCTATCACACCCCGTGGGTGGTTGATGAACAGTCGAAACTTTTCACGAATCTCCCGTCAAAAGAGGCGCTGACGCTACGCCACCTTCTCGATATCCACTTGCACAAGATGCATGCGAAAGTGATTGTCTTTAACGGCCACATTCACAATTACGAGCGATTCGAGCGCAACGGCGTCGAATATGTGACTTCTGGCGGCGGTGGAGCTGAGCCGTATCCGCTGCTCTTCCGCGGATCGGCTGACCTCTACCGGGATCCGGCATTTCCGGTATACCACTTCCTCACGCTGGACTATCGCAGCGGAAAACTGCATGCAGTCATGTGGAAGGTCAAGGATCCCGATGCCGACATGCTGACCGTGGAGAAAAAAGACGAGTTCACGTTAACGGCAGAGCCAGGCAAGAACGGTGTATATATTCCCGCAATCAAAAGCGCACTCCCAGCATTTCACTGAGCGAAATGGCAGGGCGCCTGGTTGAAGATATAGGGTATTGGCCGCTTTATTGACCGATCACGAGCACTGTGAACAGAACGAGCCATGCCACGCCCATGGCGTGCCAGTACCAGGACGTAGCGTCGACCGCGATCTGGCGCAATTCCACCCGCTTGAGACTTCGGATGATGACCAGGGAAACCACCAGCGCAATCACCCCGACGATCAGGTGCGCGGCGTGCAGTCCAGTGATGATGTAGAAGAAGTAGCTGGCCGGTGTCGACCAGTGATCGAATGCGAATCCCTGTGCGGTCAACTGGCGCCACGCCAGCCACTGCCCGGTAAGGAACAGGCCTCCCAAAGCGAGGGTCGCGCCCATCCAAGGCAAGGTGCGCTGGAGTGCGGGATGCCCCAGACCCAGCCATTCCTCAAGAACGTCGATCTCGCGAAAGATGTTCCGGCGGGCAATCTCCATGGTGAGGCTGCTCAAGAGGAGTAATGCGGTATTCAGATAAAGGATGGGGGGCAGCAGGACCGGGCGCCAGTCACCAATCTGCTCGTGGCTACGGGGATCCATGTGAGTGCCCGCCTGGCGCGCAAAAAAGAGAGCGACAAGGATGGCAAAGAACATCATGTCTGCTGCGAGGATCGAGAACACAGAGAAGCGGATTTTGTGGAGCAATTCGCGCGGCCCACGTCGCTCGTGCTGCCGATCGTCATCTCCGCCGCCACCGCCGCCACCAGTCGGTCGACGGTCTACAGGCGGTTTGCCGCCAATTCCTGGCTCTTTCCGTTCCGTTTCCGCAGGGGAATGCGTAAAGGTAGCGGGCATTCAGAAGCCTCTGTGCAGATCAGACTACACCACAAATCGTTGGACGCAGCCACCCCCCGACGGGATGGCCTTTTTTCGCGAGATTCCCTCACACTCTAGTACGAGACCAATTACTTCTCAAGATTCGCGTTCACAAGATCAACAAATGCTTTATGAACGCGGCGGTCGGTTGTGAGTTCCGGATGAAATGTTGCCGCCAACAGTTTGCCCTGGCGGACCAGCGCCGGCATTCCTTCGCGCCTCGCCAAAACCTCGACATCAGGGCCTGCTTCAATGATGCGGGGAGCCCGGATGAACACCATCTCCAGCTTTTCTCCGCCAAAAGCTGACTCCGAGAAGTGAATTGACGAGTCGATCTGTCGACCATAGGCGTTACGTTCAACCACCACGTCGAGCACGCCGAGGCTGGTCTGCGCAGGGTTTCGGACCTCGCGGGCGAGGAGGATCGCTCCCGCACACGTTCCGAAGACGGGATGGGTTGAGCAGAAATGTTTGAGTTCGTCGAAGAGATCCTGGCGTTCAAGAAATTTCAAGATGGTCGTCGATTCGCCCCCAGGCAAGATCAGACCATCAATCGCGGTCAGTTCTTCGCGCTTGCGCACTTCGATGGGGATGGCACCCACCTCGGCCAGGGCTTCGGAATGTGCCGCGTAATCCCCCTGAATTGCTAAAACCCCAATGCGCGGTAGCGTCCCTTCCGCGTTCAACGCTTCGTTCTCCTTCTTCGTCCGAATGTATATTTCTTAGAATTCCCTAATCTTGCGCGTCGAAAAGCCAAGAGAGCCGGAAGTGACCA
The DNA here is from genome assembly GCA_036495975.1 of Occallatibacter sp. Taxonomy (GTDB): domain Bacteria; phylum Acidobacteriota; class Terriglobia; order Terriglobales; family Acidobacteriaceae; genus Telmatobacter. Next base: position 231,338 of record DASXLY010000020.1, on the reverse strand, counting down.
GCACCTCCGGCTCATGAAAAAACCGCATTAGGGCGAGACAGCCCCCACCCCCGACTACCAGCCGCGAGTCTGCAGCAGCTGCGATTCCTCAAGCCCTGCGGCTGCCAGCCCCTTCATGGTGCCGGTCACCTGTTCGCTGACCTCGGCCAGGATCTTTGGATCGTTGTAGTGCGTGGTAGCGACCACGATAGCCTTGGCGCGTGAAACTGCCTCTTCGCGCTCCGTCTGGTCGTTCTCAACATCCAGCGGAGTCGCCCGCTCCTTCATGAAAATGCCTGAGCCCACAAAGATTGCTTCCGCGCCAAGCTGCATCATTAATGCCGCATCGGCGGGGGTCGCGATTCCGCCTGCCGAAAAGTTCGGCACCGGGAGCCTACCCATCTGCGCGACCATGCGGATCAACTCATAGGGGGCCTGGTGCTCCTTGGCGGCAGCATAAAGTTCCTGCTCACTGAGGACCGTTAGAGCCTTCATTTCCTTGACGATCTGGCGCATATGCTGCACGGCGTGAACCACGTCGCCCGTGCCGGCCTCGCCCTTGGTACGGATCATGGCCGCACCCTCGGCGATGCGACGAAGCGCCTCGCCAAGATTCCGCGCTCCACAAACGAAGGGCGTTGTGAAGGCGTGCTTATCAATGTGATGGCTCTCGTCGGCAGGGGTCAGCACCTCGCTTTCGTCGATGAAATCCACCCCGATCTCCTGCAGAATCTGCGCCTCAGCGAAGTGGCCGATGCGCGCCTTAGCCATCACTGGAATCGAAACCGCATGAATGATCTGCTTGATCAGGCCAGGTTTGGCCATGCGGGCCACCCCGCCTTCGGCCCGGATCATGGCTGGCACGCGTTCCAAGGCCATCACCGAGACGGCCCCTGCCTCTTCGGCGATGCGTGCCTGTTCGACGCTCATCACGTCCATGATGACGCCGCCCTTCAACATTTCGGCCAGGCCGATCTTCAGCCGCAGACCCGTTCCGGAAACACTCTTATTTTCATTCTGTTGGGGCATTTTCTTGACCTCAAATTCCAGCCGTTCACTCGCAAGTCTTTGCGCGAAATCTCTGTTTCTAGTGTAGCAGCGATGTTCATCGTCCGTTGACGGTTGCGCGAGTGGCCTGAGCGCAATCTTGAGGCTTTTCTAATAATTCCGGACCCAATCTGGTCCGCTCTCTGCACAGTGTCCGGCGATGGCACAGCCGCCTAAACCCGACGAGCAGACTGGGGCGGCCGGATCGCGTGCGACTGAGATGGCTGCTGAGGCTGCGCTGATGAGGTCGACTACGCCCGTGGAAGACGCCGCGGGAATTGCGATGAATCCCATAGTCGCGCGGATTCCGGTCGAGTTAGACGTTGCCGTTCCGATCAGGAAGTTCCGGCTGCGTAACCTGCTGGCTCTCGAGCGAGGACAGGTGATTGAGTCGACGTGGCTGCAGGGAGACGATCTGCCCCTCGCCGCTCCCGGTGCGCAACTCGCCTGGTCGGAGTTTGAGGTCATCGATCAAAAACTGGCGGTTCGCATTACGCGGCTGGTTTGACAGGAAGAAATTGGGAGGAAAGGTTTTGGGAGTCTTCACCAATGCGATCAATCTGATGGCAGGCAGGATCGCTCCAGCTACGCCAGCGAGGCGTCGGAGCCTGTCGGGTTGGCTGCTCGAACGATTGCATCGCAGTTCGATCCAGAAGCAGCGTCTCACGCTGGTCGAGCGAATCAATCTCGCCCCACGCCAGACCCTGGTGCTCATTGAAGCCGACGGAGAGCGCTTGCTGGTGGCCACCTCGCCAGACGGTTCTCCGGCCTTCTATCCCCTCCGTGGCGCAGCCACTCGGCGAGCCGGGCGCTCGACCAAAAGCGCGGAAAGGAAGGGCGAGTGAGCGTGATGCTGACGCTGGCGTTTGCCGCGGCGCCGGAGCGACTGCTGCCGGATCTCGATGCCCATCTTCATCCGTCGGATTCGACCCCGTGGACCATCCTGTTCACGTTGACCCTGATTACACTCCTTCCCGCAATCTTGATGTGCATGACGCCGCTGGTTCGTCTGCTCGTGGTGTTTCATTTTCTGCGTCAGGCGCTGGGCACTCAGACCGCCCCCTCCAATCCGACGCTGCTCGGGCTGGCCCTGATGATGTCGTGGTTCCTGATGACGCCGGTACTGAACCAGGTGGATCAGCAGGCTGTCGAACCTTACCGAGCCGGACAGATCACGGGCTGGACCGCAATCGATCGTGGCTCCGCGCCGATCAAGCATTTTCTGCTGCACTACGCACGCGAAAAGGACCTTGCTCTCTTCACCGCCGCCGGTCAGTTGACGCGACCGAATTCGCCCGACGATTTGCCCATGCGGGTGGTGGTTCCCGCCTACATCCTTTCCGAGTTGAAAGCCGGCTTTGCCATCGGCGCAGTTCTTTTTTTGCCCTTTCTGCTGATCGACATGGTTACCGCGGCGATCACCACCTCCATCGGCATGTTCCAACTGCCGCCGGTAGTGGTGTCGACGCCACTGAAGATTCTGCTGTTTGTGATGGTTGACGGATGGAACCTGCTGGTGCGGTCTTTGCTGAAAAGCTTCTGAGAGGAATTCAATGACGCCGGATCTTGTTGCCGAGTTGCTTCGCCAGCTGATGAAGGAAGCCATGATCCTGAGCGCACCGGTGCTGGTTGCGGCGGTGCTGCTTGGTTTTGTGCTTTCGCTGGTGCAGACGTTAACGAGCCTGCAGGAGCAATCGCTGACCATGGTGCCGAGGCTGGCCGCGGTGGCGCTGATTCTTCTCGTCGGAATGCCGTGGTTCCTGGAGCGGCTGGCCGACTATACGCGCCTGCTGATGACCGACTTCCAGCGGTTCATCGGTTGATGCTCAATCGATTGAAAGGAACAGCGGTATGGCAGAGTGGACGCGATTTCTGAGTGCCATGCTTCTCGCGATGGTGCGCGTGAGCGGCATTCTCGTCTTCGCGCCGTTCTTTTCGACTTCAGCCTTTCCCACTCGGGTCAAGGCGGTGTTGGTGGGCGCCATCGCATTTCTGCTGACGCCCCTGGTTGCCGGGTTGCCCAACGCACACACAGAGATTGGAGTGGCGGCAATCCTCGGAGAGTTGGCGGTGGGGCTGGTGTACGGGTTGGTGCTTTCGCTGCTGAACGAGATGCTCCTCTTTGCCGGGCAGATCGTTGGAGTGCAGCTCAGCTTTTCGGCAGTGAATCTCCTCGATCCCACTTCGCCGATCCAGACGCCGCTGATGAGCGACCTGTTTCAGCTAATGGGAACGCTCGTGATCATCGCGGCGGGTCTCGATCGCATCCTTCTGGCTTCGCTGGTGCGCAGTTTTCGCGCAGTGCCCCTGGGCAGCTATGCGCTGGCGCCCGTGACCGCGAGTTCGATTGTGGGTGCGGCGAGCGGGATATTCCTTGCTGCGGTCGAGTTGGCTGCGCCCATTCTGGCCGCGACCATGCTTGTTGAGATAGCCGTGGCATTGCTTAGCAAGCTCAGTCCGCAGTTGCCGATGATGACATTTACCGTACCGCTCAAAACTCTGGTTGGATTCGCCGTGCTTACGGGGTCTCTGGCCTTATGGCCCCGCTTCATTGAGGCGCGTTTTTCGGGTTTGCTCGATTTAGCCGAACGCCTCCTTCACGTGGCCGCTGTCTGGCCCGGACCTCGATTGGAGACATAGCCAATGCCGGGAGACCGCACCGAACAGGCCACTTCCCACCGACGCGAGAAGGCGCGGCGGGATGGCGATATCCTGCACAGCCGCGAACTCACTGCGGCCGCTGGCACTCTTGCTGGTGTCCTTACGCTTGGTTTTCTCGGACAACACATGCTGGATTCGTTTCGCGGTTCGTTTGCTGCCGCCCTGGATCTTGGCGTGCCGGATCGCTGGGAGGCTTCGACGCTGCATCCGACACTGATTGCCTTGCGCAGGTTGATGATGGATGCGCTGCTTCCAGCGGGTGTGGTCGTGGCGGCGATTGCCGCAGGTGCCTCCCTGGCCGGAATCCTGCAGACCGGAGGACTGGAAATTCACGGCAGCGCTCTCGGATTCCGGATGGAGCGCGTCAGTCCCGCTGCCAATCTCAAGAATCTGTTTTCCCTTCGCGCCTCCTCGCGCCTCGGCAAGTCGCTGGTGCCGGCGGCTCTGCTGGCGGTATTTGCCGTACAGCGCATCGCACGCGAATTGACCATTCCGCCGTTTTCAACTGCGCGCCTCGAACAGCTTGGCTCCGATGTTTATGGGCTTCTGGTGACATCAGCTTGGCTTCTGCTGGCTTGGGCGATGATCGACTACGTCGTAGAGTGGCGCAGCCGCGAATCGCGACTGAGGATGAGCCGAGAGGAGATCAAGGAGGAGTTCAAGGAGAACGAAGGCAGTCCCCAAACCCGCAGTCGTATTCGCGGTATCCAGCGACAGATGCGGCGCCGCAAGGTGCAGGCGGATGTCTCGAAGGCGGCTGTGGTGCTGACCAACCCGACCCACTATGCCGTGGCCCTGGGTTTCGACTTCGTCTGCATGGATGCGCCCAGGGTACTCGCCAAGGGCCGCAACCTGCTGGCCGAAGAGATCAAGGCGGAGGCTCGCTGGGCCGGTGTCCCAATCATCGAGAATCCGCCCCTGGCGCGTTCTCTCTACCGCCTGGTCGAAGTAGGTCATGCGATCCCGGTCGATCTCTACGCGGCGGTCGCTGCCATTCTCGCTTTTCTCTATCGCCAGCGGGTAGAGGACGAGATGCGGGAACGAAAGGCGAGGCACTCAGCAGCATATGCCAACGCAAACCGATCGGCTCTCGGCGGAACCGCTCCCTCAACCACGCTCGCGGATGAACGTAGAGACCGACCGTCGCCTGACAATCATGACTCTGGTTTGCATGGAGGTTCCCGTTGAGCGCCGCGGCCATCCTTTCGGCTCCAACGAGTTCTCGTAACGGTCTAACGCGACTCCGCGAATATATGTTGCCCGTTGGGGCGATCAGCGTGGTTTTCGTCATGCTGATTCCGCTTCCCGCCGCAGCCCTCGATTTTCTTCTTGCGCTGTCGATGGCGGCCTCCATCATCGTTTTTCTCTCCTCGATCCAGATTCGGCGGGCGGTTGAGCTCTCCGTATTTCCCACGCTCCTTCTGCTGCTCACGCTGTTTCGTCTGGCCTTGAATATTGCTTCGAGCCGGCGAATCCTGCTTCACGGTTCCGAGGGGACCGCGGCAGCCGGCAGAGTGATTGAAGCCTTTGGCCAATTTGTGGTGGGCGGCAACTACATCGTCGGCTTCGTTCTGTTCCTGGCTCTCGTGGCAATCCAGTTCCTGGTCGTCTCGCATGGCGCGGTGCGCACTGCCGAGGTTACGGCACGCTTCACCCTCGATGCTTTGCCTGGAAAACAAATGGCGATCGACGCGGACATGAATGCCGGCCTGATCGATGAGGCCGAGGCCAGGCGTCGCCGGCAGAGCATTGCGCGCGAGGCGGAGTTCTATGGTGCGATGGATGGCGCGGCCCGGTTCAACCAGCGCGATTCGATGGCCACCATTTTGATCACCGCGATCAACATCGTGGCCGGTCTGTTGATCGGGACGCTGCAGCAAGGAGTTGAACTGGGCGAGGCGGCGAGAACCTACACGGTGCTGACAGTCGGAGATGGCCTGGTCACGCTGATTCCTTCCCTGCTTGTCTCCGTCGCAGGAGGAATCACCCTGACGCGCGCCAATTCGGCGGAAATGCTGGGCACGGAGATTCGGCAGCAACTGTTTGCGCGTCCGGCCACCCTTTACATGGCCAGCGCGGTCTGCGTAGCCATGTGCCTGATCCCCGGACTTCCTGCATTCGCGTTCCTGCTGGTCGCCGCAGGGCTGTTCTGGAGCGGACGCCGGGTCGCTTCGTCGGCATCGGCCGCGGGTGTGGCTGAAACCGACGGAATCGAGAAGAAGAAGACGGAAAAGGCTCCGTCGTCGGAACTGGCCGGCTTGCTGCGTCTGGAAGAACTGGCTCTCGAGATTGGATTCCAGCTGATTCCGCTGGTTGATGAAAAACAGGGCGGCACGCTGCTGAACCGTGTTCGAGCTCTGCGCCGTCATCTCTCCGCGGAGATGGGGTTTCTGGTGCCTCCGGTGCACATCTCCGACAATCTGCGCCTGCGCCCACGCGAATACGTGGTCCAGTTGCGGGGGATTGAGATCGGGCGCTGGCAACTTGAGGGCGCACAGATGCTGGCCGTCTCGGGTGATCCGCAACGGCGGCCTCTTCCCGGCAAGGAAACCCGAGAGCCGGCCTTCGGCGTTCCTGCAGTGTGGATCGCACCGGCGCTCGAAGAGCAGGCAATCGCTGCCGGTTACTCGGTGGTCGATGCCGGCACCATCATCACTACACATCTCGGGGAGCTGATCCGCAGCCATGCGCATGAACTTCTGGGCCGCGCAGAGGCCAAGAGGTTGATGGACACGCTGAATGACACTCATCCCAAGCTGCTGGAGGAGTTGATACCTAAGTTCCTGACCCTGGGGGAGGTGGAACGCGTATTGGAGCAGCTTCTGCGTGAGCGTGTCTCGATCCGCGACCTGGGCACGATTCTGGAAGAGCTTCTCCAGGTGGCTCCGTTAAACAAGAGCCAGCTCGCGCTGGTGGAGGCTGCACGCCATGCGATGGGAAGAAGGCTGATTGCACCGTTACTCGATCGAGACGGTCAATTGCCGGTCCTGCTGCTCGATCCGGCTCTGGAGGACGAGATTCTCGGCATGGTTTCCCCCGAGAGCAGCCAGCGAGCTCTCGCCGCTGCCTCTGCTCCATCGGTGCCGATCATTCGCCGTCTTACCGATTCTGTGAAATCTCTAATCGGCATCTCAAGTTCTCCGGTCCTTCCCGTGCTTCTTTGTCCAAGTCCGGCCCGCTACTACGTTCATCGGTGGCTGGAGCCATTTTTGCCGCGGCTGGCGGTGGTAGCGGCGGCAGAGATACCGCCGGAGGTGCGGCTGAAGCCTGTGGGTACGGTGCGTTGAGCATGAGACGCAGTGAATAGAGCGATGAGTTCAATTGTGCGACGCGCTGCGTTGCTTCAGTGAGGGACGAAGTGTGGCCGGGAGGCCGGGACAGGGAGGGAACCGCATGGGGACGAATGCTGCGGGTAGTGTAGCGGCTCGCCGGAAGGGCTTGGTTCCGAATGGCTATCCACCGGATGACCAAGCCGGCGTGATCAGTGGCGAGCAGGAGCGGCTGCTGCTCGAGCACCTGCCAATTGTCCGTTTTCTGGCCCGGCGTATTCATGAGCGTCTGCCTCAGCATGTGGATATCGAGGACCTGGTTTCCGCGGGAGTGGTGGGATTGATGGATGCATTCTCCAAGTTCGACCCGCAGAAGAAGGTACAGTTTCGCAGTTACGCCCAGTTCCGGATTCGCGGCGCCATTCTCGACAGCCTGCGCACGCTTGACTGGAGCCCGCGCGATCTGCGCCGCAAGGGAAGGGCGGTCGAAGAGACGATACGCGTACTCACAGCACGGCTGAAACGTGCTCCGGGAGAGACGGAGATCGCTGGGGAGATGGGGTTGAGCCTGGAAGAGTATCAGTCCCTTCTCGGTGATCTGAAGGGTCTGGAGATCGGAACCCTGCATGTGGAGCACAATGAAGATTCCGGCGAGGAAGAGTTGGCGTATGTTCCGGGCCGGCCGGAAGACGATCCTCTCTTTGTTTGCCTGCGCGGGGAACTTCAGGAGAGGCTCGCGGAAGCGATTGAGCGTCTCCCCGAGCGCGAGCGGCTGGTGATGACGCTCTACTACTACGAGGAAATGACCATGAAGGAGATTGGTTTGGCTCTCGGCGTGGTCGAGTCGCGTATCTCTCAGATACATTCTTCGGGGGTGGTCCATCTGCGAGCGCAGTTGAGAGAGTCGGCAGGTCAGGCCAAATTTCGGCAGACTGCTCATTCGTACCGTCCTGATCTTCCCGCGTGATTGCGGCGATAAGAAGTTGGAAAACTGCGCACTAATGAGGGCGTTTTAACGATGGACAAGATGCTGAAACAGGATGAAATCGACGCGCTGTTTCAGGCGGCTCGCGCATTGGCGCCGGATTCCGCAGAACCCCAAGAATCCCTTTCCGGCGTGGTGCGCTACAACTTCGATCTGGCCGGCCAGATCTCCAATGAGCAGCTGCGCGCCATCAGCATGCTGAACGATCTGTTTGCACGGAATCTGACCCACAACCTTGCGGCATGGTTGCGCTGCCGGTTTCAGGTCAGCCTTGTTTCCGCCGAGCAAATCCCGTTCAACGAATTTCTGATGCGGATCCCGGAGATTAGCTATGTCGCCTCGGTCCGGCTGGAGCCCTTGGGCGCATTGTCCGTTCTGCAGCTTGATTTGGCCCTGGCTCCGCCGATCATCGATCTGCTGCTGGGAGGCGCGGGCAAGGAAGGCCCGTTGCGCGAACTCACGGATATCGAAGAATCGATCCTGGCTGGTGTGGTCGAGATCGTCTGCCGTGAGCTGACGGCCGCCTGGCAATCGGTCGGGCTCAGTTTCAACTTCGAACGGCGTCAGATGCAGACGCAGATTGCGCGCATCATGTCGGTAAACGAGCGGACGCTGTGTTTGAGCTTTGAGATTCGCATGCCGCAGGGCTCCGGTCTGCTGAACCTCGCATTTCCGGCGGTGGTGGCCAACACTATCCTGCGCCGACTCACCTTCGATTGGGGCCGCCGCCGCCGTCACGCTCCAGAGACCCGCGCCAGGATTGAAGCCGCGGCCAGAAAGATTCGTGTGGGTGGCTCGCTGCAGTTGCCCTCGATTCGAATTCGAGCCAGCGACGTGGAAAACCTTCGTGCAGGGCAGGTCCTCGAACTGGGACTATCGTCCGCTGCAGGAGCGGAGTGGAGGGTTGGTGGTCAGCATCTTTCTGAAGCCCGCGTGGTTCGCCACGGAGCCCATCGCGGCGCACGCCTTCAGGCTACCGCCAAGGAAGCGATATGAAGACTTATCGGGATTGCTGGATTGCATCGGCCAAGGCGTTGTTCGCACAGGCGCTGGCCGGCGAACCGCGACTGCTGGAGACGGATGCGAACAGTTCTCAAGCCGCTGGCCTGGCCTACGCGGCGGAGATCTCCGGCGATGTGTCGGGCGCCTTCACGGTAATCCTGGATCCGGAGATCGCAAAAACACCGCTGCTGGGTGAGGGTGTCGATCAGACTGTAGCCTGGGCGGAGTTTCTTCGTGAGGTGGCCGAGGCCGCAGCGGGAGAATTACTGGCCGTCTCCGGGCAGAGATGCCGGGTGCTGGGTTGCTCCCTTGCCGCGCCGGAAGGAGAACCTACCCACGGCTTTCAGCTGGTTTCCGCGCAGCATGTTTGGTCAGTACAAATCCGGGATGACTTGCGAGGACCAGCAGACTCATCACACGCAGCAACTGCTTCGGATGAGCGTGACGCGAAGAGCCCGGCTCAGCAGTCGAATCCAGGGCTGGGATTGCTGCTCGATGTGGAACTCGAGGCAGCGCTTCGATTCGGATGTTGCGAGATGCCGCTGGGTGAGATTCTCGAACTCGGCCCCGGCGACGTGGTGGAGCTGGATCGCCTGGTCACCGATCCGGTAGATCTCATTATCAGCGACAAGATTGTTGCGCGAGGAGAGGTCGTTCTCATTAACGGCAATTTTGGACTGCGCGTGACTGAGGTCTCTACCCCGCGAAATCGCCTGGAGAGCATACGGTGTCTCTTCTAACGCGCATACGCGACAACGTAAATCCATCGTCAGGCGTGAAGACCGCCGGTTCGAGTTTCACTGCTGTGCGGGATTCATCGGATTCGGGCTTTCATTCAGGCCTGCTTGCGCAATGCGCTAACCCGGGATGTCGCTCGGGCTGGCTTCATTTGTTTCGGAAGCGCTCGGTTCCTGTCTTTGAAGGGGGCTGGACCTGCTCGCCCGAGTGTACAGAAGGATGGATGCGATTTGCGCTGGAACGCGAACTCAATGGCCTCAACAGGGTCCATGAAGAGCATCGCCATCGCATTCCGCTGGGTCTTGTCATGCTGGAGCAGGGCTGGATCACCGGCGCACAATTGCGAAAAGCGCTTGACTCCCAGAAACAGGCGGGGAAGGGGCGTCTGGGAGAATGGCTGATCCTGCAGCACGCTGCCGATGAACTCACTGTAACCCGAGCATTGGGCCTCCAGTGGAGCTGCCCGGTGCTGTTTCCCGATTCGAGCGTGGGCGTTGGCATTGCGGCCGTGATGCCGCGTTTGTTTATCGATGCCTTTGGGGCCTTGCCGTTGCGAGTGGTCGCGAGCAAGCTTCTTTATCTCGGATTTGAGCAGGGGCTGGACCCGGTGTTTGCACTGGCTGTGGAAAGAATGACGGGGCTGCGTGTCGAGAGCAGCATCGTGCCGTCGTCCGTCTTTCGGACGTATCAGGAGACAGCTCTCAATTGGAAGTTCCCTCCGGCGCAGCTCGGCGAGGCCGTGTCTATACCCGCTGCCGCACACATGTTTGCCCGCGCCATTGAACGTGTTCAGCCGATTGCCTCGAGCCTGGTGCGCGTTCATAGTTGCCTGTGGCTGCGAATGAAACTCTCTTCAGACATTCCAGTGCCGCCGGTCGACGCGGTTCGGGATGTGGTGTGCTCGATCGAGCAAATCTGATCGCTCAAGCGGATTACGATTCAGCCGATTACTACTTCAGAATGAGTGAGGGGATGAACGAAATTCGAGCGCTGATTGTGGACGATTCCTCGGTGATGCGGAAGATTGTGGAGCGATCGCTGCGCCAGGCGGGGTTGGAGTCTCTTACCATCTTCGAAGCCGGATCGGGTGTGGAAGGTCTCGAGGTCCTGCGATCGAAGCAGGTTGACATCATTCTCTCCGACATCAATATGCCCCTGATGGACGGTCTCGAGTTTGTTCGGCAGCTTCGCAGCCAGAAGCTTGCCGAGGGAGTGCCGGTGGTGATGATCACGACCGAGTCCAGCGAGGAGCACGTGAAACAGGCGATCGAGGCCGGCGCGATGGGCTATATCCGTAAGCCCTTTACAGCCGACCAGGTGAAGCGGCGAGTCCTGTCCTTGCTGGCGGCCTGATTCAGATTGTGTCCAGGAATTTGCGGAGATTGACGGTCGCAGTGCTGCGACTGTCAGGGGGGTGGATGTTGACCTTACGGGACTCGCTCGATCTAATAGCCGATCCCAGAAATCTGGACGAAAGCGTTTATGAGGTTTTTCAAACCATGCTGGACATTTCGTGCCGAAATGAGCTGGAGGGCGAATCTGGTTGCAAAGGGGATGCCGAATCCGTTACTGCGGTGGTTGGTTTCGGCGGGATACTGAGCGGCGCCTGTGTCTTTCGCTGCGACTCTAATGGGGCGCGGAAGTTTGCCGGGTTGATGACTGGGATGGATTTTCCTGCGCTGGATGATGTGGTGAAAGATGGCATCGGGGAAATCTGCAACATGCTCGCCGGGACTTGGAAGAGCAAAGTGCCAAATCTCGCGGCCAACTGCGGCTTGTCGGTCCCTGCTGTCATTACCGGAAGCGACTACAAACTGTATGTGCAGGCTCCCGAATTCCGAGTACACCGGAGATATGTGTCTGAAGAAGTCCGATTCGAGTTGATCATCGTCTGCGATGGACTGCAGTAGGTGACCATCGGACAGAGTCGGCAGCGTTGCCGCAAAAGCATCGCATCCGACAGGGTGAGCAGCGGCGCAGCAGGATGGTCGACCCACCGATGTCGGCTTTTGTCCGTAATGAAAGTTCTCTAATCCATATCCACTGTGTTTCGGCACTTCTCGTGCACATTGATTGAACCGAGAGGGCGTTTCCGAATGGACAGTGGGTATTATGCGGCGATGGCTGGTCTGGTGGCGCGTTCCGAGGCCCTTGATACGGCTGCGGCGAATCTCGCCAACGCGCAGACGCCGGGCTATCGAGCTGAGCGCGAATACTTCCGTTCGGTTTTGCTCGGGCCGGACGCGGGGGATTCCCAGCTCGGGCAGGCCGCGAACCGATACGGGGTTCTGGGTGGCGACCAGCTCAGCATGGCCCAGGGGCCGATGCAGGAGACAGGCAATCCGCTGGATCTGGCGATTCTCGGCAATGGTTTTTTCGGGGTGCTGACGGCTGAGGGTGTTCGTTACACCAGGGACGGCAGCTTTCATCGATCCCAGCAGGGCCAATTGGTCACCGAAAAGAACGAACCGGTTCTGTCGACAAAGAAGCAGCCGATCGCCATTCCGCCCGGTGCAGTGTCGGTCGGAGCGGACGGCGTTGTCTCAGTCGATGGCGGCGCCGTGGATACCGTGGGTGCCTTCCGCTTTTCTGCTACGGCGGAACTAGTCGCCGAAGGCGCCAATCGTTATCGAGCTCCGGAGAACGCCGCATCAACCGTGGGGGGTGACGCGGTCATTCGAGAAGGCGCGCTGGAAGGAGCGAATCAGGACGTGGTTGAGGGAACGCTTGACCTGATGACCATGCAACGCCAGGCAGAGATGATGCAGAAGGCGCTCACCGTCTTCCACACCGATTTCAATAAGTTTGCCACCGAGGATCTGCCGAAAGTCTGAAGTCAGGAATGGAGAAACCATGGGAACCGAGGGAACAGCGGTTCCGGATGAAGACTGCGAACCGAAAACCGACGACGGATAGCTGAAAGCTGAGACAGACGATGATTCGAGCACTATACACGGCAGCCAGCGGCATGACCGCTCAGCAAATGAACCTGGACGCGATTGCCAACAATCTTGCCAATTCTTCAACCACCGGCTTTCGTCAATTACGCCTCCAATTCCAGGACATGATCTATCAGAACCTCGTGACGCCAGGCGCTGCGCAGAGCCAATCCACGGTTTCAGCCGGGCTGCAGATTGGTCTGGGAACGAGATCGGCGGCCACCGAAGTGATCATGACCCAGGGAGCGTTAAATCAGACCTCGAATCCTCTCGATATAGCCATCGAGGGGCCAGGGTTCTTCCAGGTGCAGCGTCCGGACGGGACCATCGCTTACACCCGCGCCGGGCAATTTCATCTCAACAACCAGGGAACGATTGTGACCACGGACGGCGACCCGATCCTTCCCAACATCACCATTCCGGCGAATGCAACGGCGGTCACCATCACGCAATATGGGGTTGTCAACGCCACACTCGCCGGGCAGCAGAATCCGTCGCAGCTCGGGCAGCTGCAACTGGCCACGTTTCCCAATCCGGGCGGGCTCGAAAGCCTGGGGTCGAATCTCCTTCAGTCCACGCTGAGCTCGGGCGATCCAGTGCTGGGCAATCCCGGCGGCACAGAGGGACTGGGCACGCTGCAACAGGGCTATCTGGAGAACTCGAACGTGGACGTCGTCACCGAGTTTGTGCAGATGGTGCTGGCCCAGCGCGCCTACGAGTCGAATTCCAAGGTGATCAAGGCTGCGGACGACATGTATTCGCAGGTTAACAACATGACCCGGTGAGGGACGGATTGACCATGTATTGTGATTCGACGCGGCTTCGGTTGTTCGTTCTTCTCATGATCGCCTGCCTCGCGGAGCCGGCATTTCCTGCCGGGCAAAACAGACGGCGCCAGGAGGGTTTCGTGCAGAACCAGTCAGACGCCGTGACACAGTATCGCGCGGTTCGCCTGATCGAGGATCCTTCGACGCATCTGTGCTGGATGTTGCTGAAGGACGCGAATCACCCAGCCCGGCCGGCGCGGCTCCAACGTGTGACGCGGAACGCTGGCTCTGCACCGGATTCGATCGGTGTGCGCCCTTCACCTCAGACTCCAGTGATTCGTGCGGGCGATTTGCTCACCGTCTCGAAGCACGCTGCCGTCTCCGAAGTGCAAGTGGAAGCGATGGCGCTCGGTTCGGCAGCGGTGGGTGATGTTCTGCGCGTACGGCTGAGGAGCAGCGGCCGCGTCCTTTCGGTCATTGCCGATGGCCCCGGACGGGCCACGATCTTCACCGACAGAAATGGGGTGAGCTGGTGAAATTCGCTCCCATGGTTGTCGCAACGCTCTGGCTTGCGGGCCTCCTGTTCACGCCGCTCCAGCTGGATGCGGCAAAGAAGAAGGTTGCGGTGCAGGTAGCGAAGACTCCTCCGGAGCTAGCTCTGCACGCGTATATCGATCGTGTTCGGGAGCGGCATGCGGCCGAGGTTGCTACGGTGGGGTCCATCTGGAGCCCCGAGGGCCGGCTGGTTCGCCTGGGCACCGATGCCAAAGCGGTTCGCATTCATGACGTGGTCTCGATCGTAGTCATCGAGAGCCTCGCTGCATCGACCGACGGACAAGTCAAGAACTCGCGTGCTTCGAATGCAAACTCGGGCCTGACTTCGCTCTTTGGCGCGCTCAAGGCGAGTAACAGCCTGCAGAACCTGGTCGGTCAGAATTCCTCTTCGGGGCTTTCCGCACAGGGCCAGAGCACAACCAATTCGAGCCTGGCTACGACCTTCGGTGGAGAGGTCGTCGATGTGCTCCCCAACGGAATGCTGGTCGTCCAGGCCACGCGACAACTTACGTTTTCACAACAGACGCAGCTCATCAAGCTTCGTGGGCTGGTGCGTCCCGAAGATGTCAGTGCGCAAAACCAGGTGGTTTCGACGGCCATGACCGACCTCGAGCTGGAGGTTACCGGCAAGGGCATCGTGAGCGACTCGACCTACCGCCAGAATCCGCTGGTCCGGTGGCTGGAACGGTTGATCGTGTTCTGAGGAAAGCGTGAGTCCCTATGCAATGCGTCATGAATTCGACCAACAAACCGCACAGAGGCAGTGCTCTCTCCGGTCCATGGTGGCATGCGAAGAAACAGGACGGACTGCGGTGGATGCTGTTTCCCAGTTGGATTCTGGTTGCGGTCGTCACTTCGCTCGCCGTGGGGTTCGCCTATGGCGAAGCTCCGGGCCATCGTGCCCGCGTCAAGGATGTAGCCACAATCGAAGGGATCCGGGATAACCAACTGGTGGGCTATGGACTCGTGGTCGGACTGCACGGGACGGGAGACAGTTCGCAGACAGTCTTTCCCGCGCAGACCCTGATCTCAGCGCTGGAACGTATGGGCGTCACCGTCCCGCAAACAGGATCGAACAGCGCAAGCAATATGCAGGTGAAGAATATGGCGGCGGTCTTTGTGGTGGCCACGCTGCCTCCGTTCAGCCGGCCGGGATATCGCGTCGACATCACGGCGTCCTCGGCAGGAGACGCGCGCTCGCTCGATGGCGGCATCCTGCTGATGACGCCACTCTACGGTCCCGATTGCCAGATCTACGCTCAGGCCCAGGGCGCGCTAGTGTTGGGAGGGTATCTCAGCTCCGCGGGCGGAAATACGCGGCAACTCAACCACCCAACCACCGCCAGGATTCCCGGCGGCGCGCTGGTGGAGAGGCCGGTTCCATTCGAGCTGAAGCAGATGCAGACCATCAGCATCCTCCTCAACGATGCCGATTTTCATACCGCCGAAGAAATGGCTATCGCGATCAATTCATCCCTGGCGGCAACTCGCGCGCACGCGGTCGATAGCCGACGCGT
This sequence comes from Occallatibacter sp., assembly GCA_036495975.1. Taxonomy (GTDB): domain Bacteria; phylum Acidobacteriota; class Terriglobia; order Terriglobales; family Acidobacteriaceae; genus Telmatobacter. Next base: position 215,879 of record DASXLY010000020.1, on the reverse strand, counting down.
CGAGATTGTGCCGCAGTCAAACGAAGACATCGCGGCGCTTCTTGATCGGATCGAGGGAGTGGAGGTCGAGGTCTTTCCACGGGCGCGGGTCGTGGTGAATGAGCGCACCGGGACAGTGGTCATCGGAGGGATGGTGCGTCTGCAGCCCGTTTCGATACTGCACGGCGGCCTTTCCGTGAGTGTGATTGCACAGACCGAAGTCTCCCAGCCCGGTCCATTGTCTGCCGGAACCACGCAGGTGGTGCAACAGACCTCGATTCAAGCTCAAGACAAGCCCGTCAACCGAATCGAGCTCAAGGCGGGCTCAACGGTGGAAGACCTCGTACAGGAGCTTCAGTCCATCGGCGCTACTGCGCGCGATGTCATCTCGATCCTGCAGGCCATGAAAGAAGCCGGCGCGCTCGAAGCCGACCTCGACGTGCTTTAGATGAGGTGCTCAAGATGATGGTGAGCTCGGGAGTTGCTCAATCGACACAAGTTCCAATCCACCCAGAGCCGCGGCTCGCACGGGCCGCCCATGAGTTTGAGGCGCAGTTGATGCAGGAACTATTGAAGCCGATGGTTCATGCCGCGGGCATAGACGAGGATTCAGACTCCGGCTCGGCAGGTGCATTGGCTGATTTTGCCACAGAGGCGTTGGGCCAGGGCCTCAGCTCGCGCGGAGGTCTGGGGATTGCCAAAAGCGTCATCCGCAATCTTTCCCATAATGAGACCGGATCGCGGTCGGCTTCCAATCCGGGAGGCGTCGAACTCAGGGCTTCAACTTCTGGCTAGTCGGGGCTCAAGTAGATTTCGGTTCTGCCGATGAAGAAACCAAGGAGGATTGCGCATGGATATCCGAAATGATGCCGAAGCATTAAAGACGTTTCTGGGAATTTCGCCGTCTCCGGCGGAAGGGGCGCATCCGGTTCGCAGCGATGCCACCAGCAGAGGTGCAGGGGCGGCGCAGGCCGCCTTCGCGGGAGATCAAGCGACGTTCAGCCGGGCGGGCACCGAGGTTTCGCATGCGACGGACCCGTCGGCAGTCCGGATGGAGAAGGTTACCGCCATCCAGCAGGCGCTTGCCTCGGGGACCTACAACGTGCCGGCGAGCATGTTGGCAGGGAAAGTCATCAACGCGATGCTGGTTGGCAGCGACGGATCGTTGAGCTTTGCACCGGGAGAATAGGGTGGCAATGGCATGCAGCACAGATCTGGAGTTGAGGAGAATCCTCGCGGAGGCGTCGCAGTCCTTGACGAAACTGGATGCGAGGCGGCTGGAAGAAATTGCTCTCTCATGCCAGGCTCAGGTTCGGAACGCCTTTGATTCAGACGAGTGGAATGGGATGACAACAAAAGGTTTCGCTGAGGTAGGCCGCGGATTATTGGCATTCGGGCGAATGCTTGAGGCTACGCGGGCAAACCTTGCAATTCTGAGGAGGCTTCGCGATCGTGATACCGCAGAGCTGGATTATGGTTTGCTGTCGGGCGTTTCGACGACGGAGGTGCCATGTGGCGACCATTAATTCAGCTTTTAACCTGATCACTGGCGCTCTCGAAGCCGACCAATCCGCCTTGAACATTGTTGCCAATAACGTGGCGAATGCAAACACGCCAGGCTACACGCAACAGGTGCCCAACTGGCAGGAGAATCCTCCCATCGAGATGAATGGGACTAGCTTTGGTATGGGCGTCACCGAGACCGGCCCAACTTCCGTGCGCGATCGCGTGCTGGAAGAGCGCCTCGATCAACAGCAACAAGCGGCCTCCGCTTCGAGTACGCGTCTAACGGCGCTCAATTCCGTGCAAGCTCTCTTCGCGCCCGATTCCGGTTCAAGCAGTGCGACGGCGGGTGACATCGGCGGCGACATTACCCAGTTTTTCGATTCTTTCTCATCGCTCGAAGCCAATCCCACGGACAGTTCTCTGCGGGAGCAGGTGCTTTCGACGGCCCGCATCCTCGCCGGTGACGTATCGAATGCGGCCGCGAGTCTGAACCGCCAGCGCTCATCGCTGGACCAGGAAGCGGCGGGGATGACCAGCCGGGTGAACGCATTGACAGCGGCGATCGCCCAACTGAACACCCAAATCCAATCCACTTCGCCCGATGGCGATGCCGGAACACTTGAGGACCAGCGACAGCAGGATCTGGGCCAACTATCCCAACTCGTGGGGATCAACCTGATTACGACCGAAAACAATGGCGTCTCGGTGACGACCACGTCTGGCGCGGTGCTTGTCTCTGAGGGTGCGAGCTACTCTCTGGCTTCGGGCATGGTCGATGGCGTGACCCACTTCTTCGTGGGAACCGACGACATCACCTCTTCGTTGGCTACCGGAGGCGGCGAACTCGGCGGCTATCTCGCCGCGCGTGACCAGGATATTCCACAGGTGCTCTCCGCAATCGATCAGCTCGCGTACGGCATCTCGACACAAGTGAATGCGCTGAATGACAGCGGATCAAATCTATCAGGAACAACGGGGACGCCTGCCAATCCGCTCTACATCTTCAACGGACCGACTGCGGTGGCGGGTAGCGCTTTGGCCATGCGTGTGATTATGACCGATCCTTCGCAGGTTGCGGCGGCCGCGCAAGGTGCAGGCAGTGGTGATAATGCTAATGCAACTGCGCTGGCGGCCCTCGCTTCGCAATCCATTGTCGGCGGCCTCACCCCCTCAGGCTTTTACGGGAACTTTGTCAGTGCCCTCGGGTCGCTGGTCTCCGAGGTGCAGTCAGAAAACACCGCGCAGACCGCTTCGATGACCCAGTTGCAAACGGCACGTGATTCACTTTCGAGCGTGAACTTGAATGATGAAGCTTCGCTGATGCAGCAATTCGAGCGCAGTTATCAAGCCGCTTCTCAGGTATTTGCGATTTTGAATACCGTCATGACGTCGGCTTTGAATCTGGGTGTCGAGACGTCGGTCTCGTAACGCAAAGGAATTTCGGCATGCGGGTTGATCCAAATTATGTGACGAACCTGGTGAGTGCGCTTGATGGCGCTCAGGCACGTGAGCAGCAATTGACCAGCGAACTTTCGAGCGGAGTGCGCTTCAATTCGCTGAGCGATGACCCAATCGCCGCGGGCAAGAACGTGTTGTTGCTGAACCAGATTCAGCGTGACGACTCCTTTACCCAGAGCGCCGACCTGGTGACTGGTCAAATGCAAGTGGCCGATTCGGCGCTGGGCAGTGTTGTCTCGCAGCTGAATCAGGCGATCTCGCTGGCGACGAGCGCGAATAACGGGACCATGAACGCAAGCGACGTTCAGTCGATCGGGTCTCAGATCGCAGGAATCCTCAGTGAGGTCGAGTCACTGGCGAACACCAGCTACCAGGGTCAGTACATCTTTGCGGGTGGCCGGACCTCGACCGTTCCGTTCTCAACATCGAGTGCAACGTCTCCGGCAGTGACAACCTATGCCGGCGACAGCGATGGGAATTACCTGGAAACCCCAAACGGGCAAAGAATCCAGCTGAATGTGCCCGGTGACCAGATCTTTCTCGGTGCTGCCAGCGTGTTCGCGGTCCTCAACAATCTGGTCGCTGACTTCTCAAACGGCACAGCGAACACAGCCCAGGCGCAGCAGGATACGCAGGCGCTGACATCGGCACTGCATTATGTTTCGCAACAGCGGGTGACCATCGACAATTCGGTGACGCAGCTTACAGCGGCATCGGGAGCAATCAGCAGCGAGAAGACGCAATTGACCGCGTCGCAAGTTGACCTGATGCAGGCCGACCTGGCCACCGTTGCCACTCAACTGTCGCTTTCAAAAACGCAGGAGACGGCCCTTGAATCGGTGATTGCACAATTAGGATCGGGAAGCTTGTTCGACAAACTGCGATAGGCCCCCTCAGGGATCATCGCTCGTCAGCCATCTGTTAAGACCTGAGTCTAGATAGCCAAATGCTTGCCCGCCTTGCCGCCAATCAGGCTTTCGCAGGGTAAACTGACTAAGGACTCCATCCATGTTCGGCGCGATTAAGTTTATCTGGAATGCAACGCGAGGCCACCGGCTGACACCATGGCGCAGCGAGTTCCTCCGCTGGCGTGTCGAGACTTATTCCGGCAAGCCGGCTGAGAGCCTGCGGGCTCGGGACATCTTACGGTTCTGCTGGGCATCGAAGTGGGAGCTGTTGAGCTTTCTCTTTTGGACGGGCGAGGTCCAGAAAGAAGCGCGACGCAGACCCTGAGCAACTAAGGAATCGCACTTCTGGTTTCTTTTTTGCTGATCTAAATCACTGTTGCAGTGACGTGTTTCTCCCCACTCTGTGATTCCTGTCACCGCGCCTACATCGGCTCAGGCGTCTCCTCATAGGCGTGAAAGTTTCCAGCAGAATACTGCTCTATACGTTCGCGATCTTTCTGCTGAGCTCGGCCCTCCCCACTCGTGCTCAGCACAAGCTGAAAGACGAAGACTGCCTGGCCTGCCATGGCGACACCTCGCTGACTACGGATTTGAACGGCAAGGTCGTATCGCTCTTTGTAGATGCGAAAAAACTAAAGCACTCCATCCACGGCGCAATGAAGCTCGACTGCGTCGACTGCCACAAGGACGTGAAGAGCCTGACGCATGAGAACCCTCCCCAAAAGGTCCTCTGTGCCGACTGTCATGGCGACGCAAAGAACGCCTACGCGCATAGTACGCATGCCAGGATTACGGCTGCCGGCAAAATCGCCGCCAATTGCCAGGACTGCCACGGTGGCGCCCACGAAGTGCTGGCCGGCGGCGCTCCCGATTCGCCGGTCAACCACGCCAACATCCCTTACACCTGCGGACGCTGCCATGGTCAGAAGTTCCTGATGGAGTCGAACGGCGTAAGCGCGCAGCCTTTCATCTCCTACCAGGAAAGCGTGCACGGGCGTGCTAACGAGAAGGGCTCGACCAAGGCCGCGGTCTGCACAGATTGCCACGGTTCACACGCGATCCTTTCCGCCAACAATCCCCAGTCGCCGATCTACAAACTTAACGTGCCCGCGACCTGCGGACAGTGTCACGCCGACATTCAGGACACCTTCAACGCCAGCATTCACGGGCAGGCGATCGCACGCGGCAACCAGCTTTCACCCGTTTGCACCGACTGTCACGGCATTCACTCAATCAAGTCCCACAAGGATCCGAATTCGCCGGTATCCGAGCAGAACGTTTCGCGCGATACCTGCGCCCGTTGCCATGAAGGCGTGCGCTTGTCCAGCGAATTCGGGATCCCCGGCAATCGAGTCTCCAGCTATATGGATAGCTATCATGGCCTCGCTGCCGAGGGCGGCTCGGTGGTGGCAGCCAATTGCTCAAGCTGTCACGGAGTGCACAATATTCTGCCCTCAAGCGATTCGCGTTCGACTACGAATCGCAACAACCTCGAGGCAACCTGCGGCAAATGCCACAAAGGGGTTACGCAAAAATTCACCCTCACGCCGGTGCATCTTGCGGATGGTGTGCACCCCCACGACATCGGCTCCATCGCCACACGCTGGGTGCGAATCATTTACACGATTCTGATTCTTGGCGTGATTGGCGCGATGTTCCTGCACAACTTCATTGTGTGGCGGAGCAAAGCGGTGGCGCGGCGCCATATGCAGAATCCGATGATGCAGCGCATGAGCGTCAACCAGCGTTGGCAGCATCTTGTCCTGCTCAGCAGCTTCATCATCCTGGTCATCACTGGTTTTGCGCTGAAGTTTCCCGATTCCTGGTTTGCCGAGGTTCTGGGGATGGGCGAGCACGTGCGCAGCATTGTGCATCGCGTCGCCGGAGTCGTGCTCATTGCCGCCGGTTTCTACCACATTTTTTACCTTGCCATTGCCGCCGAAGGTAATCGCATGATCCGCGACATCGCCCCGCGTCCGAGAGACTTGAAGGACGTGTTCACGGCCATGCTCTACTACCTCGGCCTCAGCAAGGCCAAGCCGCAGTTCGGCCGCTTCACCTACGGAGAGAAAGCCGAGTACTGGGCGCTGGTCTGGGGCACGGCGCTCATGGGGCTTACCGGCATCATGATGTGGGCCAAGGTTTGGGTCGGCAACCTGTTCGCGCGCTGGTGGGTGGATGTGGCCACGGCCATTCACTACTATGAGGCTATTCTGGCTACGCTGGCCATTGTTGTGTGGCATTTCTACCAGGTCTTCGGCGATCCGGATGTCTCTCCGATGAACTGGGCGTGGTGGGACGGCAAAATGCCGGTCGAGCACTACAAGCATGAACATCCTCTCGATACCGAATCGTTGAAGGATGTCGATGCGGATAACCGGCCAGGCTCATAGGGAATGACGGGCCGCGTCGGCGCTAAATCACACGCGCTCCACAAATTCCGGCGGTCCGGCGGATTTTTCCCTCGCGCCACGCCGCATCCTGCATCTGACACCTTATGCCGGACGAGGGCGTCCCATTGCCGGTTACAAGTTCGGAAGAACCTGCATGGGCTTCCGAGGCGCAAACCTGCTATCGCGGCGTGATCCACCACCTTCTCGAGGCCAACGTGCCCTTCGCGGTAAGCGGTGGATTCGCGTTCCACCATCACACCGGCATCTGGCGCATGACCAAGGATCTTGACCTCGTCCTTCCACCAGCCGATGTGCCGAATGCATTCAAGGTGCTTGTCGACGAGGGTTTTGAAACCTACGTGCAGGATCCGGTGTGGCTGGCAAAGGCACGCCGCGGCGACTACTTCGTCGATCTCATCACCGGAGTCGGCAATGCAACGCTTACCGTTGAGCAGTCGTGGATAGACCGTGCGATCGAAGACCAAGTTCTCGGGATCCGCTGTAAGGTCCTCAGGGTCGAAGAGATGATCGCCTCGAAGTTATTTGTGACCCGCCGCGAGCGTTTCGATGGCGCCGATATCGTGCATCTTCTTCGATCGGGCACTCGCGATCTCAACTGGGACCGGCTGCGCAAGCTTACCGCATCGCACTGGCAGATGCTCTACTGGTACCTCGTACTGTTTGCATACATCTACCCCGCGCAGATTGGCGACGTACCGCAACGTATCTGGCGTGATCTGCACAGCGATTTCGCAGGACTGGTAATCAATCCGCCCGCGGGGCAGCCATTCCGCGGATCGCTCGTTGATCCTAAAATGTTTGCAATTGATGTAAACGAGTGGGGCGAGCGCGACCTTTACCGCGAACTCTGGGACAACTACCCGCATCCGTTAGAGGAGACCAACACGACCAGGAGCAGGGAATGAGGCTGGCCGCTGTAGCCGATATCCACCTCACCGCAGAAAATCACGAACGCGATGTACACCATTTTTCGCCGGTCAACGACCTCGCCGACGCGCTTGTCATTGCCGGCGATTTCACCAATCACGGGATGCCCGAGGAGATGCGCGTCGTACTTGCAGTGCTGGAGCACATCCGCATCCCCATCATTGCCGTGCTAGGCAATCACGACCACGAAAGCGGCCACCAGGATGAACTAGCCGGCATACTGCGCGTTGCAGGAGTGCACCTGCTTGACGGTCAATGCTTCGAAATCGACGACATTGGGTTCGCCGGCACCAAGGGATTCTGCGGCGGCTTCGCGCCCTACGAACTGATGCCGTTTGGCGAGCAGGGAATCAAGACCTTTGTTGAAATAGCCGAGCGCGAAGCCATCAAGCTCGATTATGGACTGGCCCAGACGCACGCTGCGAAGAAGGTCACAATCACGCACTATTCCCCCATCAAGGAGACAATTGTTGGTGAGCCTGAGCCGATCTTTCCGTTTCTAGGCAGTTCGCGTCTGGAACGTGCTTTGGAGACGCACAGGCCGGTACTCGCGCTGCACGGCCACGCGCACAAGGGGACATTCTCCGCCGAAACGAAGTCCGGTGTTCGTGTTTGCAATGTTGCGCTTCCCATCCTGCGCCGGCGCGGCGAAGAACATCCATTCGCATTGTTTAATTTGTAGCGGTCTTTCAGCACCCCTGGCGCCCATGCTCGCAAAGCAAAGGTTGGGTCGCACCAATACATCAGGCGGGTGAAGGACAGAGAGTCTATTCCCGTACCGCGCCCGGCACCCGGAAGTCCACGCCATGTGCCCGATTTGCCTGAACTGTGGCGGCGATGTCGATCTCGTCGAGCGAGATTCTTTCGAAGTGTTGCGGATCCATGTTCGTCAACGTCGTCGCATTCATCATGTAATTCCGCATCCTCTCCGCCGCGCGGCCGTCCTTGAAGATCAGCGTGAGCGGCTCGTCGGGTGCAGGCGCAGTCGAAGAGGTTGATCCTGGATACGGCGGCCGTGCCGCACTCGGTGCAGGTCCCTGCTGATAAGGCTGCTGCGGATAAGGAGATTGCGGATAAGGTGGTTGGTCGTTGTAAGGCTCTTGTGGGTCCTGTTGATACGGCGCGCCGTAGTCCGTATAGGGAGCGTAATTATTCGTGGCGTCACCCTGATCGCCGGCGTAATTGCCAGTGTCGCCCCCACCGTAGAAGCCTGGATCGATCACGTATGGATAGGGATACCAATACCCCGGCCATCCCGGATAACCATAGGCGTACCCGCCGCCGTATCGCCCGCGCCATCGATCTCGATCGTGATCCCAACCGCGATTCCGATTGCCAAATCCGGGCCGGTAAGGAGGACGGTGTTGCCCAACCCCTCGGTTGGGAACACCGAATCCAGAGCGCCTCGGCATTGTTGATCGTGCGAATCCTGGTCTTGAGAAGTTTGGTCGACCGAAACCCGGTCGCGTGATGCTGCCGCCAAAGCGGGGAGCTGAAATATGACCGGCGAAGCTTCGTGACCCGGAAAAACCGGAATGCCCTGCAAACCCGGTATGGCCTGCGGAACCGCCGTGTCCCGCGAATCCACCCTGCGCGCCGCCGTGCTGCCCGAAGGCCGGCATCGCCAGAGCAATCGCCACCACGATGGCTGCAGCCCCGCACTTCATAGGTCTATTCTACGCCCGATTCGGTTTGTCGACCTGTCGCACATCTTCGATGTCGCCGCAGGATGGCTGCGTAGTCAGGACCGGCAATCATGGGCAGATCAGAACTGCTGTCGCCGGATAGCTTTACCGCCTCGACGAAGACAGTCAGACGCGCCAATTGTCCGCGCGCCAGCTCCGGATCTGTTCCTTGATCTCCTTGCGGTCCAGATTGCGCTCGAGAGCCAGTTTGGCGAGTTCAACAACCTCGTCGTCGCCGGCAAAACGCAAGGCAATCAACTGCTGCTCGCTGAGCCGGTAGATTTGCGCATGCCATTCCTGCGGGGCCAGTGCTTGTAGCCGGAGCCGCTCCTCCAGTCGTATGACGCGATCCTGCACCTTCAAGGGATTGGTTCGGAGCTTGACGATTGGCACTACCACGAGAATCGAGAGCACCAGGTACCATGCCGAGGAGATCGTCGGCTGCCGGTACAGATGCACCCCCGCATACGCGAGATTGAGAAGGTAGATGCCGAAAAGGAGGAATTGATAAGGATCGAATCGAGCGTGGTTCTTCAGGCTCTGGGTCTTACTCATGCGTTTGCAAAACTTCCTTCAGGTCGGAGTTGACTGCTGACGCCGCAGGAACCGCGGTTTGAGTTTCTAACCGGTCATTCCCGGCAGTGGCGCTTTGGGCCTGTACGCTGGCGCTGAGAGGATTCTCATCGGGTGTTCTTGATGATGTCAATGCCGCGAGTGTCTCCGGCGTCAGCTTCAGCGGATTCTTCGGAATGAGGTGATAGCGCCCGCGCACCACGTAATCCACAAACAAGCCACCGGCGAGATAGGGATTCAGCGCCGCGATTGGCACGGCATAAACTGTGGTAATCAGCGATTCGGAGATGCTCTTGTTGGCGCGGCTCAATCTGCGGTATCCCGGCACCTGGGGAATTTCGAAGATGGTCAGTTGCATCTCTGGATGCTTCTTGGCATACCGCACCAGTTTGTATGTGATCTGCTTTGGTGTGGTCATGCCCGCGTCTGGAAAGATATTACGGCGGAACGCGCGCGGGAAATATTCGTTCAGCACCGTGCGCGAGAAGTCAGAGCAATTGTTGAACAGCAATTGAAAATGCGATCTGTTCTTCTTGTCGTTCATGCGCGCGATGAACGCATCATCCTGTTCCTGCGTGGTATTAAACCGGAAGGCATACATGCGCCGTTCGTACGCTACGCCAATCAACTCTGTCCAACCGCCGCTGAAAAAACCACCCCGCGGAAGGTCGGCTCCCAGGCTAAGAAGGTGTGCCTCGCGATATTGATTGCGCAGTCGGTTCACCGTTTTCTTATCGACATGCGACGGCACAGCCGCGAGTCCTTCCACCGAATAGAGATAAGGAATCAGCGGGATTGCAACCCAGTCATAATCGCCAACGTCGCTGTATCGCGAAACCACTGCGCCCAATTCGCCCGGCTCGCACCGGCGCAGCGTTGTCGGGGTTTCCACACAAATGTGAGCGAAATAAATGGCAGTATGGCCGGTGGGATTCACGGTACCGAAAAAGCCGTAGGGCTCTTCCATCAGCAGTGCGGCCTGCCCGAGACTGCGCGTTGCCGAATACAACAGAAGAAAGGCAACGAGGACGAATGCACTTGTGCGTGGGGCGTGCATCGATGGCATTGTTGCTCCTGGTTATTTGCTAAAACTTCCTTTCTCAAAGTATGGCCGAAAACCGGACAATAGAAAGCCAGGTTGTGTCAGATCGTGATTCTGTACTAATCAGCCGTAACGTCACGTTTTCACAATGTTTAAAAAGTAAGCGCAAACGCAAACTCCGACCGTCCGCACTCCTTCATCCCTGAGTTAGACCCTTACTTTCATAAGATGTTGCGCGACCAGCCTTGAAATTTACACCGCTCTCCGGCTGGCGCTCTCGAACCCGCTCTGTTAACGTTCTCGTTCCGAAAAAAGTGAGCGCGAACACGTTCTCTGCTTCTCGGTCATCGCTCATTAGATGCGAGGTTCTCTTGCGCAAACGGTTTTTGCCCGCATTGGTCCTGCTTTTCTCTTCATGTCTTTCCGCGCAGGTTACCCTCCCCAGGATCCTGTCCAGCCACATGGTCATCCAGCGTGATCTTCCCGTCCACGTGTGGGGCATGGCGCCGACTGGTCAAGCGATCAGTGTCACTTTCCGAGGCGAAACTCGCAGCGGTACCGCCGATCCGCTGGGTCATTGGAGCATCTATCTCAAGCCCGGCGCTGCGGGCGGTCCTTTTAACCTGACTATCACGCCCGAAGTCGCGTCCGGACCGACGGCCGGGTTACATGCCAGCCAGCCGCCAATTACGCTCAGTGACATCATGGTCGGCGACATCTGGCTCGCCTCAGGGCAGTCGAACATGGAGTTTCCTCTCAGCCGCGCCAACACCGCGGCGCAGGATCTGGCAAACTCGACAAATCCCCAGATCCGCCTCCTCATGATTCGCAAGCGTAGTTCCGATTACGCCATGCCGGACGCCGACACCGATGGCTGGACTCCATCGAACCCAAATACCGCGAAAGACTTTTCCGCCGTAGCGTGGTACTTCGCGCGCGATCTAGCAGTCCGTGAACACGTCACAGTCGGCGTGATCGATGCCACATGGGGCGGCACCGTCGGAGAAGCGTGGGTGCGACTTACGGCGCTGGGTGAAGATGCTTCACTCACGCCCATCTTTGTCGCTCGCGGCAAAATGACCGAGAAGGGAGCTGATGCAGCGGCAGAGGAAAAGGACGAGCAGCGCCAGCGCGACGAAGCCAGTGCCGCCGGAAAGCCGATCCCGCAGTTTCCATGGCATCCACCGTTGAACAGTTGGGGGCCTGGCTTGTTGTGGAACGGCATGATCGCATCCCTCACCCCGCTTCCAATTCGCGGAGTGATCTGGTACCAGGGAGAAAGCAACAGCGCACTCGCGAGGGTTCACTCGTATGACCGCGTGATGCGTACCCTCATTGAAGATTGGCGCCGTCAGTGGGGAATAGGCGATTTTCCATTCCTCTACGTGCAGATTTCGAATTTCAAATCAACGCCGCTTGAAGATTGGGCGGAGTTGCGCGAGCAACAAGTACGCACCCTCGCCATGCGCAACACCGCCATGGCGGTCACCATCGACATCGGCAACCCCGATGACGTTCATCCCACGGACAAACTCAATGTGGGCCTGCGCCTCGCTCGCGCCGCTCGCTATCTCAGTTTCAGCGAGTCAGTCGAATACTCCGGCCCCATGTTTCGGCAGGCCACTCCTGAAGGCACATCGATCCGTGCCTGGTTCGATCATGCAAAGGGACTGACTGCGAAAGGTAGTGCTATAAGCGGTTTTGAAGTGGCAGGAAGAGACGGCAAGTTTGTTTCGTCCACAGCAACCATCGACGGCGAGACGATTCTAGCTTCCAGTCCGGATGTCACGGCGCCGGTCTATGTGCGCTATGGCTGGGCCAACAGCCCGCAGTGCAATGTGTTCAACGGCGAGGGCTTGCCCGCATCGCCCTTCACGTCAGAAAAGGAGTGAGGCGAAAGCCCAAAGGCCTGCCATTCCGACCCAGTCGCTGTGGCGAGGAGTGGAGGAACTCGCAGTTCCTTTTCGCGAACTCAGTCCGGCAAAACCCTACTCGCCTACCACCGGCGGCGCCTGGATCAACGAAAACATTCCGCCGAAAACCTGCTTCAGTTCGCCAATCGTCATGGCTCCCTTGTGACCGGGCGCGCATTGCAGCTCGCCTACCGTCGCGTCCTCTTGAAACTCCAGCACATCGCCGTAGAAATTAACGCTGGCATTGTTCTGGCGCGTTCCGGTAATCACGATCTTGCGGCCGGGGACAAGCCGTCGCACCACCTGGCTCTCCACTGCGGAAAGACGGCAGCTCGGCGCCTTCTTGTCGATCTGGTCCCAGCTGGTAATTGCACCGCTCTGGAAGTAAATCGTCCCCTGGTTTGCCGGCAGGACAATATCAACATTTACGGCGACGGTCGAGCCGGCCCCGATGGTGGCAATTGGAGCAGTGTCCGGCAGGTCCGCGCTCTGGGCGCTACTACGCTGCGAAGAACCCAGTACAAAAGTGCCAAGAACAATCAGGACGGAAAGGTGGCGGAAAGAACGCATCACCATTTACCCCTTTCGGTGCAATGAGGAACGATTTGCCCTGAATTCTAGCATTTCCGGGCCACTGGAAAAACAAAATTCCACCCCTCTGTGTCCATCCCACGTTACCAATCGGTCCCGGATCTGATGGCACACGAGATTCCCGTAAGCCCTCAGCCAAACTGCCTTTTTTGTTTGAGCAGGCGGGTTGGCGGGAAGGGTGGGGCGAGCTCGGAGAGCTACAGGAACTCCCCCTGCATCAGTGCTTCACCCACCCGTGCATTCCTGCCTCGAAGCTGCGTCGGTCAAGCCGGGGCAGGCTGCCTGCCACCTTGTGCGGAAACAACGGATAGTGCCGCGCTGCGATCAGCAACTCCGGTACGCACCACACGTCTTCCTCCGACGTCATCCAATGCTGTCCGTCAATCCGCGTGAGATTCACCTGACGCGAGTACGCCCGCAGGGTCCGTTCACCGCGTAGGTTGTAATAATGCTCAAAATAGCTGGTCGCCAATTCCCGCAGCGTCCGATAGATAGGCGCACGAAAGCGTAACCCGGCAAAGTTCGATTTCGCAATGCCTCCCCACAAGCCGTTTTCGCGATAAATTGCTATGACGTGATCGTCGTCGTGCACTGCCTCCAAGTCCATCAGCAGCGGCGGATGCCCATTCACCCGCAACGCCGCCGCGGCCAGTAGCGCACCCTCCAGGCAGTGTCCTTTGCGCTCGCGCAGCACGCGCTGAGGAGACCATGCCGTATTAGCGTACTGGTACTCCAGCGAGTCAATGAACCTTTGGATCAGCGCAGGCGTCTTCAGCGAACGCAATGTTCGAACGGCATCCGGCGACAAGCCGAGGCGCTCGTGTCCGTTCCGACCGGCTCCGTTTGTGGATGGTCCTCTTCCGTTCAATCGCAAGGCCGCAACTTCCCTGGAAAGTTGCGGCCATTCTATCAAGCCCTCTGAATCTGTGCTCTGTTCATCGCAGTTGTATCGCGATCGGCGGGTCCGATTTTGCCGCGTTGTCGACTCGATCTCCCCGGTAGCATCCGCGCCGTCCACATCGTGTCGCTTCTTCTACTCCAGGATCCCTATTCCTGAATCTCTCGCTTCCTCGGCCGCTGCCTTATACTCATCCCAAGCCTATGCTGACTCGTGCCTTGCTTGCCTCCCTGGCGGTTGTCGTGCCTGTTATGCTCTTTGCACAAACTCCAGCCAAGCCTTCCCCGAACATGACCAAAAAGCTTACTCCTGAACAAGTCGAGCGCTCCGCCATCATCATCGATACGCACGCCGATACGCCGCAGCGCATGGTGGACGAAAATTACGATCTTGCCGATCCGCTGAACGGGGGCAACTGGAATCTCGAATCGGCGGAGAAGGGAAATCTCGGCGCCGAGTTCTTCTCCATCTGGGTCGATCCCGGACCGAATCAGGGTCACTACGCCCGTCGCACCCTCATACTCATCGATGCCGTGAAGCAGCAGGTTGCCAAACACTCCGACAAGATCATGTTTGTCGCCTCGCCCGAAGGCATCGAGCTTGCTCATCGTGAGCACAAGATCGCCGCCCTCATGGGCATCGAAGGTGGACACTCCATCGAGGACTCGATCCCTCTCTTGCGCCAGTACTACGCGCTTGGTGTCCGGTACATGACACTTACCTGGTCCAACTCCAACGGCTGGGCTGACTCTTCCGGCGACATCAACGATCCGAATATCCCTCACACCAGGGAAGGCCTCAGCGAATTCGGCAAGGACGTTGTCTACGAGATGAACCGCCTGGGCATGATGGTGGACATCTCGCACGTCTCTGACCGCACCTTTTATCGGACGCTCGTCATTACGCGCGCTCCCGTGATTGCGTCGCATTCCGGAGCGCGTGCACTATCCGACGCTCCACGCAACATGACTGACGACATGCTCCGTGCTGTGGCCAACTCCGGCGGACCCGGCTCGAAGGGCGGCGTTGTGCAGGTGAATTTCTACTCCGCCTTCGTCTCGCAGCAGTATCGCGATGCGCAGAAAGCCCAGGCGCCCGAAGTCGAGAAGGCGGTGCAGGCGCTGAAAGACAAGTACAAGGCCGAAGGCAAGGAGGCGTCCGCTGACGAAATCGAGAAACTTCAGCGCCAGTATGCCGACCGCATTCCGCGACCGCCGCTTTCAATGCTGATTGATCAGATCGACCACATCGCCAAGGTCGCGGGTGTCGATCACGTCGGCCTGGGCTCGGACTTCGACGGTGTCAATGGCCAGCTTCCCGAAGGCATCGACTCTCCGGCCGACATTCCCAAGATCACCGCGGCGCTGATGGAGCGCGGCTACTCGGCAGAAGACTGCCGGAAGATCCTCGGTGGGAACCTGTTGCGCGTCTTTCGCGAAGTGGTGCAGGTCAGCAGGCAGTTGCAGGCGGAGAACCGTCCACGCATCATCGAGAAGCAGCCCTTCGATAAGCCGGAGAAATAGCCGTGCAAAGCCAAACGCCGCGTGGTGGCGCGGCGTTGCTTTCTCTCAACTTTCAAACAGTCTATTTTCCGTTGCCGGCAGTTCCAACACCGCTGTCCGGGTTCTTCTTCTGAGCCATCTTGGCCCGCGTTTGCGATTTCGCGGCGGGATGAGCGGTTTTCTTCGGATGACTGCTGTGTGCCGGCGTGGCGGAATCCGTAGCATGGGTGGATGCAGACTGGGTCTGTTCCGGACTCACCACGGGATCGCGACGCTCGGTCGCGTGAGAAGATGTGGCGGCAAGAAAGAGAACCAAGGCAACTACTGCAGCAAAGTAAAAAACGAATCGGGCCTTCATATACGGCTCCATCGAGGAGTTGATGCGGCAGGATTTCTGAAATCGGTTTCCTGCTCGACAGTGTTAGTACATCGCGCTTTGGATATCCCTGTACATACAACCGGGGCGGAGAGATCTACAACGAAAGTGGACCCGGATTGATTACCGCGAAAGTACCCCGTGTGTTCGTTGAATTTGCAGCCGGCGGACCGCCGAAAAATCTTCTGTTTTGTCTGTCCGAATGCGACGCACTACGCGGCGACGATGGCGGCAATCAGCAACAGAACTGCGGCGGCGTGGAAAACGATTCGAGGTTTCAAGGCAAGCCCCCTATGCATACGCTTCGATCAGTCTGGGACCTGAAGCAGGAACGCAGCATCTCAAGCGGCTCCCGACTGATCCGTCCAGTAAGCGCCCACTCAGGCGGCGCGGTAAATACAACTTGTGGCGCATCGGAATCCAGAAATTTGGGAATCTAAATGTTGATCCTTTGCCTGCAAAGAGCCCATCGCCAGCATCCCGCTAAAGTCATCTAGTTGTTTCACTTAGCTACGGATTATCCGGCACTGAGAGGCTCGCGACCGGGAGCCGTCACCGGCGGGTGAGATGTCCCGCGCGATTCAAAGTTCCAGGGTGCTGGCCGAAAAGCGAAATCACCTGCAAATTGCGCTGCAGGATTTTGAGCTGTGGAACCAAGAGATTGGGAGCAACCTTGCGAGGCGTGGGGCCTGACCAAAAACGACTCAGAGACTGACCGCGATTCCACCCCAGCTCTCGGGCTCAATGTCCGCGATGGTTTCGGTGAAGTCCCAGCGATGCCCGTAGAAATCCTGCGCGTTGTACTGGCGCTCGCCATACATATGGTCGGTGGGCTCGGTCAGGATGGTGGCTCCGGCGGCGCGGGCGCGCTCGCAGTGACCTCTCGCATCTTCGATCCGCACCTGGATGATATGGGAGCGGTCGGGCTTTTCGTTGCCTTCAGCGACTGTGAAGCAGCCCTCGCCGGCGCGCATCTGGATGCGATGGTTGGCAATGCGCAGGCGCACTGTAAAACCGAATGCTTTGCCCAGCCATTCCGCCGCCACGCTAGGATCGGGATAAATAAGAACCGGGATAACGGGGCAGGGTGGAACCGAGCGGTTGGTGCGCATCAGGAACCTCGCATATGGTGCGGGGTCAGGTTAGCAGAAGCAGGGAACGACAAAATGCGGAAACAGGGCACGAGAATGGGAGGGGACCGCGTTCGTTCCGCTAATACCTAAAAAGCAAAGGGGCGAGAGGCCGCCTTTCAGTGCGATCCTGGGGCCTCGCCCGTGGTCAGTCGAGCCGTATCGGTTCGCTTTTCGAGCAGGGCAACAACTTTATATGTTTCGCTCTCGGTCTTCCTGCCATCGGATCCAACCGGCCACTCCAGTTTCGCGTTCTGGCCAATGAACTCAGCCTGGACGCGCTGCACCATGGGCATGCCGCAGCTGCGACGGTTAATGTAATTGCCCTTCGACGAGAAGCGGTTCTGGCAATTCACCAGGGCAATGCGACCGTCGGGCAGCAGAAGCGACAGCGTGGTGCCGACCAGCATGTAGTTAGGGCTGCCATTCGTCATGGTTGAGTCCACCCGTGGGCAATTGGCCGGGTCGGGGTCGAGCATGCAGGCGCCAGTGATGTCTGCCTCAGGTCCCGTGTATCCGGGGATGATGGCGACATACCGGCTATCGCTGTCTTGACGGTAAAGGACGCTGACGTCAATTTTTTGCGCCGAAGCCGACTGAACTGAAAATGCAAGGGATAAAGCAGCGAGCCCGAATATCAGCCAGGGGAATTTGCGCATATATACCTCTATACGGAACTTTATGTTTAACTCTACGGACTATTAGACGCCATTTCAGCCCCAAAAGTCGCTGAGGATTCTCATAGGTAACGTGACACAAGGGCCCGTACCGACGCGTTCACGCTGATTTCAAAGGTATAATCCGACCGTGCTCCGACGACTCACCTGCTTCTTGATGATCTGCATGGGGACAGCCTGTGCGACGGTGAGGCATGTTCCCATCAAGTCGGGCGTGGTGTTGAAGCCGGGCGAGATGTTCGTCGCGCAAATTGAAGCCTCCAGGACAATAGAAATCGGATGGACGGCCGTTCAGGCAAAATCCTGCACCACGAATTGCGTAGAAGCGTCTCAGGTGGGTGGAAACAGCCATTTCGGATTTGCCACCGCGCTGGGCGGATCAAAGACCTACGAGCCCGCCGGTGGAAAAGTCGCGATTGAATACAAGAACATTTCGCAGGAACCGGTCACGATCGACGTGTTTCGGATTGTTCGCATCTGCGATGCCGAGTCATGCCGGTTTCTCGACAATACCCAAAAGGGCCATACGCTCGTTTTCAAGATCGACGAATTGAAGTCGATCACAACCAGCAAGGATGAGTCCTACTCGGTGATCTCCGGTGTGGCCCAGAGCGGTCGACCCTTCCGCTTCTACGCGGTCTGGTTTACGGACGACAAGAACTTCATGAACCTGGAGAAGGGCTGCACCACGTGGATCAAGCGGTATATCGATAACCACACGCCCAGGGAGCAGTATCGTCCGTACATCATTGCAGGGCAGAACGTGGGAAACGGAGACAGGATTGTCCTGAGGTCGATAGATGACTGCGTGCCGCGCGCGGATCACTTCGGAGTGGACCCGGAGAAGGTGTTCAAGTAGGCCGCCGTTCCTTCTGTTCTAGCCGCGATTTTCCTTTCTTACTCCACTTGCAACAGCAGAACCCAATCTGCATCGCCGGTACTATTGGATCCAGGCGCATTGAACGATTGACTTCCCGAATTGGAAAATGGCGACCCGGAAACCGGCGTGCGAAACCCGCTCGTTGGGTCGTACCATTGGGCCTTCACCGAGCCGGAAAACGCCGCCATGTTCACGGAAATCGATGTGCTGGCAGATGGGAGGTAGGCGATACCCAGGGTGCCATCGGAAGTGATGGCCGCAGTTACGTAAGTGTCGGTCTCGATGTTGCCGGTGTTGTTGCCGCTTGGCGTGCCATAACCGGCAGTTACAAAAGCGTGGGATTGATCAGGCGCCAGATTGTAAAACGCGATGCTGTTAAAGAATGATCCCCAGCGTGCGAGATCGGCCGCACCGGCAGAGTCGATCCCGGTCTGCCAGCCAGATTGAAACTTCCAATAGATGCTTCCATACATGTAGCCTGCGGTGCTTCCAGAAAGCATCGATTGATACGCGATTTTGCGGAGCATCAGGGGGGTGGCTGTATTCGGCGAAAGGTTGCCGTATGAATCGCCCTCGTAATAGCTCTCTTCGAGAAAGACGGGGGCCATCTGCGCGTTGTTGTATTGACTCTTTACTTCGTAGTAAGGAGGGAAATATGTATAGGCGCCAGCGAGGCTGGTGTAGGGAGCAAGGAGCGAATTGTCCAGTGAACCGCTCATATTGAAGTTGAGTTCAGTGGCAAGGAGATGATTCTTGTCGGCGGAAAGAATTCCCTGAATAATCGCAAGCGCATCCGCGTTGTCTGTCGGATTGCTGTTCCATGTCTGGAAGTCATTGCCAATTATCCAAACGATGTTTGGAAAGCTCTTGTATCGGTTTCCGAGATAAGCGCCAAAATTGTAGTCTTTGGTGGGCCCGTTCTGCTCAACAATGTTCGTCCATCCATCGTTTTCGAACGCATCCAGAAAGATGGTGATTCCGTATTGGCCGGCAAGATGGACCATGTCATCTACCCGTTGGAAGTAGGCGGGATTCGGAGTCGAAAAGTCATTCGGAGTTGTGAAAGGGACGATTCCGTCATACGTGCTTCCATCCGACCTGCCGGCTAGGGCGGCATTCACGAGGATCTCCGCCCATAGAGCATTGACGCCGTGGGCGGCGCGGTCACGAAAATACTGCGTGGCGCTGGATTCGGAAATGTTGGCAAATAGTGTGTGAGGCGAGTCGCCGACCAGAAGCACTGGGGTGCCGTTCTGGTCGACAAGGTAGCGCTTGTTGGCGCTCGCCTTTAAGGGGAGAGCGATCGTTCTGGAACCGGTCGTCTGCGCCGTGGTTGCGCTGAGCGGACTGCTCGTCGCCGAAGCATCGCCCGCCGAGTCGTATGCGGAGACCGCATAGTTGTAAGTCGTCGATGCAAGCAGGCCAACATCCTCATAGGAAGTGCCTGTAGTCTTTCCAACTTGTGAACTGTTGCGATAGACCTTATAGCCGGCGATCCCTTTTCCGTCCTTGGATGCCGTCCAGGAGAAGGTCACGGTAGATGCTGTGGCTCCAACCAGAACAAGGTCTGTAGGGGCGCTAAGAGAGGAGGTACCTGGCGCCACGATATTCTGGCATCCATGGCACCCTCCACATCCGACTATCGCCGAAAGCAGGACAACCATGAAGGCGGGAAGAAGTGTCTTTCTTGCAAACACATCTGACCTCTTGCTTACGCAGTGCGTTTGCCGAGATTATACCCACCCGCGAGGCCGACCGGCTTTACGATTCCAGAACTCCTGTTTTGCCACGAGTGAATCGCTCGTGCCGGGAGTATTGCTTTCAACGATTTGGTGGTTCAGAACCGATGCAGATTCATGATGATCGCCGCGCAAGTTACCGGATCGAATTACGTCCCTGCTTTTCAACCGGTCAGGAGGAAGTTCCCTCGCCGGTAAAATAAAACCAGACCATGGCTGAATTTACCCACCTTCATCTCCACACGGAATACTCCCTTCTCGACGGCGCCTGCGACATCCACAAGCTCATCGATCGGGTGGCGGAGCTGGGGCAGAAGTCTGTCGCCATGACGGACCACGGGAATATCTACGGCGCGGTGCACTTCTTCAATGCGGCCAAGGCCAAGGGTGTGAAGCCGATCCTGGGATGCGAACTCTACGTCTGCAAGGCAGAGGATCATCGGGCCGAAACTCCCAACGATCAGTACAACCACCTGCTGGTGCTGGCGCAGAACGAAGAGGGCTACCGCAACCTGATCCGGCTCACCAGCGAGGCCAGCCTGCACGGGTTCTATCGCAAACCGCGGGTGAGCAAGAAATTTCTCGCCGAGAACTCAAAGGGTCTGATCGGATTTTCGGGGTGCCTGAGCGGCGAGCTATGTGAAGAACTGGAGGCCGGACGCTACGACAAGGCGAAAGCCGCGGCAGTGCAGTACCAGGATATCTTCGGGCGCGGCAACTTCTACCTCGAGCTCCAGGATCAGGGACTGGAGCAGGAGCGCAAGATTCAGTCGGACCTCTTTCGGCTCGAGAAGGAACTCGACATTCCTCTCGTCCTTACCAACGACTCGCATTACCTCTGCGGTGAGGACTCACACGCCCACGACGTGATGCTCTGCGTACAGACGGGCGCGAAGATTCACGACGCCGACCGCTTCCGCTTCGACTCCGACCAGTTCTTCGTGAAGAGCGCGGACGAAATGGCACGGCTGTTTCCCAATTCGCCCGGGGTGACGCAACGGACGATGGAGATCGCGGAGCGCTGCAACTTCAAGCTGCACCCGGTTTCGAATCCATTTCCGGAGTTTGCGGTTCCACCGGAGCACACCATCGACAGCTACTTCGAGCAGGTATGCCGGGAAGGCCTGAAGAAGCGCCTCGATACGGCCGTGCGTCTGTTGGAGATGCGCGGCGTGCGCAGGTCTACTCCCGCGGAATACGAATCGCGGCTCGCCTACGAGATCGACATCATCAAGCAGATGAACTACTCAGGCTACTTCCTCATCGTCTGGGACTTCATCAAATACGCCCGTGACAATGACATCCCCGTTGGTCCCGGGCGAGGTTCGGCGACCGGTTCGCTCGTCGCCTATTGCATGGAGATCACCAATATCGATCCGCTGCAGAGTGTTCTTCTGTTTGAGCGTTTTCTGAACCCTGAGCGCGTGACCATGCCTGACGTCGACGTTGACTTTTGCATGAACCGCCGCGGCGAAGTCATCGATTACGTCACCCGCAAATACGGCCGCGAGCAGGTCGCGCAGATCATTACCTTCAACACCATGGCCGCCAAGGCATCGATCAAGGATTGCGGTCGCGCCATGGACATGCCCTACGGAGACGTTGACCGCATCGCCAAGCTCGTTCCGGCTACCGTCGGGATGACCCTGGAGAAGGCGCTTGAAGAGTCGCCCGACCTCCGCAAGGCCTACGACAGCGATAAGCAGGTGCGCGAGCTGATTGATACCGCGAGGAAACTTGAGGGGCTGGTGCGTGGTGCAGGAGTCCACGCGTCGGCAGTCGTTATTGCGCCTCGTCCGCTGACGGAACTGGTACCGCTGAATCGCACCAAGAACGACGAAGTTGTGACCGCCTACGATATGAAATCGGTCGAGAAGATGGGCCTGCTCAAAATGGACTTCCTGGGCCTGGCCACCCTGACGGTCATTACCGACACAGTCAAACTGATCCAGCAGACGCGGGGTGAAAAGCTCGACATCGAAATGATCCCGATCGACGATCCCGAGACATTTCAGAAGGTGTTTCATACGGCGCTCACTTCGGGTGTGTTTCAGTTTGAATCCTCTGGGATGCGTGACATTTTGCGTCGCTACAAGCCGGATACGGTGGAGGAACTGACGCAGCTGAACGCGCTCTACCGTCCCGGGCCGATGGACATGATCGACGACTTCATCGAGCGCAAGTGGGGTCGCAAGAAGGTGGAGTATCTGCTCCCGCCGCTTGAGGGAATCCTCAAAGAGTCATTGGGCGTCATCGTTTATCAGGAACAGGTAATGCGGATTGCGAACGTTCTCGCCAGCTACTCGCTGGGCGAAGCCGATCTGCTGCGGCGAGCGATGGGAAAGAAGGATCCCAAGGCGATGGCAGAGCAGCGAGAGCGGTTCATGAGCGGAGCGGCGTCGCTGGGCCTCGCTAAAGGAGCTGTCGAGGAGATCTTCGAGCAGATGGCAAAGTTCTCCGGCTACGGTTTCAACAAGTCGCACTCCGCGGCATATGCGTGGGTCGCCTACCAGACTGCGTACTTGAAGACGCATTACCCGGTCGAGTTCATGGCCGCACTGCTGACCTCGGAAACCTCGAAGCCTGACAACGTGGTGAAGTACATCGGAGAATGCAAGGAACTGGGCATCGCAGTTGAGCCGCCGGATGTGCAGGTCAGCGGCGCGCAGTTTACGCCGCACGGGGATGCCATTCGTTTCGGACTGGCCGCGGTGAAGAACGTCGGCGGCAATGCGATCGAGTCGATCACCAAGGCGCGCGGCGAAGTCGGCGGCCGCTTCAAGGACATATGGGAGTTCTGCGAGAAGGTTGACTTGCGCGTGATGAACAAGCGCGTGATCGAATCGCTGATCAAGGCGGGTGCGCTCGACTCGCTGGGCAAGCGAGGTCCGCTGTTCAATGCCATTGACAAGGCCATGGAGCGCGCCCAGAAGGCGCAGAAGGACGCTGCCCAGGGGCAGGCCGGGTTGTTTGGTTTGTTCGACGAGGGGCCGGCTCACCATAGGAATGGAGACGACCTGCCAAGAGTGGCGGATTGGGAAGAAGGCGAGCGCCTGGCCAACGAGAAGGAAGTGTTGGGATTCTTTGTCTCTGGCCATCCGCTGGACAAATATGCCGACAAGATCAAGAACTTGGCCGGTGTGATTTCGACAGCCGAGGCGCTGGAGCGCAAACCGCCTGAGCGGCGTTGGGGCAAGGAAGCGGATCCGGCGGATGAAATCCAGGTAGCGGGCATCATTCAGGCCTTCCGCGTGCAGAAGAGCAAGCGCGATGGGAAATTGTATGCCGTGGGCTCTCTCGAAGATGCGACCGGCAAGATTGAGCTGATCAGCTTTGCCCGGGACTATGAGCGGCTGACGGAGCAATGGAAGATCCAGGCGCCGGTGCTGATCCGGGGCACGCTGATGGGCGAAGAGGATTCAGCGCCGAAGATCTCCGTCAGCCAGATCCAGGCTCTGGAAGAAGTCAAGGTGAAGCTTCCCACTGGCGTTCGCATCCGCATCAACCTCGATCGCGCGACCGAAGAGACATTGGCTGGTGTGAAGAGCGCGGCTGAAGCCGCTCCGGGACCGGGCAAGGTAATGATTCATCTGCAGAAGAAAGGCGAGTACGAGGTCATTCTCGAGCCGGAACAGATGAGCGTCGCAGCGGATCGCTGCTGGGTGGAGCGGATGGAAGAATTGACGGGGAAGGGCACGGTCCAGCCGCTGGGATAAGCCCCCCTGAGGGCTCCCCGAATCTGGCGTGGTTGATTTCCAGGAAAGGTTTTGTGGATTGAAGTTACTACAGCTCCCACCAAAACCCTATAACACTAAAGTTTCATGGCTAACTGAGAGAGTAATTGCAGAAGCCCGCCCATAGTTATAAGCGGTGCGTTTCGGTGCACCTGAGCGGCAGGAATCACTGATCCCGGAAGAGTTATCCCAACGTCTCAATTTCCATTGCTAACAAATCTCTGCAATAGAATGGTTTGCAGGTAACTCATCAACGAGTTAGTTAACGATTGGATTAGCGGCAGGGTTGAAGTTCTGTCCTGCACAGGCCCTCGGCCCAATCGCGAACCCGGGCACGCGTCAGCGGCCCGCCGGTACTCTCCGAAGCAGCCAGTTGAACCGCAAAATTTCCGATGGTTGAACTCTCCGGGTGGCCGCAATCGACCGGGATCCCACTTCGTTGAGAAGCAAGGTCGGCAAGCAGCTGGTTACGGCTCGCGCCGCCGATGACGTGTACCTGATGGAGCTTGCGGTCCAGCATCTCTTCGAGAGCGGCCAATGCCTCGGAATAGCGCTCTGCAAGGCTCTGAAAGATAAGGCGCGCAAACATGGGCTCGTTGCCCGCAACATCGGGAATCAGCGGCTGACCGGTGCGTTCCAATTCTCGGTTGATTCGCTGCGGCATCTCGCTCGCCAGCAACAGAGGCTCGGCATCGACATTGAGGATGCCCACCCGATCTGTATATTCGGCGGCACGCTTCACCAGTTCTGCAATTGTCCACGCACGCCCTGCCGCCGACCACGCCTCCATGCATTGCTTCAGGAGCCACATGCCATTCACATTGGTGTGGAAACAGAAGCCGCCGCCCGCCGCGCCCTGGTTCGTGTAGCGGGCCGCCAACGCCTCAGCAGTTGTGATCGGCCGGACTACCAATGTTCCCACCAGCGACCATGTGCCCGAGCAGATATAGGCGGTGGAATCAAGGTCTGCGGGAATGCCTGCAATGGCCGACGCCGTGTCGTGGCACGCCGGCGCAATCAACTCTGTCTCGCGAAAGGCCGGCAGTTCTGCGATCGGACCTCGCAGGCGGCCGAGTCTCGTACCTGGCGCAACAATACGAGGCACCGCTTCAATCGGAATCCCGAGTGCATCAAAAACATCCCAGGCCCAGGAGCCCGTCGCTGGATCCACGAGGCCGGTATGCGTAGCGTTTGTGTATTCGGCCACTCGCGGTGCACCGAGCCAATGCAGTACGTACTCGGGCAAACAGGTCCACGGCGCATGCGCGACCTCGGCCTCATCCGCCAGAAGCTGGTAGACGGTGTTGATGCGGAGTGGCTGCGCACCCGTGCGCCGAAAGGCTTCCGAGGGAGGAAGAATCCTGTCCGCGCGCTCTTTTGATGTGATGGTGCGCTCGTCCCGATAACAAAATGGATCGCCCACGGGCTTTCCGCTGCCATCGAGCCGCACGTAATCCACGGCCCAGCCATCGACAGCTATCGACGCAATGGGCCCGTTTGCAACTTCGGCGGCTTTGCGCAGTCCTTCCTCGAGGCCGGCAAGGATGTCGCCCAAGGGCCAGTGATGCGATCCGCTGCGCACAACCGGTGCATTCGGAATGCGGTGAACTTCGCTGATCTCCGCACCATCCTGATGCCAGCGAAGTAGCGACACGCGACAGCTTTCAGCACCGAGGTCGATGGCAACACGCGCGTGTCGCTCTTTGGATGCTGCAACGTCAGATTGGCTCATCGCAGGAAGGCCTCGGTCAGGCCGCCGTCGACGGGAAAGATATGGCCGGTGGTACACCGTGTTTTCGGACTCGCAAGAAACAGGATCGCCTCTGCGCAATCCGCTGGATCGATCGGCTGATGTGTTAGCGTGCGCTTGGCGTAGAACGCCGCCAGCAGTGCGCGCAATTCGTCATCCGACTTCGATTCATCGAATGCGACGTGGTACTTTGTCAGCGAAGCCCGTACCCGGTCGCGAGGAAACATCGTGCTGCCCTTGACCACTGTCGCCGGGCTTACCGCGTTGACCCGGACCCTGGGCGATAGCGAAACGGCAAGTTCGCGCACCAGGTGTGAAAGCGCGGCCTTGCTTACGTCATAGGCTTCGCTGCCGCGTTTCGGTACTACCGCGTTTGCCGAACTGGTGAGCACAATCGCGCTGTCCAGATCCTGTGCGCCAAAGATCGTTGCAGCCTCGTGGGCAAGGATGTAGTTTGCCGTGACGTTGACGTCGAGCGTGGCGGACCATTGCTCATCGGTGACATGGCCGTCGGGCGAGGAAGGGAATAGCGCGGCAGTGTTGATGACGATATCGATACCGCCAAATGCCGCGATGGTCGCGCGGATCGCTTCGCGCACCGACTCGCGCTTTCGGATGTCCAGGCCGGTCGAGGCGACAAACTCCTTTTGCGCCACCCTTGCAAGTTCGGCTTCGACCCGCGAGGCCGCAGCAAGATCGCGGTCAGCGACCATCACGTGCGCGCCACGCTCAGCGGCCAGGTGCGCCACCTCGCGGCCGATTCCGCTACCGCCGCCGATAATCAATGCAATGCGGCGGCTGAACTCCTTCTCCGGAGGTTGGCGACGCAGCTTCGCTTCCTCCATGGTCCAGTACTCGATACGGAAGGCCTCGGCCGGCGGAAGGGCAACGTAGTTGGCAAAGCTTTTAAAGCTCGCCGGATTCATGCCTTCGCCGCATTGGGGAAGCGCGCCCTCGATGTCATCGGTACCGGAGAGCAGGTTGGCGCCCTCCATCACGTGAATGGCATTCGTGTAGAACTCGCCAACGATGCGGGCTTCGGTCTTGTTCTTTCCAAAGCTGAACATGCCGAGGCCTGGAATCAGCACCACCGTCGGGCTCGGATCGCGCAGCGGCGGGGAATCTGGCTTTGCAAAATAGTGGTAATAAGTGAAGTACTGTTCGCGGTACTCGGCGAGGCTGCGATCGATGGCGGCTTTCAGGTCGGCAATGCTTCCGTCCTTTTTCCACGGAACAAACATCGGCCGAATCTTGGTGCGGATAAAGTGGTCCGGACAGCTGGTGCCCAAATAAGCTAGCTCTTCAGCATGCGTTGAATTCACAAACTGCAACACGTCTGGATGATCACTGAAGCTGGCGATGAATCGATTCTGTAGGCTCACTCGGCCACGCAGATAAGGCGCGATCTCAATTGAGAGCGCGCGTCGTTCAGTTCGAGACGGCACGGCTTCGCCCCCGAAACGAATCGTGCCCTTCGCCTCGCCATGCCGCGCGATGAACTGCCCGATCTGGTCGATGATGGTGATCGTGTTCAGATAACACTCGCGCTGGGTTTGGCCCCAGGTAAACAATCCGTGGCCGCCGAGAACGATGCCATCGCAGTTAGGATGCTTTGCGACGGCTTCGCGCATCATCAGGCCAAGTTCGAAGCCCGGGCGTTGCCATGGAATCCAGATGAGTTGATGGTTGAACTCGCGATTGAATTCCTCCATCCTTGTTTTGCCGTTGGCTGCGGCAGCCAGTGCGATGCCCCAGTCGGGATGCAGGTGATCGACATGCGGGAAAGGCAGAAAACCGTGCAGCGGCGTATCGATAGATGCGGCCACCGGATTATTGCGAAAGGCGCACATCGGATACATCGCCACCATGTCGTCTTCGACATCCACGCCCTTGTAGCTGCGCTCGAGCGCGAGCAGTTTCTCCTGGTATAGCGTGGCAAATCCTGTGCGCTTGATGCTGCCTAGGTCGCCTCCCGAACCCTTCACCCAAATGACCTCAACCTGCTTGCCGGTCAGCGGGTCGGTTTCCATGACCTTCGAACTGGTGTTGCCGCCGGCAAAGTTGGTGATGCGCAGGTCAGAGCCGAGCAGGTTCGAGCGATAGCGAAGGAGTTCCGGCTCGTCGAGCGATGCGGCGACGGTTGGGTCCCAGCGATCTTCGAGGAAGCGAAGTGTTGCGGTTGCGAAAGTAGCTTGCGTCATGGTGCACCACCAATGAGAACGAGATTCGAAGCTCAGTCTTCGATTCTACTGCCGATTCTGCTGCTCACGCGTAGCTCGCGACAGTCGATTGGCGGCTGGCGCGCTCGCGTGTAATACGCTCCACATAGCCGCTCGCGCGGAGGGCCACAAGTGGGTCCGCCGGAAGCCCGTGAGCTTCTCGCCAGGCCGCTAGCATTGGCTTTACATCACGCCAGAATGCGTTCCGAAACAACTCTTCGGCCGCTACCAGGTCGCATGCCTCTTGCAATTCGGCAAGGCGTTCGCGGTCGACTAGGGCTGCTTTCAGCCAGAGTTCCTGTGCGGTCATTACCGTTTGCACCATGGCCTCGACCTTGCCCTTAAGATTGTGGCTCTGGTCAATCATGAATGGCACTGCGTGCAGCGGGCATTTGGGCTTGCGAGTCTGCTGATCCTCGCAGATCTCATGGAAGATCCGGAACACCTGGTACGGATCGATCGAGCCCAGCGTCAGGTCGTCGTCGGCGTAACGGCGATCGTTGAAGTGGAATCCACCGAGCAGGTCGAGATGAAGCAGCCACGCCACAATCTGTTCGATATTCTGCGAAAGATAATGATGACCAGTATCGACCAAAACGAATGCCTGGGGACCCGCGGTGCGGCACAGGTGCGACGACATGCCCCAGTCGGCGATATCGGTGTGATAGAAGGCCGGCTCGAACGGTTTGTATTCCACCAGCAGGCGCTGGTCTGGTGCAAGATGCCCATGAGCCGTTCGCAGTGCGTCCTCCAGCCACTCGAGACGCTTCCGGATCGACTGGGTTCCGGGGTAATTGGAACCGTCGGCGAGCCATGGCGAAATATCGCGCGAGCGCAGCCGCTTGCCGATCTCGATGGAATCGACGACGTGTTGAAGGGCGGCGCCACGAATCTCGGCCGAAGGATTGCACAGCGAACCGAACTTGTACTGCTGGTCCTGGAAGAGATTGGGATTGATGGATCCGGAGCAGATGCCGGTGCGGCGCTCCAATGCCTGGACCTCGGAGATATCGGCTAGCCCGCGAGGTAAATCCCACAGCACGTGCAGTGCCAGCGTTGGGGTCGCGCCCGTCAACCGATGCACTTCAGCCGCATCTGAGAATTTTTCTTCGAGCGTGGATGCTGCAGCGGGTTGGACGAACTTGCCGAAGCGCGTACCAGTGTTCGCAAATCCCCAGGAGGGGATTTCGATCCGGAAGGCATCGAGAATCTGTGCCGCTTGATCAAAGATCGCGGATTCGGGTTGAGTCATGGCCGGTCGCCTCGCGCTCCTGATTGTAGGACCTTCGCTGGCTACTGAGAAATGAGTGCGGTTCTGGAGCCAGCGCACACCCAGGGGCTTCAGCGGTCGTCGCGCACGAGGACGACACTTAAAAAGCGCGGCCCGTGCACTCCTTTGATGCGCGTCATCTCAATATCGGCGGTGGCCGAGGGTCCCGAAATGTAGGTCGCAAGTCGGGGCGGCTGGGGGAATCGTGCAAAATACTCAGGCAGGGTCTCGACGATCTGGGTGGCACGGAGAATGCATAGATGGAAATCGGGTAGCAGGGTAATTACCCGCCGCCCTTCGTGGGAGCCGTGGTGCAGGGCGATGGTGCCGGAGTCGGCAATGGCGGCCGATGCTCCGGTCAGGACACCATCACAATGCTCGATTTCCTCATAGGAGAGATTGTTGTCGAGCTTCCAGTTGATGCCGTCTCCGAGCCATCCGGCCGGCCGCCCTGCGGGAACGATGATGTGATCTCGGCCGCTCATCTGGATCTGGTGAGCAATCACCGATGGCAGATCGGCCGTCGAGCTTTCCACGACCTCGGCGCCATATTCGAGCAGGCGCTCTGTCATTAGGTGGATGCGGTCCTTCGCGTTGAGCAAGCCTTGGCGAATATAGCCGCGCTGCAATGCATCGTAGCTATTCTCATCTTGCCGGGTTGCGGCGCAGATGAGGTCGAGGATGGCCTGGCGCGGCGATGGGCCGGTCATTTGACCTCCTTGCCGCCGGTTTTCTCGCGCGCCGCCCACCACTCACGAAACGTCTGTTGCGGCAAGCCCCGGAGATCGCGCGAAAACGTCCAGCGCGCTCCGAGGCTCGGGAGACGACGAATCCAGCCATCCTTATCTGTGAAAAACCTTGTCCCGATTCGACCCAGTCGCTGCGCCAGCCTGAAACGCGGTGCACTTGCAAAGGCGAAGTTCGCAGCCTTCATTCCCATATACATAGCATCGGACCATCGCGCTGTTTGGCCGCGTTCCTGGTCGACGATCTGCGCGCGAAGATCGATCAGCACCTCGGGAATATTGATCTTGACCGGGCAAACTTCGTAACAGGCGCCGCACAGCGATGATGCGTAAGGGAGTGACTGGGCGTGGCGCATGTGCTCAAGCTGTGGCGTCAGGATTGCGCCAATGGGTCCGGCATAGGGCGAGCCGTATGCGTGCCCGCCTGTCTGGCGATAGACCGGGCAAGTGTTCAGGCATGCGGCACAGCGGATGCATTGGAGCGTCTGGCGTTCGATCTTGCGGGCCAGGATCTCTGAGCGGCCGTTGTCCAGCAGGACGACATGAAACCTTTGCGGGCCATCATCCGGAGTTACGCCGGACCACAGCGACGTATACGGATTCATGCGTTCGCCGGTAGCAGAGCGGGCGAGAACCTGCAATAAAACTTCGAGATCGCTGAATTTCGGAAGCACTTTCTCGATCCCGGCCAGCGCAATCAGCGTGCGCGGCAGCGTTAGGCACATGCGTCCGTTGCCTTCGGACTCAACAATGACCACGGCCCCTGTTTCTGCGATCAGAAAATTCGCACCGCAGATAGCCGTGGGAACACTCAGAAATTTCTTGCGCAGGTAAGAGCGTGCGGCGGCGGTCAGCGCCTCGGGGTCGTCGGACAGATGGGGCAGCCCCATTCGCTGCGCAAAAATCTCGCGCACCTGTTTTCGATTCACATGCAGCGCAGGGACGACGATGTGTGACGGCTCGTCGTCACCCAATTGCAGGATCAGCTCTGCAAGATCCGTTTCAATGGCTTGAATTCCGGCTGCTTCCAGCGCGGGGTTGAGCTGAATCTCAGACGAGGTCATGGTCTTGATCTTGATGACCTCCTCCGCCTTTTCCTCGCGCACGATTTCAACGATGATGTTTCGAGCTTCGGCAGCATCGGCGGCCCAGTGAACGATTCCCCCGGCTGCGGTGCACTTTGCCTCGAATTCTTCGAGATAGCCGGCAAGATTAGCGAGCACATGCGCACGGATCGCCGACGCCGAGCTGCGCAATTCCTGCCAGTCCACTTTCTCTCCGACCAGCCGATTGCGCTTTGCCTGGATTACGTCCGTAGCATGAACCACGTTTTTGCGCAGTTGCGTATTCTGCAGAATCGGAAACGCAGCCTCGGGAAATGGGAGCGCAACCCGCGGATCCATTACCGGCGCACTCATGGCGTCGCCTCGTAGGGATGCTCCTTGGTACTGGCGAGGATGCTCGCGATATGTACGGTTCGCAGGCCCTCGTTGCGCCGGTGGAGCGCGCCGCCAAGATGCATCAGGCAGCTGTTATCGAGCGCTGTGCAGAATTCAGCCTTCGTTGTCAGCAGGTCGCCAAGTTTTTCATCCAGCATCGCGGTCGATACTTCGGCGTTCTTTATGGAGAAGGTGCCGCCAAATCCACAGCAGCGGTCGACATTTGCGAGTGGAACCAGTTCAAGGTCGTGCACCTTGCCGAGCAGCCGGTATGGCCTCTCGCCCACATTCAGCCCACGCAGCCCATGGCAACTGGCGTGATACGTAACGCGATGCGGAAACCAGGCTCCCACGTCTTCCACGCCAACCTTGTCGGTCAGGAACTCGCTCAATTCGAACACCCGCGGCAGCATGGACGCGAACTGCCGGCGCAATTCCTCATTTCCAAGTTCCTCAAAGAGGCCGGTATATTGATCGCGGATCATCGCCACACAGGAGGAAGATGGGATCACGATGCATTCTGTGTCGCGATAAAGTTGGACGAAGCGCTTGGCCTGCGAATATGCTTCACCGCGGAAACCGGTGTTGGCATGCATCTGGCCGCAACAGGTTTGCGCGGGAAGAAAATCCAATTCCACGCCAAGCCGCTCCAGAAGCCGCACCACGGCCCGCCCGGTTTCCGGAAAGAGCGTGTCGTTGTAGCAGGTGATGAAGAGCGATGCGCGCATCGTAGATGCCAATCAAATCTGTAGATGCCAATCAAATCTGTAGATTGGCTTGAAGAGCAAGAATATTCGATGACAAGGGCGTGAGTCTAATCCGCGAAAGCCGGAGTAATGTGCTCAGGCGAGACGATGCGAGATTCACCGTTCGGTCTTGCCGCAGAAGATCGAAAGATCGTCGACCGGGAACGGATGACACGGGTTGAAAATTGCTACGCCGGTTCGCCGCTCCAGTCGCATTCAATGTCGCTATGTTCATCGGAGCTTTGCTTTGCCCACTCCAGGACGCGAGCGGTTCGCCAAGCTTCCGCGGGTGTTGCCGGCGCACGGTCAGATTTGCCGGTGAGCACGTCACGCACCGCTTCGTAGTACTGGCGGTAATCACCCACGCCAGACGGAACCGGACGCGTCTCAACCTTTCCATCGACGTCGATGCTCAAGGTCCCCCACTTCTCGGCGGGTTCCTTGCCCCAGTCGGGATCGGTAATTTTGGTGATCTGATTGAGCGCTTCCTCCTGCGAATCGAGTCCCCACTTCCAGTAGTTTCCGCGTGTGCCGCGAAGATGAACCCGCGGTCGCGCGAGCGTTGACAGACAATTCGCGCCGAGCGTGACTGAGAACCCCGTCAGATAATGCAGGCGGATCGTGAAGCTGTCATTCGCGCCATCACCGTCCCGTTCTCGGGATACTTCGGCACCTACGGCAGCGGGAAGCCCGAAGAGCATCAAAGCTTCATCGACCACATGGGTGCCCAGATCAAGAAGAATGCCACCCTGGTCGGTGTCCTCTTTCCAGGCCCGCGTCGACAAGCCGGGACGCCAGCGATCGAAGTTCGATTCAAAATGAACCAGCCGCCCCAGCGAATGGTCACCTATCACTTTCTGAATCGTCCGGAAATCACTGTCAAAGCGGCGGTTATGGAAAGGAAAGAGATGAAGTCCAATACCCCCGGCGAGTTCCGCCAATTGGGCAATTTCGCTGGAGGCCATCGCCACAGGTTTGTCGACCACTACGTTTTTTGCGGCCTCCAGAGCCTGCATGGCAATAGGGAAATGAGTGGTGTTCGGGGTAGCGACAACTACCAGCCTGATGCTCGCGTCGGCGAGCAGTTCTTCGAAGCTGCGATAGGTCGTGATACCCGGGTAGCGCTCAGCTGCTTTGTCGGAAGTTCGCTCGACCACCGCAGCCAGTTCGAGACCTTCTACCGACGAGATGAGCGGCGCGTGAAATACGCGTCCCGCCATGCCAAAACCGACCAGCCCAACGCGAACCATTCTTCCCCCGATCGCGACTGCCCTCTGACCTGCCTATTTAGGCTTCAAGTTTATACCGGGTTTCTGCCAGTCGGTACAGCCGCCGCCATACCAGTCGATTCATGGTAACAACCATCAGAGAGATCATCACGGTGGCGACCAGCAGGATCGGGAACCGTCCGTCCGCGGTTGCGGCGTCGATCTGGGCGCCAAGTCCGACAGTCTGGATCGTTCGACCCTGAAGGGTGGCATATTCCGCGAAAACCGATGCGTTCCACGCTCCGCCCGAGGCCGTCACCATGCCAGTGATCAGGTATGGAAAGATCCCGGGCAGGATCAGCGTCGTCCATCGCTGCCAGCGCGTGAATTTGTAAAGCGAAGCTGCTTCCTTCAAGTCCGACGGAATCGACATCGCGCCGGCGATCACATTGAAAAGGATGTACCACTGGGTTCCCAGAAGCATCAGTGCGAGCGACCCGATGCCGAGTCCGCCGCCGATCTTCAGCAGACCGATCAGCAGAATCGGGAAAAACGCTGTTGCCGGGACCGACGCCATCACCTGCGCAATCGGCTGCACCACGTGCGCAAGCTTCGGATTGAACCCGATGGCAACGCCCACGGGAACCGTCCACAGCGCGGAAATCAGCAGGGAAGCATTCACCCGCAGAAACGTGGCGGCCGCTCCTTCCAGCAGCATCTTCAGGTCATGGAGTTTGACCTGCCTCAGCATGAGCGCGCACTCCATCGCGCCCCACGTAACAACCAGTGCGAAAGCCACGCCCACCACCCAGTACCAAAGCGCATTGCCGCGGCGACTAGTCTCTTCAACCGGCTGCACGATGCGGCATTCGCGGGTCTTCGCCCGGCGGCGGTAAACGGGCTCTTCGATACTTTCCCAAAGGCGGCGGGATAGCGTGCTGACTAACCTTGACCGCTGCAGCAGTGTAAGGATCGGTGACGTCACGTGGTCGGCCGCTTCCACCTGCTCGACTTTGAATTTCTCGCTCCACGCGATCAGCGGCCGCCAGATCAGCTGATCCGTCGCGACGACAATTAGCACGATGGCAGTAATCCCGCTGACCAGCGCCCGCACGTCGCCGGAGTAGGTTGCGGTCTGGATGTAACTGCCGAGACCGGGAAGCTGGAAATTGGTGCCGTTGAGCGGAAACATCTCACAGGCCATTAGCGCGAACCATCCATTGGCAACTGAGACGATGGAGTTCCACACCAGGCCGATGGCAGCGTATGGCATTTCAAGCTGCCAGAAACGCTGCCAGGCCGAATAGCGAAAGATCCGCGAGGCCTCGATCATCTCGCGTGGAATCGACTTCACCGACGAGTAGAAGCTGAACGCCAGGTTCCACACCTGCCCGGTGAAGATCAGCAGGATGACCCCCATTTCAATGCCAAACTGGTGATGCGGAATCAGCGCGATCATTGCCAGCAGGACCGGAGGGAGAAAGCTGAGGACCGGAATCGACTGCAGGATATCGAGCACTGCGATCATCCAGGCTTCTGCTCGCTTATTATGCGCGGCGACATAGCCGTATGCGACCGCGAAGATCACGCTGAGGAAATAGGCGATGGCGATGCGCGTGACCGAATAAAGCGCGTAGAGCGGAAGCGAACCCGCGTTCTGTGCAATCCGCGCCGTTGGAACCGCTGAGCCGAACCAGTAGGCGGCCATGTGCACGATCGCCATGAATACAGCCAGCCCGCACAGGCCCACGCCCATATCGATGAAGAAAGGCCAGGTCCGTACGGTGACCAGGGAACGGGCGAACGTCCGCTGTAGAGGAATCACTCGTCGCCTCCAGCGGCGGCCTCTTCCAGCGCGTCCGGCATCACAAAGCGCCGCCGGGCCGCATCGAAGTCAAAGATCTCGCCATAGCGGCCCCAGGTCACTGCGGTTTCGATCTGGCGCTGCGACTCCTCATCGCTGAATTGTTCGTCGAGCATATCGAGGAAGAACTCTTCGGGGACGGTGTGATCACTCTTGGCATCGAGCGCCCGCCGGATCTGGCGTAGAAGCAGGACGTTTTCAAGCGCGGCATCGCGGAACAGTTCCTTCTGACGCAGAATTTCGGAATTCGCAAATTCGGCACCCCTCTCGGTGATGGAGGCATCGCCTTCCTCCACCTTGAGAAAGCCCAGAAGTTGGGCGGCATCCACGATTGGCAATAGATCGTCGATCTCGAAGGCCAGATCGTCCGCCAGTCGATAGATGTCATCGCGGCCGCCCTTGTCGAGCAGCAGTTCAAGCAAGCCGGCAACGCCACCGGGCCGGGCATGGGGCAGCATCTGATATTTCATCTGCCGCTGGTCGCGAACGCGCCGGCCGGGCTGCTGTTGGTCCGGCGCCTCGGCAGGCGCGACGTCGGGACGCGTGAGCACCTTGTAGATGTAGTCGACCAGTTGCGTAAAGGGCTCGGATTTGCGGTCGCGCGGCTGCGGAATCTGCACGCGGAAGTCGGTGCGGATGTGGCCCGGATTGCGGCCCAGCACGATGATGCGATCGGCCAGAAGCACGGCCTCCTCAATGTTGTGCGTCACGATGAAGACGCAGCGCGTCGGCATGGTCTTCTTGGCCCACAACTCCAGCAGTTCGCTGCGCAGGTTTTCTGCGGTCAGCACATCGAGCGCAGAGAAGGGTTCGTCCATAAACAGCACTTCGGGTTCAACCACCAGGGCGCGGGCAAAGCCGACCCGCTGTTTCATGCCGCCTGAAAGTTCCTTCGGGTAGGCGGATTCGAAGCCGTCCAGGCCGACCGTGTCGAGCATGCGCATGCTTCGGGTCCGGCGTTCTTCCGGTTCCACGCCGCGCGCCTGCAGCGGTGCCTCGACGTTTTCAAGCACGGTGAGCCATGGAAAAAGAGCAAAGCTCTGGAAGACGATGGAGACATTGATTTCGGCCTCAGAGATCGGCCTCTCGTGCCAGTAGACCTGCCCGGCGGAGGGCCGCGACAGTCCCGAAAGCATGCGCAGCATGGTGGATTTGCCGGAACCGGAAGGTCCCAGAAGCGCTACGATTTCGCCGGGGACAATCGAAAGATCGGTGGGCGAAATCACCTGGATGCGATTGGCGCTGGGCTGGGCGTAGTATTTCTCGATCTTTTCGGCCCGAATGATCGCGTCGCCGGCGCGCGTGGTTTCGCCATTAAGCCGATCCGCCGCTTCAGGCGCAGGCTGGGCCGCCTGTGCCTGGCGGGAACCCCCGGGGACGTCGCTGGCATGAGAAGGGTTCTGGGTCATGTTCCGGGTACCCGACGGCTGCATCGATGCGTCTCCGCATGGGATGAGGTCACAGAAGTTTCAAGTTTATGAGGGTCGCGTTGCACCCCGATGAATGGGTAGCGACCAGGGAACTTCTGTCTAGACTACCGCAGCCTCGTCCACCTCGGGTTTTCCCCAGGAGAAATGAGAATCTCACCCAGAAATGAAATCTGGCGGCAATCCAGCGCGTGATTCGGCATCCAAAGAATCCAAAGGTTGGATCAAAAAAGGACCTTCTTGCGCAATGCGGGGTGGCCTCGTAGACTTAAAAGCCGAACCCCGGCAGGCTGCAAGTCCACCAGTCAGGGAATGTTATCCTAACAACGTGTTTAGCGAGCTGATCTTACCGCGGCTTCGCAATCCGGCGCGTTCGAATGAAAGGCTTTTGCGCCAATCCCGTTTGGCGCTCAGGAGTGTATGCCCGATAATCACATTAAGCCCAAAGTTCTTGTAGTTGACGACGAACGCGTAATCGCCGATACGCTGGCCATGATCTTGAACCAGAGTGGCTTTCAGGCGAAGCCCGTGTATTCCGGTGAAGCCGCGCTCGAGACCGCCGCGACATTTCAGCCGGACATGCTGATTGCGGACGTGATCATGGCCGATCTGAACGGGATTGACGCAGCCATCCAGATTCGCGCGCTGCTTCCAAAGATCAAGATTCTGTTGTTCTCAGGCCAGGCCGCTACCGCCGATCTGCTGGAGAAAGCACGGGCTCAGGGCTATGAGTTTGAGATTCTCGCCAAGCCTGTACACCCGCAGGATCTACTGACCCGACTACGCAGTTAGCAAAACCGATTAAGACTTCATCTCGTGGCGCCCCTCGAGTGCGCGCGCCATCGTGACCTCATCTGCATACTCGATGTCGCTGCCCGCCGGAACTCCGGTGGCAATCCGTGTGATCCGGATACTGTGGGGGCGCAAGGTGCTCGCCAGCCAACTCGCGGTGGCCTCGCCCTCCAGCGTGGGACTCGTTGCGAGGATCACCTCGTCCACATCGCCGCGCTCAACCCGCTGGATGAGCGAGCGGGAGCGGAGCTGATCGGGGCCGATCCCATGGAGCGGTGATAGCGTCCCGTGCAGCACGTGATAGACGCCGGTATAACGTGTACGTTCAATCGCATCGATATTGGTGGGCTCCTCCACCACGCAGATCAGGCGCGCATTCCGCGTGGGGCTGGTGCAATACACGCACGGATCGACATCCGTGATGTTGTTGCAGATAGAGCAGAGACGAAGGCTGGCTTTGAGACCGTGCACAGCTTCGGCGAGCGAGGATGCGTCCTCGTCACTGGAGCGGAGTATGTGAAAAGCGAAGCGCTGGGCAGTCTTGGTTCCCACCCCGGGAAGCTTCTTCAACTCGTCAATGAGCCGGGCCATCGGCTCGGCGAAACGTGCCACAACGACTCCTCCTAGACAGTGCGGTAAACGATGCCGACGAACATATCGGGCGATCCGTGCCCCCATTGCGCATCCAGGTCGGCGGTCGGCTTCTTCGCGACCACTTCTTCTTCGCTCGCACCGGACTTTTTCAGCGCAGCCACCTTCTCGCGTACTGTCGACAGCATGTCGATGTAGCTCTTCAGGTCAGCCTTGTTCCCTAGAGGCCCATGGCCGGGGATGATTCGGGTTTTGTCGCCGGCCAGTGCAAGAGATTTCTGCGCGGCATCAATCGTGCCGCCGATCGAACCCCCCGTTCCTTCGTCGATAAATGGGTAGCTCTTGTTGAAAAAGATGTCGCCAAGGTGCAGCACATCGGCATTTTGAAAGTGGATGTAGATATCGGTGTCGGTGTGCGCGGGGTCGTAGTGAACCAGTTCTACGCTGTCGCCGTTGTGGTCATGACGCAACGAATCAGCAAATGTCGTGCTCGGAAGTGCTCCATCCGGATACGCCGGTAAGGAGAAGTGCATCAACTTCATCTCGGCTGGTTGCGACATCCGGGTCTTTGTCTTCTCGTGCGCGATCACGTGATATCCCGCCGTGTGCATGCCTTCGTTTCCGTCAACATGGTCGACGTGCCAATGGGTGTTGACCAGTGCGTGGGGCGCGTCCGTGCTGAGCGCGGCGATTGCCTCGCGAATATGCGGAACAGCGGTGGCAAAGCTCGAGTCAATCAAGATAACCCCGTCCTTACCCGTCTGCACAGCCATGTTGCCGCCCGCCCCTTGCAGCAGCCAGATATTTTCATAAAGCTTGGTCGTCTTGATTGGCGTGGAGGCGCCTGCTGCGCGCATCTGCGCCAGCCGGTCGGTGGGCGGCGCAGCTTGCGCCGGCATCCAGCGTGGCGCCAGTACCGCCACACTTGCAGTCATACCCAGTTGAAGAAAGCTTCTGCGATTCAGTTCGCGGGGCATCTTGACCTCCTATATATGCAAAGGCTACATCTGGCGGGATTGTACGAGATTAGCCGAGTCCGGGGATATTTAGATTGAGCCCGCCCAGCGCGCCCTTCACGCTGGATTGAATTGCTTCGTCGGCCTTGTGGCCGGCTTCATTGACGGCCCCCACAATCAGCGCCTCCAGCATCTCCACGTCGGGATTGGGGCCGCTGAGGCTGGCTACGGCGGCAGGGTCAATCTTGATTTTGATTAGCTCCTTCTTGCCATTCATGGTGGCGGAAACAGCGCCTCCGCCGCTGGAGCCTTCGACGATGGTTTGTGCCATCTTGCGCTGCATCTCTTCCTGCATTTTGTTTGCCTGGGAGAGCATTTCCGCCATCTTGAGAGGATTGAACATTGCGAACTCCTATTTAGCCGCAGCAACTATTTACTGCGCAGGTCCACAATACTGCGGACCTCGGCATTGAAGATCTCCTTGGCCCGCTGCACCATTGGATTCTCCAGCGCCGCCTGCTGAATGCTCCCCGCGGGGGGCGCGGTTACGGCCGAGGTGGATGCTACGCCTTCGCCCGGGATAACCATGAATCGAGCGGGTCCGCCCCGTTTCTGCAACTCCTGTCGGATGATCTTCTCGGCCGCGGCATTCACGGTAAGCGAAAGCATCTTTTTGCCGATGCCGGGAACCTCGATCCGCAGGCTGGTGGCCTCCAGAGTGAAGCGCGCTGTCGAGATAAGCTGCGACGCCGAATCATGTCCCTGCTGGCCGAGTGCCGAGACCAGCGCCTGCTTGACATCATTGGGGTCAAGGCCGCCCGTTTCAGCAGTGGCCCCGCCGGTTGGTGGTGCGGGAGGGGCCGCCAACTCGGAAACCGGAATGGGGAACGACGAAACATCCGCCTTTGGCACGGCGTTGGGTTGGGCTGCCATTGGAGCGGGGAACTGGATTACCTCACCAGCCGGCTCAGTTTGTGTGCGCTGGGCTGTTGCCAGCGCAGCCGACCCGCTGACTGCGTGGCTTTCCATCGTGGGCGCAGACTGCATTAAGGGTCCTGATCCAAAGGGGGAACGCGGCGGCGGAGGCGTGCTCGGTGCCGCGGACGACGAATGTGAACCGTGGCTTGAGGTACGGGTCGGTGCGGATGGCGTCCTCGGCGGGACCGCAGATCCACTGCTGCGAACCGGCGTTCCGGAAGCGATCCCACTTAGCAACTCCTCGAGCGGCAGCAACCGCTGCGCGTGAACCAGCTTCATCAAGCCCAGTTCGAGATGGAAGCGCTGCTCCTGGCGATAGTTCAAATCATCGAAGGTGCGCAGCATGATCTGCAGGTCGCGCGTGATTTCTTCTTCGGTGAAGAGCATTGCAGTACGTGCAACCCGCGCTCGCTCGTCGCCGGAGATTTGCAGCAGTTCTGTCTGTTCGCCGCCCAGCTTGGCCATCAGCGTATTGCGCAGGTAGCGAACCATCTGACGCGCCAGCGATTGCGGACTGTGTCCGGCACCGAGCAACTCATTCAACTGCGTCATCAGCGGCGCGCTTTCACCCGCGGCTACGGAGTCGAGCAGGTGCTCGAAGACCGTATTCGGCACCGATCCCATCAGGTCGCGAATCTGCTGCCCTTCCAGCACTGGCCGATTCTGCGGATTGCATGGAGCTGATGCGATGGCCTGGTCCATGATGCTCAGCGCGTCGCGCATCGATCCGTCGCCCGCCTCCGCCAGCATTGCCAATGCCGCGTCCTCTGCGACAACGTTCTCCTGCTGCGCAATCATCTTCAACTGAGCGAGAATGTCTTCGAACTTGACCGCGTGAAAGCTGAAGTGCTGGCAGCGCGAGCGGATAGTCTGAGGAATGTTTTCGGGCTCCGTCGTCGCCATCATGAAGATCGTCCACTCGGGTGGCTCTTCCAACGTCTTCAAGATTGCATTGAAGGCGGCCTCGGTAATCTGGTGCGCCTCATCGAGTAGGAAGATCTTGTACTTGTCCCGGGCCGGCTGAACGGAAGCCTGGGTTCGGATGGACCGCACGTCGTCAATCCCGCGATTCGAAGCCGCATCGATCTCGATGAAGTCGAAGGAGTGCGTTGCCAATTCGCCCGATTCCGCGTTTCCGCCCGAGGAGATCTCGCGGCACGAGACGCACTTCAGGCAAGGCTCGTGGGTTGGTCGTTCCGCGCTACCGACCTCGGTCCGGCAGTTCAGCGCCATGGCGAGGATGCGGGCAATGGTGGTTTTGCCGATCCCCCGATGACCCGAAAAGATGTAGCCGTGCGCAATCCGTTTCTGCGCTAAGGCATTCAGGAGCGTGCGCGTTACATGGTCCTGCCCGGCGACGTCGGCAAACCGTTGCGGACGATACTTGCGAGCCAGAACCTGATAACCCATGCGATCTACTACTCCCAAATGATGATTTACAGCACGTTGTTCTTTGAAGACTCGCAGCACCCGTACGGCTGTCATCCTGAGTGCACCGCCCCAGGCGTTTTCTTCCGGGGTTCCCAAACGGCGTTCCATGCTATTTGGGCGGAGCTTGCGGCTGGTAAGCGAAGGATCTGCGGTTGTTCTTCTAAGTGCTAGGCTCGATTGTATCGTTCCGGACCAGGTCAACGTTGGGTGGAAAAACCGTCTTGGAGGGGATCAACTCGCATCCAGATTGAAGCTGATATCGTTCAGCCACTCTGCAATCAGGTCCTCGTCGCCGGGTTCGAACACATACGCATCGTTCAGCAGCAGAATAGTCGCC
Organism: Occallatibacter sp.; assembly: GCA_036495975.1. Lineage (GTDB taxonomy): Bacteria > Acidobacteriota > Terriglobia > Terriglobales > Acidobacteriaceae > Telmatobacter. The sequence continues at coordinate 174,193 of DASXLY010000020.1, read as the reverse complement.
CAGTACACCAGGTCCCTCTCTGAGATTAGCCCGAAGCGCTTGTGTTCAAGGGCGTTGGAGATGTGCTCACGCGTGATCACGATGCCGGGCTCGGGGATAGGGAATCGGTTGTTCGCGGAGCGCCGCTGGGTTGCACCTGCGGCCGCCTGCTCCTTTACTTCGAAGCTGATATCGAATGCCCCGGCCATGGAGCGCAACATCTCCTCCATTCCCACTTCGAACAGTGCGTAGCGTCGGAGCATTTCCATCTGCTCTGCAGAGAGGGGCGGCTGTTCAGGCTCGGAGGTCATGGCAACGAACGCCGGCGTCCGGCATCAGCACCGGACCGGCGATCTATGAATACAATGTAGCCGACCCGAGCCCCATAACGATCAAGCGCTTGCCTAAACTCGCCCGATAAAGGCGTTTCCGATCGGAATCCACCAGGCGGCCTTGTGGGCACAGATCGCGAATCCCTAACCAGACCGCGTCCTTGGTTTTAGGCGGCGTTTTCCTCGTCGTCCACTTCGGGTGGACGGGGAATTGGGATTTCGGTGGCGCGGTTGCGGCGTGCCTGTTTCTTCTTCGCAACTTTACGGGCGGATGCCTTGCGCCGGCGAATCTCCCGTTCCGAATACATGGTGCCGCGACACGCTTTTGCCCCGCAGTTGCACTGGGCTTCATCAGTCCCGCCATCGTAGAGACAGTAGTCGTAGGTAATCTCTTCTCCCGGCTCGATTTTGCGGATGGCCTTGATCCACACTCGCCCGCGGATCTCTTCGGTCTCACAGTTAGGGTCGCAGCTGTGATTGATAAACATGGCCATACAGTGCCCGTCGATGACCACAGAGCCGTTGCCGAGTCCAAACAGATAGGTGATGGGCGACTCCTCGTTGGCCGCATCGGCCTCGTCTTTGCTCATGCGTGGGCCGGTGTATTCGGCAACCCGGATGCCCTTGCGAAGAGAAGTCGTGGTATAGCAGCCGGCAGCGTGAATAGCAGAAGAACGAATGATGAGCGCCATGGGGAAGCTGATGATCCTGGGGTAATTTGAATTACGCTATGCCTCGCATCGTAACATTGAAGTGAACGGTGCGTTCCACGAAGAATCAATATGAGTTCCAAAATTCACATTGCGCTTGCCATTGGATGCGGTCTTGCCGCGTCGGTTGGCTTGCTTGCTCAGCAGCCGGCGCAACCGGAGCAGAAGCCTGCGCAGACGCAGCAGCCTGCGCCAACGCAGAAGCCGCCCACCGCGGCCAATCCCTTCCCTGAAGACACGACCAGTGTTCCCGTGGTGCCCACCAGTGGAGAGCCAGCAGCTGCACCACCTTCAGCGCCGAGCGGCGAAAGTGCGGGATCAACCAGCCTGCTGAAGAACGATTCGGACCCGGTGCACAGCCCCGACGATCCGGCGCCCGACTCCTCAGCCGATAGTGGATTCAGTTCCAGCCTCACAGGCGCCAACGACGTCAACATTCCAGACGACGTGAAGCCTGGAAAGCACGGTAAAGCCGGCGCGCCGAACGGAGTTATTCACCAGGAGACCGCGAAGGAAGATGAGGATGTGGGTGCGTTCGAGCTGAGCCGGAAGAACTGGAGGGCGGCCCGGTCGCGGTTTCAATCGGCGCTGGTTACGGATCCCGAGAACCCCGACGTGTACTGGGGACTGGCTGAAGCACAACGCCAACTAGGCGACTTTGCGAGCTCCAAGGCAAACTACCAGAAGGTCGTTGACTACGAAGATCCGGAGAGCAAGCACTCCAGGGAAGCGAAAAGGCTGCTGAAGACTCCTCAACTGGCCAACGCCCCCGCCGTATCAAAAAACCAGTCTCAGCCGCAGTAGTCGTAACAGCCGCCGTATACTCAACCTTCCGATGATCCGTATTTTCGGCACAGGGTTGGCGGCTCTGCTGGGACTGGCCTTTGGCAGCTTCCTGAACGTGTGTCTCAGCCGCTGGCCCGAGGGCGAAGGCGTCGTCCAACCGCGCTCTCACTGCCGCAACTGCGGTCGCACGCTGTCGTGGTGGGAGAACATTCCCGTCGCAAGCTGGATCGTTCTCCGCGGCCAGTGCCGTACCTGCAACGCAAAGATCAGCTGGCGCTATCCGCTGGTGGAATTATCTGTTGGAGCACTGTGGGGATTCACAGCATGGCATGTTCTGCCCGCAATGCTATCGCCGAACTCATCGCCAACCGAAGCCCCGCTCGTTTTCTGTTACATGAGTGGACTAGATGTGGCGATTGGACACGTTATCCTTTGTTGGTTACTTGTTGCGCTTGCTGTATTGGATGCCGAGAATCTGTGGCTTCCAAACTGGATTACTTTTCCGGGAATCGTCATTGGCATGTTCCTGACCGGCTTTCGCTTCTTGTTGGCAGACTGGATCGCGGAAGGACCTCACATTTCAAAACTGGGCACCCTGATGGATGGATTGCTGGGGCCGGTCACGGCGGTCCTGATCTCCGCCGGCCTCATTCTCCTCATCCGTTGGACCTACTGGCTCATCCGCCGCCGCGAAGGCATAGGCCTCGGCGATGCGAAACTGATGGCCTTGCTCGGTGCGTGGCTCGGCCTCTCCGGCGCGCTTCTCTCATTCGCTATCGGAGTAATGCTCGGCGCGGTATTCGCGTTGATTGTGCTTGCCGTTCCCGCCGGCCGGCGCGGTTCGGATACATGGCTTGCCGCACGACTCCCGCTCGGTACCTTCCTCTGCATTGGTGGAATCATCAGCACCCTGTGGGGCCAGCCAATCATTGCCGCCTACCTTCGCTGGGCCGGGCTCTAATTTTCTACGATCCCTTCTTGTCTTCTTTCCCCCGTGCCTCGCGCAGCTTGTCCGCGGCCAGTTTCTCGGCGGTCGTCAATGCATCGTCGGCATTCACCTTCACATCGGGCTCGACACCGGTGCCCTCCCAATCCTTCTGCGTCACAGGATTGATGGGCCGCCCCTCTGGCACTCCGATCATGAAGTGGTCATCGATGCGATGCCCCGCGACCGGATGCGCACCGCCGCCGGTGGCTTCGCCCACCAGGGTCGCGCGCTTCTGTGTCTTGAGGTCGTAACAGAACTCCTCCCCACCGGAAAAGGTATGTTTTGATGTCAGCACGAAGACCGGTTGCGTTGCGAGCCGCGATCCCGGCACATAGGGAAGTGTCCAGTACTGGGTCGTCTTGTCGCCCTTACGGTAATAGAGATCGTTGATGTGCGTTGGTTTGTCGAACAGATACGACACCACCAAGTCCACCATCTTCGGATCGCCGCCGTGGTTGTCGCGCAGGTCAAAGATAATGGCATCCGTGTGCGCCAGAAATCCCATGGCCGCAACCACCGTCGGGCCGCACCAATCCGGTGGCGCAAATTCGTTGAACTTTACGTAGCCGATATTTCCCGGTAGCACTTCCACTTTTTCCCAGCCACAGTTCTCGTGCTCCAGGTCTTTTCGGAAGCGCGCCTCTTCCTCCGGTGACGGACCTTCATCGTGCTCTTCGGGAATCTGAAAGGGCGCGTAGTTCACACGGAGATGGCGATCGTGCGTGACGGCCTGCATATCGTCGGTGAGCCGGCCGGCAAAGGCGCTACCCTCCGTGATCCTGTCGTAGTCTCCCGCCTTTTCATGCGTCAGCACGGCGTCGGCCATCTTCTGCGCGCCATCGGGATAGATGTAGTACTCCTTCAGTTGCGCAATGGCACCGTCGATTACGCTCTTGCGTCGCGCCGAATCGAGTGTGATGTCCTCTATCTTGGCGCCAGGCGGAATGGCGCGGAGAGCAAGGTTCTCAACTACGCCGGACTGAGCGTCGTTGATCGTAAGTACCCCGAGGCCCACAGTGGGATCGTTCCTGTTGCGGACGCGGAACTTGACGAGGAGCGGCTGGCTGCTTTCAATCGTCAGCAGATCGAAGCCGCCGGTCTCATTGCGGAAGCCCAGGATGCCATCGACGGTTGCTGAGGGCTGATACCTCTTGATGTAGGCATCGATTTTCGCGCGGTCCCCGCTGTTGAATGCGTCGAGCCACGCCGATAACGCCTTCCCGGCCGGCGTGTCGGGAATGGTAGGTTGCTGGGCAAAACTAAAGCATCCAGAGAAGAGAAGCAAAACAAGTAATTTGCGCATCATGGGAAGACTCCGGGACGAGTGTGCAATCAAAGGGAAGATCCAGGCAATTCCTGGGCAGAAAACCGAGCTTTGGACGCCGTCGCGGTCCTGGCGTATCCGACAGTTTAAAATCAGATCACATGGACGCCCCGCCCGCCAGTCCAAAACCAAAACCACCCGCGGACAATACGTTGACGGATCCGGCCCGTGCGGCTGCATTGTTTGAACAGTCGGTGGCCATCATGGCGCGGCTCCGGGCCCCTGACGGATGCCCCTGGGACCGCGAACAATCGTTCGATACGATCCGCAAATACACCCTTGAAGAAGCCTACGAAGTCTTCGACGCTATTGAGCGCCGCGACTTCCCGCACCTGGCAGAGGAACTCGGTGACCTGCTGCTGCAGGTTTTGTTCTATGCCGAGATGGCGGCGAACGAAGGGCAATTCACCATCGCCGACGTTCTAGACCACCTCAATCGCAAACTGATCCGCCGTCACCCCCACGTATTTGGCGAGGAAGCTTCCCGCGCGGCAGGCAACGAGGCTGTTGTCGATGCGGCAGTCGAGGGTTCCGCGGCGAAGGTGCTGCGCAATTGGGATGAGATCAAAGCCGCTGAGAAAGCGGGGAAGACGGCAGCCGAAGACCAAAAGTCAAGACTCGATTCCGTGCAGCGGGCCATGCCTGCTCTGGCCGAGGCCGCGAAGATCGGCGCCAAGGCTGCTAAGTCCGGCTTCGACTGGCCGCACTGGCGTGACCTGCTTCCCAAGCTGACCGAAGAGACCGCGGAACTGGAAGCCGAGGCGGTCGCAGCCGAAAAATCGGGGAGCGCCGCGGATAAGGCCGCTGTCGAGGCAGAACTTGGCGACCTGCTCTTCACGGTCGTCAATCTCGGACGGCACCTGGGCGTGGATTCGGAGATGGCGCTACGCGGCTGCAATCTACGTTTTCGCCAAAGATTCAAAGAGATGGAATTGATTTCCAGCAAGTCACTTGAAGATTTGAAACCGGAGGAATTGGAAGCACTGTGGGTCGAAGCGAAACGCAAATTAGCGAAGCCGGCATCTCCAATGGAGTCGAGCCGATGATCCTGATCCGGACCTGTTCTGGGCACGACGAGCTGGAAGCTTGCGTCCAGATGCAGATTGAAACCTGGGGCTACGACGATAGCGACATCATTCCGCGCAAGGCATTTCTGGTCGGACAAAAAATCGGCGGACAGGTTATCGGAGCCTTCGATACGGATTTGCCGGGAGCGGGGCCGAACGGCACACCAGAGTCGATGGTCGGTTTCGCCATGTCTTTACCGGGAGTAAAGACGGGCAAGAATTCCCTGGACGGAAATCCACAGCCTTATCTCCATTCGCACATGCTCGCCGTCCGGGATAACTATCGCAATCGCGGTCTTGGAGCACGACTTAAGCTGGAACAACGCCGAGAAGCACTTGCGCGGGGTATCCGCCGAATGGAGTGGACCTTCGATCCATTGGAGATTCGCAATGCGCATCTAAACATACATAAGCTCGGCGCGGTTGTTCGTAGCTATTTCGTGAATTTCTATGGTGTATCCTCTTCTCGACTGCAAGCTGGCCTTCCCACGGATCGTCTGATCGCGGAGTGGTACCTGAATTCGGATCGCGTAAAAGAGATTCTGGAGGGGCGTCATGCAGTCGATTACAAAATCGAAGAACGCATCCTTGTCCCCGCCGCTATTTACCAGTGGAAGGCGTCCCCTGGGGGCCGGGAGCAAGCACTTGCTGTCCAGGTGGAGAACCGCCACAAGTTTCAACATGCATTTTCCAAAGGATTGGCCGTCGTCTCATTCACCAGGGATGCGGAAGGTAACGGAGTCTTCGAACTGGGCCAGTGGTCCCAACCGGCTTAGGTCTGAATCAGATCCTCAGAAGTGCCGGCAAGTTGACGTACCAACATCTTCATACCTGTTCTCCGAAGGAAGCAACGCACTATGAGAATCGACGGAATCGTCCTCCGCGAACTGCAGATGCCGCTGGTGCGGCCCTTTCAGACAAGCTTCGGTACCACCAAGAACCGCAGGATCCTGCTAGCGGAGATTCGCTCGGAAGGCCTAGTCGGCTGGGGTGAGTGCACGGCCGGCGAACGTCCGCATTTCTCCGGTGAGTCGACCGACACGGCCTGGCAGGTCATTCTCAACGAACTTGGCCCCATGTTGGCCAACGCGAATGTTGAGCACGCCGGTGATTGTCCGAATATCTTCAATCTGGTTCGCGGCAACCCCATGGCCAAGGCCGCACTTGAAAACGCGGTCTGGGATCTGGAAGCGCAGCGCGAAGACCTGCCGCTCTGGCAGTTGATCGGCGGCGTTCGCGAACGGATTCCCTGCGGCGTTTCGCTCGGCATCCAGAAGTCGATCCCCGAATTGATGGATATTATCGAGCGCGAGCTTGCCGCCGGTTACCAGCGCATCAAGCTGAAATGCAAGCCGGGATGGGATGTTGACGTTTTCGAGAAGGTTCGTACACAATGGCCCGACATTCTGCTCAGCTGCGACGCCAATTCCGCCTACAAGCTGCGTGATTCCGACCACTTAGTCACCTTCGACGCCTTCGATCTCCTCATGGTCGAGCAGCCCCTGTGGCACGACGATTTTTATTACCACTCGATGCTGCAGAAGCGCATGACCACTCCGATCTGTCTCGATGAATCGATCCGCAACCGGCGCGATGCACTGGCAGCCATCGAAATGGAATCGTGCAAGATCATCAATATCAAGCTGGGCCGTGTGGGCGGATTCTCTGAAGCCATTGCCGTGCACAACGCCGCGCAGGAGCGCGGCATTCCCGTGTGGTGTGGTGGCATGCTCGAAGCAGGAGTGGGCCGATCCCACAATATTGCGCTCTCAACGCTGGAGAACTTCCGGTTGCCCGGCGACGTGTCGGCCTCGGCCCGCTATTGGACCGAGGACATCATCGAACCAGATGTAACTGTGACTCCGGAGGGCGAGATTGTCGTCCCGCAATCGCCTGGGCGCGGATACGACGTCCGCACCGACCTCATTGACCGCCTTACTGTGCGCAAGGAAGAGATTCGCGCATTTGAGCTGGTCGGGCAAAACTAACCGTGCGGCCCCTCCTTGGCGCGGTTTCATCACGCTAGGGATGGGTTCATAGGCGGCATCGGCCCGGGACTGAAAGCCTCGTCATTCAATCATCGCTCTGAAGCTTTCCTCGCCTTTCATCCGTCATAATCCTCAGGCTGTCTCCCGTCTCCAATGTCGAAGATCATCTCCAACATCGACGAAGCGATGGAACTCGTGCGGCCAATAGAACTCCTCCACGGTGATCTGGAGTTGCGCCTGCTCGATTTCTCGGCACATCCGTTTCACCGCGTCCCCACCTATTTCTTTCGGATGGTGAGTGTCGCTCATGCGAAAGAGCTGGGAACCATCAACCTCCGCATCGGATCAACAGCGCATCTTGAGCGCTACGCCGGTCACATCGGGTACGGCGTGCATCCCTCATCTCGTGGTCATCACTATGCAGCCCGATCCGTAACGCTGCTGTTGCCGCTGGCCCGCAGGCATGGACTTGATCCCGTATGGATCACATGCGACCCCGACAATGCAGCTTCGCGTCGCAGTCTCGAGATCGCCGGGGCAGAGTTGGTGGAAATTGTTGATGTACCCCTTGACTGCGGCATCCGAAAATACGGCGCAAGGCTGCGCAAGTGCCGGTACCGGCTGTAGTTCGGTCTCGCGGGAACCGTTCGGCGTATGCCTGCGTATCTGATGACCGGCGGAGCAACTTTGCCGGCGGGATCGCGTCTCAATGTCGAGAGGCGGCCTGACCCAAACTTGCCGGCCGCCGGAGGTTAGATTCCTTGACTCCCCAGGAAGAACAGCTACTTAACTCTTTGATCGATCGCCTCAACCAAACGGCCCTCCAGGAAAAAGATCCCGACGCCGAAGCGTTGCTGAATCAGAAGCTCGGCCCGAATCCCGACGCGCTCTACATGCTGGCGCAAACGGTCCTGGTGCAGAACATTGCCCTCGACCAGGCCAAAGCACAGGTGAGCCAATTGCAACAGCAGGTGCAGCAGCGTCCGCAGCCCGCGCACACCACCAGCTTCCTCGGCCGCTTGCTTGGCGAGCGCGATGAGCCCGCGCCTTCGGTGCAGCAGCAGGCACCCGCGCCCGCCTACCAGCAGGTTTCCCCGCAATATGCGGCACCCGCGCAGCCCTACCCGCAATATGGCCAGCCGCAATATCAGCAGGCACAGTATGTTCCAGTTGGCGGCCAGCCAAGCTTCCTGCGAGGGGCAATGCAAACCGCCGCCGGAGTGGCGGCGGGTGCGCTTGCCTTTGAAGGTGTCGAGTCGATTCTCCACGGTTTCGGCCACGGCGGATATGGCATGGGTGGACCCGGTTACGGCATGGGCGGCTTTGGCGAGCGCCCCGTCGAAGAAACCGTCGTCAACAACTATTACGACGAACCCGGGCGCGGTGGCGAGCACGGTGAACATCATGCTGCTGACCAGTCGGGTCAGCAGCTCACCGACACCGGCTACGATCCCCGCAACAACGATCCCAATGACAACCTGCGCGGCTTTGACGGCCAGAATGCAGCCTCGTCCAACGATCAGGATTTGTCCGCGGCTGACAACGTCTCCGACTTCGCCGATCAGGCAAGTTTCGACGATCAAAGTCTGAACGACGGCGGCTCCGGATTTGACGATTCCGGCACCTTCGACGATGGTGGCGGCGGATCCGACGACGGCGGTGGCGGATTCTAGGCCCTCATGTTATAGCCAAACGGCCGGCGCGATGGACTAGGGTTTCCCGCTCGGACCCCGATCGTGCCGGCCCCAATCGAACCTCCTGCCGATAATCCCCTTGACGATCCAGTGATCCGTCGCCGCAGTGGGACCCACGCCTACGCCGAAGTTGATCTCCCACTTCGGGGAGACGTTCAGATCGATGGCAGGGAAGATCTGTTGCTGTTGGTCGTGCAGGCTGGCGATGTCGGTGAGGCTGCCGTAGTCGGCGTAGTACTCCACCCCACCGGCGAAAACCTTGGTGAAGTTCCAGCTCACTTTAACCGCGGGCGCGAAGTCCAGTCCCAGGTTCACATCCGGACCGTGCCAGGTCCGCTCCAGTGCCGGGTTGACGGCCCAGTAGAGTCGACCCTGTTGTTTGTCGACGATCGGCCGGATCTCCCACGTCCAGGTATCGCGGTCAAAGAAGGCGCGCTGGTAGCCCGCTTCCATTGAGAGGCTGACGCCTACGGGCCAGTGCCATTTCTCAGGTACGCGCACGCGGGGGCGTATGTGGTCTCCAACCCATTGCACTCCAGTCCCGCTCTGTTCGCTGGTAAAGAAGTAGAACCCGACTTCTGCCCAGTCGTTGATACCCTGGGTGATTTCGATCGTTTCGTGTTCGGCATGATTGGTGGGGGCAACACCGTCGAGGAAGCGTTTTTGTCCGTCGGCAGTGTAGTTGGAGTGCAATTCCACCATCGTGCTGTGCCCAGCCTGCGTCTCAGAGCCGTAGACCTGAATCTCATAGTTGCCTTGTGCGTGGCCGGCGCAGACCGCCAGAAGGAGGAAGAGGATCAGCGGGAACGACTTCAACTAGGCTCCTTTCCCGGGAGGGATTTCTACGCTCTTGCCTCTGCTTCCGATGCTAACAGCGGGTGGCCGACCGCCGCTGCCTCGGTTCTGAATCTGGACGCCATGAAACGGAAAACGGTGCGACACTTTGCTGGCCCCGTCCATTCCTGCGGAGTAGCCGGTTTTTCCACAGGTGCCGCCGCTGAGAGCCAGTCTTCATCAGATTTTCCTTTGGAAAACCCGCCTCTCTGTCACAAACTATTCCTAAATCTGTTCTTTCCACCTCATAGTTCCAATTACCAGCACGCAATCATGAAAATCGGGCCCGTCAACGGTGTCCGCAAGAGCCGTTATTCCCCAAACTAAGGACCGAACACAAACCTTGTCGTGAGGAGCCTATGAAACATTTCTGGAGGAGTGTCGCACTATACGGATTCGTCTGCCTGGCGGTGCTTATGTGTTCCACACATATGCCCGGGCAGCAAACGTTGGGTTCACTGAACGGAACGGTCGTCGATTCGTCGGGCGCGGCCGTCCCGGGGGCGTCGGTGACAGTGACCAACACAGCCATCAACTTCACGGCCACCACAACGACACAGGGCACCGGGTTCTACCAGGTATTTAATCTGCCGATTGGCAACTATGTCGTGAAGGTGGGCCACGAAGGATTCGAGACCACGCAACTCAAAGGCATTCCGGTGCAAGAGGCGCGCGCCACGACAGTGAACGCGACTCTCAAGGTCGGGTCGGTATCGACTTCGGTCGAAGTGACTGCAACGCCCCTGCTGAATGCCACGGATGCAACCAACGGATATACGCTGGACCGCGCGCAGATCGATCTGACGCCACTTGCCACCGGCAGCTTCACGCAGATAGCAGTGCTCTCTCCGGGAGTGAATGCGGAATTGCTGTCGAATCTCGATTCCAATGCGGGTCTTGGAAACCAGGGAATCTGGGCAAACGGGCAACGCGATACTTCCAATACGTTCCAGGTGGACGGTGTCGACTCTACCAACCTCTTCAATGGCAAGACCTCCAGCGGCGACGCTTCACAGCGCTACAACTTCAACATCGGGAGTGCACCGACAGTCGGCGGATCGTTCTCGGTGGGCACTTCGGTGTATGGATCGAATGGCAACAGTCTGCCTTCTCCACCGCCGGAGTTCACCCAGGAGTTGCGCGTGAACGCGTCGATGTATGACGCGCAGCAAGGCGCTACCGCCGGTGCGCAGATTGATGTCAACACCATTAGCGGCACGAATAACTGGCACGGCCAACTCTACGGCGCGTATGCGAATAATCTGCTCAATGCCTCACCCTTCTACTTCAACCAGGACTATCAATTGTCCCAGAACGGCATTGGCGTGTTCCCAAAAACGCTGATCAATCCCTGGCTCCGTCGCTGGACCTCCGGAATCGCAGCCGGCGGACCTCTGAAAACCAACAAGCTGTTCTTCTTCGGTGCTTACCAGCGCACCTTCAATGAAGACAACTCAACGGGACTTTCCGAGATGACGGTGCCCACTGACCTTACAGATGACCGCAGTCCCGCAGGGCTCGAGGCTGCCGATTTCTCCTATGGCGGCAGCGGCAGCGTGACCATCGATCCGGTTGCTTCCACACTGTTGAATACGAAGCTGCCAAACGGTCAGTACCTCATTCCTTCTTCACAGAATCCGGGCGCTCAGTATAGCCCTCTGGAGCCCAATGTGATCCTGGTCGGCACCGCCCGCTTGAGATCTGATCAGGCCACCGTTTCGCTCGACTACGATGCAACCAAAACTGATCGTGTCTCGACAAAGTACTTCTTTCAGAACGCGCCGGTTACTCGTCCATTTGGCTTTTCGTCCGCACCCGGCTTTCCGGTTACGCAGCACAACGGGGCGCAGGTCTTTTCGATCGGCAACACCATCTCCATCGGTCAGAAGCTGAATTGGGAGCAGCGACTCGGATTTGTTCGCATGGGCTCGTTCAGCAACTACACGCAGACGTTTGCGGGCGGCAACCTGGGAGTCGGAGCGGGAACCACGCCGGCGAATATGCTGGTTTCAAATCTTTTGCCTGGCCTGCAGATCAACAACTTTGGCAACTTCGACCAGTACTCGCCGAGTCTCTACCTTGGTCCGGCCGGTGTGCCCGGGGCATTCGTGGATATGGGCTATTACCAGAACCGCGTGAACCCTTCCACAAACGTGATCCTTACAGCAGGCAAGCATACGATTGTCGCCGGTGGCGGATACAGCTACACACAACTGAACATCACCAACAATCGCACCGGGCATGCCCAGGCGACGATCAGCGGATTTGATAATTTCCTGCAAGGCGTTGTAAAGACCGCGACCGTGGTGGAGAGTATCGATCCCACCACGCATCGCAACAATGCAGATCGCTACTATCGCACCAATGAATTCAGCGGCTACGTGCAGGACAAGTGGCAGACGCTGACCAATCTCAGCATCACGGCAGGTGTCCGTTATGACTATCACGGCGGCATGACGGAAAAATATGGCGACATGTTCAACTTCGACCCGGGATTGTATGACGTGACGGGAGATACGACCAACGGATTTACGGTCAACAATGCCGGTTTTGTCATCGCCGGAAATAACAAGGAAAATCCAACCAAAGGTGTTTCAGCCTCAACTCTCAACGGACGCCAATGGGGCATCTCGCCGCGTGTCGGTTTTGCCTGGTCACCCAAGGCTTTCAACAGCAAGCTCGTGGTTAGCGGCGGCGCCGGAATTTACTACGACCGCGGCGAGCTTTTCACCTATCTGTCGCAGCCCGCCGGCAGTTCGATTGGCGGTCCCTTCGGAGTGACGGAATCCTCGCCCTTGGTTAGCCTTGCTACCGCCAAATCGAGTTCCGGTCTCACGCTGGAAGATCCAATGGGGGATTTAGCTTTCAGCGGCTCCTATGTTGCGCCCAGCTCAAACCCGGGTGTCATCACGCAAGCGTTGCAGGCCCAGTTGGACGAGATGACTGGAACCCCACCTGTTACGAGTTATTTCAACCAATTCGGCAAAAACTGCAGTGGCCTGCAAAGTCAGGAGGGTTACACCCTCTGCACCACGCCGCTCAACTTCGGTATCTACGACAAGGGCAACGTGCTGCCGTACACAATCAACTACACCTTCAATGTGCAATGGCAGCCAGCGAATACCGTGGCCATGTCCCTTGGGTATACGGGCAACCGCGGCCGTCATTCGGTGATACCTATTCCAATCAACGAGCCGGGCATCGCAACGACGAGCAATCCGATCTGGGGCGAGACTTCGACGTATGGCATGGAAGTCATGAACCAGAACAATGAAGTGGGTCCCAACTTTGACTATGCTCCGATTGCGGTTGAGCCCTGGAACACGTTCGACGCCGGCAATACCGACTTCAGAACGCCGTATGTCGGCTTCAGCCCGAACGCCGCGGACTTCAAAACCGTGGGCGTTTCGGCGTATGACGCACTGCAGGCCCATGTAGATAAGCGGCTCGCGAATCACTTCCAGCTTGGCGCCAGTTATACATGGAGCCACTCGCTCGATGAACAAAGTGACATCGGCCTGTTCTTCACTGGCGACAATCCAAAGCGGCTGCGTGACTCCTGGGCTTCCTCGGACTTTGATCGTACCCACGTGTTTACGGGCAACTTCCAGGTGGATGTGCCCAACGCGATCAAGGAACACACCATTGCTTCCTATTTAACAAATGATTGGCACCTGACCGGAATCGGAACCCTGCAAAGCGGGGAGCCCTGGTCGCTGTATGAGTTCTACGGCGCGGTGGGCAGCCTGAACTTTGGCAACTTCCCGACCCTGATGAACCCGGTCCTCGGCATCAAGGATCCGCAGCATCCGAAGACCGCTTTGACGGGCAACACCGGAAAGTTTCGGGACGCCAACGGCAACTTCATTCCGTACGTAGATCCTAGCCAGGTCTCCATCAACTACGTGCAGCCCGGCACGAATGGCGTGCCGGTTTCAACTGGCTCCGACCCCTCGGATGTCTACCAGACGGCTTTCAATGTAGGTCAGCGCAACATCTTCCGGCAGGCGATGCAGAAGCGTCTAGATCTTTCGGTGCGCAAGGGTTTCAAAATCGGTGAGAAGGTCAGGATTCAGTACGAACTCAACGCCTTCAACGTAACCAACACAACCAGCCCAGACATTCCGCAGGATCAGGCGCAAATCCGCCAGAACAACGGATGCTCAACGACTGCGATCAATCAGGGTGACAACAATTGCAGCACATTCCGCAGCTTCCTTGGCTACGGTCAGGTTGTAACGTCAAACGATCCCGGTGATCAGCAGTCGGCATTGACCAACCTGGATCAGGTACCCTTCGCGAGCTCGACCGGGAAGGGAACTCTCTTACCGCTCAAACTTCAGCCAGGCCAGGGTACTTGTACCGCAGGTTTGACTGTCACCAATTCCAATCCCTCCTACTGTCCCAACAACGCGGCCAACTTTGGCTCGGTGACGGGGACGATCGGCGGAAATCGCGCATTTACGATGGGGATTCACATCACTTACTGACAACATCGAGCCTGGGTGGATCGATCGGGAGCCTTCGGGCTCCCGATTTGCTTAGCAACGGGTTTGGTGCAGCTCCGTATTGGGCAGACGGACGGTGTATCGAGAGTCCATGGTTGGCATTCCCTGTGGACCCCTGCCAAAAGTAAGGGGAGATGCACATTTCCTGTTGCTCCCTGATCACGCTTCCGATTACAGTTGGTTTTTCCACAGGTCAATTGTTTTCTGGGGTGTCATATGGTTTGTCCCAAGTGCAAATCCGGGGCCCTGTCCACGGTCCCGGCTGAGATTCGGCTCTATCGCAACGCTCCCCGTACGATGAGCCACCCGCCGTTTTCCCCGCAGCCGGACATCCAGATTTGCCTGGATTGCGGTAACGCCGAGTTTGTTATTCCTGAGAAGTGGCTTTCTGCCGGTTGGCTGCAGCCCCTGAGACCGAAAACGCCGATGAGTGTTCCAATGCCCATCGACGAGGCTCGTCGCCAGATCGCCTGAGTCGGGAACATTGGAAGCTGCCGAACACCCGTCCGGCCGCCTGAATCATCATCTTGTGCAATAAAAAGGCCTCCAGCCGAAGCTGGAGGCCTTTGGTTTTGCGCCAAAGGCGCGATTGCCGCGACGGCCAGTCCTAGTACATGCCGTCCATGCCGCCACCGTGGCCGCCGCCGGCCGGGGCCGACTTGGGCTCCGGAATCTCGACGATCAGGGCTTCGGTGGTGAGCAACAGGCCAGCGATCGAGGCCGCGTTCTGCAGAGCGGTGCGAGTCACCTTGGTCGGGTCGATCACGCCGGCCTTAACCAGGTTCTCGAATGTGCCGGTAGCTGCGTTGTAGCCATAGTGGGGGTCCTTCGACTCCAGCACCTTGGCCACAACCACCGCACCCTCTTCGCCGGCATTGCCCACGATCTGGCGCAGCGGCTCTTCGAGTGCACGAAGCACAATCTGGGCGCCGATCTTCTCATCGCCCTGGAGGGTCTTGATCAGATCCTGGACTGCCGAGGCCGTGCGAACCAGAGCGACGCCGCCGCCCGGAACGATGCCTTCCTCGACTGCGGCGCGGGTAGCATGCAGTGCATCCTCAACGCGAGCCTTCTTCTCCTTCAGCTCTGTTTCGGTCGCAGCACCAACCTTGATGATGGCAACGCCGCCAACCAGCTTGGCCAACCGCTCCTGGAGCTTCTCCTTGTCGTAGTCGGAAGTGGTCTTCTCGATCTGCGAACGGATCTCCTTCACGCGGCCTTCGATGTCAGTCGCCTTGCCGGCGCCGTCAACGATGGTGGTGTTGTCCTTGTCGATGGTGATGCGCTTCGCCTTGCCAAGATCCTCGAGCTTCACGCTCTCGAGCTTGATGCCGAGATCCTCAGTGATGGCCTTGCCGCCGGTCAGAATAGCAATGTCGCCCAGGATAGCCTTGCGGCGATCGCCAAAGCCTGGCGCCTTGACGGCAGCCACGTTCAGCGTGCCGCGCAGCTTGTTGACCACGAGGGTCGCGAGCGCTTCGCCTTCCACGTCCTCCGCGATGATCAGGAGCGGCTTGCCCCCACGGGCAACCTGCTCGAGCAGGGGCAGCAGATCCTTCATCGCGCTGATCTTCTTTTCGTAGATCAGGATGTAGGGCTCGTCGAGAACCGCCTCGAGGCGTTCTGCGTCGGTGACGAAGTAGGGACTCAGATAGCCGCGGTCAAATTGCATGCCGTCGACAGTCTCGAGACCAGTGTGCATCGTCTTCGATTCTTCGATGGTGATCACGCCGTCCTTGCCGACAACCTTCACGGCATGGGCAATGATCTCGCCGATCTCGGCATCGCCGTTCGCCGAGATGGTTCCCACCTGCGCAACCGAGCCCTCATCGACGGGCTTCGAGAGCTTGCCAAGAGCGCCGTGGTCGATGAACTTGCCGTCCTTGTCGCGGGTCCCGATTACGGCCGTTACAGCCTTTTCGATGCCGCGTTTCAGAGCCGTTGGATTTGCGCCGGCGGCAACCGTCTTCACGCCTTCGCGGAAGATGGCCTGGGCCAGAACGGTGGCCGTGGTCGTGCCGTCGCCGGCAACGTCAGAGGTCTTCGAAGCAACTTCCTTCACGAGCTGCGCGCCAACGTTCTCAAGCGCATCCTTGAGCTCGATCTCCTTGGCTACCGTCACACCGTCCTTGGTGATCGTGGGTGAACCAAATTTCTTCTCGATTACGACGTTGCGGCCCTTGGGACCCAGCGTCGCCTTCACGGCGTCTGCGAGCGCATTCACGCCACGCAATACCGCCTGACGGGAATCTTCACCGTGCAGAATTTGCTTTGCCATTTTTATCTCCTAGTTCACAATTCTTAGTTCGAAACTCTTAGTCAGAAACTTCCGTCTTTGGTTCACAGGTCTCAGCTCATCGCGCTCACTCGAAATACTGTGAACTGTGAACCGCGAACTGTGAACTGGTGCGCGAAGCGCGCCTACTTCTTAACGATGCCGAGGACTTCTTCCTCACGCATGATCAGGAACTCTTCGCCGTCGATCTTGATCTCGGTGCCGGAGTACTTGCCAAACAAAATGCGATCGCCAGCCTTCACGTCGAGAGGAAATACCTTACCCTCGTCGTTCGACTTGCCTTTGCCGACGGAGATGACTTCGCCTTCCTGGGGCTTCTCTTTTGCGCTGTCAGGAATGATGATTCCGCCACGAACTGTTTCGCCCTCTTCCAAACGACGGACGAGGATACGATCGTGGAGCGGGGTGAAGGTGGTTGTAACAGAGGTTGCTGCCATTGCTTCGCGTCTCCTTCACGCGCGACCGGACCGGCCGCGGATTGAGTTGAGTTGGGTGAAAATCTTTGCATGGCTGGGAGGCCATGATTGACGACTAAGCACTTAAGTTAACGCCGTGCTAGCACTCGACACTTCCAATTGCTAAAGATAGGTTTGGGTGGCCACCTTTGTCAAGGGGCAAACGTTAAATATGAGTAAAACTCACTCAGATTCGACCAATCTGAGCAAAACGACCGATCGTCTCCTATTGATTGCACTGAAACTAAATAGCTTATGGATTCCCGACAGGGCGAATAGTTGACCCCCTATGAGGAAAATCGGATCAGGAATCTTAGTCCATTCGCCCTCGGACCTCACTCGATCTGGACTGCACGACGTTGTGACCGCCTCGTGCCAGTTTCCCGGCCAACTTGCGCAGGGATGCGGTGGGAATCGTGCGCTCAACGTTGCGCAGGTGCTTGCCTGCTGAAGCGGTGAAGCCCAGGCCAGTCCGGATCTTCCATTTGAAATCAAGCATTGAGGTGTAGTCGTTGATTTCGGCTCGGTGCTGCGTGAAAGGATCATTCCACCAGTTCGCCCCCGGCAGAGTGGTGAAGCCCTGCCTGTAGCCTGCGCTTATCACGGCCGAGCGAACCCGGCGGTCCACTCCTCCGTAGGGGTAGGCAAATGACGTGATCTCGATGCCGAGCAAGTCTTCAAGACGTCGCTTCGAGTCCACGACCTCTCTCTGAAGATCGGCATCCGAGATCTCAGGCAGGTAGGGATGGCTAACGGTATGCGAGCCGAATTCGATCCCATACTGTTGCATTTCGCGAACTTGAGCGACGCTGAGAAGGGTTCGCGCCCGCAGGCCATTCTTCTGGTCCCACACATTGGCCCCTCCAATCTGACTGGAAACCAGCAACACCAGGGCGGTGAGACCATATTCGGAGACCAGTGGAAACATCTCGGTATAGAGATCATCGTAGCCGTCGTCGAAGGTGAGTAGTACCTGTTTGTCTGAAAGGTTGCCGTTGAGCCACTCTTCGGATGTCGCGGATTTGTATCCGGCATCGTGGAACCACCGCAAGAATCTTTTGAAATGGTCAGGCGAAAGATAATAGCGAGACTCTTCGGGCGTATGTGGAGCGGAGATGCTGTGCAGGGCAAGGGCGCGCTTCGGTTGACCCGCCGCGCGCTGCAATTCATCGAGCGTGCAGCCGGTCGATTTGACCGAATGCCAATAGGTCGTGGTTGGAGCAATGCGTCCCCACGCGCGCAGCAACACACTCGAACCGGTTGCATCTGCTGCGGATTCGAGACGATTGGCCAACGCGAGAAGCGGATCGGTTCCAAGCCAGAGCGCTCTGCCCGCCAGCCGGTGCAGCGAACTCCCGTTATGCATCGAGACGAGGCGGCTTGTCTGCGAATTCTTTTGATTCAGCTCGAAGACCCGGACTACGTCGGATTTTCCGGACGCGTTCCAGCAATTCCGCAGGTAATCCGTCAATTCTTTGGCGCTGCGGTGAGTGACGACGGCATCGGGTTCGAAGACGAAGTTAATGCCCGCGCGATAGAGACGAATCCCCATCTCCATGTCTTCGTCCGTGGTGCGAAGAGCTTCAGTGAATCCACCGGATTGCAGAAACGCGCGGCGCGCGATCGAGCAGTTAAGGCCGAACGCAAGTCCGGCTTCGAAGTCCTCGCCCACGGAATCGATGCCGGTTGCAGAGAGCCGGTCGGCGCAGGCTGCCAGAGTCTTTTCCCAGTTAGCCTGCAGAAAGCGGTCAGTGGGTCGGGTAATTGGGTTGATGCGTTGTTCTGTGATTCGGCCGGCCACCGCGATTGACCCTGCCCTGTTGTGGTGAGCCAGGTGTTTTTCAACGAGGGTTGGATTTGCGAGCGTGTCGTCGTCGAGAAAGAGAAGGATGTCTCCGTGCGCGTTTTTGGCGCCGGTATTCCGGGCTGCCGCTTGCCCGCGATTGGAATCGTGGAAGTACCACGCGATTGGCAATCGAAACTGAACGCCATCCGCCAGGGCACGGGTAGCTTCGTCCTCTCCGTCACTGACAATCACGACCTCGAAGACCGGAGAGGTCTGAGCCTCAAGCGAATCGAGGACTTCACGCAGCAGGTCCGCACGTTTCCACGTAGGGATAATCACGCTGCACGCGCGATTGCCATCGAGATGAGCAGGTTCCATGGTCATGCGCTCAATCCTGGTTGCGCCTTCAAATACGGGAGGGCGGTTCGATAGGCCCAGATTCCGAGCGTGCTTGCGCCAATGATGACGGCGGATACCACGATCCAGACGAGCGGCATACGATCGGCAACGCGCAGAAGCAGGACACCTGCGAGCACTAGAACCACGACGGGTACCGCTAATCCCTCCGAGACAAACCGGACGAGACTCCACATGGAACTCTTCGTCATCCGTATGGATTCGCGGGTGAACCACCAGCAATTGGTTCCAATTCGTACGATGGCAATTCCTGCTGCGACACCGGCTACACCGAAATGAGAGACCAGGAGCAGCGCGGCAACGCTCCCCAGGGTTCCTGTCCAGATTGAGATCTGCGCCGATTTCCCGGCCTTTCCAAGTACGTACAGGAGTTCGTCGGAAGGATAACCGACACCGTGTGCAAAAGATGCGATCAGCAGCCATTGCATGGTTGCGGCGGCGTCAGCATAGGAATCGCCAGCCCATAACTGGAGGATGGGACGTGCAAACAGGCAGCCGAGTACGACGAATGGAAGGAGCACGCCGACAAGGAGCTTCAAAGCGACGAACATGGCTTTGCAGAGCGCCTGGTGATCCTGTTCCATGGCTGACTTGGAGTAGATGGGCAGCAGTATGTTTGCGCCACGGTCCACAATGTTCCAAAGCTGACGGGGCAGCTTGCTCGCGATGCCGAAAAGAGCTGCGTCTTTCATCGAGGTGCAGGAGGTGATGATGACCCAGGTAAGCAGATCCGCGCCGTAGAGGCTCAGGTTGTGGACCACGGCCCACTTGCTCTTGTGGAGCAGTTCTGAAAGCATGCTCCACTCAAGATGCGGGTGCGTAACCCGGCCCAGTCCCGTCCGTCGAATCAAAGCAGGCAATCGCACGACGAGAAGAATTAATTGCAGCACAACGGCCACGAGCTGCACTGCCGCGAGTCCGACAATGCCAAACCCATAATGAATGGCCAGCACGGATAATACGAAGGTTGCGACGACACCCGTCATCTGCACCGCATTGAGTGTGTCGAAGCGATTTGCAGCCTGGTAAAGCTGTTCCAGTGCAATCGACGGAAGAGCAACCTGCATAATCATTCCGGCGACGACGAAGATGATTACGGCCTCATGGATCTGAGATGGCGGAATATTGAAGGGCCCCGGCAACGCCAGGGCGAGTCCAAACATGAGCATCAGCCCGAGAGCGCCGAGACCTGCGAGCGCAACGAAGACGGTCCAGAGCAGATTGCCCAGCTTTTCTGAGGATGCCTTGGCCAGTGCTTCCACATAGGACTGAACAAGAAAGTAGGAGATTCCAAGGTCGAGCAGGTAAAGCGTCGCCGACATCGCCATCACAAACAGAAACAAGCCATATTCCGCCGGTGCCACGCGACGCGCCAGGTACGACGTAAGAGCCAGATTGACCAGGATCTTAAAAAAGTAGCCGGCGTAGTTCCACGCTATGCTGCGTCGCATGCTGGTCGGTTCTGCGCTAGGCTCGGTGAAACTGGGCATGAGATGAGTCTACTTAGTCGGTTTCGCGGGACCGGCTGTCCATTCCGCGGGCCCGGTTCAGGCGGTTAATGATGCGGCGCAACAGGTGAGTGACGCGCGAAGGCAGGGGAACGGAATACATCCACCCTTTCCGGCGGACTGCCTTCCATATCCGAGGATCGGTGACTGCCTTGGTGCGGAGGTAATTGCGCAGCCAATGAAAGTAGAACCGCCTCTCGTCTTCTTCGGCGGAAGTGCCCTTGGTTCGATGCCAGATCGAAGATGGATGAATGCGATAGCGCTCGAGTGATTGCGTTCCCACCACGACAGGAAACGCGAGGTACATCTTGGAGAGAAATGCAGTGTCTTCGTAGAGCTGCTTGGTGGCCGGGCAAAACTCCTCGACAAATCCTCCGATCTGGCGAGCCGCTTCCCGGCGCATAACGAAGCTGGAAGGGCAGGGAGCCCCCAGTTCTCCAAAAGGATGAGAGTGCAGGAAGAGAAATGGCGGCGTGTATACACAGTCACCGGGTGCGATCGCGGGAATCGAGTCGACGGATTCGCTTGCTGCATCATTCCAACTCGCCCAGTATTCGCTTGGTCCATAGGCAAGGCTGGCTTCCGGGTGTTCGATGAGCGCCCTCACCCGTGTTTCAAGCATCCGTGGGAGCCAGGCATCGTCGGCATCGAGAATGGCGATAAACTCCCCAGTCGCTTCTTCAATCCCCCGATTCCGTGACCGGGTAACGCCATGGTTCCCGCGGTCAGGATGCGTTAGGTAGTGGATCTTTGCAGGGGTCCCGGCGGCATATTCTTTGGCGACTTCGGAACTGCCATCGCTGCCTCCGTCGTCGACCAGCAGCAACTCCCAGTTGCGATAGGTCTGGGCGAGCACGCTCTCGATGGCCTCGCCGAGAAAGGGTCCAGCATTGGCAAACGGCAGAATGACCGAAACTAGACTCTTGTCCACTCCCATGCCTATTACGTCGATGCTTTCGTCGCTTTTATTCCAATCACCAATTCAAAATCCGGATCTTTGAATGCGAGTTCTTCGGCTGTGAGTTCCTCTTGCACTAATCCATGAAGAAATGCAGTTGTGGTCAGTACATTTCCAAAGGTCTGGATCGAGACATTCTCTGCTCCGAAGGCTTCGCTGAAGGTCAGTTCAGCAGAACGACCGGTGAATCGCCACCAATCCGCATCGCCTCCATCGAGCATATCGTGAGGAAGACGGCGGCAGATTCCAGGAACAGTCGTCAAAACGACGCCGCCCGGCTTGAGCATTTTGTGCAGGGTGCGGATCGCCGAAGGGAAATCGAAGATGAGAAGAAGGGTCTGCGTGCAAAGGATCGTATCGAAGAGCGATTCAGGAGCGGAATCGGTCTGAGCCAGGTCAAGTGTCACGGTGCGCTGCTGATTGTTCTCATCGATGTCAATAACGTCGGATTCAGTAACCCGGTCCCTGCCGAAGCGGATAGTGTATCCGTTGTCCAGAAACTCGGCGACGCGCCCGTGAATGAGTTGCTGGTTCTTCTCAAGAAACTTCTCGATGTAATAACGATCGATACATTCTCCGCGGCGTTCTCCGAAGCGCTGGCGATAGGGGTGAACCCGACGCAGAACCGACCACTGCGTCACCCGGTCAACGTGGATCATCTTGCGTTCGACTACCTCCCGGCGAAGATTCAACCAGTGCCGAACCGGTTTCGGGACACGGTATTTCATCTGTTCCCATGCGCCGGGGTTCGGCTCCTCCAGGTCCTCCGTTGCGGCCAGGGGACGTTGTGCTTCGTGCTCCTCATCGACCGGGGCCTTGGTTGCGGCAATGCCGATTATGAGTTCGTAAGGGGGATCATGAAACTCAAGCTCTTCGCGGGATAGTTCAGCTTGTACGAGTCCGTGCAGAAAAGCAACCGCCGAAAGAACATTGCCATAAGTGTGTACCGCGACGTTGCCGTCCGCGAATACCTCGGCAAAAATCCGGCGCGCAGAACTCGACGTAAATCGCCAATAGTCTTCGCCGGCACCAGCAATAAGGTTGCCGCGAACGACGGGACAGATCCCCGGAACGGTCGCCAGCAAAATGCCACCTGGTTTTAGCATCTTCCAAAGCGATTCGAGGGCCGTGCGGTAGTCGCGGATAAAGAGCAGGGTCTGGGTGCAGATGACGCAGTCGAAGGAAGCCTCGGGAACGGTGGCTGGTTGCATCAGATCCAACGTCAGTGTCCGCCGGGTATTTTGCTCATTCACGTCCAGGATTTCGGATGCTTCAATTCGTCCTTCGCCGAATTTCCGCGTATAGTCATCGCTCTCAAACTCTGCAACTCTGCCGCGAATGCAATCTTTATGGGAGTTAAGGAACTCCTCAATGTAGAGGCGATCGATGCATGCTCCGCGGCGGCGGCCAAACTCAGGGCGATAGGGGCGCAGGCGGCGGAGGACGTTCCAATTCGTAACGCGGTCGAACAGAATCAGTCCACGCTCCGCCTTGTCGCGGCGGTCTCGCAGCCACGACCTTGTGCGTTCGGGAAGCAGGGATTTGAGAATTGTGTGAGCCTCGTATTGTTTCGAAATCGGCAACCGGAATACTCCGGTTTGGGTATCCGTTTTGCCCACGCTGACAGCTTGATTCTACACTTGTAACAACCGTCAAAAGGACACTTCGGCAACGGGCTTGGCGGGGTGCGTCGCGAAGGGAATGGATGGACATCTCGGTTGTTGTGCCGACCTACAATCGCCGTGACATTGTTGCTCGCTCACTCGAGACCCTATTCGCTCAGGATTTCCCGCCCTGGCGGTTCGATATCATTGTCGTCGTTGATGGCTCGACCGACGGCACCGCCGTTGCGCTCAGGGAAATGCGGCCGCCTTGCGCCTTCCGGGTAATCGAACAGGAGAATCGGGGGCCCGCCGGAGCGCGTAATACCGGTTTTCGCGCCGCGCAATCGGATCTCGTGCTTTTTCTCGATGACGACATGCGCTGCGACCCCGGACTGCTATTGGCGCACGCGAAAGCGCACCAAAGGTTCGGAACCGGCGTGGTGTTCGGCGCGCTGTTTCTGGCCGCCGATTCCAAGGCAAATCTGGCCTCGGAGTGCTTCAAGCGTGAAATCGGGGCCTTTCACCTCCAGTATCGGACTGCCCCCCAGTCAAAATTTGAAGTGGGCAGCATTACTTTCAGCAACGCCTCCCTGCCGCGCGAGATGTTGGCTGCGGAGGGAGGTTTCGATGAAAGCTTCCGCATGCGCGAGGACCTCGAACTCGCGATTCGTCTCCGGGAAAACGGTGTGCGCTTGGACTATGCGCCCGATGCGATTGCCCGACAGTATTACGAAAAAACTGCGACGGATCTACTGGCAGACGCTGAACGGTTTGCAATCGCAGATGTGAACCTGGCAAAGAAGCACCCCGGACAGCTAATTGAGGGGCACGTGAGATGGCTGGTCAAAGAACGGGGTTGGAAGACCACACTGAGGAATGCGGTTGCGCGTTTTCCAGTCTTGGAAAAGACTCTTTTAGCTCCGGGGTGCGCTCTCGGGGAAAGATTTTTTGCGTTCGGACCGCTGCGCAGCGTGGGCGTGCGTGCGCTGCAGATGCGTCGTAGGATTCACTGGCTCCGGGTCGTCAAGCGGCTCACGCACTCCTGATCCGGACTAGGGCGCGCGTTTGCCGCAGTCGTGCGTCGGTGCCTGAAGTTCCAGTCTCGCGGCGTTCGTAGAAAGAGCCAGGCACCTTTTACGCCCGCTTTCAGCAGAACGCGCCAGTTGCTGCTTACAATGTCCCCGGCTTCCTGCGTTTCGCGTGGCCATTTAAGCGGCTTGCGACGCACGCGGCGAGCAATGAATCGCAGCAGGTTCACCCGCTGCGCTGCAAATGCAGAGAAAAGCAGAAGCCAATACGCGAACGAGTTGCGTGCTTCGAATTCAATGGGGTAGCGCTTGTGTGGAGAGTGGAACACGATTGCGTCGGGAAGATAGACTGCGGCAAAACCGCGCGAAAGCAGGCCCGCGAAGGCATAGGTTTCTTCGCCGATGTGAAACGGAGCTCCGCGGCCGAGGCGTTCATCGAAGACCGTCCAGCCGGTACAGGCGCTTCGCCGCAATGCCATGCTGCACCCGATTCCCATGCCTCCGAAGGTCGCTCTTTCGAACCATTGATCATCTTGGCTGGTGAGTTTGCGAGGGCTCTCGGCAGGCTCAAGATTGGGATCCGAGCCCGGAGGGACAACTCTGCCGGTGGATGCGGCAACCTTGTCATCTTCAAAGGGCGCGATCAGGCTGCCGAGCCACCCGCGTGCGGGAATGGCATCATCGTCGAGAAACGCGACGAATTCGGTGTTGCACTCGGCCAGACCGCGATTCCGTGCGCGGCTGAGACCCGGAACCGGCTCCACTACGTAGCGT
The DNA here is from genome assembly GCA_036495975.1 of Occallatibacter sp. Classification (GTDB taxonomy): domain Bacteria; phylum Acidobacteriota; class Terriglobia; order Terriglobales; family Acidobacteriaceae; genus Telmatobacter. Next base: position 149,157 of record DASXLY010000020.1, on the reverse strand, counting down.
GCGGAAAATTGCCGGGCTGCTCGCTCGGTTTCTTTGTCACCTTCTGAGTTGTCGATGACGAGAACCTGGGCGGGCGCCGGGGCAAGCCGGGCAACAGCGGTCAGGCACCTCTCAAGCAGCGCCGGGCGGTTCCTCGTACAGATGACGACGGTGACAGTCAGGGGTTCTTCCTTACTTCATGGAATTGACGCGCATTCATCCAGATCTTGCGCTCGTGCATTCGCACGCTCCATCTCTGGTTCGGAATTCGAAGCGCTTGCTCGGGTCTTTCTATCCGGCGCCGATAGGATCCAGCGTGCGAAGAAAGGGAACGACCTCACATATCTGCTCATTATCTCAGATGCAGAGAAGAACAAACCGAGTGGGCTCTCGGATCTCCTGCGGAATCAACGGCGTTAGCCCCCGTGCTGGAGGCAGATGACGTTCCAGGAATCAGAAGGCAAGCGACGCCAGCATTGCAAAGCCGAGGCCGGCCAGCGAGATGATGGTTTCGCAAATAGACCAGGACTTCATCGTTTCGGTAACGCTGAGGTTCAGGTACTCCTTTACCAGCCAGAAGCCTCCGTCGTTGACATGGGAGAAGATGAGCGAGCCGGCGCCGGTCGCGATGGCCAGAAGTTCGGGCGAAGTCCCCGGGGTCTGGAGAGCGATAGGAGCGACAATGCCGGCGGCAGTGGTCATAGCGACGGTGGCAGAGCCGGTGGCAAGCCGCATCAGCGCGGCAAGCAGCCAGGCGAGGAACAGCAGCGGTAGATGTCGTTGCATGGCGATCTGGATCATGGCGTGCGAGACTCCGCTGTCCTGAAGGACGCGCCCGAACCCACCGCCCGCGCCGACAAGCAGCGTAATGGTGGCCGTGGGTGCGAGGCACTCATTGCTGAAGCGGAGGATGGTCTCGCGCGAAACGCCGCGCATGATGCCGAGGGTCACGAAACTGATCAGGACTCCGATCAGCAGCGCCATATCGTCGTTACCGAGGAAGTGGATCGCCTCGTTGAGGGCCGATCCGCGCGGAGCGAATACGTCGGCCCAGCTACCTACGAGCATCAGCACAACAGGAAGCAGGATGCTGCCGATCGTTAGCCAGAATCCGGGAAGTCTTCGGTTCGGATCGTGGTCTTCGAAATCATCGGCCATCGGGTTTTCCGCGGGGACCTTGATCCAGGGAGTGATGATCTTTGCGAAGAGCGGGCCCGCAAGCGCGGCTGTGGGAATGCCAATGATGAGCGCGTAAAGAATGGTTCGGCCAACGTCGGCATGGTAGGTGTTCACCGCGAGCAGGGCGGCCGGATGCGGAGGAACCAGGCCGTGATCGACTGAAAGCGCAGCGACCAGTGGCAGAGCGACGCGGATGAGCGAAGTGCCCGTGCGACGGGCGACCGTAAAGGCGATGGGAATCAGCAGAACAAAACCGACCTCGAAAAATGCCGGCAGCCCGACGATGATGCCGATGCACATCATGGCCCAGGGCACGCGCTTTTCGCCGAAGACCCGAATAAGCGTAAGGGCGATGGTATCTGCTCCGCCGGATTCGGCCATCATCTTGCCCAGCATGGTGCCAAGCGCAACCACAACCGCAATGTGTCCAAGCGTGCCCCCGACACCCACCTCGAAGGAATGGACAACGCCCGACAGCGGCATCCCGGCAACGATGGCGAGACCAAGCGAGGCGAGAAGCAGGCTCAAAAAAGGATTGAGCTTGAGGACGGTGACGAGCAGAATGATTCCGATGACGGCGCCAAGGGCGCTGAGCAAAAGGAAAATGCTGTGAGGGTCGATCATCGCGTGGGAAGTTCCTCAAGCACGAAAGCACGCATCATTGCACCCACTCGGTTGCCGCGCGCGGTAGAAAACGGCCCGCCCGATTTCCGGTGAGTCCCTGAGCAGTGTACGACAGCGCGCCATTTACCCAGACTGCGCTGATACCGCGGGCAGGGCGGATGGGGTCGGCGAAAGTTGCGGTGTCGCGGATCGTCCCGGCGTCGAAGAGAACGAGATCGGCCCAGTAGCCTTCGGCGATCCTCCCGCGTTGGGCGAGACCAAAGCGCTGCGCGGGCATCGAGGTCATTTTGCGGATGGCTTCAGGAAGCGGGAACAGCTTCTCTTCGCGGCAGTAGCGGCTGAGGACCCGGGGAAAGGCTCCCCAGAGGCGCGGGTGCGGATGCTTGTCCCACGGCAACCCGTCCGATCCGATCATGGTGGCGGGATGTGCCAGGATGCGGCGCATGTCGTGCTCGTCGATGCTGTGGTAGATGGCGCCGGCAGGCTGCAGACGGCGAGCGGCGTCGAGTTGCGAGAGATTCCATTCGGAGGCGAGATCGGCAAGCGTCCGTCCAGCAGCTTCCGGGAAGTTGGCGCTCCAGGTGATTTCAACCTTGACCCGCGGATCGACCTGTTTGAGGTCGAGGGTGCTGGAACCGGCGGCGTAGGGATAGCAGTCGCAGCCGGCACGCTGTGTGGTGCGCGCCTGTTCGAGCGTGCGCAGAACTTCGGAGCTGCGGCCCCAGTTATCAATGCCGGCGCATTTGAGATGCGAGATGATAACGGGAGATTGTGCGTAGCGGCCGATGCGGAAGGCCTCCTCCATGGCATCGAGGATGGCATCGGTCTCCGTGCGCATGTGCGTGGCGTATACGGCGTTGGCGCCAATAAGCGCATAGGCCAGCGAGAGGACTTCCTCAGTGCTGGCAGCGTTGGCGGACGAGTAGGCGAGTCCAGTGCTGAGCCCGAGAGCGCCGGCAGCAAGCGCGTCAGCCAGTTCGGCGCGCATGGCTTCGACTTCGGAATCGGTCGCAGTGCGGTCGAGGTGATCCAGGTGGTTGCTGCGTAGCGAGGTATGTCCGATGAGCGCGGCGACATTGACGGAGGGATGAGCGGAATCGAGCGCCGACACGTAGTCACTGAACGCGGGATAGCGGAAGCGCCCGCGCGTGCCAAGAAGGCTCATGGGATCGGGCAGATCATCTTTGAGACGGACCGGAGAGGCACTGATACCGCAGTTGCCGACAATGACAGTGGTGACTCCCTGCGAGATTTTCGGGAGCATCTCCGGCGTATCGATGACACTGGTGTCGTCGTGAGTGTGCACATCGATGAACCCGGGAGCGAGCGTCAGGCCCTCTGCATCCATCACTTCGAGCGAGTCGCAGTGAAGACTCGCATCGATCGCGATAATGTGACCACCGGCGATCGCCACATCCACGGTCTGCGGTTCGTTGCCGAGGCCGTCGAGCACATTGGCGTTCCGGATGAGCGTGTCGCAATTCATGCGGGCTGATTCAGACTATAGACTATGAACTCGCGGGTGCGCGTGTACGGGGGCGCTCGTGAATCGAGGAACCGTGATGCGGACGACAGAGAGACTTGCGATGGGCGAAGAGCTGATCGGGCCACTGAACAAGGGGATCGGCGCGTTGCAAGGAGCCGCCACACCTGAGGAGATTGTTCGGCTGGGATGGAACCTGTTACGCGAGGATCTGACCTTGCCCGCCGCGGTGTTGTACCGCGACCGGCTGGATCACAACTTGAAATGGATGCAGCGTTTCATCGATGCGTACGGGGTTAGGCTGGCGCCGCACGGGAAGACCACGATGGCGCCCCGGCTCTTTCAAATGCAACTCGACGGCGGTGCGTGGGGAATTACGCTCGCCACGGCACATCAGACGATGGTGGCGCATGCGCACGGTGTGAAGCGCGTGTTGATGGCGAACGAGCTTGTGGGCAAACAGAATATGCGCATGATTGCCGATCTGCTCGCCGACCCCGAGTTTGAGTTCTATTGCCTGGTGGATTCAGCCGGAGGCGTGGATCAGCTGGGAGCTTTCTTTCGTGAGCGCGGGCAGAGACTGAGGGTGCTGGTGGAGCTTGGTGTACTCGGCGGCCGTTGCGGTGTGCGCGACGACGAACAGTTGCAAGCCGTGCTGGACGCGATTGCGCGCAGCAATGGTGTCCTCGAGCTGTGCGGAGTTGAGTTATACGAAGGCGTTCTGAAGGATGAAGAGAATATTCGCGCCTTCATGCAGCGCGCGTGCGAGGTGACAAAGCGCCTGTCGTCGGAGGGGCGGTTTGCGCGCACACCAGCCCTGATCTCCGGTGCGGGTTCGGCGTGGTACGACGTGGTGGCCGAGGAGTTCTCAGCAGCCAAATTCGGCGATGGCGTGGAGATCGTGCTGCGGCCCGGCTGCTACCTGACGCACGATGTAGGCAACTATGAGACGCAGCAGCAAAGGATTCTGGCTTCCAATCCGATTGCGCACAAGATGCGGTCGGGGCTGCTTCCGGCACTGCATATCTGGGCCTACGTGCAATCGATTCCGGAGCCTGAACTAGCCGTGGTGACCATGGGGCGGCGGGATGCTGCATTCGACTCAGGACTGCCCACGCCGGCCCTTCACTTCCGGCCGGGCAACTCTGAGCCGGGAGACACTCCGTCGCACTGGGAAACGACCAAGCTGATGGATCAGCACGGCTACGTGAAGATCGCTCCGGGGGATGATATACGCGTCGGCGACATGATAGGCTTCAACATCTCGCACCCGTGTCTCACGTTCGACAAGTGGCGCGTTCTGTCCATTGTCGACGGGCAGTACAACGTGGTGGACGTGATAAAGACGTACTTCTGAGAGAGACAGCTTTCTGTCAGCGGCTTTCGGCGATCGAGCAACACCCGTGTCGCCGCCCGCCGTCTCTCCATGCTTCAGGACCGGTACCGGTAGAACATGTCCTCGTTTGCTGTACGACAGGCCAGCGAGACAGAGGTTGTTTGAGCATCTCAGGGGTTCCGCTCCCAGCCTCGGTTGGAATGGGAACCGTATCATGTGAGTGAGGCTGAGATTGTTCCGGTTCATTGGGTCAGCGATTGCAGGCTCACTCCACCTCAACAGAAGGGAAGCGCCTGGGATCCGGTGATCCTCCCGGTCTTCAAAACCGGCGGTCGTCCTTATGGGCAACGGTGTGTTCGACTCGCACGCGCTTCCGCCAACCCGCTACTTCGCAGTGCCAGCCGCCCCGCGACCCAGTACATGCGGAGAAAAACCCTACCCGTCGTTGTAAGCTTTTGCAGTTACGCCATTGCCTTGAGGTGGCGGCGGAACCCGTCCCAGTCAATTTCCGGGACGAGCTTCTCGATCTCTTTATGCGTCTTCTGCCAAGCGGGCAAGGCGCGCGCCAGAAGCTGACGGCCGTCCTCGGTCAAGTGCAGGATGCGGCTGCGTCCGTCTGCAGGATCCTTGGTGATTTTCACCAGCCCGCGGCGTTCCAGGGGTTTCAGAGCAGCAGTCAGGGTGGTGCGATCCATGGCAAGCAGCGAAGCGACCGGCGCCATCGGCGGTGGCTCGGGCCGGTTCAACGACATCAGCAATGAGAACTGCCCGTTGGTCAACGCAAATGACCGGAGCGCATCGTCGAATCGCCGGGCCAGAACACGTGCGGCCCGTTGCACGTGAAGGCAGAGACAATGGTCCCGAACCATCAGCGTTGTCTCGAACGGCAGCGTTTTTCCACTTGACACGAGAAGATTATCGTTGATATCAACGTAAGTGTCAAGTTTTTCGTGTGATCTAAACTGGTCCGAATCCCCTCGGAGGTCCTCTTCATGCCCTTCCTTCGCGATCTTAGATTTGCTATTCGTTCCCTGGGACGTGTCCGCGCGCTGTGGTTCACGGTCGCTTTAACGCTTGCACTGGGGATCGGGGCCAACGCCGCCATTTTCAGCGTGGTGCGCGCTGTCTTGCTGAGACCCTTGGCAAATCGCGACGAAGACCGGCTGCTCTATGTGCGACAGAGCGCACCGGGGCTCGGCGTCGAGAATGCGACCTTTTCCATTCCCGAGATCCAGGACATAGGAACTCATTTGAAGACGATCCAGGCACTCGGAACCTTTTCGACGATCGACTTCACAGTGGTCGGCCTCGGAACACCGCGCGAAATCCCGGCTGGCGTGGTCGATGGACACTACTTCGACGTAGTGGGGCTCAAGCCGGTGCTGGGCCGTCTTCTTGGCCCGGGAGACGATGGGCAGAATGCCGCCGGCGCGGTGGTGCTGACCTATCACTTCTGGAAGTCGCAATTGCATGGAGATCCCAGCGTGCTGGGTAAACAGGTGCGACTCGAGAGCATCATGGGATCCCGAGGGGCAACAATCATTGGCGTGCTCGAACCTGCCGTGCCATACCCGGTGGAAACGGAGATCATCGCCAATATTGTGACCAGCCCGCATCATCTTTCAGCCACCATGGTGACCGGCCGTGAGCATCGCATGACCGAGGTCTTCGCGCGCCTCGCTCCGGGAGCAACCGTCGATGGAGCACGTGCGGAGTTAGGCACCGTCTATGCAGCGATGACGGCCGCGCATCCAGAGGTGTACAAACCCGGGGATCACTACAGCATCGGCGTCACGCGGATGCACGATCAGATCAACGCGCGCGCCAACACCATCCTGTGGGTTCTGTTTGCGGCCTCGGGGCTGCTGTTCGTAATTGCCAGCTCAAATGTAGCCAACCTGGTGCTGGCCCGCACGGTGCGCCGTGAGCCGGAACTGGCCGTTCGCATGGCTCTTGGCGCGAGCGTGGCAACCATCCGGCGTTCGCTGTTGGCAGAAGGGCTGGTGCTATGTGGCAGCGGAGCCATCGCAGCGATCCTCCTGGCCATCCCGATGGTGATGGTCCTTGGCCGTTATGCCGCTCGATTCTCAGTGCGGGCCAACGACCTTACCCTCGACTTCAGCCTGGTCTGGTTTGGGATTGCGCTGGCCCTGGCGGCGGCGGTGTTTCTCGCTTACATCCCCCGGCTGCCTTCTCCCAATAATGCACAGGGCGGGCTGGCGGCGCGCGGCGCTCGTGTCGCGGGCGGAAGCGGCCGGCGGTTGCGCATGTTCGCGGTCACCCAGATCACCGCGTCGTTTCTGCTGCTTGCGGGCGCCTGTGTGCTGATGAAGACGCTGTTTGTGCTGGAGCAAACGAGGCCGCCTTTTGGTGCCGCGAACGTGATGGCGATCAACTTGCCCGTGTTGTCGTACGGTAAAACACCGGAGCAGGTAACTGACTTCTATCGCGACATACAACGGCGCATCGGCGCGTTGCCGGGTGTCGAGCACGTGGCATCGGGATTCAGCGCACCATGGCGCGATGACCAGGGCCTGAACATCGCCTTCACGTTTGCCGCGCAGGGTGCACGTCGAAATGACGGGCAGGACTTCCGAGCGAAGTTCCGTTCGGTGTCACCGGATTTCTTTGCAACATTTGGCGTACCGGTCCTGGCAGGTCGCGATTTCAACGACGGCGACAAGGAAGGCTCAGAGCGGGTCGTCATCATCAGCCAGAGTCTTGCCAACCTGCTTTATCCGGGGGAAAATCCGCTGAACCGGAAACTTCGGTGGACCGATGGCGTTATGAAATTCATCGGCATCAGCATGGAGCCTCGGCGGATCATTGCGGTGGTGCCTGACTTCGATGATGAGAACATCATTCCCGCGCCGGCTATGACGGTTTATCAGCCGATTGAACAGGAGGGCTGGAGCGGACGGCTTTTTGTTCGTGCACATTCTGATCCGTATGCGCTGGTTCCTGCGATTACGCGGACGATTCACGAAATATCTTCTGACCAGCCGGTGGAGAAAGCCAGCACGCTGGGCGATGTGCGCGCGGAAGTGCTGACTCCTGACAAGCTCAACGCGATTGTGTTCGGCGGGTTCGCCGCCGTGGCGCTCCTGATTTCGGTGGTTGGTGTGGCTGGAGTTCTGGCGTTTTCCGTAAGCAGCCGGACGCGGGAGTTCGGAATTCGGATGGCGCTCGGCGCGCAGCGGCGCAACATTCTGGCCGACGTTCTTGTTGAAGGATTGGTGATGGCGGTGATCGGAGTGGGTCTCGGCGTTGTGCTCGGCTTCGGGCTATCTGAGGCGGCCACGAAGTACATTACCGAGATCCATCAGCCGGGTCTGCTGGCCTTTGTTGCTTCCGCCTTCACGATTCTCGCTGCAGCGGTCATCGCCGCGGCAGTTCCTGCGGCGCGCGCAGCCAACGTGAATGCGGTGGAGGCGTTGCGGGCGGAATAGAAAGGGCCAGCCTTCCGGCTGCGAAATGATCAGCCCAGCGTAACGCGCACTCCGCTGGCGTGGGGAACGGTGACATCAAACCGGCCATTGCTTAACTTGGATCGGCTAGCCGCCGTGATGCGAGCTTCACGGCTTTCAATCGACGGTGCCACCAGCGTCTCCACCTCGACAGCAGTGCTCGTACCCGCACCGAAGGCAATGCTTGCAACGAGGTCCTTCTCGAGGTCCTTGTTCAGAATAATCACCGAGCGCTTTCCTCCCGGAAGTTCCGCCGCATATGCGGTTGCGTCGACACCGGCGCCTTGGAGCTTCCCGGAAAAGTCTCCTTGAAATAGCCTGCTGCCGCTGAACAATCCGGCAAACTGCAGCCCGTGAGCTACCGGTTCGAGCCGGTATTCAGAGCCGAATGTTCCGATAGGCGTGTAGAAAGGATGCGGATGCGAAGCGATCTCGGCCGCGGTGGCTCCCTGCTGCTCGAGTAGAGTGTCACCAGGCAACGATCCGCCGACCGAGTTCGCCACCGACTTGCCGGTGCCACCGTGCAGATTGACTCCCGAGTAATTGTTCGATGCCAGCAGCAGGGAATAGTCAGCCGACCACAGCGCCGAAGCAAACACATCGGACACGCCGGGCTTGCCGCCGCGATAGCAGGTGTTGCCCTCGGTCATCCGCACGCGCGCCCCTACCTTGCCGGCGGCAGCAGTGGCGATATCTGCGGTCTTTTGAACTTTGTCCATGGTGGCGGGCGACATCAGGTTGGGAATATTGACCGCCGGGTTAGTAGCGGGTCCGCCGAAGTAGTAGTGATGCGTGAGGGTCGTGACATGCGGAGGGTTCTCGATCGATGACCATGCACCCGCGATCTCCGTGAGCCATTCGACATTCGCCGCCACATCGGGTATGCCAAATTTCGCCGTTGGAACGCGCGCCACAACTGCGCGAGCCAGGCCGAGCCACTCGTCGAGATAGGCCTTTGCCGACCAGGTCTTGGGATCGCGCAGATGATGCCCGAACAGGTCCGCCTCATTGCCGATCTGGAAGTACTGCAGGCTCGAGCCCAGGGCCTCGGCTACAAACGCAGCTTCGACAGCCGCGCGGGCCGGCGTGTTGGTGCCCATGCCAATACCGTACAGACACGTCCATCCGCTGGCTTTCAAAAACTCCGCGAGGTTCCGGACAGCTTGCGCCGTGACGGCGTAGTAAGACGCCTTGGGTTCGCCAACAACTTCGCGGGTCTGGGGATGCTCGGGTTCAGGCGATTCGGGCGAAGGCTGCCACCACGCAAACTCGCTGGTGTTGCCGCCGAGACGCAGAACCCCGTGTGGCGAAATTTCGCGGAAGGCCCGGATCAGTCCGGCGTTCTTTGTCGAAAAAAAGTTGGGGTCGACGAGCTGTTGCACTTCATAGGAGAGGCCCACAAAATCCGTCGGCATGTACGGGCCGGTTGCCTCGGCAGGAATCTCAAGCGCAACCTGCACCTTGGGCGCATTTTGTGCGCGTAGTCGTGCTGCGGCAACTGCCATTGCAGTGGTCGCCATGAATGTGCGACGGCTAATAGCGCGAATCAACATGGATTGAACCTCACGTTACGAATGGTAATCGCGCAGGCCGCCTGGGCGCAGTTCGTTGATTCGGCCGATTGAAAAAAAGGAACAGGAGGGTTCGAACTAGGCCTGTCTTGACGGCGTGAACTCGCAGCCGAAATCCCGAGCGAAGTCGAAAGGCCCGTAAACTGCCGAAAAGAACCCCCATTTGCCCTACAGCATTCGAACGCCTGTCGCGCCACCTCCGCAATCATCAATCTCGTGAACGGAGCGACTCATCCCTCCAGGCATCCGGGCGGTCACGGACTGCTTGCATCTTTTCCACCCCTGCTCTAGCCTCGGTGCGATTCTCAGAGATTCAATTTCAGCGGAGACCGCAATGAAAACCCCGATTCTCTCTGTGATTTGTCTCGCATGCATCCTGAATGTGAGTGCCGTCGCGATGCATGCGCAAACTCCCGACAACGCCACTGACAGCACCGCACCCAGCTATGACATGAAAGCCCAGGCCCTTCTTGACCTGCAGGCCATAAACAAGAAGTGTGTCGATCTCGCCGAGGCACTTCCGAGTGACAAGCTCACCTGGCGCCCTTCACCCGATGCCCGGTCGTTTGCTGAAGTGTTTCTGCATGTTGCCGGAGAGCGGTATGGAATCCTCGGCATGATGGGTGCGAACCCTCCAGCAGGATTTAAAGCGCGCGAATTCGAAAAATCCACAACCGAGAAGGATCGCATTGTCGAAGACCTGAATCAGTCCTGGGATTTCGCGAACAAAACAATCAATGGCATGAGCAACGCGGATTTCGCAAAGCTGCTGCCAAAGCTTGGCCCCCAGGCTAATGAGGGCGACGTTGTTTATATCCTCGTTGCCGACGCCCACGAACATCTCGGTCAACTCGTCGCCTACGCGCGTCAGAATGGTATCGTGCCGCCTTGGACCCTGCAGCTGCAGAAAAAGAAGGCGGCCGCAGCTGCGGCCAAGTAGATGTCTGTGACTTCACCTTGGCGCTGACTCAAAGCCTGCAACCACGCCACCGGGTTTTGCTCAAAAACTGCCCAGGTCTCGCCAAAGCGTGAAGACGGAAATCAGCAGCAGCACGCCTACAAGATCGTTGATCACGAATCCCATGATGGATTTCGTTTTGAGCAGGGCGATGGCGTCAATCAACGTAATAAGCAACGCCATTGCGAATGCGAGCAGCAGGCCATGGAAGTTCGCGGTATAGGCCAGGCCGCCGGCGAGCGAGCCCAGCACAATTTCGCGCGCGGCCAGCACTGCCATCATCGGCCGGGATTCGCCTTTGAGCAGAGGCAGTCCCTTGGGCCCGGTGGCCAACTCTGGCTTGAGAAGCAGGACGAGCCCGATTCCCCACAGAAACACAGTCACGGCGTATGCGACCACTCGCGCAAATGCCACGCGTCCCTCTTTCTAGTGCCGCGAACCGTCATCGGCAGCGGTCAGGAATGGTGCCAAGAGTACGCCCGGATGCAAACTGTGGCAAGAAGAAACCCGGTCTATGAAAAGAGTATTGCGGATCGGCTGCTTTGTGCCGGCGCGGCGCGCGACGTCGGGCCGATGCGGATATAAAGAACGAAAAATCATTTCTCCGGATGAGAGATTGTTCGGTGTGGTAGCGTCCCTGGAGCCAATGCATTATCGAGAATAAAGTTCCAGTCAGGTTACAGGGAGCAATCAGCGCTTTGGCGCGGAGCCATTCCGAGCATCCAGTTTGTCGAGCAATGCCAATAGCGCCGAACGTTGGTTGGTATCCATATTGAAGTTGGTGAGAAAGCGTCGTGTCCCCGTATATGTCCAGGCCTGTTCATACTTGGGAAGGCCATCAAAATCTTCAATCAGAGCCTGCTGTTCTTTAGCAGCCAGATCAATGTTCCCATTCAGCTCGAGCGCAGCGACCTTGACAAACCTGATCGCGAGCCTGTCGCTTGCGGACAGTTCCTGAGATTGCATCGGCGAATCCAGCAGCCCCGTTGCGGAATCGATTGCCACTTGAAATCGACCGGCTGTCAGGCATGCCTCAGCGAAATCGGCTTGCAGAGGCACGTCATCGGGCGCCAATCGACGCGCAGTTGCAAGTTCGTGAAAGCCCGCCTCGAAATCGCTCAACTCTTCGTGATAAATGCGCGCGGCTTCCTGGTAGGCTGCGACATAATTCGAATCAATCGCCTTGGCCTTCTTCAACGCCTCCAGGGCCAGTGGGAAGGACTTGCGCGACTCGTAGATTCTGGCCTGCTCATAATAGGCATACTTGGTGGGCGAGATTGTAATCGCTGTCGTGAACTCCTTTAAGGCTTTGTCCCCCTCTCCGAGATCCGCGAACACCAGTCCTAAAACGCGGTGAGCACGTTCACTGCGGGGATTCGTGGTGATCGCGCGATTCAATTCCGCAGTCGCCGACGAATAGTCCCGAATCAGTCTGAGATCATCGGCCAAATCGATCAGGTTTGAGACAGTTGGGCTAATCTTCACCGAACTGCGCATCGCGGCGACGGCCTTGTCGTACTCACGCGTATTGTCATAGGCGCCAGCGAGTGCGAGATAACCAGATTCATTTTGTGGGTTAAGGGCAAGCGCTCCTTTCAAGAGTGCAATCTCCTCAGTCCATTTGCCTGCTCTGCCAAGCTGTTTCGCTTCTCCTATCTTGGCAACCGCGATGGCACAGGCGACCTCCTGACTCGGATCTGTTCCATCCAATGGCACCAAGCCAGTGGCGGCTCGAAAAGCAGCGGTGGCGCCAGCCACGTCTCCGACCTTCACACGGTCACGCATCTCCATCATGAAAAGTTCGCTCAGCAGGTGTTTCGAAAGAGACCTCGATTCTGCCGAATCCCATTCGGCAAAAGCCTCGTCAAATTGGGTCATTGCAGCCTGTGAATGGCCCTCTCTCTTCAGATCCTTTCCTGCAACTATTTTTGACGAAGTCGCAGTTGAGCAATCGCCGCGCCGCAGGTAGAGCTGGCATTCATTCGCGCTGAAAGTCCGGCTCAATCGCGAGGCGGCCAGCACCAGCAGATCTGTCGAATCCGTCGCAAATAGATCGACCTCCCGGTTGGTTCCAGCCGATGCGAGGCTCTTACCATCTGGGCTGAATGCAATGCTGTTGACAGACACATTCGGCAGAGACAGGGAGAAGAACTCACGCCCGCTCGCAGAGTCCCACACTTTGATCTTTGAGTCCAACCCACCGGATGCGAGCTTGGTGCCATCGGGGCTGTACGTAGCGGCCAGAACTTCCCCAGTATGCCCGGAGAAACTCACCAACTCCCGACCCGACGCAGCATCCCACTCTTTCACAAGGTAGGGGGGCGTAGATCCTGTCGTGACCAGACGAGTTCCATCCGGACTGAAATGCACCTGATTTACCCAGACGTAATCGGCGTCAAGATTCTGCAGCGCGCTGCTTGACCGGATATCCCAGATCTGAGCCCCATCTCCGGTATTGCCGCGATCAGCGTAAATTGCTATTGCGACACGCTTCCCATCCCGGTTCAGATCCACTGAAAAAACCTTGCCGGATCGGCTCGTGATCTGTGTGAGCGCTTTTCCCGAAGAAGCATCCCAGATCCTGGCCGTCCCATCCGAACTTCCAGTGGCTATCCGCTTGCCATCGTGGCTATAGACGATGCTCTTCACTTCATCGCGGTGTCCGGTCAGTGACGATAGCTCCGCACCGCTCACGGCATCAAACACTCTGCCGGTTCCGTCAGAACCGGCCACCGCCAGGCGCTTCCCATCCGGACTGAACGAAATCGCATTCACAAAGCCGTTGATCTTGAACGCGCGAAGTTCTCTTCCCGTTGACGCGAGCCAGATTCGGGCTGTGTTGTCGTCACTCGCCGTCGCAATACGGTTGCCATCGGGACTGAAGGCTACATCGTTTACACCTGCAGTATGGCCCACGAGCGGAGGACGCTCTGAAGGTACGTTTACACTCCAGACTCTCGCTGTGCCGTCCTCGGCGCCAGTTACAATTTGGTCGCCGTCGTTGCTGAACGCAGCACAGGTAATTAGACCCGTATGCCCCCTGAAGACGAACAAGCGCTTGCCGGTAGCGGGATCCCAAAGCCGGGCTGTCTTATCGATACTCGCGGTCACAAGCTTTGAACCATCCGGGCTGTAGGCCACCGCGAACACAGAGGAAGCGTGATCGCCAAATGTGCGGACTTCGCGACCCGAAATCACATCCCATATCTTCACGGTTGTGGTCGAAATAGTGACCGTAGCCAGGTTCTTTCCGTCGGGGCTGAAGGTCACGCTGTGAACAGGTCCTTCATCGACCAACTCGTGAAGCTGGTTACCGGATGCAAGAAGCCAGATCCGCGTCGACCCATCCTCGCCGCCGGCTGCTAACAACTTGCCGTCCGGGCTGAATGCGACGGAATAGAGGACGTCGGCGTGACCTACCTTCATTCTGTGAAGTTCCTGCCCTGACGCGACATCCCACACTCTTGCTGTCCCGTCGGCACCTGCGGTCGCCAGCTGCGTTCCGTCTGGGCTGAAGACAACGGACCAGACATGTCCAATGTGCCCGTTCAGTCTCCGCAACTCGCGCCTCGAGATCGTATCCCACAGTCTTGTAGTGCCGTCCTGGCCTGCCATTGCTAATCGGCTTCCGTCCCGATTGAACGCAAGGCCAAGCACAGATCCAATATCGTCGATCCGGAATAGCCGCGAGCCGCTGACGCTATCCCAAAACTGAATGCCTTCGGTACCGCCGGTGGCGATCATGCGCCGATTCGGGCTGAACGACACCGCATGAACGCCGTTCTTGTCTACCGATATTGAGAGCCGTTCGCGCGAGGCTTCCAGGGCGCGATGCAATGCGTCCTGCGCGTCGATGGAAACTGTGTGATTAGCCGAGTAGCTCAGAACCGCGGACTCCACGCCGAGCAGTAGACTGAGCTGCGGATCTTCAGGCAATACATTTATTGCGTTTGCGCTAAGCTGTCCCGATTCGGAAAGTTTCTGCTGTTGAACAGCGATATTCCGCTGAGCTTCTGCCTCCACTGTTTGTTGCTCAGCGATTCCGCGTTGATGCTGCGCTTCTTCCCGCGCGACCCGCTCTGCTTCGGCAGACTTCACTGCCTGCTGCCGGCGTTGTTCTGCGATCTCTCGCTCGTTTACGGCCTGCTGCCTTGAGATCAGCGTCACAACCAGGGCAATGGACAAAAGCGAAAATACAGTACTCACGAGAATAGCTTGTAGCCTTCTCCTTCGAGATTGCCTGTGCCTCTCCCGTTCTTCGATTTCCGCACGACTTATATTGCATATGTTGGCGAGCAGAGCATACCAGGAGTTGCTGTATGCTCCCTTGTTCGGCTTGTGACGCGCTGTATCGAATCCCAGATAATTGATTCCGAGAGGCATCTCCATGAAGTTGTAGAGTGCCGGTGGGAAGGCCTTCTCTTTTTCCTGGTGAGGTTCGGCTTCGTTGTTCGGTATCCCGCGATACAAGATCGGAATGATTTGACTGCCGCGGCTCCTGTCGCTGCCCACAAACCGCTCTATTTCATCGGCGACGTACGGGCTCTGAGCGCTATTCGGAGAACAGATAACGATTAACATCGCGGATAGCTGCAGGTGCCGCTCGATCGACTCGTGATAGGCCGTTCCGGTAAAGTCTGATTCGTCGCGGAAGATCTCGAGGTTCTGATGCCGTACCGACACATCCTTCGGCGGCCGGAAATTCTCAAGAGCCGTTTCGAGTGCTTTTGCAAAAGCGATATCCCGACGGGAATAACTGATGAAAGCATCGAACGAGTACTTCGAGGGTGTGCTGTCCATTGTGGGGAAGTCCGCTTCGGCAATTCTCACATGAAACGCGGAACTTGTTACCGATTGTTTTCTGCTCGTTTCAGTGGCCCGACCTCGAGCGAGACCGGTCCGTGGACGACGGTGGTTGCAAGATGGGAACCCTCCTCATGGTGCCTTACCAGATCGTTGCCATTGCTATGTACCGATTGGGAACCTATTAGCAAGGCGGTGATGAAAGCATGTTGAAGTACAGGTGTAAACTTAAACTATTCGAACTAATATAGGTTAGAGTTTAGTTAGACGTTGAATTCTTCCTCATCTCATGCACGAGCTTTGGGAGGTTTGCCCTGCGTTCCATTTTCATAAACTATCGCCGGAACGATTCCGAGGGCGAGGCAGGTCGGCTGTTTGACGACCTGACGCTTAACTTCGGCGACCAGTCCGTGTTTATGGACGTTGCCGCGATTGAGCCAGGGCGCGACTTTAGGAAAGCAATCGACCAGAGCGTAGCCAACTGTACGGTCCTACTAGCAATTATTGGATTGGAATGGCTGGAGGCAAAGGATGCAACGGGAGGGTGCCGCCTCAACGATCCGAATGACTTCGTTCGGATAGAGCTTGCTTCGGCCCTTGGGCGGGATATACCGGTTGTGCCTGTGCTCGTTCGCGGGGCAAAGATGCCGCATGTTGATCAATTGCCAGACGACTTAAAGGAGCTGGCTTACCGAAACGCGGTCGAATTGACGCACGCACGATGGAAGTCTGATGTGCAAGTCCTGATCCGGGCGCTGCGGCCGTTTATGGACGAGCCTTACCCGGCTGCCCCAGAAAGAAATAAGGAGCCAGGATTAGGCCTGGCAGAATCGACAACAACAGTGGGGCCGGGACGCGTCAGCAATGATCCGTCGCCTGCCTCCTCGATTGATTCGCAAACCATAGAGCAGGTCAGCAGGGAATTGGCGGCATACATCGGTCCGATCGCTGAAGTTGTTGTCAAGCGGGCGGCAAAGCGCTGCTCTTCGGCAAAAGATCTTTGCCAGACCGTCGCGCAGGAGATCGAATTCGAGGCGAACCGCATAAAGTTCCTGAGATCGTGTCCGAGCTAGAACCTTTTCATTCTTCCTCAAACATCTTGAAAGCCTTGGCCAGGCTAACTTGCATTCGATTAAACGAGGCCGCAACGGTCGCAATCTCGTCCCTTCCGCGAATCTGGATAGGCAGCACATTTTTCTCGCCGCGGCTTACGCGGTCTGCGGTATCCGAGACAATCCTCAGCGGACGAATCACAAACCAATAGACGCCGGCATCCAACGCTACAAGGGCCACGAGCATTGTCAGCGCCAGGAAGAAAAGCAGCCTGCGATATGCGCGATCTGCATCGGCCATCGGCACTGAGAGCGGAACCGAGACGATTTGCGCTCCGATGATCGCGTTCTCCTTCCAGCCGAAGCCATTCGCTGCACCGTACACAGCGATCAGTGCTTTCGGAGCTGACGCGGGTGCGCTGTGGCATTCCAGGCAGCCTTTCGTGGCCACGATCGGAGTGGCAAGATAAAGCGCCGGACCCATCGGTGTGTTCCGCTGGCCTGTCTTCTCCTGCTGATCGCGATGATCGCGCAGCCAGTCGATGATGTCGACCTCCCAGCCTGTGGCGCGGTCTTCGGGATTCGTTGGATTGAGTGAGGCTTCCTTATAGGCGTAGTCAGGGTAGTCTTTGCGCAATTTGGTGAAGATTGTTGTAGCCGCATAGAAAGGGACGGTTTCGGGAAGAAAGCGAACTCTGTGCCTTGGATTCTCCTGGAGCAAAGGTGAAATGTCGTCGGCAGTATAATCTCTCACTGATCGCGCGTTGGCCATCATCAACCGCTCTTGCGCCTGCACTACGTCGCGAGCGTTCTCGATCAAATAGGATCGTGCCATTTGAGAGATAAGGAGTCCACCAGCTCCAAAGACAACCAGGAAGATCAGATTGAATTTGGCCAGAAGTTTCATGCTTGCCTTTTCAATTCCAGTTCGAGCGGATTTAGGGGACGCTGGAATGTTGCGAGCAGTTATAGCATTAATCGAGAAGAATGAGGTAGTACCTTTCCCCAAGGAGCCCGGCAAGTCCTGACATCTGTTGACAAACTACGCAAGCTGAAGTGAGTAAGCAGCCGAAGAATAACAAAGGCTCAATACGCCAGGGCAGTGTAACTTAAGCTAACGCCTCTAGGTGAAGATTTAGAGTGCCAGTTTGGATGCCGGCAAATGCGTTGCGTTGTGGTCTTGCCTCGAACCGGCCAATTTGCTTTGCCGTCGCCGGTGAGCTTCGACGAACCGGATCCGCTGGCGAATGTTGAATCGTCAGGCAATCGTAATAGGGAGGCCGCATTGAGCGAGTTGAGATATCGGGCCTTTGTGTCATATAGCCATGCATCCGATGCGAGGCTCGCCGGATGCCTTCAGCAATCGCTCAGTCAATTCGCCAAGCCCTGGTACCGGCTCCGCACCATGCGGATCTTTCTGGACAAAACCAGCCTGGCCGCAAATCCGGCCCTCTGGCCGACGATCGAGCAGGCTCTTGGGCAGGCGGAGTACTTCCTTCTCCTGGCGTCCCCAACGTCGGCAAACTCCGCATGGGTACAGCAAGAGGTCAACTGGTGGTTGAAAAATCGAACCGCAGACAAGTTGGTCATTTGCCTAACTGACGGTGCGATCCTCTGGGACGCCAGAACTGGTGACTTCGACTGGCAGAAAACAAGCGCCATCCCGTCCAACCTGAAGGGCGCATATTCTTCTGAACCGTTGTATGCGGATTTTCGCGCGGCGAAGGCGGCGAATCGATATGGCAACTCGGACCCCATATACAGGGAGCCCCTGCTGGATGTTGCCGCGCCTTTAATGGGCCGACCGAAGGATGACCTGGACGGCGAGGATATTCGCCAGCATCGACGGACGGAGCGCATTGCCTGGGCTGCTGCCCTCATGATGGCTGTCCTCGTAGTTATCGCCGCAATCGGCTTGAACATGGCGCGCGAGCGACAGAAACTCGCCGCATCGCGCGCATTGGCTTCAGAAGCAATGTCGCATGCGGACGATCGCTCGCTCGCCATGCTCCTCAGCATCGAATCCGGCCAGATTGCCGATACGGTTGAATCCAAGCGGGCCTTGCTTGCGTCGATTCAACACGCGGCGAAAGCCGAAGCGATTCTGTGGGGACATACGGATGCCGTAACAAAAGCAGTCTTCTGTCCGGATGGCTCGTCCATCCTCTCCGCCGGCTGGGATGATCGCATCATCTTGTGGAACGCCAAAAGTCATAAGCCAATCGGTCAGCCAATCCCGAGCCCAAAGGGACTCGTCGGTGTGGCTTTCAATCCTGACGGTTCTCAATTCGTCTCCTCTTCAAGCGGATCCGTCGTAGTCTGGGATGCGAAATCCCATCGCCCCATCGGCAAGCCGTTCCGTGCGAACCAGGACTTTGTCCATGTAGCTTTCTCGTCCAAAGGAAATCTGCTTGCCGCAAGCACCGAGGCGTATGGCGGTCGCCCGTCAGTCGTGTTTTTATGGAATATCGCTACCCATCAACAAATTGGAGATCCCATCCCAGGAACCAACTTCGCATTCAGCCCAGATGATGCTCTCCTTGCGGTTGCGTTGTTTGGGGACGTCGTCTTCTACGATCTTCACTCCCATCGCGCTCTCAATAAACCTCGCGGCGGGCACGGGAAAAACATTTCTTCCATCGCATTCAGTCCCGACGGCGGCATGGTTGCCACCGGCTCTGAAGACAAATCAATCATCCTTTGGGATGTTGCATCGCGAAAGTCCATTGGTTCCCTGGTCGGACATTCTCAGGCGATTTCCAGTCTGCTCTTTACGCCCGACGGAGAGAGTCTCTATTCGGGGAGCCTGGACGGAATAATCATCCAGTGGGATCTGGAGAACGGGAAACCAGCTAGGACTCCGATCACCGGTTTGGGTGGGTCCGTCTCCTCCATCTTCCTGAGCCCCGACGGCGAACTCAAAGCCCTGGCCCTCGACAAAGAACGAGTCATCCTTCTGAACTTGAATGAAGACCCGCCGCTAGGCCGTCATATCAAAGCCGTCGGTAGTGGATCGTCGAACGCTGCATTTAGTCCAGACGGCCGCCTGCTCGCATCCGGCGGCGACTTCGGTGACGTCGTCCTTTGGGATGTTGCAACCGCACAACAGAGCGGCATGCCGCTCTCTGGTCATGAGCGCCAGGTGAGCAGCCTGGCTTTTGCGCCGGACGGCAAAACTCTGGTCTCCGGAAGCATGGATGGGACCATCATTTTCTGGGATGTCGCTTCACAAAAGGCTCTAGAGCCACCTGTCAAGGCGCTTCGCTCTCCGGTCTGGAGTCTGGCCTGCAGTCCCGACGCGAAAACCGTCGTTGCCGGCGGGGACGCTGAATTTGTCTTTTGGGATCTGGCCACTCGGAAACAAATCGGACCGCCAGTTACGTCGCAGAAAGATCGAATATGGGCGCTTGCCTTCAGCCCGGGCGGAGATTTGCTCGCCTCCGCCGGGAACAATCTAACGGTTTCGATTTGGAAGAATGGTCAACATGACCGCGTCTTCAAAACGGTGGGCACACCTGCTCAAGGTGAGAGCCTGGAATTGATGCCCGCAGGCGTAGCCTTCAGTTCTGACGGTTCAATGCTTGCTACCACTACCCAGGGTCATTCCGTGACGCTCTGGAATATCAAAAACTGGCAGCCGATTTCCCCGGTGCTCTACGGGGATACTCAGGCTGTTTCAGGCGTTGCATTCAGGCCAGACGGGAAACTCCTTGTTTCCGCCAGCGCGGATGGCGACATTCGCCTTTGGGACGTTCGGACTCATGAACTGATTGGGATTCTTGGAATGCAACCGGAGGCCGTCAATTCCATCACGTTTGCGCCCGGTAAAGCGATGCTTGCATCCGTAGGCGAGGAAGACTCGATCGTCTTGTGGAACCTGGATTTTCAAGATTGGATCACACATGCTTGCCAAATCGCGAATCGCGACCTCACTCCAAAGGAATGGAATACATACATTGGAACCCGTCCATATCGGAAGACCTGTCCGATTCCTTAAAGTGGCCCTTCTATAAACTCGAACGGATATCAAGCGCCATAAGCATCCCCTGAATCTTCCTGTCAACTTCTCAACGGTCTCTCATTGGGCCGCGGAGACGAGGCCGG
This sequence comes from Occallatibacter sp., assembly GCA_036495975.1. Classification (GTDB taxonomy): domain Bacteria; phylum Acidobacteriota; class Terriglobia; order Terriglobales; family Acidobacteriaceae; genus Telmatobacter. The sequence continues at coordinate 128,601 of DASXLY010000020.1, read as the reverse complement.
GTTTACCGCTCTGGACAGCCTGCAATGTGAAGCCAATGGTGAACTGATGGTTAACCAGCGTAAAAAGCGGCGGCAACTCACCATATTCATACTTCGCGTTGAGAGACAAATATTTGAATTTCCAGGGAGCATAATTCACATTACCTTGAAACCAGTTGCGAGCCTTGGTGGTGAGCGAAACGGTAGTAGCTTCGTGAAGCGTTTCAACAAAGGGTTCATCGAATGCGGGCAGACGTACTCGATAACTGCCGCTGATTGAGAAGACATCCGCTGTCCTGTCAGCAGAGGCAACCGCAAACACCGCATCTGAACCAAGAACACCGCGGAAGATCGTGTTGTAGCGGCTCAGGTCAACCGCTGTCATCGCGATCGTGCTCGGCTTGTTCAGATTCCTCCCCGCCTCCAGCGCTATAACCGGATAAACAGTTCCATAGAGCGAAGGGTGCTTTGGCGAAGAGATTGAACTGAATCCAAACAGCACGCTCGAACGGAAGATGATGTTGCTCGACGGATCGGATCGGCTGAATTCGCCGCTCGGAAGTGCCTCATCGAACTGAAGGCCGTAGAGACCAAGTCTCGGCTTCCTGAAGGCTTTGAGGCGCTGAAACGCCAGCGCAGCGGTAATCGAATCTGGATCAAAGGTCGTCCTGTTGTTGGGTGGCAGCACATATTGATTGATCTCCACCGTGCCGGTCACGCCGGGATGAAAGCCGAGCAAGCCCTGAACTTCATCCTTCTTATAGAGCCCACCTTTCAGCTCGAATGAATAAATTGGTTTTGTTCCGCCGCCGGCCAGGAAACTTCCGCTCAGACTGACGTCGGCAGGTGCGCCGGCCGCTGGCGCACAAAAATACGGCATCGGAGCCGGTGGAGTGTTATCACAACTCGCCTTGGCCGCGGACTGTCCCTGGCTCGACGGAGTTTCGACGACCGCATTAACAACCGAATCAAAGGACACCCCTTCGAGCCCTGTACTCCTGGCGGGGTTGAATAAGGCATGCCACGCAGAAGTCTTTATGTCACTGCCGGCTGGGAGATTTCCTGAGAGTATTAGTCGAAGTTTGTTGATCGTAAATCTCGAACTCACAATTTTCTCGACCGATGTCACTTCTAACTCCTCGGGCTTGGCATCGTTCGGTCTCTTCACCCAGACTCGCCACGCATCCTTGCTCAGATATGCCGAGGGGTCATCGGGGAAGTCGCCCGTATAGTTCACATCAAGTGCAGTCTTCTGGCCGGCTTCGGGAACGATGCCGGTCAACGTGAAGTCGCTCTGCGCAGTTGCCGTCAAAGACATTAAGAGAATGAACGCCGCGAAGATTCCTCTATTCTTCATGAGAACCAACTAGGAGTGCGCCGGTTTGCACCGAGTCCGCCGCTTCTTGAACGGTGCTGCTTCTGGAGCTTTGAACGCTTGCATCTTCGATTTGCCACGGGGCGATTGCTGCCTTGACATTCAAAACAAAGAAAGCCGAGCTCAGTGCGTCCACTACGCCGAGATCGAAGAGCGTCTTTACCGTAGGGTCATCGGTTTTCTGGAACCGGTCTGCATGCGGAGTTGAGTCAACGACTACCTGCAGGCAAAAGTCTGCTGTTAGTATCGGCGGCGTCCGCATATCTTCATTTTCTGGCTTCATTTGACTGGCAATATAGTGCCGAAGGCGCAGATTCTCTCCATTATCGTTGAACTCTGTCTAAATTCACTTTTTCCCGCGGCAGGCTCAGGCGTGGGGTAACCCACACCGCAATCCGCCTAGTGTGTCAGCTGCGGACTCAAGCGTTGCAGTGGCTGTCCGTTCGGCGCGAAGAACGTATCAATGATGAAGTGAATAAATCGTTGCGTGAAGATGGTGCTGTGATCGGGCACCACGTCAGGATCGATCTCCATCAACCAATAGGGTGTGCCATTACAACGCCCGGGACGTTCCTGAACGGCAAAGCAGGCCTGGGTATCCGCAAGCCTGAAGGTGCTTACAACGTTGAGACCTTGCTTGTTCAGAAGATCACGACTGCATTGGGCGATAGCCTGTGGATCGTGAATCGGGATCGTCTGACCTGTCGACGACACGCGCATTTGGTTTGCGCCAACCGATTTCAGCATCACATGGCTTTGCAATATCTGCATATGGGGCGCGCTGCTCAGGTAATAGGATCCTTGCGATACGGCGCCCTCCTCCTTGGTCTTCAATTCCCAGGACTGGTGCGCCGAGTTTTCCGGGTCGAAGCATGTCAGATCGTACTTCTTGTTGGGTTCCTGACTTAGGTCGCGGAAACTACCGTTGGCTTTGAAGCCTAGATAGGGAAGACCGTGGCCAACGGGCAGCGCTACTTTAGTTGCCAAATCTGCAGTTGATGTGAGGGATACGAACAGGGGACGCCCAGTCCCTTCATCTCCTGAATTCGCAGATTCAGTCGCTTGCAGCGGACGATACTTGTACCTGTTGTAGGTCAGGAAATCCAGCATCTGCTTGGCCTCAGTAGCTGCTCCCGCCGGATTGATAAAGATCACCAGGTCGGCCCGTGAGTCAACTGCAAACTTGGCCGCCAACGCCTTCTCGGCGGTCTCCTGTGGGTCCTTCGTTTCCTGCGCCTCCTGCGTAAAAATGGACGCTTCCGCTATCTGGCTTGCGGTTGTTTCGCTCAAGGTACGTTCCAGCAGAAGGCCGCCAAACGAATGTCCGATGAAGATAGCGAGTGCTCTAGGGTCCTCGTGTGTCCTTGTGGCGATCTGCGTGAGCGCGCTCGACAACGTGGCGCCCGGGATTCGAATTGCGGTCGCTTCCCGATTGAAGTATGAGAACTGCTGAGAGACCGGAAAGTAGCTCTGGATCAGGTTTCCGCGCCAACCAATGTAGATCCCGATGATGCGATGCTTGCCGTCGAAACTCTTGTAAATCTCCTGCAAGGCCGCCGTAAAACCTCTCACATTGTCATTCTGCAGACTGGCGTTGTTCTTCCACCCATGGATAAACGTGATCACGACGGGGTCGGATTGCCCGGGCTCAGTTTTCGCAACATCATTGGCTTGTCGAATGATGCGAAGAGCCGTGTCCAACTCACCTTTGTCGAATGGTTCGCCCATGTCATCGAGCTCAATGAAGGCCAGACATATAGGCGACTTTGGGTCGACACAGTCTTTCTCTGGGGCATTTGGCGTGACTGCTCCCGACGCGGCGATAGGCGGAGCAGTGACCTCGATGGCAGGGTGTTGTACCCGATAGGATTGCAACGGCACGTGACATCCGGCAAGACCACCCAGAGCCAAAGCGACCGTCAAAGATACCTTTAAGGGATTCATTCGTGCGCCCCTGTAGTCGTTGTCGACTGCTTGCCCCGGCGAAATATTGCGCCCAGCACATTGGTGATTTCCGGTTTGTATTCTGTGTAGAAGCTTGAAAGTACGGCGGTGCCGAAGGCGCCGGCAGCTCGTTGCCCCACCTGCGCAACCGTGTTCTCCGCTCCCGGATACCAGGGATAGCCCGCATATGCTCCCGCAGCCTCTCCGGCAAAACGCGAAATCGCAGGGATGCGACGCCCATTCCCCTCGACCGTGGAGCGGCGCACAGTGATCACGTCGTACCATGCATGGCCGAAACGCTGCCATCCATCATGAGAAAGCGCGTCAAGGCTCTTGGTTGAGCCCCCTGTGCCAGGCTGAGCCAGACCCTGAGAATTTCCAGCAGCCAATGCTCTAACAGCACTACGCCGCCGGGTGATCACTCCTGGGTCATTGCGATAGGCAAGAAAGCGCGGATCGTCATTCAGCATTAGCCCCACTAGATATTGCGCCCCGCCCTTGCCAAGAGCTTGCGTATATCGGGAACCGACGCGTCTTCCGTATCCATCCCAGGTACGTTTCCACTCTGAAGGAGACTGGATCACCTGCGCTCCCAGGCCAAATACGACCGCTCCTAGAACTGCCTGGTCTGTGACGGAACCACCGACAAAATCCAAGGCGCGCTGCGAGGGCTTGTACCTGCAGTCGGTGGCCTCCAGATCTGTTGGAAACGCGCCTGGGCATACCTTGATCGGCGTGAACATGGATGGCGCTGTCGCAGTAGCCTGGGCTCGCACATCCTGTATCAGCGCCAGAGACGCGACCAGCAAAATCACCCGATTCAACCTTGGCATGTCGAAGCTCCGTTCGGTCAATCTACGAGAGCAATCCGCGAAAGTAGGCGTTCAGCAACCGGCCTTGCGGATCGTACTGCTTACGCGTCGCTTCAAGGGTCGCCATTCTTTCTCCATAGGCTCCTTGCAGAATCGCAGCGGTCAAACCTGGTGTCTGGTTCAGCAGCGGTTTCCCGTTCAGATTGACGCAGAACTGGTTGTACGCCACCAGAAAATCATCCCATCCGGGATTCGCAGTCGACACCGGATCCAGTGTCATCACTGTCCCATCGTAGGAATAGGAGAGCAGCGACTTCTGGTCCTGCGCGATTCGATAGCCGACATACAGCAGATTCGAACGGTAGCCCTTCTGGGCGTAGTAGTCGGTACAGAATTTGCAGAAACTGGTTAGCGCTGCGGGAAACTCCTCTTCGGGAAACGCAAAGAGACTGAAGGTGTATCGGCTGTCGTTGGAAACCGGCGGATATTGAATGATCTGGTCGGAAGGAATTGTGTAATCGCTCGATACAATACTTTCCAATTGCAGACGCCATGCGGCGTTGAAGGCGTCAATAATGCCGTAACGTATCGATGGAATCGACACATTTTGTTCGGTGTCATGCCCGAACTTTGGACCCGACGTCCCCCAGATGTGGTTTCTCAGGGCCCATGCCGCATGATTTGGCTCGCCAGTGGCGCCTGGATTGTACTTGCGAAACTCCACTGTGATTTTGTCGTCAAATGGGAAAATGTAATACATCATCGAATAACCAAGAGCCTTCAGATCGGGCAAAGCGGCGACAAAATCGGCGATGCTGTACGTGGTGTGATGCACGTGCATCGGGGTCAGCGGCTTTACCTTGTACGTAACCTCATACACGATCCCGAATAGCCCATAGCTCGATCGCACTTTCTGCATCAGGTCCGGTTGCGCGTCTTCGGTGACCTCAAGGAGATCTCCGCTGGGCAACACCATTTTGACGCCTGTGACATACGATCCCACCTGGCCATATTCCCCAGCGAACGACGCATCCTTGGTGCCGGCACACGAAGCGCTGCCGGCAGACAAGCTGCCGATTTCTGTATTCACGTAGAACTGCAAATTCTTCGCTGCGAGTGCCTTTGCCATATCAAGATGCACAGCATCAGCCTGGACCGTCAGGCTATCCGGTCCAATGCTGAGAATCTGGTTCATCTTCATCCGGATCAGGGTCCCGCTATCCGCCACTCCGCACGGCGCGGTCGAATGATTGGATCCGACTGCCCGCACGGGCGATGGATACTTCACCGGATCTTTCAAGACAGCCACAATGTCTTCCACAGAGTTCGCGTCGACGATTACGCTGGGATGCGAAACAATATTGCCAAACCAGTTCGTTACGGTGTTTGTCGCCATGATTTCTCCCGTGTGCCTCCGTTGCGCAATGCTCTTGATTAAAACGGCCCCGCGAAACCACGGGGCACAGACATAGTGATGCGACCAGGGAAACGGCCCAACTCCAATAGTGCGCGAAAGCGTGCGATCGTTTCACGTGCCTGGATATGGGTGCCTCGCCATTTAGGGCTTTGCGAATGAATCGTCAGACTCAGCTCCCGGCCGTGGTTTCCATGCCAGGTCGTAGTACTGGCCGCGATTGCGAGCCCATGGGTCGAATGCGTTGACTACGTTCTCCAACTCAGGCGTTAGCTCGGGAATATTCCGTACTAACATGCGCTTCATCGGGGAGATAGGCTGCTTATGGCCATTAGGCGTACCCTTCTCCATCTGTGGCGCGCCCGGGCCGTTGTTGTTCACCCAATCGACGCCAAGCGTCGTATAGAACTCCGGCCGGAAGCAGGACGTGAAAAAGCGGTCGCTGAAGAGCCTGCGTGAAGCGTTAAGAATGAAGACAACAAACTGAGTTTCGGAGATGGCGAATCCGTGTGGCCGCCTGTATTCCGCAAGGTAACCCACAGCGGTGTCTACATCCTCAATGTTGTCCACAAGGGTTCCGTTGGGATGACCGAGGCAATCGTTGATCGGCGACCCATCTTGATTCACTTGCGCATCCGTAATGACCTTCGATGCATCGCAGACATGCTGCCCGTAGACTTCGCGAAGTGTCTGTACCGTGGCTTGCTGCTCCAACTGGTCCGCTGAACCGGGCGCCACGCCGGGATCGGCAAAGTCATCGAAGCTGCTGAGTTGGCGAAGTCCGTACTGGCGTCGGAATTCATTGAAGCGAGGAACTCCGCGCTCCCGATCGCGAATGATGTCCAGAGCGACAACATCGATCTGCTGCGTCTTGCTGTCTAGCCTCCCCATTTTCAGATTCTGCAAAAACAGCGGCGAGTTATGCAGAGTAAGTAGCCCCAGCCTCTGGCGACCCAGGGTTAGTCCCCAGTTTGCAAGGCCCATGGAGTGCGTAAAATCAGTTGCCTTGCCCTGAAACGTCTCGACAACTGAAATGCGCTTCGCGATTTTATTGGGATCGGCGGTTAAGTCGCGATACTCCAGCAGGTCGGGAACGAGTGGGTGAAGCCGATATACCGAGACAAACTCCTCAGGAAAATTAAACGGGGATCCAAAATGATTTACGCCGCCGTTGATATATTTCGGATTCGTAATGTCGTATCCGTGGACTTTGCTGCCAATGCCGAAGATTCCGGGGCCAGACGCAAACACTGAGTACCACTGGGTGGCTTTGGCGGGATCGGTAGACTTGCCGAAATTTGTGGCGACAACATTGCTCAACGCCTTCGACAACAATCCGCCGTTGGTACCAAGCAGGCCACTCCAGTTCCCATTCATCCCCAGATACAGGGGTTCGTTATAGAGCAGCTGCGGCGTCCATTCCGTCGTGTGAATCTTGGCAATCTCCGCTGCAACAACGAGGCGGGCGATCTCGAACAATTGGTCCGGAGTAACATCGCGATAACGTATAACTTGCTTGGGGTTGGCTGGATCGCGGAGACCGCAATCTGCATTTGGCGTTTGGGCAGCAACGCGACGAAACTCAGCCACTATCGAATTGTGTTCCCGCGCAAACAAGTTGTGCAGAAAACTTAGTCCGACCGTCCAATTGTCGGGAAATCCGGCCGCTTCCTGCCCGGACCACTCCGGATTGATTGGATCAGTCGGACCGAACACCGGCAGATAGCCGGGGCCAGTCTGGCCAGGTATTGGAACCAGCAGCAACTTCGCTGCATCTGCAGGGTCGCGCTTCACGCGCTTACGGGACGTATCGTCAAATCCATAGAGCTGTGAAGCATCCCACCACGCTGTATTGGTGTTGCGCATGGTCTTGGGCGCACGCACAAGATAGGTTTTTCCGCCAAAGGAGAAAGTCGCAGGCGCTGAATCTTGCGCGACATATCCCTTGTCAATCATGTCGTCCGGACGGCAACCCAATTTCTCGATGTCTTCAGGAGTCAGTGGTTGCTCAACGTTATTTACCAGCTTTGTCGCGCAGCCAACCTTCATGTATTCCGTTTGATTGTGTCCTTCTTCGAGGTGCGAGAACCAATCATGAGTCATGAATTGGATCCAATACGCAGCCAGGACATTGAAGAAGGAAGCCTTCTTGTAATCGCAATTGGCATCTTTCGAATCGCCTGGCAGTCCATACCCCACCTGGCATTTTGTTGGGTCAGACTGGATTCGCGTGAAAAGCCGTCGGCTGATCACCTGCGGATCGGGTTCCATGAGTGAAAGCCGATCTCCGTGCCGGTTATGTGTGAGTTCATTCAATCCCAGGTCCGGAAACGAAGTGTCGAGCTCTACGTTCCGCGCGAATAGCATGCCGGACGAGCCCATGGCGGGATTCACAATGTCATTGCAGATCCCGGTAACCGTGCGCCAGCGAATCAGGTCTCCCTTGCAAACCTGTGTTCCATCGCCCCCCACGTCGCTGTAGGAAGGGCTTGTTGAGGCAAGCCTCATTTCGGGCCACACCTTCAGCGCCGATCCGCTAACTCCATCTCGACCCTCTACGAATTGCGAATAACTTCCCGAATTATCGAAGAGGTTGAACTTGATTAGTTCTACCCGTTGCAGTTCAAGATCCAGCAGTGCTCCAGCCACGCCGCGCTGAGTTGGAAGCTTTGGCGAGATAAAATTGGTCGGCAGAGATGCCATGTCGCCAGTGCCCCAGTAGTTGCTCCAGTCGACCCAGGGTGTCCCTCGAAACTGTAACGACTGCTCTCCTCCACGGCAGAGGGCAATCGCCTCAGATACCTTCCCTTCGAATCGGAGACCCCGTGCATCCGGAATCTTCAACAAGCTGATTTGGTCAATGACTGACTTGGCGCAGGCTGCGAGAGACTTTGCCTCCTCAGCCTTTCCTGACGCTGCAGGCGAAGCATCCTGGCTGAATGCGGGAATGGCTTGCACCGTGAGTAATGACACAGTCGTCAACGCGATTGATGCGAAGGTTCGAAGCATAGTAACTCCATCCGATATTGACCGAGATCGGTCACAGCGCGTCATGGGTAACCAGCGCGGGAGCGATCATATCTCCCCGCATCTTCATTGCAATTCAATTTGTACAATTTACGACGATCACTGGGCCTGTCACTCCACACAGAAAAGGGAGAAGCAGGGAACATGAATCCTTTCGGATCTCATACTGTATCTCCGGGGGAACTTCCTTCCGCAGCACTACCTCTTTGGAAGAGGTTTCGGCGACAGCAGATCGTCAGAAAAGGGGCGTCGAACGAGGACTTCATTCAGCCGAACTGTGCACGGCTGGAAAAGATTTGCGCATCAATTCGACACGGCAATTTCTCCGTGTCTCTACGGAAACAGTTTTCCAGCGTTTGATTTGGATCTTGGCGACTGAAAACTCCTGGCCCGCTCGCTTGCCTTCAGGGGAGAATTGGGCTGCCCGGATCACTTTGAAACGGCTTCTCAAGAATCTGTCAAGGTCGACGAATATTGTCAAGCGTTTTCTTCGTTTGGCGGGCCCGAAGGAACCAGATCCTTGAGTACCCCCAATCGGTACAACCTGACCGCAAGAGCACCGCTGAATTAGCCACAACACTCAATTTCCGTTGCTCGCGGGCTTCGCGCTGGGTTCACTTGGGAACTGGGCATTGCATGCACGACGCCAGATACCTTCGAACAATGCAGGAACCCATTGCTCTGCGGGGCATTGACTCCAGGTATTTCGCAGAAAGGCTAAATCACTATTCGGCATTTTCTCGTTCGCGTTCTGAAGGTTCAGAATCACAACTGTTCCCGTTTCAAGTTCCCCGCTGGCCGAACCGTTCGCTGTTAGTGGCTGTCGGAGTACGCTGGGTGGAGCAAAAATGCATCGGCCCCCCGCTGCTTCGGGCGAGAGCACCGTCCGATTGGAAGGGGCATTGTAAAGTTGCCGCATCAAATTCACGCCGGTGACAATATTGTGGAGAGCCACGCCGATAGCGTGTACTGCGGCCAGATCTCCAGCGACCATCTCTGACAGCAGCTGCTTTGCCTTACCGATTTTGCCCGTGATCTTCCACCAGGCAAGCAATGGCAGATTCAGGCTACGGGGCGCTTGATTCAGCACTAGCGCCGCGTTCCAGCTTTCGGCCGTAGCTTTGAAGTTGGGAGAGAACAGCTGACCCACTACCTGCTGGACGAGAGGACCGCAGGCATCGTCCGATCCCACTCCGCGGACAAAACCCGCCAGGCTTTCTAGTTCATCCGGTCCCTCCGCGTAGTGCGCCGAAAGCGATGTTAGTCGCCTCCATAGCCCTTCCTGAGCCGCGGCCCGACCTTCGGCACAACGGGCAGAAACCGTCGGAAACGGTCTCCCGCCAATCTGAAGGGTGTCCTGGACGCGCTGCAGGATCTTTCCATTCGTCACGATGGAATGATCCCCGTATGCACGATCCAGATTCGGATCCTGCGCCAACGCTTCGATCTCCGTTCCATCGTCAGAAGAGACGATGTCCACAATTCCCGGGATGCGAATCCTCTTCATCGGCTCTCCTGCCAATCTTGTATGGAATATCCCTTCTCTACCACGAATGCCCTCCAATCGATGCTAGAAAACGCAAAGCACGAATGCTCGGAAGGAAAAAGTAAGCGCCTCCACGCACCGTTACGAACTGAGGCATACCCATAGTGCGGGTGCGCGCCCCGGTCCGCTCTGGCGAGACGAACGTGCTTGTGACGGGGCATCCCGCGACCTCCGCACGGTTTCCGAGGAGAGGATCGCTTTGCTCCGTGAGCGCGTCAAACTTCGTGTTCATTACCCACGAGTTCTGCACAAACTCGAACTGTCGAAGGATGTTGGCAGCGATGCAAATGAAATGAATTCCATGTTCTGAAGTGTCCGAGGCACCTGCCGATGCCTCGTCTGGTGTGAGCCTCGGCCCATATTCGCGGCCGCGCCGAATCATACGATGAAACCGCGTCGAAGCGATTACATCATCGCGGTAACTCGCATTGCCGAAACCCAGCATGTGCATCAGCCGATCAACCAACCCACTTGACGAGGGCAGGTCGGCGTTGCGCGGGTTGGCACGACGAATATGCGCGCCGAAAGGGCAACGATCGCCGTTGCCGTCCAGGTTGTACGTAAATTGATTCTGCGCCGAAGCCTTTGCGTCAATCCCCGCGATGGGATCGGCACTCAACGGCAGCAGGGGAGTCCCGTCCATCTTGCGCCCGACCATGGATTCGGCGAGTCGCTGTCGGGCTCGCGCGTCCGAACTTGTCTGCGTATCAACGAAACGCCAGAAGCCTTGGACATCCTGCCTCAATTGTCTGAAGACCAGAAAGGATCCGTTTCGTCCAAAATCGCGCTTGCCCGGCTGATCTTCAGCTTCTCGCAGGATCGAACTTGAAAGCGCATCATCGGGAACAAGAGGCCGGTCAGTATATTTCCCATATTCGTTGGGATAACCAAGCAGTAATTCGCCCAAAGCCAGCAGATTCCCATACTCGAGTTGGTCTCCTTGCGGATTACGCTGACGCTTCCAGTCCGGCGTGGGCTGGCTGATTCCGTCCGTGAATCCGAAAGGCTCTTTACCTCCCAGGTTCGATGTGGAGAGGCAATCTATTACTTCGAATGCGGTGCTCCAATGCTCGTTTCGAATTGTTTCTGTCCATCCATGGAGATGCCCCGGCTGTGCGTAGATCATCACCACCGCATGAGGAGCATTTCCCGGCCGGCCCCACTGCCAGCCCAGCGGTGAACTAGCGCCAACATCTCCTAGCCTGCGAGAACGGCTCTCTTGTCCGGTCATCCCGGAGAGAAACTCCGCAGAAAACCCCTCGAGCAAATCCTCTGTGACACCGATCGCTTCCAGTCCTTCTCGCGTGAAAGCCACCTGTAGCGCCGTCAATGGAGGCCGGCTCACTTCTTCTGCCGTAGATATCGGCGCTGTCTTGAGCCATGCCCGCGCAGCTACGGGATCGCTAATCTTCAACAACAGGAAGGATGCGTCAGTAAGTGCGTTATATCCGAAGCGCACTAGTCCCTGAATGTCGCGAAAATCTACTGGTTCAGCGGTCATGTCCCTCCTTTCTGTCGTCGAGATTCGCGGCGTGGCTCGTCATCACATCACCTTCCCTGGAAACATTCATGGCGCGGTACGTCGCATTCGAAAAGCTCTAGAACAACCGCAGCCAGTCTTCTATCTCCCTGTCTGTCATAGCTGTCCTTTCCAGCCCCTGCCTGATGAGCGAATTCCGCCACTTATCGAGCGCGGTTAAACCAGGATGCGCGTTGTACCAGGCTTGCGTTGGCATCTGATGGCGGCGAAGGTAATCCTTGAATCGCTGTTCGTCCTTCGCCCCATCCATAACAAGCCAGTTCGTCGTCGGATACCCGATTCCGTTACTGAAAACAACATTCAAACCAAAACCAACTTTGTTGATAAAGTCGTCCATGTAACTCTCGAGGCTGCCATCATAATTACTCGCGAAAATTACGCGCCTCTTCCCATCGAGAAAAACCCAGCGCGCGAACTGGATCGAGGTAACGCGGGCGAGCCTTCCACGGTTGAAAATGTGTCTCGCGGTATAGTCAATCGCACAAAGCACAAGAATCATCGTCAGCCGTCGGAACCAGCCCGGCTTCAAACTTCCCATGGCGCTGAACTGATTTGTCACGTCGTGATCTTCAAGCGTGGACAGAAGGTTCGCATGATCAGGATCGACCCGGGGTGCAATTTCTGGATCGGACTTTTCGCATCTTCGAAGTTGAATGAGAAAGAAGGGAAGCGCGACTAGGATCAGAGGAGAGAGAATCAACGCCAGTAGCGGGATAGCCAGGAGATGAAGCAGATTTCGCATTCGCCAACCCAAAGGCGTGGGCTCCGGAGGTGTCAAAGTGATGTGCCCCTGGCGCCCCTCATCCGCGACGAATCGTTTCAATGTGTCCCACTGCTGCCTGGGCTTCATTTTGCCAACCGGTTCTGTGTTCTTCTGGAGAAAAGTCTCGATCGCCAGGCGCAGGGCGTCTTCCTCCTTCACCTGCTGCACTGTTCGTCCAATCCAATTCACATAATTTGCCGTCGGCGACACGTTGCGCGACTTCATCCAGGCGAGAAGATCAACGTCAGGCGCGTATCCTTCGCAATGCGCGAAGATACGTTTCAACCCGTCCCCCGCTCGTTTCGCCATTTCTGCCAGAAACTCGTCGGTCCCGCCATCGGAATTTCCAAGAATTGCAAGATAGGTGGGATAGCTGACCTTCGGTAGGCTATAGACGACGATGTCATCCAGTGTCTGATCGTCGAGAATCAGGACACGCGCAAAATGCAACTTCGCAAATTGTCCAAACGGGATCAATGCGTTTGCGGGATCCAGAAGCCCGGGCTCATGATTCATCGACGCCAGCAACTGGCGAAGCTCCGCCTCGCGCGAAGGAATAATCGTTGCCAGAATCATGAAGCTGGATTGCGGAGTCATTGTTGCCTACTCGAACACCTCGTCGCCCGTCGGTTCATAATGTGGCGTCGCATTCATGGTTTGTCGTAGCGTCGCGAGGGTCAGATACATGCGCCGCCGCGCGCGATTCTGATTGCCCAGCGGGCGATGGTCGGAAATGCAGTGCCAGGGATTGTACGAAAGCCGTTTGGCAAAATCCAATTGCGCCGGCGAATCAAATTTCTGCCGTGGAATCCGCAGGGTGGCTGCAGAAATCCGCGGTGAAAGTTTCTCGGGCCAAAGTACGGCGTTGTTCTCCAGCGGCATGAGGTGCGGATCCTTTTGCAGTTGCAGTCGAATGTCAAATTCGACATCTTCTTCAGCCAGCGTCGCCGCCATGGAATTACGCAGATAGTCGTCCGGTGGACGAAACGGAAGCCGAGGGATTGGTGTCCGGCGAGTCGATTTTGGCCACACCGAATATTGCATCGCCTGGCCTTCTCCCAATAGGTAAGGGACACAACTGAAATACGGAGCTTCAAATGGACCACTCTGTGTCTTGATCCAGAGCGACTGCATGATCAGATCAAGCACGTGGTGGCGGTGAAGATTTACAAAATAGAAAATTGTGGCGTTCTTCACGCTTTCCATCTGCAGCTGGGCATTGGCAACAACATCAGGTGTGACAAAGGTAGGCGTGGAGACGGCAAACATATCCTGAGTAGATTTCTCTTCATCCATCAGCTTCGGTCCCGGCACTCGCATCAGCTTGATACCGATACTCAGGAAGCCGACATCATCGATATCCGGCGTAATGTACGGGCCTGGACCGGAGAAGCGAACCCATGCGGGGTAGGTCGTCGGTTGCGCATAAATACCGTGACGCAATTCCGCAGGGAGATTGTCATGAACGGTGAATTCACCCCGCACGATGCCGTGGGTCTTCGTATTCCCCCCTCTCTCGAATCGCCCAGGCTTCCAAAGCAAGCTCATTTGCTCCTCAAAGCTCTTGACAATTGAGTCGAGGAAAGCCTCTTCATTTGCAATGGGTTTTTCCTCAGCGAGACGAAGCCCTTCGTCTGGCCGACCGCGGTTGATGAGCCAGGTAGCAAGGCTAGTCAACGGGTCGCGAAGGATCGCGTCAAAGAGCGGACGAAAGAAAGGATCAAACCGCCTTTCGACGTGCACCAGAGAGATCGACGTATCGCTCAACCAATTCCGAAGCGCGGAGCCCGTGTTGGCTTTAGGAATAGGCCGATCAGGGTTGGACAAGATCGTCATGCGGTCGGGAAGTGAAGCGCAAAGTGGATGGTCTTGTTCTTGTCCCAATACACAATGCCCAGGTACACTCCGGGGCCTATCTGACGAATCTCATCTCGAACATGTTCAGCGATGAGTGACGTCTTTGAATAATCGAGAACAATGCATTCTTTGTTGTCGAACAAACTCGCGGCCTTGTAAACCTCCGCGACAATAGCATCGACTCCGAAAGAAAGAATTCGATTTCGAAGCGTGCCGTGCGCTGCGTCGAAGGTCTTCCCCTGCCACACAAAAATGTTGATAAGCGATGCGATCTCCGAACTGTACTTCGTACCGGGAGCTATGATCGCAGTTCCCTGTGCTTCTCCATTGGGGATGTCACCAGCAGGGTTACTCGAAAACAGGTTGTCGAGCGCTTCTTGTGACATCGAAAGAAGTTGCGGCGCGGTATACGCCATCGTTCAGCCTCCTCAATACGCAGGAATGTGCTTCTGGAGTCGGCGCAGATGAACGAGGGGAGGCGCCGATTAAAGTTCAGTCAATATGCCAGCCGGATCTCTGATTGTCAATGGAGAAGATTCGGCACGCTCGAATCTCGCTGCTGATCATTAGCCCGTTGTGACGATCTTGGTCCCGCAAGGCTTTGTTCGAGATACGACTCGGAAAAGCAATGCACTTGTGCTAACATCTCGGCCAATTGTAGATAACAGGCTGGCGCGGAGGGATAGATCTTATGAGCGTCAATAACCTGACGTACAGCACGAAAGGTCTGGCTTTGACGGAACAGTTCGAGGGTTGTCGTCTCGCTGCGTATCAGGATCAGGTTGGTGTCTGGACCATCGGCTATGGCCACACCGGCGCTGATGTCAAGCCGGGAATGACCATAACCAGTGCCCAGGCACAAGCCCTGCTTGCGCAAGATGTCACGAGTGCAAGCGCCTGCGTGAACAATGTCGTGGCAGTAGCGCTTTCTCAGGATGAATTCGATGCGCTCGTCGATTTCGTCTTCAATCTCGGGGTCGGGGCATTCAGCGGCTCTACGATGCTTCGTAAATTGAACGCCGGAGATTTTGCAAGTGCCGCGGCCCAATTCGATCTGTGGGATCGCGCCGGCGGTGCGGTTGTTGCCGGGTTGCTTCGTCGGCGCCAGGAAGAGGCAGATCTGTTCAATTCCAGCGATCCATCAACCCAATCCGCATAGGGCTTAAACATTCCAGGTTAAGTCGTCGAATCACGGCGGGATTTCGTCGAGGGCAACGTTCAATGCGTGATGATTCCACGAATCCAAAGTTGAGCGCATGGCTCGTTGCGGTCATGCTCGTGATTATTGCCATCCCAGTTGGCATAACGTTGCACACTGTGCACGATCCGGCGACCATATATCTCTCCAGTTCCAATCCAACACCGTTCGGCTACAGCTGGAGCCTGCTTCTGTTCGTCATCCCGATTGTCGTGATCGGCGGTTGGTTCCTTCCAGGCGAAAACGTGCGGATCCCGAAACGAGCATTCTGGCGAACCCTTTGGATCCTTGTGCCAATCGGCTTTGGTCTCGATTTCTTCTTTGCCCATCGGTTTTTTGAATTCAAAAACGCAGGAGCGACGGTCGGGATTGGAGCGCCGGCTATCGGAGGCTCGGTACCGGTGGAGGAATATATCTTTTACTTCACCGGCTTTCTGGCTGTTCTACTTCTTTACGTGTGGTTCGATGAGTATTGGCTCGCTGCTTACAAAGTCTCGAATTATTCTGACGCAGACAAGCAAATTGAGCGCCTGCTGAAGTTTCACCCTGCATCATTGATTGTTGGTTTGGCGCTGATCGCGGTTGCGATTCTGTACAAGAAGCTGCGCTCGCCATTTCCTGACGGGTATCCCGGCTACTTTACCGTTCTTGTCGCAGGTGGCATGGTTCCTTCGGCGGCCCTATTTAATTCCGCGCGGAAATTCATCAATTGGCGAGCCTTCAGCCTGACGATCTTTATGATCCTTCTCATTAGTCTGTTCTGGGAAGCGACACTTGCCGTGCCCTATCAGTGGTGGGGTTATCAACAGACCGATATGATGGGTATCTTTATCGGAGCATGGGCTGGATTGCCGATCGAGGCAGTTATGGTGTGGATCGCGGTAACCTATGGCACCACGATCGTCTACGAAATCATCAGAGTATGGCAGGCATCAGGTAGATCCGCGAAGTCAGTGTTCCTCGGCCGCCCCTGAACCTTCCCGACACCGCCAGGATTACAGTTCGTCATCCGGAATCACCTTCATCTGCTGGTAGCTATCTGCGGATTGTCCCGTAAGATTCGCAGGGCGGTAGGCCGGCGTTCCCGCAATCCGCAGTTTGACCGTGTTCGACAGCACCGAGTTGGCCGGCACGGTACGGTGTTCCGGTATCCCCCACGGAATCACCTTCCATTCGTCGTGGGCGGGACCAAGCGGAAGGAAGGGCCTCGGGCCTATGCACGCGGCAAGAGCGTTTTCGTCAAAGACGAGTCCACAGGCTTTGGCGTTGTCAATCATCCATCGGAGGGTAATGTTAGAAAGTTGGTTTTCGGCGTAACTTCCTCCAACATCGCAATGCACGCCCGGAAACCACACCTGTTGGAGTTGCGTATCGTTGGCGCGCGGGCTGCCGTCTGGGCTCGTCCACAAGGTCGGTTGAAATGGAGCCCGGCGCTCGTCAATTGAAATTGCGTGATAAGCATTCTGAATGCAGGGGTTCAATGTCGTATCAAGGAATCCATACTTTGCCTGATCAAAGTTGCCGAAGAGATGCCCTGGTATGCCCAGCGCGCCCACCGTGTCCCACACGCCCACCATTCGAACACGAACATCCGTTAAAGCGTATTCTGCGGCGAGCGCCACCTTAGCGGCTATCTTCTGTGCGTGGTCGGTAAGACGATAGGCTTCAAAAATCCTTTGAACGGTTTGATTGTCTAAGTTCTTGTTTGGTACGCCGAAGAAAGCGATCATCCCGGCAAGGCTGCGCGCAGTGTAGGCTCCCCGACTAAAACCAAACACGAAGATCTCATCACCAGGATCCCAAACATAAGACAGAAACTCGTAGCCGTCCTGAACCTTCTGGAAGAGGCCATCTCCCATCGTGCCGCCAAAAAAATGCTCGAAGGGTGTGCCGTCCGTCCCCACGCCGCTGTCATAGTATTTCAACTGCGAAGGATCATCAGACAAAAGCAGATAAATCTTGCGTACGTTTGTGTCCTCTGGTAATTCCGACGGTCCATGAGGCGTGTTCCAGGTACCATCGGCACACAGAATGATCTTCTTGCTCATATATCATCACCTCCGCAGAGTTATGGAGCGAAGCAAGGCTGATGCTGCGAGGGCAGAGTCTATCGCGCTTGCCGCTCGTTTCGCAACGGTAATCTATTGTGTCGGAGTGCTGAAAGGCGTTACAAGCGATGTGCGGATTGATTTGAGTTTTCTTCGGCTCTTCTGGCTGTGAAGCTTCCAGCCCAGCTGCTCGCAGAACAGGCAGGGTATCTTTCTCAGCCCGGAATTCATTTGACAGCGTTGCTCTGATGCAACATACTTCCGTCTCGACAGCAGCGTACTCCCCGATCGCGCCCTCTCCGCAAAGGCAAAGCTAATCGAAATGAAAAGGGCCTCCACTATCACTCCCAATTGCTGTCTTTGAGCTCTGAGGTTTTACTTCTGGTTCTGGCCTGCATGGCCAGAACGATCCGGCGTTAGTCGGACCTCTTATGAATCGCGTCCGGCCGGCTTTTGGTTGCCATGCCGGATCAAACCTCATTCGGAGTTATCTGGCAAATCTCCTCGAATCGCGGCCAGACGCAGAAAGTGCATCATGATGGCGAGATCTACCGGTTCCAAATCAAATTCTTCCAGGCTTCCGAAGTTCTCTGAACAAGCACGAATCGTTCTGCCGGGTAGTGAGAAGATCGCGCCTCCCGCCGCGGTTCAGATGAAGCCGACGCCGGCAAATTCAATGGTGACAGTTTCAGTAATCGTGAAGCGAAAGAAACCGTTGAAGGTCAATCGAGCTGGCGGACCTGTTCGCGTTACCCCCTCTGAATTTAAGAAGCATCATGCTGCGGATGTCGATGCCCTGAAGCTGATCCGTGCATTCGCTCGCGAGTTTCACCTCAAGATCGAATCCGATCCGGCTTCGGCGGTTCGCAGGACGGTTCAGCTTACCGGTTCAGCCGCGGACATCCAGAAGGCGTTTGGCGTAGAGCTGAAGCAGACCACGATCGATGGCACTAAGTATCGAGTACGCGAGGGTGGGATTCACGTGCCGTCGGTACTGACGGGCGCTGTCGAGGCGGTGTTGGGGCTCGATAATCGGCCACAGGCAAAACCGCATCTGCGTTTCCATAAAAACCAGGCCGCTCCGCCCGCCAGCTACACCCCTCCTCAAGTTGCAAAAGCCTATCAGTGGCCTTCCAACGCCAGCGGTGCAGGGCAAACCATCGGGATCATCGAACTCGGTGGTGGCTATAGGACAGCTGACCTCACCGCCTACTTCAAAACGCTCGGGCTCGCCTCACCTCCAATCGCAGCCGTCCTGGTTGACGGCGGGAAGAATAAGCCAACCAAGGCGAGCAGCGCAGACGGCGAGGTGATGTTGGATATCGAGGTGGCCGCTTCGGTGGCCCCGGGGTCCAAGGTTGCGGTTTACTTCGCGCCAAATACCGACCAGGGGTTTATCGATGCCATCACGACCGCGGTGCACGACACTAAGAACAAGCCGAGCGTGATTTCGATTAGTTGGGGAGGCCCCGAGTCAACCTGGACGCAACAGTCGCTGAGTGCGTTGGACGCTGCGTGCCAGTCGGCCGCTGCACTCGGCATCACAATCACAGTCGCGGCGGGAGATGATGGGGCGACCGATGGAGGGACGGGAAACAACGTCGACTTTCCAGCATCAAGCCCTCACGTACTAGCCTGCGGAGGTACAAAGCTCGATGCTAATGGAGCGACAATCGTCTCGGAGGTTGTGTGGAATGAACTCTCCAACAAGGAGGGTGCGACCGGCGGTGGAGTCAGCAAGGTATTCGCCCTCCCCACTTGGCAGGCAAAGGCAAATGTCCCGGCGCCGAGCAGCGGTGTTGGTGGCCGCGGAGTGCCCGATGTTGCCGGCGATGCCGATCCGGCAACCGGGTACACGATTCGCGTCGACGGCCAAACATCTGTAATTGGCGGCACCAGCGCCGTCGCTCCACTGTGGGCAGGATTGGTAGCGGTTGCCAACCAGCAACTCGGTGCCCGTGTTGGCTTCATCCAGCCGGCAATCTACGCCGCCAGGGGAGCCGCTGCGTTCAATGACATCAAGGCAGGCAATAACGGCGGGTTCGACGCTGGACCTGGCTGGGACGCTTGCACCGGCCTCGGATCCCCGATCGCGGGCAAATTGATCTCCATCCTCGGAGCCCAAAATTTGCGATCGAAGTCGTCGTCCGCTAAGAAATCAGGCAAGCGGATTCAAACGACAAAAAAAGTGACCAGGAGAGCGAAGAAGCGCTGATTTGGGATGAGCGTCTAGTCGAACTATTCGTCCCGCTCCCGGGCCTGGTCAGAGTTTCCCAAGCTGCCGACTTTGTTGTTTCGTCGATTAGACGATCCGAAAAATTTGAGTCGCCTCGCAAGGTTACACTCCCAGTGTGAGACTTGAGAGTTCCGGGGTGACTTCAGCATGATCATCGCGCTGGCTGGAAGACGCGTCGATGCCATCGGGGCGAAGCAAATCCGTTTCTCACCTGAACCCGAGAATATCGAACGGGTTCGAAAGCGCCTTCATGCGATGTTCCTCTCCAACAGCGCGATTGCCTTGGTGAGTTCAGCCGCCTGCGGAGCAGACCTTCTCGCACTGGAAGAGGCTGGTCGATTGGGCCTGCGTCGCAGAGTCATATTGCCCTTTAGTCCGGCCAGGTTTCGATCGACTTCTGTGATCGACCGGCCCGGGAACTGGGGTCCGCTGTACGACACCACGATCAAGGATGTCGACTCGCAGGGTGACTTAATGGTCCTTGCGTCCGCGTCCGAAACCGAGGCCTTTGTCGAGACCAACCACGCGATCATCGAAGAAGCGATAGCCTTGGGTGAGAATCTCCAATGCCCCGTTTCTGCCGTGCGCGTCTGGGATGGAACCGCGCGCGGAGCAGGCGATCTAACTGAAGAGTTTGGGCACTACGCGAAAAAGAGAGGTATTCCTCTAATTCAGGATGTGTTCACCGTCTGAATCGAGTCTGAAACGTCAGGGCCACCTGAGCAATCGTTCTCACTAATCCGCTAACTTCTTCCGAGTTCTTGGATCCTCGTGCTAACCTTTCGCAGATCCGAGAAACTCAATGAATGCTAGCCCCGTCATCGAAATTGCGGCAACTGACGATGTCCAGACCGCCGCTGCTAAGGTCACGCTCCAACCCGACGCGATCCTTTTGCTGTTTGGGGAGGTCGATCAGGTTTTCGCTCCGCAAGTCCGATCCCTGTTCGAGCGTGCGCTTGCTCCGGTTGCCCTTCTGGCAAATGCGCTCATTGTCGATAACGGCAAGAGCGACGGCATCGCCGGCCTTTTAGGACTGGCGGTCAAGCAACTGGACCAGATGCCCAATCTTCTCGGAATCCTTTCCCCGAATGAAGGTGCTCCCGACTCGAATCACTCCGTTATCATGCGTCTTCCGTCGGACTGGGCTGATCCCGCAAAATCAAGTTTTCTATTGACGGCTGAACTGGCCAAGGATCAGCAAGACGGGCAGAAGTCCGTCGCGGCACTGCTGGTTGGCGGCAACGAGTCGGACAAAGCCACCGTACTCCGCTGTGCAAGGCGGGGATGGCCCCTCTTTTTAGTGGAGGGCGTTGGCGGGCTCGGAGACACGATTCTCGCAGCAATGACGCCGCCCCCTCAAGGTGCTACCCCGGTGCAGATCACTGATCCGGATACTCGCGAAATTCTGGAAATTGCCACCATCTCGCCGATTCCGCTTACCGGGAATACAGATGATCTAAAACGCGTACTTCTCGGGCCGATTCAGCCGCTCGGGGAGGTGCTTCCGGATGCATGGGGACGATTTGACGATCTGGATCTCGCCGCGGTCGAGAAGGAGAGACTGTTTCGCGCTACGCAGTTCGGGATCCTGGCATTGACGGTTATTGCTACCTTGCTGGCGATCGCAATTTCCGGAAGTGGACTGCCCGCCAACTTGAGCGTGCCCTATTTTCCAAAACTGAGCGTGCACTTCGTTTTGCATATCCTGATGATCGCGATTCCGATCTGCATCTCAATGCTGGGTGCTTTCAATGCGCGATTTCGCGAGGGCAACAAGTGGCTCTTACTTCGGGCCGCGGCTGAGTCAATCAAAAGCGAGATCTTTCGCTACCGGAGCGGATCGGGGATCTACAGCGAAGAGCAATGTACTCAGCTTTCAGCTCCCTTGCGGCTGGCCGACAATATCAAAGATATAAGCACGAGCCTCGCGCAGAGCGAAGTGAATCGAAGCAGCCTCCCGCACAGAAATGTCGTTGATCCCAAGCGTTTGAAGACTCTAACGCCCGATGCCTACCTGCGCGATCGGGTTGAAGATCAAATTGCCTATTTTGTGACCAAAACCGGTAACTTGTACCGGCAGTTGAAGCAACTTCAATTGTGGATATTGATCGTCGGAGGATTGGGAACTTTTTTGGCGGCAATCAACTTTGAAGTATGGGTCGCTCTCATGGCCGCGCTGGCTACCGCATTTACAAACAAACTCGAGATCGATCAGGTAGAAAACTCCCTGGTTCAGTACAACGTTGCCCTCACGAATCTGCGCAACATCCAGTCCTGGTGGAAGGGACTGACTCCCTGGGAGAAAACGCGCCGCAAGAATATCGACCTGTTGGTTGACCAGACCGAAATGGCGCTTGAGCGCGAGACCGCCGGATGGGTGCAGCAGATGCAGTCAACCCTCGACAAGCTGACCGAAAAAGAGAAAGCTTCAGATCAGCAAACAGGTTCCGATCACAAAGACTGAACCAGAGTTCTCTTTCGTTGTAACCCCAGTCCCGATGTCCGAACCAATCCGTATGTGCTTTCGGCTTTGCCCAACGGTACGGTTGAGATAGTTTCGGCCGATCCGTTTCGGTGCCCTTTACAACGATTCCATGGCGGGAATAAGCTCCTCCTAGCAAACGTTTTCTGGCAGCTGCCGAAGCCCTGCCGAGCCGGAATCCATATCTAGTGGGAGTGAACCGCAGAGATGAACAGAAAACAATCAGTTTATTCGGAAAACAGGACCGCACAAACGGTAGACGAAGAGTCATTGCTTGAGCCCAATCGTCGGGAATTTTTGACCGGCCTCGGAGGCGTCGCCGTTCTGACCGCGCTGTCGGCGACAAGAGGATTCGCGCAAGCACCCGAGAGCGCTCTCAACATCGCCCGCGTGGCGATTCCGACAAGCCGATTCATGATGAGTGAAAACAAGATCTCCGCGTTGAACGATGGGTTCATGCCTGAGAACTCGTTCGATCGCACCCACGCGCTCTATGCACTATGGGCGGAACGCTCCTCGGACGACCGTTCGAGTTGGGTGCAGTATGAGTGGAGCGACCCGGTCGATATCGACAAAGTTGAAATCTACTGGGCGGCGGATCACCCTCGCCCGGGTGCGCTGCCAGGCAGCCGCGGTCCCCGGATTCAGCCGCCCGTGAATTACCGGATCCTTTATTGGAATGGAACTGATTTCGTTTCGGTCTCACAGCCGCAGGGCCTCGGCGTGGCCCTGGACACGTATAACGCGACAGCATTCGAACCGGTGAAAACCAGCAAATTGCGCCTCGAAGTCGTTCCACAGCCAGAGCGGCTGGCGGGAATCCTCGAATGGAGAGTCTTCAATCATGGTCCCGTTCCTGCGCTTCCTCCAGTGGTTGATGCCGGGGTGGATCGTTCCGTCGTAAGCGATGGGCGGACCTATCTCTCCGGCAAGGTGACCTGGCTCGAAGATTCGAGCCGAAATAAGGCGCGCTGGTTGAAGACCGCCGGGCCGGGCGCGGTTGCATTTGCCGCTTCCGATGCCCCTGTGACCACTGCAACATTTTCTCAACCCGGTGATTACGAATTGGAACTTCAGGCCACGGGCAGCAAAGTTCCGTCGCGGCCGATCAGCGTTCATGTGGAACCCGCGCCGCCTGCTGACCGCCTCAACGTGGTTTATACGCGCAGATACTCAATCGACAGCGGGCTCTGGAGAGATCGCGCAAAAGTTCTCATCGTGAACTGGATTCCTCACTGCGTCGCCATGTGCGAGCGGACCGATATTCCTGCGATGCGCGGTGACGGCGGAATCGATAACTTCATCGAAGCGGGTAAAGCGAACCGTGGCGAACCCCATGGCAAGCACAAAGGGTATGTGTTCTCGAATGCCTGGGTGCACCAGACGGTTGAGTCCATGTGCATCGCCCTCATGGTCGATCCCCAGGGCGATCCGGAGATCATCAAGGCACAGGAACTGATGCGCGCAACGCTGGAGCGCTGGATTCCGATCATCCTTGCCGCGCAGATGTCCGATGGTTATCTGCAAACCGCTTACATCCTGGCTGATCGCAAGGAATGGCCGGAGCGCTGGTCGCCTGATCACCGCGGTAATCATGAGGGATATGTCTCGGGCTACTTCATTGAATCGGCGATCAATCACTACACCCTGACCGACGGAAAGGATCTCCGCCTCTACAACGGCGCCAAGAAACTGGCGGACTGCTGGGTTGCGAATATCGGTCCGGGCAAGAAGGAATGGTTCGACGGCCACCAGGAAATGGAGCAGGCGCTGGTACGCTTCGGCCGTTTCGTCAATGACCAGGAGGGGAATCACCGCGGAGATGCGTATATCGCGCTGGCAAAATTCCTCCTCGATTCACGCCGGGGCGGATCGGAGTACGACCAGAGTCACTTGCCTCCAGGCCAGCAGTACGAGGCCGTGGGCCACGCGGTGCGCGCCACCTATTTCTACTCGGGCATGGCCGACATCGCCGCGGAAACCCAGGATCGCGACTACCAAAGCGCAGTGATTTCGCTCTGGGACAACATGGTCAACAAGAAGTACTACCTGACCGGCGGCATCGGAAGCGGCGAGACATCAGAGGGCTTTGGGCCGAATTACTCGCTGCGCAATGAAGCTTATTGCGAAACTTGCTCAAGCTGCGGACTTGTGTTCTTCCAGTACAAGCTGAACCTTGCCTACCACGATTCCAAGTACGCCGATCTTTACGAAGAGACGATGTACAACGCTCTGCTGGGAGGGCTCGCGCTCGACGGAGAGAGCTATTGCTACACCAATCCCCTCCTAAACTCTGAGCGAGCCAAGTGGCACGTTTGCCCCTGCTGCGTTGGCAACGTGGCACGCACCTTGCTGATGATTCCCACCTGGACTTATGTGAAGAGCGATGACGGACTTTACGTCAACATGTTCGTCGGCAGCCGTATCCACGTTGGCCAGGTCGCAGGTACCAACGTTGAAGTCGTCCAGAAGACGGATTATCCCTGGCATGGCGCAATATCCATCACAGTGAATCCTGAGCAGGCGAAGACGTTCTCAGTCTACGTACGCATCCCTGACCGAACCACCAGCAAGCTCTACAAGGATGCCCCTCAGGTTAGAGGAGTGAAGAAGTTTGCCGTCAACGGGGAAGAGCAGACGCCGACCATACGCAAGGGTTACGCCGTGATCACGCGCAAATGGAAAGCCGGGGATCGCGTCGAACTGGAGTTGCCGATGGAGCCGCAGCGCGTGATCGCGGACAACCGCATCGCTGCTGACCTTGGCCTGGTGGCTTTGAGATATGGCCCGCTCATCTACAACCTCGAAGTGGGGGACAACGAAACGATTGAGCGAAAGATTGGTGACGCACCACTGAAGGCAGAGTGGCGGCCAGACTTGCTCGGCGGCGTCATGGCGATTTCCGGCAAGTGGCAGGATGGCTCTCCGATGCTGGCTATCCCGAACTTTGCGCGCATGAATCGAGTGGGATCGCCACCCGAGTACCCCGACGATCGCGAGTCAGATCGCCGCATCGTATCGAAAGTGTGGATTTAGCCGCGCAAACCATCTCCCCGTAGCATCGCAGTGAGCAGACGCTCCTTCGGCACAACGCGGAGCCCTGATTGAGCGCTGGAGATTTCTGAAACACATCTCGGAACCGGGCGGAGGAGCGAAACATCAGAACCGGCGACCGCATCGATAGACGCTGGTTCAGCGTCGTGCTCGTGACCGCAGCAATTGCGATCAGCTACTTCGATCGTCAGACGCTTCCCGTGGCTATTGCCGCAATACAGCGCACCATACCCATCTCGGACCAGCAGTTTTCGTATCTTCAGTCGGCGTTCCTCCTCTCGTATGCTGTGTCCTATGTGGGCGGCGGTCGACTGCTGGATATGGTTGGTACGCGCCGCGGTTTCATGCTGATTATGCTGTGGTGGTCGATTGCCTGCGCGCTTCACGGCTTCGCCTCCGGATTCGGTCTGCTCCTGTGTGCTCGCTTTCTGCTGGGAATCGGCGAGGGTGGGGGCTTCCCCGCGGCGGTGCGCGTTGTTGCCGAATGGATTCCACCGGAACATCGTTCGACCGCCGTGGGGATCATCAATTCCGGTACGGCGGTCGGATCCGTGCTGGCGCCTCCCCTCATTGGATTCGTTTTGCTGAACAGTGGCTGGCGGGCGGTCTTCTTTCTGGCAGGTGCGGCTGGTCTCGCATGGGTGCTGTGGTGGATCCTTTCGTACCGCACCAACCCAGCCACACTATCGATGAACACCGTAGATGCAAGACAGCTGGCCCGACGGCTTGGCCTCAGTCAACTCCTTGGGCTTCGCAGTGTGCAGGTGCTTGTATTCGCCAAATTCATGAGCGACTCCGCATGGTATTTCCTGCTCTTCTGGCTGCCCAAGTATCTCTACGATGCTCGCCACTTCGATATCAAGCAGGTGAGCTACTATGCATGGATCCCATACGCGGCATCGGGTATTGGCAGCTTTCTCGGCGGACTGTTCTCTTCGCGTCTTCTGCGCGGCGGCCTGTCTCTGGATAGAGCACGCAAGATCGCGCTCGGATTAAGCGCGGTGATGATGCCGGTCGTCATGTTCGTCCCCACTGTTCCTGTGGACTTCGCGATTGTGCTGTTCAGCATCGCGTTCTTCTGCCAGCAGTCATGGTCGGGGCTGGTGATGACGGTGCCGGCCGACATATTCCCACTGTCCGCCGTAGGCACCGTTTCCGGCCTTGTCGGGTTTGGTGGCGCGATTGGCGGAGCGATCTTCGGCGTCGTCGCCGGATACCTCCTTGGACATGGTTTCGGCTATCAGACGCTTTTCATACTCGTCGGCAGCTTTCACATCATCGGCTTCCTGGCCATCATGCTTCTTGGCGGCAGGATTCGACCTCTAGGCAGTCATGATCTCCAGGAAATCGAGGCCTGACTATGAAGATCACTGAAGTTCGTACGCGCGTTGTCCAATGGGAAGGAAAGACTGTGCCTCTCCCGGCGCACTTCTGCACCAATCCCATGGACTTGGTGAGTTATCGCGAAGCATCCATAGGAAACTTCTCCTTTCACGGCTGGCTACTGGTGGAGATCTTTACAGATACGGGTCTTGTCGGCCTTGGTAATGCCGCGCTTGCTCCTGCGGCCACGAAGCTGGTGATCGACACATATTTGAAACCCATCCTCGTGGGCGGGGATCCATGGGATACAGAATTTCTGTGGCAGCAGATGTACCGGCGCACCATGGCATTCGGGCGCAAGGGGGTGGCGATGACGGCCATCTCCGCCGTCGATATAGCGCTTTGGGACCTGCTCGGGAAAGATGCGAAGCAGCCCGTCTATCGTCTCCTTGGCGGCCGCACCAAGCAGCGCATTCCGGTGTACGCCAGCCGCCTTTATGCGATGCCCATCGATGAACTTCGTGCGGAAGCCCAGCGCTATAAGGACCAGGGTTACACCGCGATGAAGCTGCGCTTCGGTTGGGGCCCGCTGGATGGCCGCGAAGGGATGATGAAGAATGTAGAGCTGGTCCGAAACGTGCGAGAGGTGATCGGAGAGGGCATCGATCTCATGACCGACGCATACATGGGATGGACACTCGATTACGCCAGGCGCATGCTGCCCCTTCTCGAACCCTTCGGGATCCGCTGGCTCGAGGAGCCGGTGATTCCGGACGATACGCGCGGTTACAGGGAACTGAAAAACTATGCACGAGTTCCCATTGCGGGTGGGGAGCACGAGTTTACAATCTTCGGCTTCCGCGCTCTCCTCGAGGATGATGCCCTGGACTACATTCAATTCGATACCAATCGCGTAGGCGGTATCAGCCAGGCACGCAAGATCTCCGCCCTTGCTGAATCCTTCCAGGTACCGGTCGTGCCTCACGCCGGACAGATGCATAACTATCACGTCGTCATGGCCAGCCTTAACTCACCCATTGCCGAGTTTTTCCCGAAAGTCGATGTGGAAGTCGGCAATGAGCTTTTCTGGTACATCTTCGATGGCGAGCCGGTTCCCGTTGACGGTCACATCGACCTCGATGAGCAGACGCCTGGACTCGGGCTCACCGTGAATGAAGAATCTCTCAAGCGCTTCAAGGTGATTGGATAGGAGAGACGTGCCCACACACATCGTGCAAATCTCGGATGGTGCTACCGTTCGCGTGGCCATGGTCGATGAGCCAAATCTGCGCTGCCTCGATAATTGCCCGTCCACCTATGATCTGGTGCAGCGCTGTCTTGGTGACAATGCACCCATGGAGCAACATGTTCGCGCCATGGCGAATGGTGAGGCGCTTTCTTACGACGATGTTTACTCCGGTCGTTCCCGTTGGCGCCTTCTCACCCCTATTCATGTTCCAGGGGAACCATCACGCCTACTCATCTCGGGAACTGGTCTCACGCATATCGGAAGCGCGCGTCAGCGCCAGGCCATGCACGTCGCCGATCCGTCCGAAAAGTCGGATGAGCCAGTGACCGACAGCATGCGCATGTTCCAATGGGGCATCGAACAAGGGCGACCACCGGAAGGTACCGTCGGCATAGCCCCCGAATGGTTCTACAAGGGCAGTGGATCGGATCTGCGCGCGCACAATGCAGCCCTTGAGATCCCGGGTCACGCAGAAGATGGTGGGGAAGAGGCCGAGCTTGCCGGCGTGTATATCATCGATGCGCATGGCCAGCCGTATCGCATCGGAATTGCGCAGGGGAATGAGTTCTCCGATCACAAGTTTGAGAGGCGCAATTATCTGAACCTTGCCGGCTCCAAGCTTCGGACCTGCAGTCTTGGTCCTGAACTCGTCGTAGGCGCCCCATTCAATGACGTACCGGGTAAGGTCGCGGTCTTCCGTGCTGGCGACATCCTGTGGCAAAGAGAAATCGCCACCGGCGAACAAAACATGTGTCACAGCCTGGCAAATCTCGAACATCATCACTTCAAATTCGCAGGACACCGCCAACCTGGAAGTGTTCATGTGCACTTCTTCGGTGCCGACGCTCTCTCTTTCGGCGAGGGCATTGTTCTGGCTGATGGCGATGTGCTGCAAGTCAGTTTTAAAGGCTTTGGACGGCCCCTTCGCAACCCTGTCCACGTCGACACCAACGTCAATCAGATTTATCGCGTGCGTTCGCTCGCGTGAGTTCAGCACAAGGAGAAGTTATGGATAGGCCGTCAGTAGCTTTGATTGGTTTGGGAACGATGGGCAGCGGCATGGCTCGGAACCTGCTCAAAGCGAGCTTTCCACTCGCCGTCTACAATCGAACCCGTTCGAAAGCTGAGCCGTACGCTGCGCAGGGAGCCCGCATCGCGACCACGCCCGCTGACGCTGCTTCAGGCGCTCAAATCATCCTCTCCATGCTTTCGGATGATGGTGCCTCGCGCGAGGCGTGGACGGGCGAGGATGGTGCCCTCAACGCCGCATCCAAAGGGACGATCCTGATCGAGTCGAGCACAGTAAGTCCCGAATGGATCGCCGGACTCGCCCGGTTGGCGGAATCGCGCAGTCTGGAACTGCTCGATGCGCCGGTGACCGGAAGCCGCGTACAGGCCCGGGACGGCCAGCTCACTTTCCTCGTTGGCGGTTCCGAACGATCGCTCGAAAGAGTCTCCCCAGTGCTGAAGGCCATGAGCAAGGAAGTCGTGTATCTTGGTCCGACCGGCAGCGGCGCAAAGATGAAGCTCTTGAATAATTTTCTTTGTGGAGTTCAGGTGGCGTCTCTGGCCGAAGGCCTTGCCTGGCTTGAGAGGAGTGGACTCGACCGGGACAAGGCGCTGCAGGTTCTCAAGAACGGTGCTCCCGGCAGCCCTCTCCTGGGATCGATCTCCGCTCGCATGGTCAATCACGACTACAGCGTCAACTTCCTGCTCAAGCTCATGGCCAAGGACCTGGCATATGCCCACGCTGAAGCCGACAGAAATGCTGTGGATCTGACCACCGCCACCAATGCCCACCGCGTCTTTGAACGCGCATCGAACGCAGGGCACGCCGAAGAAGACATGTCAGCTGTGATCGAACCGCTACGACTGCTCGCTCAGAAACGCTGAGGGCTGCGGACTACAGTTTGACTCGCGTAACCGGCTCCCCAAGGACCACGGACTGAGACCTCGCCGAGCCAACGAGCTCCACGCGGACCTTGCGTCCGGCGCCCTGGTGACCTTTGCCATCGCGTGTGATCGTGAGAGTGCGGCTGTTGTCGTTCCACTCGCAGGTAGTTCGCATAAAAGCGCCATGTTCGTATTCGAAGCTGGCGCCATCATCGTCGTACCAGAGAAAGCGACCGTCGGCACCGGGGTAAATCCGGAGGACTGTAGGCTCGCTACTCGCCTCGCCGGTGTATTGCTTGAGTGGTCCAATGGGGACGATGGCGCCGGCCTTCACAAACAGCGGAAGCGTATCGAGCGCCGCGGATGTAGTAACCTTCCTGCCGCCATCCAAGCGCTCCGCGGTCCAGTAGTTCCACCATGTGCCGTGGGGTAGATACAGGTTGCGCTGCACAGCGCCTTTCTCATAGACGGGCGCGACAACGAAGTTGTCGCCCCAGAGGTAAACATCATCCACCACGACGGCGTCACTATCCTGAGGGTAGGCAAGCCAGAGAGCACGGATGATGGGCATGCCGCTCTCGTGGCACTGAGCCGCGGTCGAATACGTGTAGGGAAGAAGCTGGTACCGGAGATTGAGAACCTTGCGACATATCTCCTCGACCTCTGGGCGATGGAGATCGGCTTCAGAAGGCCAGTTGGCCGCCCACGGAGCATCGACTTCCTTCGGTCCGCTGCTGCCGGTGTTCCAACCCCACGGTAGATGAAGATGCCAGGAGCGGCCATGCGAGCGGAACAATGGACAAAAGGCACTGAACTGAAACCAGCGGACGAACAGTTCCGGAGAATATTCGAGAGTGGGAACGAAGCCGCCGGTATCCGTGCCCCAGAACGGAATCCCCGAGAGGCCGATGTTGATCCCCACCATGATCTGTGCCTGAAGCGCCTCCCAGGTAGAAAGCGTATCGCCGGACCAGAGCCACCCGTAGCGCTGCAAACCCGCATAGCCGTTGCGATGAAGGGCAAATGGGCGCTTGTGTGGGTTGTCTCTGCGTGAGCCCTCAAAGTACATCTCGTTGCGCTCAAGGCGCGCATAGACATTCAGGCGATCTCCCTCATCTGGCCACCATCCATCCACGCCGATCTTTGTGAGCGCCGTATGCTTCGCCCAGTAGGGAACAGCGTCGCCTGCGCTCGCCGCGGACGCACCGGTGTCCGTAACCTCGCCATGAAAGTCGCCGGGCGGAACAACATGGAGAATCACCTTCATGTGTTGATCGTGTATTTGCCGAATGTCGCCTGCGGGATCGGGGAAGACACTCTCGTTGAATGTGAATGAACCATGCCCACTGTTCCATCCTGAAGGACAAAAGCCGGTTCCCAGGTAGATCACGGCATCGCATGGCAGCTTCTTCTCGCGGAACGTCCTGACGACGGAAAGGATTTCGTCCTCGCTCGCGAGGGTCCGGTGCGACTGCATGTACCCCAACGCCCAGAGAGGCGGAAGGTGCGGATGCCCGGTAAGGTCAGCATACGCAGACAGAACATCAGCCGGAGTATCGCCGAGGATGAGATAAACATTGCGAGTCGAGGTCGCTTCGCCGCTGCGAAATCGAGCCTCGGTCTGGCTGAACTCGAAGGACCCCGAAGGTTGACCAACAAATATTCCCCAGCCCTCTGGGCTGATGACCCACGGAATGGGAAGACGTGCGCCGAAGCTACGGAGATCCGGTGAGTGCTGGCCATTCGCCATCGCATCGTGAGTGCCGCGCCGATCAAACGGATGTACGCCTTCGCCGAGTCCAAAGACCGGGCCATTAAGGTTGAAGGCAACGTCGGTGCTGTTGAGGTCGAAGCGGACTTCCTGCCGCAGCTTGGGGCCTTCGAAAGCAGTCACATGAAGAGGGCCGTCCGCGATCCTGAGGGAATACTTGCCCCACGAGATGGTCTCGGAACGAACCTGCCCGGGACCGGCGAGGGTTCTTCCCCGGTTGCTGACGACGCCCAATTCGGTTAACTCAGGTGCGTCGTTCGCAGGTGAGATGCTGATGCGCAGAATGCTCGGCGAGAGCGCGGTAAGGATCAGGTCCAGAACTCCCGGCCGGGCAGTGAGGTTGCCATGAACAGGACCCTCAGCGCCGGTCAACGCATGCAGACGGCGAGAAAGAAGCACTTGGGCCGAGAGCGCCGCTGCGCTCCCCAGCAAAGCCCGACGAGTAAATGTCATTGATCGTTTCTCTCTTGAATTGGACTTGGATCAAAAGCGAGACCCGCAAAAGGCTGGATTGAGCGTTACGTGCCGGTGGACTGCGCAGCATAGCTTCAATGACCCATTGACAGAGAAAATACACGAACCTAGGCTGCTGGGTAAACGATTTCTCGTCGCAAAGGCGTCGTCGACTATGATCCGTAAAATCGCTCGCAGAACTTTTCTGAAGACGGCCGGTTCCAGTGCCGCCGCCTTGTGCGCTCTTCGTTCATTCCCGGCCTTGGCAGACCAGGACAAATCCCTGGCCGTCGTCTCGACGCCCCTTTCTGTCTTTCCTTACCGTGACGTGCAACTGCACGAAGGACCGATGAAACGGCAGTTCGATGAGAACCATTCCCGTTTTCTCAATCTCGAGGAAGACCGCATGCTGAAGGTGTTCCGTCAGGTCGCGGGATTACCTTCGCCGGGTGAGGACATGGGAGGCTGGTACGACCTCACAGGGTTCAGTCTCGAGCAAAATGACTTTCATGGCTTTATAGCCGGCCACTCCTTCGGTCAATATCTGTCCGGGCTATCTCGCGCCTATGCCGTTACCGGCTCAGAGGCGACTCGCCTGAAAATCAATCGGCTGGTCGCTGGTTATGGCAAGACCCTCGATGCAAAGGCGAAGTTTTTCGTCGATTACAGGCTTCCCGCTTACACCTACGACAAGCTCTCCTGCGGGCTGATCGATGCGTTTGAATATGCCCATGATCCAATGGCGATGGATATTCATGAAAAGCTGACTCGCGCCATTGTCGCCTACCTGCCGGAAAAAGCGCTGTCCCGGGCAGAACAGCGCTCTCGGTCGCACAAGGATACGGCATTTACGTGGGACGAAACCTACACCCTGCCTGAGAATCTGTTCCTCGCCTATCAGCGCAGCGGGAAAACTCTCTATCTCGATATGGCGAAGAAGTATCTGGAGGATGACACCTACTTCAACCCGCTGGCGGAAGGCAATAATGTGCTCCCGTTTGAGCACGCGTACAGCCATGTGAACGCATTCAGTTCGGCGATGCAGGCCTACATCACGCTGGGCAGCGAGAAGCATCTGCACGCCGCCAAAAACGGGTTCGAGATGATCGAAAAGACACAGAGCTTCGCGACCGGTGGATGGGGACCGAATGAAGCCTTTGGTGAACCCGGAGTGGGTCAACTGGGCGACAGCCTGGCCCTGACTCACGCCAGCTTCGAGACTCCCTGTGGTGCTTACGGTCATTTCAAGATCACCCGCTATCTGTTGCGGGTTACGAAGGACGCGCACTATGGCGACAGCATGGAGCGCATTCTCTACAACACCATTCTCGGCGCCTGGCCGATCCAGGCGGATGGAACCTCGTTCTACTACTCTGACTACGCCGGCACGGGTTCAAAAGTCTGGTACAAGGACAAGTGGCCTTGCTGCTCCGGCACCTTCCCGCAGCTTGCAGCCGACTATCACATCAGTACCTATCTGCGTTCCAGTGACGGCATCTATGTGAACCTGTTCACACCGTCGAGCGTCCGCTGGACAGATGACGGAGCCAGCCTCGCATTGACTCAGGTCACGAAGTATCCGTTCGACAACAAGATCGAAATGCGAATTTCGGCATCACAGCCACACGAGCAAACGGTCTACGTTCGGATTCCGGCATGGACGACATCCGACGTAGTGCTTATGGTCAACGGCAAGCGGGTTTCCGTCGACCCTGGAACCTTCGCGGCCATCCGCGGCACCTGGAAAGATGGCGACCGCATCGAAATCCAGCTTCCGATGCCCCTGCGCCTCGAGCCGGTTGACGCGAACCATCCAAAGTTCGTGGCCCTCGTGCAAGGCCCGCTGGTCCTGATGGCGATTGCGGAGTCGCAACCTGCATTCGATTCCCGTTCGTTGCTCCAGGCGAAGCCGGTCAGCAATGCCGGCGGCGATTGGGTGGCAACCTCTATCGACGGTCGCCAGGTCACCATGCGGCCTTTCATGTCGATCGATAAGGAGAGCTACAGCACCTACGTGAAACTCAGCAGCTGATTCGCAGAGACCCGGCAGGACTGCCGCAGCCGGCAGATTTGTGGCGAAGCTTTGAAAGGAAAAGCTACAGTCATGATCAATCGAAAAGAATTTCTGAGTTGTGCAGCCGCCGCGTGTGCGACAAGTCTGTGCGGTAGCGTGAAGATCGGGGCGCAAACTGGCGGAGCTTGTGATCCAAAGGAACTGAAAGAATCGCAAGATCGAGCTGATGCCGCGCTCCTGCGGTTTTCCAAGCTGATCGAGACCATTGAATCCGCATTACCTGAGCAGGAACGCAAACAGATTTTGCACTCGCTCGGAGGCAAATGTGCAGACACTTATCGCGCCGGCCTGATCGACCGCTACAGGGGCAACATCAACGGCTTTCTTGAAGAGGGCCGCAGGAACTGGATGGCCGAAGCCACCTACGATGCGGCGAAGGGCACAATTCGTATCGTTGACAAAGGCCCACACTGCAGTTGTCCGATGGTGAAAGAGGGCGTCACTCCTCCTGGCTTCTGCGATTGCACGCTGGGATGGCAGGAGGCAGCATACTCTGAGATCCTCGGGCGGCCGGTCAAGGCGGAACTCGAGGAATCGATCCTCCGCGGCGGAAAAAGGTGCGTATATCGCATCAAGGTCGTTTGACTTTTATTTGGAGTCGGACTCTGTCTCGACCAATTTGAAGCGATTCTCTTCGCGCTTCTTATTGGCGGCCTGTTGACGCATGAGCGCAAGTTGCTTCAGCAATCCGGGAATCTCGTCCTTCCGATCCGTCTTCCGCGACGCTCGAACCAGGTAGTAGAGCGCTGTCTGGTCCGTGGAATCATCTTCGAGCGCTTTCCGGCATTCCGCGGCGGCCTCGGGATATTGGCCTCCCATCAGATACAGCTTCGCAAGAACAGTGTGTGCCGGACCTAGCGCCGGCTTCAGCGCAACGGCCTTCTTTGCTGAATTGACGGCGGTCAGAAATTCCGCGGTGCCGGGTTCAGGATCCTGCTGTGCAAGCACATCGGCCTGCATGTAGAGCAGAATTGGATCGCCCGGCCTCGCACGAAGCTTTTCCTGAACGCCCGCCAAAGCGCTGCCAAGATTGTTCTGCTGCACCGCTGTGAGCCCCTGCGCCGCGGCTGTCAACGACTGCTTCGGATCGAGTTTGTAGGCGGTGTCGAAGTCGTCCTGCGCTTTCTGATACTCCGAGAGCTGGACGTAGAGCATTCCTCGCGCGAAGTAGAGAGGCGCCGCCTTCGGCTGCACATTAATCCCATCGTTCACGACGTTGATGCCGACCTGGACCGATTGATGCTTTTCAGAGATCGCTGCGAACTCCACATAGAGGTCGACATTCTCCGGGTCGTGTAGGATTGCTTCTCGCAAAGCGTCGACCGCTTTTTCCGTCTCGTGGGCTTGCTCGTACGCCTGGGACGCCAGTTCAAGAGTCTGTGCGTCGGGGGTCGCGTTCAACAAAGGTTCGAGCGTGGCTGCCGCGTCCGCGGGATGATTCGCTACAAGTTGAATCGAAGCCAGAATCCGGCGTTCATGTGCATCCTCAGGATGCAATGCGAGGCTCGTCTGAACGACCCCTGCTGCTTTCTCAAACTGCCTCTGCTTCACCAGGCAGGCGGCATAGGCATGCAGTGCAGCCGGTCGAGACTCGAACAGCGTTATCGCTCGCTCGAAGTGAGGCAACGCCGCGATGCAGTTGCCCTGCTGGTACTCGAGTATGGCCATCATGCCGTGACTGGTCAGATCGTCGGGGCGAAGTTGAAGAAGATGTTTAAGGATGGGAAGGCCGCCCGCATTCCCCTGATTGAACTCAATCTGTGCGGCTCCCTGCAAAGCCGGAATATTGTCTGGGGACAGCCTGATCGCGTGCTGAAATGAGCTCAGCGCCTCCTCGGGTTTACCCACGCCGTTATATGCGACGCCTTGCATCGTCCAAAGCTGGGAATCGCCAGGGGACTGCTGAACAGCGAGGCGAAGCATCTTCAATGCGTCCTCGTACTGCTCATTCCTTAGAGCCGAGACGATCTGTCCGGTTCGATCCTCACGCGGCTGCGCCACAAGGCCCGATATCAGAAAGAGCAGCGTGCCGATGCAGCCGAAGGTTCTCAGGCGAATCATGTGGACCAGGGTCATGTCCGACTCTGATGAAGAATTGTAAGCCCGAAGATTCAGGATTCACTCTTGTGGCCATACAAACGACGGGCCGGCGCGCTCAGAAGCGTGCCGGCCGTCAAGTGTAGCCTGTTGGGTCTTGCCGGGGTTAGAACGAAATCCTCCCGCCCAGTTGCCAGAACCTCGGCTCGTGCGATCCAGTTGCAGCGCCGAAGCTTCCATCCGGGAAGTTCGCGTCCGGGTTTGCGTAGTTTGCCCGGTTGAACAGGTTGAAGAATTCAAACCGAATCTGGAAGTTCACGTGTTCCGTGATGGGAGTGTCTTTGTAGACGTTGGTATTCGTCTCAAAGAAATTCGGCCCGCGGAACTGCATGGGCTTCTCATTTCCTTCCTGCCCAAATGCCGGCACAGCGAAATCCGATTTCGGGATTGCTCCGGTCAGCCAGGCTTTGTTGTCTGTTGACTGTTTGTAACTCGTAGCATCCGGATAATCGAGATTATTGCCATCCGCGTTGTAATCGCCGCTGTACGACTGAAGGCCGACAGCAGGATTCGCCGACGACGGACATGGAGGAGCGCCGCTCGAGGTGTCTTGGCAAATCGGTGCAAACCCGTTGAAGTTAGAGCCGGTGAACGGATACCCGGACTGGAAGATGGTTGTACCGCTCAGACCCCAGCCTCCGGTCACCATTCCCGATGCGCCTTTGCCCTGGTTCAACCCTTTCAGCGAGTAATTCCAGCTGAGTGAGAATCGATTAGGCACATCGAAAACAGACGGTCCGTAGTACTGACCGGGGTTATCCGGGGTTGGATAAGCAAGACCATCATCCTTCGATCTGGAACGTGTATAGGAGGCGTCGATGAATCCACGCGAGAAGCGTCCTTTCACATCGAAGTACACTCCGTCGTAGTTGCCATACCGATTGTTATCGGCATAGTTGATCGCCCCGAAGCTCGAGTTAAGCCCGGTGCGCACCAGGCTTTCGTGTGCAATCAGGTCTCCGGGCACACCGTTAATGTCGACCCCGTAAGAGACATTCCCCACCGAATTGCCGTTCCCCACAATGTTCCAGGAGTGCGATCCGTTGTAACCCACCGTGGCGGCAACCGTACGCGTGATCTTCCGTTCCACGCTGAGCGACCATATATCCGCCCATGGTGATTTGAGCAGGGGATTGATGCCTCCAATCGGGAAGTTTCCGCCGACCCGGCCGCCCTTCGAGTCCACGCCTCCGGGGAACGTCGGGAACGTAAACCCGAATGGCGGTTTGTTCGTGGTTCCCAGACTGAAGATGGGAGGCGTTGCAGTTCCAGCGGAGAAAGATGCTTCAATTAGACCCGGAGGACTGCCGCGGAACTCTTCCTGCACGTTGGCCGATGTAAGCCAATTGGCGTAGAGTCCCCATCCACCCCGGATCGCCCAGTCCCCGCTGCCCGTTGGATCCCAGGCAAAGCCGGCTCGCGGACTCCACAGGTTATCGACAGAATGCAGCAAAGCGTTCTGGGTCGCCTTCGCGTACCCATTCCCGATCTGTTCTTGCTGCGTGCTGCCTGTGCCCAAGTAGAAGTTGCCAAAGACAGTCGACGCGCTCTTCGACCATGGATTGCCGCTGTCGTCGTAACGCAGGCCGAGCGTGAGGGTAAGGTTCTTCCGAGCCTTCCAGGTGTCCTCCACGAAGAGACCGAAGGTCCTCGCGGCGGCATCCCAGTTCCACAACTGCTGCGTTCCGGTGTTCAGGTTATACATGATGCCGTTCTCGTTCGTAGGTGCGTCCTGAGCGAGCTTCAGCAGGTTGTCGAAGGCAAACTTAGGCTGCGACCAGGGGCCCTGGAACGGTTCCACATCGTCGCCATACCAGCCCTCATACCCGAACTTGAGCGTGTGCGTGCCGCGTACGTGGGTCAGGACGTCACGCCAGTGCCAATTGTGCTGGATGAAGTCGCCCTGCGCGAATCCCACCCCATAGGCCTGGCCGCCATCGGCGTTAATGCCGTTCACTGAGATCGATGGAACCGTGTAGTCCTTGGCGCCGCTGCCCAAAACACCTTCCACGCGGCTCTGCCCCGCGGTGACCTCGTTCAGCGTATTCAACGAGAAAGTGTGCGTCCACGAGGCCTGACCGGCAACTTGCCAGGTGTTGTTCAACGCGGAGAATTGCGGCATCGGCGAAGCCGCTCCGCTTAGCAGAAGCGTGCGGAACAAGCTGACGTAGATGCGCTCCTTC
This sequence comes from Occallatibacter sp., assembly GCA_036495975.1. Lineage (GTDB taxonomy): Bacteria > Acidobacteriota > Terriglobia > Terriglobales > Acidobacteriaceae > Telmatobacter. The sequence continues at coordinate 90,283 of DASXLY010000020.1, read as the reverse complement.
TTGAAGCCCTGGTCAATACGTGCAAAGTATTGTGTGCCGTTGCGAATCTGTGTGGCGCCGAAAGAACCAATGTCAATAATGGGCAGAGTGCAGGGGACGCCGTTCTGTCCTGCCGCCGTACCGCAACTGGCCCCGAACACTTGCGCTGCGGTTTGTTGGACCGTGGCGCCGGCTACACCTGTCGGCAAATACGTCGTCAACACATGCGTGCCGATTGTGTTTGGGTAATTTGTTTGGGCGAAGTCAATGAATTCCGGTGCCGCGAATGTCACCGATCCACCGGCGCTCGCCGATGATCGCAATGGCTCGAGCGCGAAATAGAAGAAGCTGTCGTGGTGCGGAGCGATCGGACCTCCGATCGCAAAGTCCATGTTGTTTGAGTGGAAAGGCTTATAGGGATAGCCGACGAAGTGCTGGCTGGCGAACATTCCCTGGTAGTTGAACCAGTCTGATGCGGAACCGTGAAACGCATCCGAACCCGATCTTGTTGTGAAGATCGTCTGCAACCCTGCAGCCCGGCTGTGTTCCACCGAAAACGTATTGACCTGAACGCTGGTCTCCTGGATGGATTCAGGCTGCGGAGTCAGGTTTAACACGCCTTGGCGAATACCGCTGGTAACGTCGAGACCGTCGACCACGTACTGGTTGTTGTTTTGTCCCTGGCCATTGGCGCTGGCATCCACCTGCTCCTCGGTCGAGTAATTGTCTACTCCCGAAGCCGGGCTGCCGGATGTGCTGGTTCCGAGCCCCGAGGCGCCAGGTGCCATGGTCACAAGGGTGACGAGGTTGCGCCCCACGATTGGCAGTTGTGTCACACCCTTGTTGTCGAGCGTCATCTCGGTACGGCTGTCAGCGGTGTCGACAATGGGCGCCTGGGTGCTGACCACCACAGACTCGGTGGCGGAGCCGACCCGCAACGAGATCGGGAGATTGACATTCTGCTCCGTCAGCAGTGTCACCTCAGCTTGAGCTTTGGAAAACCCCCTGGCTTCGACAGTTACCTTGTAGTTGCCGGGAGCGAGACTCACGAAGCGGTAGTTGCCAGAAGCGTCAGAAGCTTGGGTCTTCGTCACTCCGGTGGCTACGTTAACTAGTTCGATTTGTGCTTTGGCGACCCCTGCTCCTGTTGGATCCTGAACCACTCCCTGGATGCTCGCGGTGAACTGTGCAAACGCGGGCATGGCCAGAAGAGAGAAGGAACACAACAAGGTAGCAAGGTAAGACACCCTGCGTCGTGGCATGAATACCTCCTGAACGGCAAATCTTGGGGGTTTACCTTGGTGTCGGAAAACGTTTCCCCGATTTCGTATCCTTGTAGAAGATGTCTTCTTGCCCTGTCAATGGGTTCTTTGTCCCATTCCGACCGACCAGTATCCCAGTCTCCAGCCTTTGGGTGGGCCCCTGTGCCTCTAGGATGCCCGGCTCGATCAATTTCGCAAGGCAAGTAGATCGGCTTCCGTTGGTGGCCAAATCAACGCGGAGCCATCGACATTGCCAGAAAGTGCCTGCGCTTGCTCCCGTCGCCGCAGAACTTTTGCGTAGAGCCATCCGCTTCGTTGGAACCAGTGAGAATTTGTCCCACGCTCCAGCCGCGGGTAGAATCGCCTCGAAGATTCTTTCGGACCATTGCGGACGGGCAATAGCAGTTTTCGCAGGAGGTCACTGCCTGCGGCTCCTGAAGTCAAGGCCGTGATCTTAAATTGCCCGTTGGAAAGGAGTGGCAATTGATGCGACGGGTATTGCCTCAGGCGGCACTGTCAATGCTCGTGGCCTGTCTGGTCCCTGCGCTGTCTCCTTGTGTTCTAGCCCAGGCCGCTCAGCCTTCAGCTGCCACGGTGATGGATGCGCTGCAAAAAGGTCGCAATGAGGATGCAGTGCACCTGGCCGACGAATTGCTTCGTGTCGATCCGCGCTCGTTCAAGCTCTGGACTCTTCGTGCCGTCGGCCTGGAAAGATCGAGCCATGGGGAAGAGGCGCTCGCGTCCTATCAGCATGCCCTGAATATCGCGCCGGACTATCTACCAGCGCTTGAAGGCGCCGCGCAACTCAACTACAAAGCGCAGTCCGCAAATGCGATCCCGCAACTCCGCCGCATAATTTCCGCTGAACCGCAGAACACCACCGCCCATGGAATGCTTGGCGTCCTTGAATATCTCCAGGCGAATTACGCCGCCGCAGCTCAGGATTTCGCGGCCGCTGAAGATATGCTCGTTTCCCAACCCGATGCGCTCATGGCCTACGCGATCTGCCTCGTCCACTTGAATCGCACTGCCGAGGCAATCGCTCATTTCCAACAACTGGTCGCCATCCAGCCGCAGAATATTGCCGCTCGTTATGATTTGGCTCTGTACCAGTGGCGCTCTACGACTTCGACCGACGCGCTGGCAACTCTTCAGCCATTGCTCGATGCGCAGCCGGCCGATTGTCGCGCACTGCGTCTCGCTGCCGCCATTCATGAGTCGAACAACGAGACTCCGCAGGCGATTGAACTTTTGCGCGCCGCGATGGCTGCGGATCCCAGGGACGCAGCCAATTATCTCGACTTTGCGACCCTTGCCGCCGCGCATGGCTCGTTCGCCGTCGGGTCAGACATCGTAAGCCTCGGCATCAAGCAGCTACCGAACTCGGGTCCTCTCTACATGGCAAGGGGCGTCCTCTACGGGCAGAATGGCGACACGGAGAAAGCGATGGCCGATTTTGAACGCGCCCACGCGCTGGATCCGGCCAATTCCATGGCCGCTTCCGCGGAGGGCATTGCCCAGTCGCAGCGCCACAATCATGCCGCAGCCCTGGAGAACTTCAAACGCCAGGTGCGCGAACATCCCAGGGACGCTTTCGGGCATTATCTGCTCGCCGAATCTCTCTCATGGTCTCCGCCCGATTCAAAGGCCGGCTATGGGCAGAGCGTCACTCAAGCTATTTCAGAAGCCACCAAGGCCACTCAACTGGATCCGCATTTGGTCGAGGCCTTCGATCTGCTGGCGTCGCTTTACCTGCAGGATGAACAATTCGACCCGGCCATCAGGGCATGCCGCGCGGCACTGAAACTCGCACCCAAAGATCAACAAGCTCTCTATACGCTCATACTGGCCCTCCGGAAAACAAATTCCAAGGAGGAACTCAAGGGCTTGGTTCAAACTCTTACTGACCTTCGCAAGGCCGAGGCCATTGGCAACAGTGCGAAGACACGATACGGCCAACTCGTAGAGGATCGGTAGAAACCTGGCTGAGGAGGAATGCAGTGGGACGATGGAAGAACCTCCGCTTTGAGATCAGGGTCGCATCAGTCTTTTTTCTGCTCGTTATGCTTTTCTGCACCGGCTGTAAGCGGTCCCCTCTGACCATTGCCGTCATTCCCCGAACCTGCGGAACAGCGCTTTGGGAGCCGGAACACGCCGGCGCTGCTGCCGCGGCGCGTTCAGCCGGTTTGAATCTCTACTGGAATGCGCCCATGCGGGACGATGATACACAAACGCAGATTTCTCTCGTTGAGAAGTCTGTCGATCGGGGAATGGCCGGAATCATTGTCACGCCGATCCAGACCCTTCCCCTCAGATCCCCCATCCGACGTGTCCTTGATCAGGGAATTCCGGTCGTGGTTATCGACACGGAGCTTGGCATCCCATCGGGCCCCAAACTTAGTTATGTGTTGAACGACGAGGAGACGGGAGGACGGATTGCCGCGCGGAGAATTGGCTTCATTCTTCATGGCAAAGGGAACATCGCCATCGTGGGAATCCAGCCGGAACTCAAGAGCATCACGGTTCGGGAAAGGAGCTTTGAATCCACGCTCAACACTGAATTTCCCGGCATTCGTGTTGTTGCCCGCAGACTTGGTCTGTCGAGTGTGCCGCAGCAACAGCACAGTGCTGAAGAGCTTCTCGCCGGCAACACGCCGCTCGACGCAATCGTGGCCCTCTCGCTGGCTGCAACTCGAGGAACCTATTACGCCCTTGCCGAGTTTTCCAAGGCTGGCGTGATCAAGCTCATCGGATTTGACCAGGACCTGATCCCGCCCATCCGCGACGGAGGCATTGATTCCGTGGTGGTGCAGAATACCTACGAATTAGGCCGAATTGCGATGCGGCTGATGAATAGCGAGATCCAGGGTACGTCTGGACCTGCGGAAACCCTGGTTCAACCGGTCCTGATGACGCGGGAGAACCTCGATTCAGCCGAAATCCGCCAGATCGAGACCATGTCATGGTGGGTATCGCAATGAGCCGCGGCAAAGCAAGAAAGAGCATCCTCCTGGCGCTGCTTGCAGCAACAGTCGTGGTGCTCGTCGCGACAGTCGCGTTTACCTACCGCTCAGTCACGCGCAGAGATCCAACCGAACAGGCGTCCGTCTCGCTTGAAAAGCAGGAGGATTGGCAGGCTTTCGGTGGTACCTGGCAGTATGCCGACGGAGTAATGACCAATAACTCCGACGAGCGCGGAGCCAAGCTGATGACGGGCCCCGACTATTGGACCAACTACTCCGTGGAAGCGGATGTACTCCTCCTCGGGCAGTATGGCGATGCAGGATTGATCATCCGTGGAAGCGACGAAGAAACCGGGGTGGATGCCTACCACGGGTACATGGCGGGATTGCGAGACCTGGACAATACGCTGATGATGGGCCGCGCCGACTATGGATGGAGAGAATTCGCAGCCAGGACAGTCGGGCCCCGTGTGTACGCAGGGCAGTGGTATCACCTCAAGTTTTTGGCTTTTGATTGCGACTTCGCAATCAGTGCTACTTCCCAGAAAAATGAAACAACTACAATCGCAATTCGAGATCCCGGCTGCATCAAATCCGGGCGTTTCGGCCTCAAGTCGTATAACACGGGCGCGCAGTGGAGAAATGTCGAGATTCGGCCTGCAACGCAAGGCGATCTGGCATCGATGATAGGGAGCGAACAGCCTCAATTGGCGGTTCCCAACCTCTTGCCATCGGGAATGGAACCGGCCCCGCACGATCGATTCCTCGAACCAATCGAGCGCGACGTACAGGCACACCGCTCAGATGTGCACGCGCAGACAATCAGCAGTCTTCGCATTCTGTCTCCAGGCATGCCCACCTCGGTGATCGTCCGTGGCGCTGTTACCATCACCTCGCCGATGCTTTACATCCAGGACTCGACCGGTGGAATCGCGATCTCCAGCAGTCGTCCGCATGCCCCTTTGCAAATCGGAGATGAAATCGAAGCCCGAGGCGACGCGTACCTGCACGATTTCAGTTCGGAACTACGCAATGCGGACATTCATGTTCTCTGGTCCCACACCCCGGCGTCTCCAGTTGCAGTTGCGGCATCGCAGGCCGCGACCGGGGCCTTCGACGCCGAGTATGTGGAAGTACAAGGAAAGCTTGTGGAGAAACATGATGGAGGGAATGGAACCGAAATCCTGACACTGGAGGATGAGAGCCAATCGTTCATTGCGGTAGTGACGGGACTGGGGCGCTCACTTCATCTCAAAGGGCTCAAGGAGAAAAGCAAGCTGAGATTGCGAGGCATCTGCGTAACCGATTCGAGGTACACGCATGACCTCACCGCGTTTGCCTTGCTGCTTCCATCCTTCGGCGATATCGAAGTGCTTGAGGGGCCTCCATGGTGGAGTCCGGCTCACATCATTGAACTCGCCATCTGCCTGCTGCTTCTCTCCGGTGCCGGGATGACTGGCTTTTTCTTCGTGCAGCGCTGGCGGATGCAGGCTGTTCTGGATGAGCGGCAGCGCCTGGCTCATGAAATGCACGATACCCTGGCCCAGAGCTTTGCCGGTCTCGGCTTTCAACTGGAAGCCATTTGCGAGGACGTGAAAGACGGGATCGATATCACGCCGCAACTCGAGCTGGCGCAGGGCATGGTTCGCAATAGCCATGAAGAGGCGCGGCGCAGCATCTCGGCATTGCGCCCAGAGCACCTCGAGTCCCTTGGGTTGTTATCTGCGCTGGATCATTGCGCCCGCCGCATGATTTTTCAAAATTCTTCGGTTGCAATCATGACGGCGAGCGAAGGAGAAATGCAGAACATTCCTTTGCGTGTTTCCGATACTTTGCTGCGAATCGGGTACGAGGCCATTGCCAATGCGATACGCCACTCTCATTGTTCGCGCCTGACTATCTCGCTTGTATATCGAAGATCCACGGTTGAGATGATCATCAAGGACGACGGAAAAGGATTTGTTGTGTCCAGCGATTCGGCGGGGTTTGGCATCCGCGGGATGCATAAGCGCGCGGACAACATATCCGCTTCTTTCCTGATCAACAGCTCACCCGGACAGGGAACTGCGGTCCACGTCATTGCTCCCCTTCCACCGTCTTTCCTGCGGGCGCTCTCACACCGCTGGCTGATTCAGCTTCAAATGAGGAAGACCCATGATGAACGCACCAGAGTCTAGAGTTGTTCGAGTTCTCATAGTCGATGACCATCCAGTTGTTCGCGCTGGATTAGCTTCCCTCTTGCGAAGGCAGGCCGGGTTGAAGCTCGCTGGCGCGGCCCACTCCGCCGAAGAAGCAATGGAAATCCTGAAGCGCTCAAGTGTCGACGTGATGCTTTTGGATTTGCGCATGCCGGGTATCAATGGAATCGATCTGCTGAATCTCCTCAAGACCAGCGACAACAGGCCGCGGGCAATTATTCTTTCCAGCTATGAATACGAGGAGGAGATTTATCAGGCAGTCAAAGCAGGCGCTCGAGGATATCTTTCAAAGAATGCGCCGCGCGAAGAAATTGTTGCGGCAATCGAAACCGTGATCGCCGGGGGCATATATCTTCCTGAACGCATGGTTCAGTGGATGGCGGAGAGGGAATCCCGAACCGGCTTGAGCGCCCGCGAAATCGAAATCCTCGAAATGGTCTCCCGGGGACTCACCAACAAGGAGATCGCCGGGGTGCTTCAAATTAGTCATTACACGGTGCGCAACCACATCAACCACATCAGCGCGAAGCTTCAGGTGGCCGATCGAACCGAGGCCGCCACCGTCGCTCTGCGCCAGGGGATCATCCAGGCCGGCTAAAGAAAGCACCTCATCAGTGCCCGTCTGTTCCCTGGGCGCTCCAGACACAGCCCAAAGACCTTAGGGCACAAATGCGGCCCGGACACCTCTCCCGCCAGTCAAGCGGGACTGGGGCCAGGTTTGAACCCGCCTTTAAGGCAGCTCCGACGAGAACGGGGAACGAAGACGCTCTTGCCTTTGGAGGTCCGGGAATCGAACGATCGCGGTCAAATTGGATCGACCCAGTCCGCAAATCGTAATATTCTTAAGGAATTACCCGGGTCGACCCATCAACGTCGAAGTTTGCCCGTATGTATACGTACCGTTATGGATGAGATCCCGAATCGCGCCACAAGTGACAAGCCCACCGAGCCTGGCTCATCCCTTGCGTTCAGCAACTCCGCGGATGACGGGCAGGCGAGGGATACGCTTGTGCCGCCTTCCCATCCTGATCAGCCGATAGTACCGCCGACCCGTTCTGACCAGACCATGGTCCCGCCAACTCACGCCGATGGAACGACCGGTGCGGAGGGAACTCGTCAGACCAGAGCCGTGGCCGGAACGCAGTTGCCTGGCGGATGGGGCGACCCCCAACCTGAGCTGCAGCCCGGAACCGTACTTGCCAGGCGCTATGAGATTCTGACCATCCTGGGCACGGGAGGTATGGGTTCGGTTTACAAGGCAAAGGACCTGGAACTGGAGCGCCTGGTGGCACTCAAGGTGATCCGGCCGGAGCTGGCCCGGAATGCGGGCGTCGTGGACCGATTCAAACAGGAGCTGCGCCTTTCGCACAAAGTGACGCACCGGAACGTGGTCCGCCTCTACGACCTGTCCGAAGACGCGGGGATGCGCTTTGTCACGATGGAATTGGTCGAAGGCCGCGATCTGCGCAGCATCCTTGAGGAACGCGGGAAACTGCCGGCGGATGAGGCAATTGAAATCTTCCAGCAGATATGTGTGGCCCTGGAAGCGGCGCATGGAGTGGGGATCCTTCATCGCGATCTCAAACCGCAAAATGTGATGCGGGAAAATACAGGTCGCGTGGTGGTGATGGATTTCGGGCTCGCGCGCATGATCGACAGCAGCGACGGGATGACGCAGACCGGCGCGCTTGTGGGAACACTCGACTACATGTCGCCCGAGCAGGCACTCGGCAAGGAGCTGGATCAGCGATCAGACATCTTCGCACTGGGGCTGATCGGCTACGAGATGCTGACCGGTTCCATGCCTTTCCGGGCAGAGAGCATGGTGGCGAGCTTGCTCAAGCGCACCCAGCAGCGTGCGGTGCCGTTGTCGGAGATCGACAAGAACATCCCCGGAACGCTGAGCAACATTATCGCCAAGTGTCTCGAGAAGGATGCTGCAAACCGCTACCAGAGAGCAGAAGAACTGGAGGCGGATCTCCGCTCCTGGAAAGCCACCGGAAAAGTCTCAGCTTCTTCAATGCGGTTGCGCATGAACCGCATCCGCGAGCTTCCATGGCCGCGACTCGCAATCGCCGGCGTGCTGATTGTGGCAATCGCAGCCGGATCTTCGTGGTTCGTCATCAGCAGGCAAAAGGCCGCGCAACCGGGGACGCATGGCCCGGTATCGGTGCTGGTTGGCGATTTCGCGAATCACACCGGCGACCCGCTGCTGGATAACTCGCTGGAGCAGATGCTCGGGGTGGCCCTCGAAGGCGCAAGCTTCGTGAACCTTTACGGCCGCGCCGAGGCCCGCAAGCTGGCCGAGAAGCTTCCAAATCCCACTGACAAGCTGGATGAGTCGTCGGCACGGCTGGTCGCCTTGAATCAGAACATCAATACGGTGATCACGGGCGAGATCAATCTCCGAGGCGACGAGTATGAGATCTCTGCCACCGCTCTCGATGCCGTCAGCGGCAAGGAGATCGCAAGGTCCGAGGTAAAGGTCACCAACAAGCAGGAAATACTCACGAGCCTTCCACAACTGGCGGCGCCCATCCGCAAGGCGCTGGGCGACTCGACGCCGAAGTCAGTGCAATTTGCCGAGGTGAGCGGAGGCTTTAAAGCCGCATCGCTCGAGGCGGTTCACCAGGCCTCGATCGCCACCGATGAGCAGTTTGCCGGCAAGTTCCAGGATGCTTTCAATTCGTTCCAGAAGGCCGCGGAACTGGATCCGAAACTTACATGGGCCTATACCGGCATGGCGGCCATGGCCGAGAACCTGGGAAAGCCCGAAGATGCTCTGAAGTACATGCAGCAGGCGATGCAGTACGTCGACGACATGACGGAACGCGAACAGTATCGCGATCGCGGGCTCTACTATCGCATCGCCGGAGACTGGCAGAACTGCGTACAGGAATACACGCGGCTGGTCACGAAATACCCGGCTGACCGCGTGGGACAGAATAATCTATCGATCTGCTATACGCAGTTGCGCAACGCGCCCAAGGCGCTCCAGGCAGCGAAGCGCGCGGTTGAGATTGTGCCGAAGGGCGTCAGTTCGCGGCTGAACCTGGCATTCATCAGCGCTTTTGCTGGGGATTTTGCCGGGAGCGAAAAAGAGGCGCGCACCGCGCTCTCCATCAATCCGAAAGCGGCGCAGGGCTACCTGGTGCTGGCCGAAGCGCAATTGGGACAAGGCCAGATCGAAAATGCGACCGCATCGTACCACCAGCTTGAGAGCTTTGGCCCGGGTGCCGCATCCACCGCCGCGGCAGGACTCGCTGATCTTGCTGCTTACCAGGACAAGCATGCCGACGCAGTCAGCATCCTTAAGCAAGGCGCTGCCGCCGATCTTGCGGCCAAGAACAACGACAGCGCAGCCAGAAAGTTCGTAATGCTTGCGAAGATCGAGGAGTCGCAGGGGAACCATGCCGCAGCACTCGCTGATACCGACAAGGCACTCGCTCAGAGCCACATCGATCCAATTCAGTTCCTCGCGGCAAGCACCTATGTTGATGCCGGTGAGCTCGGCAAAGCGGGAAAGCTCGCGTCCAGTCTTTCTTCATCGCTCACCAGCGAGTCGCAGGCTTATGGCAAGATCATTGCCGGCCTGATCGCGATGAAAAAGAAAGACACCAACGAAGCAATTCGTCAGCTAATGGCCGCGAACGACCTGCTTGACACCTGGATCGGCCGCTTCGACCTGGGACGCATATATATCGAAGCGGGGGCGTTCACCCAGGCGGATGCGGAGTTCGATCGATGCTTGAAGCGGCGCGGCGAAGCGACCGAGCTATTCGATGACAATGTGCCCACGTTTGCATACTTTCCGCCCGTGTACTACTACGAGGGCCGCGCACGCGAGGGCATGAAGAGCGCCGGGTTCGCGGATTTCTACAAAAGCTATCTCGCCATTCGCGGGCAATCGTCTGATGATCCGCTGGTCGCTGATATACGCCACCGTTTAGGAAATTAGAGCGCCTCGGTGCAATCCCGTTCTCAAATCCTGGGGATCGCGCGGCCCCTCGCTTAGTTGTCAATACCCAACCCTTCGGAAATCCATCTCATCTTCCTCATTCCGTTCAAGATCTTTTTTCTCCAAACTTTGCGAGTTATTTCTCCAAAATCCTTAAACTTGTCTCAGGTAGCAAAATCTGACATGACAACAGCGGCCCAGGTGAGAAATCACTTCGGGCCGCCCGCTTTTTTGAGGCAACCCTATTTAGGGAGTCACAACCCATCCACCGCTAAGTCTTTAGTTTTGACGATTTTGGATAATAACTCCCGTGTTTTCAATCATTTACGGGACCCCCTTCCGCGGCTAAGTTGCGCGGAATCAGGAACTTGCTTCAAAAACGCGGAAAAAAAAGGAGACATACCTTCATGTACGTGGCCTGTCGGCACATCAAGTCCAACGGACTCCGCTGCGCATCTCCCGCTCTGAAGGGAGCCCGATTTTGTTACTTCCACTCCAAAATCCATACCATTGGCGCCGACACAAAGTTTGGACCGCTGCAGTTGCCTCCTCCCGAAGATCCCGCAGCCATCCAGCTCTCCGTTGCACGCATCAACGACGCCGTCCTCAACGGCCGCCTCGATCTGAGAAAGGCCGAAATTCTTTTCAACGGACTTAGAATTGCCGCACGGTTCATCACTCGCAAAAGATCCTTCGACGAGACCGATACCGTGCAGTCCGCCGAGCAGACCGCGACCGGTGACGAACTCGCTCCCGACAACTATGTGTGCGACCATGACGAGGACTGCAACGACTGCCCCTACTCCGCTTCCTGCCCCCGCTGCATTCATCCCGGCAACGACGAAAGCAACCATGGCGAAGAAGGCAACAAAGGGTTCGCGATTCCCGGTCCGACAGAAATGGACGGATGTGAAACAGGATTGTTTCAAGAGATCCCGAGTTTCCCCGGTCCCCAAGTGCCACGGACCGGGGGCATCCAAGTCTTATTCAAGGATCACAACGACAGAGATCGTGCCATCCCAGCTCCCAGGTGAGAGGGACCGGGGGCACCGGCAAGGAGTGTGCGAAAGCTATTCGGGTGGCTCATCGTTCTCTGCGTCCATCCACTGTACGCCACATGAATCGCAGTGCCAGGCCGGCTTTCGTTGCGGCAACGGAATCGACAACAGATATAGCGCCAGAAGTGCCCGCCCGCGCTCTGTCCCGCCGCCCAGGGTGATCTCCGCCGATCCGCACTTTGGGCAGGTCGGTTGTACGTAGGTTTCCTCCTCGCCATACGTGATCGATCCCGGAACCTTCTGCCCCAGAATCTCCAGCGCAGCCGCTTCGTCGCGTTCGTCGACCTGCAATCGCATACCGCCCACCAGATTGGAGTAGAACCAATTCATCCCCACGAGATGCTCATCTGCGATCCACGCTGGAATACCTGCGGACTCCAGCAGTGAACGTCCCACGAATGCCTCCGGCAGATCTCGATAACGCCGCACCGTCACCAGGCGACGGAACTCCGGTTCCTCCGGCTCTTCCACCAGCGGCGGTTCAAGCCCGCGCCGCGCAAATTCCGTACGCAACGCCGACTGCGCAATTTCAACCAGGCCATCATACGAGCGAGCCAGTTCCACAAGTTCCGTCTCACTCATCTGCGCATACTGCGCTGCCAGATCTTCGGGACTGGGTTTCATGCATTGAAATCCTAACAGCAATCGGGAGCGCGGCATTCCGAGGAGCCGGCCAACTACCGAGAATGGTCTTCACCCATCGCTTTTGGGTTGTTGGCGATTTACCGCACGATTTGGAAGTGAGAGATTTGGGCAGCTGCAAGCGTCGCGAAAGATGACCGCGGATCCTTCGATGCCGCGGTCCTCAAGATCACAACTGCGATTTGTGCGATCGGTTCTAGAATTTCGCGCACTGTCCTGATTTCGAAGCCGCTGTGTTGCCGCCGCCGGTGATGGAAGTATTGGACTGGCACTGCAGGGCGTTCTTGATGATGTTGTTGAAGACCTGCGTGGCTCCCGTGTTGCTCTGGTCTTGCAGGCTGACGCCCACGGTGTTTCCATTCATCGTGGTTGCTCCGGGGTTGCTCTGTACCTGAATGCTGCCGGTGACTTTGTTTCCATTCATGGTGACGGAGGCGGAGTTGCTGGAAACCTGCAGGCTGGAACTGATGCTGTTCCCCGCGCAGGATGACGTGCCGGAGCCGATGAGGACGGGGGCGCCGTTGCTTTGGTAGACCAGGCTACCGGTGATGGTGCTGCCGCAGACTTGGTTCGCAACCGTGCTCTTGGGCAGGCTCTCGATAGTGAGGTTGCCGTGAATTGTTGTGGACGGACCGATACTGAAAGCGCCGCCGCTGGTGATCGTGACGCCGCCTCCGATAGAGGCTCCCTGAAGAATGAGATTGCCGCCGGTGTCAGTGACGGTACCGGTGGTGCCTCCACCCACGAAGATGCAGGTCTGCCCCTTGCTGACAACCAGGCTTCCTTTGAAGGTACCGTTGTACGCTCCATTGCAAGTTGTGCTGGATTTCGGAACGGATCCAGTGGTGGTGATGGTCAGGGTGCCGTTCACGTAGAGGAAGGAGTAATTTGCAGCGGCGAGGGTGCCGGTGGAGACGGCGATCGGATAGTTCCCCGGGATGCTGGCTGAGGTTGCGGTGGTGGAGAGCGCCGGGCTGGTGCCATTCAATACCGGCTTGGACTCTCCATTTACGAAGCCGGTGACGGTGAAGTCCATTGTCAAGGATGGGATCGCCTGCCCATAACCGATGGTGAGATCTCCAGCCGTGACCTTGAGAACTGCGGGGAAGATGGTGAAGGACCGGGAGACTGAGGCCGCGCTGTAGGTGGTGCTTCCGGCTTGCGCTGCCGTAATGGTGCACACGCCGGCACCGACGATTTTGATTGTGCTGCCGACGATGGTGCACCGTTGCGGCGTTGATGTGCTGAAGTTCACCGTGAGTCCCGACGAGGCCATAGCGCTCACGGGGAGCGGGTTGCTGCCGTACTGCACGTTTGGTAATTGTGGAAAGGTGATGGTCTGCGAAGTCAGGGTCGAACCTGCGGGCAGGATCATGAATGTTCCTGAGACAGGATCGGCGGCGCTGTAAGCAGGCGAGGGGACTGGCACAACGGTGCTATCGCCTGTCTGAGACGCTGTGATAATGCAACTTCCTGTGCCGTTGAGGGTCACGGTAGCTGATGACTTACCCTTGTTTGCGTCGTTGTTCGTGTCGACCGTTGATGGGCCAGCGGAACACGGTCCTGTCGTGCTGAAGCTCACGGGCTGGTTGTTCGCGACACCATTTGATTGCGCAGTCGCCCTAACCGTGAGAGGAGGATCTGAAATTAATACCGAACTCGGCAACGGGTCGAGGGCGATGGTCTGATCAATCGTCAGGATTGCAGGAGGCGAAGGCGCACTTTGCCGTGACGTGCTCGAGCCCTGATCCGGAACGAGCGTGGTGGCTATGGTGTAGACCACGGTCCCCGACGTGGCTGGATTTGTGTCGGTGAAGGTTGTCTCGGGTGGATTTCCATTCACGCCGCTCACGCTGCCGATCACGACGGGCGAACCGCCATTGACGCTGCGAGAAATGGAGTAGGTCTGAACGACGCCGAAGGCCGGCGCAGTCCAGTCGACACGGACTGCTGAGGGCTCCATGGTGTAGGTGGCCGCCGGTGGCGGACGAACGATGGAGTTGGCGGAATCGTAATCCAATTCCGTGCTGGTTACGCCGCCGCCACCGAGCGTGACGTTGCCGCCCCCGCCGAGTGTAATGTTGCCGCCTGCACCGAGGGTGACGTTGCCGCCGCCACCGAGGGTGACAACGCCGCCGCCGCCCAGCGTGATGTTTCCGCCACCGCCGAGAGTTATGGTGCCGCCGCCGCCGAGGGTGATGTTTCCACCGGCGCCCAGGGTTACATTGCCGCCGCCACCGAGCGTGACGTTTCCGCCGCCGCCCAGCGTGACGTTGCCGCCGCCGCCCAGTGTGATAGTTCCCCCGCTACCGACAAAGTAGGAACCCGCGGGCTCCGTGGTGCCGTTGATTTGCCCCCCGCCTGCTCCCAGCGTCACGGTTCCGGATGCGTCCATGACGATGGTGCCGCCCCCTCCGAGAGTGATGGTGCCTCCACCTCCAAGGGTGATGTTTCCACCGCCGCCCAGGGTGACAGTTCCACCACCACCAAGAGTGATCTTGCCGCCCGCACCCAGCGTGACGGTACCGCCTGTGCCGAGGGTGACATTGCCGCCGCTTCCGATCGAGACGTTACCGCCGCCGCCCAGAGTCACGGTTCCACCACCTCCAAGAGTGACGGTGCCGCCTCCACCGAGCGTTACATTGCCGCCGCCGCCGAGCGTGATGGTTCCACCGCCGCCGAGAGTTACGTTGCCACCGCCGCCCAGCGTGATGTTGCCGCCGCCGCCGAGGGTGATCGTTCCACCCGCCCCGAGAGTTACATTGCCACCGCCGCCTAGCGTGATGTTGCCGCCCCCGCCGAGCGTGATGGTTCCTCCACCGCCGAGGGTGATGTTGCCGCCGCCACCCAGCGTGATGTTGCCGCCCCCGCCGAGTGTCACTGTTCCGCCTGCGGGAACGGCGAAGGTTCCGCCGGTTGAGGGAATGGTGATCGTGCCCCCTCCGGGAAGCGTGATGCTGCCGCCACCGCCGAGGGTCACGTTGCCACCGCCGCCCAGGGTGATGGTGCCACCCGCGCCGAGCGTGATGGTTCCGCCACCGCCGAGCGTGACGTTGCCGCCGCTGGGCAGTCCGATGACGCCGTTGGTACCGGGAGTGATGGTGCCTCCACCGCCGAGGGTCACGTTGCCGCCGGTGCCGAAGGTGATGGTGCCGCCTCCGCTGATAGTGCCGCCGGTGGGCACGGTTACGTTTCCGCCGGCGACCGAGATGGAACCTCCTGCGCCAAGCGTCACCGTGCCGCCCGGACCTACGGACACATTTCCGCCCGGAGCGATATTGAGCGGGGTAGTTGAGGAACCAAACGCAAGAACAGTAGCCAGCGACGCGAACTGACCACCGGTCGCGCCCACTTGCCGAAGATCGATGTTGGAAACGTCATTGAAGCCACGCAGGGTGGTGTACGCCTGTCCATCGAAGGTGATGTTCTGCCCGTTCGACCAGGCCGGAGTAATCGGTGCGATGGAACCGGTCACGCGGTATCCGACGTCCCCGGCGAGCGGAGTCCCGTCACAGTGCAGGGTGGCGGCGCTGGCCGTCTGACTCGGAGCGGCTGGGATGTACCACGACGAAGTTGCGAATGTGGCCGTTGCACCGGGAATGCCGGTATCAACGAGCTGACCGACTGCACCCAAGGATGATCGGGTCAGCATCGTGAGTGTCTGGTTTGAGAATGCAATGGCTGAGCTGGGTCCAACTCCATCGAGCTGGAAGAGGTAATTCATGATGCTCTGGTAGTTCGGCTTGCAGTTGGCTTCGAAGGTTGGGACGTAGCTGCCGGCCGGTTGCGGGTCGTAGTAAAGACCGCCGTGGCTTAGACCGACCGTGTGGCCGAGTTCATGGAACAGCGTGCCGGCGAGGACATTGGCGCGCTTGCTCATGTCCTGGTTCGGAACTACTTCCCAAAGTCCGAGAGTGACGGCGGAGTCTGCGCCACCCAGATCGGAGTAGCCGGAGATACTGGTCACCTTCCCGGAGGTGATGCCGATGACTGGTTCGGGCAACGTGTTGTTGGGATAGCTCCAATTGGTGGCGACAGCCGCGGGAGTGGAAATGATCATTGTCGAGGTGTCGGGGCACGAGGAGGTGTTGTAGACGCCGTTGAGGGCTGGCATTCCCTGGACACCAGAGATGGTTATGCGGGTTGGGCAGGCGTTGGTTCCGGTGCCGCGATCGGTGGTGGTGATGGTAGTTCTACCGCCTGCGACAGCATTGATGGATGTGAGCGTCTGGTAACGCGTGTTCCACGCGGGTATGGCGAGCGAGTGACCGAAGAGGACGTAGTGATAGCTATCCTTCTGCCCGTAGGCGAAACGCGGAGAGCAATCGCCGCCCGAGACGCAGGAAGAGAAATTGCGCGGCCAGACTTTGGAGAACTCGAGGCTGTTCTTCCAGCCGATGACTCCAGGTTGGCCGGGGAACTGGCAGGGCTGGCCCGGACTGTCATTGCAGAGGTCTTCAGGTACCGCGTTTCCAACCTGGAGATGCAGCGTAACGCCCGCCTGTTGAAAAGCTTTCTGAACCATGGCCAGAGGATCGTTGCCCAGCGCGTCCGGTGACGGGAACAGGTTTTCCGTCTTGGGATCGCACGAGCCGTCGGGCAGCAGGGCGCCGCACATGTAGTCGAGTTGAACGAAGAGATCCTTGTGGCCCACCTGGGCGCCGGGCAACCCGACCCAGCCTCCGGTCTTCACGTCGTAGTAGCCCGGCTCGCCGCCATGGAAATCAGCCGCGCCCGGACCGGCCTTCCAGGAAGCGAGAATGCCGTCGTTGTCAGGGTTGTCGACACGCGTCGAGAGAATAACTGCCCCATACGCAACCGCGGCGTTGAGCTGCACGTTGTAGTGGTCAGGTTGGGGAATGGCAAAGATATTGGAGGAGTTGTTCCAGCCGGAGGAGTCGACGAAGAGAGTCGTAACCTCTCCATTGGCGTTTCCTCCGCCGAAGGCATCGTAGAACCCCTGCACATTTTGCGTGGTCGAAGAGGGCGGGATTGCGGAGCCGTCGTAAATCACGACAGCCTTAAGTGGGAAGCTGGGAGAGAGGACGCGATAGATGATCACCAGGCTGGCGCCCTCGGTCAGCACCACGCCACTTGTACCGTTTCCAGGCAGAGAGACAGTGAAGTTGCCGCTGCCGGTGCGAATGCCGTTCGCCGCATTCTGGAAGTAGGTGTTCACGTTGGCGCGGTAGACGCGCAGGGTTCCGGCCTGGGAAGTGACCGGATCGGTGTAAGGCAGATCGGAGCCGATCTGCTGACCAGAGATGGGGTAGCCAAGGAAGATGGCATTGTTTCCTGAAGGCGATCCCGAACTTTCCAGCGTAGTCCAATACAGGAAGCCATCGATGAGGTCAGCGCCGGTGGGCACGCCGGGATTGCCCGGGCCTGAGCTGGCAGGAATGTTGATGGTCCCAGTAACCATCTTGTTCACAACCGGAGCTGAGCGGAGGGTGATTCCACCAGAAGCGTAGTCGCCGGTGACGAAGTAGTTATTCAAGAGAGAGAGTGGATTGGGTGCGGGCGCTTGTCCCGGACCGCTGGAGACCTGCAGTTTGACCGAAGAATTGATCGCGACCTGCGTACCGGCTGCGGGGTTCGAGGCGATGACGCTGCCCGATGGGACGATGCTGCTGGGTGCGGTGCTGACCGAGCCCGTCACCAGTCCCGCACCAGTGATGGCGGTGCCCGCTGCGGGCTGCGCAAGTCCAACCACATTGGGAACCGCCGTGGTGGTTGCGTGGCCGTTCAGACCGCCGATGCCGGTCATATTGACTGTCTGGAGCACGACGAGCGGCGACAGGTTGAGGGTGTTGTCGCTGAAGGATGAAGTTCCAGTGAAATAGCCCGTGGACTGAGGAGAGAAGCCCAGGTTCTCAGAACAGCTGGAACCGGGAAGAAGCGAAAACGTGGGCCCGCACGTGGAGAGCACGGAGAAACTCGTGCCTAAGTTGAAGGTAGAGGAGCCACTGAGCGGCCGGTTGCCGACATTTTGTAATGTGACGATCTGCGGGCTGTCAGTGCTGGTGCTGCCGACATTGGTGAGAGCAAAGGCCACGGAAGGCAACTGCGAGCGGTTCACCTCCACGACACGGGTCTGTCCATTGACAGCGATGAAGAGATCGCCCGACGCATCAACCGCCAAGCCGGCTGGAATATTCAAACCGTTGGTTGGCACGGTCGACTCGATGCCACTGGGTGAAACTTCCAGCACCACGTTGTTGATTTGATCCGAGACGAAGACATCACCAGCTGCATCGACGGCCACACCGTTGCCTGCAGCCAATCCGCTTATTGGTATCGTGCTCTGGATCCCGTCGGGTGTAACTCTCAGCACCTGCCCGGTCCCGGAATTCAGGAAGAAGACATCACCGGCGGCATCCACCGCCGGATAGTATGGATGGTTCACTCCGCTGGCGGGCACCGTGGTCTGGACGCCGCTGGGCGTGACCCTTACCACCCGGTTGTTGTTTAGATCCGTAATGAAGAGGTTGCCCGCTCCATCCACCGCTACGCCAGATGGACTGGACAGACCGGTGGCAGGCACGGTGGTCTGGACGCCGTCGGGTGTAACCTTTACCACCTTGTTGCCGCCCAAATCCGCAAGGAAAACATCCCCTGCTCCATCGACCGCCACACCGTATGCGAGAGATATACCGGTCGTGGGCACTGTGGTCTGAACGCCAGCGGGCGTAATCTTAACCGCCCCTGCGTTCTCTGAGATGAAGACATTACCCGCTGCATCCACCGCCACGCCGGATACACCAACCAGTCCACTTACTGGTAATGTGCTCTGCGTGCCCGGGCCGAAGACGGCTAGAGGGGCCTGGCCAACGCCGTAAATGGGCGAGGTGGTAACCAGGTTGCCACCGTTGTCATAGAGCGACACCGCGCCCGTGCGCAATCCTGGCGCGAGCGGGGTGAAGGTGACGTTGACTGTGCAGGAGTTGCCCGCTGTGATAGTGCCGGTACAAGTGCTGCCGCTGCCGAGCGCGAAGTCGAGGCCGGAAACGCCCTGGGTACCGACCTGGATCGCGCCGAGGTTCGTGGTTTCAACGAAACTGAAGTTCACTGCAAGGTTCGAACTGCAGGGAGCGGGCGTGTTTTGCCCTGAGGGGCAGACGTTCACGTTACCGAAGCTTTGCTGGGCAAACGTGGCATTGATGTTCAGAGGCGCGATCACCGTAAAGGTGCAGGTGGGACTTGTTCCGGAGCAGGGAGCGCCCCAGCCTGCGAAGGCGGTACCGACGGCAGGAGCCGCAGTCAACGTGACCTGCGAGTTGACTGGATAGTCGAAATTGCACGATCCAGTGAGGGTTCCATTGGTCAGGGTGCAATTAATGCCGGTGGAATTGTCAGTGACCGTGCCGACGCCGGAGCCGAGTAAGGTGACAGCGATGTTGTCAGTGGGGATTACGGCTGGTGCGAAGTTGGCGGTAATGCTTGTCGTCGAAGTGAGGGTGACGTTGCAAAACTGGTTCGTTCCTGCGCTCGAACAAGCGCCTCCCCAACCGGCGAAAGTGGATCCGCTGGTGGGAACCTCTTCAAGCGAGATCGTCAGTCCCGATGAGAAGTTTGCCAAGCAGGCGGCCGGAGATCCTCCGGTACCGCAGTTGATTCCGGTCGGACTGGATTCGACAAAGCCGGTTCCCGCCCCACCAACGGTGACGCCGACACCTACGGGTGGCCCGAGGCTCAGGGCGCTGAGGTGGAAGGTCTCCGTAGCCGAGGCGGCGTTCAGATTGTTGTCTGTCGCGGTAGCAGTGCCGGTGAGACTACCGGGGACCTGCGGCATGAAGCTGAGGCTTACGTTGCATCCGGCGCCCGGCGCAAGCGAAAAGTTTGCGGAGCAATCGGTTGGCGTGCCTGTGCCGCTCACCTGGTAGAAGTTCGGTCCTGTAGCGGCGAACCCTGGAAGGACGGAGCTCAATGTTTGATTGCCGACATTCAAAAGCGTGAATGATTGCGGGCTGTCGGTGCTCGTAGAGCCGACATTTGTGGTGGCAAAAGTCTCGGTTGGCGGTTGTGACTGGTTGATCTGCAGAATCTGGTGATTGCCCCCATCTGCGGCATAAACCTGGCCAAGTTGGTCCACGGCCAGGTCGTAGACGAAGGCCGAGGTGGCAGGGGTTCCGGTGATCAGTGCGATTTCGCAGGTGCTGCTGGAGCATCCGACCGGAACCTCAGTCACCTGGCCCAATCCGCCAGCCCCCGCGGTATCCGAAACGAAGACATCTCCGGCAGCGTCCACGGCTATGCCTTGGGGGACAATCCAACCGGGGCCAACTCCGACCCGGCAGCTATTGGTGGTGCAGCCAGCGGGCATCTTCGAGACTGACCCCGCGCTGCTGTCTGCGACGAAGAGATCTCCAGCGGCATCCAGTGCCAGGGTGTTCACAGTGTGCCATCCGCTGCCAATGGGAACCCAGCAACTGCTGCTTGCGCAACCGGCCGGAACTTCTACAACCCCGCCGGCAGAAGGGGCGGCGATGAATAGATCGCCCAGCCCATCCACCACCACAGCGACCGGGTCAGCCGACGATGGTGCGTAGACGGGAACCTGGCAGGCGGCCGTAGTGCAACCGGCTGGAATTTCCACTACCTCCCGCAATCCGGTGTCCGCAACGAAGAGATTGCCTGCTCCATCGATCGCTACACCCTGCGGGAAACTGAGCGTTCCCACGGTAGTCGTGGTACCGTTCGGAGCCCGCTTCAACAGCTGCCCGTTCGTTGGGTCCGCGATATACAGGTTGCCCGACGCATCGGTTGTCATCCCACGAGGGTTCGGTGTAAAGCCCGGAGTTGTGAGCGCGTTTTCAAGAGGGGGGCCGCCGAGAATTGTGCTGCCGCTGAAGGCCGGCCCGTAGACGATCTGCGGGGCCTGGCCGATGCCTGAGACGTATTGCGTTGCAATGATGTTGCCGCCGCCGTCCAGCAGCTCAACCGCGCCGGTGCGCAATCCCGGCGCCAGCGGCACAAAGTTGACATTCGCGATGCAGGAATTGCCCGCAGTGATCGTGCCCGCGCATGTGCTGCCGCTGCCCAATTGGAAGTCGAGGCCAGTCGCGCCCTGCGTCACCACCTTGACCGAGCTGATCGTCGTGTCAGCCAAGAAGTCAAACGTAACGGCGATCGCGCCGCTGCAAGGAGACGGAGACCCGGACGAACAGACGTTGACGTTGCCAGCGCTCTGCTGGCTGAAGCTCGCAGTCACATTGACCGGCGCACTCATGTTGACCGTACAAGTCGGGGTGGTTCCCGAGCATGATCCGCCGCTCCAGCCAAGGAAGATCGAACCGGCGCCCGGCGTTTCGGTCAGCATCACGGTACCGCTCGAGTAAGTCGCCGCGCATGTACCGCTCACGTTTCCACCGGCTTCGCTGCAGCTGATGGCTCCATCGCCGCTAGTCACACTCCCGCTACCCGAACCCGTTTCGGCTACTTGCAAGGTGTTGCTGGGACCGGTGGCCACGCCGGCTCCGCCGAAGGGGAAGGATTGTATCGTTAAAGGCGCATTCATGGAGTTGTCGTAGAAGAGAGCGTCGCCGTTGAGCGAGCCGGCGCTCAATGGATCGAACTGGACGCTCAGATTGCACGCCGCTCCTGGAGCGAGGGAGAAGGTGGAGTTGCAATCCGCCGGTGTACCCGGCGTGACTGGACCTGGGACCTGGGTAAAGTCGGGGTCGTCGAACTGGAGGCCCGGGCTGACCGCAGTGAGGCTCTGATTGCCGATGTTCTGGAAGAGGATGGATCGAGGACTATCTCCGCTGATGTTGCCCACAGACGATTCAGCGAAGTTGAAAGCCTCGAGGCCGGGGAGAATTGTGTCGATTCTATTGTTGGCAACATCAGCGATGTAGATCGTGCCCTTGCCATCGGTAGCCGCGTCCACCCCCTGGAAATTGCCGGCCAGTGAGTCGAAGGCGGGAAACGCCAGGATGATTTCACACGCCTGAATATTGCAGCCGACTGGCACCTCCAGGACCTCGTCGAGCCCGGAATCCGCTACGATGACATCGCCTGCCGCATCGAGCTTAACGCTCTGCGGAGCGGCCCATCCAAGGCCAATGGTGGTCTGGCAGGAACTGCTCGTGCAGCCGGATGGGATTTTCACAATTTGATGAAGGCCGCTATCCGAGACAAACACATTCCCGGAGGCATCGACCGCGACCCCGGTAGGCTGAGAGAATCCGCTGCCCACAGTTGTCTGACAACTGCTTGTGCTGGTCACGAGGCATCCTGGCGGGATCTTCACGATGCCGAGAGGATTATCTGCTACGTAGAGATTGCCAAGGCCGTCCACAGCCACACCCAGCGGGACGGGGTGGGGAGCGGGGTTGTAAACCACAATCTGGCAAGCCGCGCTGGTGCAGCCGAAGGGAATCTCGATGACTTCGCCCGTTGGGGAGTTGATTCCGGGATCGGCGACGTAGACATTCCCTGCGCCGTCAACAGCCAGGCCCCGCGGAGAAACAAAATTCGTGCCGATAGCCTGAGTGCCGGCACTGAGGGCCTTGACTTCGAGGACACGATTGTTTCCCGAGTCGGCTATGAATAGATCGCCAGCTGCGTCTACTGCAACACCTTCTGGACTTAGAACCGAGAAGCCCCCCGTGTCCTGAACGAAGGTGGTGAGCGGACTGAAGGTGGCGAAAGGCGCTTCACCGATGCCGTAAATTGGTGTGCTCACTATCAGATTGCTGGTATCGCCAAAGAATTGCACCGCACCCATTCGCATTCCGGGTGCTGTTGGCGAAAACTGGATATTGATGGTGCAAGAACCCCCTGCCGAGATCGCGCCCGCGCAGTTGCCGCCATTCGATTGCGTGAAGTCCAGATTCTGTGTACCCTGCGTCACCACCTTGATGGAGCCGATGGCAGTACTCGCTGGGAAATTGAACGTCAGGGCTAGCGTATTGCTGCAAGGCGCAGGAGTGCTTCCAGAGCAGACATTGACGCTCCCGAAATTCTGCGGCAGGCCAAACGTCCAGGTGTCGTTGAAATCGTTGCTGCCGTCGTAGCCTCCGAACATGACGAGTTGTTGACGCGCCGCATCGTAAACGATGGCGTTTTCGGAGATCCGCGGGGATGGACTGGTGACTGAAGATTGCTGGGTCCAACTGGTTCCATCGAACGTCCAGGTGTCGTTGGAATACCCGCTGCCGTTAAATCCTCCAAACATGACAATCTGGCCAGACGGCGGGTCGTAAGCCAGGGCCGGGCCATAACGTGCAAAGGGACTGGTGGCCGGGGTCAGTTGCGTCCAGGTAGTGCCGTTCCAAGCCCAGGTGTCGTTGTCATAGTTGCTGAATGTGTCCTGTCCTCCGAACAGGATCACTTCGCCCAGCGCTGCGTCGTAGTCCATGCCCGGCAGTTCGCGCGCAATGGGACTGGTCGCAGGGTTCGCCTGAGTCCAGTTGGTTCCGTCCCACAGCCAGGTGTCACCGAGGATTGACCCGCCGGCGCTGACACCGCCGAACAAGACGACCCGGCTGTGCGCGGCGTCGTAGGCCATGACAGCGCCATTGCGTGCAGGCGGATTAGTGGCCGGATTCGCCTGGGTCCAGTTGGTTCCGTCCCAAAGCCATGTTTCGTTGATTCGTGTGCTGTTCGGAGTAGGGGTGGCGCCCCCGAACATGACCACCTGGCCATGCACCGGATCGTAGGCCATGGCTTGAGCAGAACGCGAGGAAGGGGTGGTGACAGGATTTGCCTGGGTCCAGGTATTTCCGTCCCAGAGCCATGTGTCGTTGCTGGCATTCAATCCCGAGAACATGACCACCTGACTGTGCGCCGAGTCATACGCCATCGCGGTGGCAAAACGCTGGGAAGGGCTGGTCGCGGGGGATAGCTGGTTCCAGCCGGAGGCGAGAGTCTGTGCCTGAGTGGGGAGGGAGAAAGCGGTGAGGAGCAAGAGCACCGCGGCAGAAATACAACTGCCTGCCCTGCGCACAAAAACGCGCCAGATCCTTCGGATGGCCGTATTCGAGTTCTGTTTGCTTTGAGTTTGACAAGAAATCGGGCCGGAAGTCGACGGGGCGCAAGCGGACAGACGGGTCATAAAAATCCAGGTCTCCTAAGATCGGGACTTGCTCTACAACACTACTTTTTTGCGCACTTTGTGATCTGAAGCGTAAAAGCTCGTTAATTTGAGGGGAGGCCCAATGTTACCGACTCGGCACAGTGCTTCTGCGTATTGCCGAGATAAAGAGTCATGTTGCCACTGGGGGGCGCTTCGACCTGTGGCATTTTGTGCAGACAAGTAGACCACAAATCGGCTGCAGTGCAGGAGAAGCCCTTCAGGGGTCAGTGAGTTCACAATGATCAATGGCAACCGTGCTTGTCAAGACGCGTGGCTGGGAATGGAGCGAAATTCATCTTGATTGCAAACACAATACCTGTGGCCAGCGGTCTGCGGAATGGGGCAGGGATTTGAGCACACCTGAAACATCTTCCTGGGCGCTGGTCAATTTCTTGACGAGAGCTCGGTGCGAGCGGGAGCAAGTCTATCCATGACTGGCTGACGATGTCGGTCGTGGGAAGCCGTGTTGATCGGAGAGCAGCGTTTGGGTGCTGCAGGAATTTGAGGCTTTCGAGCATCCTCTTCGCGGACGGCGGATCACACGGAGTAGAATCTGCCCAATGCCCGTACAAGTTACAACTCCGGCGCTGGAGTATGCCGATTCTGACGGCGAGCACACGTTCGAGCTTCGTGGGGAATGCACAACGATAGGCCGGTCCCCCGATCAGGACCTTCCCTTGAAAGAATCATTTGCCTCCCGCCGGCACGCAACCGTCACCCGGCAGAATGGCGGATTCGAAGTTGTTGACCAGAACAGTTCTCACGGTACCTACTTGAACGGCAAGCGCATAAATCGGGCCAAGCTGCGTTCCGGCGACACACTCCAGTTCGGCTCAACCAACGCCGCCAGTTTTCGCTTTGTGCTTCCCGATCAGGGAAGCATGTCCGGAGTCCGAGCCAACGAATTGCTCGCCGCGCTGTCTGATTTCGATCCGGCGTCAAGCAAGGACAACCCGCGCTCCGCACGCGAAATCGAGAAGCTCAGTTTCCTCCTCAATGCCGCCCGGCAGCTCAACTCCGGGGGAGCCATCAACGACGTCTTCCATGCGCTGCTCCAGCTCTCGATGCAACTGACCGGAACCGAGCGCGGCTTCGTCTTTCTACTGAAAGAGGGTGAATTGAGCGTTGCCCTGGGGCTTCGCTCAGACGGGACCCTGGTCGAAGAAGATTCGTCGGTGTCGCGGCGGGCCATGCAAAAGGCCGTTGAGAGCGATTCGAAGTTCTACCTTAGCGACACTCTCAGGGACGACAGCGCTGCCCACTGGGCCAGCGTCATGGCCAATTCGATTCGCAGCATCTATTGCATTCCTCTTCGTAAACATAATTCACCCACTGAACCGAACAGCCTCCTTGGCGTCCTTTATCTTGATGCCCAGATCGGCGCCAAGAGCCTCAGTGACATCGATCAACAGGTGCTGGACACCCTGGCTGTGGAGGCTTCAACGCTGCTGCATAACGCCCTGCTCGCGGATACCGAACTAAAGGCCCGCCAGGCGGAGGAAGAACTCGCAATTGCCGCATCGATTCATTCCGGGCTGATGTCAATCACGCTTCCCCGTCTCGACTATGCGGAATTCCACGCGCGCACGATTCCCTGCCACGCCATCGGAGGCGACTTCTACGACTTTATTGCGATGCCCGACTGCGTCTGCGTGGCAATCGCGGATGTCTCGGGCAAGGGTGTTCCTGCTTCAATCGTGGCTGCGACGTTGCAGGGCATCATCCATGCGCTCATGCTCACCGGTCAGTCCCTCTCCGAAATTGCGGATCTGATCAACCGCTTCCTCTGCACTCGCCAGGTTGGCAAATACGCCACCATGATCCTGCTGAAGGTTTTTCCAGACGGAGGCGTGGAATTTGTGAACTGCGGCCACATTCCGCCGCTGTTCATCACCCCACTTGGCAAGATCACTGAGCTCGAATCCGCGAACCCCATCGTCGGCCTCATCGAACAGGCAACTTACTCGGCTTCGCGGGTTACGCTGGGACCGGGCGACCGCCTTCTGTTGACCACGGATGGCGTAATTGAAATCAAGGACAGATCGGGCGAACTGATCAGCATGGAGGGGCTGATCGCAATTGCGCATCTGCCGACCATCGATGAGATCGTGCACGAGCTTCAACAAATTCAGGCTGCGCTTGAGGCCCAGGACGACTGGACGCTCCTCGATATTCGATATACGGGTAAATAGATCGTTCGGGATAGGAATCGATTTCAATGAACGAAACCCACACAACAGCAGAGGATCTCGTCGATCGACTGGTGCAACACCGGGCCCTTGGAAAGGCGCCTCGGGAAGAGCTGGTATGGCTCGCCGCGCACGGCACTCTTCAAGAACTAAAGATTGGCGACACGCTGAGCACGAAGAGTAAACCAGTCGATGGTCTATTTGTAGTGCTGTCGGGACGCGTGGGTATGTTCGTCGACCGCGGAGCCGGGCGGCACAAGGTCATCGAATGGCGAGGAGGCGATGTTACGGGCGTGCTTCCTTACTCGCGCCTGTTGAATCCACCCGGCGAAGCAATCGCCGAGGAGCCCACGACGATTCTGGCGGTGCCTCGCGAGTGTATTCGCGACGTGATTCGCAGTTGTCATGAGATCACGTCTCTTCTCGTCCACATCATGCTGGATCGCGCGCGCGTCTTCACATCCAGCGACCTGCACGACGAGAAGATGGTTTCATTGGGCAAACTCTCGGCAGGACTCGCCCACGAACTCAACAACCCAGCTTCAGCAATCGAACGCAGCGCAGCCCTGCTTGAGGACCGGATGGAGGACGCCGAGCGATCCTCGCGCGCACTTGGCGCGGCGCGCCTGAATGACGATCAGCTCATCGCCGTTGACGTCCTTCGCCAGGCCTGCTTGGCTTCGCGAATACATGGCGTGCGCTCGCCCATCCAGCAGGCAGAACGCGAAGAAGCTATTGCCGACTGGCTCGCCGATCACCACCTCGAAGACGACGCGGCGGAAGCTCTCGCCGAAACTGACGTGACCTTTGAGGCGTTGAACCTGATTGCCGCCGCGGTTGATGGACCATCATTATGTACAGTGTTGCGATGGGTCGGAGCCGGATGTTCGGTGAGGAGCCTGACCGCCGAGATTCAGGATGCTGCCATGCGCATTTCCGGCCTGGTCACGGCGATCAAGGGGTTCACTCACATGGACCAGGCCTTGATAGCGGAACCGGTCGACCTGAACATGAGCCTGGGCAACACCGTTTCTGTGCTCAGGTCGAAGGCGCGGGGGAAATCGATCGAAGTGGGTTTGGAAGTGGAGCCAGGGCTGCGCGCCCGAGGGTTTGCCGGGGAACTGAACCAGATCTGGGCCAACTTGATTGACAACGCCCTTGATGCTGTTCCGGAGTCCGGCAGTCTGCGTGTATTGGCAAGCCGCGAGGAAGAGCGAGCGGTCGTCCGCATTATCGATAACGGGCCGGGCATTCCCGCGCAAATCCACAAGCGCATCTTCGATCCATTCTTCACCACCAAACCGATGGGGCAGGGCACTGGCCTTGGCCTCGACATCGTGCGTCGCCTGATCCGCCATAACGACGGCGCAATCTCGGTGGAGTCGGAACCTGGCAGAACCGAGTTTCGTGTTGTCCTGCCGCTTGCCGAAGTCAACAGCGCCGCGGGAGCGCAATGAACAAACCGATCCTCCTCATCGTGGACGATGATCCGCAGGTGCTTGCTGCCGTGCGCCGCGATCTGCGCTCCAGGTATCGCGAGAGCTACACGGTCATGAGCGCGGCATCTGGACAAGAAGCGCTGGAGACTGCCCGCGAACTGAAGAAGCGCGGCGACTCTCTCGCCTTGATCATCAGCGACCAACGCATGCCCGGAATGCTGGGCACCGAGGTTCTTGCAAAATCGCGCGAGACCTACCCGCTCGCGCGCCGCGTGCTGTTGACCGCCTACTCCGACATCGATGCAGCCATTCGGGCCATCAACGATGCGCACCTTGACCATTACCTGTCAAAGCCGTGGGACCCACCCGAAGAATGTCTCTTCCCGGTGGTCGACGATCTGCTGGACGCCTGGCAGGCTGAGGCTCTTCCCGAAGCGAAGGGTTTGCGCCTCGTTGGCCACCAGTGGTCGCCGCAGTCGCACGCCATCAAAGACTTCCTTGCCGGCAATCTTGTTCCGTATCGTTTTCTCGATGTTTTGCGGGACCCTGGCGCACGCCCGCTGCTGGATGCAGCAGGTGTTCGCGACGAGGAACTTCCTGCGCTGTTTTTCGACGATGGTTCGCCCGTGCTCTGCAGCCCCGAGCCGCGCCAGGTCGCCGAGCGCCTCGGCAAATCGCTTTGCGCATCTTTCGATGTGTATGACCTGGTGATTGTTGGAGCGGGGCCGGCAGGCTTGGCGGCCGCGGTGTATGGCGCTTCAGAAGGATTGAGGACCTTGCTGGTGGATCGGCACGCGCCGGGTGGGCAGGCGGGCACCAGTTCGCGAATCGAAAACTACCTGGGGTTTCCGGCCGGCGTCAGCGGCAGCGAGTTGACGCGTCGCGCCCTGATGCAGGCCCAGAGGCTCGGCGCCGAGTTTCTTGCGCCTCTTGAAGTGACAGGATTGTCCATCGAAGCGGGGTACAAGCGCCTTGCACTTGTTGATGGCCGTGAACTCGTGACCAGGGCAATGCTCGCCACTACCGGCATGTTCTACCGCGAGCATCCAGCGCCGGGGATCAAGGAGCACACCGGCGCAGGGGTGTACTACGGTGCCGCGACGACAGAGGCGGCGGCGTTCCGGGGGCGGCGCGTGATGGTTGTCGGGGGCGGCAACTCGGCCGGCCAGGGCGCGATGTATCTTGCGCGCTATGCCAAAGAGGTGCAGATCGTGGTGCGCCGCGACAGCCTGCGCGACACCATGTCGCCGTACCTGATCGAGCAGATTGAAAAGACGCCGAACATTCACCTGCGGCCTCTCACAGAAATCCAGCATGTGGAGGGCGACGGTCATGTAGAACGAGTGGGGCTCGCTTCGGTCAGTAATGCATCGTGCACTGCTGAGGAGATTGACGCCCTGTTCGTGTTCATCGGCACACATCCTCGCAGCGACTGGCTTCCTCATAATGTGCTGCGCGACGCCAAAGGGTTTGTCCTTACGGGGCGGGACTTGATGGCGGCCGAAGGCTACGCACGCACCTGGAAGGAGGCACGCGAACCGCTACCCCTCGAGACCAGTGTGCCCGGTGTGTTCGCGGCAGGCGACCTGCGGGCCGGTGCGATGAATCGTGTAGCGTCCGCCGTGGGAGAGGGATCGATGGTGGTGCGACTGACGCATGAATACCTGGCGCTTACGTGAGCGGCCATGGAGATTCACACCAACGGTATTGAATCAGCCTCAACCTGGCGGCGATGTCGTTAGTGCTCAGTTGCCGCTCAGCGCGAGGTAGGCGATGAACACGCCCTTCGCACTTACATACAGCTTGTTGAAGGTTGGCTGTCCCGGCGAAACATACTGCAGACTCACCGTGCAGGTGGCACCCGCGGCCAGCGACCCCTTGCAGGAATTTACGACGATTTTGTAAGCCGGCGACGCGTCGCTGGTGAGCGCTGCACTCACAGTCTGCGCGGTGGCAAGATTGTTGTGGATGGTAACGCTCTTGGTGGTGTTCGAGGTAAAGCTCAAACTTGAAGGCGAAACCACTGGAACCGGTACTCCATATAGCCGCGAAATTCCATATGCATTGGTGGCGACAACATCCGGCCAGCCATCGCCGTTGAAATCCGCGACCGCGAGATTGCCGGATTGATTCGTCGTGGTCCCGGTGCCGATGAAAGACATTTGAAGATAGGGCGAAGGGAATGTTCCGTTCCCTTGTCCCAGCCAGACGAGGAATTGGTCGGAACTGGCAAATCCAATGTCGTTGATGCCGTCATGATTGAAGTCGGCGATAGTGATCGCGCCTACATTGCCCCCATCCGTCAGTCCTCCAGATTCGAGTTCATGGAAGTTTCCCTTGCCATCTCCGAGAAAAACTACGGCAAGACCGTCTTCTCCGCTTTCGTGTGCGCCGTTGCTGGCTACAGCGATGTCGTCGATGCTGCCGCCGTGGAGCTTGCCCACCACGACGCCTACATACTGTGTCTCAAGCAAGCCGTTTGTGTCTTCGATCGGGGTAGCGGTAAAGTTTCCTTTTCCATCGCCGAGCAACTCCCAGATTCGCTGCGAAGAACCATCGGGAGCGGTATACAAGGCCACCACGTCGTGGATTCCATCGTTGTTGAAGTCACCCACGCCAAGGAAGGTTGAGAATCCGCCATTGGGCAGGATACCGAAGGAGATTCCTTCCGGGAAGGGCATCAAGGGGCCGAACGTGCCGTCGCCCTTCCCGAGCGCAACTCCGCCGGCTTCGACCAGGTCAAGCTTGCCGTCTCTGTTCATATCCACGAGGTAGGCAACGTTGCTGAGGGATCCCAGGGTAAAGTTGCGAGCGGCGTGGAATGTTCCGCCCTTGATTCCCAAAAGCACGCTGGTATCGGCGTTGTCGCCGGGAGTGGCATTGGTGACCACCAGATCGTCAATTCCGTCGCCGTTCACGTCTCCCACAGCGATAGCCGAGCCGTGCATGCCGATGGAGTAGCTCTTGCCGGGGTTGAAATAATTCGCACCAGAACCAGGGAAGACCGTGACGGTGCCGCTGCAGGGCGCCTTGCAGGGCGGCGTATTCACGACGGCGATGTCCTTTTTCCCGTCCGCGTTGAAATCCCGCACCACGATTCCCGTCGCATAGGCGGAGGGCGTGTTGGAGGCTGCAAAGAACTGGCGGCCTCCCTGGTTGAAGAGCAGGTTCACGCTGCTGTCGATTCCGGTGACGACCAGGTCGGCGAATCCGTCTCCCTGCATATCTGCCGCCACCATGCTGCGGAGAAAGGTCGACTGGCTGAAAGAAGTGGGGCCGGTCAGACTGCCGTTTCCTGCTCCCCAGAACACCAGCACGAAGCCTGGCACGCCCACAGCCAGATCCAACTTGCCGTCCTTGTCGTAGTCCACAGGCACGGCAAGGGATCCGCCACTGAACCCGGAGAGGGGATAGGGATAGTTGGTCGACGGGCCCACAGTGAACGTGCCACTGCTGCTGCCCAGGAGCATTTCAATGCGAGACGTTGTGGTGATGGCGATATCGCCGTATCCACTGCCGGTGAATTTTCCGATCACCGCGCTTTCCGGGGTCAGGGTTGACCCCGTGCTGTACGATCCTCCTTTGCGAAATGCACCTGCGCCGGTGGCAAAGAAGGGCGTGACCGTGGGGCTTGCTCCGCGATAGATGACGGCAAGATCGCTTTCCGAATCGCCATTCAAATCACCGGCAACCACGATGGGGAGCAGTTCGCTGATGGGAGTTATGGTAAGCGGATAACTTGCGGCCTGCTTCATAACCCCGCTTCCATCGTTGAGAAAGATGGATAAGGTATTCAGAAACTCCTGGGTATTGTTGGCGCCGGTTGTCGGCACGCTGTCCACGACCGCCACGTCCGGTTTTCCGTCGCCATTAAAATCTCCGCTGACAATTGACGTAAGGGAGCCTTCAGAATTGGATGGCGAGGGAGCGTAATAGACGGGAGCCTTGAAGGTGCCATTGCCGTTGCTGATCTGCACGCCAAAGTTGTCTGCGTTCACCGTGCTCAGAATCAGGTCGTCGAAGTGATCTCCGTTCAGGTCGGCTATGTGGACCGGCGTTGCTTCGTATTGGATAGCCGAGTCCTCCACGGGCGTAAACGTGCCGTTTCCCTGGTTCAGCATAGCCGTGTTGGAGGGAGGCGTCCCCGGCGGAAAAGTGGGCGCGCAGATCACCATCAGGTCCATAGGCGAACCGGCATGAAAGTGCCCGGCCAGGGCCGCATACTGGCCGGAAGCACCAAGTTGAGGGAACGAATTGAAGCAGAAATTCGAAACCGGAACAGGCTGCGAATCGATAAACCGGACGGCGCTGTTCTGAGCGAGGGAACTTGCAGAAGCTATGGCCAACATCGCCAGGGGAACGAAAGACAGGGAGGCACGGAGCCTCTCTGAAATATCAAGGCTAGGCCGCATCGTGTCTCACCATTGTCACGGCGGGAGGAAGGTGCCGCCGAACCTGATTCTCCTCGCGCTCTCGCGAGGTTTGTGTATTCACGAAACGATGCGGCCGCAGGTGGATGAGTTGCCTGTGTCGTCGTGGACATCTCAAGGAGAAACACGAGCAAGGCCGGATTCGATGGAGAATGGACAGAGGGCGCCCGGGTATTGCTCCAAATCGCCGAGCCGCTAATTTTCCTATTCCGCGCGCAGGGCGTCAACCGGATTAAGGCCTGCTGCCCGGCGTGCAGGGATATAGCTGGCGAGCGTGGCGAAAGCGGCAAGCGAGACCGCTACTGCGAAGAGCGTCGGCACGTCCCAGGCCTCGATTCCAAAAAGCAGCTTGCGTATCAGGGATGCACCGGCGACGGAACAAACCAAACCAGCAACCACCCCGATCGCGATCAGGCGGCCGGCCTCTTTCAGCACCAGGCTGTATACGGAACCCCGCGCCGCGCCCAGGGCCATGCGCACGCCGATCTCGCGTGTCCTCTGATTCACAGAATAAGAAACAACGCCGTACAATCCCACTACACTGAGCAGCAAAGCCAGGCTGCCGAAGGTTCCTGCGAGCCAGGCCGATGCACGATGGAGATAGGCGGATGGCGAATCGTTGATGACCTGGGACATGGTTGCGGGATCTGTCGTGGCCAGGTTCGCGTCGATTCGATGGATAGCGGAGGAGATGGTTGGCAGCAGCGATTTGTCGTCTTGTGAGGTTCGCACAACTACATAGAACGATCGAGCGGAGTCCTGGTTGAAAGGAACGTAAATCACCGGACGGGTGGGCGTGTCCAGTGGACCTTCCTTGACGTCTTCGATTTCGCCGATGATCTCCATGGGGTCGTGTCCGCCCTTGTATGCAAGGTGCTTGCCGACAGGGTCTTCGCCGGGGAACAACTGTTTCGCCAGCGAATGGTTGACAACAACGACGCGCCGCTTGTTTCCGTCGTCTTCCGCTTCAGTAAAGTAGCGGCCGCCCAGCAGCTGAGCGCCCATTGTTTCCAGGTACCCAAAGCTCACATCTCTTTCGGGCAGATCATTGCGATCTTCCGTAGAGGGCTGGCCCGGAATAACGATCCAGACGCCGCCATCCCAGTTTCGGACCGGCAGGTGGCTGGAGATGGCTGCCGACTTCACCCCTGGAAGGCTGCTGACTTGGCTGATCATCTGCCTTTCCAGGACCATCAGCTTGTCATCCTCGGAATAGGACTTCGGCGATTCAACAACGATCGTGGCCAGATGGTCGGGCCGGATTCCCAGATCTACATGAAGGAGAAGGTAAAAGCTTTTCGCAAGCAGAGCGGCTCCCACAAGCAGCACAGCAGCGGTGGTGAGTTCGAGCACGATGAGGCGTGATCCAAGCCGCCGCCAGGACGTGCTTGCAGCGCTGCGACTCCCGTCTGCCAGGTCGCCGCGCAGGTTTCGGCGCTTGATGCGCAGCGCAGGAAGCAGGGTGAGGAGAGCTGCCGCAAGCACGGATAACAGTGCTGCAAATGTCAATATGCGCGGACTGAATCCGAGGTTTATAAGGAACGGCATTCCATTCAGCTCTTGCGAGGGAATCAGGTTGACGAGCAGCTTGATTCCCAGGCGCGCAGTGGCTATCCCGAACACGGAACCCGCCAAGGAGAGCAGCATTGCTTCGGTGACGAACTGTTGAAGCAGGCGCGCGGTTGACGCTCCGAGTGCGCCTCTTACAGCGGTTTCGCGCTTGCGGTTCTCAGCGCGCACCAGCACCAGGTTGGCTACGTTGACCAATGCGATGAGCAGGAGAAGCGATGCGCCAATAAGCAGTGCAACCAGGACGCCCCGGATGTTTCCGACGATGGAATCGCTCAGCGAGGTCGCGGTTGCGCTTAAGCCGTGGTTTGAATCCGGGTACTGCTTCGCAAGCTGCTGTGCAACAGTCTGCATGGCAACTGCCGCGGTTTGCAGATCGGTTCCATCCTTGAGTCGAGCGAGTCCAAACAAGCCGTGGCAACCGCGCCTCTGGTCGCAAGAACTTGGATCGTTGAGAGCCGCCCAGAACTCTGCTGCGCCGATCGGTGCAAAGTGAAAGTCCTTCGGCAAGACCCCAATGACGGTGTAGGACAAATTGTTCAAAGTGATTTCCCGGCCAACAACGCCTGGATTCTTGCCGAATCGCTTTTGCCAGGATGCATAGGTGATCAGGATGGTGTGGGGACTAGCTGGCTTGTCCTCGCCGGGATAGAAGTCGCGGCCCAGCATCGGCGTGACTCCCAGCGTGCGGAAGAAGCCGTCGCTGACACGGGCGCCCTGTACGGGCTCTGTGGATTCCGAACTGCTGAGCAGATAGGAGGCCCAGCCCCACGCTTCGATTGAACTGAAGGGCAGATTGCTCTTTTTCCAGTCCTGGTAATTCATGTAGGAGATGTTGCAAAGAGGACAGGTGTTGACAACCTCATACACGCTAACCAGGCGGTTCGGGTCCTGGTAAGGAAGCGGCTTGATCAATGCGGCATCTACAAACGCAAAGATGGCTACACTGGCTCCCATTCCGAGAGCGAGAACGAGGATCGCGGTGATGGCGAATCCCGGGCTCCTGACGAGCTGTCGACAGGAAAAGCGAATGTCCGACCAAATCCTGTTGAGCACGAGCGCTGCGTCCATGGCGGCGACACGCTCCCTTGTACCGGTGGGACTGCCAAAGCGAACCAAAGCATCGCGGCGAGCCTGTTCGGGAGGCGCGCCCTCCGCGACGTAATCCTCCGTACGCATGTCAATGTGCGACTGGAGTTCCGCGTCAATTTCGCGGTCGACTTTCTCGCGTGAAAACAGATTTCCAATACGTCGAAGCAGCGACATGCGATGTTTACCTCATGCGTAACGAAGGATGGCGCGAACGCCTTTCACCAAGTGCTCGAAATTCTTCTCCATTTCCTGCAATTGTTTCCTGCCGGTGGAGGTAAGCTTGTAGTACTTCGCTTTTCGGTCCCGTTCGGAGAGAGCCCAGGCTGCGCTGACCCAGCCACTCTGTTCCATGCGGTGAAGAGCAGGGTACAGCGCTCCCTCCTCAACACTCAGCAATTCGCCTGAAGCTCTCTGGATGTGCAACACGATGCCGTAGCCATGCAATTCTCCCCGCCGGGATAGGGTCTTGAGCACGAGCAGATCCAGCGCTCCCTGCAAATCGTTCTTAGGCATCTTTGAAGCAACCCCTAAACAACTTGGTATCCGTCGACGTTACCCCTAGACAATTAGGGATGTCAAGTTCTCTCTGGCCGTGAATCCGACGTCGAAGAAATTGCTGCGTTTGGTACTGGTATTGGCACATTGTTTGGGGTAGAGTAAGGCGTCAACTGGCAGTCCATTTCAGCCCCCTGGGTCCTATCTGCATACCGTCCAAGATCGGCAGGAGGTTGCCCCCATGCACTATCTCCGATGCAGTGCCCATTATTTGGAGCAAACCTCCCGGGGGAGTTGAGGTTGACCAAGCCAATGGTGCTTGCCGCATAGCAGCGCATTTGATATGGATCCGCGATCAAAATGGAGAATTATGTACAGTAACCTCCTTGAGTCTTTCGTCCG
Organism: Occallatibacter sp.; assembly: GCA_036495975.1. GTDB lineage: Bacteria > Acidobacteriota > Terriglobia > Terriglobales > Acidobacteriaceae > Telmatobacter. The sequence continues at coordinate 54,528 of DASXLY010000020.1, read as the reverse complement.
CCATGCGCCCCACCCGTGTTAACAGTTTTAAGACGGAATCAGCCACCCGCTTGAGCCTTTATCGCAAGAATAAATTGGCTTGAACCTGCGCTGAAATCCGGCGCATCTATGGGGTAGGCGAAGGGGACAGCGGAGGAGGACCACGTGTGTTTTTCAGCGGCGGCGAATTTTACGGGCAGCGGAGTTTTAGGCACGATTGGAGTGTTGACGCTAACGAAAGTTAAGCACAGGCGCGAGTTGCTGTTTGCATCGCTCCCAACCCTCTTTGCACTTCATCAGTTCACGGAGGGGTTCGTATGGCTGGGACTGGATGGAGTGCTCTCGCCCGCCGTGACCCACGCCATGGCTGCTGCGTTCATGTTGTATGCGCAGGGGCTGCTGCCGTTCCTGCTGCCGCTTAGCGTGCTGCTGTTCGAGCCCGACGCTCGGAGCCGCAGACGCATGCTGCCGTTCCTAGTGATTGGATGTCTGACTGGTCTCTACATACTCTGGGCGCTGATTGCTTATCCAACCCAGACTTTCATCAAAGCCAACAGTATCGTGTACTTCAATCCCGCGACGAACAATATTGTTGTCGCGGTTCTGTATATCATCGCGACTTGCGGTTCGCTGTTTTTCTCAAAGATCAGGGACATGGTGATCTTCGGCGTGGCGAACCTCGTGATTCTGCTGGTGGTGATGGCAGTGAAGAGCTACGCCTTCACTTCGGTGTGGTGCGCTTACGCGGCGTTGGCAAGCGTCATCGTCCTCGTGTATTTCTGGAAGAGTCACCGAAAAAGGCCATTTCGGTACGTTGTGGCGACATAAAAGGAAGAGCTTCATCCCGAGGCCAACGAGTTTCTGCGGACGGCGAAAAACTCATGTTTGCCTCTCAACCAATGAAGTCATCGGGCGCTACTGCCGGACGCAAGGTCGCATATACGAAAGTGTTAACGATACCTTCGTCTAATTGATCTCGCTTGCAGCTTCCGGCCTAATCGAAGGACAGGAGAGAAAAGATGAGCAGCGCTCACTGCGAAGAGAGAATGGGTCGGTCGAGAGATGTCGAGCGTGACTACGTGTTCTCCAGCTTTCGATCTTGCCAGCTTGTCTGCTGGTGAAGCGCGTGCGGAACTCATCCGAGAAGTGCACAACGGATTGCATTCGCGGCCGCCTTCGCTGAAACCGTGGATGCTTTACGACGAGTTGGGTTCGCGTCTTTTCGAACAGAACGCTGCCGGAGTACTGTCCGACCCGCACCGAACGTTCACTTGCTTGAGAGCCGTGCATTCGGACCCGGGCTTCGAGATTGAGAGCTTCTGGAAGGACCGGCTCAATTGGCACGCGCTCACGCTCAGCCGCCGGCTTGAGGAAAATGAGTGCGATTGAAATTGATATTCGACGCGAGTTGTTACCGAGGAGCAGCAATGATTGCATCCCCTGATTTTCGGACTACAAAGCTATCGCTAAGTCACGGAGCTGGCCTTATGCCGGCACTCGGATTTGGCACGCTGATTGCGGACACGGCCGAAACTGCAAGCGCGACCAGAAACGCGCTGGCGGCAGGGTTTCGACATTTTGACTGTGCGGAACGATACCGGAACGAGGGTGCGGTGGGTGAGTCGTTGCAGGCAGGGCTTGCCGCTGAGGGAATCGTGCGCAAAGACATCTTTGTTACTACGAAATTGTGGAACACGAACCATCGGCCGGAGCGCGTGGAACCGGCATTCGAGGCGAGCCTGGACAGACTCCGACTCAACTACCTGGATCTCTACCTCATTCACACCCCTTTTGGATTTCAACCTGGGGACGAGCAGGATCCGCGCGATCAGCACGGAAATGTTCTCTACGACCACGGAGTGACCTTGCTCGATACGTGGAAAGCAATGGAGAGTCTTGTGGATCATGGCCGATGCCGAGCCATTGGACTTTCTGACATCACCTTGGACGGGCTATTGCCCATTTACGAATCAGCGAGAATCAAACCCGCGGTGATCCAAGTTGAATCACATCCCTATCTGCCAGAGACACACCTTCTGGAGTTCTGCAGGGAGAATGGCATTGTCTTTTTGGCTTTTGCGCCATTGGGCCATGGGGCCCGACCAGGGCCACTTGAAGATCCAGACGTTACAGCAATCGCTGCGCGAGTTGGAAAGACGCCGGCGCAGGTGCTGCTGGCGTGGGCGGTGCAACGGGGCTCTGCCTTGCTTACCACGCCGAAAACTGCAGCTCGCGCGGCTGAGAACTTCAACGTCTCACGCCTTCCAGAGGACGCGTTCGATGAAATCAATCGCATTCAGACTAGACAGAGACTGAATGACGTAGTGAATACCGGCAGCCCAGGTTTCATTCCGCGAGTTAGCGCGACATGAGAGCGAACCAACAACCGGAGGCGGGGTTTTGGTGTATGAATAGGAACGCTGAAGGGCCTTGCAGATAGACTGTGCTGAAACGATGCCAGTGCTCCGACTTCCAGACTTACTAAGCAAAGATCTTGATGTGGTGTTTTGTGGGATTAATCCGGCCCTGAGCGCAGCCCGGGCGGGGCACCATTTCTCAAGCCCGAGTAGCCGATTTTGGCGTGTCCTTTACCTCGCGGGCTTTACTCCAAACTTGATTCGGCCTGAGAACGACCGCACAATTGTTAACTACGGATGCGGGCTGACCGCTGCAGTGGAGCGACCGACGGTGAGCGCCACCGAGCTTACGAGTCATGAATTTCACGAAGCCGCCGGGGAACTTGAACGGAAGCTTCGGCGTTTTCGCCCGCGCTACCTGGCGTTTCTAGGGAAACCTGCCTTCGCGGCTATTTTTCGAAAGAGACGCGTGGAGTGGGGACAACAGTTCATGAGATTTGGTGGAGCTGACGTCTGGGTGTTACCGAACCCAAGCGGGCTGAATCGGGCATTCAGACTCGGGGAACTGGTATCCGCATACCGGGAACTTTGGAAGGCCTCCAAGCGGACTCAACTTGACTCGTGATAGGGCGATTTCCTATTTCATCGACAGGGCTTTTGGGCCGCTAACAAAGGGATTTCCTACCTCAAAGAATCTCAGCAATCGGCCGACCTCGCGGGTGATGCCGATGCGGGGACTTGCGCCGATGCGCTCGGTCTTCCGAACCGCAGTGCCCAGCCAAAGTGGCCCGTCGGCGCATAGGTCAATCCCATCCAGCCGTCGGTCAACCTGCAATGCAGCCGAAAGCCGCCCAGGCCCTTTGGCCAACTCCATCAGCCTGTCGATCTTTCGGCGCCGCTCCATCAGCTTGATTCCCTCAAGAGGTTCCAAAGCGCGGAACAATACTCCGGCACCGACGCCCGGCTCTTCAGCCGAGACATTGAGCATGTAGTGCATCCCAAAGGTGAAATAAACGTAGGCAAATCCAGTGCCCAGAAACAAGGAGTGGTTCCTTACCGATTGTCCGCGGAAAGCATGACCACTCGAATCGCCTGGCGGGTATGCCTCGGTTTCGACGACGCGGCAGACGATCCTGCTTCGCCCCAGGTTGCGGACGATCGTCTTTCCAATAAGGTATCGGGCCAACTCCGCTGTATTGACCGGTAAATGGGCCCGTGACAGCCGCCGGACATCGTGTGCAACATGACTCACGCTTTGCAATCCGCTAACCTGGTTTTTGAAGGCGGGGGGCTGCCATGCCACCCTGATGTGAAATGTACTCTAAGCTTTCACTTCGGTTGCTTCGCCCGCTGCACGGAGAGCTGCCAGGGCGGAGTCTGGTTCCGCCGACACCGGGTTACGTTCATTGGCGAGATAGCGGTGAACATCGGAGATGACTACGGAGCCTTCACCGACAGCCGAAGCCACGCGCTTAACCGAGTTGGCGCGGACGTCTCCGACGGCGTAAATCCCGGGAACGCTGGTCGCATACGGAGTGCTCTCAAAGCCGGCGTTCCCTCCGGTGAGGATGAACCCTTTCTTATCAAGTCGTACGGTTCCATAGAGCCAGCCGGTATTTGGTTCAGCTCCAATCATCACGAAGACGTCTTCAATCGCTTTTGGTGTCCGTTCGCCTGTTTGGCGGTTCACCCAGGTCACGGACTGCAGGGTTGGCTCGCCCTCCAGCGCCACAATTTCGCAGTTGGTGCAAAGGGAGATGCGCGAGGAACTCTCGATGCGTGATACCAGGTACTGTGACATGGTTGCCGCCAGAGAGGGCCCGCGGACGATATGGTAGACATGCTTGGCGATACCGGAGAGGAACATGGCAGCCTGACCGGCAGAGTTGCCACCGCCGACTACGATAACATCCTTCTCCCGGCAAAGAATCGATTCCATCGGGGTCGCGGCATAGAAGAGTCCTCGGTTTTCATAGTTCTCGTAGTTTTCGACTGTTAGCTTGCGATATTGCGCTCCGGTGGCCACGACCACAGCGCGAGCGCACACTGGAATGCCGCCAGCGAGAAGCAGCTTGTGGATTCCATCCACCTGCTGGACCGTCACCGTCTCGCGTGAGATCGCGAATTGAACACCAAATTTCAACGCCTGCAGTTGCGCACGGCTGGCCAGTTGCTGCCCCCCGATGCCGGTTGGAAACCCAAGGTAGTTTTCGATTTTAGAGCTGGTTCCCGCCTGGCCTCCTGGAGCCAAACCTTCGATGACAATGGTGCAGAGACCTTCCGATGCCGCATAAACAGCGGCAGCAAGGCCGGACGGGCCGGCACCCACGACAGCCACATCATAGATCAGTTCGGGGTCTGGCAACTCGGTGATGCCCAGCTCATCGGCAAGCTCAGGAATGGTTGGCTGGTTCAGCACGCGGCCATCGGAAAGCTGCACCGCGGGCAGCCTGGTAACACCACCAGGAGTTCCACCCGCAAGATCCGAACTGTCCTCCTCGATTCTGTATGGATAGCTGTTGCGTATAAAGAAGCGTTGCAGAAGAGTCATCTGCGCATCATTCGGCTGGCCCATCAGCACCACGCCGGATGAGGCGTCCCTAATGATGCCGATGCGACGCCAGACCGCAGCTTGCACAATGAGGTTTGCGATATCGCCCTCCGCGCGCATCAGAGGCTGCAACTGTCTGTGGTCAATCCGCAACAAACGGCTTTCGCTGGCCGTCCGCGCCTCAGCCACAGCTCGCTGCGAAGTAAGAAGATTGATCTCGCCTGTAAAGTTGAACTTGCGATGCTGCGTGTAGATCTTCACGCCTCCGTCCGAGGCAGGCAGGAAAATATTTATCTCCCCTTCGAGGACGACGAACATATCTATGTACCGATCACCACATCCATAGAGTTTTTCGTCTGCGGGAAACGTCTCTTCATGACCGTAGGGCCTGAGCCGCTTAACCATCTCTTCGGTTAGCCTTGGGAACGCGAGGTCTGGACGAAAATCCGTCCCGGTCCAGTCGACAACGTGTGCCTCCCTGAACCGAGGCGGCTGGTTTTGGTCAAGCTCTTCGCGCGCATTGTCCACTGTGGCAACCTCCCAGAATTTGATCCACCGGGCTTACATTTTACCGTCTATCCGGGGGCGGTGGACGGTCTTCGTGGGAGAAAGAGCTCTCGCACTCGAGGCTTCGTTTTGAAGGAGCCGGTGCCGTTCACCGGACCGTTGGTTGTTCCTGGATGTCGATTGGGTCACAGGCTTTCCCATCGGCGTCATGTTCGAACCGTTTGACACACTCAATGAGCATGGTAGCTGCACAAGATTCGCCCATCCCGGTATTGAGCATTGCGTGGAACAGGTTGGGTTCCGGCCATTTCAGCCCGAGATACTGACGGATGAACGCAGCTCGCGCTTTGTCCGTTGTGTCGATCTGTTCAGTCGCCTTTTCCTGAGTCGCGCCCCGAGCAATCATCCTGCGGATCTTATAATCCCTCGGTGCATAGAGAAACACGTGAAAGACGTCGTTGCGATTGCGTAGAAAATATTGCGCGCCTCGACCAACAATGACCGACGGACCGCTGGAAAGGGCTGTCTTGACCGCGATTTCGGAAACAGCGGCGATGCGACGCGCATCGAGCAGTTGGAGGCGATCGGTGGGGGGCAAGCCTCCCTCAAACGCGCCCCGAAGAAAGTCTCGGAAAAGTCTGTACACGAGAGGGTCGGTTCGCCATTCTCTGCGCTCGACCGCTGCCGGCGAACAGTTTGTGAGTCGCGCGATTTCCTGTGTCAACCGCTGGTCCCACAGACTCCATCCAAGCCGGCTGGCGACCAAACTGGCAATGTCGGATGCTCCGCAGCCGAACTCCCGCTCAATTGTGATGGCAACGACCATTGCGTCTCCTCACCCCACCGCGATATCTCCGCCCGCTCCGGGATCGTTCTTTCTCAAGAAGAATGCGAGAACGAACATGATGGAGCAGAGCGCGCCCAGGACCCAGAAGATGTCCATATAGGACAGTGCGCCACCTTGTTGATGCACCGATCCGTAGAGCCTCGCAAGGGCCTGGTCGCGGGCGTCCGAGGTCTGAAGTCCGGAGTGTGCGATTTTCGTGCTTAGTGCGCGGAATGCGGAGCGATATGCCGGCGAATCGGGTGTGATGTGGCCGACGAGGATTTGCTGGTGATACTGAGCTCGTCGGGCAATCATCGTGGTGACGACGGAAGTTCCGATGCTGCCGCCGATGTTACGCATGAAGTTGATCATGCCGGAGACGCTATTGCCTTTCTCCGGGGGAACTCCGTTGTATCCGGCTGCGGTGATGGGAACAAACAGGAAGCCAATCCCCACGACCTGTGCGACGCGTAGCCACATCGCAAAACGGAAGCTGACGAACAGGTCAATTTCGTGAGCGCAATAGAAGAGCCCGATGGCGAGGCACAGCCACCCGGTCGCGATCAGCCACCTGGCTTGAATCTTCGACGTAAGCCGGCCAACGATAGGCATCATCACCAGCAAGACAACTCCACCGCCGGACAGGACGAGGCCGGCAAGTTCTGAGGTGTAACCCATTAATGTCTGCAGGAACTCCGGAATCAAGACCAGGGTGCTGAAGAGCATAAATCCCATCATGAACATCATTAAGTTCGCCGCCGCGAAGTTGAAGCTCCGGAACATGCGGACATCGATAATCGGGTGTTTGCGAAACCATTCCCAAATGACCAGCGAGATCAGGCAAACGCTTGCAGTTATCGCCAGGGTGGTGATGAAGCGCGAGCCGAACCAATCGTCTTCCTGTCCCTTGTCAAGAACCACCTGGAGTGAACCCACACCCAGCACCAACATGGATATTCCGATGTAGTCCACGCGAATGCCGCCGCTTTTTATGCGATGCAGGAACGGCGGATCTTCGACCAGGGCGTGAGTTAAATAGAGAGCCAGGAGGACCACGGGCAAGGTGATGAAAAATATCCAGCGCCAGGAATAGTTGTCGGTAATCCAGCCGCCCAGCATCGGCCCGATTGTAGGGGCGAGAACTGCAGTTATTCCATAGACTGCAAACGCGGAGCCGCGCTGCTCCGGAGGGAAGGTGTCGTTGAGAATAGCTTGCGCCATGGGTTGCAATCCGCCGCCGCCGACGCCTTGGACCGCTCGAAAGAACAGTAGTAGCGTAAGGCTCGGGGCGAGGCCGCAGAGCAGGGAACTGAGCGTGAAGATAGCAAGCGAGATCATAAAATACCGCTTGCGCCCGATAATCTCCGCGAGCCATCCGCTGATGGGCAGCACGATTGCGTTTGCAGCGAGGTACGAGGTAAGTACCCAAGTGCTGTCGTCATAGCTGGCTCCAACGTCTCCGGCTATGTACGGCAATGCCACGTTGGCAACGCTCGTGTCGAGAACTTCTATAAACGCTGCCATCGACACCGTCGCAGCAATCGCCCATGGATTTACCTTTGGGCGCCAGACGACCTGCTCGGAAGGAAGGGCCAACGCTGCGTCACTCATCGCAAGTACACTTTGGCTTCGACGTTCATCCCGGGGCGGAGCTGTCGATCGCGGTTCTCGTCAGGGTCGAGGACGATTTTTACGGGGACCCGCTGAACGATCTTCACGTAGTTGCCGGTTGCGTTTTCGGGCGGCAGTAAGCTGAAGACGGGTCCTGTTGCTCCCGCAATGCTATCCACATGACCGTGATAAGTGCGGCCGTTCGAGTCGAGGTCAATTTCTGCTTTCTGACCTACGCGCATGTGCTTCAGCTGCGTCTCTTTAAAATTGGCCGTGATCCAGACCTGATCCAGCGGCACCACCGTGAGCAACTGTTCCCCTGGGTCGACGTTCAATCCGACGACAACCTTCTTGGTGACCTCTCCGGCCACAGGCGCCACAATCCTGGTGTATCCCAGATTTAAGCGTGCCTGCTCAACAGCGGCACTCTTCTGCTTTACATCGGCCATCGCCGAGAGGGCTTTGTCGCGGGTTGAGGCAACGCGTTGCGGCCCGGCCTGGGCATCTTCGTATCGCGCCTGAGTTGCGGTGAGGCGACTGTGCGCTTCTTGAATGGCTTGTTGAGCCGCGGCCTCGTCCGCTTGTGCTGCAGCCACTGCTGCCACATCAGTCACTGCGGCGGCATAAGCGTGGTCGTAGGTTTGCTTTGGTACTTCCTCCTTGGCAAGCAGCAAGCGATACCGGGTGACATCATCTTGAGCCTTCACATTTTCCGCTTGTGCTTCCAAGATGCGCGCGTGGGCGGCGGCGGCCTGCTTTTCAGCTGCCTGAATCGCTGCTTCCGCATTTTTGATCTCTGAGGCTGCGGACTTCAATTGGCTTGAGGTATCGACGGAAGAAATAGGCACATCGATATTCGAACTTTTTGCGGTGGCCTCTGAAGTTTCCAGCGTCGCCTGGTCTCTGGCCAATGTCACTTCATAGTCTTTTGGATCGATTTCAACGAGCGTCGAGCCTTGATCGACCCATTGGTTGTCGTCAACGTGAACTTTCTGAATATATCCGGAGATGCGTGCGCTGACAGGATAGAGATGAACGTCAACCTGCGCATCGTCGGTGGATTCGAAGCCGGAAAGATGGTGCCAGAGGAATACGCCGGCAATGGCCAGAATGACGAAAGCGGCAGGAAATATCCAACGCTTGTAGGAGTGCTTCCTGGGAAAAGCCGAGATCGATGGGTCGGCTGCTTCGGTGTCGTTCGCCGCTACGTTGGGCGCAGTTGCCTGCAGTGGATCTGTCGCCGGATTGTGCTGACCCGCACTCATTTTCCCTCCACGTATTCAGCAAAGCGTGATTCTGTTACACCGGTCGCTCTTGCCAGAGATATTTTGGCGAGGTTGTGGCCATAAACACTGGCAATGTAGGCGTCATCAGCGATTGCCAGGGCATCTTGCGCCTGAACGACTTCAAGGTTGTCTGTAACTCCCGAAGCGAATCGATCTCGGGACTGCTCCAGGTTCTGTGTCGCCAACGCAACTGCGCTTTTCTCGACAGAAACTTCTTGCGCAGACGCTTGTAGATCGAGATATGCGTCGCGAACCTCCTGATCGATTCTGGCTCGCAGGTCTTCCAGTCGCTCTTTGGCCTCGGTGAGCGAGGCGTCGGCCCGGAGGACATCGCCGTGGACTCTCCCACCCTGAAAAAGAGGAATGCGAAGTGTGCCAGCCGCATTCACGGTGCCGTGAGACGAACCGGGGTTCACGCCCAAAAGGCCATAGTCGGCCTCGGCGCTTATCGATGGATAGCGCTCGGCGGCTGCAGCTTTTCTATTGAGTTCGGCGGAGCGCACGAGATTGATCTGGCTCTGATAGTCGGCTCGAGTCTTGTATGCGCTTTCGATGGCTTCTTCAAGCGATGATGTCGAAAGCTCCTGGTAACCGATCGCGCTGGTGATCTGAAACTGTTGGCCCGAGGGAAGTCCGATGGCACGGGCCAACGCCAGCTTTTCTTTGGCGAGATTGTTTTGGGCGACAATCAGTTTCTGTTGGCGAGACTGCACTTGAAGCTGTGAGCGCAGAACGTCCACGGCCGAGGCAAGGCCTGCGGTCTCCTGGTCGGATGTCTGTTGCAGAAGCGCCTTGGCGGTATCGCGTTGCGAAGTGGCCGATTCGACCTCCGACTGGTCGGCGATGGCAAGCAGATAGTTAGAGACAATCACAAGCACCACAAGCTCGCGTGCATCTTTGGAACTGAGCTCTGCCGCCTTCAGCTGCGCGTTTGAAGATCGCGCTCTCTCGATGAATGACCAGTCAAAAAGCGATTGCGTGACGTAAGCCCGCGAATCGAAGTAGCCAAACGGGCCGATGATCCGGGGTTGTCCAGGAATGGTTATACCCAAGGTTGCCTTTACATTGATTTGACGAACTCCGAAGCCCGTATCGGTGAGTACATTGGGAAGCATCTCGCTCAGCGCTTGCCAGCGCTGTCCTCGCGCGTCGGTAACGACATCGGTCGCCAAGACCCCTCCGAGATTGTGCTTGAGTCCAAGCGCGACAGCGTCTTTGAGGGAGAGCTTCACCGGCGTGGTGTTGCTTTTTCCTTCTGGAACTCCTCCAAGGTACGGACTCTGCGAGGGGCTTTGATAGTTTCTCTGCCCGGATTGAACGGTTTCGCGCGCTGCTCCCGTTACTTCGCCCAGAGCAGTCGGGTTGTACGGTGCGGGCGTGACAGGCGCGCTGTACTGCGCACTTGCTGTGAGTGCGCCAAACAACGGAGCACTAAGCAGCGTCGCGTTAACCCAGCTTCGGAACCGCATCGCAAATCCTATCGTGGCATCACAGAATGCAAGCAATGAATCGCCCGCTATACACAAGCGTCGCCATTGAGGTGGCCCGAAGTTTCAGGCGGCATTCTTCCGCGGATCATCGCCTGGCTTGAGGTAATCAAGACCCAGTGGCCCAATCGCTGTGACCTGGGTGATGTATTGACTGGACTTTGCCCAATGGAAATGCGCCGTGTTGCCCGGTAGCACAATCACCGCGCCAGGAGGGTAGGCCTCCAGCTTAGCGGGATCAAATACATCGCCCAATCCGATATAGAAGACGCCTGATATTACTGTGTAGACTCGATCCTCCGGGTGCTTGTGCGGCATCAGCTTGACACCGCGCGGTACTTTGACCCTGATCGTGTAGGGGCCGGGCTCCGACGGCGTGCCGACAACAACAGCAAGACGGACCGAAGGTGGAAAAGCGGGGAACGGCTTCCAGTCGATATCTTCGGACAAGATAGATCTGTATGCCGATTCGCCAAGCTGGTGCTGCCGGATCGCGCTTTCTTTGGTCTCGCCCTTGGTTTTCGTCCCTAGCCTGACTCTTCCGTGCTCAATCATAACTTCGCTCATGATTGCTCCCCTTTGAGGAACTCACTCTCAATGCGATCAGCGGGTCTCTCGCAGCTACAATTAGGCGCGAATCGTGGAATCGAAACAATTGGACAATGGTATGGGCGATACCTTCGTATCAGCCTCTTCGCAGGTACGGGTGTGTGCGCACTCGTTCAGGTCCAAGAAACCGGTTAACCGATACCATCGTCCAATTGTTTTGCCTCTCGGACTTCTGCTGAGATTGGTATTGAGGCAGGAGTCGATCGGGGGCGTTCCTTGAAGCTTGCGATCAAGCGAATCTATGATCAGCCTGCCCGTGGGGATGGGACGCGGATACTTGTCGACCGGCTGTGGCCCCGGGGTCTTTCCAAAGAGAGGGCGCGGGTCGATCTTTGGCTCAAAGATATTGCGCCAAGCACGGAGCTTCGCAAATGGTTCAGCCATGATCCGAAAAAATGGACCGAGTTTCAGGCTCGCTATCGTCAGGAACTGAAATCGAAGACTGATCTACTTGATGTTCTGAAAGAAAAGGAAGCCGAGGGGCCGATCACGCTTCTCTATGGAGCGAAAGATGAAGTCCACAACGAGGCCGTGGTCCTGCAGTCACTGCTTCAGTCGAAATGAAACGTTTGCGATGGAAGCTTCATGTTCCTTTTCGGTCAGGATATAGTTTTCTAAGCGGCAAATTTTTCTGGCAGGTAGCGCGCGAAATGGCATCGAACTCGCAAGCAGCACAAGCTTCGGCAGCCTTGGCTCTGCCGCAGCTCGTTTCGTCTCCGCTCACGAAGGTCGCGGATTTCCTTGTGGTCACGATCAATCCCGGAGATGAACACCGGGCAACGGTTCTTTCCCTCTGCGCCGATCTTTCGGCGCTTCTTCGCGCAGTTGGTTTTCGCGGCCTCGATGGCGCTCTTTCCTGCATTGTGGGGTTTGGTGCTGACGCCTGGGACCGCCTTTTTGGTTTGCCACGGCCGGCCGAACTCCATTCCTTTCATGAAATTCGCTCGGGACCGCGCCATGCTGTCGCGACAGCAGGTGACCTGGTGTTTCACATTCGCGCCAAACGGATGGATCTGTGTTTTGAGCTCGCCACGCAGATCATGGGTCGGCTCAACGGCGCGGTCAGCACTGCCGATGAAGTGCAGGGCTTTCGCTACTTCGATGAACGTGATCTCCTTGGGTTTGTGGACGGTACCGAAAATCCCACAGGCGAAGCGGCTGCGGACGCCGTCTTCATTGGCGGCGAGGATCCGGCATTCGCTGGCGGAAGCTACGTCATCGTCCAAAAGTACCTCCACAATCTGGAAGCCTGGAACCAGCTCTCTACCGAAGCCCAGGAAAAAATCATCGGGCGCTCAAAAATCTCTGATATCGAGCTCGATGATTCGGTGAAGCCCACGTCTGCACATAATGCCCTCACCACCATCGAGGAGAGCGGCGTGGAGATCAAAATCCTTCGGGATAATATGCCCTTTGGACGCCCCGGCAGCGGTGAATTCGGCACGTACTTCATCGGCTACAGCCGTTCGCCCCGTACGATCGAGCAAATGCTCGAAAACATGTTCATCGGTCGGCCGCCGGGCAACTATGATCGCATCCTCGACTTCAGTATCCCGGTCACGGGAAATCTGTTCTTCATACCCACATCGACGTTTCTCGACAGTATTTCCTCTGACCAGACCGCACCGACTGTGTACTCCGCGCAGAATTCCGCTCCGACCTCTGCAGTGAATGAAACTGGCGCAAACTCCGCGGGAAGGAAGGATGATTCTCTCGGCATAGGTTCCCTCAAAGGAGAAAATTCTTATGAATAACTTGTATCGCGAGCTGGCGCCGATTTCCGAGGCTGCGTGGGCTCAGATCGAAGAAGAAACCTCACGCACGATCAAGAGGTATATTGCCGGCCGTCGCGTTGCGGATGTTCACGGTCCAGCAGGCACGGCGCTGGCTGCAGTGGGCACAGGTCATCAACACGCGATCGAGGCGCCGGGAGACGGCGTGATTTCTCAACAGCGCGAAGCAAGAGCCCTTGTCGAACTCCGCGTTCCGTTCGAGCTCGATCGTCAGATGGTTGACGACGTCGAACGTGGTGCAAATGACTCCGATTGGCAGCCCGCGAAGGATGCTGCGCGCAAACTCGCCTTTGCCGAGGACCGCGCCATTTTCCAAGGCTACGCAGCCGCTGGAATAGTTGGCGTCCGACAGGGCACCAGTAATCCCAAAAAACTTCTTCCCGCTGACGTTCGCAAGTATCCAGAAGCCTTTGCACAGGCCTTGAGCCAGTTGCGTCTCGTCGGTGTCAACGGCCCCTACTCCATTCTGCTGAGCGCCGATGCTTATACCGAACTTGCCGAAACGAGTGATTACGGGTATCCAGTCCTCGAGCACGTCAAACGCCTGGTCGAAGGCAAGATAATCTGTGCACCCGCCATCGACGGCGCTTTCGTCGTTACCACTCGAGGCGGCGACTTCGATCTTCATCTCGGGCAGGACGCCTCGATCGGCTACTTGAGTCACACTGACGCCAGTGTTCGACTTTGTCTGCAGGAGACCTTTACGTTCCTCTATCTGACGTCGGAATCCGCCGTAGCTTTCGACGCGCCAAACAAACCGCCTTCATCTTGATGCTCACCGCAGCCGACCATGAGAGGAACGAAACGACGTCTTCTACTTCTTGCCTCCGGACGGGGCGTCTCCCAATCCGCCGCGCTTATTCCATCCGTGGAAATTTGAGAAGTTGCCGGCGTTCCAGGCCTCACGGAGCCCAGGTTTGCTGAGATCCCAGTCCGGGCGAATTTCGCTTGTGACGACACGCAGGTCTCGCCACAGATCGGCGATTGAGGGACGACCCCAAAACCAGTACCCGTTGTATATGCTGTGGACCACAAGGCCCGGCTTCAACACGAGCGTATGCGGAATCATCGGATTATGTTCAGGGTCGGTGTACTCCTGTATGTCGAGGTCCTTCTGAACGGTTCGGTCAGGGTCCGAGAGGAAAGTCCACTGGGCTCCGACCGATGCGCGAAACTCCTGGAGGGTATGGTGGTCATCCGTTGAAATCGTGGCGATCTGCGTATACGCCACGGCGACCTTGGGGTAAAACGCGGCGAGTTCCAAATGCTGCTGGTGCTCCTTCGGGCAGTAGTGGCCGCGCGCGAGCGTAAGGACCAGCGGGTCGTCGCCCTGAAGCTCGCTGAGCTTTCGCAGTTTGCCCTGGTGATCGGGCAGTTCGTAGTCGGGGAAATGGCTTCCGGGCGCAATGTCGGAACGCATAGTTGAACTCCTTCGATCGGTGTCTCTCCGTCATGCGCGAGGAAACATTCGCATCAACGGTTGAGGTGGGCTATGCCCCTGGGAATCCGAACATCAACCACGACTGATTGGCCACCCAATGCGGGTACAGTTCCGTCATCTGATCGAACAGCTCCTGGTCGGACGTCGCGGTCTTCTGCATCCGATCGAAGTCCTCAAGGTAACGCCTGGTCTCCTGGATCGTGGAGGGAGAGTCGGGAGCGCCAGGCTTCTTGTGACCGGCGACGACAATCACCGGGTTCAGGGAGGCTAGCCGGTCCAGCGCCGCGATCCAATTCTTTCGGCTCTCAGGGGTGGTGTCGCCGACGTAGATCCGGCATTGGTTGTAGACAACGTCGCCAGCGACGATGAGGCCGATCGATGGAACGTAGAGACACGTCGTGTCAGGAGCATCGGTGCGGCCCTGCTCGATGATGCGCAATTCGTGGCCCTCGAGAGTAAACGTGTCGTGCTCATACGGCTCAGGTGGAACCAGCTTAGTGGCCAATTGCCCAGGAAACAACTGGCGGGCCAACCGCTCTACCGGGGGAGTGAATGACATCTGCATGGCCTTCAACGTCCTGGGCGTTGCTATGGCCCGAGCGCCCGGGAAACGGTCGAGGAGAATGCTCAAGCCGTAGAAGTGATCGAAATGGGCGTGCGTTATATAGATGGTCTCCAGGTTGCGATGGTGGAGAGCAACCCAATCCGCAAGAGCCTCGGCCTCTGCTACTGTCGTCATTGCATCTACCAGTACCGCGTCGTGATCGCCGAAGATTAAAGTCGACGTGATCGGGTCAAACCCGAGCGCTTCGCCGAAGGGCTTTGGCCGCTCGCCGACCATAGGCTTACCCGGGGCCGTAAACACGTTCACACTGAGTGCGCTCGACACGGCAGGCGCGGTTACGCACGTGGTGTCTTTCAGTCCATTTGCGCTGTCCATTTCGTACTTCCTTTCGAGGTCAGAAGCCAATGACCGTTGAGTGCGAGGTCCGCAGAAGGGCGATGAGAAATCCAAAGGGTGAACTTATCGATTCCTGGCAACGTGCTGGTTAGGCGTTGCGGCCAGGAACGCGCATCGTTTGTATCCCAACCCGGCCAAGCGTCAACCGTAGGTAAGGTCAGTGCTCTGTCCGACCTCGATGATGTAACCGTCGGGATCGCGGATGTAGCAACGGATCTCGCCGTACTTGGGGATCGGCT
This sequence comes from Occallatibacter sp., assembly GCA_036495975.1. GTDB lineage: Bacteria > Acidobacteriota > Terriglobia > Terriglobales > Acidobacteriaceae > Telmatobacter. The sequence continues at coordinate 38,881 of DASXLY010000020.1, read as the reverse complement.
CGGTGATGAACTCGGCTCCTCGACCTTTCCACAATTCGTAGCACCCTTGAATATCCGCGACGTGGAAATTCATGAAGCTCGTGATGTGATTCGGGTCTGGGGTGCTGAGGGTTACGGTCGGCTTGTCGGGGGTCGGGCCGCCCCCTACGTTCAGGATCATCCAGATATTCGCGAGTTGAAGGTATGCCGGCGCGTTGCCGTCGCCGAGGCTCAGGATACGAGCGCCGAAGACCTTCTCGTAATATCGAGCCGACCGCTTGATGTCGGCGACGGTGAGGAAATGCGCGATGCTGATCCCCTCCCGTGGGGGCATCTCATAGCTATTCTGGCCAATTTGGACGGCGTTCATGGACGGCTCCTATTCCGATACGACGCTCATTACAAATACGGTGTCCTGGAACTTCCGGTTTCCGGACGTGGGGCAGGCCGACTGCGGTGCTCACACTAGTTGTAACGATCTGCTGCAGGAGTTATTAAGCCAGAATCGCGACGTCGAGTCGATTGGACGAACGTATCGAGGGATACCAAGGTATTGGTTGGACATTTGCAATGTGAACTGGATCGGCGCTCACTAGTGGAGCAGCGATTCCCAATTGGATGGAACTCTTTCTTCCGGCCCAGGTGTTGTTTGATCGAGGGGATGCGAGTGCGGCGGAAGTAACGCCACGCCCTTGATCATCGCCTCCTTTTCGTAATCGAAGAACCAATCCTCACCAGGCTCGAAGCTGGCAATGATCGGATGCCCAGTTGCAGCCGCGTGCTTTGACGCATGCTGGCTCGGAGAGCTGTCGCAGCAACCGATGTGGCCACACTGCACACACCGACGGAGATGAAACCACCAACCTTGCGGCGATGCCAGGCATTCGACACACCCTTTGCTACTCGGCTTCGAATCGGGGTTGATTCCGCGCCGGCTTTTTTTCATTTCCGATTTTCCTTTCGCGGACCGCTCTTCGCAGAAGAATATCAGGCGACCAGCAAGATCTTCCCGATGCCGCCCTTCTCTGCAGTTGCTTGCGCCTTGGCCGCTTCACGGAGCGGAAGTTTCAGGCCAATCGGGATCACCAGCTTGCCATCTCGCACGGCTTCAGCCATGAATTCAAGCGTTTCCCTGTCGAAGTGCGAGAAAACAAACACCGTCTTTACAGAGGGATACTCCGCGGCGTGCGCCGGTTTGCCTAGAACCGAAGCGAACACTCCCCCAGCTCTCACCTTGGCGATCAGCTTCTCTGCGGCTCTTCCGCCGACCGTATCCGCCACCGCATCGAGCGGCGGAAGATTCGCAATCGCTGAGTCGTCGTCGGTTGCAACTACCTGATCCGCGCCGATGGTCTTGACGTCTTCGAATTGCTTCTTTAGAACCCCAGCGATTACCGTCGCCCCGCGCGACTTTGCTGTATATACCGCCGAACGTCCGACATTTCCCGCAGCGCCTACGACGAGAACCGTCTGGCCCGCAGTGACACCCGTCGCTGAGAGGAGCTGATTGCCGGTCGTTGTTACCAGGGGCAACGCCGCGGCCTGGATCAAATCAAGACCCTCGGGGACATCCGCCAGAACGTCCGCTTTAACTACGCAAAGCTCAGCATATGTGTTGTCCGCCATTGCGAATACCCGGTTACCAGTCATAAAGTCTTCCACTCCGGGCCCGGTCTTGACCACCGTTCCCGCCATATCGACTCCTATGAGACCGGGAAACTTGATGGGATAAAAATCTTTGGTCAATCCAGCACGTCGCTTGTAGTCGATAGGATTCACGCTCGTGGCAGCGACTCGTACGAGGACCTCGCCCTGACCCGGGACCGGGTCGGGATGTTCTTCCCACTTGAGTACCTCAGGACCACCATATTGGTGGACGACGATGGCCTTCATGATTCATCTCCTAGCTAGCAATGCATTCGCTCCAATTCGAAGGCGAAGTCTCAGACTGGAATGCCCATTGGCAAGTGCTTGATCTCCGGTGCGGTTCAGCGTACCTGGTACGGGTGGAAGATGTAGTCCTTCGCTTTTACGGCTACATGACACATGTTTCCGCAGTCTGCATGGGCCGTGGGATCGGGGGTGAATTTGCTCGATACTGCGTCGTAGTTGAACACTGCGTATCCCCAGCCGCCAGTTTTCGGGAACCGCTTACTATCCTTCTCCATCACGAAAGCCTGCTTAAAGACATCGGGCACATCCACATCGAAGGGTGCTTCAGTGCTTTTCTTCGGTTTCCACTGCAGCTTTACAATCATGGAGCCTTCTGGGAAGGGCTGGCCGTTTGCCGCATCGCCTGCCTTGAATGCCTTAATCATCTTCGGATTGGCGACGATTACCTTGAGCACATCTGTCTGGTGGGCAGAAGAGACCGTGGACCAGTCCTCATATCCTCTGAAGTCGGAGAACGCTACTCCGTCCGGCGAAATCAGTGAGTACTTGTCCTCGTGCTGGCCTTGCGCGAGGAGGGCAGCGCCAAATATGAGGGCAAGCAGCACTGTGGCCGCAACGATGGTAAAGGCCACGATACGATTTGCGGCTGAGCGCATGTTTGTCCCTTGATTGCGCTGTACTTCGGCGAAAGATTCGTTCATACGTTCTGTCATAGCGTGCTCTCCTTCACAAATTGGCATCCAAGTCGAACCATCAGCAGCTTGATTAGGCCTGAGGGGCGAGGATGAATCTATTGGACGATCGTATCGATCAATACGAAGGTATCGGTTCGACAATTTAGGGATGGCGGCCGGCGCCTGTGCGAGTCACCTGAAGGCCCGCCGATGTGAAATTCGACGCCGAGTGCATCGCCATCACGCGCAAATGGCGGTTGGGACCACGGAACTAGTTATGCGAAGTTTCAACGCCATATTCACCAAGTGAACGAAAGAGGTCGCCTTCATCTTCTGCATAACCTGCCCACGGTGTGCCTTGACCGTAATTTCGCTGATTCCCAATTCCCCGCCGACCTGCTTGTTGAGCAGACCGCTTGCGACCAGGGCCATGACTTGTCGTTCCCGTGGAGAGAGGGAAGCGTAGCAGTTCCGAATATTGCGCATCTCGATTCCCCGATCGAGAGCGGCACGGCTGCGAGCGAGGCCTTGGCGAATTGCGAGCAGCAGTTGCTCATTGCTGAATGGCCTCACCAGAAAGTCAACGGCTCCAGCCTTGATGGCTTGCACAGCTGTTGGGACATCTTCGTAGTCGGCACTACGATTATTGGCGTTTCTGCATAGTCCCTGGCTATCCTCTTCTGGATTTCGAGGCCGTTCGAATTCGAAGAAGAAAAGGCAAGGATCAAAGCGCTGGGGACAAGCGCGCGCGGCCGGGCGAGAAATTCCGGAACTGAGCTACAGGCCTCAGGCAGCCAGCCCTGAGAGCTGACGAACAGTTCCAGCGATTCTCGAATATAGATGTCTTGGTCGACAATGAAAACCGTTGACGCCGATTGAGAAATCGTTTGCAGTTTTAGGTCGTCCCTAAATGCGTGTATTGGACTCGACAAACTTCCCGTATGAATCGCGATCGCAGCGCTCATATCCCTCCTCCTGGATCAGTCAGCACTTGTGAGTCGGCAACGAAGTTGGTGCGGGGAATCGTTCCGAACTTGTCATTAGACTGGACTGGATTGGCTTTTTACGCGACACAGGTTGTGGTGGCGCTCGCCCTATTAATTCCAGTGGGTAGTGAAACGGTACGTTTGTTACAGAGCAGAAACAACGATTACAATTTAAGCTTCCCGCTGTTCCCCAGCTGGAGGTCAACAGTCTTGGTCGCCACAGATCCGATTCGGATCCTCTGCGTAGAAGATCACCCGGTCTATCGTGAAGGAGTGCGCACGATTATCGGATGTGAGCCGGACATGCAACTAGTTGGGCATGCGCCGATGCAGTGCAGGCCATTGCGGAGTTTCGTCGTCTCCGTCCCGATGTGACTCTGATGGATTTTCGCCTTCCCGGAGCCAATGGCGTTGACGTTCTGATCGCCATCCGTGGAGAGTTTCCGCGGGCCCGCGTGATCATGCTGACAACCTCTGATGGCGATGGGGACATCCAGCGTGCAATGCGAGCAGGGGCTTCGGCGTACATCCTGAAGAGCATGCCGATGGAGGAATTGCTGGGCGTCATTCGATCAGTTCATTCTGGCCGTCGGCATGTACCGCCCGAGGTGGCTGCCCGCCTTGCCGAATATATGGGGGACGAAGATCTGACAGCCCGGGAACTGGAAGTCCTTCGCCTAATCCGAGAGGGATATCGCAATAAGCAGATTGCCGATCAAGTCACCATCTCAGAGAACACAGTCAATTCTCACATCAAGAATCTGATGGAGAAACTCCGGGCCAATGACCGAACGCATGCCGTCACCATCGGGCTGCGGCGGGGACTTTTGCAGATCTGAAGCGAATCTCTACTACCGAAACTTGTAGGATACCGGCCACGTGTTTTGGTGTGTTGAAGCCCACGCGTAGCGCGATAGGATCAATGGGCCAACGAAATGGATTCCATCTTCCTCAGATTCGTGCAGAACCTCCGAATACCGATGCAGTCAGCCTTTCGAGGATTGAAATCGGTTATGGGCTCCGGGCGCATCGGACAGAGTGTTGCATTTTTCGTGCTCTGCATAATCTGCTGCGGGATGCCGTTTGCACAAGCGCAACAGCGGACCATCACGCAATATGTGCACACGGCATGGGGTGAAAAGGAAGGCGCCCCGAAGAGCATTTGGTCAATCGCACAGACAGTGGTCGGATTTCTGTGGATCGGAGCCTCCAATGGCCTGAATCGATTTGACGGTGTCAACTTCGAGCATTACGAACCGCCCTCGGGCCCAGCGCTTCCCTCCGGAACAGTCGACACCTTATTGGCACTTCCCAATGGCGATCTCTGGATTGGTTTCGTTCACGGTGGCATCAGCCGGCTGAGACATGGCCGAGTTGTGAACTACACCAGCCCCCACAACATTCTAGGTGCGCGCGTGCAGTCGCTAGCTCAGGAACGACTCCGTTGTGGCGAGTCAAGGCAAGGAGGGACACTTCGGCCTGCAGGGAATGCGTGAACGAGCCAGCCGCATCATGGCCAAGCTGATCGTCGAAACTTCTTCGGCCACGGGTACAGAGATCAAACTGTTGGTCCCCGGCAGCATCATCTACCGGAAGCGAATGTCTGGAATGCGGAAGCTGGGTGCGATCCGATCCCTGCTGAGATGGATGGGTTTGACTTCCAGATCGTCTGACGTCTGAAAGTGTGCCGCTTGCGTCGAATATCGCGTTTTAAGCAGGTGCAGTGAATGCGAAAGCCTGACCTAGCCATTCCGGGACTTCTGACGATCGGCTCTGAACCAGATAAGGACTCATTGTCGGTCAGTGCGATCATCTTTTTGCATTCAAGAAACTGCGCACAATCACGGCAATGTCATCGGCTTTGGTATCGAGAGCAAAGTGACCCGCATTGAGTAGGTGCACTTCTGCGTTCGGAACATCTCTCCGATAGCGCTCCGGTTCTCCTCGATCGAATGACAGATCGTGCTTACCCCAAAGCACCAGAAGTCTGGGTTGAGTTTTCTGCATCCAGGCTTGCCATTTGGGATATGCATCCACGTTGGTGCGATAGTCGTAGAACAGGTCGCTCTGGATCTGCGCCTGGCCGGGGCTATTCAGAAACGCGTATTCGTCGGTCCAGAGATCGGGGTCATAAAGTTCAACATTTGGATCGTCTCCAACGTGGCGTGTTTTAGTGGCAGCCATCGAAAGAAGATTTTTTCGCAATGCTTCGTCCTGTGCGGCCCGGTCGGCCCAGAATGCACGACGAGTCTTCCAGTTCGCTCCCAGCCCTTCGTTGTGAGCCACGGCGTCCTGAACGATGAGGGCCTCTACACGCTCCGGATGCGCAAGCACCATGCGGAAGCCTACCGGACCTCCATAATCTTGCATGTAGAGTGAGTAGCGGCCCAGGCCAAGCGTTTGCGAGAAATCATCGATGATGCGAGCGATGTGGTCGAAGGTATAGTCAAACTGCTTTGGGTCGGGCCAATCGCTGTGGCCAAAGCCGGGATAGTCAGGCGCGACCAAGTGGTACTTGTCGGCGAGGCGTGCCAGCAGAGGCTGAAACATTCGCGAGGACGAGGGCAATCCGTGCAGCAGGAGAACGGTCGGCGCGTTCTTTGGGCCCGCCTCGCGATAGAAGATGTTCAGTCCGTCTACTTTGACTGTGCGGTAATTTATCCGGCTTTCCATGGCCTTCTCCCTTTTTTGTGCGTTTAGTCCCGGGATTATCGCGAGCAGAATTGCGAAAGTTTGCACAATGATAGCGACCAGCTTCCTCTTCCGCATGGTTTCTCCTGCTTACACTTTGAGCTCGAAGATAATTTCCAGTTCAATCGGGACGCCCAAAGGAAGACTCGCGACGCCAATGACCGAGCGAACGGCCATGTTTTCTGAACCGAAGACATCGCGAAAGAGATCCGACGCACCATCAGCGACCGCAGGTTGATTGATAGGACTTCCCGAAGTCACCATGAACACGGCGAGCCGAACGACACGTTTTATACGATCGAGGGTGCCCAGGTAATCTTTGGCAGTGGCAAGTGCGCCCAAAGCCGCAATGCGGGCCGCATCTTGTCCCGCATTTACGTCGAGTTCTGAGCCAAGCGCGCCAACATAAGCCGGTTTGTGGTCGACAACGGGGAGCATTCCACTGAGGTAGACAAGGCTTCCCACTTGAAGCGCCTCCACGTACGAGCCGAACGGAGTCGGAGCCGCAGGGAGTGTGATGCCGAGGTCTTCAAGTCGGCTCTCGATGCTGCGGGGTTGGGGAACATTCGGGCTTACCATCGGCCTGCGTGCGCACCGCCGTCCACGTGCAGCACCTCCCCGGTCACATTCTTTGCTTCCATCAGATAAAGGACCGCGTCGGCAATATCCTGCGGCTCCGAGATCGTTCCCATTGGCGAAAGAGTCTTCAGCAACTCCTGAGGATGGTCGTTATGCATCGGTGTATCGACCACACCCGGTGCGACAGCGTTAAACCGGATGTGCTTCTTCGCGTATTCGATCGCAAGACTTCGAGTTACCGTGTTGAGGCCGCCCTTCGTGATCATTGGAATGGAGGATGGAGCGCCTGACATCGGATTGTCAGCGAGTGCGGCGGTGATGGTTGTTACGCTACCACCGGTCTCTTGCGCAAGCATCTGCTTTACCGCCAATTGAGTGACAAATACAAAGCCTTCAATGTTCGTGGACAGGAATCCGCGGAGATCGTTAGCACTATACTCTGTAAACGGTTTGGCGGCGTAGATGCCGGCGTTGTTGACAAGGTGATCGATCGAGCCAAAGTTGGATAACGCTGCATTCGTTACTTTCTCTGCAGTCGCAGCATCACCAATGTCGCCGTCGCCCAGGACGAGGCAACCGGAAGGCGAGAAGCCACGTGCCGAGATGCAGCGTGAGTTCGCCACCACGTTATAGCCTCGATGCAGAAGCGCGGTCACAATCGCTGCGCCAATGCCTTGTGAGGCTCCAGTAACAATCACTGTCTTCTTTTTCATCATTCCAGCTGCCTCCTATAGATCATCAAACCCGATTATGCATTTAGGTGGCCATCGAGCTTCGCGTCAACGGTGCTCACGCTTGCGGCCGGGATCGACACGTCAACGACGGAATGAGCGTAGTCGGTTTCGTCCAGCTTGAGCACTCCGGAGAGTCCCGAGAACTTGCCCTTCACGGACGAGATCATCATGTGTCTTACCTTGAACTCGGCCGACGAGTGCGCGGGATCGAGGTTCCAGACACTGAAATCTTCAGCCGCGATGCTGGAAGTGGCGATTCTTGAGGTTGAAGACATGAGGTAGATCTCCTTTTCAAACTTGTTGACATTCCTTGCAGGTCTCACTAGCAAGCGGCGTGGGATTGAACGTCTCCGATGTGCGGGAACTAGTTCACGGTTGTCATTAAGCCAGAAGCGCGGAGGCGAATCCATTAGACGATGGTGTCACCAATACCTTGGTATGAACTGCGCGACCAACGGCCAGTACCTCGCGGACGATTGGCCGAATGCGATCGACGATTCATGCGAACCGGCAAATAGGCCGAAGTGGCGAGTGCGAACGAGTCAGCCAGGCAAGCTACGGATCATGAGGTGATGCTGGGACTCGGCGGCAAGTACGGTTAAGACCCTCCGCTCACCGCGGTGAGCATAGTCCCACGAGAGGAGGCAGGCCGGTTCCTCTTGCGATGGGGCGAGCCGATGGTTGGAGATGGCGATGATGATTGGGACTGACCTGACGCGACGAAGGCGCGCTCTGAGCGAAGCCTCGTGGCCATTCTTACCAGGTCCACAACAGACTTCGCGCCCATCTTTTGCATCACCCGGCCGCGATGAGCCTTTACTGTGATCTCGCTGATGCCGAGTTCCGCACCGACCTGTTTATTCAAAAGTCCAGACAGCACTAAAGCCATGACCTGCCGTTCACGGTGGCTGAGGGACGCATAGCAATCGCGGACTGACCGCATCTCAGCTTCGCGGCCAAGGGCAATAGAACTGCGTTTGAGGGCCTCCCGGATCGCGCCTAAGAGTGCCTCATCCGTGAATGGTTTTATCAAGAATTCAACAGCTCCAGCCTTCATGGCTTGAACCGAAGTGGGCACATCTCCATGGCCGGTGATGAATATAATCGGCGTTTCAGTGCGTTCCGCGACGATTCGCTTTTGCAGGTCAAGACCGTTGAGTTCGTGGAGCGAAATATCGAACACGAGGCAGTTTGGGCGATTCGGTCGTGGCCGGTTAAAGAATTCTTGAGCGAACGCGAATGTCTCGGGCTGCCAACCTTCGTGGCGAATTAACAGTGCCATCGATTCACGCGCCGAGAGGTCATCGTCGATGACGAACACGATGGGGAGATCGGGGGATTTGCCTGAAGATTCCAACTTATGATCAGGCAAATGCGCGGTTGTCTCCGAATGCTCGTCCGATATTGGTAACGGATTCGGAAGGGTTCCCCTATTCGAGCGCATCGCCGCTCCTTCGGAACCGCTGAACGTGTCTTGCGGAGAAGTTGACGTCTTCGAGTCCCGGTCCGATCTAGGTAGGGGGTTAGGAAGCACCCCTCCATTCGACAGGATGACGGCGCGTTCGATCAAATTCCGAAGCTCTCGCACGTTGCCGGGCCAGGAATGCGCGGTGAAGGCCTTCAGCGTTTCCTCAGGTATGTGGTGAATGTGCTTGCCGATGCGCGTTGAAAACATGTCTACGAAATACGAGACCAGCAATGCGATGTCCTGGCGACGCTCCCGCAACGGTGGCAGCCTGATTGGAAATCCGTTCAGTCGGTAGTAGAGGTCACTGCGGAATTCTCCCTGCCTGATCATGCCCATTAGATCTCGATGTGTCGCGGCAATGAGGCGGACGTCGACGCGATGTGTCTGGTTGCTTCCCGGGCGCTCGAATTCCTGCTCTTGCAGGAGTCTCAGCAGCTTAGGTTGCAACGCCGGTGGAAGGTCACCAATTTCATCAAGAAACAATGTCCCGGCGTCAGCCATTTCGAAACGTCCTATCCTGCGCGCGACCGCCCAGGGGAAGGCACCTTTTTCATGCCCAAAGAGCTCGCTATCCAGCAGGTCGAAGGGGATTGCGGCGCAGTCCAATTTTACGAGTGGCTGCTCGCAGCGTGGACTAAGATTGTGAATGGCACGAGCGATCAAATCCTTTCCGGTACCCGTCTCTCCAAGCAGGAGGACGGTGGCATTGGTTGGCGCCACCCGCTCTACCTCCACAAGGGCCGACCGTAGAGCAGGGCTGGTGCCTATGATCTCTCTTGATTCACATTTGGCGTATGGCTGTTCCGTCACCGACGTGCTCGTGACTTGCAGGCGCCGATTTTCCGTTGCACCGAGAATGGCCGAATCTACCGGAGCAATCCCATCAACTGGGTCGTCGATAGACCCGAATTTAGAAGTGCGACCAATCAAATTCAAATTAGACACAGCTCACCTCCACGCGGAAAAGGCTTGGGGAAGCTCCGCGTACGAACTACTTCTGGTCGATGGTTAGCGCCGCGTGGATCTTCTCGAGCAGTGATCCGGCATCGAACGGTTTATAAAGAAAATCTACGGCGCCTTCGTCGAGTGCTATTTGTCGAGTTTCAGGGGCATTGTGAGCAGAGATAAAAATAACCGGCAGTGTCGGTCGTTCGAGTCTGATGCGACGCTGCAACTCAAGGCCATCCATTCCTGGCATGCGAACGTCGGTGATCACGCAAGCAGCGACGGCGAGTTTCCCGGAGCCCAGGAATTCCTCCGCTGTTGAGAAAATCTGGGGTGAGTATCCTGCCGACTCGACCAGGCTCTCGATGGACTCCCGGACTCGGAAATCGTCGTCCACAGCCACCACTACCACCATTCTCGCAATGTTTGTCATCACGAACGTATCTCCAAAGTACGTTTCGAGAGTAACGGCGAAGCGGAAAGGTGGCAATTATAGGTTTATTCAGACGGGGTCAGTAATATGGGTGATCCCGAGCTTATCAGCCATTCTGACAAGCTCTGCGAGCGATTTTGCGCCCATCTTTCGCATGATCTGGCCTCGGTGAACCCCAATCGTGATTTCGCTGGTTCCCAGATCTGCGGCGGTTACCTTATTAGCAAAGCCCGCTACCACAAAGGGCAGGACCTCCCGCTCGCGAGGAGTGAGAAGGTTGTAATGCCTTTGCAACTCAGCGAGTTCTGACCGCTTCTCTCGCGCAGTTCGATCAAGAGAGATAGCTGCGTCGATCGCTTGCAGTAACTCCTCGTCTCCGAACGGCTTTGAAAGGAACTCAGTTGCACCCCTCTTCATGGCACGCACAGAAGAGGAGACATCTCCATGACCAGAGATGAAGATAATGGGCGGTGCATCTCCATCCGCCAACTGCTGCTGAAGTTCAAGGCCGCTGGTGCCGGGAAGTTGCAAGTCCAGTATCAGGCACCCCGGGGCATCGGGCTTCTCGGACTGCAGAAAGTCGGCTGCAGAACTGAAAACAGCGACGCGAAAGCCAGCCGATGAAATCAGGCTGGATAGCGCCTCTCGCACTCGATAGTCGTCATCCACTACGAACACGATGGGGCTTTCGGAAATCATCCCGGCACACTCGCTTGAACTGGAAGAGTGAATGAGAAGGTTGTACCTTCCCCTTTGCCGGACTCCGCCCACAACCGGCCGTGATGCGCATCGATAATGGAGCGACAAACTGCCAAGCCCATCCCCATGCCGTTCTCCTTGGTGGTGAAGAAAGCCTCAAAGACTTTGTCGGGATCGTCGATGCCTATCCCGCTGTCTTGTATCTCGACAAGAACGGCTTCCTGACTCTGCCGTTTCGAACGGACCGCAAGCTTCCTGGGACGATCAAGGACCGGATCCATTGCCTCAATGCCGTTTTGAAGCAGGTTGAAAACCAGTTGCTGCAAGTGCACACGATCGCCCAGTACGGCCGGAAGATTATCGGCTAGGTCGGTCTGCACGGCGACGCTTCGTCGCGTGGCCTCGCCGCTCAATAATTGGAGCACCTCGGCAATCACTTCGTTCAGGCTGAGGTTGATTGCCTCCAGGGAAACATGTTTGAAGAGGGCCCGGATGCGCCGTACAACTTCTCCGGCCTCCTTGCCATCGCGAATGATCCGTTCTGCAGCTTCCTGGGCTTTGATCAATCCTGGAGGCCCAGCCGAAAGCCAGCGCAGACAGGCGTGACCGTTGGCTACCACCGCCGCGAGGGGTTGATTGATCTCATGTGCAATCGAGGCCGCAAACTCACCAACCGTAGCCGTCCTTGTTGCTCGCGACAACCGCATCTCACTGGCGCGCAAAGCTTCTTCGACATTCTTCTGGTCGTCGACGTCGATCAGTAACCCGTACCATCGGGTCACTCCGCCTTCATTGTCTCGTGCGGCTTGGCCGAGCGCGTGAAACCACCGATAGACGCCATTATCGCGGCGGAGCCGGCAATGGGTGTCTAACTGCTTGCCAGAGGCTACAGCCCTCGACCAGGCGCGAACTGTGGGTTCTACATCGTCCGGGTGGAGAAACATAGTCCAGCCGAGCTGGGTCCAAGCATCGGAGCTCGTCCCGGTGTAGTCCAGTATCCGTCGATTTAAATAGTTGAGTTCGCCGTCAGGATCCGCACACCAAACCAAGCCGGGGATTGTTTCAATGATCAGACTAAGATCGCGTTCGCTCGTGCGAAGCTTATCTTCAGCATGTTTGCGTTCAATACCGTGTGCAATCAAGTCCGAAATGGATGCCAGCGCTTCTGCTGTTCCCGCCGTAAGCGGCTTTCGAGAAAACATTGCCAATACACCGAGGGTTCGCGTCCCCACAAGCAGCGGGTATCCAGCAAAGCTCGACATTCCCTCATTTGTTGCCCACGCTTTGTCGCTGATTCGAGGATCATTGATGATGTCGTTGGTGAGAACGTGTTTCTGTTCTCGCGCGATCGCCCCAATCTTGAGCTGGTCAATCGGTATCCGCGAGTGGGCTCCATTGAGGTGGGTGTAAAGACCTGCACTGGCCCGCAACTCCAGCATCTTCCCGTCGCGACTCAGCGTCCAAATTCTCGCGAATGCGGCATCGAGATGCCGCACTACGGATTCTGCACACTCGTGCAGGATCGCCTCGAGGCCGTGTTTCTGTCCAAAGGCAAGGCTCACATCCGCGCGGACCGCGACCTGACGAGTCTGAATGGCATGCAATGCTCGTTGCGTTTCCCTCCAGTCATGCAGATCAATGACGGTTCCGAACCATCTGACGACCTTCCCTTGGAGATCGCGGAGTGGTTCGGCGCTGGAAATGCACCAACGGTAATCGCCTGGAACCCGGCGAAAGCGAAACTCGCACTGAAATGCTTCGCCGCTGGTAACTGAGCCCAACCAGGCACGAGTTGCGCTTTCGACGTCGTCCGGATGAACTGCTGTCAGCCAGCCAGAACCTCGCACTTCCTCGGCCGATAGTCCTGTGTAGTCGAGGGTGCGTTGGTTGCAATAGTTGACGGTGCCGTCCTCCTCGGCACTCCAGAGCATTTGCGGAATCGTCTCTGTCAATTCACGCAGGCTACGTTCGCTCGCTCGAAGCTTGTCCTCGGACTGCCTTCTTGCACTGATATCGCGAATAAAGCCGGTGAATACCTTATGCCCACCTCGGCTGAGTTCTCCAAATGAAATCTCCACAGGGAACTCCTGGCCATCCTTGCGCAGCGCCGTGAGTTCGGTCCCTTGCCAGTTGATGTGGCGGCGGCCAGTAGCGAGGTAGCGCCTGAAGCCATTCTCGTGAAGATCCCTCATGAACTTCGGCATGAGAACAGTCAGCGGCTGCCCAACCAATTCCGTTGGATCATGACCAAAGATTCTCGCTGTTGCGGGGTTGGCGAACTGGATCATGCCATTGTCGTCCATGCTTATAACGGCTTCGGGGGCGGTTTCAACAACGAGGCGATGCTGCTCTTCACTGAAGCGGCGCACGGATTCTTCCTGTTGACGTTCAGTGATATCAGTCGCGACTGACCCGATGGCGTAGATCTCACCGCCCGAGTCGAACAACGGAATCTTCTGAACGATGAACGCGTGTTGCCCGTCTTCCTGAGAAAGGACGGCTTCGAATTTCACCCGAGTGCCCGTCTCAAAAACCTGCAGATCGTTCGCCTGGAAGGCAGCCGCCTGTTCGACGGGAAACAGTTCTTCGTCCTTCTTTCCTTTGATTGCTTCTTCAGTGACGCGGAGAGTCCTTTGAAACTCCTTGTTGGCATAGATGTACCGGCCCTGCCGATCTTTTAAGCAAATGAGGTTCGGGCTGTTGTCACAAAACGCCTGCTGCAGTGCTTCGCTCAATTGCAGTTTGACCTGGGACGCTTTTTGTTGGTTGATATCCTCGAAAGCGATCAAAGAGCGGAAGGACGGCTCGGTGCTGTGAGCTGCCGAAACGGCCGGAGGTTTCCGAATCGAAAACCAGTGGTATTGGCCATCGGCACGCCGCATGCGCGCCTCGGTCTCGAGCGGTGTTCCAGCCATTAGAGACGCGTTCAACTCGTCAATCAACCTGGTCGCGTCGGCGGAGTGGAGCGTTGTCTGCCATCCCCAACCAGTCAGTTGCTGTAATGAGCAGCCCGTATATTCCAGCCAGGGATGGTTTGCAAACTCAGCGAACCCATCAGGTAGCGTACACAGAACCAACCCGGGAATCATTTCGATCAAGGTTCGCAGATCTGGCGGTTCGCTGCTCCGCTTTGCGTCGCGTATTTCAGCGGTCATGTCCCTCCACTCGCGTCACCGCTTGATTCTGTCCCGTCGATGGTGACCGCCCCACCTCATCGGCCCAGGCTCAATGCATCTGACTCGAGTCTGTGCTGAATTGAAGAATTACTGGGTCGCACTGTTTTCGAAAGAAGCCGGGGAAGCCGCAGGGGACAGGGATTTAGGCCTGGAACTAGAATACGTCAACCGCATTGTCTATGCTGAATTGAAAAAGGTGAGTAGAACGGGTCTGATGTGTTGGATCACGGGGCACATAAAGAATTTATAAAGATTCTTTGGGAAACGAGCGGAGAGCCGATACGGCTTCGGGAGATTTTCCCAGGATCAGAGCTAATGTGACTGTCGTATTAAAAGATAGGGGCGCCCAAAATATTTGGGCGGTTGCGCGACGGGGCCTCGTTCCCTTAGCCACTGCAGTTGAAGGCGTGCAATTTCAACCGCGCAATGGGCGTAGTGAGCGAAAACCTTCTGACCCACTCCCCGATACGAATCGGGTTACGCCCATGCATTCATGTGAGCCACTACGATCACGTCGGCCCTCCATTCGGTTCGCACAATCGAGGCTCACGCGACGCGCGCCACTTCAGTCGGGGACTCGAAGCTATCGATTTGCTCCGCGCCTGAAGTTTTCAACAGGTCGCGTGCTTTCGCTACTTCCGCGGCAGTTCCATGTGCCACAAGAACGAACTTGCCTGCTTTGATCGACATCTCGTATGTTACGACGCTGTTCTTGGGAATGCCGAGACTGTAGAGTCCCGCACCCAGGGCACTGAGCCCTCCCACAACGATTGCTCCTTCCAGTGCCGAGATGATCGAAGCGACAATGGAACCTGCAGCAACAACGGGCCCGACGCCGGGGACAATCAGGAACGCTGCACCAAGGAGCAGGCCCCAGAGCCCACCCCAAAATGCACCCCATCTGCCCCAATATTTCATCCTGTCGCCAGTGTTATAAAAACCGACGACATCCTCTTCTGACTGATAGTCGCGACCGATGACGGCCAGCTTCTTGACGTCAAATCCGTCATCCTTCAATTGCTTGATTGCATTTTCTGCCGTGGAATGTTTGCTGAAAACGGCAACGACCGAGTTTGGGTCCTGTTTTGAGGCGCTGCTCATCGTTTATCCTCCTTCTTGAATTCAGGTGCTGTTGGTGTCAATCGTGGTTCGACTCGCATCGCTGAATTCCATGCCCGAGCCACCAATGCAACGATGCCTCACCATTCAATCGAACACAATTGGACATTGGTATCGGTGTCGTGACTGATGTTCGAAAGTGCCGGCAATACCATCGTCTAATTGTCGGGGCGCCATCGTTGTGGTCTGATCCGATGAAAGTGGTTCATCGGAAAGCCAGAGTGATGAATGAGGAGATGAAACATGAAAATCCTGATGGTGCTAACGTCGCATGACCAGCTCGGCAATACAGGCCTTAAAACCGGTTTCTGGCTGGAAGAGGGCGCGGCTCCCTATTTTGTTTTCAGGGACGCCGGCGTGCAGCTAACTCTGGCCTCGCCGAATGGCGGGCAGCCTCCGATCGATCCGAAGAGTGATCAGCCGGAAAATCAGACGCCGGCGCAGGTCCGTTTTAAGAAAGATGCGGAAGCGCAGAAAGCGTTCGCGAACACCGTGCGGCTTGCGGATGTGAAGGCAGAAGATTTCGACACGGTTTTCTATCCTGGCGGGCACGGTCCCATGTGGGATCTGGCGGAGGACCCTGTGTCCATTGCCCTGCTCGAGTCGTTTTACAACTCGGGAAAGCCGGTTGCATTGGTCTGCCACTCACCCGGCGTGCTGCGCCATGTTAAGTACAAGGGCGAGCCGCTGGTGAAGGACAAGCACGTAACGGGGTTCACGAATGGCGAGGAAGACGTGATGAAACTCACGCAGGTTGTGCCATTCCTCGTTGAAGATGAGTTGCTGCAGCTGGGTGCAATCTTTGAGAAGAAGGCGAACTGGGAACCCTTCTCAATCACCGATGGTCGCTTGATCACCGGGCAGAATCCCGCATCATCGACCATTACCGCGCGGGCGCTCTTGAATTTCCTGGCGGCTGAGATGGCAGCTTAGATTCCGAACAGGAGAATTCTGGAACCAGAAGGAGATTCGCAATCGTTGCGATGGGGCTCTTGCTGCTCGGAACAATTCTGTATGTTCTGGCGCTCGCGCTTCTGATTTTGTTTTAGGGCCGTCGCCATTTGTATCAACAGGTTCACAAGCAGAAGATTGAGCTCAAACTGAATGGCATGGCTGCGCACCGCCCCAAGAGCAATCTCCTGCGATCTGCCTACATGTGCTTCTTTGCTATCGCTTCTATCTCCGGCTCGGTGAGCGCGGAGAGATCTGCAATCTCGGTTGCAATCACTCGCTCATAGATCGGCGCATGATGTTTCTTCAAGTATTCCTCCAGAAATTCAAGAGCGCTGCTCTTTCCGGTGCCATGGCCGATCAGGACGATCTGCTGGGAATGCTCAAGATCTTTTGCGACCTCTTCATAGAAAGAAGGCTCCTCGGGAGCACGCTGCCCCTGGTAGTGCGTTTCCTTTCGGTGGATCAAGTGGCGATGAAACCCATGCGGATCATAAGGCCTCACGGCATCCTCGCTTTGAGGCCGGCTGCCATCAAGGTCCTGGTAGACCCGAGCAAGATGGTGATCGATGACCACAATTACGCGTACCAGTTGAACTGGCTTGCCTGGAACGGCGCCAAGGCCGGCTTCGTGCAGAAACCGGCGGAGGCGAGACACCTCATTTACTTCAAGGCTATGTGTGCTTGGACGTTTGAAAAATGCGCGCTGTGAGCCGACTACAAATGCAAACTCGGCGCCCCCGTGCGGCTCGAGTGTGCCCACCTTCCCGATCAGTTCAACGACATCATCCCAGTGAAGGTTACGAGGAAGGCTGCCTGAGAGAAGGCTTTCCAAAAGCAATTCATGTTTGTGATCGAGGTGCGTGTTCATTTTTCCTCTTTCCCGTAGGACACTTGTCGGCGCCGCGGAACTACGCTCGTGCGATTAAGCCAGAGCAGGCGCAGCGAAACCATTGGACTATAGTATTGCCGATACGTTCGTATGGGTATGCGTTGGAGATATTCGCTCAATACCATCGTCCAATAGATTCGTTCCTGAGCTTCATGCCTAATATCTGCAAACGTTGAGGATTTTCGCATTTGATAGTGAGGCAAATTGAATGCGTGAGCAGCGAATCAACCGTGGAGGTGGAGCATGTCGACTTTCGAACCAACCTGGGAGCCGTTCGAGGAACCCGGGGATCACGCAACACGCGGCAGCCTTCCCGAGACCGTGTTTGCTTTTCCCAAGCAGCGCAAAGAGCCGATGACCGACGCGCAACACGTGCGCAATGCTGTTGCACGATTCGACCAGGTGCTGCTGGTGACAGATGAGGATCGCGCTTTAGCATTTGCCAACATTGAAAAGGCCGCGAAGTATTACGGTGTGAACCTTTCTGAGACCAACTGGCACGACCTCGGCAAACACCCTAATCCGCATCGGTTTGAGGCTGCAGCGAAGGCCGCAAAAACCAGAAAGAGGCACGCGGAGGAAAGCCATAATTCTTGAGGTCCTCTTCAATCATCGCCAGGAGGGTGCGTCGTGCCAGAGAATAGAGGGCGCCTCCAATGGCACCTGTGCCGCCTCGTGCTGGGGAACGAGGCGCGGTGTGTAGTCCGCAGCCGGGCGAGTAGCGGGAAGGGCGGCGGTGTAGGTGAAGCCTGCTTCCGCCCCGGCGAGCCGTTCGCCTCGGCTCATCTGTTCGATCACCGGGCCAGCCTCATTCTCTCCGTTCGCGTAGAGTTCGACCCGTACCGCATCGGGGTTCAGATCACCCAAAAAGGCCTGAACCTGGAAAAGCGCTTGCTCACCCTTTTGTTGAACGGTCGCGGAACCGAATCGAAGTGAGGACCAGTGTTTCGCCAGTTCATCCTGCCAGGCGACCAAGTCGGCACCTAGTGAGCCCCGATTCTCGGCACGCTGGTGAAAAGCTGCCGCAGCCGGAACATAATGTTCATCGGTGTATTGTCGTACGGCACGATTTGTGGAGTAGGTTGGGGTCAGGCGAGCCATACTTGCACGCATGCGATCGACCCAGCGGCGTGCAATTCCTTGTTCGTCTCGCGAATAAAACTCTGGCACAACCTCCTTCTCGAGCAGCGCATAAAGACTTTCGGCTTCGGTCGCATCCCAGGAAGAATCATCCCCATGTTCCTGCCCATCGCCGATCGCCCAGCCTACCTCCGGCGAATATGCCTCGGCCCACCAGCCATCAAGTTCCGAGAGATTCAATCCTCCGTTTACCAGTACTTTCATCCCGCTCGTGCCGCTCGCTTCCCAAGGGCGTCGAGGAGTGTTCACCCAAACGTCCACACCATGAACCAGGTGTTCCGCCATAAGCATGTCGTAGTCGGAGAGAAAAACCACCCGGGATCGAGCTTCAGGTCTCTGGGAAAACTCAATCCACTCCCTGATCATGTTTTGGCCTTCGACATCCTGAGGATGTGCCTTGCCTGCAAGTACCAATTGAATGGGATGCTCTCGATTATTGAGGATGTTCAGGAGGTGTGCGGGATCATGGAGGAGGAGGTTGGGTCGCTTGTAAGTCGTAAACCGGCGAGCAAATCCCAAGGTCAAAACGTCGGCATCGAGTATTCGTGCTGCCCGCGCCAGATTTTCGGTTGATGCTCCTCGAGTTGCTGATTGACGAGTATAGAGTCTGCGCACGTAGTCAACGAGAAGTTTGCGGCTTTCGGCCCGAAGTTGCCAAAGGTCGGAGTCACTCACCGCATTGACATCATTCATCATGTTTCCCAACGCCCCGCGCCAACGGTTCTTGCCGCACGCCAATTCCCATACGCGGTCGGCTTCGGCAGAGTCCCATGTGGGCATGTGGACCCCATTGGTCACATATGTCACTGGCACTTCTGCTTCTGGCCACCTTGGAAACAGGCTCTGAAAGATTCGCCGGCTGACTTGACCATGCAATCTACTGACGCCGTTAACGGCGTCGCTGCCTCGGATCGCAAGGTAGGCCATATTGAACGGCTCGGAGGAGTCTCGTGGATCCCGGCGACCCAGTTCCAGAAACTTCTCAAAGGGAATCGACAGCTTCTCCTCGGCGTAATTCTTGAGATATCACTCCATCATGCCAGGAGCGAAGCGGTCAAAACCCGCCTCGACGGGGGTATGGGTTGTAAAGAGGTTGCCGGCACGCGTGACGGTGAGCGCGACATCGAACGGCTGGCCGCTATCTTCCATGTAGGACCCGGCCCGTTCCAGCAACGCAAACGCGGCATGGCCTTCATTCAGGTGGCAAACTTCAGGCTGCGATCCCAATGCCCGCAGGAGCCGCCAGCCTCCAATACCAAGCACTAACTCCTGTTTCAATCGCAACTCCGGACCGCCGCCGTACAACTCGGTTGTAATGGCGCGGTATTCGGGAGGATTCGCGGGAACGTTGGTGTCGAGCAAATACAATTTCGCCCTGCCGACCTGCACTTGCCAGGCTCGAATCCACAACTGCAACCCAGGCAGAGGAAGGACGAGACGCAGCCATTCGCCATTTGGCTTCCGCACCGGACGGATTGGCAACTGGCCGGGATCGTTGAATGGGTACAAAGCCTCTTGGTTGCCCTGCGCATCAATCTCCTGCCGAAAATAGCCTTGTTGGTAGAGCAGGCTGATTCCGGTTACAGGGACGCACAGGTTACTTGCTGCCTTGAGTTGATCGCCGGCAACATTTCCGAGGCCCCCAGAATAAATCGGTAGTGCCTGGCTTAACATGAACTCCATCGAGAAATACGCAATCATCGACACCCCTGTTCGCGGGTGCGCCTTTTGAAACCACCCATCCGACGCTTCATCCTGTGCTTTTTCCTGATGCAGATCAATCAGCAGTTTTTGGAAGTTTGGATCGGCAGAGACGCTTTGCAGCTTTGCCCGAGATACGGTTTGCAGCATCACCCATGGATTGTGGGTCAGTTCCCAGAGCTCAGGGTCGAGCTGCTCCCATAGCCGATCTGCCGCGTGATTGAACGACCATCTTATGTTCAAAGCCAGGTCGGTCAGGGCATCCGAAATGCTTGCATCGAGCGGACGATCAACGTACGTTGGGCTACTCATAAGCGACTCCTTTTCATGGCTTGTTGTTTCAAGCTGTGCGAGTGCTGCGCGCAAGCGTTTCGGAAACCATCGCCTGCGCTTCCAGCTGGATTTTTCGAAGATGGTCTTGCCCAAGGAAGCTCTCGGCGTAAATCTTGTAGATTTCCTCCGTCCCCGACGGCCGCGCTGCAAACCAGCCATCCCTGGCAATTACTTTGATTCCACCAATTGGCTTGCCGTCTCCGGGAGCGGTGGTGAGAATCTGCTCGATCGGTTCGCCGGCAACTTCAGTGGCATGGATGTCGGCAGGCGTCAATTTTGCGAGTGCGCTTTTCTGTTCAGGCGTGGCCGGAGCGTCGATGCGTTCGTAGATCGGGTCTCCCAGTTCCTGAGTGAGTTCGTCATAAATCTCGCCTGGATCCTTTCCCATGCGCGCCGTAATTTCTGCTGCCAGCAGGCAAGGAATGATTCCGTCCTTATCCGTGGTCCAGACGCTGCCGTCCCTCCGAAGAAAAGACGAACCCGCGCTTTCTTCGCCCCCAAATCCCAAACGGCCATTGAGCAAGCCGTCGACAAACCATTTGAAGCCCACCGGCACTTCGTAGAGCGACCGTTGCAGTCGCGCGCTGATGCGATCAATCATGCCGCTGCTGACTACGGTCTTACCAACGGCCACGTTTGCGCACCAGTTCTTTCGATTTGAAAACAAATAGTGCACGCAGACCGAGAGGTAGTGATTGGGGGGCAGCAACCCGCTTCCCCTGGTGACAATGCCGTGGCGGTCATGATCCGCATCGGCAGCAAATGCAAGGTCAAACTTATCTTTCAGGCCGATAAGCCTCTGCATGGCATAAGGCGAGGAAGGATCGGTGCGAATCTTCCCATCCCAGTCCACGGTCATGAAGCGAAATGTTGGATCAACAGATTTATTTACGATTGTCAGGTCGAGACCGTATTGTTCAGCAATGCGTGGCCAATAGTCGATGCCCGCTCCTCCGAGGGGGTCGACTCCAAGCTTGAGCCTGGCGTCGCGGATCGAAGTCATTTCAACGACGCTGTCGAGATCTTCGACATAGAAGCTCAAAAAGTCATACTTGTGCGTCGTGGATGCGCGCAGAGCTTTCTCGAGGGAAACTCTCTGAACGCCCTCGAGCGCCGACCGCAAAAAGCCGTTGGCTTTGGATTCGATCCAAGAAGTTACGCTTGAATCGGCCGGGCCTCCGTGGGGAGGATCGTATTTAAAGCCGCCGTCCTCGGGAGGATTGTGAGACGGCGTAATGACTATTCCGTCGGCGAGGGCGGAGTCTCGATCTCGGTTGTAGCGCAGAATCGAATGGGAGATGGCCGGAGTTGGGGTGTACGGGGTGCCGTCGGAGAGCATAACTTCGACGTTGTTTGCCGCAAGAACCTCGAGAGCGCTTGCAAATGCTGGTTCAGATAGCGCGTGAGTATCCATGCCGAGGAAGAGTGGCCCGTCAATCTTCTGCAGTTTCCGGTAGTCACGAATCGCCTGAGTAATCGCCAGGATGTGCCACTCGTTGAACGCCACGTCTGTGGCAGATCCGCGATGGCCGGATGTGCCGAACACCACGCGTTGTCGCGGGTCACTCGGATCAGGGCGCATCTCGTAGTAGGCGGTAATGAGTTTCGGAACGTTTACCAGGATCCAGGCATCAGCCGGTTTGCCGGCGACGGAGCTAATACTCACCTGGCACCTCCCTCTCATCGGTCAAAAGAATTGCACTCGATCGAGGTTCAACTCGAAAACTGATCCGCCCTTGCAAGGAGGGCTCCTTGCCAACTTCGTAGAGATCGTAAGGGGCGACCTGGGCCGTATCCACGGCCAACCTCCAGATCTTATGCCCTGGCAAGGCAGGAATGGAAAAATCGACCGATCCGTTGTCGGCGTTAAACATCAGGAACAAGTCGGGCTCAGTCAGCCCAAGAAGGAGGCATGCAACGGATTTCTGCCGCCCGTCGGTCCAGTTAGGCGATCCGCCGTTTGGCGCGAACCATTTCAGGTCAGTGTCGGTGTAGAAAACTTCCTTTCGCAAAAGAGGATGGGCTCGGCGAAAGGCGATCATTCCTCGCGCGAAACGGTGAATGTCTTTGTGCTTTTCCACGAGGCTCCAGTCAAACCAGCTCACCCCGTTATCCTGGCAGTACGCGTTATTGTTTCCGCGCTGGCTTCGACGAAACTCGTCGCCGCCCAGCAACATGGGAACTCCTCGAGAGATAAAAAGCGTCAAGAGGAATGACTTGATCAAGCGGTTTCGCAATGCCTCGACAGCGGGATCACCGCTTGGTCCTTCCATCCCGCAATTGTCGCTGTAATTGGCATCGCTTCCGTCACGGCTGTTCTCGCCATTTTCGTCATTATGCTTCAGCTTGTAACTGACCAAATCATTGAGTGTGAATCCGTCGTGAGAACTTAAAAAATTTAAGCTGCCCCGAGGTCCCTTTCCGGATCGCTCGTATAAATCCGAGCTTCCGCAGATGCGATTAGCGAACTGCCCCATCATCCCAGCGTCGCCGATCCAGAACCGGCGCACATCGTCACGAAAACGGCCGTTCCATT
Organism: Occallatibacter sp.; assembly: GCA_036495975.1. GTDB lineage: Bacteria > Acidobacteriota > Terriglobia > Terriglobales > Acidobacteriaceae > Telmatobacter. The sequence goes on along the minus strand of DASXLY010000020.1, from coordinate 15,952 downwards.
CTGCCCAGCGTTGCGTGGAGAAGCACCCCACTTGATAGGCACCGCCTGCATCCCAGGCTTCGGCGATAATTTTTATGTCACGCAGGATGGGATCCTCGGCGATGCCTTCGAGAAGTGGGGCGTTCCGGAGGATCTTCCCATCCTCATCGCGGCCGAGGACTGAAGCGAGGTCGAAGCGAAAACCATCAACGTGCATTTGCATGGCCCAGTAACGGAGCACAAGAATGACGAACTGTCTGACCACGGGATGGTTCGCATTCAGCGTATTACCAACCCCGGTGAAGTCCTTGTAGTATCGGCGACCGTCCTCCTCCAACATGTAGAAAATTGAGTTTTCAATCCCGCGCAGACAAAACGTCGGTCCCAGTTCATCTCCTTCCGCTGTGTGGTTCAGAACAATATCCAGAATCACTTCGATCCCGGCGCGATGAAGAGCCTTCACCATCTCGCGGAACTCCAATGTCTGCTGCCCGGCTGTTCTTCCGACGGCGTAGGACTGCTTTGGGGCAAACAAGGCAACCGGATTGTATCCCCAATAATTTGTGAGTTTCTTTTTGGTTACCGGGTTCAGTCCCATTAGTTCGTTTTCGTTGAATTCGGTCACAGGCATCAACTCGATTGCCGTCACTCCCAGGTCTTTCAGATAAGGAATCTTTTCGATCAAAGATCGGAACGTCCCAGGGTGAGCCACTCCCGAGGTGGGATCGATTGTGAATCCGCGGACATGCGTCTCATAGATCACCGTGTCAGAGGCAGAATGATTCGGCGGCGCATCCGCCTCCCAGTCGAAATCGTCGCTGGTGAAGATGGATTTCGGCGTGGTGCCTGCGTCATTGACGGTTGAGATACTCAAGTCACCCAGGCTGCTGGATGAATCGTAGCCGCGTGCGGCCAGAAAATCCCAATCTTGAACGCCGGCAATTGCTCTTGCATACGGATCTAAAAGCAACTTATATGGGTTGAAGCGATGACCCAGTTCCGGTTGATAGGGTCCTTCGATGCGATAACCATAGAGTTGACCCGGCGGAATTCCTCGCATCCAAACATGCCAGACGTCGCCGGTCCGATGACGGGCGGGATCTAAATCAATGATCCTGGCTGGGGAAGAGTCGTCAGGATTTCGATAGAGTTCCAGGCGAACACGAGTCGCGTGGCGGCTAAACAAAACGAAATTGACTCCGTCTCCGGACTGATGTGCGTCGCCAATGGGCAGCGCATTTCCCGCCTGAACATCATTCTCCTCAGACAGTACCTCTTGAGCCTGCGATTCATTCTCTTTGGCCTGTTCACCCATCGAGCCCCCGCGCAATTTAAAAGACTCTACTCCCTCTTCGCGTACCCTGCATGTAAAACGTGCAACAAATCAAGGCAGGGCGCCATTGGACTTTAGTATCGCCCAATACCTTCGTTCAGTGGACTCGACGTCCTGCTTCCGGTTCAATTTGTGAGGCAGTGATTTTTGCCAAATCTGCTGTTGAGGGAGTGGGAAACAACAGCATCGAGGGAACTTTCCGCGAGACAATAGTTTCGTTGTCGATGTTTTCGGTGGAGGCGAGATGAAAGCTGTGCGTATACAGCGTTTCGGCGGCCCCGATCAGGTGGCTGTAGAAGACGTGCCGGTTCCAGTGGCAGGTCCGGGCGAAATCCTGGTGCGTGTCAGGGCCGCAGGGGTAGCGCCCTGGGACGCGCTGATCCGCGAGGGTCACAGCAAGGTGAGTCCGCAACCCCCGCTGACGCTGGGGTCGGACTTGGCGGGGGTGGTGGAGTCGGTTGGGAACGAGGTGGTGGGGGTGAGGGCGGGCGAGGAGGTGTATGGAGTCACCAATCCGCAGTTTTGTGGGGCGCAGGCAGAGTATGCCGTGGCACAGGCGGGAATGATTGCGCGGAAGCCAAAAGGTCTGGACTTTCTGCAGGCGGCTTCTGCTCCGGTAATTGCAGTGGCTGCGTGGCAAATGTTGTTTGAGTACGCGAAGGTGAAAAGGGGCGAGGCCGTGATGATCCTTGGCGCGGCGGGGAACGTTGGGGCGTACGCAGTGCAGATGGCCCTGGATGCGGGCTTGAGCGTGGTTGCGGTGGCACGGGCCCGAGACGAGCAATTGCTCCGCAGCCTCGGCGTAGAGAACATCGTCGACACGGATGCGGCAATTTTTGAAAGGGAACTGCCGGCCGTGGATGCAATCCTTGATGCGGTTGGTGGGGGCATCCTCGAACGGTTTCTTGGCGTTCTGAAGGAGGGAGGCAAGGTTGTTTCACTCGTGTCGTCCGAGCCGCTTCCGCAGAGACCAGATCTGCGGCCGATCTTTTTCTACGCCGAGGTCACCACCTCGCGCCTGGAAGCCTTGAACACACTATTCGAGAATGGAAGGATCTCTGCGCGCGTGGGATCGGTGCTACCGCTGGTGGAGGCGCGTGAGGCGCATCTGATGCTCGCCGGTGCGCCTCATAAGCCCGGCAAGATCGTGTTAAAGATGTCTTAGACCTCGACGGTGCCCCGGTTTCCTTGTCATGATGAGAACTTGATTCCGAGGACGAATTTGTATCGGGCTGGTTGCAGCTTAAGGGGAAGCAAGTGACGCTCATTCGAAGTCTCATTGATCGCGATAAGGATCACGTTGAACCATCACTCCCAGCCGGGTTGAGAGATCTGTACGATGGGGATCTGTCTTTCCGTGCACCGCCCGCCGGACGGCCATTCGTCATTGCAAATTTCGTCTCGACTCTTGACGGGGTCGTTAGCTATGAGATTAAGGGACATGCCAGCGGCTCAACCATCAGTGGTTCTGACCCCGCTGACCGTTTCATCATGGGGTTGTTGCGGGCTTCTGCAGATGCCATTATGGTCGGCGCTGGCACCCTCCACGATGTTCCCCGAAAGAGTCTCTGGACTCCCGAAGCCATCTACCCCGGTGCGAAGGATTTGTACGCAGAATATAGGGTCAACATCCTGCGTATACCGCAATACCCACTCCTTGTGGTCGTTAGCGGCAGCGGAAAGCTAGAGTTGGAGAGAGCGATCTTCCGAACGCCGGGAGTGCGAACATTAGTGATGACAACCTCGGCGGGGCGGGATGCACTCACACGGGCAGGCGCAATGAAATTGCCCTCCGTTGAATTACATGCTCTGGATTCCGCTTCTGGAGCGCTCGATTCGATGGCGATGTTGCAATTGCTGTATACGCAGCATGGGGTGCGGAGGCTGCTTCACGAAGGCGGGCCTACTCTTTTCGGACAGTTCATGGCAGCGAAGGCGGTTGACGAACTGTTTCTGACCCTGTCGCCGCAAATCGCCGGACGAACATCGGACCCATTGCGACCCGCGCTCGTACAAGGAATCGAGTTTATGCCGGAAAGTGCTCCGTGGTTTCAACTGCTCAGCGTGAAGGAAAGCGCCGACCATCTGTACCTGCGCTACCGGTGTACCGGATCGCGGTCGAGACCAGTGAGTGCGGATTAGCTGTCGGGAGGCAGGCCGAGTTCCGACGGGTCTGCGCAGGGAAGCCATACCTGAAAGCGAGTGTCTCCCGGTTTTGAGATCACCTGAATACTTCCGCCGTGCTTTCTGACGATTGTCCGCACGGTATTGAGTCCAAGACCCGTTCCCTCACCAATATCCTTGGTCGTGAAAAAGGGATCGAAGATGTGAGGCTCTATCTCAGGGGGAATTCCAGGGCCGTTATCGCCGATTTCAACTACGACATTGCGATCTTCACGGAAAGTGCGGAGCCGCAGTTCCCCCTGACCGAGCATTGCTTCGATAGCGTTCTCGATGATATTGGTCCAGACCTGATTTAATTCATTGCCCACCGTGTCAACCAGGAGAGGGGCCGACTGATAGGCGCGCTGCACATTGATGGAAGGTCGCAGAAGGTGGGCCAAGGCGCTAAGTGTAGTTTCGAGGCTGCGTACAATATCGACGTTTTGCACCGGAGCCTGATCCATGTGGGTATAGTCCTTAACCGTGCGGATCAGCTCCGATATTCGCGCAGTTCCGCTCTCGATTGCGCTGAGAAGAACCGACAAATCTGCGGCCGCTGCGATGCGGGTAATCGCAGCACGAGCCGTTTCAGCATCGAGGTCTTTCAAGAGGGATGTGAGTGTATCGGCAGGCATGCCACCTCTTGCGAGAGCGGCCGAAAGCTCCCATGAATTTGCAATGCCCCGACTCTTCAGGATTGAATCGAGATGTTCTTCCATGTCACTCAGCGCGAGCCCATCCAACGGGGTTGGTGGCTGCAGAAGCGACGCTTCAACGGCCTCGATTCGGGCTCTTTCTGATTCTTGAACCGGCCTGCGCCACAGTTCGGCATTGGCATTTCGCATCTTCGCCAAGGCGTGGCGCATCCCGCCACTGGCGCGTTGAGCGGCGGACGCAGGGTTATTCAACTCGTGCGCAAGCCCTGCTGCTAACTTGCCCAATGAGATCAGTCGGTCGCGCTGCTGCTCAATTCGGGTTCCTTCGCGGATTCTGTCGGACATAATGGCGACTAGTCTTGTCGTCAATTCCGGCATCTTCTGGACAAGTTCCGGAAGGAGCGTCGCCGGAAATTTGAGGAGACGTCCATTGGTCAGTGCTCGTCCCGTCACAGTGAACCGTTTCATCCTCGAAAACGGAAATACTCCACTAATTTCACCGGCTTGTGCTGGGAGTGAGACGGTGTCACCTCCGAACTCTCCTCGCCACTGAAAGAGTCCTTCCAGGAAAACGATCATCCAGTCTGCGGGATCGCCCTGTTGTACAAATGCCTCTCCTGCGCGGGGAGAGATGTCCTGCACGCAACTGAGAAACCATACAATCTGCTCTTCAGGCAAATCTGAAAATGCTGCGACGCGCCGCAACTCAGATGAACTGATCATTTATCAGACCCCCGGTTACTCCCATGTTTATAGCGCACAGTACAACCCAGCGCGTTCGATTTGCGGATAGATTGCTTTCCCCGGTTGGATGCTCGGATCGCCACAACAGACCGGATAAAGGTTCTACCAGAAAACTCTGCACACACGGTCAGTTTTCAAAGTGTGGGGAAACAAATGGGCGCCATTCTTGGCCGTTCAATCTGCAAAAAACAATATACCAACGTATCGCCCATACCTTTGTCTAATGGCACGGAGTCCGCGTCTGTGGCGTAATTGAAGCCATCAATGAAGTGGAACCCGCACCGAAAGCTCGCGGGAATTGGGAGCTCAGATGATTCATTTAGCAGAGGTGTCAACAATAGGCAGTCACGTCGTCATGAATCACGAGACCGATTCGTCTCGCAATCAGAGCGTCACTCGAGGTCACGCTGCGCGAGAAGTTGACACAATGGTTGCTCCACCTGCGGATTTGACGATGGCATTCGATGAAATTCAAAGATTGTACTCGTCGCGGCTCTTCAAGACCATTCTACGGATAACAAAGAATTGGGAGGACGCTGAAGATGCCCTCCAGGATACATTTCTGCGGGCACACTTGGCTCTCCAGCGTTTTGAGGGCAGATCAAGCGTGTACAGCTGGCTTACGCGAATTGCCATCAACTCGGCGCTGATGATTCTTCGCAGGCGTCGGTCTCGTCCCGAGGCGTTGCTCATCTCTTCTTTCGAGGAAGGGGACAGCGATTCTCCCCTGGAGTTCAAGGATTCATCCTCGAATCCGGAGCAACTGTGCGACCTTCGCCAGCGAAAAGATCGCCTGCTACAGGCCATCCGCAAGCTTGAATCTCCATTACGCGCACCGATCGAAGCTCAACTGGCCGGAGAGCGCTCGGTAAAGGAGGTCGCCGAGACTTTGAACATCTCCGTAGCAGCGGTAAAGGCGAGGCTCTATCGGGCCCGCGTTCGGCTCATTGAACGGACTTCGGTGCACTCCGGAGCAAGGAAACGTGTGCCAACTGGGGTTGCTGATACGGGCGTGAACGCAAATCTCAAGAATAGAGAACAGCGATGGACAATCTGCGGCTAAGACGAACAGAAAGTGTTAAGGGCTGCGATCAGCCAGGTACCGTGGCAGAGCGAGAACTGCGATCGTTCGTTGGATCGGTGATCGACCTGTTCGGATCAGAGGGGACAAAGTTCCTCGAAGACATCTGGCTGGATGAATTAGCTGAGATGGAGGGGATGCCAGAACCGAGCAGTTCCCACTGGCGGCTAGTGAGTATAGCTGCATCCTCACGACTTGCGGATCGCTTAATTGACCTCAACAACCATGGTCGTTCGTGCTTTTGAAGTTGCGCCCTAGACGCGCGAACGAAGCTATTGAACCGCTTATTTATGCGGGCCACTTCGCAGTGTCGAGACGGATCATGCCTTTGTATGGCACGACTTCGTAGCCGTCAGCCTTCCATGCATCGAGCCCGCCTCGCAGGAGCCTCATTCGCGAAAAATGCAACGCAAGTGCTCTACGGAGCACCTTGATTCCGGTCGCATCGCTCGGGCAGGTGCAATAAATGACGGAGTCCTCGTCTTTTGGAATAAGTGCAGGATTCTTGATGATTTCAGCGGGGTCGATCCACTTTGCACCGGTTATGATTTCGGATTCTCCCAGCAAATCAAGCGGCAGACGGACATCGAAGATCAGGATGTTTCGTTGAGACATCAGGGCTCGAAGCTGCGGTGGCGTGATGAATCGCCGTTCCAAATCATGCCGGCATTTCGCGCGCCAGAGTCCTATCGCAATCGCGCCACATATTAGAGCCAAACAACTCCCAACAAGAGCGAAGGTCACATCTGTCCTCCTCCTTAACAATGATTCCCAAGAAACGGGAAAGATCCGGGGGATTTAGAAGCTTGCGAGAATCTGAGCGTGTGCCGCCCCGGATCGTGAGCCGATCTGCATATCCGGGAGTTGCAGCTCAAATACATGGGCCCCTGTCATGGTCGCGATCTAAAATGATTGGACGAAGCAGGTTGGGATGAACTAGCATTCCCCGCAACAGGTTGCGCTCAATCAATTCGCTTCGAGAAATGGGCCGGTCGCGCGCACAGGAGATATTCTCCGGGATCCAAAGGCTTCCCGAATCCGGCCTTTCCCTGAGCACATCTGCCAATATCGGGGGCCACAATCATGTTTCGGCTCGACGCCGACAAGACAGTTCATTTCTGCGACGGTGTCACCCGTCGCGACTTCCTTCATGCGGGATCATTGGCATTTCTGGGCCTGTCGATGCCCCAGTTTTTCCGGCTGAAGGCGGCCGGGGCGGTGAAGTCTGAAAAGGACGTGAATTGTATTCAGTTGATGCTGGTGGGCGGTCCCAGCCAACTTGACACCTGGGACATGAAGCCGGATGCGCCATCCTCCATCCGCGGTCCCTTCAAACCAATCAAGACGAATGTTTCCGGGATTGAGATCTCCGAGATCTTTCCGCGAATGGCCAAGCATGCGGACAAGTTTGCGCTGCTTCGTTCGATGTATCACACCGCAGCCGCCGTGCACGACACGGGTTGCCAGATGATGCAGACCGGGCGGCTTTTCCAGGGAGGCCTTGAGTCGCCCAACTTCGGCTCGGTTGTGCGGTTTGAAAAAGGCGCCAAGGGAGACATGCCTCCCAATGTGCTGCTCCCCTATATGATCGGCCAGCTCGGAGGGAATCTGCCCCACGGCGATACAGCCGGATTTCTTGGCAAGGCATACGATCCCTTTGTTCTGAACGCTGATCCCGCCGATCCGAACTTCAAAGTACCGGATCTTCTGCCGCCAGAGTACATATCCGCCGTTCGTGTTGATCGACGCCGCAACTGGCGACAGACCGTGGACCAATCTGTCCAGTACTTCGAAGAAATCAACCAGGACTCGAAGTTGATGGATGCCACGTTCAACCAGGCTTACACGTTGATGACGTCGGCAAAAGCACGCGAGGCGTTTGAGCTCTCGCAGGAAACCGAAGAGGTGAGAAAGCGGTACGGCCTGAATCGGTTCGGCCAGGGCTGTTTACTCGCACGCCGGCTGGTGGAACGGGGCGTACGATTTGTGACGCTCAATATGTTCGAAACTGTCTTCAACGACATCACCTGGGACATTCACGGTTCAGCGCCGTTCAGTCCAATCAGCTGCTACAACGACCTGGTCGGTCCGATGTTCGATAACGCGTACAGCTCGCTGCTCGAGGACCTTAGCAATCTCGGTCTGCTTGAATCGACACTGGTGGTGGCAACGGGAGAATTTGGGCGCACTCCGCGGATCAATCCCGCGGGAGGTCGTGATCACTGGCCACAATGCTGGACGGTGGTGCTGGCGGGTGGCGGCATCAAGGGCGGGCAGGTGGTGGGTTCGTCTGATGCCATCGGCGCTGCTCCGCAGGATCGCCCGGTAATGCCCGCTCACCTGGCGGCGACGGTTTACAAGTGCCTCGGCATACCTGTCGACACGGAATTGAAGACACCGCAGGGACGCGTGGTGCGGCTTGTGGATCATGGTTTTGATCCAATTGATGAGTTGTTGGCCTGAGTCGTTTGGAAGTGTGACTGGGTTGCAATGCAAGATTGTGCCGCGGAGTTCTATGAGGATTCGCGATCTCTTATTGATGGCCGGTCTGGCAGTTCCGTTCGCCGTTCTCGGTGCGGCGGGGCAGGCGCATGACGCGCCCTATCATCCTTCGGGTTTTCTCAAACCACCGGAGGCAGGGAATCCGTCTGCCGGCAAAGCTGCGAAGACTCAGTCCTCATTGCTCGCGGGTCTGGTGAGAATCGCCATTCTTCCATCCTCAATTTCGATCACCGGACCTCACTACACCCAACGGCTTCTTGTTGAAGGGACGTTCGTCGATGGACACCAGGAGGACTTGACCTCGCGGGCTATTGTCGCGATTTCAAATACGCGGATCGGGAGCCTGGGCACGGATCATGTGCTTTCTCCCGTTGCGGATGGACGGACGACAATCACCGCGACATTGCGCGGTCACCTGGCCACGGCTCAGCTGACTGTGAGCGACTACACAAGCGCAACAACCTGGAGTTTTCGCAACGACGTTCTCCCAGTGATGACCAAGGTGGGTTGCAACTCCGGACCTTGTCATGGCGCGGCTGCGGGAAAGAACGGCTTCAAGTTATCTTTGCGCGGCTACGATCCCATCACCGATTACTTCACGCTCACGCACCAGGCGCTTGGACGAAGAACGGATCGCATACAGCCCGCGCGAAGCCTGATTTTATTAAAACCGACAGCAACAATTCCGCACGGAGGCGGGAGGCGGTTTGGTGTTGAGTCACCTGAATACAGAGTGATGTCAGGCTGGATTGCACAAGGCATGCCGGCGCCACGCGAGACCGACGCACTGGTGAAAGAGATTGAAGTGCTGCCGCATGAAGCGTCGCTCACACCCGGAGCTCAACAGCAATTGATCGTGATGGCAATCTACTCCGACGGGCACAGCGCCGACGTTACCCATTGGGCGAAGTTTGACAGTGGCGACGAAGGGGTAGCCACGGTCGACAACGAAGGCTCGGTGGCGATGCACGGCTATGGCGAAGCGCCACTGACCGTATGGTACCAGAGCCACGTTGCATTTTCCCGTCTGAGCATCCCGTTCCCATACAAGCTAGAGAGGGCTGTGTTCCAAAGGGCTCCGCGCCACAACTACATCGACGACCTGGTGCTGAACCACCTGCGAGCATTGCACATTCCGCCTTCACCTCAGGCGAATGACTCGGAGTTCCTGCGCAGGGCGTTTCTGGATGCGACGGGAACCCTGCCATCGCCCTCCGAAGTTGAGAGCTTCCTCCATGATTCGTCGCCAGACAAGCGCAATCATCTGATCGACAATTTGATCAAGCGCCCTGAGTTCGTGGACTACTGGGCCTATAAGTGGTCAGATCTGCTGCTGGTTTCAAGCAATCATCTGTCAAACGAGGAGATGTGGAGCTACTATCGCTGGATTCGCGCCAGCGTTGCCGACGACAAACCATGGAATGAATTCGCTGAAGAGGTTATTACGGCGAATGGCAACACTCTGAAGAATGGCGCGGCAAACTACTGGGTCATTCATCGCGATCCGCTCGACATCTCTGAAAACATGGCGCAGGCGTTCATGGGCATCAACATTAGTTGCGCTCATTGCCATAACCATCCCCTCGCCAAGTGGACGCAGAAGGATTACTACGGGATGGCGAACCTTTTTGCGAGGGTCCGGCTGAAGACTTTCTCCGATTCTGGTTTTCGACCCGGCGTCGGGCCAATCTTCAACAATGTCACCGTCTATTCGGCGCCAACTGGCGAGTTTATGGACGATCGCCTGATGATTCCGGTGCCGCCGAAACCGCTGGACGCCAAGGCACTCGCAACCGATGTCTCCGGCGACACGCGCGCCTACTTCGCCAACTGGCTGACGTCCGACGAGAATCCGTTCTTCGCGCGCAACATCGTGAATCGCGTGTGGCGAAATTTCATGGGCCGTGGCCTGATCGAACCGGTGGATGATCTGCGCGACACTAACCCGGCAACCAACCAGGAATTGCTGGATGCGCTGGTGAAAGATTTCGTCGCGCATCACTACGACGTTGACTACCTGATTCGCACCATCATGCAGTCGGCAACGTATCAGACCTCTTCCAGACCCGTTAAAGAAAATACGGGAGACGACAAGTATGGATCCCACTTCCTGATTAGGCGACTGCCGGCTGAGGTGCTTCTCGATGCGTATTCGCAGGTGACACAAACGCCGGAAAGTTTTGATGGGTATCCTTCGGGCACGCGAGGACTGGAGTTGCCGGACACTGCGGTGAAGTCCTACTTCCTTACGGCATTCGGCCGTCCGGAACGCCAGCAGACGCGCGAGAGCGAGCGCTCCTCAGTCCCGACCATCACGCAGGCACTGGACATCATCAACGGTGAAACCCTGAACAACAAACTGCGTTCTCCGTCGAATTCGATTGCGATGCTGATGCGGTTGGGCTTCTCTGACGAACAGATTGTGGATTATCTCTACCAGGCGTCGCTCAGCCGGCATCCCTCGGCCACGGAGCGAACTACTCTCCTTCGTGCGCTCGATACGGCCGAACATGAAGGCGGCTCCAATGCGGATGAGGCGCGGAAGACCGCGTTGATTGATATGTCGTGGGCCTTGTTGACGGGTGAGGAATTCATGTTTGATCACTGAGGCCCGGCATCTTGGCCTCTTTTGTTGCGCGGTTATCAATTTGCTATGTCGAGCTCAGTTGCAAAATCCCGGGTTCCGAATGCTCGTTCTCCACGTATGCGCCTTGCTGTCCTAGTCGCGGCGGTACTGATCGCTGCGGGTGCGGATGGCCAGCAGCGAGCCCGCGAGACGGCGCTATCAGCCCCGGAGTTTGGAAAAGATGTTGCGCCCATCCTTCAGAAGAATTGCCTGGGCTGTCACTCAAGCACAGCGCACAAAGGCGGCCTGGTTCTCGACAGCTACGACGCTTTGATGAAGGGCGGTCGACATGGCCAGGTAATTGCCGCGCACGACGCCAATGCAAGCCGGCTGGTTGAAATGCTGGAGGGTACGCTCGATCCGCAGATGCCGCTCGAAAGCGACCCGCTTGGAAGGGCTGACATCGGGGTGATCCGATCCTGGATCAATGCCGGCGCGGCAGCCCCCACACCGGGCACGTTAACTACCGCAATGTCCGGCCCCTCGCTGCCTTCCATCTTACCGCAAGTGCCGGTCCTCTCCGCGGTGGCGTCGGTGAGGTTCTCACCTGATGGAAGCGTCCTAGCGGTTGGCGGCTATCAGAAGGTCCGGCTGCTGGATACGCATTCCGGCAAGGTGATCGCGGAATTCGTGGGTCATGCAGACGCTGTCCGTTCCATCGCCTTCAGTCCCGACGGCAAGAAGCTGGCTGCGGCCGGTGGTGAACCACAGCGTGAAGGCGAAATCAAGATCTGGGATCTCACATCACATCGGCTGATCAGCACGATGAAAGGACACAAAGACTGCATCTACTCCGTCGCGTGGAGTCCCGATGGCAAGCTCATCGCCACAGGAAGTTACGACAAGATGGTGAAGCTATGGGATGTGGCCGGCGGCAAAGAGCTCCGCAATCTTCAGGATCATATCGACGCAGTCTTTGGGGTCGCCTTCAGTCCTGATGGTAAGCACCTCGCTTCGGCCTCGCAGGATCGAACCGTGAAAATCTGGGATGTGGCAAGCGGCAAGCGTCTGTATACGTTGAGCGATGCATCCGATGGCTTAACGAGCCTGGCATATTCTCCAGCCGGAGACCAGCTTGCAGCTGCCGGATACGACAAGACCATATACGTCTGGCAACTCGGAGATGAGGACGGGCACCTTCTTCATTCCCTGATTGCGGACGAAGACAGCCTGCTCTCCCTCGCCTGGTCACGGGATGGCAAGACGCTTGTCACTGCATCATCTGACGGTTCGATACGCTTCCGCGATACCAATCTCGATCTGAAGGGTGTCATCGACGGGCAGCCCGACTGGGTGGGCGGGCTCGACATCAGCCCAGATGGAAAGTGGCTGGCGGCGGGACGATACAACGGCTCGCTCAGTCTTTACGACGCGACCAACTACAAGGAGTCGCAGACCATGATGATCTTCGATGCATCCAAACCGGGCGGAATCTCAAATGCCAAGGAGGCTGCAGGGCGATGAAGGCGAATTGCCGATTTACGGGCTGGGTTGCGCTGGCTCTTTCGTTGCCGGTTCTCGCCTTCGCTTCCGAGCCGATTATTCCGCCGACGGTTTTAAACATCTCGCCTGCGGGGATGCAGCGCGGCACCACTGCAACCTTTGCAGTCGAAGGAAGGAATCTTGCGGGCGCTACAGAGGTGATCTTTAATGCGCCCGGAATCGTCGGCAAGTTAACTGAAATCGCGGACGTCACCGAGAAGATTGTCCGACCAAAGGCCGGAGAGGACCTGGTTGCGCAAGTTCCGCTGGGCAAAAAGCAAAGCGCCAAACTCGAGATCACCGTTGCGAAGGATGCGGCGCCGGGCATTCATCGCTTTCGGGTGAAGACCCCATTGGGCACATCAAACATGCTGGCGCTTGCCATAGGAGTCCTGCCGGAGGTGAAGGAGCGAGAGAAGGCGGCGATGGATGCTGGTAGACCGCCGCAATCTGTAGATCTGCCTGCAACACTGATTGGTTCAATCGATGGACCGGGGGAGAAAGACACCTACCAATTTGAGGGGAAGGCTGGCGAAGATATTGTCTTTCGTGTACAGGCTTCAGAGGTTGGCTCGAAACTGATGTCGGCGCTCGCCCTTAGCAGCACTGATGGCCACGTGCTCGCCTCAGCCGGGCAAGATACAAATCGCGACGACGCCGTGTTGTCGTACCACCTTACGCAAGCCGGAAAATACAGCATCACGATCAGTGACCGCGACAACGGAGGAGGCAAGGGGTATTTCTACAGGCTCGATGCAGGAGCGCTGCCCTACGTGAAGACAGTGTTTCCGTTGGGTGTGCGCGCAGGACAACCCACTTTGATCGCCATCGCCGGCGCGAATCTGGGCGGGATAAGCAACTTCAAGGTGGAACCGCCAACCGGGGCCGAGGGCTGGAAGATCATGCGCGTCGATGCAATCGACGGCGTCCGCCCCTTAAACGAGGCCAAGCTTGCGGTTGGTGACGCGCCCGAGATTGCCGAGCGCGAACCCAATGACTCGGTTGCGCAGGCGCAGACCGTCAGTCTTCCGGTAACGATCAACGGTCATGTCGAGGGCGGCATGGATCGGAGGAAAAACGTCGATGAGGATTACTTCCGGTTTACAGCGACGAAGGGCCAGAAGCTGAGCATCGATGTGGCTGCGTCGCGCCTCGGGTCGCCACTCGATTCGGTGATCGAGATTCTGGACGCGCAAGGCAATCCCATTCCCCGCGCCATCATCCGTTGTCTGAACGAGACGACAACGACGCTATCGGATCGCGACTCGCGCACGAATGGCATCCGGCTGGTGTCCACCTCCGGTCTGCATGAGGGCGATTACCTGATGGTTGGCGATGAACTCAACCGCATCGATTCCATCCCCGACCAGCCCGATGCCGACACGATTCTGAAGAGCATGGGCGACCTGCGCGTCGCGTATCTCGGAACCTCGCCCGATGTGCACGCCGTGAATACCCCGGTCTACAAGGCGCAGATCCTTCCGCCCGATGCGGAGTTTCCCTCCAATGGGTTGCCCGTCTTCCATCTCACCTGGCGCAATGACGATGGGGATCCGGGATACGGCTCAGACTCGACGCTCAATTTCCTGGTGCCCGCAGACGGCAACTACTTTGTCCATCTCAAGGATGTGCGTGGGCTGGAAGGCGCCGATTTCGCCTATCGGCTGAGCATTCGCGAGCAAGCACCCGATTTCCGTCTCACGGCAAGCCCGGCGAATCCCAACATTCCACGCGGAGGCACTACAGCAGTGACCGTCTCACTGGATATGATTCGGGGCTTCGATGAGTCGATCAACGTGGAAGTGAAGGGATTGCCACGCGGAGTCTCTGCGAGCCAGGCGAGGATTCTTCCCGGGCAGATTTCGACCATTGTGGTTTTAAGCGCGACAGCGGATGCCGACAGCAATACACATGCCGTGCCCATCCAGGTTCTCGGTCATGCGCTCGTGGATGGTCACGAAGTGACGCGAGCGGCCAACCGCGAAGAAAGCGACGACGAACCTCTACAACTGGCGTCGATCACACCGGCTCCTGACGTCACCGTGACGACCGAGGCGAAGGAGGTAGCTCTCGAGCCGGGGAAAGAGGTCACCGTTACACTGAATATCGCTCGCCACAACGGATTTGCGGGTCGAGTTCCTTGCCTGGTCGAGAACCTGCCTCCGGGAGTTCGCGTCGTCAACGTCGGACTTAATGGTGTGCTGGTGACCGAAGCGCAAAGCAGTCGAACTTTTACTTTGCGCGCTGAGGATTGGGCCAAGCCAATCGATCAGCCAATTTATGTGGTTGCGGTTGTGGAATCCAACTCGTCGACGCGCCACCCCTCCGCGGCACTTCTGTTGAAGGTCGCTTCAAACAAGCAGACGGCCAGCGGGGAGCAGCAGGGTGCAGATCGGAAACCGATCGTCACCCTCAGCGCTCCCAATCCCTAGTCCGGGATTTCTATTCTGGAACCAGTTGGAAGCCTTTTTATTCTTTGCTGCTCACAAGAGAGAACATGGCTCCCTGAGGGTCCTGGCCATTGATGATCCAGCTACCTCCCGGGACCTGCATTGGACCATTCAAGACCTTGCCGCCGCCGGCTTTGACCCGTTCGACGGCCGCGCCGATGGAGTCGACGTTGATGTAGAAGTTCCAGCACGAGACCGGGATATGCGGAGCTTTGGTCATCATGCCGCCGTCTCCCATTTCCTTGTGATCGCCCTCATCGAAGATGCGGTAGGCGCCCATTGGCCCCATGTCCATATCGCTGATCTTGGTCCATCCAAACATCCTGTTATAGAAGTCAAACCCGGCTTCGAGATCGGTGGTATAGAGCTCGTGCCAGCCAATGGTGCCGGGGGTAGGCGGCTCCGGGCGTTGGGGCGAGGGCATGACGGGGTTTGGAGTAAAGACCACAATAGCGGCGCCCTGGGGATCGGACATAACGGCGAAGCGAAGCATCCCGGGAACGTCGGTTGCAGGTTTCCATAGCTTGCCACCGGCTGCGACGATCTTTTCGATATGCGCGTCAACGTCGTCGACACTGATGTAACCAACCCAGGCGACATGTCCTGGGATATTCAGCATTCCGGCAATTCCTACGTTGTCCACATTGAAAATGGTGTACTGCATGCCATCCGTGCCGGGCATTTCCTGAGTGGTCCAGCCGACAACGTCAGAGTAGAATTTGCCGGCGGCTTTGGTGTCGCTGGTCATCAGTTCGTACCAGCCGAATTTTCCTTTTGGCGTAAACATTGCGGTGTTCTCCTGGTTCGAGGATGCAAAATAATGATCGAGATCCAGCCGACTGCCGACTCGTCGTTGATAGCAAATCAATTGAACAGATGTCAAGCCAGCCTAGGTTAAAGTTGATGCAGAAAAATCGGATGATTATTGTGCATTGT
>DASXLY010000019.1:0-5483 GCA_036495975.1 Occallatibacter sp. | reverse complement strand
TGCCGTCGCATGGATTTTCAACCTCTGGGGTTCAGTCGACCTCTTCAACACTTTCTACCAGGCCAATCACGCCGGACTATTGGCGGGGCAGTTGGGAGCCGCATTCTTCCTCCCGACTTTGTTAGTGCCGCTGCTCTTGATTACGCACGGACTCGCTTTCCGAATTCTCCTGCAACATCAACCTGAACCCGCAATGCAAGCAAGCCGGCACCTAGCATAAGGCGCCTCGAGGGGTGCAACTCTACCGCAGCAGCCGTTTCCATGAGCGGTCTGTTGGCCGGAGTCCGTTCGATAGCCGCAGAATTGGCCAGTTCGCAAAAATCGAGTCCCGTTGGGCGGCTATCCGGAATTTGTGTATCGGACACTTCAAACTCAATCGTCGCGGTTTTTCGATCCATTGAAAGGCGCTCTCGGGCCCCTGGAGAATCACCGCCAACTCGGACATAACCCGATTTTGGGGCTAGGGAAGAGTAGGCGACAATCTGACCGGAACCGCATTTTGAGTTCGGATATGAGCAATGTATGCATCGCAATTTAAGATGGCCATGTGCTCGAAATCAGCGACATTCAAACAGACGTCCGCGATCACGGGTTCGCGATCTGCGAAGGCGTTATTTCGATTGTTGAAGTGAATGAGCTATTGATAGCCCTCGAAAGGGTCACTACCGGGAGTTCTGTACGGAAGCGAAGTGGCATCTTCGCCATCCGAAACCTGCTAGACGCCTGTCCAGAGGTGCGAGAATTGGCTGATTCCAACGCCATTCGTTCATTGGTTGAGGCGGTACTTGGCCCGCACGCAGATGCTGTCCGTGGGATCCTTTTCGACAAAGTGCCGGATGCAAACTGGAAGGTGCCTTGGCATCAAGACGTAACAATTGCAGTCCAAAAACGAGTGGAATCGGAGGGCTTTGGCCCTTGGACGATGAAGGCGGACGTTCTCCATGTTCAACGACCGGCATCGGTTTTAGAGAGCATGGTGTCTGTGCGGCTTCATCTTGACGAATGCGGAGAGGAAAGCGGTGCCTTGCGGGTCATTCCAGGTTCACACCGGAGGCATCGAATTCCAGAAGCGGAGATTGCCTCGGTTCGCATGGCATCACCCGAGCACATCTGCTCGGTAGGCATCGGGGGTGCGTTGATAATGCGTCCACTCCTGCTTCATGCATCGTCTCCATCTCGCACTCCGACTCATCGCCGCGTCATTCATCTTGACTTTGCCTCGGTGCGGCTTCCCGCCGGGATCAATTGGTTCTCTGAAACTGCCCACTAGCTTTAGCGGAGCGAGTCGGCAAAAGCTCGTTACCTGGAGCCTGGCAAGCAGACGCCTCAACCCGAGGTAAACATGGTCAATCTTGCTGATGATGATCACATGAGAGGTCTGGAGCCGCTTGCAGAAGAGTTTTACGCGAGCGTACTTCGTCCCGACGAGGAACCGGGGTTCGTGAGCGATGAGGCCACGCTGCTAGACATCTCTCTCGCTCCCGAGGAGTTGCTGATTGATAAAATCAAGGCTCATTACGGCAAGACCGTGACGAAGTTTGATCTGCGGAGATCCTTTTGGTCATTACTCCTGGACCTAAACGCCGATCGGCCTCCCGCCAAAGAAGCTTAATCTAGGTGAGCGGTCGGATTGTGGCCTGCCCATCGTGAACTTCAAACGAATCGCCCGAATTTTGAATTGCGGGCGAATTACCGCCAAACCGGACCTTACTCATTTTTGGGTTGGGGAAGGGTCGGCGACAAACCGACCGCAGCCATGAAAATGCGGGCGCGGCCGGGTGGATGAGCGCATTGGCCCTGAATGAGCCAATTGAGAATTGGGCTACTTGTCCGATCCGCCGACTTATTCTCCGAGTGATTCAGCCCCACTTTCCTGACCGGTACATGGCACCGCAGCCCGCTTCCATCTCAGCCTTTCATTCGCAATCCTTCATTCGCTACGCAGTGCCATCGCTCAACATTGGCAGCGCGCCGCCCCGGCAGATACGAGCGGCCACAACGCGGCGAACAGCATGATCATCGCAGAGTGGCCCACATCAATGCATGGAATTGCATGGATCATAGGGGCCAGCGTTCCTGTTTCATCGCTTAGCAAGAGCGAGGCTCCTCTTGATGCATTCATGGATCTCCGAATCGAGCACATTTGTACTCAGGAGCGCCCTTAGCAGGTCCGCAACGGATCCCCCGAACACTTTCTCAAGTACACTAGCGAGCTCTGCTGTTTGCACGGTCTCTCGCTCGACATTGGCTCGGTATACAAATGTCCGGCTCGCAACAATGCGCTTTGTTCTTCCCTTACGAACCATGATGTTCAGGATGGTCTGAACGGTTGTGTAGGCGGGATTGCCTGGCAAATCCTGCATCACTTGCCGTACAGTGCTTGCGCCACGATTCCAAAGTATGTGCATAAGAGCCAACTCAAACGTAGGAATTTGCTCGATGTGCTTATTAGGCCTGCGTTGGAGCATAATGTGTTCTCATCCCGCTTGCGATTACTACACGATAACTTGCTTGTTCGGATCGATAGCTTTCTGACAACAGACCGAGACGAGCCGGTTGTTCCACGTTCATTTGGCAGCCAAACTCCAACTGATACGGTCACCGGCGACTAAAACAACCCGGACCGGGCCTTCAGACGTTTTGGAAAAAATGACTCGCGCGAATCCGCCGTTCGGAATCGGTCGGTCCACACGCACGGACTCGAAGGTCGATGGTCGCTCTGTTTCAGGGAATTGCCCCAGAACTAAGCCCAGTTGCGTTCCCAACGGGTACTCTGCCCGATGGCCGTTCACCCATATGGGAATGAAAAGACTGACGGATGCTCCGTTCGAAATAGCCGAGCAGATCACTGTGTTGCCAGTGCTTGCGCAAGACGTTCTGCCGGTGGACTGAACAGCTCTTGTAGCGACATCCAGCGAGTGCACGTCGGATGCTCCCAGAAGGAGCGGAGTGTGTTGTGAATCGTAATCCGATATGCCCTGAAGAAATAGCCTCAATAATCTGACCGAGGCGTAGCTGCTCGCAAGGTGCCAGGAACGCTCGCCTTCGCCAGAGCTTGACACCGTCTTGATCTGCACCCCGCCGGTGTTGCGCGCTTCAATTCGAAACCGGACATAGTCGCTCTGCGGGTCATGTGCGATTTCCAGTCTCGGTTTAGCTCGGATGAGGATCGCCATCCCTGGCGCCAGATCGACGTATCCAGCCTTGTCGTCCGAGTACAAGAACGCATCAATCTCACTTGCTGGTAATGGGGTGGCCGTTGCGAGGATTCGTTGAATCCAAAACACATCCTCTCGAGCTGAAAAGCACCCAGAGTATTGGGAAGATGCCAACCTCTGTAGAAATAGCTTCCAGTCCTCGTATACGTCGCTCTGTTCTCGGGCCTACGCACTGGCCGTGAGCGAGCGAAATTGCCAGTTATCCGGACTTCCACTCCTTGGGAAAAGACCAAAGAATGTGGATGCTATCGAGCAGTGCTCGCCCTTCATTCTCCTTTGGGGGCCATCTTTCAAGGAAACCGGCACTATTTGAGTATTTCCCTCCCGATGCAGTGAATCCATCGAGGGGACCAGGAAAGGCCAACCCGCCTCATTCTCGACCGAATAGGTTTCTCGGATCGGTCCTCTCGGATGGACGCAACCCGTACAAATCATCATCAGGCTTGCCAAGAAAAACCATCGCCAATAAAGCGACTATCTGGAGCCCAGTGGTTTTCATTCGCTGCGCAGTGCCTCTATCGGATCCACAGTGGCAGCGCGCCGCGCAGGCAGATACGAGGCGGCCAATCCGCCGGCCAGCAGCATCACCGTCACCACCGCCATAGTCGACGGATCGTGCGGCCGCACACCGTAAAGCAGCGTCCGCAGCAGACGGCTCGCCGCATACGCCAGCAACAACCCCGCCGCCAAACCACTCAGCAGCATACCGCCCGCCTGTCGCAGCACCATCGCCATCACGCGGCCACGCTGCGCTCCCAGCGCGATGCGGATTCCCAATTCGCGCGTCCGCTGTGTTACTAAGTACGCGAGGAGGCCATAGATGCCGGCAATGCACAACACCAGCGCTGTTCCGCCAAAGATCTCCAGCAGCCGCGCCGCCAGTTGCTGGCTGCCATAGGAGTCCTCCACCACCTGGTCCATGGTTGTGAACGTGCTGTTCGCCAGCTCCGGACTCGCCTCGCGCATCAGCCGCCGCAGGTCCGATGTCATCGCCGCTGGATCACGCTCCGTCCGCACCGCCAGGTCCATCGCCATCCCCGCCGGCTGGTAGAACATACTGGCCGGCGTGATTTGCGGCAGGCATACTTCGATCTCCGGCTGCGATGGCTTGGCAACGGAAACCTGCCGCTCGTCATCGAGCACGCCTACTACCACAGCGCGCTTCTCCTTCGTGAAATTCATTAGTTGAGTGCCCAGGATCTGCCCCTGGTCATCGTCGTTGCCCTCCCATTCGCGCACAAACGCCCGATTCACCACCACTACCGGCGTGGAAGTCGCCGTGTCCCCATCGTTGAAGAACCGTCCTCGCAGCATGGAAAACCGGAAGACCTTTTGGTTGTCTGGCGTCACGGCACTTGCCTTCGCTCGGATCTTGCCGCGGCGCACATCCGCCGCGCTTCCGCCGCCATCTCCAAACGAAAAGACGATGTTGAAGGTCTGGCCCAGCGGCACCTCGCTCATCAGTGCCGCGTTCTGCACGCCTGAGACATGTTGCACCCGCTCCAGCAGTGGCCCGTACAACTCCTTGTACAGATCGCGCCCCGCGTACTTGTAATTCGGGATCGACATATTTGCCACCATCACGTGGTCGGTCTTGAAGCCGAGCGGCACATGCCGCAGTGTGTAGATAGTGCGCAGCAGCAGCCCGCAGGCCACAAGCAGGGTCAGCGACATCGCAATCTCCGCCACCACCAGCAACCCACGTAGCCTGTGTTGTCTGCGCCCCGTGCCGCTCTGCGTCGCGCCCTGCCGCAGCGCCGGCTCGATCGCCGCTCGTGCCGCCGACATCGCTGGCCATGCGGAAGACACCAGCGCACTCATCATTGTGAGGACCAGCAACACGCCCAGCACACGCAAATTTGGCGTCAGCGTCGTGAAGATGTGGAACTGCGTCTTCAGCCCGTGCTCGAACATCCGCAGCGTCAGCATCGCCAGCCCAATCCCCGCCAGCGATGCCGTGCCGCTCAACATCAGCCCCTCGATCACCAGTTGCTGCACAATCCGCCAGCGGCTCGCACCCAGCGCGCCGCGCACGGCGATCTCGCGCTCTCGTGCGGTCGCCCGCGCCAGCAGCAGGCTGGTCACATTCACGCATGCAATCAACCACAGTACGCACGACGCTCCGGCCAGCGCCAGCAGCGACTTCCGCACATCCTCATCCACCAGCGAGTCGCCATACCGCTCCACTCGCACGCTGCTGGCAAACTCGCGGTAGTCTGCTTCCGTATATTGCGTGGCGACCTCAGTCTGGATCGTCTTCAACTC
>DASXLY010000018.1:0-5863 GCA_036495975.1 Occallatibacter sp. | reverse complement strand
CGCGTACTCCAGCGTTCCGGAAAGCGGACAACTTCATCTGCTGCGCGACACGCGATCTTAGATCCGATGCGCCGAAAGGACTGTGGACCTGTGCAAGGTCGTTTACCGCAGACTGAGTGCGCTGGCTGATCTGCTCAACGTCCGTGTGCAGTAGCCACGCGCATACCTCACGGGATAGCCCGACGAGAATTCGTAGTACATAGCAGTGACGCAGGTCGGGCTGCAGATGGAGAACACATCCAAGCTCAAACGGCAGGATCCTGACGGAGGCTTCGTCAATGACACGGCAACTCCGTTGCTCCTGAGGATCTACGGCCCATTGAATGACCCTCCGGAACACTCGTTGTCCACAGACATCTTCTGTTTCGCTACAGTGAATGCTGTCGACGATGGCGCGTTCGGCCTGCTCTATGCTGCCGGTGAGCAGTAGTCCAACGATGAATGCATTCTCAATTGTTTCTAGGCGGAGGAGTGCTGACTGTGACATAAGAACTTCATCCCCGCATCGGTCGTGATGGCCGATGTCTGTTCGCTGAATTTGTTCGAAGTATGAAGAGTTCCTGCGATCGTGGCATCCCTTGATTGCAGGCTTTTGAGGCAATTAGTTGGGGTATCGGCCGCACCCCTCGATTTAGGGGTTAGCCGCTGCGGGATCCGGGTGGCCCCGGGATAGCGATTTCGCGAGGCCCGAAGAGGTAAGCATCCAGCGAGAACGCGCCCGGACCGAGCGACACGACAACCATCGACATAATGATCAGGTAGACGGTGATGACAATACTGCCGCGCGCACCGGCAGTGGAGGCCAGAAGCCAGAAGGCCCAATTGCAGAGGTTGCAGAGTGCCGCCACGGCACCGGCAACCGGAGTGAGTATCCCGAGCAGAAGTGCGGTGCCAACCACGACACCGAGCAGGCCCATACTCCAGGAACCGACCGATTGCGTACCGGGTGCGGCAATCAGGCTCGCCATCTTGCCGAAACTGCTGAAGGCAACAGTCAGCCGCAAGAGAAGGAGACCGGTCCCGGGCCATCCGTCCGGGAAGCTGATAAAAAGCTTCAGCAGACACTACCTCCTCGCCCTAAAAACAAAGATTCGGTCAAGAGAGTAGCTAGTACGGGAGATGGGCCGCATCCCTAGATGGAGTGCTTTTCGCCCAACCTCCCGGGCCGCTTTGAATCGGACGCGCGCGGGAGCTAGAGGTTTATGATTCCGCGACGGACCGCAATGGCGACGGCCTCCGTGCGGTCGCTGGCTCTAAGTTTTTCCATGATGTGCTTCACGTGCCCTTTCACCGTGTCCTCGGAGATGAAGAGCTGTTCCGCGATGTCGCGATTGCGGTTCCCGCCTGCCATTTTCTGCAGCACGTCTACTTCGCGTCGAGTGAGAAGCTCATCGCCGAGATGTTCCACCAGGTGAGCCGCAATCTCAGGCGGTATGGACTTCGCTCCGGCATGCACTTTCCGGATCATCTCTACCAGTTTCTTTCGGGGCATGCTCTTCAGCATGTAGCCCTTGGCCCCGGCCTGAAGGGCGCGCTGGATCTCTGCATCCCCTTCGAAGGTCGTCAACATGATCACGCGGGCGGCCACATACTCGGCGCGAATTGCAATCAAGGTATCGATCCCACTCATATCCGGCAGGCGAAGATCCATGAGGGTGATGTCTGGGCGATGTTTCCGGAATTCCTGCAGCGCCTCTTGACCGTTCGAAGCCTCGCCGACTACGAGCATGTCCGGCTCATTCTGGATGACGGCTGTGATGCCTTCCCTCATCAGTGGATGGTCGTCCACACATAGAATCCGAATCACTGGATCGCTCATTCGGAATCACGCTTACTATCATCGGCAACTGATTCTTCGAATCGTTCACGGGGCAACCAACGGCGCCACCCCGATGGCGTGTGGTGCGCTCCTTCAAATGCGATCGTACTCGGAACAACCAGCTCTATCTCAGTACCTGCGCCGACGCGGCTTCGAAGTTTGAGCTTGCCGCCGATGCTTTCGGAGCGTTCCCGCATCCCGACCAGCCCCCAGTGTCCCTCGCGCCCCGTTTGCAGCACGACAGGGTCGATCCCGCGACCATCGTCACGTACCAGGACGCGGAGATAATTGCTGGCGTAATCCACTTCCACCTCCACAGTACTTGCGCTTGCATGGCGAAAGGCGTTTACCAGAGCCTCACGGCCGATGCGGTAGACCTCGTCGCGGATGAGGGGGCGCAAAGGACGGGTAGCACTTTGGGCAACGACCCGGTATCCGATTTTCTCACTGACGCCGAGTTCCTGCCGCATGCGAGAGAATGCCTTCTCGAGACTCAAATTGTCTGACGGCGTCGTGCGGAGACCGCGGAGAGCAGTCCGTCCCTCCTCTGTGACTTGCCCCATCAACTGCAATACCCGCTTCAAGAGCGGCTTGGCGGGAGAGTTCTCCGGTACCTGGTCTTCTGCAACATCCAGTTGCATGGACGCGCTCAGAACACCCTGCAACAAAGTATCGTGCAGGTCCTGTGCAATCCGTGTGCGCTCCGCAAGTCGCTCCTGGAAGCGAACGTTCAATTGGCGGTCAGGAAGTAAATTCGCAATCGGTATAGAAGTATCACCCCCAGAACCGCGACTGCTGCATACATGCTTCGGAACCACCAGGTCTGCCAATAGGCCCTTGCAATCGTGAAAGGGATGATTGTCTCAGGCCCATTCCAAAGACCCTCGCCGCTCGATGCCATGATATGGAAGCGATAGGCGCCTGGACCCAGGTTCGTGTAGGTGACCTGGCGCAACGTCACGGCATTGGACCAGTCGCGGTCCGAGCCATCCAGCTTGTAGCGAAATCGGGTCCGTTCCGGATTCGAAAGGCTGGTGCCTGCGAAGTTGAAAGTGACAATTTTGTTGCCGGCCGCTATCTCGGGCTCTGCCCGTAGATCGACGCGCTTTCCTTCGGCGAAGATCGATTCCAGCCGTACGGCATCCGGCGCAGAATCACCGGAGGGCAGATTCGTGTCCGTCATGGCAATTCCGCGATTCAGGGAAATCCAGATGCGGCCAAAGGGATCAGTGGTCATCGACCGGTCACGATTGACTCCCTGAGTCCCGAGAAGGCCATCTTCCTTGCCATAGCTTTGGACGTCCAGGTCGGTGAGCGAGTCGGCCATGAGATGTTCCCGATTCACTCGCAATACGTGATCGGAGGTGCTGATCCAGAGTGATCCACTCGCGTCCTCGGAGATACCGTAGATAGGCTCGCGCAGCAAATCGGGGAGCTGGCGAGGTATCTCCACGTGACCGAAATAGCGAAAGGCAAGTCCGTCCGCGGTGACGATCCACAACACGTGTTCCGCATCTTCAAAGATGGAGCGCACATTTGAAAGAGGCTTCGGACCCAGGGCAGAGTGTGTCCAGTGACCGTCTCGAAATACATCGAGTCCGGCCGATGTGGCGATCGAGATGCTTCCATCATTCCCTTCGAGGATGGAATGGATGGAATTGGAAGAGAGGCCCTGGGTTACCGAATACGTCGTAATTACGCCGTCCTTCAATCTGCTAATGCCGCCGCTGATCGTTCCCGCCCAGACCGATCCATCGCGAGTGCGCAGTACCGAATAGACACTGTTCTGAGCTAGTCCAACATCATGCGTATAGGTGCGGGCAGTGAATCCGTTGGTTTCCTCGGTGAGAACCGTGAGACCTCCGCGCTGCCGCCCAACACAGATCTCGTCGCTACCGCCGCTGATCGAGTAGACGATATCCTTGTCCAGTCCTGCCAACGTGATGGGCCGGACCTCCGTTCCCTTGAACCAGTACAGACCTCCTGTTAAGGGCGCAAACCAGGTCCGGCCCTTGGCGTCTACGTAGATAGGGCCATTGCCGCCCGAGGGTAGACCATTTGCGCGCGAGTATGTTGTGAACATGCCGTCGCGCAGCCGCTCGATGCCTCGCGATCCACCGAACCAGAGTGTTCCGTCGCGGTCAAAATAGATCGTTGTCACATCCGCATCGGGAGCGGAACTCAACTGATCGAGAGCAACGGCTCCAGTAGCGGTGATTCGAATAAGTCCGCGGTTGGTACCGACCCAGATGTTTCCCTGGGGACCCTTCGCGAGCGACAGAATCTGCAATTGCGCCATCGATGGTGGCAGATTCCTGTCTTCGAGTTGGATGCCATTCCAAAAGAGCAGTCCTTCATCCGTTCCAATCCAAAGACCTCCATTGGTTGCCGGGAGAAGCGTGTTGATTTTTTTGTTGGCTAGTGAAGGCATGACAGGGGACAGCGCGCCGCCGTCTGCACGAAAGAGGCCATGGTCCGGTGTACCAATCCAGACCCGGTGATCTCGAGTCTCGGCCATCGAAATCACCGTGCCGGGCATGTCTGTCACTTTCACGAGCGTCTTGAATTTGCCACCGGTGTAGCGCAGCACCGTTCGATCGCTCAGCGCCGACAGGAGCATACCGCCACTGTCGTCGGGAGACATGGCGGT
Source organism: Occallatibacter sp. (assembly GCA_036495975.1). GTDB lineage: Bacteria > Acidobacteriota > Terriglobia > Terriglobales > Acidobacteriaceae > Telmatobacter. Next base: position 1,394 of record DASXLY010000018.1, on the reverse strand, counting down.
ATAGGTGACGGCCTCCAGACCAAAATCGGAGACTGCGTCACCAAACCGTCCGTCTCGATAACGAAGCACGCGCGGGCCATTGAGTCGCACCCACATATTTCCTTCCGCATCTGAAACAAGTCCGCGCACCGGGCCGGTGGGAGGCAGAGTGGGAATCGGCCGTTGGATAAGCTTGTAGCTGAAGCCATCGAAGCGGACCAGGCCGCGCTCCGTGCCAACCCAGAGATAGCCGTCCGGGGATTGACTAATTGCGTAGACCGCGCCTTGCAGGAATCCGTTGTCCTCTCCCCACCTGTCGTGCACGTATTGCGACATCGTCTTCATGGGATCCAGCGCTGATGCTCCACGCAACAGACAAAAGCCGACCATCCACGCCAGTATCCATAAGTGCGATCGCGTTCCCTGAAAGATCCGATTACGGCAGATATTCGAACTTCTCAATGACGACCTCAGCAGGCTGCTGCAGAGAACTCCCGGAGTGATGAAAATTGTATAGATCGATGTGAACTGTCTGACCCGTGGGCTGCGGGATGCCAGACGTGAAGATATGCTCGTTGACCGCGGGTGCGTCCGGGGCTGATCCGCGCGCCGCGCGGAATGTCGCGCTCTCCGGCTGCCAGCGAAGGGTGTAGATCATCCGTCCAGCGGGCACGTCGAAGCGGACCACATTCTCGGGAACATAGAACGGCTGAACTACGAACTGCGCGTTCTTGGCATCCGGATTGCCCCAACGGCTCAACTCTATGTCCAGCTCGCGGCGGCTCTCCTCAATGCTGCTCTCGTCGTAGGTGAACATGCTCATGACCGCTGAGGGCCCTATGTGAGCACTATTCTGCACAACGAAGCGATACGTTCCAAATCCGAGGCTACGTGTAAGGTTTACCTCGGCACAGTACCAGTGGCCATCGCGCTGATCCATGCGAAGGTGGAGATATCCCTTCTGATCCGTCCACACATTCGCAGGGTCATAAGGGTTTGGAACGCCTCCTCGATCGCTGCTGGCGGATCGTGCAATCCAATCGTAGCCACTGAAGTGAGTTGTCTTTGAAGGCGGAATCGCCTCGCCTGGTCTGCCTTGGGCAATCGCGACCGCAACCACGCCACCATCGTTCTCCGGTAATGTTGTGAGCTTCGGCGCGGGCTGATACCCAGGGTTCACCAACAACGCGGCGTACTCGGTGCCGAGATGGGTCGCGTTCTTCCATGTGGAGTCTGACTGGATTTTTGTGAATGGATGATCCGCAAACGGCTGTATCCACCACACGCCGCTGTGTGCGTACAGAACGATCTGCTGGCCCGGGCCCGTATTCGAGCTGCGCCCTTCTATGTAATCAAGTTTTTCGACGCCGCCCGGATCGGCCATTGGCACACGCACGATTTCGAGCGACGGTTTT
>DASXLY010000017.1:0-1581 GCA_036495975.1 Occallatibacter sp. | reverse complement strand
GGCACGCCATTGAACTCATAGCGCAACCCAAGGATTGCTGTGAAGCGCGGCGTGATCTTCCACGTGTCCTGCCCGAAGATCGCCCACTCGCGCTGTACGAAGCGCGTCAGATCGTTCGCTTGCCGTGCGCCGCTGCGGGTGAAGAACTGGTTCTGCAGCGAGTTGGCGATGGCTCCAGTCGGTCCCCACACCAGGTCCTCAAACGGCAGAAGATTCGGAGAGTCGGCCGGTCCGTTGTACACATAGGATGGAACACTGAAATCCGTGAAGTTGGTGAGCGAGAGCCCCTCCCGCGAGAAGAAGTCGTCGTAATTCGTGTCCTTCACGTCGCGGAACTCACCGCCGAACTTGATCGAGTGAGCGCCCTTCACCACCGTCATCGTGTCGCCGAACAGCAGCGTCGAGCTCAGCCGCGCCTGTCCGTTGCTGTCGCCCAGCTGGCCGCATCCGTAGGTAAGAGGGCCGGGAGTTGAGGTTTGCGGTTCGCCGAAATACGGCAGCGTGATGTCTCGCCCATGCCCGAACGAATCCAGCCCGGTGATCGCATCGATCGCCTGAAAGCCCTGGCAGAAAAACCCACTATTTGACTGGTTGTATGAGGCGCGCGCCAGGTTGGTGATGCTCGAGGTGAGGGTGGAAGCCAGCGAGATCGAGCCGTTGTGCGCGGTCGCAATATTGTTGTAGGAGCCGATGCCTGGCAGCACCTCGCTGTGAAATGGGTTGGACTCGGCTGAGTGCCCATAGGTGTAGCGCACGGTCAACTGCTGCTTAGGGTTGATCGCGTAATCCAAGCGGCCAGTCAGCGTATAGTCGTTCAGCGCATCGGGAGAAGGGAAGAACAGCAGCGTGCTGACCCCGTCACCCAGATCCTGCTGCCCCACCGGCGTAATCGCCAACAGTTTCGCCATCGTCGGATCGATACCCAGGCCGGACAGATTATTTGGATTCCCGGCAGGATTGTTCAGGTTCACCGGCGTCGAGCTTCCATCGGGAGAGTTGTAGGTAAAGACACCGGTCTTGAAGGCTGCATTTGGCACGACCTGGTTGTCCGTGCGCGTCGTGCGGAAGCGCTGCACCTCGCCATTCAGGAAGAAGAACAGCCTGTCCTTCAAAATCGGTCCGCCCACTGATGCGCCGAAATCGTTGCGCACATAGGGATCTTGCGGCCCATTCGCCTTCGAGTTGAAGTAATCGCGCGCCCCCAGCGCGTTGTAGCGCCCGAACTCGTAAGCGCCGCCGTGGAAGGTATTTGTTCCGCCGCGGGTGACAACATCGACGATCGCGCCGGTATTGCGGCCAAACTCCGCATCGAAGTTGTTCGTGATAACACGGAACTCCTGTGCCGAGTCTGGATTCGCGTTGACAAGGCCGCCCGGAATGCCCGGCACCGAGGTATCGTTGTTGTCGGATCCGTCGAGCAGGAAGTTGTTATTGCGGTCCCTCTGCCCATTGACCGAAAAGCCGCCATCGTTATTCGTGGACTTAATCGCGCCCGGAGAAAGCAAAACGAGCTGATACGGATCGCGCAGCACCAGCAGCAGATTGGTGATCTGCTTGGCATCGATCACGGTGGAAAGCTGG
>DASXLY010000016.1:0-3172 GCA_036495975.1 Occallatibacter sp. | reverse complement strand
TTCCCGATATTCACGTCACCTTGCCCGGCGCGGACGCGCATCTGCACGGCACCTTCAATCTTCTGGACACCCGCATTCATTTCACCGGTAAGGTCGATCTCCAGCGGGACATCTCTCGCGCGACAACTGGATGGAAATCAGTGCTGCTCAAGCCGCTGAGCCCTTTCTTTCGCCACAATGACGCGGGTGCCATTGTGTCCATCGCCGTAGTGGGCACTGCCACGCAGCCGAAAATAACGCAGGATATGCTGCACAAAAGATAAGCTGAAAAAACCTTCTTCCGCGGAGTGCATTCAAGTGACACATTCTTTTTTTTGCACTGCGCACGCATGAGCACGCTCCGCAGAAAATTGCTTGCGGTTTAGATGAGCGCGTATCAATCAACACTTGACCGCATTAGTTCGGACTGTTCCACATTCCACACCGGGGAGATAAAAATCGTCACCGAGCTTCTGTAAACACAGGTGTCGCGATATGGCGTCACGCCAGAGACCCGGGAGAGACCCGGAGGACGGTCATTCACGCAAGCCCAGCAGGTTTTTGCGGCCGGTTGCAGGGTGATGCGCACGTTGCCCTGGCTGTGGCTCTGCACGCAACTGTCGACGTCACGAAGCTGGGCAGGCATGGCGCCAGATTGGCAGCAAGCGTCGTAGCGTGTCCGGGTTGCTGACAGGAACACGCGGGCCGAGTGCGCGGTGCAGATCGAGATCCATGGCCTGCGCGAAGCAGCTCTCGCCGGTGGAGAAGCGAACGAAAGTGTCGCGAGTCTGCACGGAATGGACGCGGGAATCTGGATTCTCCGCACCGCAGTTGTCGCAGATGGGCGCCCGCAGAAGTAGCGCAAGTTGTTCACAGGAACGGTACCATCCCTGCGCTTAATGTTGATCTTTTGTGTCGGCACGAGCGAATCGAGCCGCGGTCGATAGAATATCTCGGCGGCCGGAATCACAGGTTGTTGACTCATGTCAAATTCCGACCCGAGTGTCACCATTCTCCACTCGCTCTCCGACCTGAGGCTTTGTTCTTGAAGAGTGGAATGATGTACATAATTGGAAGATAGCGTATCGGCTTCCTCTACCGAACTCAGGATCGCTTTGCGTCGAGCGCGCGAGCGGCATTGACGAGCGCGATGTGAGATAAAGCTTGTGGGAAATTGCCAAGCAATTGTCCTTCCATAGGATCATATTCCTCTGACAGCAGACCCACGTCGTTGCGGACCTTGAGTAATCTCTCGAAATGCTTCTCTGCCTGGGAAATTCGACCTGTCCGGGTCAGATTGTGGACATACCAGAATGAACACGGTAGGAATGAGGCCTCACGCTCCTGCCTTGATCTCGGCTTAACCCTGTAGACGAATCCGTCTCGCATGAGATGCTGTTCGATTGCGCGAATAGTGCCGCAGACTCGTTCATCGTCAAAGGGTAAGAAGCCGAAGATGGGAATCAGGAGCGATGACGCGTCCAGCGTTCGCGATCCGTATGATTGGACAAAGCTTCCTAAGGACCTATTGAATCCCCGGCGGCATATTTCTTGATCAAGGCGGTTCCGAATTCGGCGCCAGCGACTCACCGGACCCTGAATTTCGCGCCGTTTCGCCGCTTCGACACCATGATTCAGAGCGAGCCAGGCCATCATTTTTGCATAGGTGAATTGTCGTTGACCCCCGCGCTGTTCCCATATTCCCGACGAGGGTTGACGGCAGATTTTGGCGACAAACTCGGTTAGCTTCTCCTGGACATCCAGAAGACGGGGATCGACATGCAGCTTGGCCCGTTTCATCGTGGAAATGGCGTCGGCAATTTCGCCGTAGACATCGAGTTGACGCTGCTCGGAAGCGGCATTGCCAATGCGCACAGGGCCAGAGTCAGCATAACCACGAAGCCATGGCAACTCGCATTCCGGAAAATGCCGTTCCCCGTGCATCCCATACATGATCTGCATCTGTCGAACGTCGCTTCCGACGGACTGTAACAGCCATTGTTGCCATGCCTTCGCTTCGTCGTGATACCCCACCGAGAGTAAGGACTCGAGCGTGAACGCGCCATCGCGGAGCCAGCAATACCGATAATCCCAGTTGCGATCCGAGCCGATAAGTTCGGGAAGCGACGTCGTCGGCGCAGCAACGATGGCCCCTCTAGGGCGATAGGTCAGCGCCTTCAGAGTGATCAAGGAACGTTCGACAGCCCCCTTCCACGCACCGGTATATTGGCTCTTTTCGGTCCATTTCAACCAATACGCTTCCGTCTGTCGAAGCGCGACCTGTGCGTTCACCCTACGCGGCGCCGATTCGTCGGCGGAAACATACGTCAACACAAAGGAGCGTTGTTCTCCGTACCGGAGGCTGAACTCGGCGGACGCTACAGCGCGGTCGGATCGCAGATGCTGCTGTGTACGAAGATATACAACACCCGTGCCGGCGGCGGCAGCCCACTCGTTTCGCCTGAACGTTCCTGTCCAGGGAACGGTACGACCATAGTCGAAGCGAACGCACAATTCCATCTCCATGCCGACTCGACCTTGAATGCACCGCACAATGCGCACCACATCGGAGTGGCGCTCGCGGATGGGCATGAAGTCCGTGAGCGCCACGATCCCCGACGAGGTTTCAAATGTCGTCTCTAAAACCAGGGTATGGTCGCGATATTTTCTCGTGACTTTGTGAGGCCGTTCTTTCGGAGCGATGCGCCATCTTCCATTCTTGCTGGTTCCCAACAATGCAGCAAAACAAGCGGGCGAGGAGAAGTCTGGCCAACAAAGCCAATCGATCGATCCATTCAATCCGACGAGTGCAGCCGTCTCGCAATCACCAACCAACGCATAATCTTCAAGCTTCACTCGAACCAGTCGCCTCCGTGTTGAGGAGTGCTGCCGAAGAGTTGGATGCCGCAGGATGTGAATGGCTATCTGATTTAACTACCTGCTGCATACGATCCCTCCCGTGAGAGGTAGCAGTCGGAAAGACTCGCAGCAAAGGACTCCGGTTGGAGCATCCTCCCTGCGCTTTCTGGCCTCCTATGTAAGCGTAAGGGGTTGTATCTCCCCGATAAATACCATGTCGATGTCGCCTGTCGTTGCGATTACTGGAGCCTCAGCAGGCCTTGGAAGAGCCATTGCTCACGCGTTTGCTAGGCAAGGGGCACAAGTTGGACTGCTGGCACGCAACCCCGAAGCC
>DASXLY010000015.1:0-5177 GCA_036495975.1 Occallatibacter sp. | reverse complement strand
CTGGAGGTATCGTTGCCGGGGGCTTTCCGTCCAAAATTTCAAGTATCGACGGCATGCCCTTATCCGGATCGTAGATCATGGCGCCATGCGTTCCAATTCCCGAAGTATGACTTAGCAACTCCCGCACAGTTACGGGATGGTTCTTCGTGTACTCATTGGCCGGAATCTTCCAACTCTTCAGATAGGTGTTCACATCCACGTCCAGATCGATCTTGCCTTCCTGCACAAGCCGAAGAACAGCCATGGCGGTCACCGGCTTGCTCATGGACGCAGCGCCGAATAGGGTCAACGCAGAAACAGGCGGTCCACCGAGGTGCGCCACCCCGTAACCCTTGCTCCAATTAATTCGTTTATCGTGAATTACCGCGATGCTCACACCCGGCACATGCAGACGCGACATCTGATCCGCTAACGACATTCCTGGGTCAGGACGACCTTTGATTACGGCTAAGTAGTGGAGATTCTCTTCCACAGCCTTTTCGTGACGCGCCACCGAGCCGTCAGTAGTCTGACTCATCGCACTCTGGACAAATAAGCTGGCTATCAGCGAGAACCACAGAGCTTTACGCATCACTTCTTCTCGTCACCGACCCTCGAGACTTATAGCAGTATACTACATAGCCATGCGGGACCTAACGATTGAAATCAGAGCGCGATTTCATGTGGACGTAAACCGGATACACGGACAGGTTCCAGAAGTCGAGGTTTCGGAACTGAACTCTGCCACGCAAACGGTGGAGAATTGGAACAAATTCAATTCCACCTTGGGCACGTCTCGGTTCAGACGACCGACGGTACTCGGGCTGCAAACAGAGGATTCGCGAAGCCGTGAACGACTGCATTGGCATCGACCCGCTGCCCTGAAGCCAGTTGCACCGGAGCGAGTAGCGGCGGTGATAAAGAGGTGCTCATGCATGCCCACAATCTCCGGGGAAAACGGTCCTTCCCCGCAGATCAAGCACCTGCGCTCCGGGCGTATTTGGCCGCTCCGATGCTATGACGCGTGCAATCCCGGGCCATGGAATGGTCCGAAAATCCAGGCACGCTGAGCAGAGTAACGGCCATAAGGAACATTATTTTGTTGCTCCGATAAGATCAATCAGTCAGTCCGCAAATGTTCCTCGCCAGCTCAAGTAATCGTGACCGCCAACGAATTGCTGATAGTGAATTTCATCTCCTTTTGCGAGCAGCACATCTCGCATGTCCCGGCTAGTTTCAAGGATTCCACCACCGGTGCCATTCGAGTCGAATTCGAATGACCCCGCGTCCAGATAAAACCTTAGGGGCAACTTTGGACTTGCGATGAACTGCTTGGCCATCCATCCTGTTTCCGTCGTGACTCCATCCGGTATGGCTCCTGAATGGTCGGGGGCCCACCAAAAAGACCCAGATTGGCATAGAACATTTGTGAAAACTTCAGGATGCTTGTAACCGGCGTAGGCCAGCTACACATTCAGCCACTGCCTCGACGAAGTATCGAACGGCGGCTTGCTTTCATTCTCGACTCAGGGATTGATGTCGCCGCTGCCAGGGGAACTCGGACGACAATATGCAGCTTGCGATTATGATGTCCGGCATAACCTCTCGGCCTATGGGCTTTACGAGGTGCCGTTCCATTCCGGCCATTCGTTTCTCCGGCATGTCTTCGGAAACTGGTCCTTTTCCGAAACAGCTATTTTGCATTCCGGCCTGCCGTTCAGCGTGTTGAGCCAGCCGTATATCGCCAATGACAAAGGCGTGTTTCAGGCAAATGGAGCAAGCACCGTCCAATTCAATGCGCCCGCGTATGCAAACCGGGTCCCGGGCGTGCACGTGAATCAAAAGAGCTCTGTTGCGGGTGTCACAGTGGCGGGAACCAAACAGTGGCTCAATCCGAACGCATTCGCCTCGATCGTCGATCCGACCACGGGAGCGTGCCTCGGAGGTGATTCGCCTGTCACCTGCCAGTTCGGAAACTCGGGACGCAACTCTGTCCGTGGACCACATTACACAAACTCGGACATCTACATCACCAAGACGTTTCCGATCCGAGAGGGCATCGTGTTCCGCCTCGACACGCAGATGTTTAACGCCTTCAACCATCCCAATTTTGCTTTGCCTAGCGAGGTCGAGGCTGGGGTGCCGGGCGGTTCGATCCCAGCCAGATTCGGAACACTCGAAAGCACGATCTCACCTCCTACCGGGCTTTTAGGCGTAGGGCTGGGAGGCGACAGTTCTCCCCGCATGATCGCGTTCCAGGGACGAATTGAGTTCTAGAGCAACGGGGGCCGCGCGATCCACTCCACATTTCAGACCTGAGACTTGAGCAGGCGATATCCCCCTCAAAGAGCGCGCTCTCCCCCCCCAAGCCATTCATCAAACATTCGAATGTGGGCCGCAGAAGAATTCTGAATTCTGGCGGGAGCGACGGGACTCGAACCCGCCACCTCCTGCGTGACAGACAGGCGTTCTAACCAACTGAACTACGCCCCCGCAAACCGACTATCGATGACCTCCAGTACTGGCGCGTGCTTCCACGACTTGCACGACCTTACCGCCTTCCGTGACAGGGCAGAGGCCAATAAGGTAAGCTGACATATAAGCTAGCTAAGTTCCGATGCCATCTACGAGAATTGAAAAGAGAACGAGTTGAGGGCCGATCCCACACGATCGGCCCTCATGGCCCACATCTGAAAAGTTTGTCGCATTTTTGTCGCAAATAGTGCCAATTGTGCCGATTTTGCCGGTTCAGCCAACTTTTAAGTGCTGTTCCGTCTATCACTTACGATTCGATTTACTCCATGGCATGGAAGAGGTCATCGGTTCGATCCCGATCAGGTCCACCAAAATGCTCTCCTTGAATTTAGAGCCTCTGCCATCCACCGAGCTCTCGTGCCTGCATTCAAGTATGTTCATCGGCGCTATAACGCAGCGGAGTTAGAGTCCGTGCGTATCAGTAGCTTTTCTCGGGCTTCGAGTAGCCTGGGGCAAACTTCATGCCTGCCACGTCAAGCAGCAATCGGGCTTCGGGGTAGTAAACGAAAAGCCGAGGCGCCCCTTTTCCCTTTTGTAGATCGATCGCAACACATTCGGAAGCGCGCTCGAGCGGGAATCCACCGGTGCGTGCCGTACCTGCCCGAACAGCTGGGTAAGGGATCGCGCGAGAGATGTTCCACTCTGAAAAGTTGCATCCAGAAGAATCGGCAAATGAACGATCTAGAAGAGGGGTGCTTTCGATGAACGTTCAAGCCATGACGTGGCCAACCTGGTTGCCGCGGGTACTGTGGCCGCGACGGGTGTGTCCTCGCTGCAACTCCATGCATTTCAAACAGGCGGAACTGCGCTCCTTCGATGGTCTCCTCGCAATGTTTGCGCTTCGGCCCGTTCGCTGCAAATTTTGCTGGAGGCGCTACTATTTGTTTTCCATGGGAAACATTGAATGAACAAACCGATGAATGAATCTGCGCGCACGTCGAATGATCTTCTCAGCGAAGCCGATTGGGAAACATGCACCTCCTGCTCTACTCTCCTCGCGTTCGGCGTTCCGTTTAGCAAAAGAGCGGCCAGTTCAGAGTTCTGATCCACTAGGCAGGTACGGAATATGGCAGATGAAAAGCAACTCCGAATAGCGGTCGCACAGCTCAGAGGTTTTCGATCGCATGTCCACACACCGATAACCCAGGCAATGGTGGATGAGTATCAATCGATCATAAAAACGCTCGAAGAGGCTACTGGTGAGTTTCTTCAGCACTTCTCGATCTCGCCTGCATCAATGAATGCGCGCCCACTTCCCGAACGCCGACGGGCACGAGGATTCTCGGCGCTGGTACCCCAGTTCACCGATGAGAAATACTGCGACAAGGATCTCTTCGAGGCCAAGATCGCTGAACTTTGGAAGCATATCGAGGAACGTCCTCGCGAAACCAGGCAATAAGGATTTCGATCGAGCCTCCCAGCAGCCTGTGAACTGCGATCGTCTCTCCATGGGAGCAATGAATGAAGGGGAATAATGACCAGCAATAACACCCAGGCCATATCAAATGTTATTTTGCTTCTGGCCTTGCGCATGCGCGAAAAAAACCGGCTCGAAAAGACTATTGCGGATCAGGAAATGGCAACCCCGGCCTTGATGTCCGCGAGGCATAGGCTCGCGGACCTTCGGCGGTATGACGAATCCGACATGAGAGCCCTGGAAAAACTGAGAGCCGAGCCATGAATGTGCGCTCTTCTCTCAGTGCCCGTTGCAGGTTCATTCCCAATCATCCGGCTTCTTATTGATCGCTTCTACACCGCCTTGCCAGCTGACCAATCGGTCTTCCTCGCACGGAACGCAAGTTATTCTTGTAGACGACCGTGCCGACAAGCCCGGCCCAAGTGTGCGCCAGCCTCCTGATCGGTTGGAAAGTGTATCCCGCCATAACTTCGCAGCGGAGCCGAAATGCATTCGACATCGTTTTCCGGACGACGCGATGTGCGAAACTGAGAGCAATACTCGAAATGCGATCGACAAACAAACAAAACAAAGCGGCCGGAATTCGTGAGATCGCGGATGCTCTGGGGACCTCGATCGGCACAGTGGATCGTGCGCTGCACGGCCGCAGCGGGGTAAGCGATCGCACCAAGGCGCGCGTATTGCGCATGGCCGAACAACTCGGCTACAAGCCCAACATCGCCGCCAGGTCGCTCAAGCTCAATCGGAATCTCCGAATCGCGGCTGTATTTCCCCGCGAAATTGCAGCTTTCTTCGATCCATTGCGCAGGGGTATTCAGAACGCTGCGGATGAAGCCGTAGGCATGCAACTCACACTCGATTTCATCGACTATCCACGCCTCGGTTCGGGCGATGTTGCGGCCATCGAGAGCGCAGCGGCGAAAAAGTACGACGGAATACTGTTCACGCCCGGCCGCCCACGCGAATTGGCTGGAATCTTTCGCCGCATCGTGGGGCAGGGAATTCCCATGCTATGCGTGGCCAGCGATGCACCGGACAGCGGCCGCATATCATCTGTCACTGTGGACGCCTACATCAGCGGCGCTCTCGCAGCGGAACTGCTGTCGCACAAACTGCAGACTCCGTCCCGGGTGGCAACTATAACAGGCGATTTGGCTACCTTCGACCATGCAGAGAAGCTTCGCGGTTTTGCCGCGACTCTCGCGATGCTTGCTCCCCATCTGACCCTTCTTCCCGTCGTTGAGTC
>DASXLY010000014.1:0-10457 GCA_036495975.1 Occallatibacter sp. | reverse complement strand
GATTGCGGATGTGGAATGGGAAGCGAAGTCGTACAGAATTGCGATCGAGTACGAACGGTCGCTGAAGTCTTCGGACCGATATCGCGACCTCGTGTCGGCCATAGCCAGCGAGCGCCAGGTTCAGATGATCCTCTATCTCACCTCCTCAGTTGACCTGCTCTATCAATTGAAGGCGGAGTTCGATCGCCAGGATTTCCCCGTCGCACTGGCGCCGTCACACTCCTTCCGGCTTAATCCGCTCGCTGTACGGCTCTACACGACGCGCAAGTTTGAGCTGACAAGAGCAACCATGCCGGTGCTCATGCGCATGCTCGCTCCGGGCGCAAGGGAACTTCGAGGCTAATAATCCCGATCAATAAACTCCACAACGCGCCGCGGTCTTGCAGAGATTGTCAGGTTTGAGTTGCAAAGGCGAGCGAGAATTTGCGTTCTGTGCCGAACGCAATTTGGGCGCAAATTCCATCGAGGTGCGCGGTTTTGCGAAACCATTCCCGGAGCATTCCGGTCGACCTTTCGTGTCTTCCGGTTGTCTTCCCTCCGACTCCCTGAGAGCGCGCGAAGCTACTGAAGGGCAATGGGATATTTCTGACTATCCCCCCAAAGCCAACGTTTTTTAGGGTAGATAGAAAGTGCGCTGATTTTTGGGCACTTTCAGTCGGTCGCACTGCTAATACGACGGGATGAGTATGCCAGGAGGCACCTCAACCTCTGTGCTGGTGAAGGAACAGATGAGATCACTACTCATCTCGAAGAAGTTGCGCCGGGTGAGCCGCCAGAGCTCGCCGCGCAGGGAGCGCAGCCGATACAAGACCAATCAGCATCATCGTCGTGACGGCCGCGATGATCACCGGCGGATCGTATGCCGACGCCCCATAGACGATGCTCGCCAGCAGACGACTCGCAACTGCTCCAAGCAACAGACCGGCTACGGAACCAAGACCTAAGAGGAGCGCGATGCGACCAAGAGCCGCTTGCAACACCTGCATATGGTGGGCGCCTAGCGCTACTCGAATCCCCAGTTCGCGCATGCGACGCGTCACTGTATATGCCGCGAGGCCGAAGATGCCGGTGATGGAGAGCATCATCGCAAGAGCGCCAAGTATGCCAAGAGCGATGGCCGCCGCTCGCGCGGGGAAGGTCACCATCGCCAGCGCATCCGGCCATCTCTGAAGCGTGAACAGGGGCAAATTACTGTCCACCCCCGCGACGGCATTGCGGATGAGTGGAACTACGTCTGACGCAGGACGATCTGAGCGGATAAGCAGCACGGTATCGCTCTCCGGGCTCTGCAAGATTGGCCAAAAGATTGCCGGGGTTGGGTCTTCAGTTAGGGTTCCGTATTTCCCGTCCTCCACCACGCCCACGATCTCTTGTTGTTCACCTGGCCGTGGAAGATGTTGTCCCACAACATTCGCGGTGCCGAACAAGCGCATTGCAAAAGTCTGGTTGACGATTGCGACGCGTGGCGACTGCGCATTATCACTGTCTGTGAACACGCGGCCGGCAACCAGATGTGTTTCGGCAACGCGGAAATAGCCCGGAGAAACTTTGTAGAAATTTGCGCTGAATTTGGAAGAGGCGAGTCTGAAGTCTGAGGTTCCCGGAGCCCAGATTGATGTGTTCGACTGGTTAATACTTAGGGGAGTCGTATTTGACCACGCTGCATCCCGTACTCCCGGGATCGCCTGAACCGCAGCGAGGAGGCGCCTCTCGACTACCGTCTCTGTGGCCTCGGAGTAGCCGGCCAAGTGCACATCCATTGTTGCCAACACCACACCCTCAGGCCGGAAGCCGAGACGCACGCGAAGAGTGCTCTGGAGTCCACGAACTGCGACGAACGATGCTGTTACCAGCAGACAACAGAGCGCGATCTGGAGTGCGAGCAAAGTGTCACGCAACGTGATTCGGCGATGTTTGAGGTTGCTGGTATCTGAGGCTTTCAGAACCTGGTTCGGGTCGGTTCGCCACACCTGGCGCGTAGGAATGATGCCGAAGAGCAAGCCCGTTGCGAGCGCGAGCAAAACAGCGAACCCATAGACCTCCGGTTTCGGCTGGACAGCGAACTGCACTGGCAGTTCTGCACTGATGGGTAGTTGGGTAATGCCGGCAAGCAACAGTTTCGCCGTGACCGTTGCCGCTACTCCGGCTGCACTTGCCAGTATGACCGCCTCTGTCACCAATTGCCGCAGGATGCGTCCGCGACTGGAACCAATAGCGATTCGGATCCCAAGCTCGCGCGCACGATCGGCGGTGCGCGCCGCGAACAGCCCGCCCAGGTTGGTGCACGCTGCCAACAGCACAAGGCCAGCTAAGAACATCACCCCCATCAAGAACAGACGGATGGGAGTTCCGAGCGCATCGCCGAGCAGGCCGGGTTTTGCGACTCTCAGAGACAGATTCTTGTCCGTATCAGGATACTGACGCGCCAGCCCGGCAGCGACCCGGGCCAAGTCCGCGTCAGCCTGCGCTGGGGTAGTCCCTGGTTTCAGACGCCCGACAACCCACGCATTGGAATCGCCGCGCTGATGGAGCCACTGGTAACCCTCAATCTGTGCCTCGTTCTGAATCGGAACCCAGACTTCCGGCCAAATAAAGCGCTCTGTCCCATTGAAGCCCTCAGGCGCAACACCGATGACCGTATAGGGGTGGCTGTTCACGCTCACCGTTCGGCCAACGATCGTCGGATCGCCTCCGAAACGCACCTTCCAGCATGCATAGCTCAACACCGCAACCTGGCTGCCGTTTTCCTTGGCATCGTCCGCGGGAACCAGCAAGCGTCCCAACTGCGGCTTGATCCTCAGCATGGGAAAGTAGTTGCCGCTTACCTCGTAGCCCCACACCGGCTGCGCCATTCCACGAACGCCTATGCCGATGCGTGCAAGGCGGAAGATTGCGAGCGATGAAAAAGTGGAATTGCGATCGCGTATGTCGGCGTAGTTCGCATAAGAAATACTGATCGCTTCGGACCGCTTGGTCTGAACCTGGTAAATGCGGTTACCCTCCGGAACCGCCAACGGGTGCAGCACCAGGCCATTCAGAACGCCAAATACCACCACATTCGCTCCGATCGCCAGCGTAAGGGTCAGTACGGATACGATCGTGAACGCAGGGGACTTCCGCAGCACGCGGAGCGCGAAGCGGATATCGGCCAGCAGGTTTTCCAGAAATGGCAGGCTTCCTTCGGCCGCGTAGTCTCCGCGGATTGCTTCGACCGCTCCGAACTTCAGACGTGCCTGGCGATGGGCCTCCTCGGGATTCATGCCGACGCGGATATTCTCCTCTGTACGCATCGCGAGATGCTGTTCCATCTCCTCGCGGAGCCGCTCATCGCCGCGACGGTCAGTCGCAAAATTCCGGAGACGTGTGAATATGCGCTTCAGGGCTCGCATGCTAAATCTCCTCACTCGTATCGCAGCGCAATCATTGGATCGATCCGCATCGCTCGCCGCGCGGGTATGACACAGGCCAGTATGGCAACCCCCGCCAGCAGCATTGCCGTTGCCGCGAATGCCATCGGGTCGGTCGGTTTGACCTGGTATAAATAGGCTCCCAACAATCGCGTGAGTGCCAGCGCTCCAGCGATTCCAAATGCGATGCCCAAGCCAGCCAGGACCATCCCCTGATTCAGCACCAATCGCAGGACGTCCCTGCGTTTCGCACCCAACGCCATGCGCACGCCAATTTCGTGCATACGTTGGGTGATGCTATAGGAGATGACACCATAAATTCCGATGGCCGCCAGCAGCAACGCCAGCCCCGCGAAGATGCTCAACAGCGTCATATTGAATTCGCGCATGGCCAACGCGCCCGAGCGCACCTGCTCCATGGTGCGGATGTGTCCCACACCGACGGAGGGGTCAATCGCCTGAAGCTGCTGTTCGATCGAATGGCTGAGCGCCAGCGGATCGGCGGAGGTGCGGACAACAATGTCTGTTGCGAACCAATTCGCAAACATTTCCATCATCGGAAAGGGCATCTGAGCCAACGGAACGTAGATGGTCGGTTGCACAGGCCGATCAAGATACGATTTCACGTCTCCGGATACGCCCACTACTTGCCAATCCGATCCAGCGGTATGGAGAAGCTCGCCTCTCGGATCTCGGCCTGGAAATAACACGCGAGCTGCGGATTCACTGATGACGGCAACATGAGGAGCTTGTTCGCTGTCCGCCGCCGTAAGCGCCCTGCCTGACACAAGCGGGACGCCTAGAGTCGGGAAGTAATCTGCCTGAATTGAGCGCAAACCGAATGTTGGCCAGTCTCGCTTGCCATGAACCGTAATGCCCATATTTAGACCACGCTGCAGCGGGAGGCCATCCGCCACCACCGCGGCCGATTGCACGCCGGGCAGCGCCTCGATTCGTTGCACCGTCTGGTCGTAATAGCGTGCGATGGCGGAGGTGGAATCGTAATGCGGCCCGGAAAGATAGACCTCGATCGAGAGCACGCGGGTGGGGTTGAATCCGGGGTCAGTGTTCAGCACGTGCCAGAAAGTTTCAATGAGCAATACGGCGCCGGTGAGGAGTACCAGGCAGAGCGCCACTTCGCTCACCACCAGTGTGGCGCGAAAGCGTCCTTGCCGTCTTCCGCTGCTGACGCGAGCTGTGCCCCCGCCCAGCTTGTCGAAAATTCCTCCTGATGAGGCGCTCAAGGCAGGGGCCAGACCAAACAGAATCCCGGTGCCCACGCCCAACCCCAAAGTGAAAGCAAAGGTCCAGCTATCCAGGTGAATATCGGAGGCGCGCGGCAGGTCGGAGGGACTGAGCGAAACCAGCGACTGCATTCCCACTCTCGCCAGCAGCAGCGCCAGGAGAGCGGCCAGGGCGGAAAGCAAAATGCTTTCCGTGAGTAGTTGCCGAACCAGGCGCTTGCGGGAAGCGCCCAGGGCCGCACGAACTGCGAATTCCCGGGTGCGGGCCGCGGCGCGACCAAGAAGTAAATTGGCGACGTTCGCGCATGCAATCAACAGCACAAATCCCACCGCGCCGAACAACACCAGCAAGATGACACGCACATCGCTCGAGAGCATCGCCTGATATGGCTGAATGCTCAGATTGGTTGTGGGCCCGAGCTCATCGGGAAACGCTTTGCGAAATCCGGGCGTCGTGCTACTTACCTGCGCACGAGCTTGCTCGACAGAAATTCCTTGGCGGATGCGGCCCAAAACAGCGACATTCTGTCCTTGAGCAGCGGTTCGCGCAACCAATGCAAGTGGGGTCCATACATCTGTAGCGCCCGGCAAAACGGGATCAGCTGTGGCTTCCAATCCAGGCGGCATTACACCAATCACGCTGAAGGGTTCGCCGTCCAGAGTGATCGTCCGACCGATTATTTCCGGATCCCCGCCCGCCCGCTGCTTCCAGGTTCCATAGCTGAGGATAGCGACATGAGCGCCAGCGCCGCGATCCTCTTCAGGAAGAAAATCGCGGCCCAGCACGGGCTTAATTCCTAGCACGTGAAAATAATCGGCGGAAACTGGAAGCCCCTTCACCCGCTCGGCTTTAGTCCCCGCCCCGAGGTTGTAGCCTTGGACGGTGTAACCGGCGAGAAATTGAAACGCCGAGCTGCGCTGTTCCAGGAATTGCAGTTCCTCATAGGTAACGTCCTCTTCATCCGTCCCGCGAGGCGAAGATTCGGTAAGTTGGACGATCTGCTGCGGCTGGGGATACGGTAGCGGGCGAAAGATCACCCCATAAACTATGCTGAAAACCGCCGTATTCGCCCCAATGCCCAGCGCCAGCGTGATAACTGCAATGGCTGTGAAGCCTGGCGACTTCCGCAGAACCCGGAAAGCATACCGAAGGTCCTGTAAAAGCGTTTCTAGGAAAGGCAGTCCTTCCTCAGCGTGAAACTGCTCGCGGATCGTTTCCACTCCTCCCAACTTCAGTCGCGCCTGACGGCGAGCCTCCTCGGGCGACATCCCAGCACGGATGTTCTCCCCGGTCTGCATGGCGAGATGCTGCTCTATCTCCTCGCGCAGCCGCTCATCGCCGCGACGGTGGAACATCAAATTCCGGGTGCGGGCAAACAATCTCTTCAGAGTTCTCATGCTGAATCTCCTCACTCGGATCGCAGTGCCTGCATGGGATCGACAGTAGAGGCGCGACGAGCGGGGATGTAAGCTGCGAGCGCGACTGAAACCGCAAGAATGAGAATGGGCAAAGCTCCAACCCCCCAGCCCATGCCGGAAATCCCGTAGAGCATGCTCCCGAGTAATCGTGTCGCGGCGACCGAACCGACAGATCCCAATATCAGGCCAACCAGCAATAGGCGGAACGCCGCGGTGATGAAGAAACTCAGAACCTGTTCGCGTTGCGCTCCGAGAGCCATGCGGATACCAATCTCCTGAGTTCTGCGCGTTACGCTGTAGCTCATAAGGCCATAGATTCCGAGCCCGGACAACAGCAGAGCGGCACAGGAGCAGAATGCAAAGAGTTTGGCTTCGAGAATATAGTTCTCCAGGCGGGTATTCACGAGGTGCTGCATCGATTGAACTTCGGAAACCGGCTGTTCGGGATCAACCGACCAGATTGCCCTTTCCACCGCGTCCGCATAGTTGATAGGATCACCGGCGACTCTGATTGCGAGGTCGCGGGGCTTGAAATATCCGGGTATTCCCAGATCCTGCTCGTAGGAGAAATACACTTCCGCACGGCTTGGAGTTTCGACATCTGCCTGGTGAACATTGCCGACAATTCCGATTACAGTCATCCACGGCGTTCCTGGATCGTCGAATCGAAACTGTCGTCCTATGGCCTCACCGTTCGGCCAGTACTGTTGCGCCATCTTCTGATTGATTACAACGAGAGGTGTTTTGTTTCCTCCATCGGCTTCGGTAAAAGTACGTCCCTTGACAAGTGGCATTTCGAGAGCCTGGAAGTAGTTCGGGGTAACGACGCGCATACCGACATCGTTCACCTTTCCTGTTGGCAAAATCGGCGCGCCCTGAATGAGAACCGTGGTTGATCCTCCGGGGTTTGTGAATGGAAGGAAGGTGGTATAGCCGGCGGATTTGACTCCGGGAAGCTGCTCAACCCGGTCGAGAACGCGTTTGTAGAAGCTGACGCGAGCCGAGAACTCGCGGTAGGGAGTTTGGGCGGACACGGGCAGTTCCGTTCTCATGGTGAGAATGGAATCGGGATTAAATCCCAAATCAGTATGGGCAAGTTTCCAAAAAGTCCCGCCGAGCAGGCCGGTGCTGGTGAGAATGATTGTGGTTAACGCAATCTCTCCCATCACAAGCGCCGACCGGAGTTTTTGCTTGGCGTCCGTCGAACCCCGGCTGCCCTGACTTAACGCTTCCTGAGGCCGCGCGGCAGCCGCAATCTGACCGAAGAAGCCAAATGCTAGGGCTGCGCTCACGCAGAGAAGAACTGAGAACAACATAACTGTCCAATTGATCTCAGGATGCGCCCAAGCAGCGATAGTCTCTGGTACGAAATGCCGGATGACCGGCATGGAGCCCAATGCGAACGCCACTCCAAGGATGCTGCCCCCGATCGAGAGCGCCATACTTTCCGCCAGTCCCTGTCGCAACAACCTCAGGCGGCTTGCGCCAAGCGCAACGCGAACGGCTACTTCGCGCTGACGGTTCGCAGCGCGCGCAATCATGAGTCCTGCGACGTTTGCGAAGGTAATGAGGAGAATGATGACAACACCGGAGGCGAGCACAAGAATTGCCAAACGGGACCCGCCAAGCAACTGCTCTCGCAGGGGAACTATGGAAGTGCTCAGCCCGCGATTGGTCGCAGGATACTCATGCTCCAGTTGGAGCGAAATATCGGTCATCTCCTGTCTTGCAGATTGAAGGGTAAATCCGGGCCGTAGCAATCCGAAAACCTGAAGATAATGACTATCGCGCTCACCCTGCTCCGCCGTGGTAAGAGCGAGAGGAACCCAAAGAGCAGAACGATCCGGAAAAGTAAAGCCGAATGGCATGACGCCGACGATGCGATAGGCCACGCCATTCAGGTCTATCGTTCTGCCGACGATCTTTGGATCCGAGCCATAGCGCTGCTGCCATATCCCGGCGCTGATGAGAACAACGGCACTTCCAGGCTTGTCCTCGTCCGCTGTAAAGCTGCGACCGAGGAGCGGCTGGACGCCGAGGAGCGACAGCAGGTTTGAGGTGATCGGAGCTACGTCAACCTCTTCGGGTCGGCCATTCCCGGTAATGGTGAAGATGTCTCCCTTTACTGCAGCCATGTCGGAGAAAACATGGTTGCGGCGTTTCCAGTCAAAGTAGTTTGCCGGGGCAGGAGTGTCTTTCGTTAAGCCCAGTGACGGTCTTTCCTCAAATACCTCTACCAAACGCTTTTCATTTCCGAATTGAAGCGGGCGAAGAAGCACAGCATCGACCAGGCTGTAGACGGCGATATTGGCTCCTATGCCTAGGCCGAGCGTGACGAGCACAGTGGCCGTAAAGCTCGGCGATCTGCTCAATTGGCGCAGCGCGTGGCGAACATCCAGCCACACGTTCTCCAGAAATGGCAACACCTCTTCAGCGTGCAATTCCTCCCGAACTGCCGCCACGGTTCCGAATTTCAGTTGAGCCTGACGGCGAGCTTCCTCCGGGGGCATGCCCATGCGGGTGTTCTCTTCTATTTGCATCGCGAGATGCTGGTCTATCTCTTCGCGTAGGCGATCATCACCGCGAAGACCGACCGCGAAGTTCCGGATGCGGGCGAACAATCTCTTCAGTGCTCTCATGTCAAATCCCCGGCCTTCACTTCAAAGAACCGCGCGATGATCGATGCCGTCTGCTCCCAATCGCGCTTCTCGGCTTCGAGCAGCTTGTGTCCCGCACGCGTCAAACGATAGAAGCGAGCCCTGCGGTTGTTCTCTGAAGTAGCCCAATCGGATGCAATTGCTCCCTCCTGTTCCAGCCTCAACAGGACGGGATAAAGGGTGCCCTGATTCACTGAGAGCAGGTCGCCGCTGATCTGCTCAATCCGTCGCGCGACGGCATAGCCGTGTAGAGGGCCGAGGACATCAAGAGTTTTGAGCACCATGAGGGCGAGGGTTCCCTGTTGAACATCCTTTTTCTGTTTCATGCGATCCGACACACTCCCATCTCCATTGGCTTACCAACAAGAAGAATGCCACAGCTTCACTGGGAAAGCAACAGGAGAATCTTGGCTTTTCCCGCGTGTGACGATTCTGGCTAATACGCTCGTTGCACCTCTGAAATCCACGTCGAGCCATTGCATCCACGCCCCGCCAATCGGTCGGGGTTTTTTCGTGTATATCCAACAACCCAAAGAAGGAGGAAATGCTATGTCCGATCGTGATCGCCGGTATTCAAAGCGCGAGTTGCTGGGCAACTTGCATGTGGACTACGTCATGTCCGTCACCGATCTTGGCCTGGCGGCCAGATCCAACCGCTGGGATGTGCTGCGCGCATTCCTGGACGTCGAGGAGGCCCGGGCGGAGCGACTGGTCGAGGAGGAAGATGGCTTTCTGATCCTGCAGAGCGTTCCCGGACAAGCAAACACGGGAGGGGTCTACCTCTTCTCCGAACCGCTTCAATCCTTTTTCTGGCTCCGATTCGACCACAACGAGTGTTCGCTCAATGGCGAGGACTTCCAGTTTGCCATGGGGGTGTACCAACTGCTCAATCTCATCGACGGCAAACGAAAGAGGACGCGTCGCCGGCACCGCCACGGAATCCATCCCTTTCCTCTGTCCGGCGGCATCGATCTCGGGACACCGGCTATGGCAGTCGCCGCGTGCTAGGAACAGCGACTTCGGGCTCATTTGACCGAGTTTTGGAACCGGGGTACAACAGCACAGCTTGAAAGAAGGGAGCACGAGCCATGGCTCAGCTTGCTACAGCGTGGAAGGCGCCGCGACCGCAGCCGGAGATCCTGCCGGCTACGGTCGGCCAGGCGGCTGAATACATGGCTTGGTTTGTGAACCGGCGTGCTTACACCCGGCAAACGGACCGGCCGGATGAACACTCGGGCAAGTACTACTTCTACCAGGCGCGGGACCGCCGCACGAAAGATCGGCTGGCCCTCGACCCGGTCGTGATCCAAAAACACCTGGCAGGGGAGCTGACAGTTGGCCTCTATGCCATCAATCCGGAGACGCAGTGCTCGAAATGGGTCGCGATCGACGCGGACTACGAAGGCGCATACCGTGATCTCCGAACGCTGAAGTGGGAGCTCGAACAGGACGGTGTTCACGCCATCGTCGAAATGTCGCGGCGTGGTGCGCACCTCTGGATCCTCTGTGAGCACCCACTGCCCGCACGGCTCTGCCGCATCTATATATATAGTCTTGCCCTTCGGCTCGATGTCCCGATCAAGGGGACCTTCAAGCAGGTCGACGGTATCGAGGTCTTTCCTCGCCATGACGAGATCGGCGAGGCGGAATACGGGAACGCCATCCGTGGCCCGCTCGGCATTCACCGCGCCAATATGCACCGGTACTGGTTTGAGGATGCGCCTAGCAAC
>DASXLY010000013.1:0-2897 GCA_036495975.1 Occallatibacter sp. | reverse complement strand
ATGAAAGTTTCGCAGTCGGATATCAGCGATAATCCTAACCGCCCAGTAGGTATCAATAGATGCATTGGCCTGCTATCGCGATTGACAGTATGCGGCCACTTGTCCGATTAGCCGACTACACAGACAAGTGGATTGCTTCCGAATTGGCGACAAACCAACCGGAACCCGGTCAATGAGCGATTTGCCTGATGTCGTCATTCGAGAATGGACGTTGGCCTAGCCCCTTGACAAGTCATAGTCGAATGTCTACCATCAATTTCCTTCAGGGTCGAATGTCTTCTATGGAAAAACAGACACAGCAACGCGCGAACCTCTTGCAGGGCACTTTAGACATGCTCATACTGCGGACACTTCTCTACGGTCATGCGCACGGGCGCCAGATTGGCAAGCACATTCAGCGGACGACCAACGATTTCCTGCAAATGCAGCATGGTTCGCTCTATCCCGCTTTGCACCGCCTGGAGCGAAAGGGCTGGGTGGTGTCAAAGTGGGAAATGGCCCCGGACCGCAACCGCGAGTTCAAGTACTACCGGCTGACGGAGAAGGGCAGGAAGCAGCTGGTGGTGGAGGAGTCGCAGTGGAAGCAGATGGCCGAGGCTGTGGCGCGGGTGATGTGGCCGGCGGCCCCCGCAACCGGCGAGGAGAGCTGAGATGAAATGGTGGCCGTCGCGGAAGAGAGACGCGGACCTTGAGCGCGAGTTGCGTTCCGACCTCGAGTTGGAGGAAGAGGAGCAGCGGGAGCGTGGGGTGTCTCCGGATGAGGCGCGATATGCCGCGCTGCGGGCATTCGGCAACACAACGCTGATCAAGGAACAGACACACGAGGCTTGGGGCGGGGCGAGCTTCGAGCGATTCTGGCAGGATCTGCGCTATGCGGGGCGAGTGCTCGTGAAGAATCCGGGATTCTCCGCCACGGCGATTCTTGTGCTGGCGCTGGGTATCGGAACGAGTGTGGCGATCTTCGCTTTTGTGGACGCGGCTCTGATCAAACCCTTACCCTACGCGGATCCGCAACGACTGGTTCACGTGACGGAAAGCGATCCGGCGGCCCCCCACGTGAACATTTCCTATCTCGATTATCTGGACTGGAAGAAACAGAACACCACCCTCGCCTCAATGGATGTATTCACGAACGAGAACATGCTGCTGAGTACGCCAACGGGCACTGAGCCCGTTCCAGGGGAGAGAGTCAGCGCGGGATTCTTTCGCACGCTGGGAGTGGCTCCGTTGCTGGGCCGGGATTTTCATCAAGGCGAAGACTCCTTGGGCGCGCCTGGTGTGGTGATGCTGAGCTACGGCACCTGGCAGCGACGATTCGGCGGCAAGAAAGATTTGGTCGGGCAATCACTCAAACTCAGCGGCGTCTCCCACACTGTAATCGGTGTGCTGCCCAAAGGTTTTGAGTTTGCGCTGGGAGGCAGTCCGCAGTTCTGGACAGCTCTGCAGCCCGACAACAGCTGCGAGAAACGGCGCGACTGTCACAATCTTTATGCGGTCGGACGGCTTAAAGACGGAGTCATGGTTCAGGCGGCGCTCGCCAACCTGCAGTCGATTGCAGGGCAGTTGGAGAGACAGTATCCCGACTCCAACCGGGACCGTGGGGCTAGCGTCATGCCGTTGTCCGAAGAGATCGTCGGAGATATCCGTCCCATTCTGCTGTTACTGCTCAGCGGCGCCGGGCTTTTGTTGTTGATTGCATGGGTGAATGTATCGAGCCTGCTCGTCGTGCACGCTGAGCGCCGCAAGCGCGAGATTGCAGTACGCAGTGCGTTGGGCGCTTCGCGCGCGCGACTTGGGTGCCAGTTTGTGACTGAGGGACTGATGCTTGTGGTTGGCGGCGGCTTGGCCGGCCTGGCGTTCGCCTACGTCGCCATGCAGATTCTGAGCCGTCTCATCTCGAAAGATATGATGTCCCGCATGCCTTATCTTGCGGGATTGAGGTTGAACACCCATGTGTTGGCGTTCGCTGGAATTCTGGCCCTGCTCGCATCCATCGTGTTTTCCCTAACGCCGATTCTGCATCTGTCGTCATCCGATATGCGTTACGACTTGACCGAGGGTGGGCGCGGCGCCGCGGGAACTCTGTGGCGAAGGATTGGAGGGCGGTTGGTGGTGATTGAACTCGCCACCACGATGGTGCTTCTTAGCGGGGCAGGTCTGCTGGGCAAAAGCCTCTATCGCCTCTTGCACGTCGACGTGGGATTCCAGGTCGACCATCTGTCCACTCTGCAAGTCCGATTGCCAGGCGCCGCGTTCCCCGGGGATCCGCAGCAGGTCGCCTTTGTGCGTCTCCTGCTGCTGCAGGTGGAGAGCTTGCCGGGAATCCGAGCCGCAGCCGTTACCAGCCTGTTGCCCGTAACCTGCGGTTGCAACAGCGACTGGGTTCGGATGGTTGGCAAGCCATACAACGGCGCTCACATTACGGTTAATGAACGCGATGTGAGCGCAGACTTCTTCACCACACTTCATGCGAGGCTGCTGGCAGGTCGTTACTTTACCGACGCAGAGGATGCATCGAAGCCCAAGGTTGTGATCATCAATCACGCCTTTGCGCGAAAGTACTTTGCGGGGGAAGACCCGGTTGGAAAGCAGTTGGGAGACCCCACGCTGAGTCCATCGTCGATCAAGCAGATTATCGGCGTGGTCGGAGACTTCAAGGACGGCTCGCTCGATGAGGAGCAAGGGGCCACCGTCTACTATCCGTTTAACCAGAACGCGAGTTCCGGTTTCGCTCTGATGGTACGTACCGCTCAAGATGACCAGACCCTCCAGCCCGCTCTGGCAGCCACTGTCCACAAGCTCAACATGGATGTGGGAGTCGAGCAGGGCTCAACCATGCGGGACCAGATAAACGAATCGCAGACTGCGTATTTTCACCGTTCCACGGCGTACGTCGT
>DASXLY010000012.1:0-35973 GCA_036495975.1 Occallatibacter sp. | reverse complement strand
AGAATCCCGAGCAACCGGCAGGCGCACAGTCCGTTTGAATTGTGCCGCCGCTGCTATTTAGCCACTGTACCTCTAAGTGGACGGTGTTCCCGCTCCCGGAGCCATTCATGGCCCAGAAACTGATGGTTCCGGGGCCTGGCGTGGCAGCAAATCCGGGATAATTACTCGAGGTCACGCCCCAACCACCATTGGCGTTTATGGCGATACTTAAGCCATCGGCAGTGCCGCCCTGGGCCGCCGCAGCAGATTGTGAGATGGACGCACTATACCAAGGTTCCCAGGCGCCGAGCGAACCAGCAACATCGAGCGTAGAGGTAGCAGCGTCGAGAAAGTTACCAGCAGGGGGAGAGCTCATACTCCCGACGTTATAGTTGACGCCGTTACTGGAAACGCCGCCGCTCGGAACCAGACCATTGGCCACAGTGACCACAACATTCCCAGAGCTTGCTCCCGAGGGCACTTGCACTACGATGCTCGTGTTACTCCAACTCGTTGGGGTTCCGGACGCGCCATTGAACGTGACAGTGCTACTACCCTGGGTTGCGCCAAAGTTCGTGCCGCTGACTGTTACCGAGGTTCCCACCGGCCCGGATCCCGGCGACAGGCTGGCAATCACTGGCGTCACAGTGAATGTCGTTAGTGCCGATCCATTGTTGTTGGCAACTCCGCCCACGGTGACGACGAAGTTCCCTGTGTTTGCTCCGGCGGGCACTGAGGCCACGATGCTCGTGGCACTCCAACTCATCGGCATCACGGGCGCCCCATTGAATGTGAGTGTGCTGCTGCTCTGGGTCGCGCCAAAGTTCGTGCCGCTAATTGTCACCGAGGTTCCCGGCGGCCCGAATACAGGCGACAGGCCGAGGATAATCGGAGCGGCGTAGGAATCGTTGAAGGTACTGCCCGCGTCTTGATTGTATGGAGCGGCCTGCCAAGTAGCGGAGGTCACTAGGGTGTCGGGAGCGAATTGGTCAAAAACCTTGAAGCTCCATGGGCCAGTGTACTGGTTATTCTCCCAAACATTGTTCTGATTGAATGTAATCGCATTGTCAATCGCGTTAGGCCCCTGATATGGGGACCAGGGCGGGTAACTCCCCTGCTTGCTGAACACTCCACTCACGCCGCAGGCCGGGAGACAGTTCTGGTAACTTGCCGGGAAATCCGCGGGGTTGAAACTAAAGGTATTGTTGTGGATGTCAACGTTCTGGGTGTGCCAGCGACACTCCGAGTAGTAAGGCTGGTTATTGATAGTTCCCGCGACGCACTCGCCGCTTTGGGCTGAAACGAGCTTAGTGCAAAGATTGTACGGCGAGTTGTAACTCGGATCAGTCGTCGGCACATTGTCGCAGAAGCGATCCGGGGCTTCCCACAAGACTACGCCACCCCAGTTATCCACGAAGTCGTTATAGCTGATATCCAAAGGAGTGTTTACATTGGAGAGGAGGGGTTCGCCGCCCGATTCGGAGATATAAATCGCGCTTTCGGGAAAGTTCCCAAGGAATGCTTGCCCGTTGACTATGGCATTCCCCACGAAGGTATTGTACTGAATTAGCGCATTATAGCTGATTTCGATAATAATTCCTTCGCCATAATTGTTGGCAACATAGTTGCCTGTGATGGTGATTTCGTAGTTGTTGGTGTCGGCCCACATGCCGACATTCTTATTGTCGTGGACCCAATTATTGGTGATCTTTGTGCCTTGAGAGTTCCACAGCTTGAAGCCGCCACTGCAGCCGCAACCATAAACTAAGCTCTCCCAATTGTCAGTGTCATTGTTGGAGATTTCATTATGGTCGATGGTCACGTTGGCGGGGGTTCCAGGGCCGGTACTATAGTCCTCATCTTGCGTGGTCGGAGCCGCATAGATATTCAAGCCGTACTCGCCATTCGAGTCCAGGCAGTTGTAACTGATGACGCCGTTATCGCCACTGTCTACCCCGGCACCGTGATTGTTCGCGATGGTGTTGTACTGAACGGTCCACCCGGCACCCGCGTTGTAGTTGACCACACTCCCGCCGTTATTGCCGAATTCCACTTGCCCATTCACCACAACCGGGGGTACACCGAAGTGCTGGATGGTCAGGTACTGGATCGTGACGTTCGAGGCTGTGCCCTCGAAGAGATCGTTGTTTAGGTACTGTCCGTCGATCACCGCCCCCGGCGCCCCGATAAAAGTCGAGTTGTCGCCGGGAATTATTTGCCCGTAGTAGCTGGTCCCCAACGTATGGGTTCCGGCCAGGAAGTAGTAGGTCATTCCAGGAATCCCGAAATTCACGTTGGTGTTGTCGCCGGCTGGAACGATCGTCGCACCAGACGGAGAGCCGTTCGGATTCGTCAGAATCGAGCTACCGCAGATTTGGGCAGGAGGTGTCGCAGGGGCCACCTGAGCGGGGGCCGCGCACGCGGTGAAGAAGACGGCGATGGCGATGCATCCCAAAAATAGGATCCGGCATGCCGAAGTCGGCCGGGCAAATCTGTATATTGTCCTGATATTGCAGTGCCCATGGTCCATGATCTGCTCCTGTTGCCGAGAATTTCTGTCGATCCAATAGCCACCAACCAATTGGAGTCAACTGATATATCATTCTATTAATCCGCATGTCAAGTAATTTTGTGCGAAGATCTCGTGCGTCGGATGCTCCGGCAGGGGCTAACGCTGGCACTTCCGAGTGGCTGTCGGAGAATCACCTGGCGATCTTAAGGTGGGAGAGATCGATCAACTGGACTTGAGGGCGATCGAGTTCTATTGCCAGCGCGAAGAGGCTGCTATGTCGAGCTACATTTGCTTGCCGACGCGGCTGCTGACTTAATGGCTGATTCGTTCGCCATTTCTGCTTTTCAGGCGCCACTCATCAGCACTCTGGTATTTGGCCAGCCGTTCCAGCACCTGATCCAGGCCGTAGCGCACGTGAGCGCGCATGGCAGTGTCAGCGAGAAGCGGGTCGCCAGCGCACAGAGCTTCAGCCAGGGTTGAATGAAATTCCTCCGGATGAGTGCGGCGCCGCGCGGCCATGTCATACAACCAGTTGAAAATGAGGACCTGCTCGTTCTCGATAGCGCGTCTCAATCCAGGGCACCGTGCCAGCTCCGCGATCTGCATGTGGAACTGCATGTGGTACGTGTGCATGGAGAACAGGAAACGAGAGTCCTCTGGCTCCTGCGCGCTCATCTTGTGGAGCTCATCAAGGTGACGAGCGCGAGTTTGAAGTTGCTTCTTCTCCTCGCCGGTGATGTATTGCGCGCACAGCCTGGCGGCCTGGGATTCGAGCGCCTCGCGAATGACATTGCTGTCGCGAATGTTTTGTTCGCTGGGAATACGCACCCGCGTTCCAATTCGCGGACGGCTCTCCACCAACCCTTCCGTCTCTAGGCACTTTAGCGCCTCGGTAATGGGAAGGAAACTCATGTTGAGCCGCTTGGCAAGCCTACGCCGCGACAGGATACCTCCCATGGACAACTCGCCGCAGAGAATCTCATCGCGAATCTGTTGGTAAGCTCGATTGGATAGCGAATCCCCTGCGGCATTAAGCCGGTCATAATTGCGCACGGTATCTCTCACTCCGATTGGCGAGGGCGCTTCGGGTTGAGGCCACAGCGGAGAGAACAGAACCCGCTGTTCAAGCTAAAAGGCTACTCTTGCTTTTGACTCAATCTCTTCCCGAGCGATGCTCTGTTCTGATATATCATATCAGGTGATGCATTCGACTGCCTCTTGCGGTTTGAAGGTCCGGCTTGCTGGTGGGCATTGCAGGTATCGAAAAATCGGAGGCTACCGACGCTTGCAAGTGCGATTGGAGGCTTGCGAAGGCCGTGACGCTCTAGTGCAAGCCGCGGGCGGCTCCGCCTCGCTTCTTCGAGTTCGCGGAAGAGCGGTTGGCTTGTGGGAGCGGTAGTGATATATCATGCAAAGGTTCCAACATAACCTCTTAAATGGATTGCCGAACGCGCGACCCCAAGCTGGCCCCCGAGTTTTGCTCCTTCGAGGAACTGCTTACCCAGCCGTCGAGGAGAACCGGTGAAAGCGCTTGTTCTGTCGGCTTACAAGAAGCTCGAGATCGCGGACGTGGCCAAGCCCGAGCCCGCCGAGGACGATCTGCTTATTCGCGTTCAGGCGTGCGGCATTTGCGGAAGCGACGTGCATGGATACGATGGCACCACGGGGCGGCGTCTGCCTCCTATCGTAATGGGCCACGAAGCGGCCGGGATTGTCGAGGGAGTGGGTGCGGCGGTGAAGGATTTTCGTCCCGGCGATCGCGTTACCTTTGACTCCACTGTTTTTTGCGGGCACTGTTTCTATTGCCGTCGCGGCCAAGTGAACCTGTGCGATTACCGCGAGATCATCGGAGTTTCAACAGATGCATTCCGGCGCATGGGAGCATTTGCCGAATACGTGACGGTGCCGGCGCGCATTGCACACCAACTGCCCGGCAACATCTGTTTCGAGCACGCGGCCCTGATTGAGGCAGTCGCAGTAGCGGTTCATGCGGTTACGCTCACGCCGATTGAACTGGACGATACCGTGGTGGTTGTCGGTGCCGGCATGATCGGTCTCCTCACGGTTCAGGCGGCGTTTCTGGCTGGGGCAGGCAGAGTATTGGTGATCGACGTGGATGATACACGGCTGGAACTAGCGCGCAGGCTGAGCGCGGCGGAAACTTTGAACTCAACCGATGGCGATTCCGTTGCTGAAATTCAGAGGCTCACATCGGGCCGTGGAGCCGATGTTGCCCTGGAATGCGTTGGCATCTCGCGCACGGTGAATCTTGCTATCGAGTTCGTGCGCAAGGGCGGTGCGGTTACCTTGGTCGGAAATGTTGCGCCGAAGGTCGATTTCAGGCTCCAGTCCGTTGTAACTCGACAGATACGCGTGCAGGGATCGTGCGCATCGTCAGGCGAGTATCCGGCATGCATTTCGCTCATGTCGCGGGGAGCGATCCGGGTTGATCTCCTCCTCTCGGCCGCGGCCCCGCTGGAAGATGGCCCGGAGTGGTTTGGCCGGCTGCACCTGCGCGAGCCCGGGCTCTTGAATGTGGTTCTTCGCCCCTAAACTGAAGAGATTGACTATGGTGGATTCCTTGTTTGACTTGTCGGGTAGGGTTGCATTGGTGACGGGGGCGAGTCGCGGGCTGGGGCAGTATTTCGCCCTCGCCTTGGCACGTGCCGGCGCAGACATTGCCATCACCAGCCGTGAGTTGCAGTCGCTGACCGCTTTCGCCGACGAGATTGAGACAATCGGCAGACGAAGCTTCTCTGCCGCGCTTGACGTTCGCGACTACCACAGCATCCAGAATGCAATTGCGGCCATCGACGACCATTTCGGCCACATTGACATCCTGGTCAACAATGCTGGCTGCAATGTCCGCAAGCCAGCTCTCGAGGTCACCTGGGAGGACTGGAACCAGGTGCTCGACACCAATTTGCGCGGCGCGTTCTTTGTAGCACAGGCAGTGGCCCGGGGCATGATCGGGCGCGGTTACGGACGGATCATCAATATCGGATCGGTCACCAGTGTGTGTGGATACGCCGGGCTGGGCCCCTATGGCGCTAGCCGCGGTGGAATTAAACAACTCACGATGAGCCTGGCAGACGACTGGGGCAAGCACGGAGTCACCGTGAACTGCTTGGCACCGGGTTGGTTCCGGACCCAACAGAATGAGGTGATGTACCAGAATGCAACCTGGGTGGATTACCTCATCGATCGCATCCCTCTAAGGCGGCCGGGCGGAGTCAATGATCTCGATGGAGCTGTAATCTTTCTGGCTTCAGAGTCCAGCCGCTATCTCACAGGTCAGACACTCCTGGTCGACGGCGGCATTTCGACAGGAGCTACCAAAGCGACCCGGTCCTGACCCGCCTGCATCGTGAATCGATAAGTCGCTATGCGGGCCATCTCAGATGATGGCGCAGGAATTTGAATGTCTCCACACCGTGAATCGTGTGCGGGCCATTAAAAAAGTCGGCCTCCGTGTTATCCGCCACGCCCATTTCGTCATAGAACTCTTGTACCTTCGCGTATTCATACGCTACCTCTTCATCCAAGCTGACAGTGTCCTTGTGACCGCGCTCGATCATGAACGGTCGCGGCGCCAGGAGGTTGGCCAGATCCGAGTAGTTCACAATATTCGCGAAGTTGAACTCATACATGTCGTACTCATGCGTCAAGAGATAGCTTTGGGGGCTGGTGACTGTCGTCGTTTTCCAAACCCATTCATTAAAATCACCCGAGCATATAGAAAGGGCGTAGCGGCCGAGCAACGGGGGCACACGAACCGCTGTTTTTCCTCCATACGATAATCCGTAGAATCCGATTCTCGTAGGATCGACAAAGGGCTGTGCAGTGAGCCAATTCAAGATCTGATCGTGTTGACCAAGAATGAATGAGAAGAGCGCAAGCTTGATGGGATGCCCAATGCGCTGAATTATTCTGAAACGATCTTCGCCGGTGTACGGATTCTGCGGAGCAAAGGTAATGAAGCCCTCCTCTGCAAGGCTAGCGGCGAAGTGATGATAGAAATGGTGGTCGATGTTGGGATCGGCTACGTCCCTAGGCCGCCCTTCCAAACCGTGTTGGCAGACGACGACAGGCCGCCGCTCTCCCGGTTTGAGGCTCTTGGGAAGAAGAAGGATCCCGCAAGCAAATACGCCGGGCCAGACATCGAGCATGACCTCGTATCCGATAAACTTCGGCTCGTCGAGAATGAGCCTGGAGCGCGGCGAAAGAGGAAGGCTCGGCGGAGGCATGCGACCAATGACTTCATCCCAGATGTAATTCCGGTAGAATCGCGTCGAGTCAGCCCACGCTTGCGCAGAGCTTGCGTCGGCGCCGCCCCAGAACTCTCTGCGAACGGTTGGAGATTTTCGAATCAAAGCCTGGGTGAAATCGACAAGCCCATTGAACTGGTTTTGCAGCCTTGCCGAAGGATTTGGTGCCGGAGCCAGCATCGAAGGCGGTTGCCCATTGGCCACGAGGGAGTCCTTCTCGTATCCGAGCGAGCGCAAAAATGCGTGCATTGTCGGCTCGGCGCCCGGATTATCGTCTCCAAAACCAGCTTCCATCCATTGGAGCGCGGCGCCCGCGTTGAGCTTCTCGAAATAAGGGCGCGCGCGCTCGACTTCCTTCGCAACCAATTCGCGCGGCGGAGTCGTGAGCTTACCATTCGGGCAAGCGCAATCTTTGTGAACCTCGGTCGCCTCGGGCGGTCCAGCGATTTCCGGCCTGCGGCAGGATTCCACTATCAGGCTCCGCGGTGCGATCAAGCTCGCCAACTCGGCGTCTCCAAACTCCTGAAGGAGTCCCCATAGATCGCGATAGATGGGCTCTTGCCATAAACCTTCGCGGGCTTGGAAATAGCCGGTCACGACCGTCGATGTGATCCTGCAGTCGATTGCCGCAGCGTACAAGGCGAGCAGCCCACCTTCAGCGTAGCCCATCACGCCGATGGGAACGCTCATCGACTTATTTTGCAGTTCGAACCAATCGACCGCAGCAAGGACCTTCTGAACCTCAAACCCGATGATGTGTCTACCAGCCTCAAATGCCATGCGATATATCCACTCGCGAAGAGGCATATTGGTCATGCCGATGCCCGGGATTCCTGAGAATGTATCTTGCCGACTCATAATTACGGGGATGATTACCTGTACGCCGTGTTCAGCTAGCCGGCGTCCGAATTGTGCATTCGGAGGGACTCCGTCAGTGACTCCAGCGAGCGCTTCGGGGCACCAGTCCGCATCCGGAACGGCAACGACCCGCGCGACCGGAGAACCTTCCGGCTGCAGCAACAAACCCTCTGCCTCCAGCCCACTCGAATCGGCGGTTACACCTGGAAAGACAGGCCACCGGACTGTATAGACGCGATATCCCTTTCCTTCAGCGATTCCGCGGGATGCGCCGATTTGCTCCTCGATCCAGCCTTCTGCAACCGGCACGCGATTGTCGATCGCACCGATGAGTTGACGAAGCCGT
This sequence comes from Occallatibacter sp., assembly GCA_036495975.1. Lineage (GTDB taxonomy): Bacteria > Acidobacteriota > Terriglobia > Terriglobales > Acidobacteriaceae > Telmatobacter. Next base: position 28,010 of record DASXLY010000012.1, on the reverse strand, counting down.
TGCCTGTTCGGCTCTACCGATTGCTGATAGCGATCCGCTGAGGAATAGTTGCGATTCCACAGCCTTCCTCGCTCCTGGGACCGTTTGACCGTTTCATCCAGTAGATAGTGATGAATTCGATCCACCATCTTTAGCGCCAGATCACCGTCTATTCGGAGAGGCGCGGTGCCGGCAAGGACGGGCTCCGGCCCCCTGGAGGATGAAACGATCTGCGAAGCCGAACCCGCCATTGCATGCATGGCTTGCGGATTCAACAAGTCGCCGCTTAAGCCGCCGACAGCGACCTTTGCAGTCAAACTGATGAACTCTCTTCGCTTCAACCCACCTCTCCTTTTAGACTCAGACGTATCGGCGTGGCTCCTTACCATACTGACATATCAGTGCTACAAGTCTATTGAGTGAGCCAGCAAAGTCAAGCGGTTTCACGGCGGGTTCGCGATGTATGCGCGACAGTTTCTGAGGCCTGCGCTCGCTTCGGGCGGCACAAGATCTCCTCACACGACACCGATAGAGAGCAGTTCCTAAATTGAAAGTAGCAGTTACCGTGGATCGAAGCCGGAGCATGCTCAGCCATTCCACCGCCGGTGGAGATCCGCTAACTAAATCTCTGGAAACCTTCGTCATGAGTGGTGGCGATTCACGTGCGCTTCGTTTTAGATTGACATCCTCGATCCAGTCAAAGTGCCAGCGAGCTAAATCAAGTGACAACGAAAGCCGTTAGTCGTTCGGGGATTTCGCGGCGGTGCGAGCGCATCCTGCGCTTACGTGCGGGCAATCGAAATCGTTCTTACATTTCATCGCTTCCCGACAGGTCGAGTCGTGCAACAGACCATATGCACGTATGATTAGCGCATTCAAGCGACTAAACGCTGGTGCAGTCCTCATTGACCACAGCCCTATGTTCCGCAGGGTAATCCGGATATTCGAGACTCCGGACAAGGGGAGTCAACCATGGTACATCGCGCTGCATTTGATGCGCAGTCCGGATTCCAGCGCGAGGGGTCGCTTTACCGAAACGGCCGGCCTTTGACCTGTCCCGCGCCCTCCCGCACCGTGATGAGGTGGTTGGCGGCCACGCCCCGTATGCGCTCGATGAGTCCCGACGGCCAGCGAACCTCAATGTCCGCGATGCTTACCTCTCCCAAACCGAAGTGGAGGCGCGAATCGTTGGAGGAGAGAAAGCTGCACCCGCTTAGAACCTCCTGCACCTGCAGCTTGTCGCCATAGCGCACCACCACCCGCGCACCGATTGCGCTTCGATTGCTTTTGGTTCCCTCCAGACGGACCTTGATCCAGTGGTTGCCAGAAGGAGCATCGTTGCGAAGCAAGGTGGGCGGCTCGTTCACATTCATGATCAGGACATCCATATCGCCGTCATTGTCGAAGTCACCGAAAGCTGCGCCGCGGCTGCAATGCGAGGCGGCGATGCCCGGCCCGCCATCGGCGCCCATCTCGACAAACGTCCCGTCGCCTTGGTTGCGAAAAAGGATCCGCGGAGTGCGCACCGGGAAGAGGGGGTAGACGCGGGCAACCTCCGGATACAAGGCACCCGTGGTGAGCAAGATGTCGGGCCACCCGTCGTTGTCCAAGTCCACGATGCCGGCGCCGTAACAGACAAAGCGTGTCTCCTTGTTCAACCCGGCCTTTACAGTCACATCGTCGAAGCTGCCTTTGCCGTTGTTGCGGTACAGCCCGTTCGCCTGGTTATAGAAGTGCGTCCTCAGGATATCTGTGTGGCCGTCGAGATTGTAGTCACCCACGCCCACCCCCATGCCCCCCAGCGCTTGGCCATCTCCGCTGAGAGCGATGCCACGAAAGAGAGCCTCCTCGCGGAAGGTGCCGTTGCGGTTATTCATCAGCAGGAAGGACGGCGTCATGTCGCAGGCGACGAAGATGTCGGGCCAGCCATCCTCGTCAGCGTCTACGCTGACCGCCGTCAGACAATACGATCCCTGTAGGGCGGCGATACCGGAATCCTCGGAAACATCGGTAAAGGTGCCGTCGCCGTTGTTGCGGTAGAGATATTGGTGCGCCTGGGGCAGGCCCCGAGGGCCGCAAAAGGTGGCCACGCCGGCGTAATTGCAATTAGGCACCTCGAGCGATGGCTTGGGCGCAGTGGCCAGATCGATCTCCAGGTAGTTGGAGACAAAGAGATCAAGATGACCGTCGCGGTTGTAGTCCAAAAACGTGCAGCCGGTGCTGTAGCGGGTTTTGGGATGGAGCAGGCCGGTCTCTGCTGTGACATTAGTGAATGTCCGGTCGCCGTTGTTGCGGTAAAGGCGATTCTGACCGTAGTACGTGACAAAGAGATCCTCCCAGCCGTCGTTGTTATAGTCGCCCACGCACACCCCTTGGGCCCAGCCCTGATCCCCGTCTCGGTCGGCCAGTCCGGATTTGACTGTCACGTCGGTAAATGTTCCGTCGCGATTGTTGTGGTAGAGCCGGTTGCCTGAACCGGGAGGCGTTCCCTCGAGCGTGCGCCCACCCAGAATGAAGATGTCTATCCAGCCATCGTTGTCGTAGTCGAAAAATGCGCAGCCAGTGGCCATCGATTCAATGATGTAGCTTAGGGTCGAGGGCTCGCCGTAGATGATCGTCGAGGTGAGCCCTGCAGCCTGGGCCACATCCACAAAGCGGGAGAAGGGGGCTGCGACGACCTTTTGCGCCGGAATCGCGGACCCCAATCCGCCATAAAGTCCGACGAGCAGCTGCGGAGCCAGAGCTGCGGGGCCGACCCTCAGTATGTGTCGACGCGTCCAAAGGCCGACTTCTCTGTTGTTCCTCATGAACGTCATTCTCCCGCGGACTCCTGAATTGCTATTGCTGATTCTGGCCGCCAGCCAACTCCCGGCTGAGGTTGAGAGCGGTAGTATTACCCGGGTCGAGTCGGAGCGCGGTGTCCACGGCCTTGCGTGCTTCATCCAAGCGGGATTCGGCGGCCAACACAATTGCCAACGCAATCCACGCTTGCGCACTGTCCGGGACCTCCTCGACGGTCAGCCGGAATTGCCGCTCGGCCTCGGCGTTGTCTCTGGCCTGGAGATCCAGGTATCCGAGCTGGTACTGCGCCGGAACAAAATGGGGATTGGCCTGGATTGCCTGCTTCAGCGCGGCTCGCTCACCCGTCCGGTCGCCCAGATTGTCCAGAACGAGTGCCAACTCGTAGGCCAGCTTGGCGTTCTGCGGTTCGACGGCGCAGGCCTGCCGATATAGCTCGGCCGCCTTCTGGTTATCTCCCGCCTTGGCGGCCTCTGCGGCCTGGGCCGCCTTGGATACAGCAAGAGCCCGGTCCGACTCCTGTTTCTGCTTTTGCTGGAAGACCGCGAGTTGCTGCCGGGCCGCCTCGGTCTCTCCCAGAGTGCGCAGAACCTTAGCCAGCTCGAAGTGAACCTGCGGTTCGTCCTTGCCCAGAGCGAGAGCTCTTTCCAACTGAATCTTTGCCCCAGCGAAATCGTTCAGCTGCACCAGAACGAGGCCCAGGTTCACGCGCGGGTTAGAATCGTTCGGGTTTAGCGCCACCGCTTCTTCAAGATGCTTACGGGCAGCCTGATAGTCACCCGCTTTCTTCTCCAGCACGCCGTTCAGATTGAGCAGATCGGCATCATGCGGGGCCAGTGCCAGCAGTTTGTGCCCGAGAGGCACGGCGCGATCGCTGGCGCCGATGACCACCAGAGTCCGGAGATAAATCCGCTGAGCTTCCAGGTCGCCGGGTTTCTGGTGGGCAAACTCCTCCGCCAGCCTGGTCGCGGCGGCATAGTTCGTTTCGTCATAGAGAGACACCAGCGCCGCGGTCAAAGCGTCGGAGTCCGGATCGACTTCCAGACCTTGCTTCAGAGTCTGCTCGGCTTCGTCCAGCATGCCCGTATTTCTGTACGCGATGGCCAGATCGAGGGTCAGCTTGTCATCCAGCGCCGCGCTGCGCAAAGTGCGGATCACGGATGCGTAGCCCCCGGCGGCGATGAGACCTTTGGCTTGCCCGTCGAGCGCGGCCTTCGAGTTGGGATCGATCTTCAGAGCCGCGTTCCACTCCGAGGCTGCTTCCTGCTTGCGGCCAAGGCGAGCCAGTGCCTCACCCAGCAGAAGGTGCGCTTGCAACTCTTTGGAATCAAGAACCACAGCCTTCTTCAACGTCGCAACGGCTTCTTCGAGACGGCCCGCGGCATAGAGAGTGCTGCCAAGTAGACGGTTGAGCCGAGCCGAGTCCGGCGCCAGCTTCAGCCCCGACAGATAGGCCTCCTCTGCGCATTCCATCTGGTGATTCTCGTCGAACCAGATGCCCAATTGGGCATAGAGGTCAGCCTCGGGATGGGCTCGAACCCGCGCCTCAAGCGAAGCCGGGCCTGTGCACACCGCCCATGCGCCGGGGCACACGGCCAGTCCGCCCACGCTCAGGCAGGTTGCAATTGCGAATCCGACTTTGGCGAGATGCCGATGTGTGGGCAAGCTCCTGGCCATACCGGTTGCCTTTAGCTCAAATCCAACTTAGATGATCGATCGCGCGGTCCGGATAATAATGGGAATGGGCTGGGTGAACGTCCGACGACGGAACCACTCTTCGGAACGCCGGGGCTGCATCTTCGATGTCGAACAAATCCGTGGTGCCGGTCGAAGGATTAGCCAGTTGCAGAGCGCCTGGTCAATTTGGGGATCAAAACGCGAATAACGGCATGTTGATGAAGCTCTCACAACAATGTTCCCTCAGGCTTTTGCAAGGCTGGAAAAATCGTGACTCGCAATTGGGTTGAGCCATACGGCACCAGAGAAACCTGCTCCAGCGTGTCACTTATTTTGCTCATCCTCAGATCGGGCAGACATGGAGTGAACCTTTGAGCCGTATTGTCCGGGTTGGCTTGCAATTCCCAATCCTCGACCTTTCTTGCGGGCACTTGGATTTCGATAGGAGGATTCTCCCATGGATCGAGAACTTGCTCGGATGCAATCGGCCTCACCTTGACCTCGACTTCGCTATCCACTTTCGCCGCATTGAGGGTCAAGCCGTAGTTCCACTCACTGTTCGGCATGGCCTCCCAACTAGGAAATTCCGGCGTTGTGTATTTCGGTTCTACCTTCGTCGTCCACTTTTCCTTGATCGGCAACGAATAGACCAGCGGGCCGCGCTCAATTCCGATGCCGTTCTGCGGCCATCGAGTAACGGCAACTTTCATCGGAAGAGCTAACGTGATTAGATCGCCCGGATTAAAGCTCCGATGCAACACGATGAACCCTTGAGGCGTTCGCGAAGTGGCCACCGTCACACCGTTCACTGTCAGGTGTGGTGCATCGCACCAGGCTGGAATTCTGAATGAGAACGGAAATGATACGGCACTGCCGCATCGGATTTTGAAATGGATTTGCTCACTGAACGGGTAATCGGTGGTCTGCACGACTTCGACGGGTTGATTGTCCGGGCCCACGGTCGCATTCACTTTCGATGGACCGTAGAGAACCGCTGCTAAGCCCCCGTTGTTGCTTTTCATCCACATGCGAATCACAAAATTAGGAAAGATACGATGGACGTTCCCTGCGCAGCATGCAGTGTGCTGGCCAGGATTTGGCTGATAGGCCATCATCCGTCCGCCATGCTCGTCAAATAAGGGCCAATTGTGGTCCGAGTTGAGCGTTGCCAAGATCTGGTTGGGACAGGAGAAGTATTGGAGGGCCTTCCAATCGTTCTTGATGGCGCCGGGTGCGGCATTGAAGCAAGCCCTCTCCACGCGATCCGCCCAGATTGCATCTCCCGTCGCCATCAGGAGATATCCCCACGACCACGTGAAATCGGCGATATCGCATGTCTCGTGGGAATCTAAGGAAGTCACGGTCCCGAACCACTCGGAAGTGGATGGAACTCCATCGATCAGCATGTGGTGATCGAAGACGCGGCGTTGTGCTGCTAGCGCGAACTTGAGGTATTCATCCCTGCCCGTATAGAGGTAGAGTATCGCTGGCAGCTTCGCGATTTCAGCATAGGTGACGCCGTGCGCGTTGATCGGTGTGGCCGCGAATACGCGCTGCGCAGAAAGATCTCCGTGCACGGGATCGGCGGCTACTTTCGCGTAATCTCGCCACGCGTTTTCTGCCAGTGCTAGGAGGCGTGGATCGCCGGTCTTTTCATAACACCACAGAATGCCTTCGATATTCGTGACGTTTCTTGTCGGCGTTCCGTATTTCGCCCTATCGGATAAGTAATGCATTTGCAAAGCTTCAACGATTCGCGCGCCTGTAAATGCTCTTTGAGCGGATCGTGCATCCGAGACAGCCGCCAAGCCCCGGAAGAACACGGCGTGTGGCCAACGATGGAAATCACCCATTGGGTCTTGGAAGAATTCCGGCCCGAGATATCCTTCCGTGTCAACATGGGACAACGTGTATTCGATGGGCTTGATAGCCTGCTCCAGGAGCCTCTCATCCTGGAGTACAAGGGCCAAACGAGCAGCTCCATCGATCCAATAGGCTTTCTGCTCCCACGGCCACCACGCTTCAGCCTCCTGCTCTTCCGCCCAATATCCTTCGGTGAATGGCCACGAAACCTGCGGCAGCTTAGAGCCCAGTTGCGACGCTTGCCGCTCCAAATATCTGCGCAACCATCCTTCAGGCTGCACCGCTCCTGGCGGGATTTCTCGTAGAGCACCCGCATAGGCAGCAGAACGCGAGTCCACTTCCGTCCCCATCAGCATGTGGCCCGAGATCATCAGTAGTGCGGAACTCATTGAAGCAAGGCGCAGAAATTCCCGACGGTCCAACTCAGTCTCCGAAAGATTCGGCACAAGCGCCATTTCAACCCCTTTTCGTTGAATCGCGCAGAAAATCCAAGGACCCTCTCTCAGATAGATCTCGGTTTGTCTGCCAACCCTGCGACTTGTCAAGATTTCGTCGAACCGTTTTCTGAACGGCCGCTAAGCATTACCGCATCGCCGTGTATCGCGACCTCGCATCGATTCTCTCAAACGGTTCAACTAGAGTACGTTTCGTATCGCTGATATGTCAATTTAGGACGAACCGTCAAATCCGAGATACTCGATCGCCTCGTGCCGCCGATCCATTGAATAGAGCCCTCGGGGATTCCATTGAAATCGCAATTTCAGAAAGCGAGCCCGGAACAATCTCATAGGTGACCGCATGCTAGCGATGCCCCTCCCGCGGCAGCAGGAATTGTGGCGATAATTTGCGGTAGCGTGGCCCTCCGGCCGGCGTCCGTGATTCCTCTTCGCAATTCTGGCCGTTCCAGCTGATCGCGGTTCCTCTCGCTTTGTGCGCCCAGCAGGATCGGATTAGAAACAAGCAGCCTTGCTAAACAGATTCGTAGCTAGACAATGCGGAACCGCGGCCAATGCGATCAGAAAAACCATGCCCTTTATCCCCTTCGTTGATTAGGAGACCATGGCGATAAAGCTGAGGGTGAGATGAGCGTATTCAACCGACCAGGAGGCACAGAGTCTTATGTAGAAATTACACTTTTCACTTTCTCTTGACAGCGTTCTAATATATTTGATATATCAGAATACCAATCCAGCGGGATCGGGCGAAGAAGCACACAAAACCGCCCGGTCTCTGCCTCTTTGAGAATTCGCTCGGTACTGTCGCCATCCAAGCGAAGCTCTGAAAAACCGCCGGCGACCAACGGAGAGTGAGGTTGAGCGCTGGGAAAGAGGCCAAGGCATGAGGCGGCGGAGACGGGGCAGTTGGCTTGACTCTACCTAGCGACTCTCGTCACTCAATTCCACTTATGGCTGGCCACGGGTCACAAGGACTTGAACCTATCAGTTAATAGTTATTTTTCCGTTATCAATTTCAGACGTGAGTTGAACTGGAGAACTCTGAGGAGGACCAGATGGAGGACCAAGTGAAAGGAAGAGAATTTCGGACGCATTGGGTGGGAATGACACGGATTGTCAAGATTTCACTCGCCCTTCTCCTTTGTTCGTTGAGCATCGGAGCGGCTTGGGCGCAGGTCAGGAATAGCACCATTACCGGCACTCTAACCGATCCGAGCGGCGCAGTTGTTCCCAAGGCGATTGTCACAGTAACGAACCAACTCACGAACGAAGCAGTAACGACGCAGTCTGGGCCTGAGGGGGACTACTCCGTGCCGTATCTCCCGGCCGGTCAATATGCAGTGTCAATCGATGCGCCTGGATTCCAAACCTACCGTGTAAGCGAAATTGCGGTTGGAACGGGAGTTACGGTACAAGTTAACGCCAAGCTAGCGGTGGGTGCGACAAGTCAGGTGGTTGACGTTAAGGCTACCACTGCCGAGTTGCAGACCCAAAGCTCGACGGTGACGGGATCAGTCGAATCTCAAGTGATTAACAACGTGCCCAATATCACCAACAATCCGTTGTACTATGCAACCCTGTCGGCGGGCGTGGTGCCATCCCCGGTAATGTATAACGCTGAAAATCTCGGTGTGGGCTATGCGGATCGCCAGGAGTATTCCGCGATCAGAATCAACGGCGGCATGCTCGGAACCGATGACATTCAGCTTGACGGGGTTCCCGTGCAGGGCTCTGGCTGGCATGAAGCAACCGTCATCCCCAATCGGGATGCGCTACAGGAAGTCACCGTCTCTACGAATGACCTCTCTGCCGATCTTGGAGGAGGACAAGGCATAATCTCAATGGTCACCAAGAGCGGCACGAATAATTTTCACGGTGATCTCTACTACAACCTGCGAAATGAGCAACTAAATGCTAACGGGCTTAAGAATGACATGGAAGGTGTTCCGCGCGGAAAATACCGTGTTGACGAAGCAGGCGGCAGTGTCGGGGGGCCGGTTCTTTTTCCCAAGCTCTTCAACGGAAAAAACAAAGCATTCTTTTTTGTCGCCTTCTCCCGTCTCTGGAACACTGAGCCTTTCAGCGGATACCTCACAGTTCCGACGGATCTTCAGCGGCAAGGGGATTATAGTCAGACGCTGATTAATTCAAACGGTAGTGCGGTGCCGGCCACAATCTATAACCCATTTACCGCGACACTGGTTCCCGGGAGTTCGCAGGTCTACCAAAGGCAGCCATATGCAAATGCGATTGTGACGAACCCAGATCAATATGGCTTGAAGTACCTTTCGGCCTTTCCAGAACCAAACCACTCCCCGAGCGATGTTTATGGCGATAACAACTATTATTACAGCGGTACGACTCCAACAACCCGCAACAGTTTGAATACGCGGTTAGACTTTCATTTTGGGAAGAACTCCTTCTATGCATCCGGGGGGGTGCAGAATGGAGCCACACTTGGAGTTAACGCGTGGGGCGCAAAGAGTCCGTGGTCCCTGATGTCGGCCCCCAACAGTGTCGATGACAATCCGTACGCTGCGATTGGCGACATTATTACGTTGAGTCCGACCACCTTTATCGACCTTCACGTTGGCTTTCAGCGGGTATCAACTCAGACCAGCTACCCCAACGCGAACACGTTTAACTCGGCGCAATACTCGGCCTATGGCATGCCAACCGCGATGCAAAATTTGATCGCTGTTAACGGGGTGGCTCCGTCTGTCTACTCCCTCGGCTATGGGGCCCCTTATAGCCAGCCATTAAATAATGCCCAATGGGTTTGGAAGAACGAACATCAGGATAACTATGATTTTAACGGTAGCATTACCAAGACGATCGGCAGATGGACCTTGAAAGAAGGTGCAGACCAGCGCATATACTTCAGCAATTGGAGGGACACAGAATGGGCCACTCCTTCTCTCGGTGCCTATAGTACCGAGTGCTACTGTGAGCAATATGCCGACGTAAACGGCAACCCCGACCCTGCCTACGACACCACGCCGGCGCAGGATGGCACCTCCACAGCTCAAGCAGCGATAGGCGTGATGGGCTATAGGCTTGATCCTGGCACTACAACTGTGCCGGCACTGGCCGACAAATATTTTGCCGTTTACAGCCAGAACGACTGGAAGGCAACAAACAGGCTGACCGTCAATCTGGGCCTCCGCTACGAGATACAGCCTGGGCCAACGGAACGGCACAACCGGGAATATGACCTCGATCTGAACCTGGCTAATCCGTTCGCCATAGGCCTAAACGTTCCCAATGCGAATCCAAACGCGGGAATGGGGCGATTCGCATTCTCTGGACAAGACGGATTTTCCCGGCATCTCTGGGACACACAGTATGGGAATATTTCGCCTCGCGTTGGGCTGGCGTTTATGCTGACAAATCAGACTGTCCTGCGTGGCGGTTATGGGAGAATTTATGAGCCTAGTAACACTGGCTTTAATGCAAATGGCCTGATCTATGGGGGCGGTGCGTACGCGGGCGGCGCGGTGATGACCCCTTTCGGGATCACCTATAACGGACTCCCGGCGGGCCATTTTGAGGACGCGGCAAACACGGAGGTAATTAGTGCTCCTGGGCCTGTGCAGAGCCCGTCGCTGTATGGCGACGAGAACGGCAATGCGGGCGTCGACTACTTCCTGCGCAACGGCTTCCAAAACGCCTATATGGATCAGTGGAACGTTTTTGTCGAGCATCGCTTCCATGGTTGGATCGCGTCCGCAGGGTATGTGGGATCGAAAGGCAGCCACCTTGGATGGCGCGCCTTTCCTCTGAACAGCGTGTACGATATTCCCCAGTCGACTCGGATGAGTTGGCGAAGTGGGTGGCTCAGCTCTAGTGGTGCGACTGATCCGGCGCAGGTTCAAATTCCAAATCCAATGCCCGCTCTGGTCGGCCTTGCAACCGGCTCGAGTGGCAATACTACGATCTCAGTCGAGCAGTCTCAGGAGGGATACGTCGCTTTGCTAGGGCAAACCGTGAACAAGAGCGTGGGCTCATCCTTGTACAGCGCCCTTGAACTCCAGTTGAAGCATTCCTACTCGAACGGTCTGAGTGCACAATTCATCTACGATTGGTCCCACGTGACGGGAGTTTCTGGGGGGGAGGCTGGCTCAACCTACGCCGAGTCCCAACAGGGGGCCGTGAATGGCTCCGGTGGGGTCGACTACGAGAACATTCAGAGCAACAAAGGGCTTCTAGGATACGATGTTCCGCAACGCCTCGTTGGCGTGGTGACGTACTTGGTTCCATTTGGCGGCGGCCAGAGATTTGAACTTGGGAATCCCGTGGCCAGAATGCTAGCGGGCGGATGGCAACTCGGAACCGTGGTTACCCTGCAAAGTGGTCAACCATGGGGCCCTTCTTGCGCCACCGGTAACGCAGATGTTGGTAGCATGAATGGAGATTGCATCCCGACCGGTCAACCTCTGGAAGTTCCTAAGTCGTTGCAGCATTGGTATGATGGCTCTACTACGGTTACACTTCCGGATGGCCACCAAATTACTCCCGGTCAGTACACGTATCTGAAGTGGAACCCTGATGCTTTTGCGAACCAGATAGTTCAGTTTCCAAATGGAAAATATAGCGTCGACCAATATTGGAACGGAACAACGCCCGAGTATATAAGCGCACTCCGCTTGCCAATACTCCAAAATGTGAATATAAATGTCACGCGCGAGTTCGCGATCAGAGAGCAGTTTAAGCTCGCTTTTCTCGCTGAGGCCACCAACGCGTTCAACCACCAAAACTTCTTACCTGGCGCAGTCAACAATAACTACTCCAGCCCGATCATATCGCCTACTGCGGGCGCCACGATCGGCGAAAACGGAAATCCTAATGCAGGAACTCTGTCGCCAGATTTGATGGATCCGCGACAGATTACGTTGACACTTCGCTTCACCTTTTAAGCTTAAATGTCTGCTGCAGAATTTACGGGCTCTCGGGATCCGAGAGCCCGCTCAAGTTCAGATTCTCAATTGTTACCAGCAAGGAGATTCCTCCCTGCTGTTAGGTTGCAAACGTTTTGAGTGTGCGGTCGCCGGGCAAACCGGGCTTCGTGTCACAGCCAGCTCTGATCGTCGAGCCGCGACGTGATTTGGATTCCGCGCGCGGCAGATAATCCGATGCATTCGCATGGTAAGCGAAACGCCGTGGTCCTGTACACTTCACGCGGCCGTGCGAACGCCAGGCATTGGTGATTGTGATAGCACCCCTCGAAGGATAAAGCTCTGGGGTAATCTCCTCCTGAGTTTACCCTGCAGGACCCTTACGACCCAGACGCCCAAGGGCAAAGACACCCAACCTGAATCGTCAATATCATTAACGTTTTCGCACATTTTTCGATGCGTCGCGCTGGACTGATATATCATGAGCTAAAAGCTGTTGGTTTAGGCTTCTCGAGGTTTGATCCTGGGCCCACGTACGTCCATTGCTACTGTAGGGTACCCAGATTAAGGATGACAAGGACTATGGAATTGGCAGGTAAGGTCTGCCTAGTTACCGGGGGAACAAGTGGAATTGGCGCAGAGGTTGCGGTTGCCTTTGCTTCCCGCGGCGCATGCGTAGCAGTCGTTGGGCGAACATGTCGCAACGATTCGTTTGGGGTGTTGAAAACAGTCGCAGCCGCCCATTGCGTTGAGGTTCTGTACATTCAGGCCGACATCGGCAGCGTTGAGGGCTGTGTCCGTGCAGCAGCGGAAACACACGCCCGCTGGGGGCGGATCGACATTCTTGTCCACGCCGCAGGTGCAGCTGCACCAGGCGGATTCTTTGAGACAACGGACGACAGTTGGAGGCAAGCTTTCGACGTTCATGTCCATGCGGTATTGCGACTTGCCCAGGCTGCCGTGCCGCATATGATCAAGCAAGGAGAGGGCGCAATCATACTGATCGGTTCCTCCGCCGGTCTGCGCGGGTGCCTAGGTTCACTGGCCTATGGTGTTGCGAAAGGAGCCTTGCCGCAATTTGCCCGTACCCTGGCGCGAGAACTTGCAGACCACAATATCCGCGTCAATTGTGTTTCCCCCGGCGTTGTTCGCACTCCGTTTCAGGACTTCCTGACACCGGAGCAGGTTGAGAACAATATTCGGAATCGAATCCCACTTCACCGTGAAGGAACCGCGGAAAATGTGGCCCACGCGATTCTTGAGCTTGTGGTGAATGACTTCATTACCGGAGAGAACCTGGTCATCGACGGGGGTATGAGCATGCGCATCGCCTAGGGAACCTGACTGAACAGGATCCGGTGACATGCAGCCCGGATCGGCTGATCCGCGAATTATGCCCTGCGTGGTAACGTCCAAACCAGCCCTGCGGCCACAAGGGGAATGAGTCCAAATAGCTCAAATACCGGTTGGAACGAATAATGATCGACTAACCATCCCGTGATGAGGCTGAAGATCATTCCTCCGATGCCTGAGCCCATACTGGCGAGTCCCCAGATTGAAGCCACAGTTCCCTTCGAAAATACATCACCGGGAATAGCGAGCAGATTCGCCAATGCGCCGGAATAGCCAAAGGTCGCAACCGAAATGAGCGCGATGCAAAGTATGGCACTGCTAATCGTCCCAACAAAGATCGAAGCACTCATCGATAACGAAAAGAGCACGATGGCGAGCCGTCGTGCGATGGTTGTCTTGAATCCCAAACGCAGAAGGCCGCTAAAGACCGCGCCGCCACTGAGATTTCCGACTGTAGCAGCCAAGAATGGTATCCATGCCGTCTTGCCAATTTGCTCCATTGAAAACGCGTGGCTGACCTTCAGGTAATGCGGAAACCAAAAGACATAAAAATACCAGACTGGATCGCTAAATGCCTTCGATATCGTGAACTGCCATACAAACCTCGATCGGAACAGTGCGTGCAGGGAAGGCAGCTCCTGAGTTTTTGGTCTGGCGCCATTCCTAGGATCTCGATAGATCGCAAACCATCCGCCCATCCAAACAAAGCCGAGCAGACCGATTACCACGAATGCAGCTCTCCAGCCGCTCGCAAACATTATCCACGCCAGTAATGGAGGAGCAAGAATCGCACCGATCGAAGCGCCGCTATTGAAGATCCCGGAAGCGAAGGACCGCTCTTCGGGAGGGAACCATTCAGCAATTAACCTCACGCCGGCCGGATAGTTCCCAGCCTCCCCAATCCCCAAAAGGAACTGAAAGATTCCAAGACTCAAGGCGCCATGGGCCATGGAATTGAGCAACTCCGCTCCGGACCAGAATGCGATCGTCAGGGCATAGCCGATTCGCGTCCCAAGCCTGTCAAGGAGCCTGCCGGCCGCGCCATTCATCAGCGTGTAGGCGAGCATGAAGGCGAAGACGATGCGCGAATAGCGGGTTGCCGAAATTCGAAACTGCGGCAGCAGTACAGGCGCCATCACGGAAAGGGTCTGACGGCTGAGATAATTGATCACTGTGGCGAGAAATCCGAGGCTCAGCATCCTCCATTTTGGGTGTGATGGTTGATCTGAAGCGGCTCGCAGTCGGTCATCTTGAGAAAAAGCCATCCTCGATTTACTCGGCAAAATCTTTCTGATATATCATACATATGACCGGCTAGAGTGGCCGAGGAATTGAGCGTAAGCTCAGCCAATTCGAATCAAAATTCCTGGCAATGTCTGCACTCTCAGGGTGAAAAAGGTGAACAGGAGAGAGTTTCTCGCATCTGCAGCGGCGTTCTCGGTGGCCTCATTTGATCCCCGAACAACGCCTGCGCCCGGCCGGCTTCATGGGTTTCCTGTTTCGCTCTTAAGGGATGATCCCTATATCGAGAACGTGCCCATCCCTGAGTATCGATGGGCACCGTCGAGTGCCTACGAAGCATTCCAAGACATAAAGTTTGGTATTCGGATTCACTGGGGCATCTATTCCATCTGGCATCGCGGCCCGGAATCGTGGCCTTTTCTTGGTATGTCACTTGAGGACCGTCAGACCTACAACAACCTCTATAGGACATGGAATCCTGAAGGCTTCGACGCCGACGCCTGGACGGAGATCTTCAAGGAAAGCGGCATGAAGATTGTTGCCTTCACCTCGAAACATCATGAAGGCTTCTCCATGTTCAACACCAGCACCAGGGTGAAGAGCCGGGCCAATTGGGTAGCCGCAGGCGGCCCCAGAACTGAGCCTTGCGATCTCGCTTACTCGATAATGGAAACGCCATTTCGACGAGATGTTGTGAAAGAGCTCTGTGACGCCGCTCATAAACGTGGCATTGGGATCGATCTGTATTTCTCACATCCTGATTGGTACGACGCGGATTTTCGCCCCTATGTATGTCATCCATTTCAGGTTCCATCTTCGGGAAAATGGATGACAAAAAGAGACCTGCGGATGACGCAGGAAAGATTGGGCCCGCGGGTTGTGACCGCTCCGGATCCTTCCGATTCAGAAATCCAGCGAATGATGAATCGACATCGCGCGCAGTTGGTTGAGCTCTTAACGAACTACGGGCAGATCGACATGATCTGCCTCGATATGTGGCTTGGGCCGAAGGTATGGCCTGAACTGCGTAAGACGATGCTCAAGTTGCGCGAGCTTCAGCCGCAGGTTATGTTGAGAGGCCGCGGTATCGGAAACTATGGTGACTACTACACGCCCGAGCGTGTTGTTCCTGGTTCGCAAGAAGAGTCCGATAAGCCATGGTTCACCATTTATCCGCTAGGGACCGACTTCTCCTACGACCCGAATGGGGCGAATTACAAAGGAACCCAATGGATCGTGCGCAATCTCGCGGACACCGTTGCCAAGGGGGGCGGGCTACAGATTGGTGTTGGCCCGAGCGCATATGGTGTGTTTCACCCGGAGGCAGTCCGTCAGATGAAAGGTGCAGGAAAATGGTTGCAAATCAATGGGGAAGCTATCTACAACACCCGCCCGCGCCGAGTCGCTCTCCGGCATGAAGGAAAGGAAGTTCGCTATACCAGGTCGAAGAACTCACAGTTTCTCTACGCCCTTCTCACTGAATGGCCGGGGACTAAGGTTGCCCTAAGGGGGGTACGGCCGAAGGCAGGTTCATCGGTGATTCTTCTCGGTTCGTCCACAGCGCTGCCATGGATTTTCGATTCATCAATTGGGACGATCGTCACTTTAGGTAACAATTTGCAACAGCCTGAAAATCGCCCCTGCGAGCATGTTTGGTGTTTGAAGATCGAGGCCGCGGAAGACTGAGCCGAGACGAGGGATGTACATCAAGGTCGTCGTCCTTCGGGCAGCGCATCGATCTTTTTATCGATCATGGCTGAGTGGACTCGCACATTCTCGTCGGTTCCCATTGCGTCACTCTCAGAAGCAGAATTGCCAAGGTGCCAGTTCTTGAAGGACGCGATATTGGGGGTTGGATCACTTGTCGGGATGTATAGCGCAAATTTCTGGCAGACGCGTACTGGAGGTGATATGTCAGACGATCAGTCCAATCGACTGCCAAGAGACGACCGTAAGTTGGTGTAATATAAGGATAGGCTCATGTTAAGGTCTCAATGAAGTCTATCGCACGTCGGGCACAAAATACGCGAATGATCCAGAAACCTCGGTTGAGTGAGGCCGCACGCTCGTCGAACCACATGGATGCAGTGCAAGACTCATTATCTAGTCGTGCCTACCAACAGATTCGAGATGAAATCCTCAGCGGGGAGCTTTCCATAGGAGACATTCTTTCGCGGAGACAACTCGCGAAAAGACTCAAAATGAGCTTCCTGCCGATCACGGAGGCCCTCAAGTGTTTGGAAACGGAGCGCCTGGTTGAAAGCCGCCCCCGGATCGGAACGCGCGTACGTATACCCAGCGAGCAGGACATCCGCGATAGTAATGTCATCCGAGAGGCCTTGGAATCGCAGGCTGCGAGATTGTGCGCACAAAACATCACTGAGGGCGAGAAGGAGCAGCTTCATACCAGTGCCCGGCACCTCGACGAGCTCAATAAAATGTGCGCGCTGGAACGGGATAACTCACGATTCCTGTTCTCCGTCCATACCTACCATATGGAATTTCACATGAGAATCGCGCAACTGGCTCGCTGTCCAGGGCTGCATCGTGCCATCGAGAAAGAACAGGTCCTAATTTTCAACTGGCTCTATGATATTGCAGCCGACCGACGCACTCTGCCTGAGAAATTCCACTCGAGTTTAGTCGATGCTCTCTGCAGCGGAGATCCATTGGTTGCCGATGGAGCCATGCGGGCACACGTGCGATATGGGCTCGACGAAGTGCTGAATCGTCTCGCAAAATACGATGTGGGAAGCTCGTGGCGGCTAAAGGGCAAGAATTCACAGAGAGATGGTGAAAAGGCGGGGAATGGCTCGTGAAAAGCAGAACGTAAGGTCTCGATACTCGGAAGCAGAGAGAGTAGTTCTCGCGATTCGCTGCCGTTTCCTTCGAGGATTCGGGACTACGGGCGAGGATCAGGACTGACAACGGCGCCCCCTTTGCTGGAACTGGAATACTTGGCATGTCTAAGCTGTCGCTTGGATGGATGAAGATGGGCATCGTGCATGAGCGTATCCAGCCAGGAAGACCGCAGCAAAACGGACGCCATGAGCGGAATGCACCGGACTCTCAAGGAAGACACTGCGAGCCCGAAGTCTCAACAAGGTGTAAATGCAGATGTCCGGCTACGGATATCGGTGTCGTATGGATTCAGCGATAAGCGAGTACTCGCGATATGGCCGGTTCCATGACCTTGTTTTGCGATATGTCCAGGCGCAGCTTATCCAGACTTGCCAATCGGTCGGATGCAATTCGCACCATGAGATCCCTCAGCGCCTGGCGCGTTGGCTGCTGCTGTGCGCCGATCGTTGCGAGTCTCCCACCTTGAACCTTACTCAGGAATATCTAGCCGACCTGCTGGGAACCCGGCGCACCAGTGTCACGATTGCGGCTGAGAGCCTGCAGCACAAGGGTCTCATTCAATACAAGCGCGGTAGAGTTGTGATCTCGGATCGAGTCGGACTCGAAAAGATGGCCTGTGAGTGCTATCGGATCGTTCGCAACCATTTGGAGAACTATCTCGAGGTGGAGCAGGGATAGGACATCAGTGTAGTGCTTAGTGGCGAGTGGCAAGTGACTAGCGAAAGACTAAGCGGTGACCAAGCGCCCACGACTCTCGGCACGAGCCGCTCTTCCCTGCTCTTACTTTGATGACTCGACACTAGCCACACGTCACTGGCCACTGCCTGGTTGTCACGGGCCTGGTTGTCACGGGCCGCCACTGTCCCGCTTCTTTTCGGTAAATCTAGGTCTCGACGCCGCGCGTCGTTACGGGCAGAGCCGTCTTTGCGCAGGGTGGCATGAAAGTCCCAATGGAACTCTGACCATGCAGAGCTTCCATCTACGTAGATCATTACATCATGCATCTCGAGGTCGCGCGCGGAGAACATTTCTTCCATTACATTCTGGAAAACGCGTTGTTCAATCGCCTTGAACCCATGTTCTTCGCCTTTCGGCTCGATGAGCCACCGGGTATCCCTCGGCGTGGTTGCGTCCCCGCATTGCGATCTTCCGTTTTACCCGGCGAGATCATTGTAGCCCGTTTGCGTCGCTGCTGCTGTCGCCTTCCGGTGTGCCCGTTATCCATACCTTAACGGGCGGTTACCTGAACAGCCGCTGATCAGCTTCTTGTTAAAGAGGTGTCAAGAGCCAGAGTCTATGATTGCGCTGATTCGGTGCAGAACACGGTCCAGAGCCTCCGAGACTTTCGTCATGACGCCATGTTCAAGCAAGTGTTTGAGAAATTGTTCATTGATGCCGCCGGCAGTGGCGTGAGTGGCGGCCAGCGATTCGAAATTGCGCTCGGGCGCGTCCACAGCTCCTGTCGTTACCCCAAAGAAGAGTCGTCCAATGTAGTCTCTCGCTCGCTGTCCTGGAACCCCTTGCCGTTCGAGCCAAGACGCAATCGTTTCATTGAATGCGAAATAGGAAGCGATGGACGCAGTGGTCGCGCAGACTGCATCGAACTCGGATTCCCCATCAACTGGAAATACAGTTCCAACAGCAGCGAAGAGTTCGAAAGCCACCGGATCTGGGGGATAGATCGCCGTGGGGCTCAATCTTTTTGCTGCTGACGGCAGTGGCACGGCTCTTGTGATTCGCACCGCAGGCATTACGAGCTCTGACAGGCTCCGCAGCGAGAGCGCCGAGACAAGGCTGATAACCTGATGATCGGGCCGAAAATGCAGTTGCGAGAGAACATCTCGCGCAGCCGAAGGCTTCACAGCGATCACGATTGTGTCGCAATCCTGGAGAACTTCCTGGTTACAGGTCGCCACCGATACTCCATGGAAACAATTGGCAAGCCCATTAGCCATGGCAGAATTTCGAGGGGACAATCGAATGATGTGGGCTGCGACACCAGACGAGCACAGGCCTGTAACAATTGATGATGTGATTTCGCCAGTTCCGATGAATCCTAATCGCATGTTTTTTCCGATTCGCCTCCAGCAAAGGCGCGCACAGTATTCAGCGGTCTTGGAAGGATGCCGACCGTTTGCCAGCATTCTATCGGACGAAGGGAGAGAAACGTGTCGGCCTGCAAGCAGTCCTTCGGTGTCACGTAGCCGATCGCACTGTGCAACCGGGGGTCGTTATAGCGATCCACATACTGTTGAATCAGGCGTTTTGCATCTTCCAGTGACAGCGGCATCCCCGGTTGAATGCATTCGCTCTTCAGCGACCTGTGCCAGCGTTCCAGCTTCCCATTCGACCGCGGGTAACTACGCGAGGTTCGGACGTGCGTCATGCCCGAGATGCGAATGAACTCCTTACGTCGCGGGCAAAGGAACATCAAGGTTGCTCAGGAGATCCTCGGACGTGCTCAACTTAGCACGATTGCTGATCTGTATATGCGCGTCGATCAACAAGCGATGGTCAGCGCCCTGGCTGCTGTTAAGACCGGCGGCGAACGAAGTGTGGCGCAACGAACGTGGCCCTCCGGGAAAGCGGCGCAGTATGCGTTTGATTATGACGACCAGACCATCGCGGAACTCAAACGCACGATCGAACAAGCCTCCGGACTCAAGTCTGGAGGAGAGGAGTCCTGATGAGAGCTCGGATATGTGACCCATTCAGGTCGCACAAGTCACGGGGGCTTGTGCTGTGTTTTCAGTAACCGTGCGGTTGAAGTATTCCGCTGTACGTTGGGCATGTGCTGCAGCCGTGAAGACGACGCGGTTGACCTCGGGCGCTAATACGCTCTGGTCTCTGACTGAACTTCTCCAGAACCTCAATCCTATTCTGCGGGGATGGGGAAACTACTATCGCTTCTGCACTGGCGCGAGCCATCAGTTCGCGGCGATCGACTTCTATGTCGGTGATTGCATCTGGCGGTGGCTAATGAAGAAGCATAAGAAACTCCATCGCAAAAGAACTCGGCTCGTGCGACTGCCGAGTCTCCTTCGTCCTACTCGCAAAGTATGGCGTGAAGGCAATGTTGAGCAGTTCCTTCTCTCCATACTGCGCGTAGAACGCTTCCGTAGAGGCTGGATGCGCACTCCTGCATACATCTGCGTTCCCGGAGAGCCGGATGCATAACGAAAGGTGCACGTCCGGTTCGGAGGGCGGGCATCAGAACCCGACGGCAGTAATGCCGCACGGCGCTGATGCTCGACCCTACAAGGCTATTTCGCGACGGGCGACGGTAAGCGCTGCAATCCATTCACCATCACTGACGCGTACAGCCGTTATCTGATTCGCTGTCAGATTGTCTCGCGCATGGACCTCAGCCAAGTCGGCGCAATCTGCGAAGCAGCCATGCGAGAGTATGGGATGCCAGCGAGGATCCGAACCGACAACACCGCACCCTTTGCGGGCACAGGATTATTGGGGCTGTCCAAGCTGTCACTCGGTTGGACGAAGCTCGGGATCGTGCATGACCGGATACAAGCCGGCAGACCGCAACAAAACGGTCGCCACGAGCGGATGCATCGTACGCTGAAGGAGGACACGACGAACCCGCCTGCGGCATCCCTTCGTGCACAACAGAGCCGGTTCGACAACTCTCGCTACGTTTTCAACAACGAGCGCCCGCACGAGGGCCTGAACAATCAAAGTTCTCGCAAGTCTCTACATCCCCAGCTCGATCCGATTGCCGCGCAAGATACCGGAGTTCACGTACCCAAGGGTCTCCTGCTCCGACGAGTGAACAATAGCGGCGACATCAGCTGGCACAGAATAGAGTTTTTATCAGCGAGGTATTCCGCTTCGAAGAGTTGGGCGTCTAGTTGATCACACCGGGACTTTACAGGGTCTTCTTCCGAGACATGGAGATCGGAGAACTCAATTCCGAAGAACTTCGCTTTAGAGCTGCGCGAAGAGTGGTCTGAGACCGTCGATGAGTGCATTGCCCTGAAGTCGTCAACCGAGGCCCTACTCAAATTTTGATCTTCCCATAGAACTTCGAGTGGTGTATTATTCTGTCCCATAGAAGTTCGAGTGGAGAGATCGATGCGGAAAAGCAGCGAGCCACAGAACGAAATGCTCAAGGGCACCATGGACATGATGATCCTGCGGACCCTTGTCGGCGGTGATGCACACGGCCATACAATCGCCAAAGTCATTGAGCGCACCTCTGAGGATCTTTTGGAGGTGGAGCAAGGCTCCCTCTATCCTGCGTTGCACAGGCTCGAGGACCGAAGGTGGGTTTCCTCCTACTGGGGTGCAAGCGAGAACAATCGCAAAGCCAAGTTCTACCGGTTGACGGCAGAAGGCCGTAAACAGCTGGTTCGCGAAACCAGCCGCTGGCGGCAGATGACTCGCGCCATCGGCCTGGTGATGGGTGAAGAAGGCGGTGCGCAATGAGCTGGAAGAGATTCTTGCATCGCAAACGTTCAGATGCCGAGTTGCAGAATGAGATCGAGATCTTTCTTAGCGAAGAAACCGCTGATAACATGGCGCGCGGCATGTCACAGGAAGAAGCCCGACGCCAGGCCCGATTAAAATTTGGCAACGCGCAAAGGGTGCGCGAGTCACTTTGGATGCAGAACACTCCCCAACGATTGACCACTATTGCCCGCGACGTAAAATATGCCTTTCGAACGTTGAGCCGAACGCCCGGATTCACGATCATCGCTGTCGCGGTGATGGCTCTTTGCATCGGCGCGGCCACATCTCTTTTCACAACTGTGCGCTCGATTTTGCTGAGGCCACTTCCGTTTCGAGATCCCGCGCGGCTGGCGATGGTGTACGAACACTTCCGAGGAGGGGAATTAAGCTACCACCCTGTTGCGCCAGCCGACTTCTACGACTGGCGCTCGAAGACCCACGGCTTTGAAGACATGGCAATCCTGCGTCCTGCGGGGTACAACCTCGCCGGTGTGCGCAACGAATTGCCGGAGTCGGTTGGCGCAGAGGCAGGTTCCTCGAACCTGTTTTCACTGCTGGGAGTGCAGCCGATAGTGGGTCGGGACTTTACGGAGGCGGACGATCAGCGCGGCAGCGCCGTTGTGATGTTGACCTGGAGCCTGTTCGAGAAACGGTTTGCAGGCGACACGAAGATTGTGGGCAGCCAGATTCACCTTGACGGCAAACCCTACACGGTGGCCGGCGTGCTGCCCTCGTGGTTCACGTATCCCGATGCCAGCATTCAGCTGTGGGTTCCCTACAAAGCCGATGCCAGTGCTGAGATGCTCCAGCATCATGACTGGCATGGGAGCCAGGTAGTGGCAAGACTCCGCCCTGACGTAAGCTTGGCCAGCGCAATCTCGCAGGTCGGTGCGATACAGTACCAGAATCATTTGCAGTACCCGCACGATCCGGTGGCTGAAGATGTTGTTTCGCGCTCGCTGAACGACGATCTGGCCGGAGATGTGAAGAAGCCGCTGACGTTGATGCTATCCGCAGTTGGCTGCATGCTGCTTATCGGCTGCCTCAATATCGCCAACCTGCTGGTGGCGCGAGGCGCGGCACGGCAGAAGGAGGTGGCGATACGAAGCGTTCTCGGCGCTCAGCGGGCCACCCTGATTCGCGAGCAAATGGCCGAGAGTGTTCTGATTTGCGTAGCCGGCGGTGGGGGCGGGATTCTGCTGTCATTGGGCGCCACTGAGTGGTTGGCAAAAACGTGGAAGGACCTGCCCACCGCGCAGAGCATTCACATGGATGGCGCGGTGATTGCGTTTGCCTGCGCGCTCATGTTCGCTGCGGCGCTGATTGCAGGCTTACTGCCCGCGCTTTCCACAACAGGCAAGTCGATGCTGAAGGCTCTGCAAACCTCGGTCCGGACCGGCTCGAGCAGCGTTTCGCGCACCGCGCTCAGGAAGTCGCTGCTCACGGCGGAGATTGGAATCACCGTGGTGCTGCTGGTGGCCGCCGGGCTGCTGCTCAAGAGTTTTATGCAATTGCGCGCAACTAACGTCGGATGCGTAGTAGACAACATGCTCACTTTGCAATACGGCCTACCCGGCAAGACGTACGACACGCCGGAGAAGCAAAACGCATTCAATGAAATGCTGCTGGCGCGAGTGAGAGCTATGCCCGGAGTTCGCGGCGCTGCATTGGGAACCACCGTTCCGGGAACCGGATATTGGGGTACCGACGAATTCACGGTGAAGGAGCATCCTCCGCTCAAGATGGGCGAACACTTGCCCGACGCGCTGACGCGCTGGGCCGATCCAGGCTATTTCAGCGCGCTCGGAATTCCGCTTGTGAGCGGACAGTCCTTTACCAGCGACGAACGTGTCGCCCGCTCGTACAAGGTGATTGTGAGCCGTCAACTCGTTCAGCAATATTTCGCAGGTGAAGATCCTATTGGCAAACATTTGCACATTCCAGGGCGCGCCCACGATGGAGCGCCTAACCTCGCGGATTTCGAGATTGTGGGCGTCGTCGGCGACATCCTGCACCAGGTCGGCAAAGAGCCGAAAGCAACAATATATTTCCCCGTCCTTGAGGGCCGGAGCGGTGCGATGCTCGCGGTTCACACGGCAACGGATCCGTTGCAATTCTCGGTGCCGCTCGAAAAGCAGATCGCGTCGCTCGATCCTGAACTTCCGGTCTCAGAGGTGCTCACCATGAACCAGATCATTGGCGCGTCCCTGGTGAATGCGAGCCTTGGCGCAACCCTTGTGCTGGCTTTTGCTATTTTGTCGCTGATTCTTGCCTCGGTGGGATTGTACGGAGTGCTATCGTACCTTGCCACACAACGAACCTCGGAACTCGGAATCCGCATGGCGCTCGGCGCGCAACGAAATCAGCTCTTGCAGTTGATGCTGTTGGATGGCCTGCGGCCAGCGCTGTTCGGGCTCGGGCTTGGTTTGATGATGAGCTTCGCGGCGACACGCATCTTCCAGTCGATGCTTTTCGGAACGAGGCCTCTCGATCCTGTGGTTCTATCCGGCGTGATTGCGACGTTGCTCGCGGTTGCGGTTTTGGCCTGCCTCGTTCCCGCATGGAGAGCGTCGCGAATCAATCCGACGCAGGCGTTGCGAACTGAATAAGCAGGAAGGTTCTATAGGGTCGAGAATACTCCGTTTTCATGCCGGTCTCCGTATTCTCGAACTCTGGGAAGGGGAAGGACGTCTCATGCAGTTCGTTCTTCCCTCCTTTTTTACGGCTTCTTCAAATCCGGCGAATAGCTGTCGGAAAGCTTATCTCGATGAGTACGTAATCGCCTACGCGAACGCGATCTTGCCTTATGATCGAAGAATGCCGGTCGCCGTCAACCTACAGACTGTTCATTCGCGCAAGCTGGCAGCAGTACGGCGACAAGTCGCGCCAGACGCTGTTGGCTCGGCGTGGGGGCCGGCCCTGGACAAGGTATGGGAGTTCATTCGTAGCCAGCCCGGCCTGCGAAGCGATGGCCACAACATTTTTCTTTACCAGCACCCGACACAACGGGGCACACCTATACTGTGCGACTTCGGTGTCGAGGTAACGCGCACATTTGAAACTGTGGGCGAGGTGTACGCCACCGAAACGCCGGGGGGAGAGGCTGCCGTCGCCGTCCACCGCGGCCCGTATGGTCATATGCACGAGGCACACGACGCGATCCGCAGATTCATGGCGGCGAATCGAAGGGAATCCGCCGGATGCTCGTGGGAGATATACGGAGACCCAACGCCGAATCCTGCCGACACTGAGACCACGGTCGTGTACCTCTTGATTTGAGCGATTCGGGCGAAGCGGCGGGGACACACAAGGGCCCGCCGGAGCCCGCAAATCATTTCGTGCATACTCGCCGAGTATTAAATCCAGCCGAACTGCTCTGGAAAAGTGCATTGCCCTGTTGTCGCTCACTGAGACTTAGCTAATAGGACTCCTTTCAGCGAGAGCGCAGCGTCAGTGCGTTCCACGCTGCGTGCGAATCCATGTAGTCTCTCCAATGCGCGATTTTCCGGTTCTCAAGATGAATGATCGAGCAGAATCGATTATCGTATTTCGCGCCTGTCGCGAGAACAGTTCCGTGAACCTCGTATTCGATGACAACAACGTGACCTGCATCTGTTGTGTGGACAACCAGGTTGTCCGCGGATTGCAGGTTGATGACGTCAACGTATCCCCGGAACGCATTCATCAGATCGGCTCGTCCTCGAATGACGCGAGGCCAGCCGAGATCGTAGAGAACCTCATAGATGGTGTCGTCGGTGACGATGTCAAAGAAGTGCTCGCCATCGACAAGGTCACCCAACGCTCTGCGGACCAAATTGAAATAAGGGTCTGCGGCCTTATAGGCAGCGTATTTCGGCTTGGACATTCCTCGTTCTCCACTCGATGTTCAACGAAGCGACTATAAAATGAGAAGCTGCTCTCAATCAACAAGGCACTTTAACATCCACCGAAGTCGTCGTAGACCCTGCGTTTCGTGGATCGCAAATTTGAAGTTCGCTAAAGGCCAATCTGTCGATGAGCGCATCGCCCTGATAACACCAGTTGACAGTAGAGAGGGCTCTGTTCGATAAGCTGGCTGGTGGTCCAGGCAGCTTATCTCACGACTGAATGACTTCCGAACAGACAATCACTCCGTCATTTCCAAAGTCATGGACGCTTCTTCTGCGGCAGAGATCTCTGTCGTCTTGTCGATCGAGAGTGGAAGTCTGCGAGCAGAGGCGAACAGAAGAGCGTGCAGCAAGCAAAGCAAAACAAAGGCCTCAGCAAATGCGCTTGAGAGGGAGGCATCTGCATGTGCCAACCCTAACCTCCATCCCAGAAAGGTCGCGCAGAGCGTCGTCATCAGCGGCCCTCCAAGACGCTGCACGATATTGAGAGAGGTGGTTGCCATCGGCAGGTCACGCTTTTCGACCGAGGCGTAGGCGGCGGAGATGGAAGGGATTCCCACCCCGCTTAGGCCTGCGCCCCGCACGAAAAGAGCGCATGCGAGTACCGCGACACTCAATCCGTGACTGGCAAGCCAGACAAACGGCAGCGTCCCAGCGAGAGCCAGAAATGCTCCTCCGGCAGATACCTTGCGGATGCCAAACCGCTGCGTAAGCGCTCCCATCCACGGATAGGAACAGATCATGCCCAGTCCAAGAGGAGCCAACAACCAACCGGTCGCGCTTGGCGAGCGGCCACAGGCGCGGATCAGATAGATCGGAATCAGCATCTGACCCGCGAACGAGATTCCGTTTGACATAAACTGCGTGACCGTAGCGGCAGTGAAGGTCTTGCCCTTGAATAATTGAAGGTCGATCAGGGCTCGGTCTCCCTTGCGCATCGCCCCCTTGAAGAACATCGCAAGCAGGACAACCGAGAGCGCCAGAGTGATCCGGCCGACGCGCTCCCCCATGTGGTCCGAGCCATATAAAAACAGCACCAGGCTGGGAGAGAGCAGCGCAAACCCCACCAGGTCGAGGTCCCGTTGCCTTATCTCTTCGCGATCCTTCGGCAGGAAGAGAATGGCCAGCACGATGGCCAACATGCCGACCGGCAGGTTGACGAGAAAGAGCCAGCGCCAGGACGCATGTTGCAGAATCACGCCGGCAATCACCGGGCCAATGAGCGGCCCCAGCAGAATGGGCACAGCCGCGTAGCCCATGAGGCGCGCCATGTGTCTTCCGGCGACGCGCGCCACCATCATCTGCGCCATCGGCGCCAGCAGACCACCGCTCATGCCTTGCAAGACGCGAAACCCAATCAGCGCGTTCGCCGACCAGGCCACGCCGCACAGCGCCGAGGAGAGCGTGAACGCGGAGAAGCACCAGAGGTAGAGAGCCTTGGCTCCAATGCGTTCGACCAGCCAGCCGTTCAGCGGAAGCATGAGAGCCAGCGCCAGAAGATAGCCGCTCGTGACCCATTGAATCGCCGTGAGGCTGCTGTGCAGCTCCACGGCAAGCGTGGAGAGTGATACGTTGACCACCGTCGCATCGAGCTGCGCAAGGAACGAACCAAGCACAGCAACCGACGTGATCTTCCAGACCAGCGGGTCCAGCCGGTCGGCGTCCCTGGGTCCTTTAGACAAGAGCGGCGATGACCTCGTCGGTGGTGCGGACGCGGGCCAGACGTGGGAAGGTCTTCTCAAACGCAAAGCGATGCTCTTCGGCGTCCTGACCTGCGCAAGCGTCTTCGACGAGCACAAACGCAAAGCCAAGACCCGTGCCCTGGCGCGCGGTGGACTCGACGCCTGCGTTCGTGGAGATGCCGGTGAGGACAACCGTGTCCACGCCACGCGCCTTGAGCTGTTGCTCCAGGTCGGTGCCGGCGAACGCGCCCCAGTGGCGCTTGACGACGAGCAGGTCGCCAGGCTGGAAACCCGCCGCAGGAGCGATCTCCGTCGCAACCGCGGGTATGGGCTTATCGCCCATGCTGAACGGCTGGTCGACGGGAAGCTTCAGGAAGCCGTTGAGATCGACGGTCACATAGACAACCGGAGCTCCAGCGGCACGGAAGGCTTCGGCGAGCTTTTTGGATCTTTCGACGACCTGCGCGGGAGCGTATGGGGCGGTATTGAAGCCGAGGATGATGTTATTCAAATCAATGAGGACGAGAGCGGTCTTTTTAGGGTTGAGCTGAAGTTCTGGCATGGACTCTCCGTTGAAACCGATTTCTGGGAAATCGAGGGCATCCTCGATTTCATATATGTAGAATACGAGGGTGCCCTTGATTTCGTCAAATCCCGTGCGTGTCGCTCCTCAGCAGGAGCGCTCGGAGCGCCGTCTCGCAGCCTTTCTGGATGCGGCCGCGGCGCTGTTTGCGGAGGTCGGCTATGAGGCCGCCACCATGACGGCGATCGCTGAGCGGAGTGGTTCTTCGATCGGTGCGCTCTATAACTACTTTCCGGATAAACAAGCCGTCGCCCTTACGCTTCTGA
>DASXLY010000011.1:0-5553 GCA_036495975.1 Occallatibacter sp. | reverse complement strand
ATTCGCCTTCAGCCAAGTCGAATCCAGCTTTCCCGAATCTCCGAGAAGGCCGTAAATCTTGGAAATAATATCGTAGCTCCCGACAGTCACGTCAACGCCGACACCCGCGTCGAAAGATACGGTGAAGCTTGCGCCCCGCTTTTTGTAATAGCCGATTTGAAAGACATTTTCGCTTTTCTTCCATATCCGCACTTGGAATTCTCCGATTAGGGAGAATCCCCCACCGATCGTGATGATCGGACCGGCATCAATTGTGATTGGTCCATAGCTTGTAATGATGCCCGGGGTCGCTGTCGGATTCACCGCCGCGAGTATGTCAAATTGTCCCTGAAATCTGACAGTTCCTTGGGCGTCGTACACAAATACGGTTCCTACGGGCAGTTTCATTACGCTCTCGATTGAAGATGGCAGAGCGAATGATCCGCACAGGGTCTCCAGAGCACTCTTCAGCGTTGGATATGCGCCGTGAGTATCAGGACCAAACGGCAGGTAAAGCTTTGCGCTGCTGCTCGCGGTGCTTGTTGGGATGAGGATAAATGCATCCGGCGTCGCCTTTATCTCTTCTGTGATGGATAACTGAAATGCAAGAGCCAAGTAGTAGTTGGTTCCCATTTCAATATCTGTGCCGAATTGATCGGTTGGGAAAAGCGGGCTCGGTTTTCCGCTTCCTGCAGGTTTATACAGGTCGAGTTCGCCGGTGGGTCCACCACCTGCCGTGAATGTGATAGTGCCGCCTGTGAGCAAGAACGAGGGTTCAAAATCAAAACCAATAGACAATGAGTTTATTTGAACGTTGTTGAGAGTGTGGTCCATCGCGCCGATAACATCCGAGCGCAGAAAGTGGATAGCTGAGGCAGGAGTCTTCCCAATGACAGAATCGTCGAAAACTGTCGCATTGATTGAAGGTGAGGTCGTGTCAGTAAGCGTAATATTTCCCATTCACGTTCCTTGGAAGCAAGATATATGGAGGGCTTATAACTCTGCGCCGGAATGCGCTGCTTGACAAGTAAAATTCTGTTAATTCGTTAGTGCAATAAACTTTTCTCTTGTTTGTGCAGATGAAAGGGTATTCAATTCATGAGCTGCGGAATATAGCGTGCTTAAGCCTAGTAGAATAAACTCGCTCAAGTTGTTCACTAATGAGTTCAGGCCGGATCGATAACCTCCTAATCTTGCCACGCGCCCCGATAGTAAATCTCGATTGGTAAGGGAATTTGTTCGCGCCACCAGGGAAGTGCTTCGCCGGTGAAACGGACTTAAAATCCCCAGGGGGGCAAATGATCTTGGAAGGTGAGTTGAGAATACGAATTCGGCGACTCAGGAGAACGAAATCGTAGCGCACTTTATTACACCCTGACCTCGGCAGAGCGCAGCCGGTTGGAGAAGAAGTGTCGCAGTTTGAGCGGATGCTTGCGACGATTGGCTGAGTGCTGCAGGATACATCGAGCCTTCGAGGTATTTAGTCGACTTCACAAAATGTCGATTCTCCATTTGATGGAGGTAATTTCTGCGACTTCAGATCAAGAAACCAATTGAGTAATGGTTGAAGGGCGCTTATTGATTCTAATTGCTCTTGCCTAAGAGCTTTGCGAGTTGATTCATCGGTATCGACTGGCGCATTAGCCTTCCAATCCTCGAAGCCTACGCTCTGAACTTCGATATATCGCGAAATCTGAGCTTGGAAGCTCGGGTCAAATATATTGAACCGGGAACAGCAAACAGCGCGAATCGCGGTAGTGCTTTGATGTCCTGGCTGTCGAGCATATCTCGCAATTGTTTGAGCTGCCTTACGCTTAGAGTTGATTCATAAATTTCCAATGATGCCCGTGGAACGGAAAGCTGCTCCAGCCGACGCTCCATGTGAAAATGTCCATCCGGCAGAACAACTACACAGTCGTTGTCAGTAATGCCGTTCTCGGAATGGTCAATTTGCGACCACTCGATCCTTGCCAGGAATTTAGCAGGATCCATCTTGTCCTTCTGGGCTACGTGGGTAGGCGTGCATTGCGATATCTCGGCCCATCGAACCGCGCTTCCGGTGCTATGGGGCTTTCCGACTTCTGCTTCGGGAATGTCGAGCGTGAAAGAACTGTGAAGCGATGACTGCCTTGCCGCAACTCAGACCTTGCCGAACGCAAGGAGTCGCAAGGACGAACCGTTTCCGGCGGCGGTTTGTCTGATGGGAGGTAGGGAAATGTTGTGGCAGGGAAGCCTGTTTTAAAGTGATGCTGATGAAGAAAAGGCGGCACGCTTGTCAAGAAGGCGACCTTCTTTGCCCATCGTCCCCTCTCTTCGTGCTTTAGGTTTTATCGACAACCCTGGACCGTTTCCGAACATTTCCGAAAATTACATCGACGGTAGAACAGGCCAAGTCCTCGAGTTCCGTATCTTTTGGATGTCTCCCTATTCCCGCTAGCAGGCGATATAAAACGTCTCCGGTCAGCGAATCATGAAGAAGCACTGCCAAGCGGTCAAGCGGAACAGTCGTACTTCGAAGCTCATCAGGATGGCTCTCCAGCACAGACCGGATGAAAGAGGCTGTTCTGGCAGGTCCGTTGGTGTACCATACCTCGCCGACTTCAGGACAAGTTAGGGCCTCGCCAACGGCGAGGCGGTGAAGCTCCACCGAACGCTTGGTCGTGATGAACTTGAGAATGTGGAAGGAGAGCTTCTTTAAACTTTGTTCAAGGTCCAAGCCGCTATAGTCGATGTTCGCCAGCGGCTCATTCTCCTCACGGCATAGGTTTTCGATGCTGCTGATGAACAGGCCGCATTTGCCGCCGAACTCACTGTAGACTGTGCTCTTCGAACCGCCCGCCAGTTCCACAATCTTGTCGATCGTCACGCCCTCATAGCCGTGCTTCACAAACAAGTCTGCTGCGACTTTTTGCAGCTTGCTATTTCGCACTTCTCCACGCGATCTCTTTTGTGCCATTTCTTTTCCTTATAGGACAGATGCATCCCTGCTACACGTAGCGTCGTAGTTATTTATCAACAGTACCTTAGAGAAGGCTGCGGAACTTCTGAATCGGATGTCTACGCCTCGCATCTTTATAGTGTACTGTACATTACAGTACAGATTGAAAATCAACAGTCGTTGATGCAAGAGAAGAGGGCACTTTCATGGCAAAGGAACTGGGCCATCCGTCGCAAGCCGGTTTGTCCGACTCTGTACAAATTGTTCATCCGGGTGAACAGAGCGCCGAAACCCAACAGACGCCAGGATCGCTGAGAATGTCAGCTATCGCAGCCATGCATGGAATTGTTTCTTCGATGTGGGCTGGCATATTTGTAGTCGAGCCTTCAGCAAAGACCGGCATTCACCACCATGGCCAGCAGGAAACGATTGTCTACGTGCTGGAGGGCGAGGCCCTAGTTCGGTGGGGTCATCGTGGAGAGTACTCGGCCATCGTAGGTGCCGGCGATTTCCTGCATGTGCCGAGCTGGCTGCCGCATCAAGAAATCAATCCTTCGGGCGAAAAGCCGTTTCGCTGGGTAGTCGTGCGAAGTACTCCAGAGCCTATTGTCGTCAATCTACCTGATGACTACTGGACAGCGGGTAATGGATCTCGCGCCTGAGAGGAGCTGCGAATGAATACACGGAGAGATTTCCTGAGCATCGTCGCCAAGGGATCAGCCATGGCGGCAGCCACAACACTTCTGCCTCGGGCAGCCTCTGCCTCTGGAATTGCAGACGCGATGGAGGGTAGCAGTATTGGACAAACAACGGGTAGTGGCAGTAGTCACTACAAGCCGCCGTTCAAGTTCGGTATGGGAGGCGTTCCGCTCGGCAATGAGTTCGAGTTCGTGACGGACGAGGAAGCCTATGCGACGATCGAGGCCGCATGGAATGCTGGGGTCCGATACTATGACATGGCTCCGTGGTACGGACTGGGTCTGGCGGAGCGCCGCTATGGCAACTTCCTTCATACCAAGGACCGCAGTGAGTACGTTCTCTCCACGAAGGTTGGCAAACTGCTTAAGGCTTCGAAGACCGCGAAGAGCAAAGAGTACTTTCCATTTTCTCCCTCGCCGAATGACGTGGTCTATGACTACACCGCAGCTGGAGTGCGGCGCTCTATCGAAGACAGCCTGCAACGGCTCGGCATCGATAGCATCGATATTGCCTTCGTACACGACCTCTCATCAGACAATAAATACCTTCCGACGCCATGGCGGGAACAATTCGCGATTGCTCAAAAGGGCGCTTTCCCCGAACTGACACGCATGCGCGAAGAAGGCTTGATCAAAGGATGGGGAATCGGTGTCAACACGCCGGAGCCCATCATGAGAGTGCTGGAAGTCGCCGATCCGGATGTATGTCTTCTAGCCTCGCAGTACTCTTTGATTGATCACAGGAACGCGTTGAACCAGCTGTTTCCTGCTGCCAGAGCCAAGAACGTATCCTTTGTGGTCGGTTCGTCACTCAACGCAGGTTTCATCTCGGGTAGTCCCCGATACAACTACGGGAAAGAGTCTTATAAAATCCCGCCGGCATTCATTGAGAAACGCAGAAGATTGCTTGAGGTCGCAAGCAAACACGGAGTTGACCTCCGGACTGCCGCTCTGCAGTTCTCCGCAACGCCGGACGTTGCGGCAGCCCTGGTTGTGGGTTGCAGAAGCGAACAGCAGATCCTTGCGGACTTCACCTCGATGCAAACGAAGATACCAGTAGAGTTCTGGGCAGAGCTCAAAGCACAAAACTTAATTGAGCAAAACGCGCCGGTGCCAGCCTGAGTGCGGTAGCGGTCTAATCAAGCTAACGATTTCAGAGAGAAGAGGAGACTATATGAGCCAAGTGCAAACTATTTCAGCTGCCGCTGCCGGGACAATGACAATCGGTGGCGATCTCAAGGTCAACCGGATGGGCTATGGTGCGATGCGCGTCACAGGGAATGGCATATGGGGACCGCCCGCGGATAAAGCCGCTGCGGTTGCGACATTACGACGGACGATCGAACTCGATGCAAACCTGATTGACACGGCCGACTCGTATGGGCCTGGGACGTCAGAGGAGTTGATCGCGGAAGGGCTCTATCCGTATCCAGTCGGTTTGGTTATCGCAACCAAGGGCGGGTGGGAGCGCCCAGGTCCGGGCCAATGGACTCACAACGCCAGCCCCAAACATCTCACTGAAGCGCTCGAAGGAAGTCTAAAGCGCCTGCGGGTGGACCGCATCGACATTCATCAACTTCACGCTCCCGACAACGCGGTCTCGTTCGAGGCTTCTGTGGAAGCGCTGGCGAAGCTACGTGAGCAAGGCAAGATCCGTCATGTGGCGCTCTCGAATGTGACTCGCGAGCACATCGAACGCGCTCGCAAAATTGTGCCGATCGTCTCGGTCCAGAACCGTTACAGTTTCGCCGACCGTGAATCTGACTTCATCGTCGATTACTGCGAGCAGAACAACATTGCGTTTCTTCCTTGGGCTCCCCTCGGTCAAGCCAAAGAAGCACATGAGGCCATTAAGAAAGTAGCGGATGAGCTGCATGCGACTCCGTTGCAGATAGCATTGGCGTGGCTACTCAAGCGATCCAAAGTTATCGTGCCTAT
>DASXLY010000010.1:0-179298 GCA_036495975.1 Occallatibacter sp. | reverse complement strand
CTTCTTTTCGGCTCTTGCATTCGATCTGTTTGTTACGCGTCGATGCAGACACTGTGAGCTGGTTCGGCTGAAAAATGCGGAAGTCAAGAATTTCAAGCGCGAGGAACGAGACTCGTAAATGCAGTACCGGTCGAATCACCGTCCTTTCGGACATAACCCGATTTTGGGTTTGGGAAGTAGTGGACAATCCGACCCAATCCATGTTTTTGGGCCGAAGATGGCTGTATACTCGCGGCGATGTCTTTGTTCCAAACAGTTCGTGAGGCAAAGGAATACCTGGTCCATCGAATTCTCGCGCAGGCAGATCGGGATGCTACTCCTCTTTCAGATATCGAACGAAAGATGCTCTACTTCTCCGAAACTGGCTGGACGCTGCCGAACATGATGACGATCAGTCAAGAATTCGATCAGGCGTACGATCAAGACGAGTACGAACGCAAGATCGGTCAGATCGTTCGGCGAATGCTCGATCAACACGATACCAAGGGCGATGACGACCATTGGGACAAAGCGGTGCAACGTCTCCGTGAAGAGGACCATTACCTTCTGGTGCTGATCGACGGCGCCTTCAAAGACTTCGCGAAGAGGCGGCGCGGGGATACCGGCAGACTGATACTGGCGGGTGTCGTGGTTGTAGCAGTACTCTTTCCCACCTTCTTTTTTATCGAGTCCCATGTATCCAATCCGACGATCTCCAAATTGATCGGCGAGTGCACGTTTTTGGCGCTGGTCGTCCTTGTGGCGTTTCTAGCCAACCGGAAAAGCCGCAGATCGTCATAGGCTACTCGGAATCGCTTAATCACTGCGTGGGTTGATTTGTGGCCATCTTTTGCTAACGCTCGTTTTGCAAGTTTTGGTGTGACCGCTGCTTGCATATCCCCAATGCGACAGAACTTTGAAAAGCCATTGTTATGACAAGGTTTACGCAACAAGTCCAGCGAGTTCGCCACTGTTGACTTTGTGAGCTGCATCCTTAGACCGGATGACTTTGAGGTAGCCATCGTCGACTTCGATGTCACGGTGTCCGAGCCATGCCTGCACCGCGCGGATGTCTACACCATCCCCGAGGATGAGATTCATCTGCCATGTGTGCGCCGCTGCACTCGCGAGACCGGCTCTCATTTCCGATGCTGGCGGGGTAAAACGGAGTGCGACGAACCAGCCCAATGACCTCCTGACTCATGGGCTTCCACCCGCCTTCGCAGCCCCACAACACCCATCCTGACCTTGCCTTCAATCCCACTCCGGAACGCCATTGTCCCGTATCCCGAAACGAAATGACCTGCCTTATTTGCCATCAGTGCCATCGCCACTTTCAAGTGGATGAATGGGATGCAGGCAACGCGCTCGCTCGCGTAGCATATTATGTAAGGCCGATCACATTAGCCCAAGAGCGAACAACTGTAGAGGGAGAACGTCCGAAGTGACAGATCACATCCGCACGGGGTTTTCACGATGAGCACCGCCGTCGCAGGTACCCACCCCAATCGGGCGCCAAGTTTCTGGCAATCCACCAATGGCAAGAAAGCCGTGATGGCTGTGACAGGGGCGATTCTCCTCCTGTTTGTGATCGGCCACATGCTGGGCAATCTGCAGGTGTTCGACGGCCCAGCCCGGCTCAATGCCTACAGCCGCCTCCTGCACAATCTCGGCGAATTGCTCTGGATGATCCGGGGGGTGCTGCTCCTCTGTGTCGTTCTCCATATTGTCGCGGCCTGGCAACTGGCGCTCCGCAATCTGAAAGCTCGCCCGGTCGGCTACGAGCAGAAAAAGTCGGTCAACTCGTCGTACGCCTCGCGCACCATGTACTGGAGTGGGCCCATCGTCCTCGCGTTTGTGATCTTCCACCTCCTGCAATTTACCGCCGGCATCATTCATCCGGAGTCGCAGTTTATCGAGGGCGACGTCTACCACAACGTGGTTGCCGGCTTCAGTGTCTG
This sequence comes from Occallatibacter sp., assembly GCA_036495975.1. Taxonomy (GTDB): domain Bacteria; phylum Acidobacteriota; class Terriglobia; order Terriglobales; family Acidobacteriaceae; genus Telmatobacter. The sequence goes on along the minus strand of DASXLY010000010.1, from coordinate 177,358 downwards.
GTGGGTTTCGGCCTGGTACATTTTCGCGCTGATCTTACTGGGTCTTCATCTTCGCCACGGTATCTGGAGCATGTTCCAGTCCGTAGGATTGCTTCAGCAGCGCCACACGGCGGCGTTGAAGCAGGCCGCGCTGTGGCTGACGATTCTCATAATCGCCGGATACATTTGCATCCCGGTCAGCGTTTTGGTGGGGTTAGTACGATGAAACTGGACGCGAACATTCCTTCTGGTCCCATTGAGCAAGCATGGGACACGGATCGCTTTGAGATGAAGCTGGTAAATCCGGCCAACAAGCGCCGCCACACCCTGATTGTTGTAGGCAGCGGCCTGGCCGGCGCATCTGCCTCCGCCTCTCTCGGCGAGCTCGGTTACAACGTGAAGTGCTTCTGTTTCCAGGATTCGCCACGGCGCGCGCACTCCATCGCGGCCCAGGGCGGTATCAACGCCGCCAAAAACTATCAGAACGACGGCGACAGCATCTACCGGCTGTTCTATGACACCGTCAAAGGCGGCGACTTCCGCGCCCGCGAAGCCAACGTCTATCGCTTGGCGCAAAACAGCGTAAACATCATTGACCAGTGCGTCGCCCAGGGAGTTCCCTTCGCGCGCGAATATGGCGGATCGCTGGACAACCGATCGTTCGGCGGCGCGCAGGTTTCGCGAACGTTTTACGCTCGCGGCCAGACCGGCCAGCAGCTCCTCCTCGGCGCCTACCAGGCCCTGGAACGCCAGATCGAATCAGGACAAGTCTCCATGTTTCCGCGCGCGGAGATGCTTGACCTCATCGTGATCGACGGCCAGGCACGGGGCATCGTGGCGCGTAACCTGATTACCGGCAAGCTGAGCGTGCACATGGCCGACGCGGTCATTCTGGCGACCGGCGGCTACGGCAACGTCTACTACTTGTCCACCAACGCGAAAGGATCCAACACCACCGCGATCTGGCGCGCTTACAAACGCGGCGCTCTCTTCGCCAATCCCTGCTTCACGCAGATTCATCCCACCTGCATCCCCGTCTCGGGCGACTACCAGTCGAAACTCACTTTGATGAGCGAGTCGCTGCGCAACGACGGCCGCATCTGGGTTCCGAAGCAGAAGGGCGACAAACGCCCACCGAATCAGATTCCCGAGGCGGAGCGCGACTACTACCTCGAGCGCCGCTATCCCAGCTTCGGCAATCTTGTGCCACGCGATGTCGCCTCACGCAATGCCAAGGCGGTTTGCGACGAAGGCCGCGGCGTGGGTGAGTCGGGGCTGGGCGTCTACCTGGATTTCGCAGAAGCCATCAATCGCCTCGGTGAGCAGACCATTCGCGAGCGCTACGGCAACCTCTTCGACATGTACCAGCGCATCACCGATGAGAATCCCTACAAGGTTCCGATGCGCATCTATCCCGCCATCCATTACACGATGGGCGGCCTGTGGGTGGACTATCACTTGCAGAGCACGGTGCCGGGACTATTTGTTCTCGGCGAAGCCAACTTCTCTGACCACGGCGCGAACCGGCTGGGCGCGAGCGCGCTCATGCAGGGCCTGTCAGACGGCTACTTCATTATTCCCTATACGGTTGGTAACTATCTCGCGTCGGCCAAGCCTGCCAAGGTGACGGAGTCGCACCCCGAAGCGCAGGCGGTGCTGACCTCGGTGCAGCAGGGTGTCGCAAAACTGCTGGCGATCAAGGGCAAACGTACGGTCGATTCGTTCCATCGCGAACTGGGCACGATCATGTGGGACGACTGTGGAATGTCGCGGACCGCTGCCGGGTTGAAGGACGCGATCACCAGGATTCGAGCCCTGCGCGCGGAGTTCTGGCAGAACCTGAATGTCCCGGGTTCAAGCGCCGACCTGAACCAGTCGCTTGAGAAGGCCGCGCGCGTAGCGGACTTCCTGGAGCTGGGCGAGCTCATTTGCATCGACGCGCTGGAACGGAACGAGTCGTGCGGCGGGCACTTCCGCGAAGAATTTCAAACCCCCGACGGCGAGGCCCAGCGCGATGACGAACACTACAGCTACGTTGCGGCCTGGGGATATGCGGGGCCTGACAAGGCGCCGGAACTGAGCAAAGAGCCGCTGGAGTTCGCCTACGTTCATCCCAGCCAGAGGAGCTACAAGTAATGAAACTCACCTTGAAGATCTGGCGGCAAAAGAACCCCGGGACCAAGGGCGCGTTTGTCAGCTATCCGGTGGACAACGTGAATCCGGAGATGTCCATGCTGGAATGCCTCGACGTGCTGAATGAAACCCTGATCGAACGCGGCGAAGAACCGGTAGCCTTCGAGCATGACTGCCGGGAAGGCATCTGCGGTTCGTGCGGATTCATGATCAGCGGCATCGCGCACGGTCCGCTGCCGGCCACCACGGTTTGCCAGTTGACCATGCGGCATTTCAAAGACGGTGACGAACTCGTCCTGGAACCGTGGCGATCCAGATCGTTCCCGATGATCAAGGACCTCGTCGTAGATCGGCGAGCCTTCGACCGCATCATCCAGTCCGGCGGATACGTTTCGGTTTCCACCGGCAATGCTCCGGATGGCAATGCCATTCCGGTTGGCAAGGAGATTGCCGATCACGCGATGGATGCAGCGGCCTGCATCGGCTGCGGCGCCTGTGTTGCGGCTTGTCCCAACGGATCGGCGGCCCTGTTCACGGGAGCCAAGATCGCCCACCTCGGCATCCTGCCTCAAGGCAAACCTGAACAGGCCCGTCGTGCAGTTCGCATGGTGTCGCAGATGAATGCCGAAGGCTTCGGGAACTGCACCAACATCGGCGAATGCACCGGCGTTTGCCCCAAGGAGATTGCGCTCGACGTAATCGCCACCATGAATCGTGACTACCTGCGCGGAAGCTGGACGGAACGCCGCAACCTGATCACGACCATCGCCCCGGTAACCGACTGGAGCCAGGGCTGAGAGCTTTCGGTCGCTTTGTAACCAGGGCACGCCTTCAGCCGGGCCATACAAAGTTGCGGAACGATTGCGGGCTTCAGCCCCTGCTATGCTCGTTTCGCCGCTTTCGCTCTCGCGATTTTTCGCCGCCTCTTCAGTCGTGCCGCAAGATCGACAAAGAACTGCGAGGGGCGTTCGTCCCTCTCCCAGATGTGCGTGCTCAACCCAACTAATAGATGTCGCGCAGATACCGCTTTTGCTTCTTCATCTCGGCCAGAAACTCGCGCGCGTACTCCGGCCCTCGACCGCTGTGTTTTGCCACGGCCTCAAGCAAGGCCGCTTCCACATCGGGAGCCATGTGTTTTGAGTCGCCGCAGACGTAGAAGTAAGCGCCCTGGTCCAGCCACCGCCACAGTTCAGCCGATTCCTCGCGAAGGCGATCCTGCACGTAAATCTTGAAACCCTGATCGCGCGAGAAGGCCGTGCTGAGCCGGTTCAACGTTCCATTCGCCAGCCAGGCCTCGAACTCATCGCGATAGAGGAAGTCCTGGGCGACGCGCTGATCGCCGAACAAGAGCCACATCGGCCAGCGGCCCACTCCCGCCTGTTTGTGCTGCAGATAAGCACGGAACGGCGCAACACCGGTGCCGGGTCCGACCATGATCACTGGAACGTCGGGGTCCGCAGGCAGTCGGAAAAGATTGTTGGAATGGATAAATACTGGCAGAACGCCGCCGGCAGCTGTTCGCTCCCCAATCTGCCCCGAGCACACGCCAAGACGATCGCGGCCGAGGCTCTCATAACGAACCACGCGGACCGTGAGGTTGACCGTGTCTGGATAGACAGCCTGGCTCGACGAGATGGAGTAAAGGCGCGGTGCCAGGCGCGGGAGTATCTTGAAAAGCTGCTGCGGATCGTCCAGCTTCGCCGGAGCATTCTCGAGCAGATCGAGGAATTCGCGTCCCCACAAATGAGCGTCGAGCTTCTCCTTGCTTCCGGGCTGCAGCAATTGACTGAGGTCGGGGTGTCCGGTAAGCGCGGTCCAGGCACGCACGGTAGATCCAGAGAGTTTGCCGATCATCAACCACGAGTTGAGAGCGGTGCGCACATCCGTAGGGTTGCCGTAGAAATCCTTCACCGGTTCCTCGCCAGTGAAAGACAGGCGGCGGAGAATCTCATCCACGGCCCAACATGCATTGGTGGGTTGTATGCCTGCTGAATCTCCCGGCTGATAGGTGAGTCCGGACTCGCCGAGAGCCAGTTCGATATGACGGGTTTCTTTCTCTGAATCCGACCCGGTAATGATCCGGTTTACGAGAACTGTAGCGGGATACGGGTGGTTGCGATTGTAGGCGGTTTGTACCGGAGCGGCGTCCAGGGTTGCTTCTGCTTGCATCCCGATCCCCTTGCGAGCATTTGTCGTGACCAACTTTGACCTGTCCTCTATGATCGCTTGCTCATTCAGACGTTAGCGAGATTGGCTGGTATCGAGATGTGACCCAAGTCACCAACTATGGGCGAACTGACTGAGAGTTGTGAGTCACATCACAAATCTCGGCAATCGCGTCTGCTGTTTTGGACGCGCCCCACAAGGGAACGGTTCTCTTGAGCGCGCCCGGAGGTTGATGTCATGCCGTCCAGGCCGTTGCCGGCCGGGTTCCACGGGCCGCTGTAAAGCCCATGTCCATCGAAATGCCGCGAACGCATTGCAGCAGATGGTTGGCGATCGAGGGAAGCTTCTGAGCGGTGACCCGGAACGATGGTCCCGACACGCTGATTGCGGCCACCGGCTGGCGCTGTGCGTCGAGCAGCGGAACCGCGATGCAGCGAAGACCCTCTTCCAGTTCCTCATCGTCCACGGCATATCCGCGGCGGCGCGTCTTTTCGATCTCCGCCCGCAGTGCCTCCGCCGACGAGATGGTTCGATGGGTGAACTTATCAAACCGGGTGCGGCGGATGATGTCGTTGATGCGATCCTCGGGTAGAAACGCGAGCATCGCCTTGCCCACCGACGTGCAATGCACGGGGTTGCTGGATCCGATGCGGGTGATCATGCGGACCGAACGCGCGGGCTCAATCTTGTCGATGTAGATCACGCGCGCCTGTTCCAGAATGCACAGATGCGCAGTCTCTTCGGTCTCGGCCACCAGGCGACGCAGGTGCGGTTGGGCACGTTCACGAAGGTCATATTGCTCGATGGCTCGGTTCCCGAAGTCGAACAGCCGGAGGCCGAGCCGAAACTTCCCACTGGTGGTTCGCTCCACCATCCGGTGGCGTTCCAGAACCATCAGGAAGCGGTGAGCGGTGCTCTTGTGCAGTTGCAGCGACGAGGCCACCTGGGCCAGACCCAGGGGAATCTCGCTCTCGCCAAGTAGATCAAGTACAGCAAAGGCACGATCCAGTGCCTGAACTTTGTATGTCCCCTGGGGGGCTGTGTCTCGCATTCTGGTCCTCTATTCCGTCTGGAAGTACAGTTCCAGTTTCTCAGGATGCGGGACCTAGCGTCAAGAAATTGAGATGAACGCCTCGGCTGTCCCGAGTCCCGGCACAAAAGACGAGACTCCCGGGTGCGGCGTTCATCCCGACAGGTCTCGATTTTCGTGGAGCCGGGATCTTGCCTTCGCGAACTGGAAAAGCACTAACCTCCGTCCTTCCCATCCAGCCTCCGTGTCAAGTGCGCCAATGGATTCTTTCGCCATAACTCACTGATTCCACTCGCCAAAAGACTTCGACCCGATTTGCAACCTATTATCCCCGAAAGGCGCACAATGGAATCGTGAATCGGTTTCGGCTATCTCGCGGATCCATGTGTTCTGAATCACTCTTGCTATGCACCTTTCAGCCATCCAATTCGTGCCCAAAACGTGCCAAAATCGACCAAAAACAGCCATAATTCACGCTTCATCAACGATGCATCTTACAGAATGCACAGGAGATCGCAACAATCGAATCCGGAAACAGGAGTTTTTGCGGGCTAGTTTATGATCTCGACCAGAAGTTCATTTCCAGGAAACATCTGACTGTAGATCGCGCTAAGTCCTTAGTTTTGACTATTTTGCGAGATAAGTCCCTTGTTTTCAATTACTTACAGGGCCCCCTTCTGAAGCTAAGTTATGCGGAATCAGGAATTTACCCTCAAAAGGGAAAAATTTTTCGAAACCGGAGTCGATGTACCCCGGGACCGGGCTAGGCTGGGACTTCGTCGCCCTCGCCCGGCGCGAGAAAGAGGTTTTCTTCGAGGCCGTGCTGGCGGGTATAGAGATCGTAGTACCGGCCGCCCAGGGCGAAAAGCTCTGCATGATTGCCGCGCTCCACAATTCTTCCCTGCTCCACCACCAGGATCTGATCGGCACGGCGGATCGTCGAAAGACGGTGGGCAATCACGAACGTGGTCCGTCCCAGCATCAGCTGCGCCAGCCCGGCCTGGATCATCGCCTCCGACTCTGAGTCGAGCGAACTGGTCGCTTCGTCGAGGATGAGAATGCGCGGCTGAGCCAACAATGCCCGGGCAATCGAGAGCCGCTGGCGCTGACCACCGGAGAGCTTCACGCCGCGCTCGCCCACGATGGTGTCGTAGCCCTCGGGAAAGCGCTCGGCGAATTCATCCACGCGCGCCGTCCGGCAGGCAAAAAGGAACTCCTCTTCGGTGGCTTCAGGGCGCGAGAACATAATATTCTCGCGAATCGATCCATCGAACAGAAACGAATCCTGCAAGACCACGCCCAGTTGAGAGCGGTAGGTATTCAGATCCACGCTGGCAAGGTCGATGCTGTCGACCTGCACCTGGCCGCTGGTGGGCGTATGGAAGGCACAAAGCAGGCTGATGATTGTCGATTTGCCCGATCCCGACGAACCGACCAGCGCGGTCACCGTCCCGGGCTCGGCTTCGAAGCTGATGCCGTGCAGCACCGGCTTGTCCTGTTCGTAGGAGAACTCGACGTTCTCGAAATGGACATTGCCCTGGATCGGCGACATCTTGGCCTTGCGTCGCGGATCCTGGTTTTCTTCAAGCTCGGCCATGATCTCGCCGGTACGATCGAGCCCGGCGAACGCCTCAGTGAGTTGCGTGCCGATGTTCACCACCTGGAACACCGGCGCGATCATGAAAGCGAGGAAGATGTTGTATTGGAAATAAGCTCCCGTCGTCCACTGACTGCCCAGAACAAGGTGACCACCCTTCCACATCACGATGGAGGAAACCAGTCCAAGCATGGTGGTCGACGCCGCCGAAAGAACGCTGGTCATGGTGAGCGACTTCATCACGTTCTGAAGCAGCCGTTCCACGCCGCCGGAAAACACCGTCGCTTCGCGGTCCTCGGCATGATAGCCCTTGATGACGCGGACGCCGCCTAGCGATTCTGTCAGTCTTCCCGTCACTTCGGCGTTGATCTTGGCCCGCTCGCGAAAGATTGGCCGGATGGTTTTGAATCCGTACTGCAGGAAGAAGACGAAGACTCCCAGGACGGTGAAAACGGTGAGTGTTACCGCAGGGCTCAGGTACATCAGGTAGACAAAGACCATGGCCGCAGTAAGCGTTCCACCAACAAACTCCACGAGACCCGTGCCGACCAGGTTCCGGATGCCTTCGACGTCGCTCATAATGCGCGCCACCAAAGTGCCGGTCCGGTTCTCGTCATAATAGGAAACTGACAGCAGCCCCACGTGACGCTGCACCTGCCGCCGCATGTCGGCAATCAGACGCTGGCCGGCCTTGGAAAGCAACTGCGTCAGCGCGAAGGATGTGATGGCTTGAACCACCATTGCGCCGAAGACCAGCGCGATGATCGTCGGCAGGATTTGCGGCTGCGGGTGCGTCGGGTTCAGCACCTTGTCGAGCAGCGGTTTCGATGTATACGGCATCACCAGCCCGGCGACCCGATTAATGGCCATCAATAATAGGCCGCCCAACAGCAAACCCTTGCGCGGTGCAACCAGTGTCCAGATCTGTGGCCACAGCTTCTTCAGGTTCGGCTTTGGCTTGGGTAGTTCCGCAGCGCGGGCACGCGTGCCTCCCCGCGGAGACCGCTCAGCCGCGCCCAGACCCATTCCGTGCCCACGCATCGTGCCCATCGACTAGACCTTCCTCGCTCGCCGTGCAGCGATAAACGACCGCACGCAAAGGATCACGTAAATCAGCAGGAGGCCGGTCATGGTGAGCTTCGAGGCCAGCGCGATCATGTCAGGCTGATGGCCGGCATGGGTAGCTGATACGTAGCCGCGGACCGCTTCGATCGCGCCACCGATGAATCCGACTAATCCGATTGTCACATTGATGTGCATGAAGAGTTTGCGGCGCGACTCGCTGGGGCTGATTGCGAGGAGCCCGCCGAATCCGAGAGCCACGCCGAACCATGCCGGAATCAGGGCTGTGGAATGAATTGCCCCCGTCCCGTAATAGCCCACCAAGCCAAGAACAATCAGTAAAACCGCAAATGCCAGTGTGACTTTTACCAAGCTACGCCGCTCCCGGAGGCTGTCCATCAAGGATATCAGCCTAAAGGATGCTCAAGCTTGTCGCGTCGATGCGAAGATTCGGCTGATTTTAGCGCTGGATCCGCGCCGAGCCGCCCTTGGCGAAAGCCCTCACCTGGTCCAGAGTGGCCATGGTCGTGTCCCCGGGAAACGTGGTCAGCAAGGCGCCGTGCGCCCAGCCGAGTTTCAGGGCATTCTCCGGTGCTTCGCCGGTCAGCAGGCCGAAGATAAACCCCGCGGCAAAGCCGTCGCCCCCCCCGACCCGGTCCAGCACGTCCAGCTCCGCGGTGGGAGCCGCATAGGTTTTGCCGTCGATCCATGCGACCGCACTCCAGCTATGCCGGTTGGTGGAGTGCACCTCACGCAGCGTTGTGGCTACGATTTTGACCTGTGGCAGTTTCTTGGTCACTTTGTCGATCATGTCGAAAAACGCGCTGGGATCGAGCTTCGATTTGGCTGCGACCTCGGGTCCGGGAATGCCCAGTCCCTTCTGGAGATCCTCTTCATTGCCGACCAGCACATCCACGTTCTCGACGATCTTGCCGATGGTCTCAACCGCATGGGTTTCGGCACCGTGAATCTTCCAGAGCTTCTCCCGGAAATTCAAGTCGAAGGAAGTGACCGCCCCGGCCGCCTTCGCCTCGCGCATCAGCTCGGCCGCCAGCTGGGCTGTGGTGGGCGACAGGGCCGCGAAAATTCCTCCGCAATGTACCCACCGCACTCCGCCCGCAAAGATGGCTTTCCAATCGAAGTCACCGGGCTTCAGTTGCGCAGCAGCTTCATTTGCCCGGTTGTAGAAGACCACCGGCGGGCGAACTCCGAAACCGCGATCGCTGTACACCGTCGCCATATTTGGACCGGTAACGCCGTCGTGCTTGAAATGTTTGTAGATCGGTCGCACACCCATGGCCAGCACGCGCTCGGCAATGAGATCGCCAATGGGGTAGTCGGCCATGGCCGACACGAGTGTCGTCTTCAGACCAAAGCAATTGGAGAGATTCGCCGCAACATTGAATTCGCCGCCGCTCACGTGAATCCGGCATTCGGTCGCCTTGCGAAAAGGAATGACGCCGGGATCAAGCCTATGCACCAGTGCTCCCAGGGAAAGGAAATCGAGTTCGCCATCTTTCCGGATCTTCAAACCGTCTGCCATTTCGTTGCCACTCCTCTGCGCATGATGCGATCGTTCAACCGCGATAAGCCTCGCCGTACCCTTCAAAGAAGATAGTTCCATCACAGGCCGTTAGTTCCCAGCGACCGCTTCACATCGTTCACAACCTGGTCCGGCGTCCATTCGTTGCCGGGGTAGAACTTGATCACCTTGCCGTCGCGTCCGATTAGCGTTGTTGACAGCGTATGGTTGATGGTCTGGTCCGGCCCCGCGGTGATGCCGACGTCGAAGTACTTCGCCATCTCGGTGAGCACGGGTTTATCCGGTACTGCAAAGTCCCAGTTGGCGAACGCGCTTTGTGCATCACTGCCAATGTACTGCTCTCCGTAGGCTTTCAGGCGCTCGGGCGTGTCATGCTCGGGATCGAAGCTCACGCAGAGCAGGTGCGTCTTCCCTTTCAACGCCGGATTTGCCGCGAGTTCCTTGTCGATCACGGCGAAGTTGCGGGTCACCAGGGGACAGAAATTCGGCAGCGGACAACGCGTATAGATAAACGTGACCAGAAGGTTCTTGCCGTGAAACTGGTTGAGGTGGATGATGCGCCCGTCCTGGTTGCGCAGCTTGAAATCCGGTACAGCATCGCCTTGCGCGGGGACGTGGTAAAGCACAGTAGGCCGGTAATCCGGCTTGCCCTGAGCCACGATAACAATGTGATCCAGAAGCACGCGGGCGTCATCATGCGCGCCCGCATCATTGCCCTGAGAAACCAGCACATCGGCCGTGAGCACGTCGCCGGGATGCAGTTCACTCACGATGCTGGGGTCCTTCAGCTTGTAAGGCATGGTCATGGCATCCATGAATCCGGGGATGGCTTCGTGGTTCAGCGTGACCTCGCCTGTAGCTGGATTGGTCGCGATGACCTTCCCTCGAAGTTTGTGGATCTTGTAGTTCGATTCGGAAGTTGGACTTTCGGCAGAATCCTGCTGGCGATGGCAGCCGCTGAGCACTGCAACTATAAGCACTGCAAGAACAAGGAATCTGCTTATCACATCCCAGTTTACAACCCGGGATGCTCCCAAACAGGTCTTCGTTCACGGGGTTCGAAACTCCGGCCCGTTTCCCACATTTCCGCGCGTGGCGCGTCCGTTCCGCGAGGCGTATAACCCATCCATGAGCGCACAATCGGGGGGCACTCAATCGGGGGCTGACCTCGACGCATGGCTGCGTCAAGCCGGAGTTGTGGTTGCATCCAGCGACCGTGCGGCCCGGGCCCTGCAGGCGGGGTTTCACCGGCGTCGCCGCGAGGAGGGTCTCTCCGCGTGGCCATTGCCGGCGATCAACGACTGGGGCGTGTTTGCCAGCAATGCCTGGCAGGAGATGGCGCGCGATTCGCGCCTTCTGCTGAACCCGGCCCAGGAGCAGCAGATCTGGTCTGAGATCATCCACAGCGACAAGCACTTGCCCACTACGCTGCCTGCTTCCGTTCGCCGCCTGGCGGCAATGGCCATGAATGCCCACAATCTGCTTTGCAGTTACGCTCCCCGTTATCTGGAGGAGCGCGCCCGTGCCGGCTGGGATCAGGACACTGGCGCCTTCAGCCAATGGCTGGCGGAATTCGACCGGCATTGCTGGAAGAACCAACTGATCAGCCGCAGCCGCGTGCCTCAAGAACTGGTCTCGATTTTGCAAAAGGAAACGTCGGTCCGCACTTCACTGCGCATTGCCGGATTCGATCGCATTCTTCCGGTTCAGCAAGCGCTGTTTGATGCATGGGGCAAGTGGCAACGGACGGAAACAGCGGACGGGAGCGGCCAGGCGAGTTTCTTTTCTGTTCGCGACGGCCAATCGGAGTTGGAGGCCTGCGCCTGGTGGTGCGATCAGCAACTGCAAGCGAAGCCTGATACACGGCTGCTAATCATCACGCAAGACCTGGCGCAGCGTCGAGGCGAGATCGAACGCGCCTTCCTTCGTTTTCACCCGCCTGGGACTGCTCCGCTATTTGAGTTGTCGCTGGGCGTGCCGCTGAACGATGTTCCGCTGGCACGATCGGCGCTTCTGTTTCTGCGCTGGCTCTCCGGCAGCCTGGGCGAAAACGAACTTGATTGGCTCTTTGCGAGCGGATACGCGGGAAGTCCTGATGAGTGCGTTGCATTGCAAGCATGCATGCGCAGGTTGCGTTATCGCGACCGGCAGCGCATCGAGTGGACGCTGGACTCGCTGCTGAAGGAGATGTCTGGCAGCGCACCGGCGCAGTGGGTGCGACGCCTGCGCGAAGCCCAGCTAAGTTTAAAGGGATTGGACCGGCATCAGAACCCTGTGGACTGGGCCGATGCCGTTCCCCGGACGCTCGAAGCCATAGGATGGCCCGGCACACTCACGCAAAGCAGCGCCGATTTCCAGGCTCTTCGCCGCTGGCAGTATGCACTGGACACGGCCGGATCGTTGGGATTCAGCGGGCGGCGGATAGCGTGGCACGATTTTCTCAACGAACTTGAAACCGCGGCCGCAGAGATTCTGTTTACGCCGGAGTCGACGGATGCGCCGATTCAGATCGTGGGTCCGGCCGAGTCCGCCGGCCTGTCAGCGGATGCGATATGGTTCCTCGGCGCGGATGAAGACACGTGGCCGGCAGCCGCTCCCATGCATCCATTTCTGCCGCCGCATGTGCAGCGTGAAGCGGCAATGCCCCATTCCTCGCATGTGCTCGACTGGGAATTCTCCGCCGCCATCACACATCGCCTGATCTCTTCAGCTCCTGCGGTGAATTTCAGCTTCGCTGAACAGAAGGACGACATGGAAACCCGGCCATCGCGATTGATAAAGCAAATTGCGGGCACCGAGCAGTCATTGTTCGCCAATTTGTTTCCACCGCTTTACGAGCCGCCCCTCTCCATCGAGTACCACGATTCGACCAGGATTCCCTTCCGGCTGGGCAACGTGAAGGGCGGAGCCGGAGTGCTCTCGTCGCAATCGCAATGTCCGTTCAAGGCGTTTGCCGGAGCGCGGCTTGCGGCCGAATCATGGGACTTCGCCGAGGCCGGACTCAGCGCGAAGCAACGTGGACAAATCCTGCACGAGGTGCTGCACTCGGTCTGGTCCGGCAAGCGTCCGGGAATCCGCACTCATCGCGAGTTGATGGACATCAAGGACCTTGCCGCGTTCGTTCGGACCCATGTGAAAGCCGTGTTTCGATCCGCTTTACCGCCCGGCATTGAGGAACAGATGCCGAAGATGTACCTCGAGCTTGAAGAGACCCGGCTGATTCGCCTGGTAGCCGAGTGGCTTGACTTTGAGCGTGGCCGCCTTGTTTTTACGGTGGAAGAAACCGAAGCTCAGCGCCCCGTCACCATCGCCGGTCTCAGCATGAACCTGCGACTCGATCGCGTCGATCGACTGCATGACGGATCGCAGCTGATCATTGATTACAAAACCGGCAATGTTGATTCCAAGTCGTGGGATGTGCCGCGACCCGAGGACGTGCAACTTCCGCTCTACAAACTGTTCGGCCTGGATCCGCTTCAACCGTCGTTATTCGAGAGCTACGGCGGGCCGGTCAGCGGAGGATTGGTATTCGGCAAGGTCCGCATAGGCAAACCCGAATTCACCGGGCGTGTTGCCAACGCGAAAGAGACTCTTCTGCCGAGTCTCAGCGCCAATAGCTCTCTGGTGAAGCGCAAGCTGACAGCGCAGGAAGAATCTGACTGGAAGGATGCCATTGAACGACTGGTGAAGGACTTCCTTCATGGCCAAGCCGAGGTTGATCCGCGCGACTATCCGAAGACCTGCGAGCGTTGCGGACGGCAATCCGTATGCCGGATCCAGGAACCCGCGAATCGCGCCCGATTTGAAGAAAGGGACACGGAGGACGACGATGACATCGAAGAGTAGCTCCGTGCTCCCGGCGCCGCCTGATCAGGCCCAGCGAGATATTGCGCTTGATTCCAGCCGCTCCGTCATTGTGCAGGCGCCAGCGGGCTCCGGCAAGACCGATCTCCTCACCCGCCGATTTCTGCGTCTGCTCGCTGAAGTGGACGATCCGAAACAGATTGTCGCCATCACCTTCACCCGTGCCGCTGCCGCCGAGATGCGGCACCGCATTCTAAGCGAGCTTGAAAACGCCGCGGGGAGAACTTCGGCCCCGTTTGCCGCTGACGACACATCGATGGAAGCACTCGCGGCACGCGCACTGGCCCGCTCGCGCGAACGCGACTGGCGGCTGCCCGACCTGGCGTCGCAGCTTCGCATTTCCACCATTGACTCCTTCTGTCGCGAACTCGCGATCCAACAACCTATCCATTCCGGCATTGGCAACCAGTTGCAGATCAATGAGCGTCCTGCGGACCTGTACCGTATGGCTGCGCGCGCCACGCTCGAGAAACTGGGCGATCCAGCGTATGTTGAGCTCAGCGACGCTATAAGGGATTTGCTCCTTTGGCGCGACAACGGCTGGAAGGAACTGGAAAGTCTGCTCGTGGAAATGCTTGGCCAGCGCGACCGCTGGATGCACGACTTTGTATTGAACCAGGAGAAGGATTGGGAGAAACTTCGGGAGCAGTTGGAGCAGCCATTTGCCAGGGCTGTGCGCGCGGCATTAGATAAACTGGAACGCCTCCTCTGTCAGATTCCCGGGACTTGCCAGGAAGCACATGAGTTAGCGCAGTTCGCATGTGAACATGGAGCAAGCGAAATCTACCGGGATCTTGCGGAACGAGCTAATTTCCCTCTCGGCCCTTTTGAAGAGGCTACCGCTCTCGAAGATGCTCGTACCGCATACCTCTGCTTGTCGCACCTGCTGATAAAGGACACCGGCGAATTCCGCAAAAGCTTCAATATCCGTCTCGGTTTTCCCGCGGAGTTCCGAGACGAAAAGCTTCGCGCTGAAGATCTCAATGAGCAACTGTCGAGCGTTCCGGGCCTCGAAGAAGCACTCTCCGCCGTTCGCAGCCTTCCCCCCGCGCGTTATAGCGAAGAAGAATGGCAGATCATCCGTGCCAGCTTCACGCTGCTGCGTCATGCGGCCGGCGAACTGAAGGCTATCTTTGCCGAAGCGGGCGCCGTCGACTTCATTGAAGTTGCCCAGATCGCCCGGAAAGTCCTGCGCGGCGTAGACGCATTGCCCTCAGACGCAGCCCTGGCCGTGGCTGACGATATCCGCCATCTGCTGGTGGATGAATTCCAGGACACCAGCCGCCGGCAGCACGAGTTTGTTACAGCGCTCATCGAGGCGTGGCCTGATTCCGCCGGCCGCACCATCTTCGTTGTGGGCGATCCGATGCAATCAATTTACTTCTTCCGCGATGCCGAGGCGGAACTTTTCCAGCGCGTTAAAGAGCGCGGATTCGAACTCAACGACGGAAGCGCCTTCCCTCTTGATCTCGCACGCCTCTCTTCCAATTTCCGTACCGATACCGAACTCGTCTCCCGTCTGAACGATGTGTTCAAAGCAGTCTTTGACGAAGATGACGGAAGCGGTATCGACTTTGCCGCGGCCGAGCCCGCGCGCAGTGCCGGGTTCGCCTCCGGGAGGCGCCTGGACGTTCACGTCGAGTTCATGCCGCAGTCGCGGACCGGCAATTCCAGCCATCCCGATGCGGCGAGAGCCAAACAGGAAATCGCAGAGCAACGGGAAGCTGCGCACACACGGAGCATCAGCGAAATCGTCGCGGTCATTCAGAGCCATCTCGATCGGGTCGAGGATGCACGGGTTGCGGACCGCAAATACAGAATCGCCGTGCTCGGCCGCGCCCGCACCGCGCTAGAACCAATTGCCGAGGCGTTGCGTGAAGCCGGAATTCCCTTCCGTGCCGTCGAACTCGAATCGCTAAAGGATCGGCCCGAGATCCTGGATGCTGTTGCGCTGGCTCGCGCCGTGTTCAATCCGCTGGATCGCGTTTCGTGGCTCGGCGTTTTGCGCGCCCCGTGGTGCGGACTAAGCCTCGCCGAGCTGCACGCGATCGCCGGCGCCGATGGTGAATCGCACCCGGTTGTGCCGATTCCCGAACTGCTTCGTAATTGCATGGGACAGCTGTCCGGAGAGTCGCGACACGCTGCGGAGCGCGTTCTCGCAGCCTTTGCGTCCGTTCCGCACATGCGCGCTGGCCTGCCGACAGCCTCTATCGGGACATTGATGCAGCAGCTATGGCGCGCTTTGGGTGGCGATCGTACCGTGGATGATACGGCCCGAGCCAACCTCGATCTTTTCTGGACCCTGCTCGATAAGCTGCCGCGCGGCGAACAGGATTTGGTTGGCCCAGCAATCGATGCGGCGCTGGAAGAACTGTGCGCGTTGCCTGATCCTGCAACCAGCGGCGAGCATGGTGTCCAATTGATGACGATTCACAAGTCGAAGGGACTTGAATTCGAAGTTGTGATCGTGCCCGAGCTGCAGGCTCCGGGCGGCGGAAACAAAACGGAACTTCTTTCGTGGATGGAGCGAGGCCTGGTCGATCCCGATGAAGACCTTACCGAGTTCCTGATCGCGCCGGTCCAATTCAAGGGCACTGATCCCGGGATGGCAAAAAAATGGGTGGAACGCATTCATGCACAACGCGAGGCGCAGGAGATGCGCCGCATTCTTTACGTCGCCGCCACCCGCGCGCGCGAAGAGCTGCATCTCTTCGCCCGGCCAAACTACAAGCGAGAACGCGATGGCACGCTTAGCCTGTCCGAGCCTTCAAAATGCCTGTTGGCCACAGCGTGGCCCGCACTGGGTCAAGAGATTCACGTCACGTTCGAAGCATGGAAATCGTCCCGGCAAACAACGGCTGCGAAGGTCGAGATCGAACTCGAATCCCTAGCGGCCAGCGGCCTCGACAATATAATTGCGATGCCCAGGGCGACGATTCTGCGGAGACTTCCCGCGGGGTTCAAGCCGCAAGCGGCAGTCGCTCTCCATCTCGAATCCGCCGGAGCCGTGACCGGGTTCGGTGAGGGGAACGCCTATGAGCGCCACCAGGGCGGCCTGCCCTCGCGCGCGCTCGGCAATGCAGTGCACAAGCTTCTGGAGGAACTTGCCCGCTTGCGTACCAGGCACGAATGGTCGGACGTGCGGATCGCTCTTGAGCAGTTTCGGCCGCGGATCGTTTCGCTGGTGCGTGCAGCCGGAATTGCACTGACGCAGGCGGAGAAAATTGCGGCGCAGGCTCTGGATTGCGCGCTCGCCGCATCGCGGGACGAACTGGGACAGTGGATTCTCTCCCCTCACCCGGATGCTGCCAGCGAATCCGGCTGGGCAGGCGTAGTTGGCGGCGACCTGCGCCAAATCCGCGTGGATCGACTCTTTCAAGCGGGTCCTGAGCCGCTTCAGCAGGGAGCCAATGCACTATGGATCATCGATTACAAGACTGCGCACGTTGATCGGCCCGACCCCGCCAAGGTGCTGCCTGCCTTTCGCCTGGCATTCGAACCGCAGCTGAAGATGTACGCAGCTGTCCTGCGCAATTTGTATGGTTCTGATACGCAACTGCGCGCCGGACTCTACTTCCCGCGCATGTCGCTCTTCGATTGGTGGGAGATTCACGGCAATTCCTAAGTTGGCGTGGCCTTTGCGTGTTCCCTGAGGGTCACAGCGACTCGTGTGGAGCGGCTTCCGGATACAGTAATTCAGGGCTTGCTATCGCGAGTTGTGCTCACGGCGCCCAGCCCGATCGACCGCATCAGCTCCAACGCATTGCTGGTCTTCACCACACCTGGCTTCAGCTTGTAATCGAAGATCAGCTTTCCATTTTCGAGCCGGTCTTCGAAATGGAAGTTGGCTGCGTGTCCGCCCATGGATTCCGGGATCTCTGCCAGCGCCAGATCGTGAGTGCTCACGATACCGATGGCGCCGCGATCCATCAGGCCTCGAACGATGAGCTTCGTGCCTTCGAGCCGGTCGTGCGAGTTCGTTCCTGACAGCAGTTCATCCATCAGGAAGAGAACCGGCAGAGCCCCGGAGGCCAGATCTTCCGCAAGTTTCAATCGGCGGATCTCCGCGTAAAAACGCGAGGTACCTCCCGAGAGCGAATCTAGAACACAGATCGATGCCGCGACGGCTAATGGAGACAGCGTCAGACTCGTCGCACGCACCGGGGCTCCGCACAGTGCCAGCACCGCGTTCACGCCGACGCAACGGATAAACGTGCTTTTGCCTGCCATGTTCGGCCCGCTCAGAATCATCAGCTGAACGCCATCGCCGAGTTTCACCTCGTTGCGAATCGCCTTGTCTGACGCAAGCAATGGATGCGTCAATCCCTGCGCGTCGAATAACGGCCCAGCCCCGACAAACTGCGGAAACACATCGGCGGGATGCTCAAATGCGTAACCAGCCAGCGCAGTCAGCGCCTCAAACTCGCCCACCCCCTCAAGCCAGCCTCGAATGTGCGGACCGAATTCCTGCTGCCAGCCCTCGGCCGCAAATACGAATTGCGCGCTCCAGAACATCAGCACATCCAACAGCCGCATCGCCGGATTTCGCCGTGACTCGAGATAACTCACCACTCGGTCGAGCTTGCGAATGGCATCCGATGGCGCAAAGTCTGCATGTTTCAGGCGTGCCTGTATCTCGCGCAGCTTGGTCGACGAGAACTGTCCGCGATCGATGAGCAGAAGCACCCCGGCCAACACAGCCAGATCGTGTGTCGCCTCTTCAATTGCCTCCGCTGCAGCGTCCCATCGTGCGTGGATACGATGTGCCCATGCGAGATTCAGCGCGGAAATCGCAAGCGCAACCGCGCCCCACCCGAGCACACCCCACGCCACCATTCCCACAATCCACAGCCCCCCCAGCAGCGTGGTCGTCACTCGAATCGACGGGGCTTTCAGAATTGGCTTCCGCTCGCCCCATTTTGCCAGCGCCTCGGAGTGTACAGCCGTTCGCACCGTCTCGCCGATGCAAAACAACTCTTCGCGCAGCTTGGTGCGGTCGCGAAGTTCGGTGATCGCGACATGACGAGCCTTGATCTCTTTCACCGGCGCAGCCGACAACAGCCACGCCGCCAGCTTCTGCTCGCCGGCGCGGGTGCGCGCCGTGCATAGCAATTCAAACAAGGACGCCTTGCCAAACAGATCGAGATCGCGCGCATATGGATGGGATTCATCGAGGAACCTGTCTCCCGTTTCGCCGGTCCCCGCCCATCGATCCAGCGTGCGCGCGATTCCTCGTTCATAAAACGCAATTGCCCGCTGCCGCCAGCGAATCTGCTGCAACCGATTCTCGTGCAAAACCGCAAGACAGGCGAAGCCGCCCGCCGGGAGCAGAAGCAGCCATAAGTATCGCGAGAAATAAAGAAGGATCACCGCAGAGAGCAACGTGACAAATGCAACCGCGACCTTGGCGTATCCAAGCGCTCTTTCCCGGCGCTGCTCGGCGGCCTGATCACGTTGCAGTTTTTTCAACAGCTCGGCATAGAGCGGAGCCGGACCGCCTTCGCCACTCGTTGTCTCGCCAACGTTCATCGCATACTCTGACATGCTTCATCAAGACTAACGCAGTGCCGAATCATGGATATCGAAGAAACTCTATTTCTTCAAACAGGCTGTGAAGTCGTGACTTCAAAACGAGTTTTCGCTGGGGACTGTGGTGACTTTCAATACGCAGTTCGAGAGGGCTGTTTGCTTTTAGCTGGAGCTCTGCGCTTCGGCGGCTTTTTTCAGTGCCATCACGCTCTTGTGATGACGCACATCCGAACCCTCGACCCAGAAGATCACGTCCTCCGCGATGTTAGTCGCATGATCGGCCACGCGCTCGAGGGCGCGGCAGATCATCAGCGCATTCAGAGCCTGCGGCGCGATGTGGCTCTGATCCTCCATCACCTTGGTCAGCGATCTGTATGCCGCGCGATTCATGGTGTCGACGGCGTCATCCATAGTCAGCACCGCGCGCGCCAACTCAGGATTGGCATCGATAAAAGATTGCAGGCTCTTGCGCACCATCTCCGCCGATAGCGTCGCCATGCGCGGAATATCCACCGGCAGTTCGGCTACCGCCATCTGTTCCATATTGCGCACTCGCTCGCTGATGCTCTTCGCCGAGTCGCCCACGCGTTCCAGATCGGCGTTGATCTTGATCACGCTGAGGATGAAACGCAGATCGATCGCCATGGGCTGCTCCATGGCGAGAATGTCGAGCGCGGCCTGGTCGATGTCGCGTTCCAGCCGGTTGATGGCAACTTCGCTGCGGCTCACCAGGTCGCAGATGGAGAGATCGCGGACCCGGTAGGCCTCAATGGCGCGCTGGATGGCCTGCTCGGCCAAGCCGGCCATCACCAGCAAATTCTCCTTCAACTGATCGAGACTTTGCTGAAACCGAAGTCGTGTCGTCATCCGAACCTGCCCGTGATGTAATCCTCAGTGCGCTTGTCGCTGGGGTTCGTGAAAATCTTGTGGGTCGAATCGAACTCCACCATGCGCCCGTTCAGAAAGAAGCCCGTATTTTCAGCCACTCGGGCTGCCTGCTGCATGTTGTGGGTCACAATCACGATAGTGTACTGCGATTTCAACTGAAATATCAGGTCTTCTATTTTCGAAGTAGATACCGGGTCCAGCGCCGAAGCCGGCTCGTCCATCAGCAACACCTCCGGATCCACAGCCAAGGCTCGCGCAATACAAAGCCGCTGCTGCTGGCCGCCTGAGAGGCTGGCGCCCGATTTGGACTTCAAATCGTCCTTGACTTCATCCCATAGAGCCGAGTCCTTGAGAGACCGCTCGACAACCTCGTCAAGCGCGCGCTTGTTGCGATACCCATTGAGTTTCAACCCTGACGCCACATTGTCGTAGATCGACATGGTGGGAAACGGGTTGGGGCGCTGAAACACCATCCCCACGCGGCGGCGGATCTCTACCGGCTTTGCTTCGCTGTAAATGTCCAGGTCGCCAATGCGCACGGTCCCGGTCACGCGGGCAATGGGATTGGTTTCGTGCATCCGGTTTAGGCAGCGCACAAACGTACTCTTCCCGCACCCCGAAGGGCCAATCAGCGCCGTCGCATGATTGGCCGGGATGTTCAGGTTGATGTCCTGTAGCGTATGGTTTGTGCCATACCACGCATTCAGGTTTTTCACCTCGATGCCGACGCCCACGTGCCTTTCTCCTTGCTAACGAAAGCTCCCGGTTCGTAGTTCGTTGCCGAGTTTTTTTCTTCGATACCAACTGAGAACGAAGAACTGCTTAGCTCGTCCCTTTTAAAACTCCACGGCTGGTCACGTAACGAACCAGCGACACGGCAAGGACGATCAACACAATCAGCACCAGCGCTCCCGCCCACGCCAGCCGATGCTGGTCTTCGTACGGTCCGCTGGCATACACCCAGATCTGCAACGGCAACGCTTGAATCGGCTGACTGGGATCAACGCTATAAAATCCGTTCCCCAGGGCCGTGAAGATCAGCGGCGCGGTTTCTCCGGCGACACGGGCAAACGCCAGCATACATCCAGTGATGATTCCGGGAGACGCGGTTCGAACGGTGATGGAGAGGACCGAACGCCAGTTGGGCAAACCCAGTCCCAGAGCCGCTTCGCGAATGGTATTCGGCACCATCAGCAGCATCTCCTCAGTGGTTCGCGCCACGGTGGGAATCATCATGATGCCCAGCGCCACGCCGCCGGAGAAGGCTGAGAAGTGTCTCTGCGGAACCACGATTAGCGAGTAAGCCGCGAGCCCCATCACAATCGAAGGCACGCCGTTCAGCACATCCGCCGTGAAACGAATGGCATTGGCCAACTTGGTACCGCGTCCGAACTCCGCGAGGTAAATACCGCCACCGATTCCGATCGGGATTCCTATGGCACTTGCGATCCCAAGCAGTACCCCGGAACCTACAATGGCGTTGGCCATGCCACCGCCCGGCTCGCCTTCGGGTGCTGGATTCTTGATGAAGAAATCCAGATTGAGGGAACTGGCGCCCTTGATCAGCAGGTAAACAAAAACCGCGACCAGGGGCAGAACCACGAGGAGAGTGGCCAGAATCGCCAGCCCGGTCACCGCATGATCGGAAACCGTCCGCCAACCTGATCGAAAGCTCGAACTGCTCGCCGCCATCTCCTACTCCCTAGTCCTTAGTCCCTCAGTCCCTTTACGTCAGTTCACCCTTGCCGGCGCACCGCGCGTTACGGCCCATACCAGCACCCGTGCCAACCCGTTCACGATGATGGTTACCACAAACAACGCTAATCCGATTTCAATCAGTGCGCTGCGATGGATATCGCTCACGGCCTCGCTGAATTCATTGGCAATCACCGAGGCCATCGATGCGCCATTGGAGAGCAACGACTTGTGAATCTCCGGAGTATTGCCGATCACCATCGTGACCGCCATGGTTTCACCCAGGGCTCGTCCCAGTCCCAAAATCACCGCGCCTACAATGCCGATGCGTGCGTTGCGCAGAACGCCCATCCGGATCATCTCCCAACGCGTCGCGCCGAGGGCCAGTACTGCTTCGCGTTGCGAGTGCGGCACCGCCGTCATCACCTCGCGCGTGAGCGACGAAATGATCGGCAGGATCATGATGGCCAGGATGACGGCTGCCGCCACATAGCCCAGACCGGTCGGATTGTCGTCGGTGAACAGGCCGCTCCATCCCAGGTACTTCACCAGCAGTGGATTCACGTGATCGCGTAGCAAGGGAACGAGCACAAAGAGGGCCCACATTCCATAAATAATGCTTGGAATCGCAGCCAGCAATTCGGTAATAAATGCGAGCGGCCCGCGCAGGAATCGGGGACTCATCTCCGTAAGGAATGTCGCCAGGCCGATCGCCAGGGGAACCGCGATCACGAGCGACAGCAACGAGGACACAATAGTGCCGTATACGAACGGAAGAGCACTGAAGTGCCCGTTCACGGGATCCCAGAAACTGCCTGAGGAATTCGCGAAGAACTTGAACCCAAACTGTTGCCACGACAGCTGAGAACGAAGTATCAATTCGGCGAGGATCAGCGCGACAATGCCAAAGATACTCAACGCGCACAGAGTCATCAGCAGGCGAAAACCGCGGTCGGCGAGCGCAGAATTACCTCGCGACATCAGGAATTTGCGGACCGCGGAAACCTCGTTCTTCGATGCGTCCGCTGCTCGTTCCGGGGCCGAAGTTCTGGGGGCAGACGGGGTTGGAGGTTGAGAGATACGTATCTCTGGCACTTGTAGGTTCACCGTCCGTAGGCTACCGGGCAAAGATGAATAGAAGGTTACAGTGCTGCTAAATCAAATGTGTACAGCGTATTCGGTGACAAGCGTGTGGTCGCGGTTGCCGCGTTTCGGCTTGCCCAGGCTTCGATGCAATCGGCAGACTACGGTGAAGGCGGCCGGGTGTACGCGAAAAACACTTCGGGTGCTCCAAGACCGCTCTCCATTCCGGTAAGCTGATGATCTGGAACTCGTTCGGCCAATCTTATGCGCCAATTCACACTTTTTCTCGCCGTTATCCTCGCGCCTCTCCCACTTTTCGCCCAATCCACCCTCCAGGCCGACGCCCCGCACCATGAGTGGAAGGCCTCCTGGATCACGCACCCCACTGCCCCTCTGCGCGAACCGCTCGTGCTCCACTTCCGTCGGAACCTGGAACTTCCCTCCGTCCCCACGACATACCTGGTTCGCGTCAGTGCGGACAACCGCTTCATCCTCTATGTAAATGGAGAACGTGTGGGCGATGGCCCAGCCCGTGGCGACCTTGCGCATTGGCGCTACGAGCGGTTCGATATTGCAGCATTCCTCAAGCCCGGACACAACCTTATTACCGCGAAGGTTTGGAGCTTCGGCATCTTTGCGCCGATCGCGCAGTTCAGCGACCGCACCGCTTTTCTGCTCGAGAGCGAAGCGGACGGGCCGACGAGCATCAGCACTCCGAAGGACTGGCTGGTTGAGGAGGAACCCGGACAACGGGTACTGGATCGCAGTCATGTCACCCTGAAGACTTACTTTGCCTCCGGGCCGGGGGAAGAGATCGATGCCTCAAAATACGACTGGAACTGGGACGGCGACGTTCCCGGCCCGAACTGGGTTCCGGCAGCATCGCCCATGCGCGACAGCATCTTTGTCGGCGTCCAACTGGCTCATTCTGCTGATACGACCGGCGATAATCCGTGGGGTTTGATTCCCGACCAATTGCCGCATATGGAGTATGCGCCGACTGGGACCGGTTCGGTTGTTAGCATGGACGATATTGCTGCTGAACAGCCGGGCCTTCTCCACTTTCCTGATCAACCCGCTGGACTTCCTCCGGGTGTTCACGTCCACATCCTTCTCGACCGCAAAACCCTCACTACTGCCTACCCCGAGTTGACCGTCTCCGGCGGGAAAGGTTCGCACATTGTCATTACTTACTCTGAAGCGCTGTATGACGACCAGGAACACAAGGGTGATCGCGATGCCATCAGCTACAAAGGCCCCGACGGCAAGGAGCATCCGCGCGTAGCTCTCGGCCTCACCGACAGCTTCCTTCCCGACGGTGGTCAGAACCGCGTGTTCATGCCTTTGTGGTGGCGTACCTGGCGCTATCTCGATCTAGACATCACGACCGGATCCGAACCGCTCACCCTCGAATCCCTCAAAGCGTATTTCACTGCCTACCCGTTCCAGCAGCGTGCCACGTTCAAGTCGGGCGATGCCGATCTCGACAAGATTTGGGACATCAGCTGGCGTACCGCGCGGCTCGATGCCCACGAAACCTACATGGACACGCCCTACTATGAGCAGCTCCAATACATCGGCGATACCCGTATCCAGGCACTGATTTCCTACACGATAGCCAACGATGATCGCCTAGGGCAGCAGGCCATCGCCGCCTTCGATCATTCCCGCATCCCGGAAGGCATCACGCGCAGCCGCTACCCGAGTTCGCTGCCGCAGAACATTCCCACCTTTTCGCTGCTCTGGATCGGCATGTTGCACGACTACTGGATGTACCGCCCGGACCCGCAAATCGTACGCGACTCCATTCCCGGCACCCGCGGTATCCTCAACTGGTTCGCGAAGTACGAGACCCCATCCGGCCTCCTGGGGCAGCTTCCGTGGTGGAGCTTCATCGACTGGGTACCCACGGGCGACATCCCCACCTACGACAGCAAAGGACGCTCCTGCGACACTACCCTGCAGTATCTTGGCGCGCTGATCGACGCATCCGACCTCGAACGCCACCTCGGAGATCCTGGGCTGGCCTCGCGCTACGACGAGCGAATCAACCACGTGCGTTCTGCTCTGACTTCTCTCTGCTGGATGCCTGATCCCGGCTTGCTTGCCGACAACCCCGACCACAAGGTTTTCAGCCAGCAAGCCAATATTCTCGGCGTCCTGTACGACGTAATCCCAAAAGACCGCCAGCAGGATGCCTTAAAACGGATGCTCGCTATCGAGCCCGGGACAACGCCCAACGGAGTGCTCTCCGCTTCCTACTACTTTCGCTTCTACCTCGCCCGCGCGCTCGAGCACGCCGGAATGGCGGACGACTATCTGAATTCCCTCGATCCCTGGCGAAAACTTCTACCGCTCCACTTCAGTACCTGGCCCGAAATCCCGGGTGACACCCGTTCAGATTCCCACGCCTGGTCCTCTCACCCTATCTTCGACATGCTCACGCTTGTAGCCGGGATCGAACCGGCATCCCCCGGATTTCGCAGCGTCCGTATTGCGCCTCACCTCGGCCCTCTCAACTCCCTGGAAGCCAAATTTCCCCATCCCCAGGGCGAGATCAAGGTTGAATACCACCGTTCCGGTGCCGGGCTTACCGCGACCATCACCCTTCCCAGCACCCTCTCCGGCAGCTTTCTTTTCCACGATCAGGCCAGGACCTTGAAACCCGGTCTGAACCACATCACGATTCTCTGACCGGCTGATTGTTTCTGTTGGTTACTGCTGAAGAAAATCGATGTATTTCCGGCTCGATGGGGGTGTCCGGACTGCCCCGAAACGTGCTACAACTCCTGCATGGCAAGAAGTAAGGATTCAGCGCCATCAGGGCACGTAAACCTCAGGACGCTGGCTGAACATCTGGAGCTGTCGCAAACTACTGTCTCGCTGGTTCTCAATAATTCACCCTCCGCAAAGTCCATACCGCAGGAGACCCGGAACCGCGTGCTGGAGGCCGCACGGCGCCTCAATTATCGTCCGAATTACTTCGCCCGATCCCTGCGCCAGAGCCGCTCGATGTCGGTCGGCGTGCTCGCGCCTGATTTGAGCGAAGGTTACTTCACCAGCGTCATGAGCGGTGTTGTGCAGGAACTGACCAGCGCACACTACTTCTACTTCACTGCCTGCCATGACTGGAAAAAGGAACTCATCGAACAATATCCGCGAATGCTGGTCGAGCGCGCCGTTGACGGCTTCCTGCTGCTGAACACGCCTGCCGACCAGATCGCAGTTCCCGTCCCCGTGGTTGCCATCTCGGCTCACAGCCTTGTCCCGAACGTCACCAACATCGTTCTCGACCACCACAAGGCCGTTGAGACCGCGCTTCTTTACCTCTACCAACTCGGCCACCGGCGCATCGCGTTCATGCGGGGACCGCGCGCCATTCCCGATTCTGACTATCGCTGGCAAAGCATCCAGCAGGTCGCTGGCGAAATCGGGGTTCGCATCGATCCAAACCTGGTGATTCGTATCGACGCCGCAAGCTGGTCAATGAAGACCGGCCAGCATCCCATGGCGCCGGAGATCGGCTACAAGCCCATGCAAGGGCTGCTTGAAAAGACGAAGGACTTCACGGCCATCTTCTGCTTCAACGACATCGCCGCGATTGGCGCGATTCGAGCCCTGAAAGACGCGGGCCGCCGCGTGCCGGAAGATGTTTCCGTGGTCGGATTCGATGACATCCAGTCGGCCGCCTATTCCACACCTTCGCTCACCACTGTGCGCCAGCCGCTGTTTGAAATGGGCCAGCGCGGCGCGCAGATCCTGCTGGAGCGAATCGCCAGCCGCGATTCTGCTCATCCGGCGGAGGTGGTGATGGAGCCGGAACTGGTGATCCGCGAATCGACGGGCCCGGCCAACGGCAAAATCGAACCCTGATCCTTGCAGTTGACTAGGTTGTCTGCGCTGAGGCCGGCTGCTTCTCTTTCTCGGTCGAATCCACGCGAATCTTCGCGATGCGGCGGGCATCCATCTCAGCAACAGTGAGGCGGCGTCCCTCATATTCGATGCTCTCTCCGACGCGCGGAATGTGACCGAGGCGTGTGAGCACGAATCCCGCCAGCGTCTCGACTCCGCCCTCGCGCGGCAGGCTCCATTGCATCTGGGTTTCCAGATCGCGCAGGTTGGCGCTGCCTTCCAGCACCAGCGTGCCTTGCGCATTAGCCAGCACCGGGCGTGCCGGATCATCGAATTCATCTTCGAGCTCACCGGTGAGCTGTTCAATGGCGTCCTCGGCCGTGACAAGGCCTACCGTCGAACCATACTCATCCACAACGATCGCCATCTGCCGGCGCTTCTGCTGGAATTCGCGCATCAGCGCCAGTGCAGACTTGGTCTCAGGTACCACCAGCACCTCACGCATCACCTGGCGCAACCGCAGCTCCATGAAAGGCAGACCAAGCTGGGGATTTGCCGGACGCGGTGCATTCTCGACTATTGGTTGCTGTGCGACTCGCGCCTGCGTCTTCGGCCGGAAAAACATCAGCCGCGCCAGATCCTTGGAGTAGACCACGCCGATAATGTGCTCCGGTCCCTTGGTTTCGTCATACACGGGCACACGGGAATTCATGTGCTCGATCACCTGTGCACTGGCCTCCTCGATCGCCATATTTGACGGCAGTGAGAAGATGCGCTGTCGCGGCGTCATGATTTCGCGCACCGGAACATCGTCCAACTCGATGGCGCGATGGATCAGCGTCTCCTGAAAGCGCGGCAATATGCCGAGACGCCGGGCGGCCGTGGTGATCAGCTTCAATTCTTCCGGGGAATGAACTGCGGCGCGTTCGGTCATGGGAATGTCGAAGCCACGGAGGATGAGCGCGGCTGATCCCTTGAGAAGCCGCACAGCGGGGCGTGCCATGCGCATGAAGATCAGCATCGGGGGGGCCACGGCGACAGCCAGCGCTTCGGCCCGTCGCAGCGCCAGTGACTTGGGCACGAGTTCGCCGATGGTGACATGAAAATACGTGATGAAGCAGAATCCCAAAGCGACGGCGACCAGAGCGGTCGCATGGGCATAGACCTGGACATGCGCAGGTGGATGCGGCAAAAGGTCTATCCAGCCAAGAATCACCCCGGCCGCCAGCGGCTCGCCGATCCACCCGATGGCCAGCGAACACAACGTAACGCCCAGTTGCACCGCGGGGAGAAAGTATTCCAGTTCGTGCTGCAGCCGCCGCACCGCACGGGCGCCCGGAACCTTGGCCGCCATGAGCTGCTCGATGCGCGTGTCGCGGGTGCTGACCATGGCGAACTCCGCGGCCACAAAGAACGCGTTGGCCAGGATTAGCATGGCAACAGCAGCAATCTGTAAAACGGGCAGACCGTGCATCTCGGTTGTGAGGATAGCATTCGGCAGGGGGCAGGTTATTCCGGATCCGCAGGCCTGACTTTGCTCTATGTAGCATTCTACTTTACAATCAAAGAGATACAGAATACTACATAAGTTAACCGGCGGGAGGGGCAATACCCGTCTCAAATCTGGCGCAGCGAATCCGAGTGACAGATTGCTTGCAAGTTTCGTTAACAGTTGCAGCTTTGGTTCGTCCCTATTCATGAGGAACGCCGCGTATTCATGGACGACCCCAGGTCTCGCGTGAGTGAGATCACCTGACGACTCCCTGGAACCGAAAGTATTCATCCTGCGTATCTGGTTGTAGAGGGCAGCGGTCACATCGAATTCGATCGTTTGCAGCAAGTTCATTGGAACGACGATTGCTTGTCTTATTTGCGAATTCATCGGGCCCACATTCATTCGGCTTTCATATCTGGAGCGGTTTGCTCCTGTTGTGCTGGGAGGTACGCCAATGGCTGCATCGCGTAAGAGCAAAAAGATCTGGATCTGGATTGGGTCCATAGTGCTGCTGGTAATCGTAGTTATTGGTGTCGGCGCAGCAAGGCTGGTGCGGACAACGAATATCGATCCCAATCGGATTGCCAAGGTGCAGCGCGGCGATGTGGCCCGCTCCGTGGTGGCGACTGGCAAGATTCAGCCCATCACCAAGGTCGAAGTCAAGAGCAAGGCATCGGGCATCGTTGAGAAACTCTACGTGGACATCAATAATAAGGTTCACAAGGGCCAGCCTCTGGCACAGCTCGACCAGCAGGAGATCGCAGCCCAGGTTGAAGCCCAGCGCGCACAGCTTGCGGCAGCCGAGGCCAATGTTGCTACTTACGACGCCAACATCGAGCAGGACAAGGTAAATGCCGCCGCGCCCGACCTGCCGATGTACAAGGCCACGCTCGATCGAAACCAGCAGATGGCCAAAGACGGAATTGTCAGCCGGCAGGCTCTCGACGATGCAAATCGTGAATACCTGGCGGCAATGACAAAGCGGGACTCATCGAAGGCGCAGATCGGCGTCGATATGGCCAAGTTGAAGCAGGCCAAGGCGCAAGTGGCGCAGAGCCAGGCCAGCCTGAAACAGCTGGAGGAGCAGCTCAGCTATACGACGATCGCCGCGCCAATGGATGGCGAAATCCTCTCGCGTGACGTGGAAATCGGCGATGCGGTCAGCTCCATCCTGGTGCTCGGTTCAACTGCCACGCTGGTCATGACGGAAGGCGATGTGAACCAGGTCTACGTGCAGGGCAAGGTGGACGAGGCGGATATTGCACACGTCTACATGGGACAGCCGGCGCGTATCAAGGTGGAGAGCTTCCGCGATCGGGTCTTCAACGGCAAGGTCACCAAGATTGCTCCGTTAGGTGTAGAGAAAGACAACGTGACGACCTTCGAAGTGCGCGTGAGCATCGACAATCCCGGCGGCGAACTGAAGGCCAACATGACCGCCAACGCGGAGATCATGCTCGATGAACACAAGGGCGTGCTCACGGTCCCCGAGAACGCGGTCAGCTACGACGCGCAGAAAAATGCCTTCGTACAGGTCCCCGATAAGAATCAGAAGGACGGCACACGCAAAGTCGCCGTGAGTATTGGCCTCTCCAACGGTTCACAGACCGAAATCATGAAGGGACTGAAGGAAGGCGAACAGGTGGTTCTGCAGCAGTGAGCCTGCGGTCGGCAATCAGTGATCAGTCGGTTCTCGGCTTGTTCGCAGTTCTCAGTTTGCGGAATAGAAACTGCCGGACCTCGTTAACACATGTGGTCGCTGAAACGTCATCCATGTAGCGGGCGTGAGGAGGAAAACAATTGCGGAAAATCAGCCTCACTCCCCTTGCGCGCGCAACTTGGGCAAATTGTTCGGCGCCGTACAAGACTGTTCGCAAACGGACAGCCGAGGTCCAGCAACTGGTGAGATTCGTAACTCGTGAATCGATGAATCCAATGGAGTTGCCATGGTCCGCTCCTTTGGCAACGCGCATGCTCATTCCCTGATTGACCGCATTGTGAACTGATTTGAGCGGGTTCCTCCCCCTGAATGTTCTTAGGAATTGAGCTAACAAAAACAAGGTCAGACCAAAAAATCGAAACTGCAGATAGCCTGGCCGGAACACTGAAGTTTTGAATCGAGGAACGTGATGAAGCACCTAGCGTTAGCAGCAGCAATTCTGGCAGTCGCGGCGGTTCCCGCACTGGCCAACGAGGCGACATTCGAACGCAACCTGACTGTCAATGGCCATGTCGAGTTGGCAGTCTCCACAGGAGCCGGCCATATCCACATCACACACGGGTCCGGCGACCGCGTGCACATCGTCGGCCATGTGAAATCAAACTGGGGCGGCAATGAGCAGCGCGTGCAGGAGATCGCGAACAATCCACCGATCGAACAGACGGGCAACATTATTCGCATCGGGCAGCACCACGAGAATTACCACAACATCAGCATCGATTACGACATTGAAGCTCCCGCCAACTCGTTTCTCGAAGCTAACTCCGGCTCGGGCGAGATCAGCGACGATGGCGTGGGTGAGAATGCCAAACTCGGTACCGGTTCCGGCAGCATCCATGCAACCGGTCTGCAGGGCGGCTTCGTTACCAACACAGGATCAGGCAGCATCTACGTAGAACAGACCGGCCAGGGCGACGTAAAGGCACAAACCGGTTCCGGCACCATCGAGTTGAAGGGTGTTCACGGCAGCCTGCATGCCGGCACGGGCTCCGGCAGCATCAAGGTCGCAGGTACACCAACTTCCGACTGGAAGCTCGAAACCGGCTCCGGCACCATCGAATTCTGGGCCGGAAACGCGGGCTTCACCCTTGATGCTTCCACGGGTTCGGGAAGCGTTCATACTGATCAGGAGATGGCGGTCCAGGGCTCTTTTGATCGTCACCACATCACCGGAAAGGTGCACGGCGGCGGCCCAACCGTCCGGATCGAAACCGGATCCGGCGATATCCGGGTGCATTGAGTTGTAAGTTCCTGGCGAGTTGTTCATCGCAAGGTCGGAAAGTCACGGCCACGGTCTAGGTGGACTGGGCTGAGAGTTCAAACGGTTCGTTCCTCAGGCGAGGCCTAAGCGAGTTTTGTCGTTGTTGACCACGATGACACAGCTCATACCTCCTGGGAGGCCTCGCCTGCCTTTTTTCCCTCCCCCTTTTCTTCGAGTCCCTCCGCGCCTGTCTCCTCAGAGTTTGCGGTTTTTTCCTCCCCGCTGGATTCCTTCACCTCACTTGACGAAATAAACTGGATCCGGGTACTTCACCGAGTATTCAGCCTCTGGTGCACCGCGCAGATCGCTCCATTGATCGCCGACGTTCAGCACGACGCGAAATCCTGCCGCGATGATCTTTCTCCGCTCGCCAGACTTGAAGACCAGCGCTGTTTCATCCTTCTGCTCGGCGTTGCGCATAATGAGTTGCTGCCATTCGCCGAAGCCGCGCAGCCGCAGATTCGCCTCGGTTGCCGCACGCTGCGACTCAGGCCGCCCTGTAAGAAAGAAGACAGCAACGCCGAGTTTCCTCGCTTCGTTGTACAGTTGCAGTGTTCCCGGGATCGCTGGTGCCTGCGCCGATTCGATCCATGCATTGAATTCCCTGCTGTTGTACTCGAAGTTTGCATCATCCATTTCAGCCCAGTTCGAGAGCGTGGTCTCATCGATATCCAGAACCAGCGCCAACTTCTCGCTGCCTCGTCGATGCGCCGCACGTGTGTGCAGGAAGTCGATCGCGCGATCGGACTCGATATCGAGGTCCTTCGCATAGCAACCGCAGGTGCAACTGCAGGTTTGATATCGCCTCAACTCCACCTTGAGCGCATTGGCGCGTTCCAGGAGCGGGCCGAGATTGGGGATGCTCTCACTTGCGGCAACGGATTCAGCCCGGTGCTGCTGTGCCGGCAAAAACGAGACGCCAAGCATCAGAAGCGAACCAAACGAAAGGGAAGAGCGTATCAGCTTCATCAGATTGTTTTCCTCTGTTCGATGCAAAGATGCATTTTCGCACCGCGGCGAACATTTCGGCAGTAGTTGGTGTCTGTACTAGTGAGGAACGCGCGATGCGCTGGGTCGACCCAAATCCCGAAGAAACGCAGCTGGCGAAGAGCCTGCAACGCATGTGGCCGCATCGCGAAGAGGAATCCGGTGTCCTGCGCGTGTTGATGTGCTTCGTCGGTTTGCATCTTTGGCTTGCGCCGGACTACACCAGCATCGTCCGCAGACGCAACGTTCGCTTCTGCCCGTGGTGCTCGTGTGTGGAAGTCGATGGCCGGGTTTATCGCTAGTCATAACCTCTGTCATTCCGACCGCGTCGCGACGGCGCTAAGTGGACGAACCCGCAGATGTGTTCTGCAGCAGTGACGCCCCGCGTGGTCCCATTAGACTGAAATCATGATCCGGGTTCTACGGCCTGTACCTGTCGAGCGTCTAAAACTGCTCGTGTTCGACCTCGATGGCACATTGATCGACTCTGCGCAGGACCTCTGCAACAGCGTCAACGCGACACTGGAAAACTTCGGCCGTCCGTCCCTCTCCGACCAAGTCATTGCGCGCTACATCGGCAACGGCGCCCTCATGCTGGTGCATCGCGCCTTTACCACTGACGATGGCAAGGAACCCGGCGAGCAGCTGCTCACCGACGCCTACAAGTTTTTCCTCGACTACTACCGCGAGCACAAGCTCGATTACACCTATGCCTACGAAGGCGTCCTCGAAGCTCTTGAGGCGCTGCACAAGTTGCACGCGCAGCTCGATGCACCGCAGCGTGCGATGGCCGTACTTACCAACAAGCCGGTGCGTCCCGCACAAGCCATCTGCGAAGCCCTTGGACTCGCGCGCTACTTCCTCCACATTTATGGCGGCAACAGCTTCTCGACCAAGAAGCCCGATCCCGCCGGACTGCTCTCCCTAATGAAGGAAGCCGATGCAAAGCCGGAGGAGACGGTGATGATTGGCGATAGCCAGGTTGACGTCATGACCGCCCGCAATGCCGGAGCATGGTCAATCGGCTGCACCTTCGGCCTCGCTCCCGGAAGTCTTGAGGCAATCCCTCCCGATGTGCTGGTCGACTCTCCCGCCGACTGGACAGCGGCATTGACTCCTGCGAAAATTGACTGATAAAGCTGTCTCATCTCAACCGGCCGCCTCGTATTCGCGAACACAGCAAGATGTTCGAGTGCGGTCTAAGATCATCTCGCAGCGAACATCGCGGGAGAGGCGAGCGTCTTCCCCTTGCATTCACACGGCCGAGAATGCAAACGCTTTCAAAAGCTCCCGCTCGCGAAGCTCGAGACTTGTTTGGCACTGATCTTCGGTTCTTGGAGATTTCGCATGTTGCGCTTTTTTGCCTTGGCTGTTTTGCTTCTGTCGCCTGCCGCCATCTTTGCCCTGAATAATTCCACATCACCCGCCAAGCCAGCGGTTGCCGGTACGGTGCAGGGCGTGGTTGCCGATCCTACTGGCGCGATCGTGCCTAATGCCGAAGTTGACCTGGTCGACGCCGATGGCTCAATCGCTGGCACCACCAAATCCGGCGGAGACGGCAACTTTCAGATGGCTGCACCACACACAGGTACCTTCACTCTTATCATCTCCGAACCCGGCTTTGAGACGGTGCACTTCCCGGTCACGGTGAAACCCAACGTCATCGCTGCTCCTGCCGTGCACGTGCTGGCGGCACCGCTGCACATCACCCTTCCCATCGCCGCAGTCGCCACTAGCGTCCGCGTCAACGGCGACACGGATGAAGACCTCACCGATCCGGAAGAAAATCACGACTCTTCGGTTCTTACCTCGAGCGACTTGAAAGCGTTACCAATTTTCGACAATGACTATGTCACGGCGATGAGTTCCTTCCTCGACGACAGCGCCAGCGGCACCGGCGGCTCGGGACTGATGGTCGATGGCGTAGAGGCTAATCGTGCCACGGTTTCAGCTTCGGCGGTACAGGAAGTGCGCATCAACCAGGATCCCTACTCCGCTCAGTACTACTGGCCTGGCCGCGGCCAGATGGAAATTATTACCAAATCGGCCGCCGACAAGTATCACGGCCAATTCAACTTTCTCTTCCGCGACTCAGACCTAAACGCGCAGAATGCGCTCGCGCCCTCTAAGCCCTTCGAGCAACGCCGCGTTTACGAGGGTCACCTCACCGGACCCATCTTTTTTGCGAAGAAGAGCAGCTTCCTTGCCAGCTTCAACCGCGCTGAAGAAGACCTGGACTCGGTGGTTGACGCAACCATTCTTCCCACGTCGGACAATCCCACCGGCATCTTCCAGGCCAATGTTCCCGCACCAACGCGTGACACTGAGTTCAGCGTTCGCGCCGCACATCAGTTTGGCGAGAAATACTCCGCCTACGCGCAATACAGCTACGAGGATTGGACAGGACAGAACCAGGGCGTCGGTGGCCAGGCCCTCGCCAGTAGCGGATACAACAGCGAGTACCACGAAGACGACACCGTGGCGCACGTCGACTCCACGCTGTCGCCCGTGCTGCTGAACCAGTTTTCAGTGGTAGGCGAACGCGATTCCAATCGCCATGCCAACGCGGATGAGGCGTCACGGGTGAGCGTCAGCGGGGACTTTGTCGGCGGCTCGGCGCAGGGCGAGTATCTCAGCACTGAATACAACTTCCGCATCACCGACATGGTGACGTGGAGCCACGGACGTCACACCCTCAAGTTCGGCGCGGGCATTCCGCACATCAGCCGCCGCGCCTTCGACGACAATACCAACGCCCTCGGCACCTATACCTTCGGCCCGACCCTGAATTCCGACGGCAGTGTCGCCGAGACCGCACTCCAGAACTACGCAAACAATTTGCCATCGGAATTCACGCAGAACACTGGCGACGTGCACTTTATCTATCACCAGCAGGAAATGGGCGCCTTCATCCAGGACCAGTGGAAGATCAACGACCGCTTCTCTATCACGCCCGGCATTCGCTACGATTGGCAGAATTTCCTTGCCATCAAGCGCCTTGGCTTCGCGCCTCGCGTTTCATTCGCGTACGTGCTCGATCAGGATTCCAAGCTCGTGCTGCGTGGTGGCGGCGGCCTCTATTACGACCGATTCGGCTCAGGTCCGCTGCTCGACCTCGCGCGCTATGAGACGGCACGACGCCGATCTGTTCAGATATCGCTGAATCCCGCCGATGAGCCTGTCACTGGATGCGTCCCCGTCGGCGACTGCACCACCGTAACCGACGAGCCGGCCAACCTGGCACAGCTTGCGCCGAATTCGGCGATTCCCTACCAGATCCAGTACGGCCTTTCAGTCGAACGCCAGATAGGCGAGAAGGCAACTGCAGTGGTTAGCGGATACTCGGCACGCGGCATTCACGAATTCCGTTCCGTCGACATTAACGCTCCCTCGCCCGAGTCCGGCTACACCGAGCGACCCAATCCCGACTATGGCTTGATTCGCCAGATGCAGCCCGACGCCTTCTTCGAGGGCAGCGGACTTGACGTCTCGTTCCGCGGCCGGGTGAACAAGTACTTCACCGGCTTTGGTCGGTATACGTGGTCGCACTATGAGTCGAACACCAATGGAATCGGCTGGTTCCCGCAGAATCAATACGCGCCCAATGACGAGTGGGCGAATGCCAGCTTCGATCGCCGCCAGCGTGTGGGCATGTACGCGATGGTGAATCCGAAGAGCCTATACAACATTGCTGCGGGCGTCTTTGCTAACACCGGCCGTCCCTGGACCATCACCACCGGTACGGATCTCTACGGTGATTCCCTCTTCAACACACGCCCGGATGACGTGGAGCGCAATACTGAGACCATGCCCTCTTACGTCGATCTGGACCTGCGCTGGGGCCACGATTTCGCCGTCACTTCGAACAAGGATGAGGATGCGCCGCGCGTAGGCTTCTCCGCCGGAGCCTTCAACCTGCTGAACCATCAGAATCCCTCCAGCATCGACAGCGTCGACACCTCGCCCACCTTCGGCGAAGTCACGTCGGACAATCCGCCCCGCCGCATCCAGTTGGGGATGCGCGTCGAGTTCTGATCCGGTATAGGTTTCCAGGGGCACGGTGAAAATCGCATTCCATTCGCCGAAAAAGCGGCGTACTCTGGTTGCGTTCGTGGAGTTTTCCTGTCAAACAGGCGCACCGCGCTCTGGAGAGCCCAATGAGGCCGCTGAAGACAATCACGCTGATAGTCATGTTGGCCCCCGCACTTGCCATCGCACCGGCGAAGCCCAAGAAACCCTATAAGTTACCCGCGGTCTTCAACCAGGCACGCTACGTTTATGTGGAAGCTGAAAATGGTCAGGAATTTGATCCGCGTCTCGATCCGGATGACCGTCAGGCTATCGCCGACGTTGACAAAGCTGTTTATGACTGGAAACGCTATGTGTTGACCGAACAGCGTCGGGAAGCCGATTTGATCCTGGTCGTTCGGAAGGGTCGCCTGGCCGAAGCGCGACTTGGGGTTCAGGTCGGTACCGGACGGCAAGGCACCTCCAATCGGCCCGCAGGCGCTCCAGTGGGAGGCAATGGCGTTGGGGTGGGCGGCGAGGTGGGACCGCCTGACGACCTTCTCGAGGTCTACATGCCAAGCCCGAATGATGAGAGCCGCGGCACGCTGCTGTGGCAGCGCACCCTTGCGGATGGCCTCAACCCACCCGATCTCACCCTCTTTAGACAGTTGAAGAACGAAGTGGAAACCACATACCCCAATCAGACTGCGACCAAAGCATCGAAGCCCTGAGCGCTGCGCGCCAAGGCAGCGGTCTGCAACGCGCTCCGCAGAAGCACTCCAATTCGCATGCTCTGACGGAACCTGAAGAACCTCTGCTCGCACTCAGCGCAGTCTCTCTTCGACCATCACAAACCTGTTGACACCGGTCGTCGTCCCACCTCACACTCGTATCGTTCTTCGATAGGAGAGGGTCGGTTGGCAAAGGAACAACGAATCCGAGTTTTGCAAGGCACTCTCGATCTGTTGCTTCTCAGGGCGGTCGGCGACGGGCAATATCACGGTCTTGGTGTTTCGCGGCGAGTGGAGCAAATTACGCAGGGCGCATTCCAGGTCATGCCGGGTTCGCTCTTCCCCGCCCTGCATCGGATGGAGGAGGCTGGCTGGCTCGTATCCCAATGGGGAGAATCGGAGAACAATCGTCGCGCCAAATACTACCGCCTCACCAAGTCAGGCAAGCGGCAACTTGACGCAGAAACCGGGGAGTGGAAGAAGGTTGTTCTTGCCATGAACAACGCACTCAAAGCCACCTGAGGAACTGGTGTGAGAATACGACTGCTAACTGCGTTGCATAATCTCCTTCACAAGCGCGAGGTTGAAAAGGATCTCGATGAGGAAGTGCGGGGGTTTGTGGGCATGGTGGCCGACGAGAGAGTTGCCGTGGGCACCTCGCGCACTGAGGCGGAAAGGCTCGCCTTGGCTGAGTGTGGCGGCATCGAACCGGTGAAGCAGGGCGTACGCAATGGCCGGGCCGGGGTCGTGCTTGAAATACTCTGGCAAGATCTCCGCTTCGCCGTGCGGCAATTGCGACGTAATCCTGGATTCGCCATTGCCGCTATCCTCACACTCGGGATTGGCATTGGCGCCAACACGGCCATCTTCAGCTTCGTCAACTCCGTGCTGCTTCGCCCCCTTCCCTATCCCGACTCGGACCGCCTCAGCGTCATCTTGACAGAAGAAGGCAATTCCAGCCGCGCACCGGCGTCGATGTTCGAGTTGTATCAGATGCGTCAGCGCAGCCGTGAATTCGATCAGATCGCCGGCATCTGGGTAACGAACCGAGCCCTGCCCGGTATAGGCGATCCCGAGCAGGGCAAGGTTGGCGTCGTCACTTCTAATTTTCTTTCGCTGTTTTGCACGCGCCCCGCGCTCGGTCGCTTCTTCGGGCCTGAAGACGATCTGGAGAATGCGCCTTCCACGCTCATCCTGTCGCACGAACTCTGGGTGCGCAAATTCGGCTCTGATCCTCACATCGTCGGAACCTCCCTGCCATTCGGTCGCGGATACTCGACGGTGATCGGCGTTCTTCCTGAACACTTCCGCTTGATCTTTCCTGAAGACTCGAGTGTTCCCGCTAACGTCGATTATTTCGAGTCGACTCCTATCGGTCCCTGGGAGCCGAATGGCGCCGGCTTTCTTCACTTGGTGGGGCACCTGCGCAGCACCGACAGGCTAGCCGCGGGGCAGGCGGAACTCAGGAATATTGCCGATCAGATCAATAACATCGGGACTCGGCTGAGGGTCCCAAACTATCACCTGTCTGCGTTTTCGCTACAGGACGATGATGTGCGTGAGGTTCGTCGGACACTCTACCTCCTCTTCGGAGCCGTTGCGTTCATCCTCCTTATTGGGTGTGCCAATGTGGCCAACCTCCTGATGGTCCGCTCGCGGCAACGCCTCCATGAGACCACCATTCGTGCTGCGCTCGGTGCTTCCACGCGCCGACTCGTTCAACAGATTCTTATCGAAACTCTTGCCGCAGTATTCCTCGGAGGCGCAGTCGCACTGTTGCTGGGATGGGCGGCACTGAAGGCAATTGTCGCGGTTGAACCCTCTTCGTTCGCGAATCTGGGCCATGTCGGTCTCGATTTTCGAGTGCTGGCCTTCACATTTGCTGTCGCGGTATTTACCAGCTTGATGGTGGCCCTGGCACCAATCTCCATGGTGCGTCACCTGAAGCTCGCCGAGCACCTGAAGCGCAGCGGCCGGTCGACCACTCGCAAGCAGGGCCGGTCCACGAAGATGCTGGTTGCCACCGAGGTTGCACTTGCGTTTGTGCTGTTGATGGGAACCGGCTTGCTGGTTCGGACGTTTGCCAATATTCTTCGCGTGAATCCCGGCTTTCGCCCGGAAGACGTCTTCACTCTGCGGGTGATCGTTCCCAATTACAGCACCCTGCGAGAAGTCCAGCGCACGCTTGTCACGCTTCCTGGAGTGCAATCGGTATCAACCGTTTCGCATCTGCCCCTGGACGACACCGGCAACTGGTACGACTACTACTGGAAAGAGAACACACGGCCCGACCAGCAGAACACGGTGATGACGGACATGCGTTCCGTCCTGCCAGGCTACTTTGCGGCCATCGGCGCCGATCTAATTGAGGGCCGCGACTTCACCGAATCTGATGATGTGGCTCACCAACACGTTGCTGTCATCGATGAACTTCTTGCACGGCAGCTTTGGCCAGGAGATGTCGCTCTCGGCAAACGCATCAATGTCTCGGATTCGC
This sequence comes from Occallatibacter sp., assembly GCA_036495975.1. Lineage (GTDB taxonomy): Bacteria > Acidobacteriota > Terriglobia > Terriglobales > Acidobacteriaceae > Telmatobacter. The sequence continues at coordinate 138,238 of DASXLY010000010.1, read as the reverse complement.
CCAAAGGTCCTTTCCAGTTCGAACGTGATTGGGTGGTTATCGTTGGAGTCGTTCGCCACATCCAGTGCCACTCGCTCACGGCGATCGTGCGTCCGCAGATGTATCTGCCGTATCCTCTGGCTCCGCGCCCGTCGATGTCGATGGTGATTCGTACCGGCGGGACCGTGCCTGACCTTGCAACGTCTGTCCGGAAGCAGATCGCCGGGCTCAATCGCAATGTACCCGTCACTCATCTTGAAGCACTGTCCTCAGTCGTTGATCGCGCGCAGTCAGAGAGCCGCTTTATCTCGGTGTTGGCTATGTTGCTTTCCGTAGTCGCTCTGCAACTGGCACTGGGCGGCATCTACGGAGTGCTTTCCTACTCAGTGGTCCTGCGCACTCCTGAGATTGGCATCCGCATCGCCGTTGGGGCTGAACGGACGGAGATCCTGCGTCTCGTGTTTGCGGAGGGTTTCACTTCGGTGGCACTCGGCATCACCGGCGGAGTTATCCTTTCGGTTCTCTCCATGCCATTGCTCGATCACCTGCTCTTTGAAGTCAAGCCGGGCAGTCCACAGGTCTACGGCTTCACAATCGTGTTGATCACGCTGCTCGGGGGAATCTCGATGTTGATTCCCGCATTGCACGCGACACGAGTGGATCCCGTGAGAGCGCTGGCCTGTGAGTGATTCGCCAATGTGCTCCTTGTTCCAGTGTTGAGGTTTGCTCGCTCATATTGAGCTTTCGTTCCCGCAGCTACGCGATGGAGTTTCGACTGAGAGACGCGACGTCGCTCATCCTCTGTGCACCCTCACTCGATTTCACCTTTGACGCAGTCAGTTTCTTGAGTGGCTGTGATTTCAGCGACCGAGAACGGTCGTCGCGTCTTGTCAGTCTGCGCTTCGTCAGCTTCGGCGTCGACATCCGGAAAATCCCCTAAAAATAGATCTTCGCGGCAAGTTGAGTTGCGCGTCCAGGCTGCGGATCGCCTGCCGAGACTCCAAAACTGGCAGGTTGAATAACCGATTCGATCTGTCCGAAAGTCGAGTCTCCAAAGTTTCCATCAGGCTCAGCAAAGTTGGTGTGGTTGAAGACGTTGTACGATTCGAGACGCAGTTGGATGTAAGCGCGGTTGTCCTTGACGAGCGGAAAATCTTTGAACAGCTGAAGATTGGTGTAGTTGTATCCTGGTCCATTGAAGAAGTTGCGACCGACGTTTCCGAATGTGCCCAACGGCTCAGGAGAGAAGCTTGAGGTATCGAAGTACTGATGGCCCGAAGCTCGGGGATTCATTTTTTTGATGTTGAAACTGCTGGTATCGGGGTTGTCCCCGCAGGTGTAATAGGTGAAGGCATCGCACCATCCCGACTGAAATGCACCCAATTCAGAGATGGACACCGGGAACCCGGTTTGCAGCGCAGTCGTGCCGCTGATGTGCCATTTGCCCAGTACCTCATTCAAAATAAAGTTGTCCCTGATCGCAGCAAACACGGGAACTTCGTATGTATAGAGGGCGACGAAGCGGTGCCGTGCGTCATAGTCCGAGTTGCCGTAGTTCAGATGTTCAAAACCGGGTGTGAAGTTGATGGGACGCCCGTTCAGAAAGCCCACGCCGTTCGGAGTCCCATTGCCGTATGACGACTCGTATCCGGAGTAATCGTCAAGAGAATGCGAGTAGGTGTATGCGAGCGTGAAGTAGAGGCCATGCGAAAGTTGCTGTTGCAAGCTGGCCTGCAGCGAGTGATAGCTGGATGCACCTGTTGATGCCTGTTGTTCCACGCTCAAGTACCACGGAATTCCAGCTGGCGTTGTAGCTGGTTGCGCCGTGTATTGCGGGTAAAAGAGGTGCATCTCTGAGATCAGGCTCGTACAAGTCGGATCGGCAAGGCAGGCGGCGTGGCCCTGGGGAGTTATGGGATCACCCTCATAGGTACGCGCCAGCTTCCGCCCGAGTGAACCCACATATCCGATCTGCATCACCATGTTCTTCGTCAGGGCACGTTGTATGTTTAGGTTGAAGTTGAGTGCGTAAGGAGGAAGATATTGTTTTCCGGGCTGGCTCAGATCTAAGCCTGCGTAATTGTCGGCCCAATCGAGTGCGGCTCCAGGCTGCGGGCGTTGATAGGGAAATGGATTTGTCTCAGAAACGGCTGCCCTTCCCGCTACATCTGAAAAAGGATTTTGGAATCCCGGGCTGCCACCCAAGTCGGCCGCGCCGCGCGATTCAAACAGGAATGGCGGCGAAGAGAGGTTTTGCAAGGCTTCCTCCTCCTGGTCCCGATTGAAATAGACGCCGATCCCCGCGCGTATCGCCAGATCGTGACTGCCCGAGCTGCCCACCAATGAGGAAGGACCAGAACCCGGGGACCACACAAAGCCTAGACGCGGACCAAAGTGATTCCACTTCACGGTCGCCGCGCCATAGTTCGTGCACCCAGGATCGCCCGGATAGAAGAGCCCAGGAGGGCCACCGGGAAATACCTTGGAGGTTGCTGTCGTGTTCTGCCAGCACGTAATGGCAATACCGCCGAATTGATGATTCGCCCAGGGCGTCTCAGCGTCCCAGGACAGTCCGTAATTGAGGGTGAAATTTGAAGTCGTCTTCCAGCTGTCCTGCGCAAAGGCATAGTACTCATGTGAAATGGCCGCAATTTGACTGCCGGAAGTTTGTGTATAGGTGCTGGGAATACCAACAAGGAAGTCGATAACGGGGTCGCCTGATGAAAACGGACCGTTCCCATTCACTGCGTAGATTCCATCGTTATCCGCACTGTAAGGGTTATCCACTCCAAACTGTTCGAAGGTAGCGCCGAATTTCAGACTGTGATTGCCATGGATCCAGGTGAAGACGTCCTGACCGAGCAGATTTGTGTCCTTGCGGGGCTGAGGTCCTTCGAAACTGAAGCCCAGATTGAAATAGCCCAGGATGTTGACCACGGGCAACCCGGCGGATGAAGATTGGGGAGTTATGTTAAATCCGGCAGAGCTAGGCTGAACGATCTGCGCGGGCTCAACCGCAGCGTAGTTGAAGCGATAATACCCTCCGCGCAATTCGTTGATGGCGTGCAAACTGAACACGTGCGTGAAATCCGCATCAATGATTTTGATGTGTTCTGCGTTGACCTGTGAGAACCCGGGGAGCGTGGCCCCGCCGAATGGCAGCAAATTAAAGAACGGCGTCGATTGAAATATGCTCGAAGCCCAGATCGTGTCGTTCCCCGTCGGGTGATAGTCGAATCGAAGGATGCCCTGATCGCTCTTGGCAGTGTTCGTGTTATTGAAGTTGTAAAAATATGATGTCGATCCTCCGGAACTCTGCTGGGAGACATTCGGTGCCGGAACGAACTTCTGAAAGAGGGCATTCGCGACCGTGTCCCAACTCGACGAAGGAATGCTGGCGCTTGCTAATCCAGGGCACTTGTTCCATGGAGTGCCGGCATTGCATCCTCCCATAGCGAATGGCAGCGGATTGCTCGAAAGGCCATTGAGTGTGCCGGCGGCCGAACCGCTGGGAACCTGGGAATTCGAAACACCAGTGAGCTTGTTGATGTCGGCGCTGAAGTCACCGGTCCGCTGAGCGGGTCCAAACACCTGCGTGTTCTGGGTGGCGGCCACTCCATTCTTGAGTCCCTGGTAGGCAGTAAAGAAGAACAGCTTGTTTTTGAAGATCGGACCGCCGAGTGTGCCGCCGTAAATGTTCTGATGAATCGGCGCCTTCTGCCCCGGCAGGGCAAAGTAGTCGCGTGTATTCAGGAACGTGTCGCGATAAAACTCAAAGCCGTCGCCGTGAAAAGCGTTCGTACCTGTCTTAAGCGTCTGGTTGAGAATGGCTCCAGAGTTGCGACTGTATTCAGGGTTGATTGTGCTGGATACGATGGCCAATTCACCAATTGCATCAGGATTGACGAGAAGACCCTCGACTTGGATCGATGAGTCGTTTACGTCCGTGCCGTCAAGCAGATAACTATTCTGTTCGATCTGCGCACCATTGGCGGAAAAGCCACCAAAACGATCCGCGGCCTCGACTACCCCCGGAGCAGATTTCTGCAAGACCGTAGCATCCCGGCCAAGCAGCGGCATTTGCGATATCACGGCCGAGAGCACGTCGGTCTTCAACTGGGTTTCCGCAGTCTCGACCTGCGCGGTCGATACGCTAACCTCGACAGTTTGCGTTGCGGATCCTACTTCCAGCTTCGCGTTCACCTCGCGATCATCGTTGACAATCAATTGAATCCCTTTGGCGGCGAACGTCGTGAATCCCTGCGCTACAACGGTAACGGTGTAGGGACCGCCGGTCTGCAGCTGTGCGATCTTGAAATAACCGGAGTGGTCCGACCTGCTCTTCGTCGTGATCCCTGTGCTCGTGTTCAACACGGTGATCTCCGCACCCGGCAGCACGGCACCAGCTGGATCTGTGACAGAGCCATGAATGGACGCTGTAGTCACCTGGGCACACAAGCGCGTTGCGACTCCTGCGAGTCCGATTAGCAGAAACAAGATTGTCACGGCCAACCTGATCTTCATCTCGACCTCCTCGAAACATGTAAACGCGGGACTAATTGTTTGTGGTGCGGGGCGAAGCTGCGCTCCCTTTCGATGACTGCATCCATCTCGCCAGTCCTGCAGATTTGACCATGCAAACATCTGCTCTGCTTCTCAAATGTGACGAAGAGAGTCTTTTGAGGACGAGCCGCCGGATATTTGTTTGGAGCAGCGCGCTCATTTTTCGACGTAGATCCCCGCATTGGGATGAAGTGACGGAAAATGTATTCGAAACTGTAGTACTTGGTTATGAAAAACCAGATCATGCGATTTGGAACACCGATGCAGTGCGCAGCTGTCCGTATGTCTAAGATCCGGGATCTATAGAGGAAAGTTATGTCGGAGTGATCATGAGTTAGTTGCGTCGGGCGGGTTACGACACGGGTAACTCTGTTGTGCCGGAGTAAGAAGCTTGGAGATGCGGGCGCGCTTGCCCCACATGTTCACTTTCGCAATCGGTTGTCCGCATTTGGACACTTTACAAGGCCTTTCCCTCCCACTGGCAGCCGTGCGCACACCGCCTATAACAAAGCTGGTCATCAATGGTTCTAGCAGGCCGCCATTTGTGACAGGTCGCGTTTTCGCAGCGATGAGCCGACTGATATTCGCCGCCGGGCCACAAACCCAAGTGGCGGACTTCATCCGGGGATAGATGACGGACGATAACTATCTATCCGCTGCAAGGTCTTAGAAATGTTGTCGACACAAGCTCTACTTCTCTGAATCGCTGGATATCCAGGAGTGACCGAACTGCCTGGCTCTGGCGCCGCTAATGAAGACGGAAGACAAATTGCACACTCTGTTGTTCAGAGATTGAATCCCCGATTTGCACGCAGAACGCTGATAGCGGAGTAGCAAGTTAGAGTGCATCGGTATGCGAGTAACAGAGCACTAACTGATCGAAAAAGGTCCACTCGGAAAATACGATCCCCAAAATCGGGAGACGACGTTGTGACAATCAGTTTGCACTCAGTTGACGTTCCTCTTTTTGTGAATTGTTAGCGTGCGGCATTGCGAAGTCGCCGCAGCGTGTCAAGCGCGGCCTGTTCCCTGGGTTAGTCGCTTTCGACGTCATCAACGGAATTGCGTCCTGTCGCGGGACGGAGGGAATCATGATATCCACTCTGTGCAAACGTCACACTGCGAAGATCTCTCATCTCTCGATTGCTGCAGTTATGCTTGCCGTCTCGCTAACGCAGTATGCGCGGGCCGGTGAACCGGACATCCCTCGGATCCAGGCCGAGGCAGAACGAGGGTCAGTGCGGCAGGAGATTGCGTTGGCGGCAGCGTATTTAGTGGGACATGGAGTGACGAGAGATGAAAAGCAGGCAGCCTACTGGTATGAAAAAGCCGCAAACTCGGGTGATCCCGGCGCCCAGGAACAGATTGGATTCTTTTACTCGGCTGGGATTGGCGTCGAGAGAAACCCGGTTCGGGCCGCTGAATGGTTCGAACGCGCCATTGCGGGAGGATCTACAAGCGCAAAAGTGAATCTTGGAGTCGATTATGCCTGGGGACTCGGCGTACGCAAGGATCCACAGTTTGCAGTTCAGCTCTTCCGAGAGGCCGCGGAAAGAGGGAGTGGGTCTGGCGCTTCTTATTTAGGACTCAGCTACTACTTCGGTATCGGTGTCGCAAAGGATGAAGGCAAGGCAATTCATTGGTTTGAAGTCGGCTCAAAGCTGCACGATCCTCAAGCGGAATTTGATCTGGCAATAGCGCTTCCCGGGAACGCCAACTGTGACAGTGCAGGTCGTGCTATCAGGCTTTTGCATGAATCCGCAAATGCCGGCTACGTGGCAGCCAAATTTCAGCTTGCCTTGCGAATGATTCGCGATCCGAAGTTCGCCTCTTCGAATTCGACCAAAGAAGCTGTCGAACTCCTGGAGCAAGCCTCTTCCTTGGGTTTCTGGAAATCGACGACCGTGCTCGGAACTCTCTATCGGGATGGACGAGGAGAGCCGAAGGATAAAGAAGCAGCTTACTACCACTTCCGAATTGCAGCCCTGCAGGGTGGCCTGAAGGCTGCGACGCTCCTGGCCAACGACATCAAGGCTCTTCGATCGGAATTGGATGAATCCAAAACACTCGCACTCGATTTGATGGCTGCGGACTGGGTTCAGAAGCACCGCCGGGCGCTCGAATTTGTAGGTGCCCCCCGCGGAAGCGAAAAGGCCTTTCCGGCACTGGCAATTGCGTATCCGGAACCAGGAATTCACGCGGGAAAGGCCTTCCCTGTTTCTGCTTTCGATGAGGAACTCAGTGGCGACAAATCGTTCCTGCCTTGAAGCGGTCCAAAACTGAACAATCTCAGGTGTGTTTGGAAAGGCGTATGCGAACAACCAGCCCAAGTGTCGCGGTACTCATCAAACTGGCCCTCTTCACCAGCAACACGGCACTCGTCGGGGCTCTGCCCAGGTCGGGTACGCGATGATTCGCACGGTGATTGCTGATGACGAAGTGCTGGCCCGTCAGAAGCTGCATCAACTTCTGCGGACGATCGAAGACATCGATGTTGTGGGAGAGTGCGCAACTGCATCCGAGACACTCGAGTTAGTAAGACTTACAAGACCTACTCTCTTGTTCCTGGATATCTGTATGTCGGGTATGGACGGGTTCGATGTCATTGAGGCGCTCTCTTCCGAGCCTGCAGCTGTGCTGCCTCATGTAATTTTTGTGACCGCGAAGGATGCATATGCAGTTCGAGCTTTTGAAATTCACGCCGTCGACTACCTCCTCAAACCATTTGCACCGGAGCGGCTCCACGACGCTATCCAACGTCTGCGCGTGCGCTTAGATTCCGACGAATTGAAGGAGAACGGAAATGGCACGGACCGGGCGCACAATCGCTATACGACCCGTATGGTTTTCAAATCACGAGGTCGCATCCTCTTTCTTTCCGTTGATGAGATACGATGGGTCGAAGCCCAGGAGAACTATGTGCGAATCTGCACGGCAAAAGAGTCACATCTGCTCCGCGAAACTATCGGAAACCTTGAAAATAGACTCGATCCAAATGACTTCCTGCGCGTCCATCGCTCGGCCATTGTCAACTTGCATCATGTGAAGGAGATCAGGAATGAACCCGATGGTGATGCAACTGTCGTGCTGAAAAGCGGCGAAGAAGTACCGATGAGCCGCAGCTACCGCTCCCGGATGCAGAAGCTGCTCAAGCCAAGTTCGTAAGTATCTATCTTCCGGGTGACGCGACGTTCGACCGGCTGCACACTCGTACACGATGATGATCATATCTTGACAATCATATGGAGAGCATGCAAGGCTGTGCTCATGACCGAGCAGAACACTGATGTTATCCAGGGCACACTCGACCTTTTGATCCTGAAAACATTGAGTCTCGAACCGATGCACGGTTTCGGCATAGCGCGGCGCGTCGAGCAGGTTTCCCGCGACGTATTCAAGGTGAACCCTGGATCTCTTCTCACTGCGCTTCAGCGTCTGGAACGAGCCGGCTGGCTCGATGCTGAGTGGCGGAACAGCGAAAACTCGCGCCGAGCAAAGTTCTACGCCCTGACGCGGACGGGCAGGAAACAACTGGAAATTGAAGCGGCGGACTGGAATCGACGGGCGTCGGCAGTGGCACGGCTTCTGCGTCAAGAGGTTTAACATGTCTTTCTGGCGCCAATTAAACCAGGGTCTTCGTGGTCTTTTGCGTAGAAACGAGCGCGAAAGCGAGATCGACGCTGAGGTGCACAACTACTTCGAGGACGTTGCCGCTGCCCACCGGGAGCGTGGCCTTTCCGATGCGGACGCGCGCCGCGCCGCGTTCCGGGAGTGCGGAAATCTGCACGCAGCAAAAGAGCAGGTGCGCACATATGGATGGGAGAACACATTAAGAACGTTTGTTGCCGATCTCTGCTTCGCGGGGCGCCAGTTGCACCGGAATCCGGGCTTCACAGTGATCAGTATCGTCACGCTCGGGCTCGGAGTCGGCGCAAGCACCGCAATCTTCAGCGCCATCAATCCCATTCTCTTCAAACGTCTCCCTTATCCTCATCCGAGCCGCATTCTGGTGCTCTGGAACGCTCGGCATGGTTCGCGATCGGAGATTTCCTTCGAGACTTATCTAGAGCTTTCGCAGCGGAGCCATTCCTTCGAATCCACGGGGATTTTTGAGCCATGGCAACCGACGATGACGAGTCGCGAGGAACCCCAGCGTCTCGAAGGTCAAAGCGTGAGCCCCACATTCCTTCAGGTGCTGGGCGTGACTCCCTTACTTGGTCGGGATTTCCGTTCCTTCGATGAGGGACCGCGCGCGACAAGGGTCGTCATCCTCAGCGATCGTCTTTGGCGACGGCTCTTTCGCGGAGATCCCGGAGCCCTCGGCAAACCAGTAAAGCTCGATGGAGACAATTACACGGTGATCGGCGTGATGCCGCGCAGCTTTGAGGATGTCCTTTCTCCATCCGCTGAACTCTGGACACCGGATGAATATGATTCCAGCCAGATCACCCGCGAGTTCAGCAGTTGGGCATGGGGCAACCACATTCGAATGGTTGGACAACTGAAGTCGGGAGTTTCTCGTAACGAAGCGGCTCAGGAACTTGGCGGAATTGCGCGAACCCCGTGGCCCCAATTTCCCAGGCCGCCATGGGCTTCCCTAGACACAGGACTGATCGTGGATTCCTTGCAGGACGACATCGCACATACAGTGAAACCAGCACTCCTGGCGGTGTTCGGAGCAGTGATGATTGTGTTGGCCATCGCCTGCGTGAATGTCATCAATCTGTTACTCGCGCGCAGTGCGCAACGGTCCGGCGAATTCTCCGTCCGCGGCGCGTTGGGGGCATCGAGACGGCGCATTCTGCGTCAACTCGTGACGGAGAGCATGCTTTTGACATTTCTTGGTGGGGCGGTGGGAGTCGCAATCGCCATTGTCGGAGTGCGAGTAATCGTCGCGATGAGCCCGCCAGAATTGCCGCGCCTCAACGTCATCAGCTTCGATTCTGCTGCATTCCTGTTTGCGACTGCCCTCATCACGCTGATCGGTCTCACTGCAGGCGCTGTACCCGCTCTTCATGTTTCCCGCAATGACTTGCAGTCGGGACTGCGGAACGCCTCACGCCGCATCGCCGGGACACATCTTTGGACAAGACGTTTTCTGGTTGTCGCCGAAGTTGCCCTGGCATTTGTCCTGCTGGTCAGCGCGGCCCTGCTTCTGCGCAGCATGCAACGTCTGATTGCTGTCGACCCCGGATTTAGTCCGTCGCAACTGCTCACCATGCAGGTGGTCACGTCAGGCCATCAATTCGACGATGTTCCATCGAACCCGGGCGGGGCAGATCGGCGGCGGCGCTTTTTCGAGCAGACGCTTGAGGCTGTTCGGCACGTGCCCGGGGTCGAGAGTGCCGCTTTGACAAGCCTGTTGCCCCTCAGCGATGATCCACCCGTTGTGGGCCAGTATGGGATTCAGTTCGATGACCAGGATTCGCAGAGCGGATACAACGTTTTTCGTTACGCAGTGAGCCCCGGCTATTGTCAGGCCATGGGGGTTCCGCTGCTCAGCGGCCGATTGCTCGATGAACGGGATAGTGCAACCGCACCGCAGGCTGCGCTGATCAGCCAGACCCTGGCCCGGCATCATTTTGGAAACCGAAATCCAATTGGCAGCCGTCTCCATGTAGGCCCAAGGAATCGCCCTTGGTACACCGTTGTCGGAGTTGTTGGCGACGTAAAACAAACATCTCTTTCCATCGACGAGGAGGATGCGGTTTATCTTCCCAGCCGGCAGACATGGTTCGCTGATGACACACTTTCCTTCGTCGTTCGCGCGCGTGGAAACGCCGCAGACCTTGTTCCCGCAGTCAAGGCCGCCATCTGGTCAGTAGACAGGAATCAACCCATTGTCCGCATCATGACCATGGACCGCATGATGGCAATCAACGAAGCGCAGCGGCGCTTCATCCTGATTCTCTTTGAAGCATTCGGAGTTGTGGCCCTGCTGCTTGCCGCAGTCGGTTTGTATGGCGTTCTTTCCGGAAGTGTAGCGGAGCGGATGCATGAGATCGGGGTTCGCATGGCTTTGGGAGCAACGCGGAGCAACATCCTGGCACTGGCGCTTGGGGATGGAATGCGGCTGACTGGATTCGGCATAGGACTGGGAGTGTGCGGAGCTTTTGCTGCGAGCCGGGCAATTACCTCGCTGCTCTTTGGAACATCGGCGCTTGATCCACTCGCCTGGTTCGGGATGTCGGCATTGCTCGCGGTTGTTGCAGTGTTGTCTTGCTCGATTCCCGCATGGCGCGGCTCAAAGGTAGACCCGGCGACCACGTTGCGATCGGAATGACAGCCATCCAGTCAGCGTGGATCGAGGGTGCCTGACGGGCATTGCCGGCAATCAGTTGCAAAAAGATCGAATTGGAGTCCTTCCCGGGGAACAAATCCAATAAACATAGCAACTTGCAGCCAAATTCCTGAGGGAACCGGCTCTCAAAACCATCAATCCATCACAAATCGAAGTAAATCCCTTTGGTTTCCTTGTTCCTTGAATTGGCCGCAGGGAACTTCTATCCCGGTTCGCGCGTAGAATTCCGGAGTGAGGGTCGCCATGACTCAACGCTTGTCCTCTGTTCTGCTGTTGTTTTCTGCACTTCTGCTCACAGCCCAGCCTGCGCACGCCAACAAGGATGCGGTCCAGTTCGGCAGCAACATCGTTGTTCCTGAAGGCCAGTCCATACACGATGCGGTGTGCTTCTTCTGCAGCGTCGACGCCAAAGGGGATATCGATCACGATGTTGTCGTCTTCTTCGGAAACGTGCATATTGCTCACGAGTCCAAGCACGACGTGGTTGTGTTTTTTGGTTCTGTCCGTACCGAGGATGACGCTGCCATCGGCCACGACGTTGTGAACTTCTTCGGCACTGTCCACCTCGGTGAGAACGTCACAGTCGGCAACGATCTGGTCGTGATGTTTGGCGGGTTACACGCCGCCGATTCAGCAAACATTGCGGGCAGCCGCGTCGCTCAGCCCATCTGGGTCTTCTGGACACCGCTGATCATCCTCGGCCTGATCATCTCGCTCATCGTTCGTGAAGTGCGCGCATCGCAACGCCGGCGCTTTTTTGCAGCGTACGGCTATCCGCAGAATATGCCGCCCCCGCCACCCGTGCCTCCAATGCCCCCTGCACAACAAAGCTGAATCCTTCATTCCGACAGCCAATGATTCGGCCCACTCGACGTGGGGCCAGCACCAATAAACTAAACTTCACTCAATGGGACCCCTGAGAATCGTGATCCCGGGCGGAAGCGGCCAGGTAGGCCGCGTGCTGGCGGGGCACTTTCAGCGTCGCGGCGATCACGTCACGGTGCTCACCCGCAGCCCGCACACCGCGGAGTGGCAGACCGTACACTGGGATGCGCAGACACCGGGGCTCTGGGTCGACTCGCTTGAGGGAGCGGATGTCTGCATCAATCTCGCCGGCCGCAGCGTCAATTGCCGCTACACGCCCGACAACCGCCTGGAAATCTACAACTCACGCATCATCTCCACGCAACTGCTCGGCAATGTTATCGGCTCGCTCCGGCACCCGCCGCGCGTGTGGCTCAACGCATCGACTGCTACCATCTACAGGCATGCGCTCGATCGCCCGATGGACGAAAAGACTGGCGACTTGGGGGGTGGAGAACCGAGCGCGCCGGATACATGGAACTTCTCCATCCGCGTGGCAAAGGACTGGGAGACGACATTCTTCAACGCCAATACCCCCCTTACTCGCAAGGTTGCCATGCGATCCGCCATCACCTTCAGCCCGGTTCCCGGGAATGCCTTCGCGGTCCTTCTGAACCTGGTGCGCGTCGGGCTGGGCGGAACACAGGGCAATGGCCGGCAATGGGTTTCCTGGATCCACGAAGACGATTTCGCACGGGCCGTGGAGTTTCTTATCACCCGCGAAGACCTTGAAGGTCCGGTGAACGTCGCTTCTCCGCATCCCGAGAAGAATCGGGACTTCATGGCGATCCTGCGGGAAGCCTGGGACATGCCCAACGGAATCTGGACTCCCGCCCCATTGCTGGAATTAGGCGCGCTGTTGATGCGAACGGAAACGGAGCTAGTGCTGAAGAGCCGCCGAGTGATCCCCACGCGCCTTCTCGAAGCTGGGTTCAAATTCGAGTTCGCCAACTGGCCTCACGCGGCGGAAGACCTGGTGGAGAAATGGAAGAAAAGAGACTAAAAAAATAGAGATTGGCATCAACCTGCTCGCCGGACAAGCAACCGCGCTCAGTGCTCCCTGCACACCTTGTCCCTACCCTTCTCACTTCGGCGTGATGTTTGTCACCGGCAAATCCCAATGGGCTGCCAGAATCTCAAAACGGCGCTGCTCTTCGCGTTTGTAGGTTTCCTGGTCAGGCCAAAGCTGCTTGATGAATGTCTCTTCATCCGGATTCGCAGTCGTCGCGACGGTAGAGTTCTTGAACGTGATGGTCACTCGATAGTCCCAACGTCCGTCCTCGGTGGTGTGGTAGGCCGGAGACTCGATCTTGACGGCAATCATGCGTCCCGTGGACTGGATTTTCTTCAGCAAGGGATAGTGATTCTTCAGAAACAGCTCAAGGAATTCCTGCTGATGCCCCCACTGCACCTTGTAGTAGTACTCAACGGTGTAGGGCTGGTCGGCTCCGCCCTGCGGAGGGGCTCCCTGAGCCTTTGCATTTGCGGTGAGAAAGAGGAATGCGAAGACAACGGCGAGGAAGATGAAGAATACCCTGCGCATGGAAGCCTCCTAGATAATGCAATTGTTGCCTGCGATTTTACCCTGAAGACTTCCCTGCGCAACTTGCCTGGGTATTTGTATAATTGCGCCGCCGCGAACCCGGGCCCAACTACATCGCGGCGAATGAAGCAAGACATTACATTTTATTGATCGTGTATGTATATGGATTTCAATGTATTGACTGCCACAACAACTACATTCCCGCAACGTTCTCAAGTGCCACGCGGTTGGGAATCTCGAGTATCGATCCATGGAACGCTACCAGTCGACGGCTCTTGAACGAGGACAGTGTGCGCGTAACGGTCTCGCGCGAGGCGCCGATGAACTCGCCGATCTCTTCGTGCGTAAGCGAGAAGCGGAAGCGGAATCCTGCTTCGGTCTTTTGGCCGTTTTCGCTCCAGTCCAGCAGCAGGCGAGCTAGCTTTTCCGGCGCCGAACCGGCGAGTGCAACCGTGCGAAGCTGCTCGCAGGCAACCTTGTATTGCAGGCTTAGTTCCTGCGTGACGACCTGGTAGACCTCGGGATGACGCGCCATGAAACCAAGGAACTGATCGCGCTCGATGATTGCAATGCGCGAGGGATAAAGAACTTCAGCGGTCATTTCGCTGGGCAGCCCCGAAAGCACGGAAGAGAGACCAAGCACTTCGCCGGCCTTCGCGATACTGAGGATCAGCCGCTTGCCGTCGCTCGAATTGATGGATAGCTTCACCTCGCCGGAGACAACGATGAAGATACCGGCCGGCACACTCTTCTCAGAGAAGAGCAATTGACCCGGTTGATACAGCGTGGGAAACTCCATCGATTCGAGGTCGCGCAGAGCCGCAGGTGAGAGCTTCTTGAAAAACTCGCCGGGCCGCTGTGACTGCATTTTAATGCTGTTCATCGTTTCGCGCATGGTTTGCATCGTTACTCTCCCTCTTGAACGGCTGCTGCCTTTTTCGCTGTAACTTCTTCTGCAAGAAACTGTGTCCACGGAGTATTTGCGACAAATTCGGCGTGGGTCTGATCGTAGATAGTTCTCAGCGCTTGTTTCCCCGCGGCATCCGCATACGTGACGTTGTGTAGATCGATGACGAGTTTCTTGTGCACAAGCTGAGGAGCCGCTTCCACCCAGACCCGGTTGAGTTCACCGGCCCACGGCCCCGCAACTCGCCCTTCAAGCTTCATCTCGACTGTTTCCGCCGAGTTTTGAAATGTGATTCGCAACGTATTCAGGCCCTCACCAGCCTTGTCCCCTATAAGGCATGTGGCGTGCCAAACTCGCGTGACGCGCGACATATCTCTGTATCTAATTGATTTTGTAGGGATTATTTCTTCAGAAAAAGATTGAGAGGAAACCACGACGAGCCTTTGGTGACGAAGTGACGAAGACGACATTTCGTCACCAGACGAGATCTCGTCACCGGAGCACTTCGTCAGGGGCGCAAAGCTCCATCACACGTGGTTAGGGTCCAGCGGAGTGCAACCTTACATATAGTCGCTGCGTTCGATACCCAGTTTTTTGAGTTTGGAATTCAGAGTGGTGCGCTTCAGGCCGAGCCGATCGGCCGCTCCGTCGGCGCCGCCGATCTGTCCCTTGGTTTCGCGAAGGACGCGAAGAATGTGTTCGCGTTCTGCAGCGTGCAAGGTAGGACTGGCATTATCCAGTTCCTCCTGCTCCTCGGCGACCTTGGTCTCCAATTCGGCAAGCGGAACGTAAAGCACCGAGCCGCGGGTAAGAATCACGGCGCGCTCGAGAAAGTTCTCGAGTTCGCGAATATTGCCCGGCCATGGCCACCGGCACAATGCCTGCATAGTCTCTTCGGGAATGGTCACGATATTCTTGCCCATGCGCCGGCTGTGCGTACTCACAAAGTGCCGCACCAAAACTGGAATGTCACCGACGCGATCGCGCAGAGGTGGCGCGAAAATGGGGAACACCTTGAGCCGGTAATACAGATCGCTGCGAAATTGTTTTTCCTGGACCATCTCTCCAAGGTCTCGATTGGTTGCTGCAATCAGCCTTATGTTGACCGGGATTGGCCGGTTGCTGCCGAGGCGCTCAATCTCCCTCTCCTGCAGTGCGCGGAGCAGCTTGGGCTGGAGGTCGAGGGGCATTTCACCAACTTCATCCAGGAAGAGAGTGCCCTCGTGCGCCAGTTCGAGTCGCCCCATCTTGCGCGCGATGGCGCCTGTAAAAGCCCCCTTCTCGTGGCCAAAGAGTTCGCTCTCCAACAGCCCCGCCGGGATAGCGGCGCAGTTCACTTTCACGAAGGTACGTTCACTGCGACCACTCAGGCGATGAATGGCCCGTGCCAGCAGTTCCTTGCCGGTGCCGGTTTCCCCTTGGATCAGCACAGTTGCATCAGTGGGCGCTACCGTTTCGATCTGCTTCAGCACCTGGCGAAGGCCGCCGCTCTCGCCCACGATGTCTTCGAATCGGTTGTCGAGGTTGATCTCCTCTTCGAGGTATTGCTTCTCCTGGCGCAAGCGGTCGCGGAGTTCGGCAATCTGGCGAAACACCATCGCATTGCTCACAGCCATGGACACCTGGTCAGCGACCTGGACAAGCATCTCCGATTCTCTTAGCGAGAACGCCCCCTCAACGCGGCTGGCCACAGCAAGCGCGCCGATCGCTACGCCCCGATGAACGAGCGGCACCCAGCAGGCCGACTGCATTCCGATGTCAGTCAGGTGATGCACACCCTCGTCCGGAAAACCTGCGCCGCGGATACGGCTAAGGACCACTGGTTCGCGGGTGCGAAAAGCCTGCCCCATCGGCGACCCTTCCAGTGGAAGCCTTATATCCCCTCGCTGAGGATTCTTCTCATCCGCCACCAGAAACTGCACCATTAGATTTTCGGACTTCTCATCGTAAAGTCCCAGGGTTGCTGCATCCAGCGGCAACACTTCGCGCAACGTGGCCGAGATAGCGCCCAGCAACTTACGCACATCCATGTTCGAGAGCAGCGCCTGGCTGAGTTGCAGCATCACCGCTTCTTCAGCCCGCTTGCGATCTGTGAAGTCGCGGGTCACTTTGGCAAAGCCGGCCAGCTCGCCGGTCATGTCGCGGATCGCTGTGATAACAACGTTGGCCCAGAATCGGGTGCCGTCTTTGCGCACCCGCCAGCCTTCGTCCTCAACACGGCCGCGCAATAGCGCCATTTGAAGCAGGTCCGCCGGCCGGTCGCGGTCTATGTCTTCCTGCGTAAAGAACCTTGAAAAATGTTTGCCGATGATTTCGTCGGGCGCGTACTGCTTGAGGCGCTCTGCACCCGGATTCCATGTCGTGACGTGGCCGTCTCTATCGAGAAGGTAGATGGCATAATCGCGAACCCCATCGAGCAGGGAACGGAGTTGAAGGTCCTTGCGGCGCGCAAGATCCTGCGCCTCGTGCTGTTCGGTAACATCGCGAACAATGCTCAGCACCGCAACGCCCTCCGGAGTTTGCAGGGGCTTGAGCATTATGTCGACCGGGAATTCGCTTCCATCTTTGCGAAGAGCGAAAAGATTTAGAGCCGCACCCATTTGCCGGGCACGCGGATGCGCGTGGTAATTCTCACGGTGGGAAGGATGATGGCTCCGAAAACGCTGTGGAACAAGATTCTCAATAGACTGGCCAATTAGCTCAGCCTGCGAGTAACCAAACACCTCGCCCGCTCGCGGGTTCGCGGCACGGATCACGCCAGTGGCATCCGTGACAAATATTGCGTCTGGAGAAAGATCGAAAAGATTCTCCAACGCGAACTGAGCGAACCCGGCCCGTTTGCCTTCAGCCGAAGCCGCTGCGTCCTGTTCCGGGGAATCAGAAAGGCGCATCTAGGCTCAACCTGTTGGTTGGAAGATACGCGCATCCACGCCACCAATGCAAACGAACTGGTCGCGTACCCTCCAGTGGAAAGACGACCATAGTGTACCGCCGAGCGTACTTAGACCAAACCTGCATGGAGATACACGGGGAGATTTTACCGTCCCTTGGACTTGCACGCGCCTGCCTGAAGGGTTACCGACGGCCCGGTCCGCCAAAGCGGTCGATTTCGGCTCTTACTGCATAGCCATAAGGCGGGACCGTCCGCTGCTGATTGATCCTTCGGACCCTGTTCGCGGTTCAGCGTGCTGTCTCGTAGTCTTTCTCGGCCTTGTGACGGGTTGATTCACTGGTCTTTCCGCGTGCCGGCGGTTTCAATGGACCCCCCGCGCGGCGCGCCTTGCTGAGGTCGATGGCAATCGCCTGCCGCGGCGAACGCACTCCATATTTCCCTTCCCGAACGTGCTCGATTTCCTCGCGAACAAACTCTCCCGCCGCCGTCGAAGGCGACTTGCACTCGCGCAGATCCTCTTTCGCGCGTTTCATGGTCGCCGTTTCCGGCATCTTCGACCTCCAAGAGATATTCGATACCGTCGTCTTCGGTTACGTTCTGCCCCATGAGCCGACCGCATTACAATCATGCTATTCCGGAATTGGATTTCCATACGGAGGGAGCCCATCGACATGAAGAGCCCCTGGGTAGCGATCGGCGCGGTCGTTGTGGGTATGTTCCTTCTCGCCATTTTTATCGTTCCGTTCTTCGTGAACGCCGACACCTTCCGACCCACGGTGGAGAGCCAGCTCTCCGGCGCGCTGGGGAGAAACGTCACCCTCGGCAAACTCTCCTTCTCCCTGTTTGAGGGCAGCCTGGTCGCAGAAGACATAGCCATCGCCGACGACCCCACATTCAGCTCGGTTCCGTTTATCCAGGCTAAGAAGCTTGACGTCGGTGTCGAAATCCTTCCCTTCCTATTTCACCGCAATGTCCGAATCACCAAGCTGAACATCGACACTCCTTCGATACAGCTCATTCAGCACACGAGCGGGAAATGGAACTTCTCGAGCATCGGCGGGAGTTCGGCCCCGTCGCCAGGTGCACAGCAACCGGGCTCGGTACCGAATCTGAGTGTCGGAGAACTGAAAATCAGCGATGGAGTTGCCACTGTTTCCTCGATTCCTGTGACGGCCAAGCCATTTGAGTATTCTGCCGTCAACATTACCGTGAAGCAGTTCTCATTCGACAAATCGGCCCCCTTCGATCTCTCGGCAAAGCTGCCGGCTGGAGGAACTCTGAAACTCACCGGCAACGCCGGTCCCATCTCGCAGAAAGACACCACGCAGACGCCCTTTCATGCCACACTCACGCTGCGTGACTTCGATGTGGTTGCTGCAGGCTTAATCGATCCCAGCAAGGGCATCTCCATGCAGAACGATGTCGATGCAGAGCTGACATCCGACGGCACCAACGTGTCGAGCAACGGAAAAATTCAGGCATCGCGCCTGCAACTCGCACCTAAGGGATCGCCAACCCGATCACCCGTCGAGATTGACTACACAATCTCAGACAATCTGAATACCCGCCAGGGCACTGTATCGGACCTTGCCGTGCACACCGGATCGGTTGCGGTCCATGTCAACGGCACGTTCCAGTTCACCCCGCAGGCAGTGGATCTGAAACTGCACCTTAGCGCGCCCAACCTTCCCGTCGACCAGCTCGAGCAGCTGCTGCCGGTAGTGGGTATTCGCCTCCCCTCCGGCTCCTCGCTCCAGGGAGGAACGCTGACGGCGGAAATCGCCATCACCGGACCGGCAACCGCCACCACCATGAGCGGCCCTGTCGAGCTCGACAATACCAAGCTCGCCGGATTTGACCTTGGATCGAAGATCCAGGGACTGAACCCCTTCGGCGGCACCTCGTCCGGAACTCAGATCCAGGTCTTGAAGGCCACTTTGAATTCCTCGCCTGAGAGCACGCGAATTACGGAGATCTACGGCAACTTGCCGCAGATTGGCACAGCAACCGGTGAAGGAACGGTGGCGCCCTCGGGAGCCCTCGACTTCAATCTAAACGCAAAACTGAATTCGTCGAATGCCGTTGGCGCCATTGCAAACAATGCAGTGAATGCCGTCAGCGGAATCGTTGGAGGCTTCTTGCATCCCAAGGCCAAGCCCGCCCCGGCATCGAATCTTGGAATCCCGTTGACCATCACTGGAACCGCAAGCAGTCCCTCCATCCGAGCCAACATCGGCCAGATGCTGAAGTAAGGATGGTCTAGTTCGGAGAACCCGTCTCCTGGAGATCCCTGATTTCGCGCACGGACTCGGGATGGGCCTTTGACAGAACCTCGTCCAGCACATTCTCAATCGTGTCAACCGCGTCCTTCACCGGATCCGTCACGTGCGGATGGGTTGCGTAGACAAGGCATGCAATTGCCTGTAACGAGTTTCGAATGCGATCGTTCATCCAACGGATCGTCTCAAAGCGGCGCAGCGTTTCCAGCTTGCGCCTGCGCGCGGCAAGCTGCCAGCGGTACGCAAACGCGAACGTGAGGAGAAATGCTATCCCACTTCCCACCAGGCGCAATGGACCGCCACGATGCATCCAGTCGTCATAAATGAGCCATTGCAGGGAAAGGGCAGCAAAGAACACACCCATCCCGCACACCACAGCGAAAACCCAAACCGAAATCGTGGATGGGATCTGAAAAGAGAAGGGAGGCTCAGCTTTGGCTTTCATCAACGAATGCGCCCATTCGGAGAATTGGACGCATCCAGTATCAAAATTAGCACAGCACCATGCCAGTCATCCAATTGGCTGACTTCCACACCCAGAACAGAGAAGCGGGCGCCGACGGACGCCCGCCTCCGCTTTGCCCCTGTTTAGTGCCGATCGAAGTCCAGATTCACGTCTGGGAGAACGCCAGTACCTTCCAGACGCACACCGTCCAGTTCGGACGGATCAAGCCCGAGCGCCGCAAGAATTGTCGGCGCAATTTGCAGTGTTCCCACCTCGGTGAACACCGTTCGCCGCCTGAATGCAGGGTTCGAGAGCAGCAAGATCACATTGGTGTCGTCGTGCGCGAAGCCGCCGTGCTCCATCAGCTTCGATGCACTACCCGTGTAGGTAACCCCGACATTGGGAGTAACGATGATGTCGGGCGTACGTGGATCATTCGGTGACAGGCCGGGCCAGTTGTAGTTCAGGGCAACAGAAGAGCCGTAATAAATCTGACCAATCCCGGCCTCCGCGCGATTCCCTTCCAGCAGCGTCACCGCCGCATCGGTGAACGACGGACTGGTTAGCCATAGGAGAGAGACATCGTCTTCGGTGGCACCGATGCCGCTGCCGTTGTTTGGATCCTCCGACATTGGCATGGCGGCATGCAGTTGATTCGAAATCAGCGTTGCCGGTGACAGTCCATTGTTGGTTTTCCCCGGAACGGCCTGGTAGGCATTGGGATCAATCGGCGACTGCCCGTGCTTTGCCGTGATGATCACTAGAGTCGATTCATACAGGCCGCGATCCTTCAGCTTCGTTACCATCTCGCCGATGGAATCATCGATATACTCGATTTCGCTGAGAAGGCTTTCGGTTGGTGTTCCAGCCGCATCGAGATACCCGCCTTTAGTGCTGCCTTCGATCAGTTTTTGCCCCACACTAACGGCCTGGAAATTCATTCCGAAGAGGGTCGGGGTTCTTCCGCGAGCGCCGTTGTGCGTCTTGCCGGCAATCTCGTTGAGAATGGCATTTACCTTCAGCGTGTCATAGCACTGGATGTTCTTGAAACTGTTTGTCCACGCGGTCAGGTCGGCCGAGCCGTCCGGGACCGAGGCACAGGACATGCCTTCCGGAGTCATCACCCCGGGCAGCCCGATCACGTTGGAATTGATCTCGGGTGAGTAGAAGTCGTCAAGAACACCAACGCCATCGCGACCCGCAACCGACGAGTAGGCGGGGTGCTTGTCAGACCAGGCCGTGTATCCCCCTGCTTTGTGGATCACACCATAGATCGTGTTGACCCGCACGAACTGCCACGGATAAACGGGTGCGCATCCCCTGGCCGGATCGCGGTCCATCTTTGTCGGATCAAGCGAAGCAACTCCGCCGTCGGTAAGTGATGCGCCCGACGCTCCGCCGTTCACCTTGGTCTTATCGATATCGATGCCCTCTTCGTACTCGGTGGTGAAGCCGGTGGGAGGGGCGCCGGCTGTGCAGGGTCCAGGGCCGTTAGCATTGCCGGTCTGCACCTGCGGCCCGTCGAGCGAGCGATCGTAGGCAACGTCGTAATACACACCCATGGTGCGCGGCGTAGCTCCGGAAACGATTGTCATCAAGCCGGGGAAGGAATCGGATGGCTTGGATGTGCTGGCGCCGACGTAGTTGACGCCGGTCGTGCCCAGCGCTGCGAGGTTCGGGCAATATGGTTTGCCGCCATTGGCCCCGGCAATACCCTGAACGCAGTTCTGAAAGTCCACTGCATGCATTCCATCGACACTGATGAGCAACACGTGCTTGATTTGGCTCTTGTCCCAATCACGATCGTGATCCTGGGCTACTGCGCCGACGGAAACCAGCACAGATAGAGCAGTTATAACGGGGAATAGTTTGCGCATTTTTCCTCCTGATAGAGGAAACTAGCTGCGCTGGATGAACGAGTACGTTGCGTCCGAGTAAATTTCCAATGAATTAAAGTATGACCCTTCTGTCATCAGGCCCGTAGCGATGGGTTGTGGACTGCCAGACGATTTGGCGGGGCTGTCGGTGCTCCCCGTGGGCTTTCACATATAGAATTGCGAGGTTGTAATATCCGCTCCGATCCGCGCCCCGCTCCATTCCCGCGAAATCGCGAACGGTGTCCGCGCAAAAAAGGAAATCTATACATGGTTCAAGCGAAACGCGTTGGAACGATTGCTGCCTCATTGGCCGTTCTTGCCTTGGTTTGCCTTGCCGGAGTGGCACAGCCGCCGCGCCAATACACCGATCAGGACTACGCGAATGCCGAGAGGTTCATGGCCTACAACGTCAATCCCTTTGCTTATAAGGGCCAAGTCAGCGCTCAGTGGCTCGATGACGATCGCTTCTGGTACCGCGAGGTGGACGAGAGCGGAATCGCCTACGTCGCGGTTGATCCGACCAAGGGCGCACGGGATCCTCTGTTCGACCGCGAGAAGTTGGCCTCTGCGCTGAAATCGGCCACGAAGGGTGGCCCGGGCGCGGATCCTAAGCATTTGCAGCTTTCCGATATCTCCCTGACCGAAGACAAACACGGGCTCATCTTCACCATGCATGGCGCAACCTTCGAGTGCAGCCTGGAGGGGTCGTATAGCTGCAAACAAATCTCCGGCGGTGCTCCTCGGCCCGGCCAGGAACCGCACCCGCCCGTAACGCTCTCGCCGAACCATAAGCTTGGAGCGTTCATTCGCGATTGGAACCTGTGGGTGCTCAACCTGGAGACTGGTGCGGAGACTCAACTCACGACCGACGGCGTGAAGGATTTCGGCTACGCCACCGATAACGCCGGCTGGAAGCACTCCGATTCTGCGATTGTGCTCTGGTCGCCCGATTCGAAGAAGATCGCCACTTTCCAGCAGGATCAACGTAAAGACGGCGAGATGTACCTAGTCCCGGTGACGAACACCCATCCCGAGCTGAAGGCGTGGAAGTATCCCCTGGTTGGCGACAAAGATGTGACCATGATTGAGCGCGTCATCGTCGATGTGGACGCGCGCAAAGTGATCCGGCTGAAGATGCCCCCTGACCAGCACCGTTCCACGCTTTGTGACGACGTTGCCTGTGATGGAAATGCCTTCGCCGACGTGGAGTGGAGTCCCGACGAAAAACACCTGGCCTTTGTGTCCACTTCCCGCGAACACAAGCAGGAATGGGTGCGCGTGGCCGACGCCGAATCCGGCGATGTACGCGAAGTGATGACTGAAACCGTGCCCAAGTTCTATGAGAGCGGCAACGGCAAAATCAACTGGCACTACCTTCCCGAGTCGAACGACATCCTTTGGTTCAGCGAGCGCGATAACTGGGGCAACCTCTACCTCTATGACCTCGCTACCGGGAAGCTGAAAAATCAGATCACCCATGGCCCGGGCAATGTCACGCAGGTGCTGCACGTCGACGAAAAGACGCGCAAAATCTACTTCGTCGGCGTCGGCAAGGAAAAGGACCGCGATCCGTACTTTGAGCACTTCTACAGCGTGAGCTTCGACGGAACCGGCCTAAAGCTGCTGACGCCGGAGAATGCCGATCACAGGATCAAGGTTTCGCACGATGGCCGCTACTTCACCGATACCTACTCGACGCCCGTAGAGCCCCAGGTGACGGTCGTCCGCGACGACAGCGGAAAGACTGTAATGGAGGTGGCAAAGCAGGACATCTCTAAGCTGGTTGCTGCGGGATGGAAGCCATTGACTCCCATCACCGTGAAGGGACGCGACGAGAAGACCGATCTCTATGGCTTCATGTTCAAGCCAACCAACTTCGATTCCTCGAAGAAGTATCCCATCATCAATTACGTCTATCCCGGTCCGCAGATCGGCTCATGCGGAGGACGCGAATTTCGCGCCGCACATGGCGACATGCAGGCCCTCGCCGAGCTTGGATTCATCGTGGTTTGCATCGACGGCATGGGAACGCCGTTCCGGTCGAAGGCGTTTCACGAAGCCTATTACGGCAATCTTGGCGACAACACCATTCCCGATCAGATCGCGGGTATGAAGGACCTGGCAAGGCAGTATCCCTTCATTGACCTCGATCGCGTGGGTATCTGGGGACATTCCGGTGGAGGAAACGCGACCGGCGCCGCCATGCTGCACTATCCCGATTTCTTCAAGGTGGGTATTGCCGAAAGCGGCAATCACGATCAGCGCGACTACGAAGATGACTGGGCGGAAAAATGGGCAGGGATCGAAGTGAAGAATCCCGACGGAACCAGTAACTATGATTCACAGGCCAACCAGAACTTCGCCAAGAATCTGAAGGGACACCTGCTGCTGGCTCACGGGACGATGGATGACAATGTTCCGCCCAACAACACGCTGTTGCTGGTCGACGCGCTGATCAAGGCAAACAAGGATTTCGATCTGCTGCTGATTCCCAACGTGCCCCACGGTTACGGACCTGCTTCGCAGTACATGATGCGGCGGAGATGGGACTATTTCGTTCGCTATCTCGCCGGCGACATTCCGCCCGCCGAGTACAAGATGAAGCCCTATTCGCAGGCTATGGGTGTAGTCCGCGGCGGCCCTGATCCTGAAGGCGACGAGTAGCCGCAAAGCGAAGTCTCATGGTCGAATGCAAGGAGAACGAATGCAACGAAAGTGGTTTGCAGTGCTGATTGTGGCCGCGACGACGGCCACGCTGACCAGCGCGCAGGAGCGGCAGGCGAATGCCAAATTCGCGCAGCTGAGTGAAGAGTTCATTCACGAGACGCTGGCGCTATCTCCCTCGAGCGCCTCGCAGGCGGGATACCACAAGCACGTTGATCCAAAGACCGGAAAGACCATCGCGCTCGATTCCCTGCTTGATGACATGAGCCCAGCAGGCATCGCAGAACAACGCCGTGTCTATACGCGGTGGAGCGACCGGTTTCACAAAGAAACCCCGGTGGCGTCGCTTGGGCCCGAGGATGCTGCCGATTGGCACCTGATTGACGATCAGATCGCGCTCGATCTGCTCGAACTCGACCGCATTCAGAACTACCGGCACAACCCCACCGTGTACGTCGAGCTTATCGGCGGTGCGCTCTTCCAGCCGTTAACCGATGACTATGCTGCCGAAGAGGTTCGTCTGGGAGACATTCTCTCCCGCATCGCGGCAGTCCCGACGTTTCTGGACCAGGCTCGCAGCGAACTAGTCGATGCCGATCCGATCTTCATCAAGGTTGCAGTCGAGGAAAACGAAGGGAACGTCGACCTGATCAATGGTCTGGTTGCCAGTTCGGTTGCCGGTCATGCGGACTTGAAAGCGCGCTTCGACCAGGTTGCTCCTCCAGCAATCAAGGCGTTGAAGGATTTTTCCAGTTGGCTTACCTCCGACCTTGCCAGGCACAAGACCGATCGCACATGGCGCCTGGGTAAGGAATTCTATGCTCAGAAATTCCGCCTGGTAATGGAGACGGACATCACCCCTGACCAAGTACTGGCCGAGGCACAGGAGGCATTCAGCAAAACCCGTGCCGAAATGCTGCAACTCGCGTTACCGCTGCACAAGCAGTACTACCCCGAACACGATGACCACGCCAGCCTCGGCCAGCACGAACGAGAGAACATGATCATCAGTGAAGTCATCTCAAGGATCGCCGCTGACCACCCGAAACGCGAAGACTTGATGCAGACGGCAAAAGAAGATCTTGTCGGCATTCGCCAGTTCATCCTCGACAAGAAGATCGTCTCTCTCAAATCCCGCGACAATCTGAAGGTGATTGCAACGCCCGAGTTTGAGCGCGGCATCTACTCCGTCGGCGGGTTTCACTCCGCACCGCCGCTCGATCCAAATGCTGAGGCAGAGTTCTGGGTCACGCCGATCGGTCTGGGCACGCCGGAAGCCAACGCCGACTCGCGATTACGCGAATACAACAACTGGGTATTGAAGTGGCTGTGCATTCACGAGGCGCTCCCCGGCCACTATGTTCAGGCCGAACACGCCAACGACATTCAGCCCATATCGCGTCGACTGGTCCGCGCGCTGTATGGGAACGGCGCCTATGTCGAGGGCTGGGCCGAATACATCGCACAAGTGATGATGCATCAGGGATTCGCCGACAGCGATCCGCGCTACCGCCTCAGCTATTTGAAAGTCTGGTTACGCGCCGTCGGCAACAGCATCCTCGACGTCAAAATGCAGACCATGAATATGACCGACGATGAGGCCATGCGCTTCATGATGGAAGATGCGTTCCAGACCCGGGCCGAAGCGGAAGGCAAATTGCAGCGGGCCAAACTAAGCTCCACGCAGCTGCCAACGTATTTCGTCGGTACAACCGAGTGGTGGCATCTGCGCAACGCCTATGAGGCAGCGAAGGGTAAGAACTTTTCGCTCGAGGAGTTTCACGATCGCGCGCTCGATGAAGGTGCCCTGCCGGTTCCCTGGCTGAAAAATCTCCTGACGGTCAAGCCCTGACCGCGGATTGACGGAAAAGCGAGTTGCAGCTATATTCACGGCATGGGTGTTCTCTACATGCCGGTCGCTTGCGTCGCCTGTTGTTGCGCGCCACGCCGGTCGTGCGGATGAGCTGATCCTCTCTCGAGTCCCACACGGCCGCTTCAGCATCGCTGACGCGGCTTTTCTATTTTGTTCTAAATCGAGTTTTGCGAGTCATATGAACGATTTGAATCACAACATGCGCCCCCACCTTCCCGCGGCCTTGCGGAGCATGCGCTGTTGTTGTCGTTCTCGTCGCTAAGCGCTCCGACCAGAATTTCATCTCAAGCACACATTTAGAACAGCCGTGCAATCCGCATGGCTCATGGGCCCCGGCAAGCCCCCATAGGAGACCCCGTGACATTTGCAACCAAGCTCTCTCCCGTTGTTGTTCTCGCCGTCGTAACCATCAGCTCTCTGGCCTACGCCCAGGTTGTTGGCGGGACAGTCAGCGGGGTTGTGCATGACAATTCCGGCGCAGCGATTGCCGGGGCATCGGTGCACGTCACACAGACTGAGACGGGCGCCGCCCGCACGCTCACCACTGATTCAGAGGGCCGCTTCTTCGCGCCTTCGGTTCCCGTGGGACCGTACACAGTTAAGGTGGAGCACGATGGCTTTGCTGCGCAGCAACAATCAGGCATCACCCTGACCGTAGGTCAAAGCCTGCAACTCAATTTCGTGCTTGGAGTCGCGGCCGTGCAGCAGGCTATCGAGGTCACTGCGGACGGTTCAACGGTGAACACGACCACCCAACAAACCGCCGGACTGGTTGACGAGCGCCAGGTAAAGGAACTGCCGCTCAACGGGCGCAGCTACGATGGCCTGCTCACCCTGAATCCCGCAACCGTGAACTACACCAGCGAGCGCTCCGGCGGCATTGGCACTTCGAATTCGTCGGTGGGCAACATGTTTTCCGTTAGCGGTCGTCGCCCCCAGGACAACCTGTTCCTGCTGAATGGAATTGAGTACACCGGCGCGTCGTTGATCAACGTGACGCCTGGAGGCACCAGCGGTCAACTTCTCGGCGTTGACGCTGTCCGCGAGTTCAACGTCTCCGGCGATACTTATGGTGCCTCCTACGGCAAGCGCGACGGCGCGCAGGTCAGCATTGTCACCAGCAGTGGTACCAACCAGCTGCATGGCACTGCGTTCGAGTTCATCCGCAACAGCGCTCTCGATGCGCGGAACTACTTCGACCAGGGCGCGATTCCGCAGTTTCAACGCAACCAGTTCGGTGGCTCTCTCGGTGGCCCGATTCGCGCGAACAAGCTTTTCCTCTTCGGCAACTACGAAGGATTCCGGCAGAACTGGGGCCTCAGCGTCGTTACGCTGGTGCCGGACAATCAGGCACGCGCGGGATACCTTCCGGATTCGTCGGGACAGGAACAATACGTGGGCGTCAACTCCGCGGTGGTTCCGCTGCTCGCATTGTGGCCCGCACCAAATGGTCCGGAACTGGGCAGCGGCATCGCAGAAGCCTTTTCGCATCCGCCGCAACATATCCGTGAAGACTTCGGTACAACTCGATTCGACGACAACCTCAGCAGCAAGGACCTTCTGTTCGCCGTCTACACAGTTGACGACAGTACGGCCAACACTCCATCCCAAAATCCGCTCAGCCTGATTGATGAGAGCCTGCGCGAACAGGTCGCCAGTGTGCAGGAGCAACATGTTTTCTCACCTTCGTTGCTCAACACCGCGCGCTTCGGTTACTCGCGTGCCAGCTATTTCTTTACTGGCTATTCGCCGATCTCACTTCCCGGATGGGTCAGTGGAGGACCAATTGGCGCGATCGTCATCAGCGGCAGCACGGCATCCAACGGCGCATCGCAGATTACGCAGGCCGGCCTGAACGTGGGCAGCGACAATGCGTCCGCGCGCAACCTGTTCACATTCGACGATCACGTCTACTGGTCGCGTGGAAAGAACCAGGTTGAAGCCGGAGTGTGGCTGCAGCGCATCCAGGCAAACGATCTGCTCGCGCAGGACCAATACGGCCAGGCGTCCTTCAGCACGTTGCAGTCGTTCCTGCAGGGAACGGTAAAAACCTTCACGGTGGTTCCCTCTCCCACCGAACTCGGCTGGCGCATGCTCGCGGGGGCGGCCTTCTTTGAAGACACGATCAAAGTGACACCACGGCTTGAAGTCCGCGTCGGCCTCCGCTCTGAATCCACCAACGGATGGAACGAGGCACAGGGTCGCGCGGCGAATTATGCCATCGCCGCTGGCGTTCTGCAGACCAATCCGGTCGTGGGCAGCTCTGCGCTCGCCAGCAATCGCGCAAAGTTCCTGCCTGAGCCGCGCGTGGGCTTCGCATGGGATGTTCTGGGAAACGGCAAAACAGCAATTCGTGGCGGATTCGGGCTCTATCACGGTCTGCTCGACACGCTCGATTACCGCCTGGACCAGACGGCTCCCTTCAATACTGCCGAGACGCTCTCCAACGTTACCGTCTCAAGTCTTCAGATCGCGCCAGGAAGCGCGCCACCCAGCGGATCGAAGATCTCTCCGAGCAATGTGCAGCCCGATATCGCGACTCCGGCTGTGTTGACTTGGAGTTTACGCATCGAGCAGCAGATCGCGCCGCGGACCTCCCTCACCGTTGGTTATGTTGGCTCCCACAGTTACCACCAGATCCTGTCTGAAGACATGAACGAGCCAATTCCGACGCACGAGCCGGATGGCACGGTCTTCTATCCTGCTGGTGCGAAAAATGCCAATCCAGCACTGGCAAATTCGACTTCGTGGGTTTCGCACGGAGTTGGCTCGTACAACTCGCTCGTTGTAGACGTTCGGAGATCCTTCGCCAACGGAATTCAGCTCCGCGGCAATTACACCTGGTCGAAGAACCTCGATAACGGTTCAGCGTGGAACACGAGCGTTAGCGGGAACACGCCCGCCTTCGTCGAGTTCCCGCTCAATCCCAGGCTCGATTGGGGCCCGGCCGCAACCGACGTCCGCAATGCGGCCTCGTTCAATGGCAGCTATGAGCTTCCCTTCGGCGCGAAGCGGCACTATCTGAACCACGCATCTGCGCCCGTCAGCCTGTTGGTAAGCGGATGGACGGCAAGCGCGATTGTCACGGCACAAAGCGGATTCCCATTCTCTCCGCAACTCGGCTACAACCCCACCGGCAACGGAGACACCCGCAATCCAGTCCGGCCCAATTGGAATCCGAACTTCAATGGCAAACGTTATCCGAGAACAACCCCACAGTACTTCAATCCCAATGCGTTTCTTCCTCCTGCAACAGGAACCTATGGCAACGTTTCGCGCGACGCACTGATCGGGCCGGGCTTGACGGAGGTGGATCTCTCGGCAATCCGCAACGCGCATCTCACGGAACACCTCGGACTGCAACTCCGTGCGGAATTCTTCAACATCCTCAACCACACAAACTTCATGACGCCGAACGAGGTGGTGTACACGTCGGCCACTTCAGGCATCTCGCCCACGGCCGGGCTAATCACGGCTACCTCAACCACCTCGCGGCAGATTCAGTTCGGAGCCAAGCTGCAGTTCTAAGGTGGCATTGAACCTGCTCGACCATCTATCGTACAAGCGGGAGGCGCTCCTATGGGCCAACACAATCCCGCACCGCAGGAGCCGCAGATTCGGAACCTGGCCATCGGTACAGGTTCAACCGGCACACGCCGCGAAACCGATTCGATGGGGGCGATCGAAGTCCCCGCCGAGCACTATTGGGGCGCGCAAACCCAACGTTCTCTCATTCACTTCTCCATCGGCGATGACCGCATGCCGATTGAGGTGATCCATGCTCTCGCATGTGTCAAAAAGGCATCGGCGCTTGTAAATGGAGAGATGGGATCGCTGCCCTCCTGGAAAACTGATCTAATTGCGAAAGTCGCAGATGAAGTGAACAGCAGCCAGTTGGATAGCGAGTTCCCACTCAGCGTGTGGCAAACCGGATCGGGCACCCAAACCAACATGAATGTCAACGAAGTGATCAGCAACCGCGCCATCCAGCTCGCGGGCGGGACGCTGGGCAGCAAGAACCCGATTCATCCGAACGATGACGTCAACTTCGGACAATCCTCCAACGACACATTCCCTACCGCAATGCACATCGCAACGGTGCTTGCGTTCGACAAACACCTCATCCCTGCTGTTAGGGAATTGGCCGCCACAATCCGCGCGAAGGCTCGCGAGTGGGTCGATGTGGTGAAGATCGGACGAACCCACCTGCAGGATGCAACGCCAATCACTGTCGGGCAGGAGTGGTCGGGGTACGCAGCACAGCTTGAGGATGCGCTGGCGATAATCGTGCGGTCGATGGAGGGTCTCTTCCCTTTGGCGATCGGTGGCACGGCTGTGGGCACCGGGCTGAATGCGCCTGAAAATTTCGGTGACAACGTCGCCGCAAAAATCGCCGCCCTGCTCAACTATCCCTTCGTCTCGGCGCCAAACAAATTCGCAGCTCTGGCCTCAGTTGACGCCCTGGTTGCCGCCAGCGCGGCATTACGCGGGCTCGCGGTGGCGCTCATGAAGATCGCCAATGACCTGCGCTGGCTTGGCTCCGGCCCGCGGACGGGACTGTGCGAGCTCAATCTCCCGGAGAACGAGCCGGGCAGTTCGATCATGCCGGGCAAGGTGAATCCCACCCAGCAGGAAGCGATGATGATGGTGTGTACGCAAGTGATCGCCAATGACACCGCCGTCGTATTTGCCGGAGCGCAGGGCAACTTCGAGTTGAACGTGATGCGGCCAATCGTCATCCGCAACGTGCTTCACAGCGCGCGGATCCTTGGTGATGCCTGCCGGCAGTTCCGCAAGCACGGAGTGGAAGGAATCACGCTCAACAGGGAGCAAATCGATCGCAACGTCGAAGAGTGCCTGATGCTGGTGACGGCTCTTAGCCCCGTGATCGGGTACGAGAGAGCTGCAAGCGTTGCGCATGACGCTCTGAAACAAAACATCAGCCTGCGCGAGGCTGCGTTGCGCGCCGGAGTCATCAGCGCCGAAGACTTCGACCGTGCCGTCGACCCGCGAAAGATGGTCGGTAATCCGCGGCGGGATCTCGGCATGGAGTGATCGAACGTTGATCGCACGCTGAATCAAAGCCGCCGCACACGGCTCAGGAATCCGTACTGTGGAATCTGGGCGCAGATCAACGGGGCGACCGACTGGTTGCGAAATTACTCCCCTCTCCAAATCTGGACCTAAAGCATCCTCCGGATTGATTGAGGTGATTGATGCGCCATGGGCCGGCAAATTTACTCCTCCGATTAAAAAAAACAGCTATTTGGCCTAAGTTCTTCATTGCGGGCGAGTTAGCTCCGCAAGGGGGTCCCGTAAACTACTGAAAATAAATGGCTTAAGATCTAAAATCGTCATAAATATAGACTTGGCGGTGGATGTTGGCGATTTTGTTGCGGTTTGATGGCAATTTCGTTTCAAGCAAGATAGTGCCAGGGCTTAATTGGGTGGACTCCTTAACGCGATGGCTTACCGGGAGTCTGATGATTCTTTCGGCTTTGGCTACTGAGAGAAGTGTAAGGAATTGGAGGGAAACAGGTTGCAAAGTTCCGAGAAAAATTATCTGCAACGGAATGAGGCGGATGGGCATGATTTCGCGAGGGGCGGGTCTTGACAACGGATGAGGTGAAGGCTTGAGGCGCTTTGATCGCCAATTGACAATCGTCAACGAGTCTTCTGTCGCACGCTCGATGGCGCTCTGGTGTATGCTTGCCAGATACTCTGCCGGATAGGGACGGAACGAAACCCTGCATCGAAGACTTTATTGAGTGTTCATGGGCCGAAGCAGCAACGGCATGCTTCCTATTTCCCTCCTGACCACTTCGGATATCGACCGCTGCCGAATAGAGGAACTGCGCGAGCCCGTTTCGCGCGGATCCGGCAGCTGATTGAGCCATTACAGTGCCAGTTTCCAGGCGAAATCCCGGATTCTTGACCACCTCAAGGAATCCGCAGTTTCAACTGAGCGGCTGCCTACCTCCGAAACCGTGCTTAAAGCCGCGCTTTTGGAGTCTTTGGTTCATCCGGAGTGCCCCATGTACTACCCCGTTGTTGGTGAACGGGTGTGGGTAAGCGGTTGCTGTGACGAGTTCATCGTTGAGCACACCGACTATACCGCCTGTGTGGCCGTCATCGCTGTTGCTACGGGCAGGCGATTGGAAAATACGCCGTTTCGTCTGCTGTTTGCGTATTGCGATTTCGAAGGGGCACAGGCCGGCGCCTCGGCACCACCTGCGGTACGGGAAGTGCTTCGTTCCTCCGAGCTACGCGTCCTTCAAGTTACGCTTGTGATACGTGCCCTGCGAGAAACAATCGACGTCACCCTTGCTACCATTCGCCGGTCGAGGGTCCTGATTTCCGAGAGCGATCGAGTCATTGCGTGCTCACGGGCTCTTGACTGGAGCTGTGATCAAAACGGCGAAAATTCTCCTGGACTCTCCCCCTCGCCGCAAAAGTAGATCTCGAAACCAGCGAATCTCGAGGCGCGGAAAGTCACTAAGCTTCGATGGACGATGATTCTTCGCCTATTCTTCGCCAGCGAGCTATAATCCTGAAATGGATTTTCAGTTGGTGTCCAGCTACAAGCCTCGTGGCGACCAGCCCCGCGCGATTGAGGAACTGGTCCAGGGCCTCGGGGCGGGAGAGAAGCACCAGGTGCTGCTGGGGGTTACCGGCTCGGGCAAGACGTTCACGATGGCCAAGATCATTGAGCAGTCGAACCGCCCTGCGTTGATCATGGCCCACAACAAGACGCTTGCCGCGCAGCTCTATCACGAGTTCAAGCAGTTCTTTCCCGGCAACGCCGTCGAGTACTTTGTCAGCTATTACGACTACTACCAGCCCGAGGCCTACATCCCGGCCGGCGACCTTTACATCGAGAAGGAAGCGACGATCAACGAAGAGTTGGATAAGCTCCGTTTGTCTGCGACCCGAAGTCTTTTCGAGCGAAGGGATGCCATCATCGTCAGCTCAGTGAGCTGCATCTACGGCCTGGGCTCGCCGGAGGCTTACTACGGTATGTTGTTGCTGCTGGAAAAAGGCCAGCGAATCAGCCGCAAAGACATCACTCGCCGGCTGGTCGAGATCCTCTACGAACGCAACGACGTGGACTTCCGCCGCGGCACTTTCCGTGTGCGCGGAGACATCATCGAAGTCTTCCCTACTTACGATGAGACCGCCTACCGCATTGAGCTTTTCGGTGACGAGATCGAATCCCTGGCACAGATCGACCCTCTCTTCGGAACCGTTAAGCAGAAGTACTCGCGCCTGCCGATTTACCCGAAGAGCCACTATGTGGTACAGCCCGAGCGCAAGGCGCAGGCGATTGATTCCATCATCCAGGAACTGAACGAGTGGGTTGCGCAGCTCGAATCAGAAGGCCGCATGGTTGAGGCGCAGCGTGTTCATCAGCGCACCCGGTTTGATCTCGAGATGATCAAGTCGATGGGCTATTGCCACGGCATTGAGAACTACTCGCGTCACTTCAGCGGACGCCTGCCTGGCGAGCCTCCACCGACGCTGCTCGATTATTTTCCGCGCGATTACCTGGTCTTTGTCGATGAGAGCCACGCGACGATTCCGCAGGTACATGGCATGTGGCACGGAGATCGGAGCCGCAAGCAGAATCTGGTCGACTATGGATTCCGCCTCCCCTCGGCGATGGACAACCGCCCGCTGAAATTCGAAGAGTTTGAGAACCGCGTTCACCAGACGATCTATGTTTCGGCTACGCCTGGTCCTTACGAACTGACCCGCGCGTCGGGCGTTGTCGTCGAACAGGTCATCCGGCCTACCGGCCTGGTCGATCCCGAAGTCGAGATCCGCCCAGTTAAAGGACAGATCGACAATCTGCTCGCGGAAATTCGCGATCGCGCCGAGCGCGGTGAACGCGTACTCGTGACTACTTTGACCAAGCGCATGGCCGAAGACCTTGCCGGCTATTACACCGAAGTCGGCGTGCGCTGCCGTTACATGCACTCGGAGATCGAGACGCTGGAGCGCGTCAAGCTTCTGGCCGGCCTGCGCAAGGGGGAGTTCGACGTGCTCATCGGCATCAACCTGCTGCGCGAGGGCCTTGACCTGCCCGAGGTATCCCTGGTCGCCATTCTCGATGCCGACAAGGAAGGCTTCCTCCGTTCCACGGGCTCGTTGATCCAGACTGTGGGCCGCGCAGCTCGCCACGTGGAGGGCCGCGCAATCCTTTATGCCGACAAGATGACTGACTCCATGAAACAGGCGATCGGTGAGACGGATCGTCGCCGCGCCATCCAGCGCGCATACAACGAGGAGAACGGCATCACGCCGCAGTCGATCATCAGCAAGGTCGACATGGGGCTGGCGCACATCCTCAAAACGGAGTACGGCGAGATCGAAGAGGAAGAGGCAGTCGGACTGCCCGAGTTCACTTCGCAGGCCGAGGTCGACGCCTTCATCGAAAAACTCGAAACCGAGATGCGCGAAGCCGCGCGCAAATTCGAGTTCGAGAAGGCCGCCAAGCTCCGCGACAGTATCAAGGAACTGCGCGACAAGGAATTTCTCTTCGGGTGACAAGACAGGGATCAGGGATCAGAAATTAGAGATCCGGTACCCGGCTCGAAACGGGAACCTTTGACGACCTTAGGCGACGGGCAATGGGCAACGGGCGTCCTCTGATTCAACAACACACTGGGAGAGTCTCACTCATTTTGTGATTTGACTCCACCTGTGGTGTGAGGCAAATCACATTTCAGAAGCCTAAGATAATTGAGAATAGGCTCGTTAGATTCCCCTAAGGCTTTTAAGCCGTAGTGCGAGAATCAGAGTGGAGTTCCCACCCCAGTGACCAGGATCTGTCACCGGGGGCCCCGGGAGGAGATCATTGGCTACTTTCGGAAGTCTTTCACTTCTTATAGCTTTAGCGCTGGCCGCGTATAACCTTTTCGCGGGAGCGGTGGCGTTGCGGTTGATCGCGACAGGGCAGCCGGTCCCCATCGCACCCGAGCGGCTGGCCGATACTGCCCGCCGGGCCGGCATTGCCGCATTCTTCGCGGTAACGGCGGCCGCATTTGCCCTGGTATGGTCGGTCTTCAATAACGACTTCTCGATCACCTACATCATGGAGCACTCCAACCGCGCCCTGCCTGCGGCTTACAAGTTCGCAGCGCTGTGGAGCGGACAGGAGGGTTCGCTCCTCTTATGGTGCTGGCTGCTGGCTACCTACGGCTTCGTGCTCCGCCTGCGGCACCAGACTGACGTCAAGCTCTATGCCTATGCGGGCACCATTCTGGCAGCGATCCAGGTATTTTTCCTTGCTGTCGTCAACTTCGCGGCACCGCCGTTCGCGCTGTTGCGGGGAGCGATCCCGGCCGACGGCAACGGCCTCAATCCGCTGCTTCAGTATCCGGAGATGGTGATCCATCCGCCGATGCTTTATCTCGGCTATGTGGGCTTCTCCGTTCCCTTCGCCTTCGCCCTCGGTGCGCTGATGATGCGATATCCCGGCGAGAAGTGGATCAAGATCACCCGCTCCTGGACGATGGTGACGTGGCTCTTTCTGACCTGCGGCATCTTCCTCGGCATGCACTGGGCCTACGCGGTGCTGGGCTGGGGTGGCTACTGGGGATGGGATCCGGTTGAGAACGCCAGCTTCATGCCTTGGCTTACCGGAACCGCCTTCCTGCACTCGGTGATGATGCAGGAGAAAAAGGGAATGATGAAGAGCTGGAATGTGTGGCTCATCTTCTCCACCTTCCTCCTCACGCTGCTGGGCACGCTGCTGACCCGCGCCGGCCTGGTCAGCTCTGTACACGCCTTTGCGCAATCCTCCATCGGCACATGGTTCATGGTGTTCATGGGGATCACGATTGCGGTCTGTATCTTTACCTACATCCTGCAGCGCGATCATCTGAAGTCTGAGCAGCATCTCGAATCGCTGGTCAGCCGCGAGTCGAGCTTCCTGTTCAACAACCTTCTGCTCCTCACAGCCTGCTTCGTGATTCTGTGGGGCACGTTGTACCCCATTCTCAGCGAATACGTTCAGGGAACCAAGGTCACTGTAGGCGCACCGTGGTACAACCGCGAAGCGATTCCGATCGGTTTGTTCCTTCTGTTCCTCACCGGCGTGGGACCATTACTGCCGTGGCGTGCAACCTCGCTGCGCGCGATTCGTCGCAACTTCGTCGTCCCCACCATCGCCTTGTGGGCAACCGTGATCGTTTGCCTTGTCTTTGGCGATCGGCCGTGGAAGGACGGAGCATTCGACAGCGGAAACTTTTTCGCACTGATCGCCTTTTCGCTTTCCGCGAGCGTCTTCACCGCCATTGTTTCGGAATTCCTGCGCGGAGCCGCGGTTATTGCCAGGCAGACCCACCAGAATCTGTTTGCGGCAACCTACCTGCTCATCCGGCGCAACACGCGGCGTTATGGTGGATACATTGTCCACATCGGCATAGTGATCGTGGTCGTAGGCCTTGCCGGGTCGGCCTTCAATCGCAATACGGAGCAGGAACTGGCGCTGCACGACAAGATGAGCGTCGGGCCGTACACACTTGAGTGCGTTGGCTTCACGCAGGATTCGAACGCGAATTACAACTCGGATTACGCGCTGCTCGATGTCTACAGCGGTGGGAAAAAGCAGTTCCAGATGGCGCCGGAAAAGCGCGTTTACCTTGCCAGCCAGCAGCCACAAACCATGGTGGCTGTGCACTCGGTTCCTAGCTGGGATCTCTATGTTGTCTATGAAGGAACCAATCCCGACAGCGGCCAGCCGATCATCAAAGCCTTCCTGAATCCGCTGGTGAGCTGGATCTGGGCGGGTGTGGTGCTGCTCGTATTCGGCACGTTTGTGGCCCTGGTTCCAAGCCTGACGCCGGCAACCGCAGCGGTGCGGGTTGCTGTCGCGCCGGCGATGAAGGCTGAAGCCATTCTCCACCCCAACGACAAAGAACCGTCGTTGGGGACCCCGGTACTGAAGGGCGGCGATTGAAATGGCAACCCCGGTACGTTCTACTTTTTGGATTAAGTCATTGCAGGCCTCGCTACTCGTCCTCGCAGTTTGTTTCTCCGTGGGAGCCAGCGATCCAAGTGCCCGCTACGACCACCTGAATCATCAGCTGATGTGCAGTTGCGGTTGCGGTCAGGTACTGGGCGAGTGCAACCACGTTGGCTGTCCCGACTCTCCGGTGCAATTGGCCGAATTAAGAACAGCAATGAGTGCAGGCATGACCGATCAACAGATACTCTCCAGCTTTGCAGCAAAGTATGGCGCGACCGTACTGGCGGCGCCCACAACGCACGGATTTGACCTGGTGGCTTGGATCGCACCGTTCGCCGTTTTCCTCGCTGCGCTCCTGGGAACGATCCTGCTGGTGCGGCACTGGTCGGTGGGCAGAAAGAATGCAACTCAACCTGCCAACACCCCGGAGATGGACGCTCTGCGTGATCGGATCCGCCGTGAAACCGGTAGCGAAGGAGGCTATTGAGCCATGAGTGAGACTCTGGGTTTGGTGTTGGGCTGTCTGATGGCAATGTTGCTGTTCCTCTATACCTTCTGGCCTGAGAATGCCTTCGCAAGCCAGCGGCAGAAGACGCGCCTCGACTATCTCGAAGAGCGCAAAGAACAGTTGTACGAGAATCTGCGCGATTTGAACTTCGAATTTCGAGCAGGAAAATATCCTGAAGAGGATTTTGTGGTTCAGCGCACACAGCTTGAGAACGAGACGGCGCAATTGCTGGCCGAGATTGAACACCTGCAACAATTGCAGGGGTAAAAAAGGATTTCCTAAAAGACCATGAGATCGATCAAGACTTTTTTGCAGGTAACCATTGCGGGTTTTCTTTTTGCCGGCGCCCTGGCACAAGCTACACAATTGACCGGAACGGTGACCGACAAAACCACCGGCAAGCCCGCGGCCGGTGATGCGGTGGTGCTGGTAGAACCCATGACCGGCATGACCGAGGTGGCCCATTCCACCGTGGACGCCAGCGGGCACTACACGCTGAATCGGCCCACGAATGCTCCGGCACTGGTCAAGGTGACGCACCAGGGGGCGGAATTCTTCGCGGATGCACCTCAGAGCGGCGCGGTTCCAGACGTCGCAGTTTATGACGTGGCCTCGAAGGTCAATGGCGTTTTCATCGAGGCCGACGTGATGGAACTGGAAAGCGAGAATGGCCAGTTGCACGTGCTGGAGCGCTATTTCGTGCACAACACCAGCATGCCGCCGCGCACGCAGTGGAGCCCGAAAAGCTTTGAAATCGTGCTGCCGGCAGAAGCGCAGATCGAGTCGGCGCAGGGACAACGCCCGAGCACCGGCAGCCTTCCCACCACCCTCAAGCTTCAGCCCAACGGCGCAAAGGGAAACTACGCGTTCAATTTCCCCATCCAGCCGGATGAGGGCGACAAGGACACACAGTTCAATATCAGCTACACCATTCCCTACAGCGGAAGCTTCACCTTCCATCCGCAAGAATCGCTGAGCACACAGAGTGTTGGCGTGCTGCTGCCGAAGAGCATGACATTCGCCCCGGGCAGCGGCTCGACATTTGCTGCGATCAATCAGGACCCGAACATCCAGACGTTCGTGGCCAAAAATGCGACTCCGGGCAAGGCACTTGAGTTCACGGTCTCCGGCACGGGTTCGATGCCCCGCGAGGAGCAGGGCGCACCGGCTGGCGGTCAGCCCGGTGCAGCCAGCAGTCAGCCCGGCGGCGGCATTGGCGAACCCATCAATACTCCGGATCCGCTGAGCAAATACAAGTGGTGGATCCTGGGAGGACTCGCGATCATCTTCGCTGCCGCTGCGGCCTTCCTGCTGCGGAAACCAGTCGGCGCATCCGGCATGGCAGCTGCGGGAACCGGCGCCGCGGTGGCTCCGATACCGGCTTATGCGCCTCAGGTTGCAAACACTCCGGCTGCGAAGAACGGCGCACTGCTGGCTGTGCTGAAGGAAGAGCTCTTCGCGCTCGAGAGCGACAAACTTACCGGGGTAGTAACGCCCGCCGAATATGCCGAAACCAAAGCGGCGTTGGAGACAGTGCTGAAGCGGGCATTGAAGAACAGCTAGTTGTCAGTTCTCAGTTGTCAGTGGTCAGTCGAACTGAAGTCGTCCGATCATGATCAAATTGGCAACCGGGTGTGAGAGCATAGTCGAGTTAGTGCAGTTCCTTCCTGTTTTTTCATTGAGAACTGATCACTTACAACTGAGAACTGCGATATGAAGACGTTACTCCGCACGCTGCTTTTTCTCGCGCTGATTGTCTGGCTAGGTGCTGAGAT
The DNA here is from genome assembly GCA_036495975.1 of Occallatibacter sp. Lineage (GTDB taxonomy): Bacteria > Acidobacteriota > Terriglobia > Terriglobales > Acidobacteriaceae > Telmatobacter. Next base: position 98,795 of record DASXLY010000010.1, on the reverse strand, counting down.
CTTTTTCCCCATCGTGGCTGCTGTCACCTTCAATTCCCTGCCAGGCGCAACGCACGCCGCCGGTACGATCGTTGGCGAACTGCTACGCATCCTGCACGGAATGGGCATCGTTTGTGGACTAGTGCTGCTGGCACTCTTGGCCCTCGCGCCGGCGTGGCACATCTTCAAGCCGCGATCTGTGCTGGCTCCCATGGTGCTGGTGGTTCTGATGCTGGCCTGCACCGCCTATTCGCAGTATGGAATCATCCCCGCAATGGAACGCGATCGTGCCGCCGCGGGAGGAGCGATCGATACCGCGGATGCGACCAATCCCGTCACCGCGCACTTCAACATGCTGCACAATCGCAGCGAGCATGATGGCGATCCTGCTGCTAGGAATCGCAACCGTCGTCCTGGTGGCCTGGGCAGAATCCGCCCGCGACGACGCCTGAATCAACGAATCTCCCAGTCCAAAAAAGACCGAAGGCGGCCTGTCTTGCACGGTGCCAGGCCGCCTTCGGTATGAAGCCTTGCTGCAGGCCATATCCGGCTGAGCGCCGGACCGGCCTACACTTGCCTAAGAACCGAAATCGCACCGATCTCAAAGATCTCCGATTAGAGTTCGCCCAGTCGGCGAGCAAATCATAGGGCGCACACTTCGCATTGCTGTTGAAGACATGATGAAAAGATTTCCGCTGAAAATCCGGTGAATTCTTTCGCGTCGGAGGCAACGCTTTCCCAGCGGCTGTTTTCTCCTCGCCTCGATTCACTCTGGCTATCCCGATCTCCTGTTGCCCGTGCACCACCAGAAACGGCAGAATGATTGCACTCACCGCGCGCCGATGCGGCAACGGAGGTCGATGTGGGACGAGAAGCTGTGTGCGTGTGCACGTGGAACGGGAGGAAGCACCAGGTCAAAGTTCTACTTGAGCCCCCCGAACTGATCGTGCGCGGAGAGATCCGCCGCAAAATACCGTTCGCGAAAATCGAGAATCTCAAAGCCGAGGACGACAACCTGCACCTCAGCTACGAGGGCGATTCCGTTCGCCTTCAACTCGGCAGCGCCATGGCTGCGAAATGGGCCGAGGCGATGCTGAAGCCCCCGCCTACGTTGGCCAAGAAACTCGGCATCTCCTCTGATACAACGGTGCAGATGATCGGCCCAGTTGATGATCCGGCGCTCAAGGCTGCGCTGAAAGAAGGAAAGACAATTTCACAGAACGGGGCAGAGCTGATTCTCGCCCGCGTCGACACTCCGGCAGATCTTGCCGCTGCACTCGGAAAGACCGCAGCCCGCCTCGCCGCAAGCGTGCCCATCTGGTTCATCTATCGCAAGGGACCGGGACACCCGCTGAATGAGAATCTGGTTCGGACCACGGCGCTCGCCACCGGCATCGTCGACACCAAGATGGCTGCTGTCTCCGCCGAATTCTCCGCTCTGCGATTCGTAAAGCGCCGCAATTGATGCTTCTCTCCCTGTTCCCTGGTTCCTGGTCCATGTTCTCCGTTCCCTGACCTTGTATCATCGTAGAGGCCCTGAAGCGCGCAAAGTATCGTGCAGGGGCGTTCGGAAATCCATGAAAACTGGCATCATCGGCCTGCCGCAGGTGGGCAAGACATCGCTATTCAAAATCCTTACCAAAGCAAAGTTGGAAGACCGCGGATACTCCAATCCGCGCGAAGCCCACATTGGCGTGGCCAAGGTTCCTGACGATCGGCTCGACAAGCTCTCGGCTCTCTATTCGCCCAAGAAGACGACGCACGCGACGGTGGAATACGTCGATGTGGCCGCCATCGGGCAGGAGGCTCTGAAGGAAACCGCATTCCTCACCAGCCTGCGCAATGTCGACGCTCTCATTCACGTGCTGCGTGCTTTCGAGGACGATTCCATTCCGCACGTCGGCCCGATCGATCCGTTACGCGACGTGAAGAATGTCGAATTCGATCTGATGCTCAGCGACCTCGCACAGGTGGAGAAGCGCCTCGAACGCGTCGAAAAGGATTTGAAGAAGGGCAAAACAAGCGAACTGGAACATGAAAAAGCTCTCCTGCTCCGCTCAAAAGAGTCGCTTGAAAAGGAACAGCCGCTGCGGGAGTTGGAAATGACTCCGGAGGAGAGAAAGCTAATTAAGGGCTTCATGTTTCTCTCGCAAAAGCCTGTATTGTATGCAGTTAACATTGGAGAAAGTGATAAGCTCGGAGTCGATCTGGAATCCGCTGTCGAGCGCTGCAAACTCTCCGACGTAGCCCATCGTCCTAACGCCGGCGCTACCTCCATGTGCGGCAAGGTCGAGGCGGAGCTGGCAGAAATGGACGAAGCGGAAGCGACCGATTTCCTCTCCAGCTACGGCTTGCACGAGAGCGGGCTGGTGCGGCTCATCCGCAAAAGTTACGAACTGCTCGGTCTCATCAGCTTCTTCACTGCCGGCGAAGACGAATGCCGTGCCTGGACCGTTCCTGCCGGATCGAAAGCTCCTCAGGCAGCCGGCGCCATTCATTCGGATCTGGAGCATCACTTCATCCGGGCCGAAACCATTCGCTGGGACAACCTGCTTGCGGCAGGCAGCGAGGCCGCGGCGCGCGCGCAAGGCACACTCCGTCTTGAGGGCAAGGAATACATCGTTCAGGATGGTGATGTGATGCACATCCGTCACAGCGGGTAAGATTCGAAATAATGCTCAAGCTCTCGGTCGCGCTTGGTGTGCTGGCTGCGCTCGCGGATATCGCCGGCGGCCTCGTGCTGGTGCGTGCGCGCGGAATCGAGCGCTATCTACGCTACTTCGTCGCGCTTGGCGCGGGCTTCCTGATGGCCACTGCCCTCCTGGAGATGACGCCCGAAAGCCTGCGCCTGAATCCTGTTCTAGGACCGATCCTCATCATGATCGGCTATTGCGCGGTGCATCTGCTTGAGCACACCATCAACTCCCATTTTCACTACGGCGAAGAGACGCATCACGACGAGTTTGTCAGCGCCCGAACAGGCTACTCGGTGCTGGGCGGGCTCAGCGTGCATGCCCTGTTCGATGGAGTGGCCATCGGATCGGGTTTTGTAGTGAACAATGCTTTTGGCTGGCTGATATTTCTCGCTGTATTCCTACACAAGGCACCAGAGGGATTCACCATGGCCTCCGTTATGCTGGCCAGCGGCCGTAGCCGGACCGTTGCGTTCTATTCGGCCGTGATGCTTGCTGCTGCCACTATCGCCGGAGTGCTGGTCATCGAACTTGCCCCGCGCTGGATGCCCTACGGTCTGCCTATATCGGCCGGGGTCGCGCTCTACGTGGGCGCCAGCGACCTCGTCCCCGAGGTCAATCGCGAGCCCGGCATTCGCATGGCCCTGGTGTTCTTTCTGGGTATTGCAGGATTCCTGCTGATGCGCTGGGCGCTACCGGCTCTCTAGGTCGGCCTCCGCACCTTCGACGAACGGGCCAGCGGAAATTGATTTTCGAAAACCGAACCGCCCTCGATAAAGTCGTGCCAGCAAACGTCCGTATTCAAGCGCGATCTTCGCATTAGCCTTGCTCGATCCACGGAATCGCCGGCCAAAGGCAAACGGCACTTCTCGAACCGAAGAGATGCGCGCCCGCACCAGAATCTCGAGTAGAAGTTTGAAACCCGAAGGCTGGAACTGAATGCCGGCCACGCAATCGCGTCGCACCAGAAAGAATCCCGACATCGGGTCACGGGCACGAAGACCGGTACGCTGAATCGGCCATGTTGCCATCACCGCCGCGCTGGAAAATAGGCGGCGAAGCGGGTTCCAGATACCCAGTGCGCCGCCTGTCGCATAGCGGCTTCCAATCGCGAGGTCGCACCCGGAAACCATGGCGTCGACAAGCTCGGTCAGCAACTCCGGCGGATGCTGCAAGTCGGCATCCATGACGCCAACAATCGCCGCATCGGTGTTCTCCCAGCCGTGCAGGACCGCACCGGACAGCCCGCGCTGGCCTTTGCGAACCAGAAGCCGTATGCGAGCGTCCTCGCGGGACATCGCGCTGACGATCTCGGCCGTGCCGTCACAACTTTCATCGTCGACCACTAGAATCTCGAATTCAATGTCCAGCGCATCCAGCGCGCCTCTGACTCGATCGAGAAGGGTAGGAAGGTTCTCTGCTTCGCAAAGAGTGGGAATGGCAAGAGCCATCTTGCTGCGGAGCCGCCGGCGCGCAGTTGCAAAGTCGGCTGCTGCCGCCTCAGAGATCTCTCTATGTGAAATGATCGACGTTGCAGACATGTTCGATAACAACAATAGAAGACAGCTGAATTATGTCACCGTGACCCTTGAGTCGGAATTCTGGCTCGAGAACGGTTCATCGCCTCAACAGGATTGACGTGAAATTGTGATTCAAGGTTCCGGGTTGCACAGGAAAATCTCGGAGTTTCTCCGCTGTAAAATCGTCCAACCTGTCATGGGGTCTTGAACCGCGATGCCGCTTTGTCACTCGGCATCGATCCGTTTTATCCTGCTTTTGGATGGGGAGTATTTGCACTGAAATCGCTCGAAATCTCTAAACTACGAAATGCCCTATTGATCGTCGCCTTTTCGCTTCTGGCAATGGCGGTCATGGGCTACCACCCCGGCCTGGAAGACGACGGCGTCTACCTGACCGCCATCAAGAACGATCTGAATCCCGCCCTCTACCCGCACGACTCCGGCTTCTTCCGGATCCAATTGCAGGCCACGCTGTTCGACAAGGCGGCGGCTGTACTCGTTCGTTTCACACACATTCCCGTGGCGCACGTGGAGCTGTTGATTCAGTTCCTGGCGATTCTGCTGACCATCCTGGGCTGCTGGCTCATTGCACGTCTACTTTTTGAAGACGAACGAGCGCAATGGGCCGGCGTGGCGCTCACTGCGGCGATGTTGACCCTGCCAGTTTCTGGAACGGCGCTCAACCTTGCCGACCAGTATGTGCACCCGCGCAATGTCGCCACCGCTCTCATTCTTCTGGCGGCCTCCCGCATCCTGGCAGGAAAGCGCTGGCCGGCAATTCCGTTTCTTCTGCTGGCGCTTGTGCTTCATCCCATCATGGCGGCATTGGGAATTTCGTTCTGCGTTTTCCTGACCCTGGCGATGCTCGACCCGGTACATGTGTGGATGCGTTCCCTCCGCGATGCTTTGGCGACTGCAGTGCCCCTGGGCTGGATCTTCGAGTCGCCGACTCCCATCTGGCACCGCGCGCTTGAAACCCGCGGCTACTTCTTTCTCTATCGCTGGAGTTGGTACGAGTGGCTCGGGGCTCTGGGTCCTCTCGTCATTTTCTGGCTGCTTTGGCGCATCGCACGCAGGCAGGGCCACAAACTCCCGGCGAGATTTGCTTTGGCCGTCTTCTCATATGGCGTTTTTCAACAGGCAGTGGCCATGATCGTGCTCGGTTCACCTTCCATGGTGCGGCTCGCCCCCTTGCAGCCAATGCGGTTCCTCCACCTGATCTACTTCTTCCTTACCCTGGTAGGCGGATGCCTGCTCGGCAAGTATTGGCTCAAGGACCGTGTTCTCCGCTGGGCCTTGTTCCTGGTCGTCATCAACGCCGGCATGTTCGCAGTTCAACGTGCCGAGTTCAGCAGCAGCAGCCATCTCGAGTTGCCAGGCATGCGATCCGGCAACCCGTGGCTGCAATCTTTTGCCTGGATCCGCGAGAACACGCCCATCAACGCCTATTTCGCCATGGATCCTCACTACATGGCCGCCCCGGGCGAGGACTTCCATAGCTTCCGCGCGCTAGCTGAACGCAGCCAACTGGCCGATCTGGAGAAGGACCCCTCGGTCGTCACACAGGTGCCCGAACTGGGCCCGGCATGGGAACGGCAGGTGGACGCCACCGCTGGCTGGCAGCAATTTAGGCTCACCGATTTCGAGCGGCTCAGAGCTGAGCTTGGCGTTGATTGGGTCTTAGTCCCTTACCCAGCGCCATCCGGCCTCGATTGCAAGTGGCACAACCAAAAGCTTTCGGTATGCCAGATCCCCTGAGATCTGCTAACCTCGCCAGAGCCTCTTCGTCGTAGGATTGAGGTACTCTTCAACTTCCCGTCTCACGAAGATTGAGGTAGCCTTCAATTTCCCCGTCTTCTAAAGAAGAAAGGATAGAGGCATTTTTTGTACATGATCCTTCGAACCGTTCCAGGGATACAGCGACCGGGACCCTCAGACCTTTGCCAGCCGTCGTCTCATGCTTTCCGTCGTCGGCGCGTTAGCGTGCTCCTATGCCGCAACCCGGAGGCTCGATGAAGGGATCTTCTGAGGACCATTTTCCTCTTGTTCGACTTTTCGGTCTGACCGTACTGGCACTGCTGATCGGCGGCTATCATGCTGGTGTCGAGGATGCCGAAATCTACGTCCCGGCCGCGAAAAAATTCCTCCATCCAAACCTCTACCCCTTCGCAACCGAGTTCTTTCTCTCTCACGGACATCTGTCCCTATTTGCCCCCATATTGGCACTTGCCGCGAGGCTCACACACCTGCCGATGGATTGGACTCTGCTGCTCGGTTATCTGGCCGGACTGTTCGGGACTTTGGCGGCTTGCTGGCTGTTTGTGTGTGCCTGCTTCTGTTCGTCACGCGCGCGCTGGACTGCAATGCTTGTGGTCACTGCCGTTCTGACCATGCCGGCCACAAATACCGGTCTCCTGCTGGTCGACCCGTATCTGACCGCAAGATCGTTCTCGACGCCGCTCACCTTGTTTGCTCTCGCAAGCTTCCTTGAAAAGCGCTATGCCCGCGTAGCTGTCGCGCTACTTTTCACCGCCCTCATTCACCCGCAAATGGTGATCTATGTTCTTTTTCTCACCGGGGTGATCTGGACCAGCGAGCGAGTGAAGCCCGCACTGCGCGAACAAGTGGCGGTGCCGGTATCAGGAATAGCAATGATGCCCACCGGATTTCATTTTGCGCCGGCGCACGGCGCCTACCGCGAAGCTCTCCTCTCGCGCGATTATTTCTTTCTCTACAACTGGACCTGGTATCACTGGCTCGGCTTGCTGGCTCCCCTCGCGATTCTGGCCTGGTTTTGGAAGTCGGATCTCCGCGGCACGCGACCCGGCTTTCGTCTGGTGAGTTTTGCGCTGATTCCCTTCGGTCTTCTATCCATCGCAGCTGCGGTCTTGCTTTGTTCTTCGCCAGACTTTCAGATGTTCGTCCGGCTCCAGCCGCTGCGCTCCTTCCATTTAATTACCCTCGTGTTCGTGATGCTGTTGGCTGGAATCGCCGGAGAGTACCTTGCCCGCGATCGCAGATGGGTCCCGGTGGCCATCTCTGTGCCCTTGGCTGTCGGCATGTTTTTTGTTTCACGCGCAACTTATCCCAATAGCCCCCAGATTGAATGGCCATCCAGGAGCAGCAGCAACCCGTGGGTGAACACCCTTCTCTGGGTTCGCCACAATACCCCTACTAACGCAGTCTTTGCGGTCGATTCGCGCTATTTTACCGAGGTTCCGGTCGATACCCACGGCTTCCGCGCAATCTCAGAGCGCGCGGCCCTCGCCGACTACTTCAAGGACGGCGGCGTTGTCTCCCTGTTTCCCGAGCTTGCCGATGAATGGAAGCAGATGAGCAACGCCACTTACGGGCTCAACCATTTCTCGGTTGGCCAGTTCCGAGCCCTCCGCCAGCAGTATCCCGAAATCAGTTGGACGGTCATTCACGGACCCGCTCCTGCCGAGATGAAGTGCCCCTATCAGAGGGACTCCTACAGCGTTTGCCAGATGCCTGCTGCGACCGCAAACTGACCCCGAGAACTCAGCACAACTGCACCCCGTCGCAACCACAAGCGGTTTTGCGGCTTGAGGGTTCATACGCCAGAATGAGAGTGTGGCTCCCTCTGTCGTTGAGCCGCGGAAGATGCTGAATCTTACCCAGCGCTTGATCCTCGGCTGTGTCCTGATCGCCGCTCTTGCCGCCACCCTGGTGGCAACAACGCACCGCGTCCTCGCGGCAGCGGGTGAACTGCATCTCGCCCTGACTCTCCTGGTGTCGCTCATCCTGGTTGAAATCGTGACCGTCCTGCTGGTCCTGCAACCCATTCGGATCGTCGCCAACGATGCACGCAAAATTGCCCGAGGCAACCTGGAGCACCGCGTTGAATGGGGCGGGCACGACAGCTTCGGCGTCATTGCGGCCGAGTTGAACCGGGTGGCCGTCCGCCTGCGGGAGCTCCGCGACTCTGAAGCCGGCCGCCGGCAAATGGAATTCCAGCTCTCCGATGCCGTGCTGCAGTCCATCTTTGAACCCATCATTGTCACCGACGCAAAGGGTCACATCCTGAAAGTGAACCAGGCCGCCGTCGAGATCCTCGGCGACGCGGCAAGCGACCGCATGGCTTTGACCAGCACGCCGGGCGGCGACAAGATCCTCAGCGCCATTCGCGATGCCATCTCCATGCAGAAGCCCGTCGCAGTGGAAGGGGACGCGGCCATGCTGCCCATGCGCATCGGCAAGCAGTCGCGCAGTTATCGCCTCCGCACTACCCCCATGCGGGATGCCGAAGGCCGCCTGCTGGGCACCGTCACCACCCTTGAAGACGTCACCACGCTGCAACACACCGATCGCTTCAAAACGCAATTCATCTCTGTCGCCAGCAAGAAACTCCGCGATCCTCTGCTTCAGATTCGCAGGGGGCTCTACGCCCTGCAACACAACTTCGCCGGGGAACTCGAGCCACTGCAAACCGATCTGGTAGTCGAAGCCAGTAACGAGGCGGAAAAACTCGATGACATTATGGCCGACCTGATCGAAGTCTCAGAACTCGACAGCGGCAAGCGCGAGCTGAAGCTGGAACGCTTGCGTCCTCTGCCTCTGCTCGACGACGCACGCAACCGCTACATCGATGAGGCAGGCTCCAAGGAGGTGCGCATCGAGGTCAGCGCCTTCGCCGATTTGTCGTTTGTGATGGCCGACCGCCGGGCCGTTCGCTCTATTCTCGACAATCTGGTCACCAATGCGCTTCGCTATACTCCCCCCGAGGGCGAGATCCTCCTGAATGCGGAGGAGATGAAGAACTTCGTCCAGTTCACCGTACGCGATACCGGCCGGGGCATCGAGGCCGACCGCCTCAGCACGATCTTCGATCGCTTCAATCCCTTCTCTGAAAGTGGAACCGGCATGGGACTGGCGCTGGTGCGCCGCCTGGTTGAATCCCTGGGTGGACAAATCGCGGTGGAAAGCCGCCTGGGCCACGGAACAACGTTTCGCTTCACCTTGCCGGTAGCAGTGGCAGAATCCATTCCACATCCCGTCGAGGTGGGCTGATGGCAGAGATACAGCTCGAACGTCAGAAGGAACCTGCACGGCTTCGGATCTACCTCGGCGCTGCACCCGGCGTTGGCAAAACCTACCACATGCTCAACGATGCCGTGTTGAAACGGAAGCAGGGGGTCGACCTGGTGATCGGGCTAGTGGAGACCCACGGCCGGCAGGAGACCGCAGACCAGATCCGCGATCTCGAAATTGTCCCCCAGCGCGTCATCCCCTATCGCGGCGTCGAGCTCAAAGAGATGGATATCGACGCCACTCTGGCTCGGCGTCCGCAGGTCCTCATCGTTGACGAGCTGGCGCACACCAACGTTCCGGGCAGCAAAAATCGTAAACGCTACGAAGATGTGCTCGAACTGCTGGATGCCGGCGTCGATGTCTGGACTGCCGTCAACATCCAGCATCTTGAAACGCTGAACGATGCCGTCAATCGCTCGGCCAACACCGTGATCCGCGAAACCGTTCCAGACAGCTTCCTCAAGCGAGCTGACGAAGTTATCAACGTCGACATCACGGTCGACGAACTCCGCTCCCGGCTGCGGGAAGGCAAGATCTATGCTGCCGAAAAGGTGGAGCAATCCCTCGCCAACTTCTTCCGCAAGGGCAACCTGAATCTATTGCGCGAACTCGCCCTTCGCGCCACCGCAGAGCAGGTGAGCAAACGCGAATCCGACTACCGCCGCACACAGGGCCTCGAGCAGGCCGCCGTACCCGACAAGGTCATGGTCTGCCTCAGCACCAGGCCGGGCACAGATAGGCTGATTCGCGTGGGCGCTCGCGTAGCGGGACGCCTGGCCACCAACTGGTACGCCGTCTACGTGAACCGCCCCGACGAAGACAAGGGGCACGGAGACCCTGAAGGTTTCCAGCGCATCGAGGAGTACCGCCGCCTGGCCCGCGACCTCGGCGCCCAGGTAGTGACCCTGAACGACAAGAATGTCGCCGACGCGCTCATCCGCTTTGCCCAGCAGGAGAGCATCTCGCATGTCATCTTCGGACAGCCGGTCCGCTCTCGCTTCGATATTCTCCTGCGTGGCTCCGTGCTCAACCGCTTCCTCGCTGAAGTCCGAGACGTCACCGTCCAGGTTGTTCCGATGCAGAAACCCCTGCGGCGATAACGAACAATCCGCACACTCCCGGTTTCGTTGACCGGCACGTTCGTTTGCCAGCTACTTCTTCATCGTGATCTCGAAACCGAAACCGTCTCCGGCAATCTCCACGTGCGAAAACGCCGTTTGGCCCAGCATCTGCTCGAACTCCGTTCGCGAGTAGGCATTCCGAATCAGCATGGTCCGGAATGCCAGCTTGGTCAGTACCCGGTTCACCGTCGATAGTCCCATTTTGTCCACCGCACGACTCACCTCATTCGGTTGCGCATCGCGGCTAAGATCGATCAGCAACGCGCTACCACCTGGACGCAATACGCGGCACATCTCCTGCAGTGCGCCCACCGGGTCGGCGAAGTTCTTGAACGCCGCACGGCAGAGCAGAAAATCGAAACTCTCCTTTTGAAACGGCATGTTGGACGCCGAACCCTGCACGAATTTCACCTGCACCCCCGCTTGCGCTGCCTTCTTTGCCGCCATTTTCACAAAGGTGTGGCTCAGGTCCATTCCCGTAATCGAATAGGAACCAAGTTTCGCCAGTTCGATACAGAAGTATCCCGGACCTGGCGCGACCTCCAACACCCTGGATTCCCGCGGCAGTTGGCCCGCAATTTTCTTTGCCAGGTCGACATACTCCTTCATCATCTCGCCGGTATTCGCTGCATACCACTTTGCCATCAAGCCTTCAATCGGCCTGTCTCCATGCGGCTTTCGCATTGCAATCACGGTCATATCATTTCTCCATTTTCCGGGCACACACGCCCCCTGTGTACGCGGCGGTCATGCTGCGCACGGTTTGCTGTTTGCTTTTCGTCGATTGCTCTCCGGGCTCGGAGAACTTTTCAAGTCTCTGGTCTAGTCTTCAGTTCATCGCTGGCCGACGAGTGTGATCGGCTGTAGAGATTCGCGAGGCTATTCGCAAAAAACACGCACCTTGGTCGCGTTGCCGTCCTTGCCCTCGACATCCACGGTCAGATCCTCGAGATGGTCGATCAGCTCTTCAAGGTTCTCAGGCTTGATCTGCGACAACGTAAGCGGCACTCCGTGGCTCGACAGAGCCTGGTCCAGCTGGTTGTGCGCCTGCTGCGGAATCAACGCTGCCAGCCGCACGCCCGCGCGCAGCAGTTGCATCGGCACACGAACGTTCACCGTGGTGAGACCCTTGTTCCCCGTCATCGACTCGTCGGCTTCCACCAGCACGCGCAGGTACTTGGGTCGTCCCTTCCCAGCCGGAGACTTCGCGCTGCTCCCGTTCGCCGACGCAGTCGCACTGCCGCTTCCTGTCCCCTCTGGATCCAGTGCGGCAAGCAGCCGCTCCGCCTCATCGGCAGTGACCTTTCCGGTTGCGAGCATTTCCAAAATCCGACGTCTGTTCTCGTTCATAGCAATCCTCCCATCCGCGTGAGCAGAATCAAATCCGTAATCGGTTTCGTAATCGACGAGAGCGCGCGATGCATCGCCCCGGCCAGCACTGGAATCTGCACGTTCAAGAAATGCATGAGAACTGGCAACAGGTCATGCAAGTGAAATTGAGCCACGCATCCAACCGCAATGCATATCGCAAGAATCCACGCGGTTTCGCGGCTTTCGTTCACCGCGGAAAGCAGGCGTTCAGCCTGTACCGGCGTAATGCGCCCCATCGCGATGAGTGCCAGAATTGTTCGCCTGTCGCTATCCATCACACACCTCTACAAAATCCGGACCAGGACCCTGTTGCCCTCGGTTGAAACCCGTACATCCGTTCCGGGCAGGCTGCATAAAAGGGTCCAGAACGTCGCAATCGATTGCCAAAACGGAATGTCCATCGCCATGCAGACGATCAGCAAAACCACGAGAACGAATGGCGCCAGCAAGAGCGCTGGAATCCACAGTAGAAACAACGGAAGCCACAGGCGGAAGTTCGGGCCATGCGGGTAATTCACATGAACAATTGCGATATTCGGAATCATTTCAACGCCTCCAGTTCCCCAATCGCCTCCTCTGCGGAGATCTCACCGTTCCTTAGCCGCTCCAGAACGTCGTCGCGCGATGGAGAGGGGTTGGTGTCAATAAATTGCAGCTGTCCGGAGATCCGATTGAGCCGGGCCTTGATGGTCGGGTAACTGACCCCAAAAATCTGCTCCATCTCCTTGATCGACCCATGCGAGCGCAGAAACGCGGTCACGAAGATCTGATCCTCCAGGCTTAACCTGGCCAGTTCGGGAAGCGTGAAGGCCCCCTCAATGGCAATCTGCTTGTCCGGGATCCTGACGCGCTCAATCACCAGCGGGGCTCCCTGCGCGATCCGGAGAAGATCCTGCCAGTCAGAAGTTGTTTTTGGATCGTTGGCCATCAATCTCTCCGTTTCCTTAGTACAAAAACAACAATAATCAAATTTTTAAATAATTACAATAGTATTTATTGATTTTTATTATCTAAAGCTGATTTCTGGTTCATATATGCTCAAATGAATCCCAGACCATCGGGTCCGTCCGGATTTCCAATGCCCACTGCTGGAGTGAGGTCCGGCTCTGTGTTAGTTTTGAATGAGTGGTTTGCCGCAAAACCCCGCCTTTCACATTGCGGCAGAGAGCCCGTAGCTCAGTTGGTAGAGCAACGCCCTTTTAAGGCGTGGGTCGTGCGTTCGAGCCGCACCGGGCTCACCAGATCCTCTATATAGAGCGATTCAAAAGGGGTTCCAGCGCCAAAGTTGGACCCTTTGCGGACCCTCCCATGACATGGACTGACTCTCCTGACGGGTATTGCCTGGTTTCCATAAGCGGTCGAACAGGACCATGGGTACCCAAGCACGAACCATTTCCATCGGAAGCGAGCGCTTGCCGAAGGTTACTAAGGCGTAAACTCTCCACTCACGAAAGACCGCAGAACGCATCCAACTGATCAGAAATGCACGTCTGCTCTCCGGATGCTGCCAACTCTGCTAGCGCTCAATCTTTGAAACGCCCCGGTGCGCGAAAACACTACCGATGGGGCGAACGCCGAATTCTCGAAACCCGCAGTGCGCTGCGTATCCCCCGGGGGCCCATGACCGACGTCCAAAGCGTCAGCACCGATCCATACATCCTGATGGAGATCATCCGGATGCAGACCGAGATCGCCAAGCAGGGCCTCGACCTTTCCGGGGTGATTGAAGCCGTGGTGGACCGGATTCCCACGATCACAAATGCAGAGGGCGCGATCGTCGAGTTCACCGAGGGCGATGAGATGATCTATCGCGGCGCGAGCGGCTTTGCTAAACCCCTGCTCGGCACGCGTGTCAAACGCGAAGCCAGTCTCTCAGGATTGTGCGTTCGGTTGGGCCAGGTGCTGCGGTCCGATGACATCCAGATCGATCCTCGAGTCGACCTTGCCCCGTTTCAGCAGGTCGGCGTTCGTTCCATGGTGGTTGCCCCACTCAAGCACGACGTGTCAGCAGTCGGCGTATTGAAGATTGTCTCCACCGAGACACACGCCTTCACGGCGCGCGACGTTCGAGTCATAGAGCTGATGAGCGAATTGATCGCGGCCGCCATGTATCACGCAGCCCGAAACGAGACCAGCGCGCTCTACCAACAGGCAACCCACGATGCGCTCACAGGGCTCGCCAACCGTACCCTTTTCTTTGAGCGTCTGCGCCAGCGCATCTCGCCCGGCCGCCGCCAGCCAGAGCCGCTCGGTATCCTGGTAATCGATATGGACGGTCTGAAGCGCATCAACGACAACTTCGGCCACCGCGCCGGCGATGCCGCAATTCGTGAAACCGCGCTTCGCATCAGCCGCATTCCGCGCCGGTCAGACGTTGTGGCGCGACTTGGCGGCGACGAGTTCGGCGTCATCCTCGCCGAGATTTCCGAGATCGGCGACCTACTTGCAATCGTCGATCGCATCTCGCAGGAGACCGACCAGCCCTTCCGCTTCGAAGGCAATACCCTCTATCTCACCGCCAGCATCGGCCACGCGCGGTTCCCTAATGACGGGACCGACGTCGACGCCCTGCTCGAGGCCGCCGATCGCTCCATGTACCAGATGAAACGGACCCGAACCACCACCCGTGCATCTGAGCGCGAACTGACTCAAAAACACGTTTTCTGATCGAGCCAACCTTTAACTCTCTCTTGCCCAATCGCTCGGTTTCGGCTTCTGCCGCTGTGACCACTGACCACCGTTCACTGACCACTGAAACGCGTCTCCGAGCAGGCCCGCAGCCGTTCCGCCGCGCTCTCCGGCGTGATATCACGCTGCGGCATCCCCAGCATTTCAAACCCGACCATAAACTTCCGCACCGTTGCCGACCGCAGGAGCGGCGGATAAAAGTGCGCATGGAAGTGCCACTCCGGATGATCTGCACCGTCGGGGGGCGATTGGTGAAAGCCCATCGTGTACGGAAAGCTGGTCTCGAACAGATTGTCATAGCGTGTCGTGATCCGCTTCAGCACGTCGGCCAGGGCATCGCGCTCCTCGCTGCTGAACGCCGGCATAGCAGCCGCATGGCGACGGCTCACCAGGAGCACTTCAAACGGCCACACCGCCCACCACGGCACCAGGACAGCAAAGTGCTCGTTCGCCACGACCACGCGCTCGCCCGCGCGTAGCTCCTCGGTCACGTAGTCGCATAGAAGACATCGGCCATGCTCCGCCTGATACTCACGCTGTGCAATCGTCTCCGCAGCCGGTTCGTCGGGCACGAATCCGGTCGACCAGATCTGCCCATGCGGATGCGGATTGCTGGCGCCCATCATCGCACCGCGGTTCTCAAAAATCTGCACGTACTGGACCCAGTCGATGGCGCCCAGTTCCACGTACTCGCGCGTCCACGCATCCACTACACGGCGAATCTCCTGACCTGTCATGCGCGCCAGCGTGAGGCTGTGGTCAGGATGGAAACACAGCACGCGACACAGTCCACGGGCCGGTTCAGCCACCAGCAACTGTGACGAATGCACGTCCAGTTGCGCTGGCACCTCGGGCAGGAGCGCTGCGTAATCGTTTACAAAGGTGAAGATGGAATCGTACTGAGGATTCACCGCTCCACCCGCACGCTTGTTTCCCGGGCACAGGTAGCATTCAGGGTCATAGGTTACGGCCGAAGGCACGCTCTTCTGCGCCACTTCTCCCTGCCATGGTCGCTGCGTTCGATGCGGCGAAACCATCACCCAGGATTGGCGCAGCGGATTCCACCGCCGATGCGGATATTGCCACTTGCCTTCCATGCATTCTCCCGCACCATTTTACAAAGTGCAGGCAGTCGATCCCGAACTCAATCAGCCAGATCCATCAAAGACGCCATCACTGGTCGGACTTAGCCAGTAGCTGAACATCACGCTGAGATGACACAATGGCAGAGCCGAACAGGGGTAGACCATGAGATATAAAGCGCTCGCAACCTACCTCCTTGGGTTCTCGTTGCAGGCTTCTTTTGGCCAGACCCCAGCTTTGCCCGTGCAGGCTGAGATCCTGAAACCCGTCCAGGTTCCCAAAGTGGCAACCGGCGCAACCGTATTAGCGAAGGTCACTGCCGAATGGAACGGACCCGGGTGCGTTCTACATACCGGCGCGGTCCTTGAAGGCAGGGTGGAAACCTCGGAACCTCGCAAAAGCGGCAGCAGATCGATGCTGGCCTTGTCGTTTGACCGGGCACAATGCAACGGCAGCGACTTACGAACTTTTCCGCTGGTGCTGGTTGCAGCCGCAGCGCCTCCGAACGATTGGCAGGACGTCCCCGATGTGGAGATCAATAGCCCACGCTTGCGCGCGCACCCGGGAGGCGAACCGTCGGCACCCGCTGGCGAGGCGGAATTTCTAATCCCTGGCCATCATTTGGAATTCTCGGGTGTTGCGCATCATTTTCCCCTCAACTCCAACTTGCGGGCGGGAGACATAGTAGGCATTAAGGCACTGAAGCTTGAAGTGGGAACCGGGCCGAATCGCAGTTCAGTCTTCTCGTCGGAGCACCGGGACCTATCTCTGAAGGCATACACCCAGATTCTTCTGGATCAGCCCTCGATCGCACTGATTCGGACCGCTGCTCCGCTACCGAAATCGGTTACGGGCCTGACAAAATCAATCCACCGACCGGCGCAACCGGCGCCAGTACCGATAGACACGCTGGAAGTGTGCAAACCGCCTACCTGTGTGGTTGACCGACCCCCGACCGGGACAGATCTGGACAGCAAGAAACCCGTAGCCATTCAGTTGGGACCATTCGGTTATGGGCGACGCTCCCGAAGATTGCTGGCTGATTTCGAACAGGACAACGCTATGGCATGGCTGGGACCGGATGAAGTTCTGTTCGCTTTCAATTCCCACCGTTTGGTTCCGCGCGGCCTCGACTCTCCTGAAACCGCACGCATTGTTCATGCCGTGCTCCTCAGTGTCTCTAGCCACGCTGTTCTCAGGTCGGCTGATTGGGAAATCCACGATTCCGGACGGTTTCTCTGGCAATTGGATTCCACACGCATTCTCGTCCACGCTGGCGACAAGTTGCGCGTCTATGGCAGCGGCTTGGAACTGGAGCACACCATCCGCCTGAGTGGACCACTGCGATTTCTGCGCGCCTCACCCAGCGGAGACTCGATCATCTTCGGAACTCTCCGCGAACGGCACTCGCGGGAATTGCATGCCCAACTGCGCGATGAACTGGGAGATGAGCCGGAAGAAGATGTAGAAGTCACCATGCTCGATAAGAATTTCCAAGTCGTTAAATCCGGTATTGCAGGATCCCGCCTGACGGCGCCGACCCTTCTGAACGAGGGCCAGGTGAGCCTCCGGCCGCAACCGGAGGGCGACTATCGGATGGCGATCGAAAAATGGGGGAAAACGACGGCAACACTCGCGCGTTTTAGATCAACGTGCGCGCCCCAGGTTTCCAGCATATCGCCGGATTTGCTTTTTCTCTTGTCGTGCGTAACCAACATTGGTGAACCCGAATTCCGCGTGCTTCATGCAGACGGCACATTGATGCTGCGCGGACAGCCAGGCTCCCAGCAATTGGGCATCGAGGGCGCCGGCAATTCCCGACGGTTTGCCGTGAAGTTTGTCCGCCGCCTGGGAGACGAACCACCAGGCTCGCGGTTTTCAGCCTCTGATCTTGAATTCACAGAGATTCGCATCTACAGGGCAGAAGACGGAAGGCGACTAGGAGCAGTGCGAGTCGACGACCCACCCACAAGCTATGGCGGATTTGCGCTGTCGCCCGATGGATCGCAAATCGCCGTTCTGTCAGGTTCAGAGATCAAACTGTTCGCGTTACCAGACCAGTAATGTCGGCGATCTCATCACGCCTGCTTTCCGCGTGAAGCGATTCCGGCTTTAAGTCGAATGCGGGCCTTGTGCTGGCATCCATGTAGAACGGCACCGAGGTGTGTTCGTGGACGATCTGCCACGCGCCCCTTCGCCGCTCAAAGCACAGCGTCTCGCGCATCCAGAAGTCGACCGCATGCTCGGCCCCCTTTTTCGTTCCATGCATGTGCAGAAAACCATGTGCAAAGGCGAAGTCGCCGGTCACCGTGATCTCCAGATCGCGAGCGCTGATCTCAATCGGCGTAGCCCAGGTGTCGAGCCAGGACTGCGTCTCCTGTCGGTCTTTGCCGTGATGCGTGAGAGGCGGAGCAAGATTGAAGACTTCCGCATCCGGCGCATAAGGAGCCGTGATCGCACCTGCGTCCCTATCCCGGTGCGCACGATGCATGCTTTCGAGCATCTCGCGAATCTTTGATTCATCGCGCGTGGCGTACATCGCCGCGTTCTCTCGAAGAATTGTCGTGGCCATATTTCCTCCTTGATTTCAGCTCCCTTAAGATCAACGTCTCTTGCGCTTCTTTGTTATCAATGCAAGCACTGATCAAAGACGACACTGATCCTGTGCGGCTCCGCACGAAGTCGCGAATGCTACACCCTTTCGTTGTTTCTTGAGGCGGGCTTAGCGCTTGACCGGGAAGACCCTGCGCAGGCTGCAATCGCGCAGATAGATGCCGCCCCAGAGCACAACTCCGAAGATCACCGGAAAGACCGTCTCAAATGTCGGGCTGCCAGCGCGCATCTGGATGGCAACCGCTCCGCCCAGGTACCCGGTAAGCAACACCGCCCCCAGCACGGCCGTTCGCGGAATCGCATAGATGATGGTGCTAATCAATAACAGAATGCCGATGCTCAAAATGTTCGAAGCCGGGATGCCGAGCCGTGCGCAAGCATCCAGCACCGGCGCAGGCTTCGCAAATTTCCCAAACACATCGAAGAGCATAAACAACACCGTGAGGATAGAGAGAACGCGCCCCGTCCAAGTTAAACTCTTCGAGATGGTCTTGGTGTCGCTCGAGGGCTGCTCTACCAGGCTCGCATGATTGCTTGTAACTTCCAGTGTCATCGGTGACCTCCCGTTTTTCTTTCTGGTCAATTCGTTGATTGATGGACCGCGTAAAGCAGAGAGGAAGTGCGGTCAGACCGTTGGAATCATGATATGCGTGACCAGCTGATCTTCCGGCGTCACGCGCGGATCGTTGACGTAATTCTCGATGGCGAAGTCATCGCGCACCTCGAGCTTCTTCTCTTCGACAATCCCCCAGGCTTTTCCCGACGCTTGCGGCAGATCGGTATACGGCCCCGTCAGCTCAAAGCGAACATACTTCCCGCCATGAAACTTCTCATACTTGAGGCCCTCGGGCAGCTTTACCGGCGGTGCCGCAAGGGAGAAGCCCGCACGATAGATCTTCGGTCCCCCCTTGTACAAGGCCATGTAGCCAGTGATCCTGTTGTTTTCGCTGAGAGCGGGAACCAGCGGATGCGCCTGGTGCCATGCCGCGCCGGCATTTTCCATAAACGGTCCGACCCGTTCGACAAATACGTAGTGAGTCTCGGGCCAGGTGATGACTTCGGGATGTTCGTTTAGATTCATGCCGACTCCTTCGAAGACTACGATCTCGTGTTTCGAATCAGTTCCTCTTGAATAGCAGTTGAATGTACCGCCGCAGGTGGTCCACCGCATCCATCGCCGTCGCTACATCATTCTTCGCCTTGGCCAGGATGAAGGCCCCTTGCACCGCGCCTTGGGTAAAAAGCGCCAGGCTTTCCGCCGTCCAGTCGCCTTGCACGCCGTATTTTTGCATGGCCGCTTCGATGTCCGGCACCAATGTTCCAGCATGGCTGCTGATCGAGGCTTCGCACGCTTCGCGAATCGCCGGGTGCGTTCCGTAGACCTCCTGCGTCATGGTTCCCACCAGGCAGGTGAACTCCGGCAATTCCCCTCGCATCAGAGCCTTGCGGAAATCCACGTAGGCCAGCACGCGATCCACCGGATCCGCCGGCTGATGGTACGGTGCATCGGCGAACAAGCCCGAGGTGATCTCGCTCCAGTAGTCCGCAGCGGCAATCGCCAACTCTTCCTTGGTGCTGAAGTGGTGAAAGAAGCTGCCTTTGGTCAGCCCGGCGGCCGCGCATACGTCTTCGATGCGCGTAGCGCTGTAGCGCTTCTCCCGAAAAACCTGCAACGCGGCATTCAGGATGCGGGTCTTCGATTCGTGCCTGGCTTCAGCGGATTGGGATGCGCTCTTCATATTTAATAAAGACAACACACCAACCAGTTGGTATTATGTCAAGCAACTTCTTTAGACTCTGCTTAAATTCATTTTTTAGAATGGCTTGCCAGTTTTGGATCGTGCCAGCCCAGTCCAGGATGCGCCCCCGGGGTTGCTTATGCGGTCGGTTTCTCCGGCGGGGGCAGCGCAGCAAGGAACAGTTTCGCAAATTCCGAGCTGTACTGGTCCACCAGTTCTCTCACCCGTCCGGCTTTCTCGGAACACACGATCAGTCCTGCATGGTGGTGTTTCTTCATGCGCAACACGATCTCGGGCGCATTGAAGGCGCTGGTGTCCGGCTCTGCCGAGGTTGCCAGGCACAGCACGCTGCCCGCATATTTCTCTCCGAACTTCGGTAGTATGTATGACTCTCCGCGCAGATCAGCCACCTCGATCCTTGCCCACTCCCGCCAGAGATTAATCCCGGTTGCGGTCTCCACAAGGTCCGAGATGAACGCTCCACCCACTCTCGCCGCAATCTCTAGAAAATAAATTCGTCCATCCTCGTGCGCGCGAATGTACTCGGCGTGGGTGACACCTCGCGCCATGCCCAGGTCCGGCGCCAGTCGCGCGTTCAGCGAAGTCAACTCTTTCCATTCGCGGCAGGTGCGGTCTACCGTCCGCGTCGTGAACACGCCTCCCTCGTGCATCACCTGCATCGGCGGTTTCCCGTACTGATGCACCGCAGAGAACACAACCTTGTGCTCGCTGATGATCGAGTCGACGTGAAAAATGTCGCCTGGCACAAATTGTTCGAGAAGGTAATTTGTCTGCTGATCGCCAAGTTCGTCCAGCGTACGCCAAAGCTGCTCCGGCTCGTAAATCTTGCGAATCCCCAACGCCGATGCCTCGGCGCGAGGTTTCAGGAGCCATGGCCCGTGAATCGAACCCATATAGGCACGCAGTTCGTCATAGTTCAACACCCGACAAAACGGCGGCACCAGAAAGCCCGACTCGCTTGCGCCCGTCCTCATCGCCAGTTTGTCGCGATAATAGGCCGTCGAGGTCACGCCCATTCCCGGAATCCGCGTATGCTCGCGAATCTTTGCTGCAGCATCCAAATCGAATTCATCCAGTGCGATGACACGGTCGAACTGGCGTCCCCGCGACATCCAGCAAACGGTCTTCATCAGGTCGATCAGCGAGTACTCATTGGGCATCAGGTGGACGTCTTCAAGAATCTGGTGCGGCCACGGCGCATCGCGCAGCTTTTCCACCGTGATCAGGGTCGGCGTCACGCCCATCTCGGCGCACTGCCGCATGAAATCCTGTCCCTTTTCGTAGCTCGAGATACAGAGAAACCGCTGGCTTGCGTCCGCCATTCTTCCTCCGCCTTATTCCACAGGTTGTACCTTGTATTTTCCGCGCCATGGCTCGCATTTGGAGCCGGGGTGAGGATAGTTCTACCATAGTAGATGCAAGCAACCACTCACTCCGGAGCCCGATGCTTTCGTCCGATGCAATCGTCAAGCTGCAGGATGAATTGACCAGTGCCTGGCACACGCAATCGGATTATTCCGAACCAGCCGATCCGTGGCTGGCCAGCGTCGCGCGACAACATCGCGCCAACTTCGACCTATGGCACATTGAAGATGAGGCTCGCGCTCCCGGCGCGACCGATGCTCAGCTTGCCGGCGTCAAACGCCGCATCGACACAACCAACCAGCTTCGCAACGACCTTTCCGAAGAGCTGGACCGCGCCCTGCTCGAATGGCTCAAGCCACAGCGATTGCCCACCCAGGACGCGCCGCTCCACTCGGAGTCTCCCGGTCTGATCGTCGACCGCCTCTCCATCCTGGCTCTCAAGATCTACCACACCCGCGAAGAGGCGGGCCGCCCGGACGCTACCTCTGAACACTGCGAGCGCAACCGCTCCCGCCTAGCGATTCTCGAAGAACAACGCGCGGATCTGGCCGGATGCCTCGACGTGCTCTGGCGCGAAAACCTCGCCGGAACGCGACGGTTCAAGCTCTACCGCCAGCTCAAGATGTACAACGACCCCGAGCTCAATCCCGCCATCTACCGCAGCATCTCGAAATGATCGCCATGGCCAGCTGAGGCCGGCCAAATTGGGCCTCCGGCTCTGTAACGCTCTCTCCTTGACTTTCACAATCTTGGCGAGCAAGAATGGCCGCTCCAAGCTCGCCCAGGGATCGTTGTCTCCCTCCCGCCCAAACCTGGGTCTCTGCTCCGACAAGACGAATGAGAGGTTTCTATGAGTACAACTGCAAACGCTCCTGCCATCGACATGGACCGGCTGAATGCATTCCTGGGAAAATTCGTAACCGATCTTGGAGCTTCTGTTCACGCCGGGATGGTGGTGATCGGGGAAAAATTGGGGTTGTATAAGGCCCTTGCCGAAGGTCCGGCAAGCTGCGCTGAATTGGCAGGTAAGACCGGCACCGACGAACGCTATCTGCGGGAGTGGCTCGCCTCGCAGGCAGCGGGAGGCTATATCAGCTACGACGATATTTCCCATCGTTTCAGCCTCACGCCGGAGCAGGCTTTCACGCTTGCCTCTGAAGACAGTCCAGCTTATTTACCGGGAGCGTTCGAACTGGCGCTGGGCTCTCTGGCCGCGGTGCCTCGCATCGCCGAATCCTTTCGCACGGGCGCCGGCATGGGCTGGCACGAGCACGCCGATGGAGTCTTTCATGGTTGCGAAAAGTTCTTCCGGCCGGGCTATGCCGCGAATCTGGTCAGTTCCTGGATCCCCGCCCTTGACGGTGTCCAGGCAAAGCTAGAGCGTGGGGCGCGAGCGGCCGACGTCGGTTGCGGAATCGGCGCGTCGACTCTGCTGATGGCTCGTGCCTTTCCGAATTCGCGATTCTACGGATTCGATTACCACGATAAATCCGTGGAGGCGGCGCGCGAGAAAGCCCAGCAACAGGGCCTTTCCGACCGGGTGACGTTTGAGGTGGCGACGGCAAAGCAGTTCCCCGGTTCGGACTATGATTTCGTCTCGGTGTTCGATTGCTTGCACGATATGGGAGATCCGGTGGGCGCCGCGCGGCATGTACATCAATCCATGGCGCCTGGCGGTACATGGATGATTGTTGAACCCTTTGCCAACGATCAGCTCAAAGACAATCTGAATCCGGTAGGTCGTGTTTATTACTCATTTTCAACTCTTCTTTGCACGCCGTGCTCCCGCTCGCAGGAGGTCGGCCTTTGCCTTGGCGCCCAGGCCGGTGAGGGGCGCATTCGCGAAGTGGTGACCTCGGCTGGATTTTCGCATTTCCGGCGGGCCACCGAAACTCCCTTCAACATCGTGTACGAGGCACGAGCATAAGCGGCGAAGGAGCCAGGCGGTCATTGGCGGGTGATCGATTCTGAAGAGACGCAGGAAGAGGACTGTTTATCGCGGATTCTGCTGCGATGAGGGCTCCCCTATACCCTGCCCATTGACGTAATTTAGGCTTATCGGTATAAAGATGGCCTGAGTGATAAGTCTCTCACTATCTCGACAGCTACCGGGATTGACCGGTTCAACTTGGCAGTTCCAGAACGGACCCCGACTAAATCCATGACGCAAGAGGCCAAATCCGCGGCTACAGGCCGCAAAAAAACTCCTCCACCGGCTGTCAAGCCCAGCAGCCATTCGAGCACCGCGACGGCGCCGATCTTTCAGCAATACCAACTCGCCGTTCAGCTGGTGCAGCAGGGCAAGTTCGAACGGGCCATCACCGCGTTCGAGAAGGTCATGGCCGCCGCCCCGCCTGAGATTGTCGAGCGCTGTCGCATGTACATCAATTCATGCCGGAAGCAGCTCGACAAGCAGGGACTCGCATTCCTGACACCCGGTGAGCGCTATGACTACGCCGTTTCGCAGATCAATGCCGGCGATTTTGAAGAGGCCGCCAACCAGCTCAAGGGCATCCTGGCGGACGATTCCAATGCCGACTTTGCCCACTACGGACTGGCGCTGCTTTACTCCATCACCGGAAAAACGCAGGATTGCCTCGACAGTCTCGCGCAAGCCATTGAAATTAATCCCAAAAATCGGCTTCAGGCGCGATCTGACAACGACTTCCAAAGCATGGTAGATGACCCTCGGTTCACCGAGTTGCTGTATCCTGAACTACCGTAGGCTTGGACGCTGCCGTTAGGTTCTTTGTGACTCCTGCTCAGCAAGCGAAAGCCGTTTCTCCCCAGCCCCGTGCGTTAGATTCAGGCGAACAGGCGCCCGACACCTCGTCAGCGCCTCTCCGCGTTGTGGCTATCGGCGGTGGCACCGGGCTCTCCACACTGCTCCGCGGACTGCGACGCCACGTTGCCTTCCCTGAGTGGCCCACGCAGGGTCCCTGTCACATCTCCGATCTTGCTGCTGTGGTCACCGTAACTGATGACGGCGGCTCCTCCGGCCGCCTGCGTGAGGAATTCAACATGCTTCCGCCCGGCGATCTGCGCAACTGCATGATCGCGCTCAGCGAAGAAGAAGACACGCTTTCCAAGCTTTTCGGCTACCGCTTTAAAGCTGGCCGCGGACTTGGCGGCCACAGCTTCGGCAATCTCTTCGTCGCCGCCCTTACCGACATCACTGGCGACTTCGCGCACGCAATTCAGCTCGCATCCAAGATTCTTGCCACCCGCGGCCGCATTTATCCCGCCACCACCGCGAATGCCACCCTGGTCGCACACATGGACGACGGCTCTCACGTTCGCGGCGAAACCAATATCACCGCCAGTAAGCAGCACATTGTCGAACTGACCATCGATCCGCCAACGGCGGCGGCCATGCCGGAAACCCTCGAAGCTATCGAACGTGCCGACCTGATCACCGTCGGACCCGGCTCACTCTATACCTCGCTCATCACCAATCTGCTTGTCCAGGGAATCCCCTCGGCGCTGGCCCAGGCCAGGGGGATCCGCGTATTTATCTGCAACCTGATGACGCAGGCCAACGAGAGCCTCGGACTCACCGCATCCGAACACATCGAACGCATTTACGAACATACACGCGCGCCCATCTTCGACTACGCCATCGTCAACACCGCGCCCTTCTCGCCTGAGACCCTGGCGCGCTATGCCGCTGAGCACGCCTCCCCGATAGTCGCCGATATCGACCGAATCCAGAAGCTTGGGGTTCGCTGTATCGCCGGGGATTTTGCCAGCGAGGACAATGTGGTACGCCACGCTGCCAATCGCGTCACCAGCGCATTGCTGGAACTGGGACAGACCAGATCGTCAGATCGTATCTGACCGGCTCACAAATGACCTTCTTCGCTAGTCAAATAGCCACTTCTTTGTGCGAGAATGATCGCCAAACAGGGCCCCTGGGGGTTCTCAGATGCAGCGAATCAAGCCGCTTTTTCCCCTCCTCCCACTGTTCCTGGTCTGCTGTGCATGCGGCGGCAACAGCCGTCACCTGCAATCGATCAGTATTTCGCCCGCCATCGGAACAGGGACCAAGGCCGCCTTCACCGCTAGCGGAACCTACAACGCACCGCCAATGAACGTGAGTCCGGTGGCCGTGTCGTGGTTCTTGTTTCCTGAAGTGGATCCGCCGCCGCCAAACTACTCGCTCTCGAATGCCGCATTCGTTCCGACTCGTTGCCCGCAAGGTGTCACCCTGGCTGGTACTTTCGCAATCGTCGCCCTGGCTCCGACGAATCCTGCTGCTCCCGTCAACGGGAAAGTGCCCACCCAGGTGATGGCGGATCTGGTATTCAACCGCACAGCAACTGCGGAGGATGGGTTTGTGGCGGCATCGGCGCAACTGAAATGCCAATAGGAATTTTTCTATCTATTCGACTGGTGATGCGATTCGGATGATTGGGCGCTCCACTTTCCCTCGGGAGGCGTTTTTCTGTACATTATCCTGACGCAGTTCGCTCTGCGCGGAGGATTTGTGCGTTTTCATCGAGTACTCCTGATTAGCGGTTCATGCGGGCTGGGCATGGCCCTGCTCGCATCGCCACAATCGCCCAAAGCAGGCCTCTACGCAGTCACGAACCGCTTGACGTGGCAGCAGTCGCCATTTCCTGATGGCATGCAGGAGAAACCGGGCAGCAGCGCTCCCCACACCGCGCAGACCTGCGTCACGCAGGCCCAGATCAACAAGTACAACGGCCCCAAGCCGAGTGCAAACGGCGGATGCCAGATCACCAATATTCAGAAACGCCCGGGCGGTATGACCGCCGAAATGACCTGCACCGGATCGATGAAGGGCAAAGGAACCGTGGAAACTATCTGGACCGACTCCGGCCATAGCAAAAGCAAGGTGCATTTCACTGGCGAGATGCAGATCGGCGTGAACTCGAAAGCTGTCGAATGGACTGTAGACTCTCAATCGAGCTTCAAAGGCCCCGATTGCGGCAGCGTCAAACCGGCAGACGGTGAAAAGTAGAGCCATCGGCGGATCGACACTGATCACTGCTCTTCAACTGACCACTCTTCACTATCCTTCGACCGTTCTTTTCAACTGCCCGCAAGCCGCGTAAATATCCCTGCCGCGCGGCCTGCGCAGAAACACCGGAATGCCCTCCGCTCCCAGCGCCCGGCGAAACGTCTCAACTGCATCTGTCGACGGCGTCGTGTACGGGATCCCCGGCCCCGGATTCCACGCAATCAGGTTCACCTTCGCCGGCAGCCCGGTCCGCCGCACCAGCCGCGCCACCTCGGACGCGTGTTTCGGTTGATCCGTCACTCCGCCCAGCAGCACGTACTCAAACGTGATCCGTTCCCGTGGACGCAGCCGCACCTCGCGCACAGCATCCACCACCGCCTCAATCGGCCACTTGCGATTGATCGGCATCACCTGGCTGCGCACCGCGTCGTTGGGGGCATTCAGGCTGATCGCCAGCTTCGGCCGGATCGCCGGGGGCTCCTCGGCAAATCTAACGATCCCCGGCACAATCCCCGATGTCGATACCGTCATCCGCTGTGGGCTCAACCCGACCTCCTCAACCAGCAGTCGCACTGCCGAGATGAAGTTGTCGTAGTTCAGGAAGGGCTCGCCCATTCCCATGAAGACGAGATTCACGCGATCCTTCCCGACCTCAACACCTTGGCGGTCCAGCACGGTGACGACCTGCCCGGCGATCTCGCCTGCGGTCAGGTTCCGCTGCAAACCCAGCTTCGCCGTCAGACAAAATTGGCAGTTGACCGCGCAACCCACCTGGCTCGATACGCAGATCGTGGCCCGCCTCAGCGAGGCTCGCGAAGCGGGCGCAATCGAGGGACCCGCTTTCAGGTCGACTGCTTCGGTGTCATCTCCGGTCTCGCCTCCGTCCCCCTCCGGCATCCATACGGTTTCCACGGTCAACCCATCAGGCGCCTGTCCCTGAACCAGGTAGCGTTCCGTCCCATCTACTGAACGGAATACCTGCACAATTTGCGGCCTCCCGACCTGCCAGCCCTCGACGGCAAGTTTTTGTCTGAGCGGTTTTGGCAGGGTCGTGATCCCTTCAAGGTCAACAATCCTTTGGTGATAGATCGCCTCGACGAGCTGGCGGCCGCGCCATTCCGGCTCGCCCAAAACAGTCATGGCCTCGCCCAGCTTGGCAACATTCATGCCAAATAAATAACGCAGGCTTCCACCAAGCCTGTTCTTGGCGTCTAATGGGACTAGTTGTGAGTTCGCGGTCACGGCTGGGCCCAGCATAGAGCATTTCTACATCCCTTGCAGCCGCACCGCGTTTAGCTTCTCTATCTATCAGTTGGATCAACATGTCACCGGTGAACGGGCACCGTCTCAGCCCGCTTCGCCTAAGATCGAAGTTCGACAAATGAAAATGCCAAATCAGCGAAACCTCCGCCGCACCGTATTGCCGAACGGCCTGATCGTCTTGACCGAGCGCATGGAGCATCTCCGTTCCGTCGCCATGGGTGTCTGGGTCAAGTCAGGTTCGCGCTGTGAGGCCGCCGAAATTAACGGCATCTCCCACTTTGTGGAGCATATGCTCTTCAAGGGCACACGATCCCGCTCGGCCCAGTCGATCGCCCGCGAGATGGACTCCATCGGTGGCAACCTCGACGCCTTCACGGGCAAGGAGACCATTTGCTTCACCGTCAAATCGCTAGCCGATCACGTGCCCATCGCGCTCGACGTTCTTGCGGACCTGGTCCTGAATCCCACGTTTGCCTCCACCGAAATCGAGCGCGAGCGTGGTGTCATCCTCGAAGAAATCAAGATCGATGAAGATAATCCGGACGTACTGGTGCACGAGCTCTTCACCCAGAATTTCTGGAAGGACCATCCGCTTGGCAAGCCGATCCTCGGAACTACCAAAACCGTCGGGCGCCTCGATCAGCAGAAGCTCTTCGACTATCACATCGGCCGATTCCGCGGCGGCAACATGGTGTTCTCTGCGGCCGGCGATCTGGAGCACGATCAGTTCGTTGAGGCCGTAGCACAGAAGTTTTCTCCCCTTTCACCCGGCGAAGCCGTTCAGGAAATACAAACGCCGCAGGCCAGCGCCAGAATCCTGCTGCAGAACAAGAAATCGCTGGAGCAGGTGCAACTCTGCATGGGGGTCCCGGCTCCGCCCATCACCGATGGCAACCGCTACGCCACGCTGATCCTCAACACCGTCCTGGGCGGCGGAATGAGCTCTCGTCTCTTCCAGACAGTTCGCGAAGAACGCGGCCTGGCTTACGCCATCTACTCTGACCTGAGTCCTTACAGCGATACCGGTTCCCTCTGTGTCTACGCTGGAACCTCGGCCGGCAAAGCTATCGAGGTCATCGAACTGGTCCTCGCCGAGTTCCACAATCTGAAAGAGGTTCTGCTGGGGACTGAAGAACTGACGCGTGCCAAGGATCAGCTCAAGGGCAATATCCTGATGGGCCTGGAAAGCTCCAACTCGCGCATGGCCAATCTCGCCCGGCAGGAGATGTACTTCCACCAGTTCTTTACAGTGGAAGAAGTGATTGCCCGCATCGACGCGGTCACCGCCGAGCAGATACAGGAGATGGCCCGGCGCCTCTTCGTCCCCGGTCGCATCGCCGTTACGCTTCTCGGTCGCCTCACCGGCATCAAGCTCAATCGCGACCAGCTGGATTGCTGAAAGGCAGTCCTTAGTTTAGAGTTCTTAGTTCACAGTCTGCCGCCTCCGGTATCTGCTCGGGCCATTCTGTGAACTCAGAACTAAGAACTAGAACTGCGCTTGGGACTTCCGGCAATTGCGGGAGGTCCCGAGCGTTCCCTTCCCCTCCTGCGTCCCTAAGTTGTAGGATTTGGTCGTGTGGGTAGATGCAGACTGCTCAGTCGCAGCGTCCGTCTGCCGCATCAGGGATGAGGTAGAAATGAATTGCACGCTTTGGAAGTCTGCCAATCGGCGCTTTGCACGTACCCGTTCGTCTTTCGCATGCGAAGATGGCTTCACCTTGATGGAACTGCTGATCGTGATCTCCATCATCGTCATCCTGATGCTCATCGCGATTCCTACCGCGAATACCATCAAGAAACACACCGATGAGGTTTCCGCGCAGAAGTCGCTGCAGACCCTCGAGCAGGCCCAATCCATGTACGCGACCAACTATCCGGTCAATGGCTTCGCCTGCAACCTGACGGCACTCGCCGGCGAATCAAGCTCCGGCCCCCCGAGCCCCACCGCTGCGCAACTCCTCAGTGGACAGCTCACGACTGGCATCAAGGATGGATACATCTTCAACATCACCAACTGCCAGAAGGTGACGGTGAACAACACCGACCGCATCACCGGCTATACCATTACGGCCGTTCCGGCCACAGTGGGCAAGACGGGCGATCGTGGATTCTGTGTTGAATCGGGCGGCGCCATCAAGGCCGATCCCGCGGGCGGCACCAACTGCACCCAGATGGTGCAATGACCCATTCAGTTTTGAAAGGACACGGCTTGGGCCGTGACGCAAAATCTCACCCCAAAGAGGGGTGTCATCCTGACCGGAGTGGTTTGTTCAGCGGAGCGAATAACCTGCTTCTTCGCTTGGCCTTACTCGTCTTTTTCTGTGCTTCAATCGTGGCGGCGCAGCAGCTCCACTCCGTCCACGAGCTTGCCCAGCGCGTCGATCGCCACTACAACCAGCTCCATTCCCTCAAGGCGCAGTTCACCGAGACTTACGAAGGCCTTGGCCGCGCCCGCAGCGAGAGCGGCACCCTCCTCCTTCTCAAACCCGGGCGCATGCGCTGGGACTACTCCAAACCCGCCGGCAAGCTCTTCCTCCTCGACGGCAAATACGCGTGGTTCTACGCCAAGGGCGACCCGCAGGTACAGCGCATCGCCGCCAAGGAACTCGACGATCTGCGCTCGCCGCTGCGCCTTCTTCTCGGCCATACTCAGCTTGAAAAGGAAATTGATCACCTTGCCGTAGCGCCTGCTGCCAACGGCAACTTCACCCTCGCCGGCATTCCGCATGGCCAGGAAAAGCGCATCCAGCGCCTCGCGCTTACCGTGACCTCCGACGGCACGATCTCTGCGATCGAGATCCAGGAGACCGACGGTGCAGTGACTCACTTTACCTTCACCGGCGAGCAGCAGAACGTCATCATCCCTCCGGCGGAGTTTCATTTCACCCCACCCCAGGGCGTTCCCGTAGTCGACGGCATGGCGCCCGTCTAGGAAATTTCCTTGGGTTCCTTGATCCTGGGCTGAACTCTGTCTCTCGCGTCAAGCCAGTTTCAGTGATGCGTTGAGACCGGCTGCAAGCCGGGGCGCTGCGGCTGCCAGGCCGGTCCGCCTTCTTCCCATTGATCATCGGTGAGCTGCTCAATGTGCGTCCCGTCAGAGTTCATCACGAAAATCTCGCCATACGGTTGCGGCCCGCCCGTATAGAGCGCCTCGTCCTTGAACCCTTTGCGCGAGCTTGTAAACAGGAGCCGCTCACCGTCGGGCGACCAGGCAAGATGCGCATCGATCCCGTGAGCTTTTGAGAGCTGCGTCAGATCCTGGCCATCGGAACGGATCGTGAATATCTGAAAATCATTGCCTGTTTTTCGGATAAATGCGATGCGGCCTCCGTTTGCAGACCAGACGGGAAAATTGTCCCACTCGGTGGTGAGCTGCACGATCGAATGATCGTCGAGATTCATGATGCGCAGCCCTTGTTCGCTGGCGCCCATAGTGCGGTAAACGATCTGCTTTCCGTCGGGAGAGAACGAAGGAAACGCATTGTTATTCGGTCCCGAAGTAAGGAGGTGAAAATCGGAACCGTCGGAGTGGATGATGCCCACCTGGGCGCCGCCGTTGACCGGATCGAACGGCTTCTTTGCGCCGATCGCGAAGTCGAGAAAGGCGGAGAACGCGCCAATGCCAAAGACGAGCTGCTTGCTGTCGGGTGACCATTGCGGAGCAAGCATGAGAGTGGGTGAATGTTCCGTGCGGAGGATGCGTTGGTTGCCCCCATCGCTCAGGATCTCCAGAGTGATCGATCCATCCGCAGTGGACCTGGTAATTGCCAGGTACGCACCTGTCGGGTCGTATGCCGGCAACCACGCGGTCGAGTATAAGTCGAAATTCGGGTTCCTGCTCCAAAGCTTGACCGGTGAGACGGGGTGTTTGGTGGAGAAGCGACCGAAGACGAGTTGCTTGCCATCGGGCGACCAGGATGGAAAGCGAATATCGTCCCCGGCGGGTCCCTTGCTTCCGTCCGCATAAAACACGCCATGCGCAGCCTTGTCCCGCCTCAGATACGCGATCGCGCCGGACGGCAGAACCGATGGCGCCAACTTGACGCCTGGACCTGCCGGCACCGGTGTCGCTACCCCGGTGGCAACGTCGAGCCTCACCAGTTTGTCGTCCCCATCTCCGGCGCCGAAGCGATTCGACAGGGTTTCCTGGCCCGTCATGCAATACGCAATCACGCTCCGGCTGTCTGGTGTCCATTTTGGAGATCCACAAAAGCCGCCGTGTTCAGAAATCCGTTTCAGGCCGGAACCATCGGGATGCACGACGTAGATGTCCACAAGATGCAGCCGCTCCCAACGTCCTTTGCCGGGAGGAGCGTCGCTTTCGCGGTCGCTGGAAAACGCAATCCATTTTCCATCGGGAGACCACGCCGGCCTGAAATCGCCACCGTGACCCGAAGTGAGCGGCTTGGCTTTAAGCGTTGCCAATTCGAGAATCCAGAGATTGGCAAAACCCGCGGAGCGTGTGGAGACAAAGACGATCTGACTTTCGTCCGGCGAGAATGCCGCCTGATCGTCAAAGGCGGGATCGTCTGTGAGCCTTTCCAACCCACTTCCATCCGGATGCATGCGAAACAGGTCCGCCGAACCTTCTCGTTCCGAGGTAAATGCGATCCAGTCGCCCTTGGGAGACCATGCGGGGTTGTAGTTCAGCGAGCCCGGCTGGGTGAGCGCGCGGTCGCCGGTACCGTCAGCGTTGGCAATATAGAGCGTTGCATCTGTCGGTGCAATGCGAACAAGTGCAACGCGGTCAGCGGCTACACAAGTAGCGGCCGCATAGACAAGCCCAACAGCACACAGCAATCCGCCAAAACGGAACATTGTCTGCTCCAGTGTCGATTTTCAGGTAAGGGAAGGACGGCTGCGAGTCTACCATTCGATCGTTACTGAGGCCAAGGTATTCGTTGAGGCTGGTTCACAGACAAATGCGCAATTGTGACAAGAGAAAGCATGAGCGCAGTCACCGCCAAGCCCCAAGAATCAAGCCCATCACCGTTAGCGCCACCGTAAGATATCCGCCGTTGATGAGCACATAACTCAGCGATCTGTGCTCAAATAACGCCACGATTCCGATCCCCATCGCGCACCAGCCAAAGCCGGCCAGAAATCCCGCCATCGCTCCAAAGGCCGTCGTGGTCTTCGGATCGTTGAGGAACATCGCCAGGTTCACCGCCATCACCAGGCTCAGAATCAGCGCCAGCGCAAACACCTTCGGCCCTGCCGCCGGAGGATTCGTCTCAAACCCATTCGCCTTCTTCCACGCCCTGCCCAGCAGTACCGGCGAATACCACAATCCGCCAATCACAAATGCCGAAATCGCCGCCGCAATCACCGCCAGGTAATTCACCGATTGAAATCCCAAGTCGTGCCTCCTAAGACATCACGCTTCATGCAGAAAAGCTCTGCGCTCGGCACCCGCGGCGTTCCCTGACTCCGCCAGACCGCTCACCCCGCTAGCTCCGCTGCTCGCTACTTTCCCAGCACCTTCTCCCAGTCCGTCGGACCATCCACAAAGCGCTTGTGCAGTGTGGCCAGCAGCTGCGCATTCCCGGCGACAAGGTACTCATAGGCCTGCGTCCACTCGGCACCGCTCTTCCAGCCCGATTGCGTCAGGCGCACGATTGTCGCGTTGCCGCGCGCCTCAAATTGGAAAACAGCTCTCGTGCGCTCTGCGCGGACATGCGGAAACCTGTCGGGAGCGAGAGCGTTCAGCACCAGCTCCTTCTCCGGCACGAAACTGACAATCGTGCCGCCGCCTGTACTACCGCCCGGGAAATGCACCAGCCAGTCCCCGCCTGGTCGCAGGTCGACCGTGGCTTTCGGAAAGAGCCAGCTGCCCAAACCCTCGCTAGTGGCAAAGGCCTCCCAAACCTCATGGACCGGCGCGGGCACCTCGATCTCCAGCACAAACTGTTGTGGCGCGGCAGAGCTCTGAGACGAAGCTGGGTCCTTGGCTTGGCCGTAGCCAACAGGAATACAAACCATCAACAGAAAAAGAATCAATTGCTTGGGATTTTTCATAGTGTCTAGTTGAATGATCAACTAAGATACTGGCAAGGGCTCTTTTCGCTGTCAAGAACAAAACGATGACGGCACTGAAAATCTCGTCGACCACCCGTGACCGTCTGATCGACTCGGCCCGTTTTCTCTTTTGGGAACGCGGATTCGCCGGAACCAGCATGTCCGAACTGCTGGCCCATTGCCAGGTCAACTCCGGCAGTTTTTATCACTTCTTCGACAGCAAGGAAGCCCTGCTGCGGGCGGTTCTCGAGCAATACATCGAATTGCTGCGCCCGATGGTGATGGATCCAGCCTTTGCCACTGCTGGCAAGCCACTGGAACGGATTTTCGCCATCCTTGCCGGATATCGCGAGCGCATTCTCGCTACTGACAGCCGCTACGGATGCCCGATCGGGCGCCTCGCCCTCGAAATCGATCCAGAAAATGCTCCGGCCCATCTCCTCATCGCCCGCAACTTTCAGGGGTGGATCGAGGCTGTCCGCGAGTGTCTTGTAGAAATGCAGCCGGCGATGCCCGCAGGCACCGACATCGACGCGCTGGCCACCTTCGTTCTGGTGACGATGGAAGGCGGGGTAATGCTCTCGCGGTCCTACCGTTCGGTCGAGCCGTTCGATCGCGCAATCAATCAATTACGCGAGCACTTTCTTCTGCTGCTGAAATTCGCGGACCAAGAGAAGTCACACTGATCCTCGAGTAGCGCATTTCTCTTCAATGGTTTGTGGGGCCGTCACTCGTATCGCAGCGCCTCAATCGGATCCAGGTTCGCGGCGCGAATCGCCGGAATCATCCCGCTCACCAAGCCGGTAATGATCAGAATTGTTGTTGCCACGATCACCGAAGAGGGCGAGATCAGCAGTTGGATATCCGCATCCTGCGCGTGCAGCGCCAGTTCGCTATAAAACGGAATCCGCCCTACCAGCAGCGATACCAGGTACGCCAATCCGATCCCGGCCACTCCGCCTATCCCGGTAATCACCATCGCCTCCGCCAGGAATTGCGTGAGGATGTGCCGCTTCCGCGCACCCAGCGCCTTCTCCACGCCAATCTCGCGGGTGCGCTGCTGCACGGCCACGAGCATGATGTTCATCAACCCGATGCCCGCAATCCCCAGCGTCAGTGCTCCCACCAATGACAGCAGAACCTGCAGCGCCAGCGACAGAATGCTGAACTGATGCAGTTCCGTCATCAAATTGGCGACATAGACTGCGTTATGGTCCGACGGCCTGAAGTGATGCGCAGATCCCAGAGTATTACGCAGATTCTGCTCGGCAAGCTCGTAGTTGCCCTGGTAGTTGAACCAGATGCCCCCCAGGTATTTCGTATCGGTAATATCGCTCATCGTGCTGAAAGGGATATAGATCTGCCGGTTACGGTCGTTCTCCTCGCCGCCCTCCTGCATCTTCGGGGTCAGCACGCCGACAATCGTGAACAGCACGCCGTTCAGCCGGATCGTCTCCCCGATCGCCCATCCCCCCGAATACAACTTGGTTTTCGCTTCCGACCCGATCACGCACACGTGCGCTCTCTGTTGCTCTTCCTGCCCGTTGAAGAACCGTCCCGCGTCCGTGTCCAGTTTCCAGATATCCTGAAATACCGGCATCACGCCGTTCACGGTCCACGTATATGAATGCAGATCGTTCTTGACCGTCACATCTTTGTTCACCGTGGGTGAGATGTGATCGATACCGGGCACCGCCGCGATAAGCCGGTCCACATCATCCTGAGTGAACTGCACCTTCACGCCCGACTTCTCGCCGCCCGCCTGCTCGCTGGTTCGTCCCGGAAACACGCCGATGATGTTGGTGCCCCATTGCGCAAAGATCGCCTCGATAGCCCGGGTGAATCCCGCACCATAGGCCAGCAGCAACACGACCGTCGCAATTCCCCACGCCATCCCGATCATCGTGATGGTGGTGCGGCGGCGGTTGTAGAGCATCGCCTCCCAAGCCTGGCCTAGTATGTCCTTCAGCATGATTACTCCCAGCCTGTTAAGCGGAGCTAGCGGTGTTAGCCGCGCTTCGCGCTATTTGCGGTGTAGGAAGGGCGACCCCTAACTCCGCTAGCTCCCCTAACCCCGCTTGCTCCGTTGCCTTTCAGTCCTTCCGCAATGCTTCCACTGGATCCAGCTGTGCTGCCTTGCTTGCCGGATACAGCCCCGCCGCAATTCCGCTCAGCAGCAGCGTGCCCATCGCCAGCGCGGCTGACCACGGCACCAGGCGCGGCGGATCCCACCCTGGCATCTTGCCCGTCAGCAATGCCTGCAATACCCCCATCAAGCCCGCTGAAGCCGCAATCCCAATGCCCCCGCTTACGCCGGTCAGCAACAGCCCTTCCCAGAAGAACTGCCGCAGAATGCTGTTCCTGGTTGCGCCGAGCGCCTTGCGCAACCCAATCTCGCTGGTCCGCTCAGACACCGAAACCAGCATGATGTTGATGATTCCCACGGCCCCGAGCCCCAGTGTCACAATCCCCACACCACCCAGGAAGAGGTCCATCGCATCGAAGATGGCGCCCACCATCTTCATCTCTTTGATCGTGTCCCATTCCTGAAAGGCATCCTTCATCGACGGATCAAATCCGTGCCTCTGTGCGACCACCCGATGCACCGCCGCCATCGCCGCTGTCGCATCGCCCTTTGTCACCGGCTGGTACTGGATCGAGGTCAGAGCATCCTGTGCAATGTTGTCGCCCTTCAGCGGAAACAGCTCGAGCATCGTCGAGACCGGGATGTAGAGCTTCTGGTCGTCGAAATCGTTATTGCCCCGGCTGACCTTCTCGACCGAGCCGACAACCTGGAACTCCGTGCCGTTGATCGTGATCGACTCGCCGAGCATCTGGCGCCCATTGAAGAGCAGTCGCGCTGCCTTCGACCCCAGCACCGCCACCCGCCTCCGATCCATCTCGTCGGCATCATTCAGAAAACGTCCCTGTGCCATGGGGATAAATCGAACCACCGGATAGTTCGGCCAGACACCCAAGACGTGGCTCGACGTGTTGCTGTACTGGCTCACTTCGTAAAGATCTGAGCGCGACAACTCCACCGTAATTCCGCGCAACTCCGGAAGCTGCCGAAGCGCCTCCGCATCACCAAGGGTGAGCTGGTAAGGACGCATTCCCGTGTGCTGGTTGGCGACCGCAGGGATGGTCCCATTCCACATCAACACCACGTCGTTTCCGAACCGGGCCAGGTTGCGATGCTGCCCCGAGCGGAACCCCTCACCCAGACCCACCAGCACCAGCAACGAACCCACGCCCCACGCGATCCCGAACATGGTCAGGAAGCTACGCAGCTTGTTGGCTGCGATTGCCCGAAACACTTCGCTCAGGGTGTCCTTGAAGCTTTGCATGTCCTTTCGACGCTGCCCTTTCCCAGGCGTAATGGAAATGTGACGAGTCAGGTCCACTCCAAGTTCCGGCCTGGACGCCTGCATGAGAGTACGTTCTTGAGGCCGTCTGAGTTCCCGGACCGGCTAAGGCGTCCGCCACCATCTGTCGTCCCATGAACCGGACCGAAGATGTTGCGCGCCGAGGCCATGGAACTGGCGACAGCAATGGCTCACTTCGTGCGGAGAAGTTAGTGCCGGGGCGATTAAGGCGCCAGTCCGACGCGGCTGAGCAGCTGGTCAAAGCGTTGATCGGAGCGCAATGGATCCAGGCTCGGATCCACCTTCAGGTAAACGAGTCCTACATCATGCGCCTGGTATGACTTTTCGAGCCATTCAAATGCCTGATCCTTCTCGCCCAAACCGGCATAAACCAGCGCAATCTCGTACCGGCCTACGCCATTCTGCCGCACAGAATTTTGAAGATGTGCGATAGCATCACGAGCGGCGTTCACGTTTCCCGCGCGGGCAAACGTGTTGCCAAGATGGCCGAAGATGTAAGGGCTGGTTCCTGATTTCTGGAAAGAAGCGATGGATTCCGGATACAGCCCCTTCTCCACATAGATTGCACCTTGCAGGAAGGTCCAGTCTGGAACGTTGATACGAAGATTGCGAACCGTGCGGGTCACATCGAGGGCGCGATCGTACTGCCGGGCGAAATAGTAGATGAACCCCTCAGAGTGGAACGTGCTTCCGGAAACCGGGTCGAGGTCAACGCTTCGTTCAATCTCGGCAATCGCCTCCTGCGCATGACCGGTACGCGCAAGGAAAAAAGCGTACTTCTCATGACCGGTGGCGGAATTGGGATTCAACTCCAGCGCGCGACGAAACTCAGAGGCAGCTTTCGACCAGTCCCAATCAAGTGTCATGGCTGTGTTGGCCAGTTCTGCGTGGGCCTCGGAGTTGGAGTCATCGAGTTGAATGGCTTTCAGCGCCTCGGCCTTCTGGTTGCTGAAGGCTGTCTCGTAGGTCATGCGGCCCGACTCGCCCAACATGCCGTAGCAACTGGCAAGCGCAGAGTGCGCGGGAGAGTATCCCGGACTGATTGCGATGGCGTGCTTGAAGAGTTCCATCGCGTTGGTGCAATCCCCGTTTTCGCGCGAAAGAAGACCCTGCAGATAGGAATCCTGGGCTTGCGGATCAACCTGGGTCTTGCGCGCCAGGCGAGCCTGCTTCTGAGGTGTCACCTTGGTGGTGATCTCTTCGACGATTGCCTGTGCAACCTCGCCCTGCCAGCTAAGAACATTGGTCAGATTGCGGTCGTAGGTGTGCGCCCAGATGGGCTGGTCGCTCCGCGCGTCGATGAGCTGTGCGCTGATACGTACCTGGTCGCCTTCACGAAGAACACCACCCTCCACCACTGCGTCGACACTGAGTTCGTGCGCGATGTCAGGAAGCTTCTTCTTCGAGCCCTTGTAACTCATCGACGATGTGAGCGAGATGACCCGAAGCGTCGACACCTGGCCAAGGTCGTTGATCAGTTCCTCTGTCAGTCCGTCGGCGAAGTAATCCTGCGCAGCGGGACCAGAAAGATTCTCGAAGGGAAGAATGGCGATCGAATGAATCCCACGCTCCGCGACGGATTGATCGTGCGATTTCTGAATTGCGCGATAGATCCCAAAAACAAGAAGGCCGGCCACGCAGGCATAGACAACTCCCATCCAATAGCGCCTCGGGGCTTTTGCAACTGCGATTGCCTCTTTCGGGGGTGTCTTCCTGAGATCCGGTTTGATTGTTTCGGTCGCAGGAAGAGGCGGCTCGGCGGGCCTGTTGCCGACGCTATGCGGGACGTCGCCGGGCACCCCAAAGTGGAATCGCGGGACGTAGGAGCCGCTGGGGATTTCAATGCGGATCTGCGAAGTGTCGTGGTTCTCGCCGTAGTAAAGTGCGAGTTTCTTCCGCGCTTCGCTGGCTCTGACCCGGACAACCGAGTCGCTGCCGGTGTCGTAGCTGACCGGACGGCCAAACATCTCGGCCCCGATCATGCGTTCCTTCAGGCTGTCGAGGTCTCCGTCGAGGGCGTGGTTCACCACCAGGCGCAAGAAATCCTGCGTCCGCTTGCTGCCGGCAAAGGCGTGGCTCACCAGGATTCTCTCCAGGTGTTCCCGTACTAACCCCTGCTGTTCCGGGCTGAGCGCCTCCTGCTCGCCGGTCGAGGATGAACCTGTTTTCAGCATTGCTCCAGTGCGTCCACAGTATAGCTCCGGTCAAATGGAGCTTCCTTCGCTTACCTAACGGGCCGCAAGGCGGCTTAACGTGCCAATCGGAGTGGATTGCAAATTCAGGAATATGTGTGCATTGCGTCCGCTTAACGTCCGCTGATCTGTTACTAGCATTCCATCTTTCGACAATAGGGTGTTCGAATGCCTGCGTCTGAAGAAACCAGCAAAACGCAAATGCGTAGATTAGCCGATCTCTCGAGTTTGGCGCGGGTCCGCAGCACTGGTGCGAGCCTGGCGGCGGTGTGTCTCCTCTGCGCAGTGGTTGGAATTCACGCCCAACCGGCTGGCGCCGACCCAACCCGAGCGGCGATGGATCGTGGCAACCAGGCGATGCAGGCTGGAGACTTTGCCGGCGCCGTGACCGCTTTCACCGCAGTCACCCACGATCAGCCGGGATTCGCAGAAGGGTATTTCAACCTCGGTCTGGCACTGGAACAGAAGGGGGAGCTGAACCTCGCCGATGCCGCATTGAAGAAGGCCCTCGTCCTGAAGCCGAACCTGCGCGGGGCAAACCTGTTTCGGGGAATCAT
This sequence comes from Occallatibacter sp., assembly GCA_036495975.1. Taxonomy (GTDB): domain Bacteria; phylum Acidobacteriota; class Terriglobia; order Terriglobales; family Acidobacteriaceae; genus Telmatobacter. The sequence goes on along the minus strand of DASXLY010000010.1, from coordinate 59,150 downwards.
TGACTATCGGGAGGACCGTTTCAAGGAGGCGGAAGGGCTGCTGGAGAAAGAGACGCACCTGAACCCTCGGGACGCGAAGGCGTTCATGTGGCTGGGAGTCTGCCGCCTGGCCGAGAACGATCCCAGAGGAGCAATCGAGCCGCTGGAGAAAGCGCACGCGATAGATCCGACCGACGTGGACATTCTCTATCACCGCGGACATGCCTATCTGGAGCTGGCGAATGAATCGTATGCAGCCATGTACAAGCAGGATCGCGATTCGCCGCGCGTGCACCAGGTTCTTGCGGAGGCGTATGCCAAAGGATTTCGCAATCGGGAGGCGATCGGCGAATACCAGCTCGCGGTGAAAATGGCGCCCTCGGAACCCGGCCTGCACGAGGATCTCGCTGACCAGTACTGGATCGTTGGAGAAAACGACAAGGCGATAGAAGCGTATCGGGACGAACTGAAAATCGATCCCTACGCGGTTTCCGCAATGTACAAGCTCGGGAGCCTCCTGGTGTTGCACGATCAGGCGCAGGAGGGCGTGCAACTGTTGCAGAGCGCGCTCAAGGCCGATCCCTCGCTGAGCGATGCGCACTACTACCTTGGAACGGGCCTGGCCGCTCTGAGCAAAAACGATGAGGCGGTTCGGGAGTTCGAATCGGCGATTGGGGCCGATCCCAAGGCGGACCGGGCAATGTCCTCTTATTACAAACTTGCCCAGGTGTATCGGAAGCTCCACAAGACCGACGAAGCAAAAGCTGCACTCGAAAAGTTTCAACGAATGCGGGCTGACGTGAAAGCGCGGCAAGACAGCCGGACAGAACAAGTAGTCCGCAGACGGACCGAGTTGCCGGTGGCGGATCCGGAGAAGACCACGATTATCGCCGCAGAAAACTAAGCGGCAGACGAAGGTGTTTTGGTTGGGGGCCGTTCGGAGGCAACGGGCGGCATGTTTGGAAGGAAGTCAAAGACTCACAAGAGTAAACGTTTGCTCTGGAGGCGAAAAAAATGAACAACTTTCAAAGAAATAGACGCATGCAGTTCACCAGATCCGCACCTCTTCATTTCCGGCTCACCGGATTTCCTCTCCGGATTGCCTGTGCAGTGATTCTGCTGCTGGGGATCTGCTGCCCGGGATGGGCCCAGCTCGACACTGGCTCGATCGCCGGAGTGATTACCGATTCCACCGGCAAGGTAATCGAGCGGGCATCGATTGTTGTCAGCGACCCGACAACCGGGACCAATTATTCGACGGTCAGTTCAAGCGCTGGCTATTACGTGGTCCCATCGGTTCATCCCGGAACTTACTCGCTGAAGGTGACCGCACCCGGATTCAAGACCAGTCTTACCGATGGCGTCATCGTGTCGGTCGGCACGCGAACGGCACGGGATATCGATCTGAGTGTCGGCTCGTCAATGGAGAGCGTTACGGTCAATGCCGGATCAGTCTCGCTTGAAAAAGAAACGAGCGATGTCGACGCATCCATCACACCTGACCAGGTGCAGGATCTTCCCCTCGCCGTTTCAGGGAACCTGCGCTCCATCACGTCAATGGAGTTTCTGGTACCTGGCACGGTTGGACCGGGTACTTCGTCAGGCGGTTCGGGCTTCCAGATGACGAAGATCAATGGCGGCCAGGAGGAAGGCACCGACTACCTCGTTGACGGCATCACGACGAATCGCATGGAAAACGGTTCGGGTTCGGTCGATATCCTGACGCCGTCTGTCGATGCCGTGAATGAATTCCACGTGGAGCTCTCCGGGCTGCCGGTTGAACTCGGCAGAACGACAGGCGGCATTGCCAACTTCAACACCAAGAGCGGCACCAACGATTACCACGGGACGGCATACGATTTTTATAAAAATTCAGCTCTGGATGCCAACAACTGGTTCAACAACGGATACCTGGCCACCACAACCGATCCAGCCGCCCGCACCGGTCTGCAACGTCCCGCCGATACGAAAAACGACTACGGTGTAACGCTCGGTGGTCCTTTTCGCATTCCGCATCTGTACGACGGCAAAGGCAAGACCTTCTTCTTCTTCAGTTGGGAACAGCTTCGCTACAACACGGGTTCTGCGGTTACGAGCCTGATTCCAACGCAGGCGGAACTGGGCGGTGACGGGCAGTACTTCGACTTCTCGTCTACGCTTGGCGGCCCGATTACGGTCAACGGCGCGCAGGCTTATGCATGCGACGGAGTGACCCCGCTGTATTTCGGCGAAATCTTCGATCCGGCCTTTGAATCCAACGGATGCCGAACCGTGCCCTTCAAGGACGCAAACGGCGTGCTCAACAAAATCCCTGTCGGCCGCGAAAGCCAGGTGGCGAAGGCTGTGCTGAAGTACATGCCAACGCCCAATCTCACCGGCGGCACCAACAACTACGTCTACGACACAACTGACAGCCTTGCGCAAACCGTCTATAGCGTGCGCATCGATCAGAATCTTGGAGCCAATCACAAAATCTGGGGATTCTTCAGCTCGCGCGAGAACACCGACCAGGGCAATGGGCTCAACCTTCCTCCTCCGATCAACTCCGCAGGAGGCGGATCCGTCGATCAGCTCGCCAAGCTATCGCGCGTTGGCTGGGACTGGATTATCTCGCCGACCTTCATCAACTCGCTGACGGTCGGGACCAATCGCTCCAACAACTACAACAAATCTCGCGCCGCAAACATGGGAAATAACTGGGACAGTGAATTGGGCATTCCCAACGGAAGCGGACCTGTATTTCCGGGGTTTGTTTTTGTCGGCAGCCCTTTCCCAGGCTTCGGCGAAAACGACTACGCGCAGGACGTCGATAACACGATTGCGGTGAACGAAATTATCCACTGGCAGCACGGAGCCCACAGCTTCAGGTTTGGCGGCGAAGCGCAGTATCACCAGTACTCGTTCGTCAGCTTGATTGGCGGAACCTGCAGTGGCACCTCGGGCTGCTTTACCTTCTTTGATAACCAGACTGCATCTGACCAGACCTACTGGGGACGCGACGGCAACTCCTTCGCGGCATTCCTGATTGGCCAATCGGGCACGGCGAATGCACTCAAGCAGATCCATGCGCCTCGCTGGATCACGCACTTTGGATCACTCTTCGCCCAGGACGATTGGAAGGTTCGCAGCAACCTGACATTGAATCTTGGCCTGCGGTGGAGCTTCGATACACCACGCCATGAGGCTGAAGGCGATACCACGAGCTTCAGCCCGACAGCAGCCAACCCCGGCGCCGCGGGAACCCTGGGTTCCCTTGTGTTTGCAGGTAAAGGTGCGGGTCGTAACGGTAACACCGGCGAAACCTGGGCGGATGTCTACTACAAGAACATCGAGCCTCGCGTCGGATTCTCATGGTCGCCTTATGCTGACGGGAAAATCGTTCTGCGCGGCAGCGGCGGCATCTACTATGGCCCGCTTGTCTATGCTGACTTTGGACAGGGCACGCTGCAGGGCTTCACGCAGAATCAAACACTATCGACCGGAGATCCCCTTTCCGGCCCCCAAGTCGATGCCGGGTTGCCGGTATTGACCAACACTCCGAACCTCGACCCAACTCAATCGAACGGCCAGGGCGTGGACTACATCGCAAAGAGCAACGGACGGCCTGCGATGGTGGAAACGTGGACGCTGGAAAGCCAGATCCAGCTCAACCCCAACCTGTTCTTCTCCCTCGGCTATCTGGGCAATCACGCCACGCGCCTGCATGGCTTGATTGACTACCCGAACGATATGCCGCTGCAGTACCTGGCGATGGGAGCGTGCCTTCAGTGGTGGGCGGTCGCGCCTTGCCCGAACGGCTTCAGCTCTCCGCCCATTCAACCCTACCAGGGATTCTCATGCGCAACGGGCTGCACGTGGGGCATCAGCGAGCCGGTGGAGCAAGCATTGCGCCCATTCCCGCAATACGGCTACATCAATGAGGACAGCTATCTCCAGAACGTCGGCCAGTCGTCGTACGACGCTCTGACGGCGAAGCTCGAGCAGCGATTCCACAACGGCTTCAACATTCTCGCCTCGTACACATTCTCAAAAACACTCACCGACGCCGATGCAATTCAGCCCTACTACAGCACGCTGCAGAACCAGGGCGGAACGCAAAATCCGTTCGATCACAAAGCTGAGAAGGCAGTCAGCAACGAAGACATTCCGAACAACTTCGTTGTCAGCTATCTCTACGAACTGCCTGTAGGGCATGGCAAGCGTGTGCTCGGCAACTCACCGAAAGTCGTGAATGCCGCTGTCTCCGGATGGCGGATCAGCGGGGTGCAACGGTATCTGCAGGGGCAGCCGATCAGCTTCTTCGGCGCCAACGGGATTCCTGGTTTCGACAACGGCATTCGTCCTAACCGTGTTCCCGGTCAACGTGTGAAGGGTTTCACAGGCAGCTTCAATCCATTCACTTTCCAGAACACGAATTCCATCGGTGCTGGATCCGGCGCATGCACGACCGGCTACTGGAACTGCGGCGCATTCGCCGATCCCAACCCCAACCCCGGCCTTAACGTTCCTTATCAGTTCGGGACCATGCCGCGTAACTCTGGAGATATTCGAAGTTTCGGTTTCTACGACGAAGACTTCGGCATCAACAAGCACATTCCAATTCGCGAACGGCTCTCTGCGGATTTCCGCGGCGAGATGTTCAATGCCTTCAATCGCCACGCATTCAACAAACCGGATTCCGGTATTCAAGACACCAGCTTCGGCCAGGTGGGTAGTACATTGCTCGGTCCACGAAATGTGCAGTTCACCGTGCACATCAATTACTAGTACAACTTCAGCCAGCCGGAAGGAACAGCTACACCAGACCCTTCCGGCTGGAATTCATCAGTCCCATTCTTCGTAGATAAGAAAGAGAGTGTATGCGTCGAACCGATCTCATCGCCGCCGCTATGGCTGCAGTTCTCATCCCGACGCTCTATAGCCAGCAGCCACAGGCTCTTCAACTGACCGGGGACTATCCCTTCACGCACGATCCATCGATCGGACGCGAGGGCAACGCATATTACGTTTTCGCGACTGGGACAGCCCCAGGCGGCGGACAATTCGCAATCCGCTGCTCCAACGACCTTACCGACTGGAAACTTTGCGGCCATGTGTTCGACGAAATCCCGGCATGGATTCGCGCGGATAGTCCAAGGACAAAGGAACTGTGGGCGCCGGATATCTCGTACTTCCATGGCAAGTATCACCTTTACTATGCTTACTCCGCCTTCGGGGTAAATACATCGGGAATCGCGCTCGCAACCAACGACACCCTTGATCCAAAGAGCCCTGCCTACCACTGGAAGGATGAGGGTTTGGTGCTCAAGTCCGGCGCCCGCGACAATTTCAACGCCATCGATCCCAACATCGTTCTCGATGAAAAAGGACAACCCTGGCTGAGCTTCGGCAGTTTCTGGGGGGGAATCAAGATGCGTCGCATCGACGCGGCGACCGGCAAAGTTTCCGATGCAGATTCCACGCTCTACTCTCTTGCTGCGCGGGCAAAGCCCGAAGACGCCGCACCGGCCAAGCCCGGACTGCCGCCGGACTGGCAAGCAATTGAGGCCCCGTTCATCGTGCAGCACAAGGACTACTACTATCTCTTCGTTTCGTTCGACCTGTGCTGCCGCGGGACTCGCAGTTCCTATCGCACCATGGTTGGGCGCTCAAAAAAGGTGACGGGCCCCTACGTCGACGAACAAGGCAAACCGATGTTGCAGGGTGGCGGTACCCAGTTGCTTTCCGCGAATCAACGCTGGCTTGGTCCAGGAGGCGAATCTCTGCTGCAAAGACCGGAGGGCGACCTGATGGTCTATCACGCGTACGACGCGGTCACCGGCAAGCCCGCACTTCAAATTTCCACCATCGCCTGGAACGCTGGCTGGCCGCATGTCGCACTGGGCACCACCGGCGAATCGAAGTAAGAGGCAAAGACTTCTGCCACGTTCAGTGGTTTCGCACCGAACCCATTGTCCCGCGCCCCTTAGAATGTCGTTGCAGGGGTCCTTATGGAATCGGCCGGGCACACCGCGGAAACCATCGCGCAGGCATTCGTTCGCGCCATCAACCGGCAGGATGTCAATCGACTTGCCGAACTGATGTCGCCCGCACACCGCTTCATCGACTCGCTGGGCAAGATGGTTGAAGGCCGCGACAAAATGCGCGAGGGCTGGGCCGCCTACTTCCGCTTGGTCCCCGACTACGCCATCGCCATCGAGGAGTACTATCCAGCGGACACCGTCGTTATCATGCTTGGCATGGCCTCCGGCACCTACTCGCACGACGGCACGCTTCATCTGGAAAACCGATGGCAAACCCCGATCGCCATTCGTGCCCTGATCGAAGACGACCTCGTCGCCGAGTGGCGCGTCTACGCAGACAATGAACCCATGCGCAAACTAATGGTCGGCGGCAAGTAGCCCGAACAAAAACCAAACACCAATGCGGTAGGCCCGTGCTAATCTCCCCAACATGCCACGCCCGCCTGATCGCCAGTTGCTGACTTACCTGGCTCCTTACGATCCGCACGTCTCGAGCCTTGCACTCGCGCTCCGCGAAATCGTGCTGGAAGAGGCTCCAAAAGCGATCGAGTCTCTGGTTAACGGCTATGCGGTTGCCATCGGATTTTCGTTCACGGGCAAGCCCATGAAGGACGGGTTTTGCCACGTCGTTACCTATGCCGACCACGTCAATCTCGGCTTCAACCGTGGCGCCCTGCTGCCGGACCCGAAAGGCATCCTTCACGGCACCGGCAAGCTGATCCGGCACCTGACGTTCCGCAATTACAACGAATTGGAGCGCCCGATGGTCCGGCGTTTTCTCCAGGCTGCCATCGGGCAAGTCGGGATAGTGCCCTCCCAGCCAATCACAAATAAGAAAGTCAAACCCAGGGCCCGCCAGAACCGTCCTACAAAGAAACAGATCCCGCGAGTTGTGGAATAGGCCGAACGGTCCATTGCGGCCCAATCGGCCGGCGCGGTCTGATGACTCGAAGTGTCATTTTGATTTTCCCGCTCAATTCGGCCCCACTGAATTGGGTGGAAGGCTGATTCCAAACGTGCAAACTAGAAAATACTTCCTTTCGCCAGTCCTCCTTTTGGTCCTGGGCTCGTCGCTCGCGTTGCCGCAGCAGAATTCAGAGCCTGTGCTCCGGGCCCCGGCCACGCCACTCGTCGTTCATGACCCATACTTCAGCATCTGGTCCATGTCTGATCGGCTGACCGGCGGCCCAACCCGCCACTGGACCGGCAAACCGCAGGGCCTGACCGGAATTGTCAGAATCGACGGCAAGACCTTTCGCTTCCTCGACGATCGCGACGACTCGATTCCCGCCCTCGAAGAGACAAGCCGCAGAATCACGCCTACCCGCACCATCGTCAACCTGCAAACTCCCGAGATTGAGCTGCAAATCTGCTTCTTCACGCCGGCGTTCCCTGACGACCTGCGCATCATGGCGCGACCCGTCACCTACCTCACATGGACGGTCCGCTCACGCGACGCTGCACAACATGACGTCACGCTGTATCTCGACGCAGATGCCGCCATCGCGACGGACACGCGCGATCAGCTCGTCGTTTGGTCCCGTGATCACGTTCCCGGCCTGAGCCTGCTGCGCGTGGGAACCCAGGATCAGCACATTCTGCGCAAGTGGGGCGACGACGTCCGGATCGACTGGGGATATTTCTATCTTGCCGTTCCCGACGCGCAAGGACCCGCCGCGATGGCAGCCGGCAACGCCGACGACCGGGCGCAGTTTATCGCCAACGGTAAACTTCCCGGCGAAGACGATCTGGAACAGCCGCGCATGCCGCAGAGCCGGCATCCCGCGATTCCACTGCTCAACGTTGCGTTGCCGCTCGGCAAAGTTGGCGCCACCGCGGTGAGCCGTCGTGTACTGCTGGCCTACGACGACATGTACTCCGTCGAATACATGCATCAGAAGCTCCTGCCGTACTGGCGCAAGGAGTTCCCCACGTTCTCCGCCCTTCTGCAAAGCGCGGAGCGCGATTACCCTGCGCTCGAACAACGCGCCGAAAAGTACGACGCCGAGCTCGAGCATGATCTCGCATCTACGGGTGGCCGCGAGTACGCTGCGGTCTCCATCCTCGCCTTCCGCCAGGCCATTGCCGCACACAAACTGGTTGAAGACGAGAACGGGATTCCCTTCTTCACGCCCAAGGAGAACTTCAGCAACGGTTCCATCTCCACCGTAGACGTTCTGTATCCTTCCGCGCCGATGTTTCTCCTGCTCAGCCCGAAGCTGGTGGAAGCACAACTCGAGCCGGTGATGCGCTACGCAGAAACTTCGCACTGGAAGTTCCCCTTCGCGCCACACGATCTTGGCGTCTACCCGCTCGCCAACGGACAACAATATGGTGGCGGCGAACTGACCGAAGACGATCAGATGCCGGTTGAAGAGTCGGGCAACATGATCCTGATGTTGTCTGCGCTCGCCCACGCGGAGCACAATGCCGACTACGCCTCGCGGCATTGGCCGCTCCTGACCAAGTGGGCTGATTACCTGCTCGACAAGGGATTCGATCCTGAAAACCAGCTTTGCACCGACGACTTCGCCGGCCATCTCGCGCATAACACGAACCTGTCGATCAAGGCCATCGAAGCTCTGGGCGCCGTTGCCCAACTCGCGCAGATGCGAGGCGATTCAGCCGCAGCAAAAAAGTACGGAGACCCAGCCCGCACCATGGCCGCCGAGTGGGTCGCGAAGGCTGCCGACGGCGATCACTATCGCCTCGCCTTTGACAAGCCCGGCACCTGGAGTCAGAAATACAACCTCGTCTGGGACACGATCCTGGGCCTGCACCTGTTTCCGGCCAAGGTCGCATCGGAGGAGGTTGCGTTTTACAAAATGCACATGAACCCGTTCGGTCTTCCGCTCGACAATCGCGCCAAATATACCAAGCTCGACTGGACGATATGGACTGCGACGCTGGCTACCAGCCCGGCTGATTTCCAGGCCTTCGTTCATCCGATATTTCAATTCCTGAACCAGACTCCCGACCGTGTCCCGATGACCGACTGGTACGACACGGTGACGGCCCGCCATGTCGGCTTCCAGGCACGGTCGGTGGTGGGCGGTGTTTACATCAAAATGCTCGCCGACCCGGCGATGTGGCAGAAGTGGACGACGCACGCGCTTCACTCAAACGAATGACGGACTATGTGGATGTCGCTGCAGGTCTCCAAAAAAATTTCCCGCTTTTTGAGGCAAATTCTTGATTCGGTGTGACTTAGGTCAGAAAGGGGGTAGCGTAAGTGTTTGAAAACAAAACACTTAAAACGCAAAATATTCAGAAATAAAGGGTTAGAGTTTTCGGTGGTCAGTGTCAGTTAATGAACTGCGCCGAAGAGCACGCGCGAAAGTGATTGCTTGCGGGGTCGTTATGATGGCACTTTTTGCTACTGAGATAAGTATAGGAAATTCGGCGAAATAACCTGCAAAGTTCTGAGAAAAAATATCTGAAACGGAATGAGGCAGATGGGCTGGATTTGGGGAGGAGTGGGTATTGACATCCGATGAGGTGAACCCGCCAGGTAAGAAGCTTGGGTAAGTGTTCGCCATTTATTTTCGAGAGCTTCCGGTTTTGGTAGGAGAACTCGTTCTGGATCGCACGTCGCTTACTCTGTCACCGTCGATTGGTAGCTCGTCGGTGCCGACTCCGCCCCGCGAATCTGCTCGAGGAACACAGGTACCTCTCTTTCAATCAGGTCCGGGCGATCGAGTTGTACATAGTGTCCACTGCCTTTGGCAATGATCCTTCGGCTGCGCGTCGAGAGGGTTAGGAGATTCTGTTGCATCCGGTTCCAAGCGTCCAGCACATCCCCCGGCATCTTCTCGGCTCGCTGCTTCGCCTCGTCGCTGGAAAAGATCAGTATTGGCAGAGCGCCGTATGGGCCCGTATGCACCGTCTCATCGCCTGAACGGCCCATGTTCCCGCTCTCGCCCAGAGACTCATCGATTCCCATATAGCATCGATCCTCGACCATGAGGTGGGCTGCGCGCCGATCGAGCCAATCCGGCGGATGAGAGCACTGCCCAAACCATCGCGGAATGCCCGCACTGAATGCGGCCTTCACCAGCAGGACGCGGAGTAGTCCCGGTCTGGTCATATGTGCGTGGGCCTCGAAGGCCGGATCCTTCTCCTGCAAAGGAGTGGAACCGTCCACGAAAATCAACCCCGCTACACCAGTTGGATAGCGCGTCGCGTAGCCGCGAATGTAAATCCCGGCAATCGAATGGCCCATCAGAACGACGGGGTTGTCGATCCCCGCGGCCCTAAGCAGCCCATGCAAATCCATCGCGATGTGGTCGGCGTCGCGCGGCGTCGCTACTGCATCGCTCCATCCGTAGCCAGCCCGGTCATACGAACAGACCCGCGTCGTCTTTGCCAGCACCGGTTGCACCCCGCCCCAGATAAGGCCGTCATTCCCCAGCCCCGAGTCGAGCACAATGGTCGGTGAACCGCTTCCCATGCAGTCGATGCGCATCGCATGTCCGTACACTTGATAGATCGCTCCGCCCGGCGCGTGGCGGAAGCGAGCAAATGCGACAGCATTGATTCCGCTGCTCGCAACAAGAAGCAGCGTGACCAGAGCCACAAGACAGAGCACGACGCGCTCGGCAGTTTTGCGCAGAGTACTCAAGGTCTTTGTGCGGAGCGAAAAGATCCGTCGAACTGACAGGCACGCGATGAGAATTCCCGCAAGCAAGATCAGGACGGGCATGACAACGTAGTGAAGAGTCATAGATATCCTCTGAACAGTCGGGTGAGCCTTCTAGAACAGGGGTCTCGTGCGATCTGTCGCTTTCCGTTTTCCGGTCAAAGCTGTGGTCAAGGCGATTGTTGCCGCGGCAAGTGGGGAGCAAGAGAAACTCCAAAGCACAACGTTTGTAGGAGCGCAACCAAGGATCGAACTAGTGAGACGCCTGCTTGGCGCTCGGACCACCCATCAGGAATCGGCCCACGACATCTGCAAGACCCTATGTAGCAAACTACCTCAACACCGGAAATTTTGTCAAACCTGTTGAAGGGCGTTTTTCTGGGTTTGGGGGCGAGTACCCGCCGATTCTGACCTTTGACGAATCTTCGCCCTCATCAATATGGAACGCACCTTTTTGGCCTTCGTCGGGATTGACATGTCGGGTCGATTCCGGTCATACTATGTCAGAACGTGACATACTATGGCGAGCTCAGTCAAAGGCATTGATCAATTTCTCCCGTTAACCCTCCCTGTCTTTTACATGCTGCTTTCTCTTAGTGAAGGCGAGCGGCATGGATATGCCTTGAAGCGAGAGATTCTGCAGCGGACGGATAAGCGAATCAACCTTGGATCCGGCGCACTCTACGGAGCCATCAACAAGATGCTGGAACAAGCGTTGATTGTGGAGTCAGAGGAGCGGCCCGATCCACATCTTGATGACGAGCGCCGCCGCTATTACAAGATCACTGCTTTAGGTCGTCGCGTAGTTCGCGCCGAAATCGCACGGCTGCGGGCGCTGCTGCAACTGGCGGAGCTACGCCTGGGGATTCCCGACACGGTGTGAGGTGAACAGGATGGATGTCGCGAAACTGTACCGAAAATTGCTGAGGCTCTATCCGGCGAGCTTTCGCCAGGAATACGAAGGAGCCATGGCTCGGCAGTTTCGTGACGAACAGCGCGATGCACGGGGATGGAAGGAAAACGCAGGGCTATGGTTGCACGCTCTTTCTGATATTGCAGCCTCAGCACCGCGGGAATTGGTTCGAGAGCTGGGCCAGGACTCACGGTTTGCGCTAAGGGTTTACCGCAGACGGCCTGTAAGCGCCGTCATTGCTATCGGCACTCTGGCTTTAGCAATAGGCGCAAGTACCGGGGTGTTCAGCGTTGCCAGTGCACTGCTCCTGCGAAGGCTGCCATTCGGAAATGCGTCCCGATTGGTGGAGCTACGCTTTTCGCCATTTTCGGCGGGCAATGGTCGCGCCGGCTTTGCCGAGTGGCGCAATCACAATTCTTACCTGGAGAGCGCAGCGACATTTTCCACCTCTGAAATGAACCTGAATTCGGGCCGGGATGCCTTGCGAGTTCGAGTCACAGAGACTTCTGCAAATCTGTTTTCGTTGCTCGAAGTGCAAGCTCATCTTGGCCGGACGTTTGTCCCGGAAGAAGATCAGCCAGGCGAGAACCATGTGATCGTGATCAGTCATCGCTTGTGGCAGCAGGCATATGGCGGCAATCCCTTCGTAATCGGCTCGGTGGCTCATTTGGATGGAGCGGCTCTCACCATCATCGGCGTCGCCCCGTCGCGCTTCGATTACCCGGGCAATGTCGATGTATGGGCGCCTACCGTCTTCGATTTCGAGGTAATCCCGAAACACGGCGCGTTCCTCTGGCAAACCATTGGCCGCCTGAGGCCCGGGATCACGATGCGACAGGCAGGTGAGGATTTCAAAGCGGATGTTGCCCGGGTAAACCCGAAGAGCCTTCAGCCGGATAGCTCTTCTATTCCGCAGATCGTCGGACTGCGAGATCAACTCTCCGCGCAGATCCGCAGGTCTGTTCTGATCCTTTTCTTCGTAGTCCTTCTGGTTCTGTTGACAGCATTCGCCAATGTGGCGCAATTGCTGTTGTCGCGCACGGCGGAGAGGCATCAGGAACTTGCGCTGCGTTCTGCCCTGGGAGCCAGCAGATCACGGCTCATCCAACAATTAACGGTCGAAGCAACTGCGCTCACTTTGTCAGGAGCCGCACTTGGCATGGTTTTCGCCTTGCTTGTCGCTCGAGTCGCCGGGGCCGTAATGCCGGCGCAACTAGCGGCACAGGACTACACCTTACTTGATTGGCATGTTCTCTGTTTTGCAATCGCCCTGGCTCTGATTACAGGCTTCGCATTTGGAATCATGCCGACATGGCTGATAGGCCGCATCCATCCATCTACACAAGTTGCGCGTGTGCATTCAGGCACCAGTGAGCCGGCGACGGGGCGTTTGCGCTCGGCCCTGGTCAGCCTGCAGGTCGCATTCACGCTGACTCTCCTGGTGAGTTCCTTCGCGCTTGGATCGGCCTTCTTTCGATTGGTTCATACCGACCTAGGATTCCAACCGGCCAACGCTGTCACGCTCAAGGTTTCTCTTGAAGGCACGCGATACCAAACGGGTGCGGCCAAGTGGCAATACTACTCCGCGGTCGAAAGACGTTTGCAGTCGATACCAGGCGTAAAGGCTGTTGGCGCAGTAAATTACCTGCCTCTATCGAACAGCGTGCTTATGGCGGGCACGATCCAAGTGGAGTCTGGTGCAAAGGTTCAAGGAGTTGTGCTGAACGGGTCAATGCCGGGTTACTTCACGGCAATGGGCACCGAACTCATTGCCGGAAGAGATTTCGGATTTGACCTCAGCAAGTCGCCAGCGCCCCCTGTGATCGTGAACGAGGCATTCGCACGCGAATCAGGCTACGGTCCAAACATCGTCGGGCGGAGAATCATCTCACCGTGGACGCCCCGACCGTACCTGGTGGAAGGCGTTGTGACTACCGCGCGCATGGCTGGGCCGGAGTACGAGGGAGGGCCTCAGGCGTACTGGCCTGTCGAGGAAGAGCCCCCTTCAGCGTTAACATTTGTGGCGAGCGTGAGCGGGGATCCGCTGCACTACGTGACAGCGTGCCGGGATGCCGTTGTCGGACTAGATCGCAATGTGCCCGCGTATGACGTGAAGACGCTCGATCAAAGTTTGAGCGAAACGATGGAACGCCCAAGGTTCTATACGACCTCTGTGCTTTTCCTGGCGGGCCTCGCTCTCTTGATTGCAGTGGCGGGCGTCTACAGCACATCCTCACGCGCGATTACTCAGCGCGAGCATGAATTGGGAGTGCGCATGGCGCTCGGAGCATCGATTCAGCAGATCAGAGGGCTGATTTTGCGCCAAGGCACTGTTCCAGTTGGCTTCGGCATCCTGGCCGGAATTGCCGGGGCTGCTGGATGCGGATTATTCCTTCGACATCTTTTTGTGGGTATCGAAGTGCCGGGTGCGATTGCATTCGTCCTTCCCTCTTTGTTTCTGCTCTTCATTGCTATCGGCACCGCATGGTCAGCTACTACACGAGTTCTGTCGATCGACCCAATCGAAGCCATACGTGCGGAGCATTAGCGGGAGGACATAGGGAGATGCTTCTGGAAGCACGGGGCAGGAGGAAGTCATGAAGCTTCTACGTTCCATAACTCGTCGGGGATTCAACGTTGGAACTGCCGGATGGTTCACAGTTCTGAAGCCCAACACGTGGTTTCCGGCTTCGCGCCTGCCGGGCAGCTTCCGCTATCGGATTAACCAATCCGCGGAGACGACTGCGGCGGATGATGCCAGCCGCAATGGAATGGCGATTTCACCTCGAATCATAATGCCGGGCATGAAGGATCGCCGTCCGGTGCATTTCGCCTTCGTCGTCTTTACGGCCATTGCGATTACATCGGCTATGCTCTGGTGGATCATGCACCCTTGATGAACCTTTGGTTTCGCCCACGGCAGGTTCGGGGAAAAAGAAGTATTTGAATGGATGAGTATCGGACAGAATCGCTTTTGACGCGGAAGGATGCCGGCTCGCAAAACTTGAAAGACTGCTGGCTCTGGATGATGCTGGGGCAGCGTTTATTCGTCGCTCACCAGCGTCTCGACGATGTGCCCCATCTTCTCGCGCTTGGTCTTTAGATATGCGGCGAAGGTCTCCTGCGGCGCCACTTCGGCTGAGACGCGCTCCGTGACCGTAATTCCGGCCGACTCAAGCGCAGACACCTTCTCGGGATTGTTGGTCATCAGCTTCACCTGCGACAGGCCCAGCATCTTCAGCACGCGCGCCGGCAGCTCGTACTCGCGATAATCCGCCTCAAACCCCAGTTCGACGTTGGCCTCGACGGTATCGAGTCCCTGGTCCTGCAACTCATAGGCTTTAAGCTTCGCCATCAGGCCGATGCCGCGCCCCTCTTGCTGCTCGTAGAGCAGGATGCCCGCGCCTTCCCCGGCGATCTTCGTCAACGCCAGTTCCAGCTGCAGGCGGCAGTCACAGCGCAGCGAGCCAAAGACGTCGCCGGTCAGGCATTGCGAGTGAATCCGCACCAGTGGCGGCGCAGCATGAATATCGCCCATCACCAGAGCCACCAGACCATCCACCTTGCCGTTGTGCTGCGGCGAGCCAGCCTTTGCCGGCAGCGTCCCTTCAAACCCCAGGATGCGGAATGCTCCCCATCGTGTCGGGAAATCCGCCTCGGCGACCTTCTTCACGCTCTCCAATGCCATATCTTCATTTTACTTGCCGCCCTATCCCCTGCCTGAGGACCCAGGTCACACCTTACCGGCATGCCGTCAGCAAGCCGCATAGAAGCGTTCCCACGGCGACTTTCACGCCGGCGCGATACAGTGTTGGAGTGACCGACAGGCTCATTCTTATCAATCTGCTGGTGAAGCTCGGCGTCATGGCTTCCATGGCCAGCGTGCTCGCGCGCGCCAGCACTTTCAGGCGATTGTTCTTCGCCGAGCATCGCCGCCCTACCCAGACCCTCGGCCTGCTCGCCTTTTTTCTCGTTCCCCTCACCCTCGGCGTCTGGATCCGCATTACAGTTCCCAATTTTCTCGCCGCGGATGTCTCTTTCGAAACCGTCATCCTCCTCGGACTGTTGATCAGCCCTTTCTGGGCTACCGTGGGCGGCATCGTCCTCTCCGTTCCCGCCATGCTCCACGGGGAATACCTCTCCCTGCCTTTCAATGTGGCGGTCGGATTCCTTGCCGGTCTGCTGGGGCGCTTTGTCGAGCCTGAAGACATCTGGTCGTTCACGCCCTTTGTCGATCTGAGCCTTTACCGCTGGGTTCGCCGAATTCTCCGCCGCCCGCGCGTGGACCCGCAGTTTCTCATGCTGTTTCTCATCGTTGCGGGTGAGGCCTGCCGCGTTCAACTGGCGCACGCCTTTCCCCACAAGCTTTTCGCGCTCACCGCCACACAACTCTGGGTCCAGATCCTGGTCTGGATCAGCGCACCCATCGTCGTCGGC
Source organism: Occallatibacter sp. (assembly GCA_036495975.1). Lineage (GTDB taxonomy): Bacteria > Acidobacteriota > Terriglobia > Terriglobales > Acidobacteriaceae > Telmatobacter. The sequence goes on along the minus strand of DASXLY010000010.1, from coordinate 43,159 downwards.
ATTGCACTCAAGGTGTGGAACGCCCTGCGTATCGAAAGGAAGCTCGAGGAGCAGAAGCATCTCCTCCTCGAAGCCCGGCTAGACGCGCTCCAGCGCCAGATCAATCCGCACTTCCTCTTCAACACTCTCAACTCCATCGCATCGCTGGTGCGCGTGAAGCCTGAACTCGCGCGAGAGATGACCGTGAAGCTCGCCAACATCCTCCGCGCGCTCCTCAAGGACCACGACACCTACGTCCCCTTCAGCCACGAGCTCAACTTCACTGACGACTACCTTGACATCGAGGTTGTCCGTTTCGGCGCCGACAAGCTCCGCGTCGAAAAAGAAATCGATCCGCAAACCCTCGATGTCATGGTCCCCAGCATCCTGCTCCAGCCGCTCATTGAAAACAGCATCAAGCACGGACTCGAACCGCGCATTCATGGAGGAACTGTCACCCTGCGGAGCAAGCTGACCGGCGATCGAGTCTTGATCGAAGTGGCAGACGACGGCGTCGGCATGGGCGAGCGCCCGAACACCGGCATTCGTCGTGAGGGTGCCGGCATCGGCATGAAAAATGTGCAGGAGCGGCTGGAGGTGCTCTACGGTACGCAGGCGACTTTCAAAATCGTCAGCAATCCTGGCCGCGGCACGCTCGTTTCCATCGAAATTCCAGCCGCCCTCCCCGACACACGCTGAGTGTCAGGGCTCGCAACGCGCGGACGCCGCACCCGCACACAGGTTCACCGAAGGGGTTTTGCCGCGTGCGTCCTGGATGGTCGTTTTCGTTCGCCTGCGGGGCTTACCTTGCGGATAGTTGTCGCAGGCTTGTGTTCGTTCCAGCCACCAAGTTCCAGTGCGGTTTGCATGCAAGCATCGCGCAAGGCATCCGCAGAGGCGCGGGCTTCGAAGGCTCTCGCCATAACCATTCCACCGACACATAAGGCAGCTATGGCCTGCGCCGTCGCCCGCCGATTTCGTCCGCGCGCGCGCAAACTTCGGTCCAGCACGTTCACCATCGCTGCGAACACGATTTCAAAAGCTCGCCTGGCTTTCGGATCTGCCCGTGCAACGTCTGTGGGCAACGCTACCATGGGGCACGAATTCTCCACGTCGTCGAAATGCTGACGCGAAAGATAAGCCCGCACGATCTGCGGTCCTACATCGCCCGAAGCGAGATCGACATCCACGCCATCCCAGCAGTTCTTCCAATCCGGATCGGTGAAGAAGCAGCCGAGCACTTCAGTGTAGAGCGCGCTCTTGCTGTTGAAGTAGCTGTAGAAGCCGCCCCGTGTCAGCCCGGCATTTTCCATAATCTGGTCGATCGTGACTCTCTCAAATCCGTGCCGGTTGAAGAGCCTGCGTGCGCTGTCCACTATCTTTTTTCGTGTTTGGTTGCGATGACCGTCAGGATAAGGCATAGTTACTCTTTCTATCACGAGTCTCCGATAATCACGGATCAAAATATGTTCTTGAACATAATCAGCCGACGTGATCGGATGAGTTCAACGTTTTCTTCTCCTGAATTGCGAGGTCAAAATGAACCCTACCCACGCCACCACACGCCGTGAAGCGATTGCTGGTATCGGCATTGCTTTGTCCACCGCCATTACCCGCGCGAGTGCGCAACAGGCCCCGATGCAGGAACCACCCCCAAACACTGCGGACCGGCGGACCTCGATCCATCAGGAAATCGAACTCAAGGGCACACCGGAAAGACTGTACAGCGTGCTCCTCGATAGCAAGAAGTTTGCCGCTTTCACTGGCCTGCCGGCCGAAATCGAGACCAGCGCCGGCGGAACATTTAAAACTTTCGGCGGGTTGATCGAAGGGCGCAATGTGGAGCTTATCGCGGATCAGCGCATCGTGCAGGCCTGGCGACCCGCTTCGTGGCCAGCGGGAATCTACTCACTTGTGCATTTCGAACTTAAAGCAAGCGGCACCGGCACAACCCTCAATCTCGATCACACGGGGTTCCCGGAGGGGGACTACGACCACCTGTTGTTTGGATGGAACCATCGATATTGGGAGCCACTCAAGAAATACCTTGCTGCCGCAAGCTAAATCGGGTCCGGCTTGTGGAGTTTGTATTGGAAAGTGGCGACAACCCTATCGTTGAAACAAAGGGTGCTCCTCCCTATCAATGCCCATTGTCGACAGAGCGCTCGCCAGGCACTGAGGCCAAGAGGGTCCAACTGGAACCGTTCCACTGCCAGGTATCACCGAAAACATTCTCTCCGTCGTGTCCGCCGAACAAGATCGCCTGACCTCGCTCCCGGTCATAGACCATCGCCGAGTGATTTCTTGCGGGCGGTCCTTCGCTGGACAGTCGTTGCCAACCCTTAGCGGTCAGAGCCCACGTATCCGCCACTCGCGATTGGCCTGTCCAGCCTCCATAGCGAAGAACTGTCTGGAGGTGGAGATCGTAGACCATCACGGGATTGAATCGACCCGGAACATTTCCGCTGTCAAGTTGCTTCCAACGGCGCCCATCCCACGCCCAGGTCTCGTTCGATGGACCAGGCCCACCAAAAAGAATTACTTCGTGCAGACGATCGTCATAGGCCATTGCGGCGCTGTTGCGGGGAGAGGGACCGTCGACAGCGACCCGCTTCCAACCGTGACCGTCCCATTCCCACGTATCTCCGAACCGTTCCGTCGCTCCGGCTCGACGACGATATCCACCAAAAAGCACGATGCGACGGCGTTTCCGATCATAGGCAACGGCAGCTTCGGCACGCTCGGCTGGTCCATTGACCGCCACACTGGTCCATTGGTTATTTCGAAAGCGCCAGGTATCCCCGAGAAAGGAATCCTTCTCGCTTCCGTCACCAAAAAGAACTCGGTTCCCCCCAAAAAGGATCCCCTCGTGGCGACGTTCGTCGTAGGCAAAGGCCGGAAAGGTTCGAGCGGAGGGGCCGACAGCGGTTACAAACTGCCAGACTCTTTTCCCACTATCCCACTGCCAGGTGTCTCCTCGAACGCTGGTTGCATCCGCACCGCCGAACAGCAGCACAACCCTACGGTGACTGTCGTAAATCATCGCGTGCGCATTCCGTACCGAAAGCGCACTTCCGCTTGCCAACTGCAGTGAATGGACGGCAACAGCGGACTCGAGGAAGAGCAGGGCGAGCGCTATTCGAGATGCACCGATCAAGGCCATATCTGAACGTCACAATTTCGAGGAGCGGAACTTAACCAGGCATACCAGTCTTTAGCTCTTGTCGGAGTCAAAAACTACACGGTAGGGCAGATTCTCCGGCATGTATTGAACTGACTTCGGACCTCTCGCGTGAATACCGGTGGGGAATATCCGGGCGGCCTTATCCTGGGTGGCTGGATTGAAGTTCAGAATGCGCCCGCGCTTCATGATGAGTAACAGACCATGTTCATCGCCGAGGGCCATGAACTGTTCGCTTCCGCCCCGATACTGGTTCAAGCCAGCTACTTCTTTCAACGCGGCGGCGGTCGCGATCACGTCATCTACGATGATGCCAATTTCGCTGGGGTAAAGGATATCCGAACTGCTGAAATTTCCCGGCGCCGGATTCTTCAGGTCATGACGTGCGATGTATTCCACTACATTGCCAGCCGGGTCAAGAAAAAAGACCGAGTGAGCATTCCATTGGGTGTAGTTGACGACTTCGGCCGGATATTCAGGGTCTCGCATTGGCTCAGGGATTGGCAGCAACGGTGTGCGGAGCCTCTGCCATTCCAGGGCGCTTCGAATCTTGTTTTCCGGGATATTGAATGCAAAGTGATAAAAGGGCCTATCCTGTTCGGCAGATGACTCTCGAAAGGTCAACATTGAATCGCCGACAGCAACGGTCACGGATTTGCGTTCGACCTTGGCGATCGAAAGCCCGAGAACGCTTCCATAAAACTCACGCATTTCATGTGTCGGAGCAGAAGAGAGCAGATCCAATTTGGCAATTCGCGCTCCCGTTCGATCGACCATCGGAGTCTCCATTGGAATTCCGAACGAGAAATGCGCTGCAATCAATGCCGCCCCGCCTGCTCCCGCAAACGCCAGGAACTGTCTGCGATCGAATTCTGTTTTCGTGTACATGAATTCTCTCCTCGATGAGCTGATCAAAGAGATCCTGACCAAGTGTAGAGCAAAGTCTGGTCGCAGCAGAGAAAGTGCCACGGATCGCGGAATGGAAGTGACGAACAGACGACACCCTCCACTCCGGCCAGCCCAAAACAAGGCCTCCCTGCGATTGAAGGCTGGACATACATGCAACGACGAATGCGTATAACCACGTACTGGAGAAGACAAACGATGCGCCTTTCAGCAACAGCGACCTTTTGTTCGAACTTCCAACATCTTTATTGATGATTTCCGACGCTCCGATCGGTGATTCGGACGTGGATATTCACGGTTTAGCAAACTAGAAACTGTGTGGATATTCCTATCTCGTGATATTGTTCTTGCAATGCAATGAACTCCAAAGGCGCTTTGAACGAAACCATCCTTCGGTTTCGGCCTTTTTCGGGGATGTACACGACTCGCAAGAATTAGTCGAAGCCACACAATTACCCGATTCCAAATCTTCATCAGAAGAGTCTGCCAATTCGCTGTTGAGCAACAGGAATTTCTCACCGGAGACGTTATGACGACTCTTGCAAAGCGGCTTTTGATTTTAGCGATCCTGGTGTCTGGGATTGGCTTGTCCAGCTTGAATGCACAGGTGCAGGCGACAAATGGAAGCATCCAGGGCGATGTGGCCGATACCGCTGGAGCAGCCGTTGTGGGAGCTGACGTTGAAGCCGACGCCGTCGATACCGCAACCGTTCATAAAGCGCTGACCGATGCATCCGGACACTTCGGCTTTCCATCACTGCAGCCCGGCCGCTATGTGGTGAAGGTTTCAAAGTCAGGCTTCGCCACTACGATCCAGGAAAATCTCACCCTCACTGTAGGTCTCACGACCTCTCTCAAACTCACTTTGAAGGTTGTCGGCGCGGCGGAGTCGGTGATCGTCACTTCCACCCCTCAAGTGGATGTTGTGACCGATTCGTCCACTGCCACACTCAACGACGTGACGATTGCGTCGACTCCGGTGCTAGGACGTAAATTCGAAGACCTGCTCACGCTCACACCCGGCGTCAGCATCGTGCAAGGGCCAGACGGCGACGAGATCAACATCAACGGCCAGCGCGGGATCTTTAACAACGTCTCCCTGGATGGCGGCGACTACAACAACGGATTTTTCGGCGAACAATCGGGCGGCCAGCGCGCTGCAGTCGACATCACGCTCGAGGCAGTCAAGGAATTCCAGGTGGTGGCCAGCGGCGCCAATGCGGAGTTCGGCCGGACCGGCGGCGGAGTCGTCAATGTCATCACCAAGTCAGGCACCAACGATCTGCATGGAAGTTTGTTCCACTATCAGCGGCTTGAAGCGCTGACCGGCCAGACATCTGACGGTACTCCCCTCACCGACTTCCACCGCGAGCAGTTCGGTGGCAGCGCGGGTGGCCACTTCATCAAAGACAAGCTATTTTTCTTCGGCGCCGGCGAGGGCATCGATGAAAATCTGCTTCGCGCCAATCTCAATGCCTACAATGCCACCGCGTTGGGCTCGGCGAAGTGCCCCGTGGCAAACCCGGTGTTCGGCGCCAACATCACCGATGCTGAAATCAACGGGAACGGGGACTGCCAGCGCCAAGTGCTGATCGACTTCTACAAGACCAACTACAAGGAGAACGAAGGCGCGCCGGTGGATCACGTGGTCCACAATGGAGCCTTCTTCGGCCGCGTCGACTATACCCTCAACCCCAAGAACCAGTTCTTCGTTTCCTATAACTTCGACTACTCTCGCAATCCCAACCAGACGTTTGACGTCGCCACCTACGGCACCACGGCAAACGGAATTGAAGGCCCGGCTCATATCAATACGCTGAACTTCAACCTCGTTTCCACGCTGAGCGATCGCAAGCTCAATGAAGCACACGTCACCTACGGTTACGAGACGCGTCCCCGATCAGCAATCGATGGGACCGCAGCGCCCGACACTGGGATCGGATTCTTTCCATCCTTCCGCTTTGGCCAGCCGTTCTTTCTCGGACCCGGAGCGACAGAAACCTTCTACCATATCGATCTTAAGGACAATTTCTCGCTCATCCACCACAAGCACACGTTCAAGTTTGGCGGCGAGTTTCTCTACAGCCACAACGTGCAGATCTTTGACGGTTTCGCGTTAGGCCGCTACATCTTCGGCGATACTGCCGGCTTCCTCCACTACGCCACACCGGCGAGCGCCGGAAATGGCTTCGGTCCGGACACCCAGGAATGTTCCGACGGCTCCTTTGCTTCTACTTCCGCGTGCCCAGCCGGAACAATCAACTTCGGCAGCCCGTTGTTTCTCTATCTGCAGGACGTCGGCACCAAGGCAGGCCAGACGGTGCAGCAGGCCGGGTACTCCAACATTGCGAACAAGGAACCCGCCATCTATGCGCAGGACACCTGGCAGATCACTAATCGGTTCACCCTCAACTACGGCCTCCGCTGGGAGGCGCAGATTTTTCCGGAGATGGTCATCTCGCCGTCGGACGCACTCTACGGCCAGTACCTCTCCGATCCACTGTTCCCGTCGACTGGAAAGCTGCCCAACCAGACCAAGGAATTCCAGCCGCGGGTTGGTTTCGCATACGACATCGCTGGTGGCGGAAAATCGGTGTTTCGCGGTAGCGCTGGAATTTTCAACGCCCGCCAGAACATGCTGACCCAGGTCGGCGCCATCACCACCAATGGAGTGCAGCAGCAGACGCTGACGGAGTTCTCAGGCTTAGGTAATCCTGTTTACCCCGGTGTCCTTCCCTTCACTCCCTGCCCCACTACAGGCTGTGTCGGCGCCGGTATCACGGTTTTCGACAAGAACTACCACAACCCGCGGATTTACACCTACAACGTGGGATATGAGCAGCAAGTGGTTTCCGACTTTGTGGCGTTCGCCGATTTCACACTTTCGAAGGGCGTCTATCTGACCACGTTTCTTAATCCCAATGTTTCTGCGCCGGCCGTCATCCCGGCAAACGGTGACACGGCAACGTACGGTCCTGGGCCATTCGGGAATCTCGGCGCCATTACCGATACCGCGAGCGTCGCCAAGAGCCTCTATCGCGGCGTCACCTTCGGCATTCGCAAACACATGTCGCATCACTACCTGTTTGAGGCCGAGTACACCTACTCCGTCGACAAGGACTCGGACTCCAACGAGCGCGATCCATTCACCTTCCGGTACGCCAATTTCTTCGACCTCGGCGCCGAGTACTCCGACTCTGACCGCGATGAACGCCACAAATTCAATGCCTATGCGGTGGGTGACCTGCCCCTGGGCATCAAAGGCAACCTGCGCATCCAGCAGCACTCGGCTGAACCCGAAACCGACAACCTTAACGGTACCGGCACCGGAGCGCCGTGCAGCGTCAACAACTCGCTCACGCGATTCGTCGATGGAACCGATTGCGGCCGCAACCACTTGCGCAAGGACAATGCCTTCTTCGTGACCGACTTCGGCGTGGCGCGTCCCTTCCACTTCCACGATGGCCGATGGGCTCTCGAACCTCGCGCAGAGATTTTTAACACCTTCAACAACAAGAACAACCTCAACCCGCTCAGCTCGCCGGCACTCTTCGATTTCAGTGGGTTTCTTCGCGTTGGAGTCGGTGATCCGCGCCAGGCGCAGCTCGCCATTCGGTTCATTTTCTAGAAAGAAGCAGGTTAGACGCTGGACATCCGGACCTGTGAAGTTGGGAAGGATCCTCACTTCCGCCGTTCCTTTTATCCGTCATGAGGCGTACATACGCCGAGTGGGTCGCGGTTCAAATCTTCTTAATCACGCAGCGCAGAATTTCCGCCGCCCGTTCCAGCGCCGCACGATCGTCTCCACCGAGCGCAAGAATCTGCTCAGCAAGCGCTCTCACCCGGCGTTCGCGCCCCTGCAGCAGCAGCTTTTTACCCGCAGCCGTTGCGTGGATCAGCGTGCTGCGCGCGTCCTGCGCATTCCGTTTCTTCACCACCAGCCCCTGCAGCGCCAGTGCGTCAATAATCCGCGTCATCGTTGGCGGCCGCACCTGTTCAGCAGACGCCAGGTCCCCGAGGGTCACTGGCCCCGCAAACACCACCACCGACAACGCCGACAACCGAGGCGCGTTCAAACCGCTCGCCGCGTCTTCCCGCCGCAGTTTGCGCAGCAGATGGATCGCAGCGGAGTGCAGCTGGTCCGCCAGTTCGGTCGAATTGTCGCGTTTTTCAGTTGACATTGGCACTTCGATTCATGATATATCGTTAGCTGAGCTAACTAACTGGAGAAATCGCATGAGTCATCCCGACATCGCTCCGACCGTCGTGAATCTCGAAAAAATCGCCCAGGTTGCCATCACCGTCGACGATCTCCCCCGCGCCAAGGACTTCTATCAGGACACCCTCGGCATGAAGTTCCTTTTCGAAGCCGGCCATCTTGCCTTCTTCAAGTGCGGCGACATCCGGCTGATGCTCACCACTGCCGAGAAACCGGAACCACGCGGCGGCACCATCCTTTATTACAAGGTCGATGACATCCATGCGACGTTCGCTTGTCTCAAACAACGCGGCGTCGCCTTCATCGACGAGCCGCACCTCATAGCCAGAATGCCCGATCACGATCTGTGGATGGTTTTCCTTAAAGACACGGAAGACAACACCATCGGCGTCATGTGTGAAGTGCGTCAATCACTCTAAACGGCCAATTCGTTCTATTGCTTCGAGTCCTCGAGCGCCAGCACCGCGTAGCTTGTCGCTGCGTCGCTCATGAACTTTCCAACCGGCGACTCTGGATCGCGATTCTTATTCAGCGACCACGCCGGCCAGGCGCCAGTGGATTTGTCCTGGTTCGCCTCGAGCCAGCGAATTCCCGCCAGCTCACGTTCATGGGCAATAGGCCTCTCTGCACCGGTCTCTTCAAAAACCAGAACGACAAGCCCGGTTGCATATCCGTCGGAGCGGGTTTCCAGCGGGGTGTTATCGCGGCGCTTCCACGTGCCCAGATCGGTCAGGCTCCAGCCGTTATCCGAATGCTGAAGACTGCTCACCCTCCGCACCAGTTCCTGTTCCTGGTCGAAGGTCATTACTCCTGGAAAATATTTCTCCGCCCACATCGCCACGATCTTGTTCACCAGCGGCTGCGCCTCATATTGGCTTTGCAGGTATCTGGACAGCAGGCGCAGGTTCTCTGCGATCTTTGGATCCTCTCGATAATTTCCCGGAGCCCGACCCACGGCCACTGCCATCAACGCCGCCCAGTGATACTGCGATTCCTTCGACTCCCACGGCGTGTAATCGAAGTTTTGCCACACCCAGGCGCCGGCATCGGGCCCGCTCTTCGATTGCAGCGCCCATGCATTGTCGAAAGCAATTCGCGTTCGCGCACTTAGATTGATTCTGCCGGTGTCATAGCTGGCCAGGATTACCGCGTTCAGCACCGACTCCGCATTGCGGGATTCAACTTCTTTGCCGGTACCATACACTGCGTCACTGTAGAACGGCTGCATCTCTTTCCAGTTGCGGACGCGTTTTTCGATGCTCGCCAGCATCGCCTGTTCCTGAGGCGAAACCTCGTGCTCGCCGAGCCGTTGTCGCAAGACTGGCCGCGCCAGTCCGTAGGCCGCTTGCGTATGGCAACTCACGCACAGGGTACCGTGATCTTTGTGGGCTCGGTCCCAGCTTTGCCACCACGTCTCACGCTCATCGAGGTATCGTTCAGCCGCCTTCGCGTCCCACGTCGAAGCCGCGGGTTTGTTCGCGGCCCGCACGTCCCTGCCGATCATCGCCACGACACAGGTCACCGAAGCGAAGCCGCACAACATCATCAAGGTCATCCGTAACTTGCGGCTCATGCGTCAGACCTCCGGAAACCGGGCGAATGGGGAACCTGAAGCCAGCATACGGCTTTCGTTTCACTTCGGCGCATTCTTGCGCGGTCGCGAACACACGTTCCTTCCCGGTAAACCTGGGCCCTCGTCTTGCACAGCCCATCGCGGTATGCTCAGATTCATGGTTCGTTTCACAGTGCTGGCGTCGGGCTCCAAGGGGAATTGCACGGTGGTTACCGGAGGCAAAACCCGGATCCTCGTTGACGCCGGCCTGAGCTGCCGCGAACTCTTCCGCCGCATGCGGCAGGTCGACGAAGATCCGGCGACCCTGGACGCCATCATCGTCACCCACGAACATTCTGACCACGTGGCCGGGCTCGCCGTCACCGCTCGCAAACTCGGGATTCCGGTCTATTTCACGGAGGGCACGCATCGTGCCTGGATTCGGTGGCTCTCACCCCGCCGGCAAATGACCTATACACAATGGCTTGAACAATGCCGTCAACAGGCTGCCGCGCGCATGGCCGAGGCTGATACGCCGCCGGCCGAAGAATGTGACCCCGAAGAATCAGCGGATTCAGAAGAAGCCGTCAACTCCGAATCGGAGGCCGAAGCCGTCGCCGCTTCCTCTTCTGTCGAGGAAAACCCGCAGGACGCCAGGAAGAAGAAAGAGCCGAAAGATCCAACCTGGCTACCCAAGGTCGAATATTTCCAGGCCGGCAAGGCGCTGCAGATCGGCGACATCTCGGTCAGCCCTTTTACGATCCCCCACGATGCCGCCGACCCGGTTGGTTTCGTTTTCCAGGCCGAAGGCGTCCGCATGGCTGTAGCTACCGACCTCGGTTACATTCCGCCCAATGTCAAGGCTCAACTAAAGCACGTCGACCTGCTCCTGCTCGAATCGAACCACGACCTGGAAATGCTTCGCGACGGACCATATCCATGGTCGGTGAAGCAGCGTGTACTTTCGCGTGTCGGCCATCTCTCGAACGAAGCGGCAGCGACCTACCTTGAAACTGAGTACGACGGCCAGGCCACCTATGTCATCCTCGCCCATCTCTCTGAAAGCAACAACTTGCCGGAGCTTGCCCGGATCTCCGCTGAACGGGCGTTGAACGGCCGCGCCAGCTTGCTGGCCAACCGACTGTTGCTGGCAGCGCAACACGAACCCTTGTCAACTCTTTGCTTTTGATCAAACTCGGTTACAATCGTAAGCAGGAGTAATGTGCTTGGGTATTCCCTGGCCGGGCAAAAATAGGACGTAACTGCCCTATTTTCAGCTGAATGCAGATAATTCTGCATCATTCCATCAAGGCCCCGCATCCTAACCAGTAAATCGGCCGGTTGATGCGACGCATAGGCCATGGCAATTAAGTACATTCCCAGCAAGGTGAATTTAGCTTTTATGGCGAAAACCCAATGTACCGACCACGTTGTAGGCGCAATCCTTGCAAGCTGGCGGTATGACATCTCGGGTATTTCTCCCGAGATGCGCAAGGATTACGAGCAGCATTTCGCCGACTGCATTCGCTGCCGGGCCCGGCAGAAATTCCACCGTAGTCTCGATGTTGCACTGGTTGTTCTCACATCGCTGTCGGTGTTCTTTTCCCTGTTTGCGCTGGCGGTTCTGCGCCACATCAAGCCGTTTGAGCACGTAGCGTTGAACATCCTGGGGCTTGATATCGCGGATACCTACCACATGCTGGTCTCGGCCGCCATCGCAGGAGTTGGCTTCTCGGTCATTGCCTTCGTTCTCGTCCTCGCCGCTACGCCGGTGCCATCGTATCTGGGCGACATTGCGGCGGAGCGTGCCCGGATGCTCGAGGAACGAATTCCCGAAGCAATCGATGCCATCAAGTCCCTCCGCCCGCGTTAGTTCAAAATCGCTCTTGAACGAAAAAGGCCTCCAATTGGGAGTCCTTTTGGCATTTGCCCCGATCCGGTACGCAGACAAACCGAAGATCGCGGGATTACCTGGATGTGTGGAGTACCCGCCGGAGGAGAAAATACTCATTGGTCGCCTGATCGTCGGTGATCACGGGCGCTTCGGGATTTTCGCGCACGAGATCTTCCATCGGAATCTCCTTCTCGAGAACCAGATCGAATTGCTTCTCTGCGCTGTGTTCCGGGCCCCACTCCACGAAATCGGCCACTGCGCTGGGCGGCATCCTTGCTGCTAGAGCCGATCCGGAAACATCAGGCAAAGGATCCATGCTGGCGATAAAGTGAATGCCAACTCGATCATCGAATGAGCGATAGGCGCGAACATGTGGGAACGACTGGATCAGGGTCTTGGCGATAGCAGAGCCTGTGCCCGGGTTGCCAATAACCGACGGATACCAATTCTGAAAGATTCCGCCCGACCTCAGGTGTCTCTTTACCACTTCGTAAAATTCCCGGGAATAGAGCAAGCTGGATCCGGGAGCTGCCACGGGAGGCGGCGGGTCCACCACGATCACATCAAATTTTTCATCTGAACCATCGAGAAAACGCCGGCCATCGTCGATGACGATCCTGGCGTTGGGTGAACTCAGCACCTTCGGAGCATCGGCATGGTAGAAAGAGAACATTCGCGGCACGCTCGGACTCAAATCGACGGCCGTTATCTGGATTCCCCAGGAGACCATGGAACGAAACGTTGTGCCCATTCCAAAGCAGATCACGAGCCCGTTCTGAGGCGGGCGATTCATGGTGGCCAGCGGAAAATGTGCGATGTATTTTGTGATCGCATTTAGAGCGGTCATTCCCGTCCCATTCACCAACAGCTCTGGTCCGTCCTTCGTTTGAGCCGCGATCACAGTCGCGGCATAGTCCCTTTCCACCCGACGCACAGGAAATTGGGTTTCGAAATCGCTGCTGAAACTGAAGAGCAGCATAGCTACGATCACCGCGAACACAAAGCGGATTCGCGATTTGCGAACAGTCCTGGCGCCCTCGAACTCTTCTGAACCTCGGAACGCGAGGAATGCAGCGATGGCGAACAGCGGCAACGAAAGCGCAACGGTGGACCACCGATCACCCAGCCACGGCTCCAGCCAAAACGAAGCCAGGAGCGGGCCGACGATACATCCGAGGATATTAAAGGCATAGGCAGTGCCCGCCCGGTCCGGTTGGCCTGAAGACCAGCTGTCTACTAGAAGGGGCGTCAAGAAGCCTGTGAAGACGCAGAACAGCGCGATCGAGAGAATGCGTAAATAAAAGAAGCCAATGAAAGAAGGAAACGGGGTTGCACCAAGTAACGGGACCAAAGCTGAGACGGCGACAAGGCTCCAAACGCCGACACTCTCATCTGGCCGATGATTGAGAGCCCATTTGCGGTAATCCTTCGCACCAACATACGTCATGACCAGGTACATGCCTACGATCTCGGCGAAGACATATACCCAATTGCCCAGAAACGGGGTAAGTTGCCGCATCCAGACAACTTCAGCACCCATGCTGACCAGGCCAGTTGTGAAGAGGAGCACCAAAACCGCAGCACTCGGGAGGCCGTATAGATTCGACCGGACTAACGGCGCGGCAGTTGCAACGGGCTCGGCTGAGGACGTTGAAACGAGGCGGAAACTGATCCGGAACGCCAGCATCGCCAACAGGGCATTCAGGCAAGCAGAAACCCAAAGGGTGTTTTGAAAACCTAGAAGCTCGATAAGCACGAATGCGGATGCCAACGTGCCAAGCAAAGCTCCAAGAACGTTGGCTGCGTATAGGAAGCTGAAGGACCGTTTGGATGCAGACGGACAACTCTGCCGAATCACTGACATCAAGAGGGGGAATGTTGAGCCCAGGCACGTGCACCAGGGTAAGAGCGCAATCGCAATCCAAACGGCCGCCAGAAGGTAATAGCGCGAACTTTGCCACGCTCCCATGCTGCCCATGTGCAGCATGAGTTCCCGTCCCAGCCTCAGTTCCATGGGAACCAGAAGCGCAGAGCTCCCGATGATCAATTCAGCAAGGCAATAAAGACGCAGAGAGCGTGGGCCATTTTCGGTGCGAATTCGGCGGGTTAAGACACCCGCTCCCCAGGAACCAAGACCTAGACCTGCCATGAAGATGGAGAGCACGATGGAGATCAGTGCGGTGGTTACTCCGAAGCTGGCCATCGCGAGGCGAACCCAGACAACTTCATAGACCAGTCCGCAGAACCCCGAGATAACAAAGAAAGCGAAATACCACCTCAAATGTGAACTGGAGGCTCCGCTGCTCTGCGCGGGAACTCGGTCAGTCTGAACCAGGGAGGGGGGCATCGAGAACCTCTCAGAAGAAGGGGATCAGCCAGATTAGCTAGAAGGGGGGGGGTGCGCTCAGTATCTTATTCCTTCGAGTGGCTGGCAAGCAGAAAGTCATTTCTGAATTGTGACGTTCCCTACTCGACGATCGAACCCCACTCTTTCCCAGAACTGCGCTACTGCGCAATTAATTGCATTGTTCCTGGAACATTTGTGAGGTATTTTCACGTACTCACTTACAACCATGATCAGCGACGTGAAATTCGCACTGCGCCAACTGGTGAAATCTCCGGGATTCACCGTTACCGCGATCATCACCCTCGCGCTCGGTATTGGAGCGAATGCCGTAGTATTCAGCGTGCTGAATGCGCTGGTGTTGCGGCCCGTGAACGTGCCCCATGGCGAAAACCTCTACATGGTGCAGCGTTTTCAGTATCCGTCACAGTCGTATCTTGACTACATCGACCTGCGCGACCGCAACCGCACGTTCGACAGCCTGATGACATTCATGATTATTGGCCCGGTTGGGATCGACACCGGCAATAACCCGTCGACCGCGTGGCCATACCTCGCCAGTGGAAACTACTTCGATGGCCTCGGCATCCAGCCCTACCTTGGCCGGTTCTTCCACGCTTCTGATGAGAAGGGCAAGAACAGCGCTCCCTACGTGGTGCTGAGTTATGCCTACTGGAAGAGCCACTTCCACGGGAATAAGGGAACCGTCGGGAAAGTGCTCCAGATCAATAAACATCCCTTCACCGTGATCGGCGTGGCGCCGCCCGCGTTTCGTGGAACAGAACTGTTTTTTGCGCCAGCGCTCTGGATCCCTATCGTCGATGCATCCGTCGTTCAGGGATTCGACGGCCTGCAATACCGTGGCAACCATTCGCCCATGGTGATTGGGCGCCTGAAACCAGGTGTGACTCCGGCACAGGGAACTGAAGACTTGAATTCGATTGGCGCGTGGCTCTCCAAAACCTACCCCGCCGACAATGACGGAGTGAAGTTTACACTGGCGCGCCCGGGGTTGGTAGGCGACATGCTGGGTGGACCGGCGCGAGCATTTATGGCCGGCCTGATGCTTCTCGCCGGGCTGATTCTGCTGGCCGCGTGCGCGAATCTTGGAAGCCTCTTCGCTGCTCGTGCCTCCGATCGCGGGAAGGAAGTGGCCCTGCGCCTGGCCCTCGGCTCGAGGCGCGGGCTTATCTTGCGCCAATTACTAACCGAAGCGATGTTAGTCTCTGTCGCGGGCGGAGCGATCGGTCTTGCGGGAGGAGTAATCCTGCTTCGACTCCTGAGCGCGTGGCAGCCCATTCCCGATATTCCGGTTAACGTGCCGGTGAACCCCGATGTTCGGACCTACGTTGTAGCCATGCTCCTGGCACTCATCAGTGGATTGCTCTTCGGCATGGTCCCCATACGCCAGGTGATGCACAGCGATCCATGGCAGATGATTCGCACCGGAATGAGCGCAACGACCGGTATGAAGCGGCTCACCCTTCGCGACCTGCTCCTGGTAATCCAGATTGCGATATGTGCAGTGCTCGTCACCTCTTCGCTGGTAGCCGTGCGCGGCCTGGTGCGATCGCTAGACAGTAGATACGGATTTCAGCCTCAGAATGTGACGCTCGCAAGCTGCGATCTGCACATGGGCGGGTACACGGATGAGCAGGTACCGCAGATGCAACAGCGGATGCTCGATGCAGTCGCGGCCATTCCCGGCGTAACGGCGGTCGGCTTCGCAAGCAACATTCCGCTCAACCTGGGCAACGGCGACTCGTATGTCTACACCGACAACACCACCGATTTCCGGCCCACTAACTATGCCGCGGACGCCATGAACTACAACGTATCGCCGGGTTATCTCGAAGCCGCAGGCACACGCTTGCTGGCGGGCAGAAATCTGACGCCCAATGACAACGACAAAGCTCCGAAGGTAGCCCTGGTCAATCGCCAGTTTGCAGTCAAGGTGTTCGGATCCGTCGATAAAGCTGTCGGCAGCCACTTCAAATACTGGGGCGGGGAACGAGCCGAAATCGTAGGCGTCGTGGAGGACGGCAAATATCGCTCCCTCACCGAAGATCAGCAACCGGCAATGTTCTTCTCGTTCCTGCAGCACAAGGTCAGCGGAACGTGGCTGGTGGTGCGGTCGCAGCGCAATCCGGCGGAACTTGCGGGAGCGCTGGACAAGACACTGCACGCGATGGATTCAAGTCTCCCGCTCGAGATCAATACATGGAACGGGGAGATGAGTTCCGCGCTGTTCGCCGCCCGCGTGGCAACCGTCGCTCTGGGCATACTCGGACTGCTGGGCGCGATGCTGGCCGTAACCGGCATCTTCGGCATGGCGTCCTACGTGGTGAGCAAGCGGCTGCGCGAACTCGGAATCCGCGTTGCACTGGGCGCCAGCCAGCGCCAGATTCTGCGCGCATCGTTAGGACGCGCATTTCGCCTGCTGGCTATCGGCTCCGTTGGAGGACTGGCGCTAGGACTACTCGCCACGCGCGTACTCTCGTTCATCGTCTACCAGGCAACGCCGAAAGACCCACTGGTGCTGTGCGGCGTGATCGTGACGATGCTTTTGCTGGGATTGCTGGCTTCGTGGATTCCTGCGCGTCGTGCACTCGGCGTCGATCCGCTGGTTCTGCTTCGCGACGAGTAGGCAGCTGAAAACAACCTTGTTGTTCCGACCGAGCGCAAGGAAATCCTCCGCCCTACTTCGCCAGCGGCACCCGCAGATCGCCGCCCGTCATCTCCTTGGGCAGGCCTACCGTCAGCAGTCCGAGCAGCGTCGGTGAGATATCGCGCAATGACCCGTCGGGCCGCAGCCGATAGTGGCCTGCATCTTCGCTGATATAGAAGAACGGCACCGGATTGGTGGTATGGGCTGTGTGAGGGCCACCTGTCACCGGATCGACCATCAGCTCCGCATTGCCATGATCCGCCGTGATCAGCCAGGTGCCATTGTGTTCCTTCACGGCCTTGTAGATCCGGCCGAGCTGCGCGTCGACAGCCTCAACGGCGCGAATGGTGGGTTCCAGCTTGCCGGAGTGTCCCACCATGTCGGCATTCGCAAAGTTCGCGACTACCAGGTCGAACGCGGTGTCATTCACTGCCTTCACGATCGTGTCGCCGATCGCCTCGGCCTTCATCTCGGGCGCAAGATCATAGGTCGCAACTTTGAGCGAAGGAATCAACGCTCGATCCTCACCGGGGAACGGCTTCTCAATTCCACCGTTGAAGAAATATGTCACGTGCGCAAACTTCTCAGTCTCTGCCACGCGCAAATTGCGCAGCTGATTCTGGGAAAGAATATTTGCCAGGATGTTATCCATCGACTCCGGCAGGATGATCATGGGCAGCGCGTAGAGCTTGTCATACTGGGTCATGCACACGTAGTGCAGGTTCTTTGGAATCTCACTGCGCGGAATGGTCTCGTCGAGGGACTCCCAGCCTTCGAGATTGCGTCCACCTTCCTTGTTCAGGCCGCTCTCCCGCGCCAGCACACGCGTGATTTGCCGTGCGCGGTCGGCGCGGAAATTGAAATTGATGCAGACGTCCTCATCGCGAATCTGGCCAACCGGCTTCCCTGCTCCATCGACCACTACGAACGGCACTACAAATTCGTCGGTCACGCCGTTGTTGTAACTTTCCTTCAGCCTCGCCACCGGATCGGGATAGGCGCCACCTTCGGCCTTCCCGTTCACCATGGCATCAAATGCCTTGCGCTCGCGCTCCCAACGCTTGTCGCGATCCATCGCGTAATAACGGCCGTTAATGCTCGCCACTTTGCCAACGCCGTATTCGCGCATCTTCTGCTCGAGCTTCGCGATATAACCGGCGCCGGAATCAGGCGCGGTGTCACGCCCATCCATGAACGCGTGCACAAACACATGCTCGAGCCCGTACTCGCGCGCCGTGCGCAGCAATGAGTACAGGTGCTCCTGGTGCGAGTGGACCCCGCCGTCCGATACCAGGCCAAACAGGTGCAACTGCTTCCGCTGATCGCGGGCTTTTTGCATCGCCTGAACGATTACCGGCTCCTTCGAGAACTGCCCGGCTGCGATCAGTGCATCGATGCGGGTAATATCCATCTGCACAATGCGGCCCGCGCCGATGTTCAAGTGGCCTACTTCGCTGTTGCCCATCTGCCCATCAGGCAGACCGACGAAATGATCCGACGCCTGGATCAGCGTATTCGGAAACTCGCGCAGAAGTTTGTCATACGTGGGCTTGCGCGCCAGCGCAATGGCGTTGTTCGCCGACTCGACACGATAACCCCATCCATCGAGGATAGTAAGAACAAGAGGATGCCTGGTGGTCATAAAGAAGAAAGCACCTTTGCTGTGATTTAATCTGTTCTCTTTAAGAATACTGGCTGCGGTTCGATTTGCAGGTGACGACATTCACAACTGCCGTCAGACTTGCGCATCGCTCTAACGCGTGCTCGAGGGACTGTGGGCGACACTCGGTTGCGACACACGCATCGCGTGCCTGCGTTTGGCTGGTCTCCTGGAGTGAACCTTTCCCGCTGCACGCAAACCGTGCGTCTTTGCAACTCTTCTTGTCGGCCGGTCCGGCAACGGTGGCAGCCCGGCAAGCGCCAGCAACCCGTTGTTCGTTGCTTTAAAAAGATTGAACCCTGGTGTCCACGCGTGCTTCGGTCCCTCGGTTGCCGCCACAAACACGGCGGTGTGGCTCGCTGGATGGATCGCTATATAGGTCGTAAATCCTGCGCCTCCGCCGGTCTTCTCGATGATGTGCGACACTTCGCCGTCCGCGCCCAAGTGCATCCATCCCAGGCCAATTCCGCTTTCTCTTCCTGCATGGTCCAGTCCATACTGTCCCTTCAGGCTCGACGGCAGAAGATAGACTCGACGCGCATCTTCAGCCTGCACTGGCAACGCGGGCGCACCCGCACCCACCAGGTAGCTGAGAAACTTCTCCATATCCGCCGGAGTGGAGTAGAGGCCGCTGCTTCCCTCGGTACTCGCCGTGATTGTGCAGGGGCCCTCTTCGTGCGCGCCAGCCATCAGCCGTTCGCATAGCCTGGGGTTCGGGTAGAAAGTCGTGTCCCACATCCCCAGCGGCTTCAGCGTGCGGGTCTCAAGCAAGGTGGAATAGGGTGTGTGCGCGGCCTCGGCCAGCGCGTCGCTCAATAGATCGAAGCCGACATTTGAATAGAACGCCTTGGTTCCCGGCGTGGACTTGAGAGTCGCGCTCGCAAGCCAGTGCCATCGCGTCTCATAGTCGGGGTAGGAAAAGTGCGGTGTGCGGCGCGGTGCGGTTCCAATCTCACGCTCGAGGCCCGCCGTATGGGTCGCCAGATCCTCAAGGGTGATTGGCGCATCTTTCTCAGGAACAACTGCATCTGCGGGAGCCCACTTCTTCAGGGCGTCATCCAGATGCACGGTGCGATCGAAGACGAGTTTTGACAGCAGGTCCGAGGTAAAAATCTTGGTCAGCGAGCAGAGCCGGACGACTGAATTCGGTGTCGGTGCCACTTGCGACCCCGGCACCGCTTCTCCATAGCCGTGGAAGTAAACCTGGTTGCCGCGCACCACGACCAGCACGAGGCCTGTTGCCCCGGAGTTGGTGTAGAGTTCGACGCCCAGCGTGTCGGCTTCCTTCAAATCGTGGAGCGTCATCACAGGTGCAGTTTGGGCTGCGACAGGCAGAAGGCTCAGCAGAAAAAGGGAAGCTGTCAGGAACCGCATCGTCTCTAGTGTAGGCCTCATCGCTCGCGCCCCGCATGAAATGTGCAGGTTCGCGAACCTCGGATGCCCCACCGAGGTAACCAGATGGGGCACCGGACTTTGATCTAAGAACAGCGAACTTAAGCCTCGTTGTAGTTCAGCGATTCGAGGCCGAGATACACCGCACCCGCGCCCAGCTCTTCTTCGATCCGCAGCAGCTGGTTGTACTTGGCAATACGATCGGTGCGGCTGACCGATCCGGTCTTGATCTGGCCCACACCGGTGGCCACCGCAAGATCGGCGATAAACGTATCTTCGCTCTCGCCGGAGCGATGCGACATCACGGAGGTATAGCCGTAGCGGCGGCCCAGTTCGATGGCCTCCAGGGTCTCGGTCAACGTGCCGATCTGGTTCACCTTGATGAGGATCGAGTTGGCTACACCTTCTTCAATGCCGCGCTGCAGGCGCTTCACGTTGGTAACAAACAGGTCGTCGCCGACAAGCTGGATTCGGCTTCCCAGTTTGTCGGTAAGAGTTTTCCAACCTTCCCAGTCGTCTTCGGCGAGTCCGTCTTCGAGCGAAACGATCGGATATTGGCGCACCCACTCTGCCCAGAAGTCCACCATCTGCTCACTGGTCAGCTCGCGCTTGTCGCTTTTCTTGAAGACGTACTTGTTCTTTTCCTTGTCGTAGAATTCGCTCGAAGCCGGATCGAGCGCAATCGCAATCTGCTCGCCGGGCTTGTATCCGGCCTGCGTGATGGCTTCCAGAATCAGCTCCACAGCCTCGGTATTCGACTTCAGCGAAGGAGCAAATCCGCCCTCATCGCCGACCGCGGTGTTGTAGCCCTTCTTCTTGAGCACGCTCTTGAGGGTGTGGAATGTCTCCGCGGCCCAGCGCAGTGCTTCGCTGAAACGTTCCGCGCCGACCGGCATGATCATGAATTCCTGAAAATCCACGTTCGAGTCGGCGTGCGCGCCGCCGTTCAGCACATTCAGCATCGGTGTCGGCAACACACTCGCGTTCACGCCGCCCAGGTAGCGATACAGCGGAACTTCAAGCGTCTGCGCCGTGGCGCGCGCCGCCGCCAGCGAGACGGCCAGGATTGCATTCGCACCGAGCTTGCTCTTGTTGGCCGTACCGTCGAGCCCGATCATGGTCTGGTCGATCAGCCGCTGGTTGGCCGCATCCATACCCTCGAGTTCCGGCGCAATCACCGTCTCAACATTGGCGACGGCCTGCAGAACGCCTTTGCCCATGTAATGGCTCTTGTCGCCATCGCGCAGTTCCACTGCCTCATGCTCGCCAGTTGAAGCACCCGACGGCACGATGGCGCGGCCCAGGGCGCCGCTTTCCAGGATCACATCGGCTTCCACGGTGGGATTTCCACGCGAATCCAAAACCTCGCGTGCCCGAATCGCAACAATCTCAGTCATATCAGTCCTCGCTATATGGTGCAGCAGCCGGTCATTCAGTTTGGGACGGCGATCCACGGCGACGGCCTCTCCGGCAGCGCTCTGAATTGTTTCCAGAAGCTCGTGCTCGTGCTTCAAACTCTCTCCGTCCAGCGCAAAATGGCGTAAATAATGAATACGTTCCGTTTCGGATTCTAACAAAGAGGGCCACTTCACCTTGTGTGGCACCGGTCACAAACCGCGAGCAATTGCAGAGCTTTAACATTGGCCGCCTGTTGCCGGACTTGATTCGTATTGCGCGAGGCACCTCGCACCCGCGCCCGGTGTCAACGCGGTAACCGCCGCGGATAGCATTAACTTGGGCGAGGTTTGTGCGGAACCAATCGTCGCATTGCGTCGCTCCAAAACATTTTTCTGCAGGTTGGGTCTAAATAGATGGGGAACACCGCCTGCATCAAGGAGTCCTGGATGAAACGGCCCATTCTTGTGTGCGCATTCTTCGTGCTGGCAGCTGCAACTGCCCTCGTTGCTCAGGAACAGAGCCAATCGAACCCTTACCAGGGAACCTCAAACCCCCCACCCGACGACACCATCACTACGAGCGAAGAACAGCCCCCGATTCCCAAGCCGCCCGCAGCTCATCCCATGCAGCAGCAAACACCTGCGGCACAAGCCACACCCATGCAGCCCGCGCCGATGCCTGCACGGAGTGACACCGGCCCGCTGCCCCAGTCCTATGGAGATGGCACCGATACCGGCATCGTTGGCGTAGCGGCCGCTCCCACGCTCGCAACCCGCGCCTATGCGTCGGATCCCGACAGCGACATCGTCCATCCCGATCCGTTACCGCCCGGCATGCTCGGCGAAGGCACCCAGATCCGCATCAGGCTGGTGGATGAAGTCTCGAGTTCCTTCTCGGAAAGGGGCGAACCCTTCCGCAGCCGCGTAGCCACTGACGTTCTGCAGGATGGACATGTCATTATCCCCGCCGGTTCTGAAATCGACGGCCGTGTCGCCGAGGTCTCCAAGGGTAAATTCGGCGGACATGGTTCGATCCTTCTTGTGCCGGAGACTGTGACCCTCGAAAACGGCTCCAGGTTCGAGCTGCACGCCGTGGTCAATTCCACTCCTGGATCGAATCTCAAGGTCGGCTCCGAAGGCGTAATCACTCCCGGCTCGCGGCTGAGACGAGATGGCTATGAATACGCCGGCGTGACCGGCGGTGGCATGATTACCGGCGCCGTTCTTGGGGGGCCGGCTGGATTGCTGGCCGGCGGCATCATCGGAGCGGGCATCGTCACCACCCATCTGCTGGTCAGCCATCCGCAGGCCAATCTCGAGGCAGACTCCTACCTGATGCTCACGCTGACGCAGCAAGTGCAACTGGTGCCTGCAGCAAATTCTCAGGGAAATTAAATCTCCTGGTTAGGGGTTACTTGGGCGCGGACCATGTCTGCGCCCTTTTTGTTGCGCTCTGCGATTGCGGCGCTCCCTGGTTCCTGGTCCGTGCTCTTCCTGCTACACTCCGTTTTGCCGGAGGATCCAGGTGGCAGACATTCAATCCGTAGCAGTAATCGGCGCCGGCACCATGGGTTCAGGAATCGCCCATGTGTTTGCCCGCTCCGGTTTTTCCGTGACGTTGTGCGATGTTGACCAGCTCTTTCTGGATCGCGCCTTAGGCTCCATCCGCACCAACCTCGGTCGCGAAGCTGCCAAAGGCAAGCTGCCGGAATCCGAAGTTGAGCCTGCAATCCGCCGCATCAGCACCACCGTCGAACTGGAATCGCTCGGCAGCGCGATGCTCGCAATCGAAGCCGCACCAGAGCGCTTTGAACTCAAAGCCGAGGTCTTTCGCTCTCTCGATCGCACTCTTCCCGAAGCGGCAATTCTCGCCTCCAACACTTCCTCCATCTCCATTACCAAACTCGCTGCGCTGACCCGCCGACCCGCCCAGCTCATCGGCATGCATTTCTTCAACCCCGTGCCGGTGATGGCGCTGGTTGAAGTCGTCCGCGGCATGGCCACCAGCGACGCAACCTTCACCGCCGTACGCGATCTCGCGACCAAACTCGGCAAAACACCGGTGGAGGTGAACGATGCGCCCGGCTTCGTCTCCAATCGCGTCCTGATGCCGCTGATCAACGAGGCTGCCTTCGCGGTGATGGAAGGCGTGGCCTCGCCGGAAGCCGTTGACCAGGTCTTCAAACTCGGCATGGCGCATCCGATGGGGCCGCTGACGCTTGCGGATTTCATCGGCATCGATGTGTGCCTCGACATTCTTCGCGTGCTGCAAGAAGGCTTCGGCGATCCCAAGTACCGTCCTTGCCCGCTGCTGGTCCGCATGGTCGACGCCGGATGGCTCGGCCGCAAATCTGGCCGCGGATTTTACACCTACGACAAATGAAGTCTGCGAAGTTCAATTTCCAAACCAGGTGCCACAGGTCTAGATTCTAAGGCCTCGGGAACAGGCTGCTGAGGAGCAGCATTATGCCGAACCAGCAAAATTGGCCTGAAGAACTCGATGCCCTCGCCGCAGCTCCCCATAATCACCGGCTTCTCTTCGAGAACGACTCTGTCCGCGTTCTCGACACCAGCATCGCTCCCGGCCAGATCACTCCTCTGCACACACATCGCTGGCCCGCCAGCCTCTACATCCTCAGCTGGAGCGACTTCGTGCGACGGGACGAACACGGCGCCCTCATCGTCGACAGTCGTGACATTGGCACCTTCGCCAACGGCACATCCCAGTGGTCGCCATCGCTAGGCCCGCACACTCTCGAGAACATCGGCACCTCCGAACTTCGCGTCATCGTCGTCGAGTTAAAGAAGGAATCCTAAGCCCGACCGGTACAATTCCGACACGGCACAATTCACCCCGCACCCAAGGTTGATTCGGAATGAACTTTCTCTCGCGTCAATTCGCTGTCGCCATCACCGCCTCGCTTTCGCTTCTCTCCGCTGGAGCTGCCCAGACTCCGGCACCATCGCCAGTGCCATCGCAGACAACTCGTGCTGCTCCACCAACGCGCGACCCTCACACTCCGGGATACGTTCAGGCGAAAGAATTGCCTGACGGCACAATTCCACCGTCGGATGCCGACGGCAACTTCATCATCGGACCAACTCACGAGCCTTGGTCAGACATGCCTGGAGGGGAATTCCTTACGTGGGGAGAGACCGACTTCACTATGGAGTCAACGGACAGCAAATTCTACCCCGGCATCGCACGCGACAAAGGCACCTTTGGCACCGCCGATCCCAGCGACCCTGCCAAGCTCATCATCACCACCAGCCACCCCGCGCCTTACACGCGAAAAGTAGCAGTATTTGTCCCCAAACAATATGTCCCCGGTACCGAAGCTCCGTTCATCGTGGGAACAGACGGTCCGGACTCGCTCCTGTTCGGCGTGCTCGACAAGATGATTTCCGAAGGCAAGCTCCCGGTCATGATCGGGATTTCAGTTGCTAACGGCACCGGCGATGCTCAGGGCAGCGAGCGTGGCCTCGAATACGACACCATGTCAGGCCGCTACGCCGAGTTCGTCGAGAATGAAGTCCTTCCCCTCGTCGAATCCAAAGCCCACGTCAAACTCACGCACGATCCCGATGGCCGAGCCGTAATGGGCGGGAGCTCCGGCGCAGCCTGCGCGCTCATCATGGCGTGGTATCACCCGGAACTCTACCACCGCGTCCTCGCCTACTCCGGCACGTGGGTCAACCAGCAGTGGCCGTACGACCCCAAAACTCCGCATGGCGCGTGGGAGTTTCACGAGCATATGATTCCCCAAAGCGCACGCAAGTCTATTCGCATCTGGATGGAAGTCGGCGACAAGGATCTCTTCAATCCCAACATCATGCGCGACAACATGCACGACTGGGTCGAAGCCAATGAACGCATGGCCCGCGTGCTGGCGGCGAAGAAGTATCACTACCAGTTCGTCTTCGCTGAGAACGCCGGCCATGTCGATCGCGCCGTGAAGATGCAAACCCTGCCCGAGGCACTCGAATATGTGTGGCAGGGGTACAAGCCCTGAGCGCTCTCAGCGAGAGCGTTCAAGCGTATCAGGACTTCACCACTGGATTTGCTCGAAAATCCTTCGCAGCTTTGCGCCTCGCTTCGCGTTGACCATCTCCACAAACGAAACGCGCCCCTGCAAATGCATCCGAAAGTCAACGTGATCTTCGCGATTCTGCGAATTCTTACCATGCCGGATGGAATTCGTCAGAATGGCCTTTAGCGTATCGAAATCACTCCGAATCACGTTCAGGTGCTGGTTCGCAACGATACCCGCGAGATATTGCCTTACTCCCTGCCGCATGATCCGCGTCTTGCGGTGATGCACTGCGAATCCCTCCTCCAACAGAATCGCCGCCGCGTGAATGGCGAATCGCTGAGCGCTGCGCTCAAACTTCGCGCCGCCCGAGAATGCAAGGTCGTCGGCGTAACGTGTGTACACGGCCCCAGACGCTTCCGCGAGTCCTGTCAGTCGGCAATCCACTCGGTGAGTACAGACGTTGGCCAGTGCCGGTGACGTGGGAGCACCCTGCGGAAGATGCGGCCATGCGTACAGTTGCCGGGCCTCCGCAATGCACAGCGGATCGAGTCCTCTGCAAGTCCAGATCGCGCGCGGCACTGCATTGGTGCAGAGTCCGCCCAGGAGATTGGCAACCGCTTCTGGATAGCCAGCGGTGCGAAACATCGCCTGTACCCGCGGTGCTGAAATCGACGGAAAGAAATCGCGCAGGTCCATGCGCACAACCACATTCTGACCCGCATGCGGCGCGGTAAACGTCTTGATCGACCGTCCTCGCCGGAATCCGTGAGCGGCTGGGTGAACGGGAATTCTCTCGAGAATCTCGTTGAGAATCTGCTTTTGAATCAGCTTCAGCCGCTGCTTCGGTGCTTCGATCAATCGCACCGACCCGCCGTCCTTCGCGAGAACGCGGTAATGGTAGTGACTGAGCGGACCCGTTGCTGCTTCCGGCCCACGGCGTGCAATCATGCGCTTCAGATCAGCAAACCAGAGGAGTTCTCCGGGCGAGATATGGAGCCAGTCCGCCAGCTCACCCACCGACTCGAGCGGCGGGATCGGCCACCCGCGCGCCGTGGGTGCCGGCTGCATCTGTTGCGACGGGGTGACCCACGCCGCGATTTGAATCTGATTCCTATACAGGTGAAGTGCTCGCGCGAGTCCGGAATCCTGATCGAGAAATTTCGCGACGTCCCGGCTGCGCGGCCGCGTTCCCTGTCCGAACTTCGCGTGATATCGCCGCACCAGCGGCCGAAGCCAGCGCCATTCGCGACCTAGCGTAAAGGAAAGGCGGGCAACAATCGCATCAGCCGACACATGGCCGGCAAGAATCGATTTAGCCAACGCCGCGTAGAAGCTTGGGCCCGGCATAAGAGAATTCGCGGCGAAGCGCATCAACGAGTCTGGCCTTGTGTGACCATCACTGCGCAACGCGCAGAGCCGGTCACCTGACGAATTTCCAGTTATTCACGTTTCCCTGGGGTATCCCCGGAGAGGACCGCAGCGGACCCGAAAGTCCGATGCATGCCCGGCTTGATGCGCTACGTCGCACGAGCATGATAGCAGCGAACGTCTTCGATTCAAGCGAAATGGCTTTTTCATTTTTTATCGAGCCGGAATGCGGCAGCCTGGAAGTCGCCTCGGAAGTCCTCGCTCATCTCCAGGCCGTGATTCATCCACCATGCGCCGCTCGCTGTGGTCGGGCTTCCCTTTTTCAAGGCACCCTCAATCGGCGTTAGCGTGTACTCTGCCTTCGGATCAAGGCCCTTCAGCTTTAGCAGCGGAAACCCTCGCCCCTCCTGCGTGGAATGGATGAATGCAAAAACCACCGACTGGCTCTTATCCCCACTCACCGTCTGCGTCGCCGAAAATTCGCTCCCATCGCGCGGAGAAATCAACCGGTACAAATCTCCCTGTACGATCGTCTTCTGCGCCTGGTGGTAGGCCGCGATCAGCCGCTTCGCAGTCGCCGTCTCCTCGTCGTTCCACTTGGCGATGTTCGCACCAATGCCGAGCGATCCCTGCATGGAGCTCAACATCCGATAGGTCAGCGAGGTGGAACGCTTGTTCAGCCAGTGCGGCGAGTCCGTTACCCACGCCATCATGATTTGCGGCGTGTATGCGTAGGTGAATCCGTCCTGCTGAGTGAGCCGATCAAAAGGATCGGTATTGTCCGACGGCCACACCTCGTCGGCGTATTGCAGAATGCCCAAGTCGACACGTCCGCCGCCGCCCGAGCACGACTCGAGCTCGACCTTCGGATGCTTCTTTCTCAACTCATCGAGAATGCTGTAGAGGTTGCGGATGAAGGCGACGTAGACCTTCTTCTGCTCCGCCGGCGGAAGCTGATCCCAGCCCGGCTCGCTCCAGTTCCGGTTGTAGTCCCATTTCAGAAACGCAATATCGTTTTCGGTCAGGAGCTTGTCGAGGAACCCGAACACGTAATCGCGCACATCCTGCCGCGCAAGATTCAGGACCAACTGGTTGCGCTCCTCCGTACGCGGACGCCCCGGAAAATTCAGCACCCAGTCGGGATGCTTGCGGTAGAGGTCAGAGTCGGGATTCACCATCTCCGGCTCAACCCACAGCCCGAAGTCCATCCCCAGCGCATGCACCTTGTCGATCAAGGGCTTCAGACCGTGCGGAAACTTTTCGGGATTCACATACCAGTCGCCAAGGCCGGCATGGTCGTTTTTGCGCTGCCCGAACCAGCCGTCGTCCATCACGAAGCGATCCACACCGAGCGCGGCTGCCTTCTCTGCCAACGCGATCTGTCCCTGCTCGTTGACGTTGAACTCGGTCGCCTCCCACGAGTTGTAGAGCACCGGCCGCGGCCTGGGAGCAGTCTCATCGGCTGCGCCCGGCCGATGCGGCAGGATGTGCGCCAGCTCGTAGTGATGCAACAACCGCGAAGCCCCGCCCAGCCCATGGGCGCTATATCCGCCGTAGAACACCGGCGTCTCCAGCGACTCGCCGGGATGCAGCACGTATCCGAAGTCGAAGGGATTGAAACCACCGGTCACTCGAATTGCGTCCAGCTGATCCTGTTCCACGGTGATGCGCCATGATCCACTCCATGCCAACGCTCCGAACCACACATCTCCGGAATTCTCATCCGGGCGATCCCCCGCCTGAATGGCAAACCACGGATTTGACTGGTTCCCTGTCGTTCCGCGCCGGCTCTCCAACACGCGCTCGCCGGGATGCAGCGCCTCCTGGGTCAGCGTCCACTCACCGGCCCATCGCCCGGTCATGTAATCGAGCGTGTAGTGAGCCGCGGGCAGCGCCCACGCCGCAGCAGCGGCCTGCTCGATTGTCACCGGTTGCGCCTCGCGATTCTCAATCGTAGCCGATCGTGCCAGAATCCCCGACGCCGGATCGATGGCATAGTGCAGCGTGACAAACACCTGTCGTTTGATGTCTTTAAGGACAACATTGAAACCGTTTGATGCGCTCTCCTGGTGGTCGTAGTGCAGCACCAGGTCGCGATTACCATCCGCAAATGTCACCTTGAGTGCCGGCTCTACGAACAGCCCTGCGCCCCATGCTGCATACTCCTGCGGCGTGGTCGAATACGACGAGTCAAACGACGCCCACTCCCGCTCTGGAACCGCAGGCCCGATGCGATCCGTCGCCGCGAGCCTCCCGCCCCAGTAAAGCTGTTGCAGTTCTCCGCGCGCATTCACCCCGAAGACATACGTCACATTCCCGCCGTCGAGACGAAACACCTTTGCGGCCTGGTCATAACTTGCAGATGTCTGCGCGACGGCAATAACCGACGCAAAGAACATGATTCCGGCTGAAAACTTCTTCCAATAGGTCATGCTTCTCCTTGACCTCAACTAGCAAAACCAACATCATAGCAATGGTCGCCGACCTTCCTCCGTTAATGACCGCGCTTTGGCCATTCACGTCGTTCTACAGCCGGTTCAGAACACTTCTTAACAGGCTTTACCCTCGTCATCGTCTATCCTGAGACTGCCGGAGGTTCAGGATGCTCTCCCCAACCCTTACCGCGCCTGCCTGTCCCACCCCCGCCGAAACCATCGCGGCTGCGATCGATCGCGTAGTACCGCTGCAGGGGCTTCCGTTCGAAGATCGACTCTGGCTGGCGCAGCACGGGGAAGAGGTTGTCGCGCAACCCGGCGACATCCTCTTTGAAGAAGGCCAAACGGCCGATCGCATGTTCCTGATCCTCAAGGGCGAAATCCACGTCCGTCGTCAGCGGGGCGGGCCCATGGAGCTCTTCATCGGCCGCACCGGCGCGATGACCGGCTTGCTGCCGTTCTCACGCATGAAGGCCTCCGGCGGCCAGGGCTTCGCCGTTACGCCGGTCTGGTTGATCCTGATCCACAAGGATCAGTTTCCGGCCATGCTCGAAGCTATTCCCTCGATGGCACAGCGGGTCGTCTCCACCCTGCTCGACCGCGTGCGCGAGGTCACTCGCATCGAGCAGCAGGCGGAAAAACTCACGGCTCTCGGCAAGCTCGCGGGCAATCTTGCGCACGAACTCAACAATCCCGCCTCAGCGGCCCAGCGTGCAGCCTCAAGTCTCGTGATGGAACTGCGCTCCAATCGCGAGAACCGGTTCAAGCTCGTGAACCTTTGCCTCACCGAGCAGCAGATCGATGGCGTTGATGCATGGGAACAGAAGATCCTCAGTCGCATTTCTCGCCGAGACACGCGCAATGCGGCCCAGCAGATCCAGGCTGAGGAAGACCTGCGCAACTGGCTTACGGCGCTGCCATGTGAAGGATCATGGGAGGTAGCGGCGCAACTGGCCGAACAGCACGCCACCGTGTCTGATCTCGAAGAGTTCCGGGCCCTGCTCGGCTCCAGCGAGGCTTGTGTTTCGCTGCAATACTTCGCGCGATATCTCAGGAGCTCCCGTTCCGTAGAGACGCTGCTGAATTCGACTGCGCGCATTTTTGACCTGATCAGCGCGGTCAAGGCCTACTCCTACATGGACCGCGCGCCGATTCTCGAAGTCGACGTACCGGTCGGGCTCGACGCCACGCTGCAGATGCTCCAATCGCGCATGAAGGATGTGGAGATCGAGCGCAATTACGATCCTGACCTGCCCCGGATCAGCGCCTATGGCAGCGAGCTAAACCAGGTGTGGACCGCGCTTATTGAAAATGCCCTGGACGCATTGGCCGAGACCAGCCATGGCGGCAAACTGAAAATCACCTGCCGCCTCGAAGGCGAAATGATGCTCGTCGAAATTTGGGATACCGGCCCCGGCATTCCGCCGGAGCTGCAGGATCGCATCTTCGAGCCGTTCTTTACCACCAAGCCGCCGGGGGAAGGCCTCGGCCTTGGGCTCGACAACGCGATGCGCATCGTTCGCAAGCACCGCGGCCATCTCAGCGTGCGGTCTGACCCGGGCTCTACCTGCTTCCGCGTCCGCCTGCCGCTCGATCAATTGCAGGCATACTGAGCACTTTCTCTTTTCACCCAGATCCGCACGGCAAATCGTCCATGGGAGGATTCCAATGGCAACAACCGTGTCTACCGAAAAGAAAGTCGATACTACCGTTACCACGCTGCTGAATGTCCGCCGCGGAGCCGAGGCGATTGACTTCTACACCCGGGCATTTTCGGCAAAGATCCTTTCGCGAATCGATGCCCCGGATGGCACTATCGTGGCGCATCTCTCCGTAGGGAAAGGCAACTTCTGGCTTGCTGACGAGTCTCCCGGGCACCAGAACTTCAGCCCGGAATCCCTTGGCGGCAGCAGCGTTCGTATGGTCATGATCGTCGACGATCCGCAGGCAGCCTTCGATCAGGCAGTCGCAGCCGGCGCATCGTCCATCTGCCCTGTCCGCGACGAATCCTATGGCTGGCGCATCGGTCGCGTCGTTGATCCCTTCGGGCATCACTGGGAGATCGGCAAACCACTTTCGGAGAGCTGACGGCGTGACAGGCAGCGCAGCAAAAGCTCCGGAGCAGATCAAGACGGAACGGCTGCTGCTACGCCGCCCGCGTCAAAGCGATGCCCAGGCAATCTTTGATAGTTATGCCTCAGATGGCGAGGTCACGCGCTACCTGAGTTGGCCCACCCATCGCAGCGTTGCCGACACCCTGGCGTTTCTCTCCCTGAGCGATGAGGAGTGGCTTCGCTGGCCTGCCGGCCCCTACCTTGTGTTCCCGCATGAAAGCGGCAAGGCGGGCGCTCTGCTCGGCAGCACCGGGCTCTTCTACCAGGGCACCACGCGCGCGGTCACCGGATACGTCTTCGCTCGGGAAGCCTGGGGCCATGGATATGCCACTGAGTCCCTGCGAGCAATGGTTGAAGTAGCCCGTCAGACCGCTGTGGAACGCCTCGAAGCCATCTGCCACGCGGAGCACGCGCCCTCTGCTCACGTCCTGGAAAAGTGCGGATTCACCCGCGAAGAGGTTCGCAGGGAGCATTTCGTATTCCCTAACCTCAAACCTCAAAAGAAGAGCGACATCTTCAGCTACGTGCTATGCCTCTAGCTACCTCCAACATTCGACTGTCATTCTAAGTGAGCCGATGCGAAGCGTAGATGAGTCAAAACGTGACGACCTTCCGTCACGGTGACGACATCTCGTCATCGTCACTTCGTCACGTACTACGCATCCGCCTGGCTCCCCACCTCCTAAATTGAATCACCGCAACGAGAACAGCCTCGTAATCGCGGCCAAACCGCTTTGGCAATCATCGTGCAACTTGATGGGCGTCGCTCGATCGCGAGCCAAATTACACGTCGGAGTCGCCCATGATGCACCTGGTTATCTCCTGCTCGTCGTACCTGCTCTTCTTCCTCGCCAAGGCTCTTATGCCTACGCAACCGGCAAGCTGGCGCATTGCCGAGCATGCGCATCGCGATCGTGTTCTCCGCTAGCGCGTCTGGGTAAGGCCTCCCCGGTCTTTGCTTTCCCAATCCCTTGAGTCACTGTTTCCAAAGCCTCTACACTAGAGTCGACGTAACCCCCTCCCCAGAGAGGAACGGTGACGGCACCCTCTCGGTGGAGCACCGTGGTCAATCAGGGGGAGCAAGCGGTAGCCTCAGCACGAACCCAAACGGGCCCAGCTAACTCGTGAATCTGGAAGTCGACGTAAAATCCCTGGAGGCCCGACCTGGCAAGATTCATCAGACTGGTTCTCGTTCTGGCGTGCGCGTCCTGTGGTCTGCAGGCCCAGGCGCAGCACGATCACGGCGCGCCCGAAAACCTGGGTAAGGTTTCCTTTCCTGTTTCCTGCTCCCCGGCAGTGCAGGCAGAATTCAACCGCGGCGTAGCACTGCTGCATTCCTTCGCCTATTCCAGCGCCAACGCAACCTTTCAGCATGTCGCCACGGAGGATCCAAAGTGCGCCATGGCTCACTGGGGCGTTGCCATGTCTCTGTTCCACCAGTTGTGGGAGCCTAACCTGGCCCCTGCTTCCCTGCCGAACGCGGAGAAGGAAATCGCGAATGCGCGGCGAATCGGATCAACCGACGCACGCGAAAGAGGCTACATCCGTGCTTTTAGTCTGCTGATCAAGGATGCCAACACGGTTCCCTTCTCCAGCCGGAACCAGCACTATGAGCAGGCGATGGCCGATCTGGCGCATCGAAATCCGAACGACATCGAGGCGCAGGTATTCTACGCACTTGCACTGCTTTCGAACGCCCCACCGGCCGACAAGACCCACTCGCGGCAAAAACAAGCGCTCGCTATTCTTGAGCCGCTCGATCGCGCGTATCCCGAGCATCCCGGAATCACCCATTACATCATTCATGCGTCCGACAGCGGTGAGCTTGCCGCCGGAGGTCTCTCCGCGGCCCGCAAATATGCGCAGATCGCTCCTTCCGTGCCCCACGCCTTGCACATGCCATCGCACATCTTCACGCGGCTTGGGCTATGGCAGGATTCAGTTACATCGAACCTTGCGGCAAGTCGTGCAGCGCGCGAGCAGAACGACCCTGGCGAGGAACTGCATGCAATGGACTACCTTGTCTATGCCTACCTGCAGCTCGGGCGGTATGACGATGCGCGCCACGTAATCGATCAGCTCAACAGCATGGAGAGACTCGGCAATGGAGACTTCAAAGTGGGGTACGCCGCCACCGCCATGCCGGTGCGCTACGCCGTTGAACGGCACCAATGGGACGAAGCAGCCACGATTAAGCCAGACGCAAAATCGCTTCCCCAAGTGGCCGCAATTGCGGTGTGGGCGCACGCTCTGGGAAGAACGCGAGGAGAACACACGGCCAATGTGAACCGTGATGTTGCCACACTCCAACTCTACGAACACCAGCTGAAAAATGCCGGGAACGAGTACTGGGCATCGCAGGTGAGTATCCTGCGCGAGGAAGTGGGGGCGTGGGCGGCACAGGCAAACGGAGAACATGCCGAAGCCGAGGCGCAGCTCCGAGGCGCGGCCGACGAAGAAGATTCGCTGGAAAAACTGCCCGTGACACCGGGACCCGTGGTGCCCGCCCGCGAACAACTAGGCGAGCTCCTGCTGAAGCAGCACCGCGCCGCAGATGCGGTCGTCGCCTTCAAAACTTCGCTGGTAAATGCGCCTGGCCGTAAGTCTGCGCTCGATGGATTGGCGCTGGCCACCCAGGAGATGGCGGCTCGATAGCTGAGTCAGAACACTTCAGGCGCTCCCGATCGGCCGACATTGATTCACACCTTCAGTTAGTTTTGAATGATCCTCTTGCATATCGAGCGAACCTGAACGCTGTAACGCTTTTCATATCGCTCGATCTCCTTGTCTTTCTCAAGCAGCACGTCAGGATGCCATTCTTCCCGAATTCTGCCGACCGGAAGGTCATCCGTCTCACTGTCGATGCCGATAAGGGCAGCTCGATCTTCCGGCAGCATCAGGGTGGGATCGGCATGCAGGAGCGGGAGAAGAGCCCGCGCCGCCTCGAGGGCGCCGATCCTGCCCTCGACTAGATTGCGCGCGATCTGCATGGCCCGTGTGCGGCTCTCGTCATCAATCGCCATCTGCCAACAGGGTACACCGACGTCGGGATCGTTCTTAGAACGAGACGTCTGCCGGCTCTGTCACCCGCATCACCGACTGATCGCCGGTCTTCTGCTTCCACGCAGAGCGGATCGCGTCAACCTTGGCACGGTTCTCGGCAGTATCGGGATAATCGATGATCAGCATTTTGCTGCGAAGGCGCTCAGGAACTGCTTGCTTCTTTCCCTGCCATTGGCCGTAGACATCCATCACGCTCAATCCGTAAGGGAACCGCGGCGTAACTTCGCGGTCGAGGAACGCGCGCCAGTCGGATTCGGTCACACCCTGTTCAGGATGATCTGCCGGCCCCAGCCCAAAATAAAGCTTCGTGTCCACCCAATTCCTGGACTTCCCCGGGTGCGCCTGATCGCCTTGGAGAGTCGGAGCCGCGGCCTGCGGGACAGGAGGTGGCCCTACCGCCTCTGTAGACACAACCGGCGAGCACCAGCGTCAAGGCCGACGCCAGGAGAGCAGAACGGACGTGCATGGGAACTCCCGAGATGGGGCTTCGAGAAACCTACTTTTCTACTTCAACTCCACGCCAGAAAGCTACATATCCTTTGATCTTACGGGCGGCTGGCTTTGGATCCGGATAGTACCACGCCGCATCCGGATTATCCTGTCCGTCAATGTAGAGGCTTAGATACCGGGCTTGGCCCTTCCACGGGCAAGTAGAGGTGGTGCTGCTGGGACGGAAAAACTCCCTCTTGAGACTGTTCTCCGGAAAATAGACATTTCCTTCCACCGTCTCAGTGGTTTCGCTTTCGGCTATGACTTTGCCGTTCCAAATCGCTTTTGTCATCGTTCGTTTACACCGCACTCCGCCACCGGATCCGTTCCTCGGGGCGGATTAATCGTTAGAACAGTAACAGAGATTTGACGCGGTGGCGAGTGCGGGGGATTCTGCCTGTAACTCAGAAACAATCGGATATGCCGCCACGGGACAACACAATCGAAATAGGGAACGCGTTTTCCACAGGACATCCACATCCCGCTGAACCGAAAGGAACGAAGGAGCAAGATGCCACCCTGCTCCCGACCTATGGATAACCGGCCTGATTACTTGGCTGCCGTGATCGAATCGATGTGCACCGATTTCTTATCGGAGTCCGCCGTCGCCTTCACGGTGACGTGATCGCCGTAGAAGCTCTTCACAGCGTCGGGATTGTCAATTGTCCAGACCTGCTTGTTCGCCTCATCGACGAAGACCGGTGACATGCCGCCCTCAATGCACTTCTTCACGCACTCCGAGCCGGACCCGGCATGCTTGGCGCCGCACATCGAGTCAGAGACCCAGCCATTGATCGTCTTCGAGTCGGCCGCGCTGGCTGCTACCGCACCAAACATCAGGGCCGTCAGAGTTATTGCTGCAATACGTTTCACTGGGAAACCTCCAAGAAAAATCAAGTACCGGATTCCATCATGCTCTCCGGATTCCGCCAATGACAAGCAGCATCCCTGCCGCTTTTCGATGACATGAACTATTTGACCTTCGAATCGTTGCCCTGCTGCATAGCTCGCCGGCGTCCCTCTGCGTTTTTCAATGCAGCCTCGTAGCGGGCCCCAGCCGCGGAGAACCGGTTCACTAACTCGGAAGTCTTATTCATGAAATACGGCATCTTCTCGCGTATGGCATCCAGAATGTGAGCAAACTTTGCCAAGAGGAAAAACCCCTCACCGTTGCAGTCGACAAATAGCTCGGCCGAGATCGCCCCATGCAGCACCATCGCCGCCCCCATCTCCCAGTAGGTGGTTACCTGGCGGAAGTGAGCATTATGGGGATTCGCGGGGTTCAGGGCAACGGCGAAGAACTCGTCCGCGGTATTGGGCCAAAACTCACCGGTCATCCAGGCGCGCGCCTGCCGCATCAGTGTCTCGGTGCGCAGTTCGTATAGTTTCAAAATGATTTCAGCATCAGCAGGCGTCGCAAGCATTCGTTCCATGTGCATTTCTCCGAATGCCAATGGTAACGGATTCAGGCGGTGACGCGCTCAGAGCGAGTATTTGCGGAAAAAGAGAGCTGTAGGATATTTCGGGCCCTCAGCTCTCATCACTTGAATTCACAACAGTGGATTGTCAGGCAGGCTGCAGTTCCTTCTTTGGGTCGCGCTTCTCGATCACCGGCCCGTGCGTTTCCGCTGTAGGCGGCGGTGGCGCGTCGCCAATGCGCTTCGAGTAGTGGCACACGATCTCCGCACCCGGCTCTGGTTCCGCAGCCTTCTTGCCGCGCTTCTTCGGCTTCTCTTCCTCTGCGCCCTTCTTCTTGTTGGGGCATTCGAGATAGATGCCGCTCTTCAGGGTTTTCTCTACCAGGTAAGGGCTGCCGCACTCCGGACACTTCTTCGCCGCCGGCTTGTAGTTCGAGGTGAAATCGCACTTGGGATAATTGGTGCAACCCCAGAAGACATTTCCTCGCCGCGCCTTGCGTTCCGCGATGTCGCCTTCGCCGCACTTCGGGCACTTCATACCTTCAATGAGGTTCTGCTTCACGTACTTGCACTTGGGATAGCCGGAACACGAGACAAACTCTCCATACGCTCCCTGGCGCAGCACCAGGGGCTTGCTGCAGAGCGGGCAAGCTTCGCCGGTGGGCTCAGGTGGTTTCTGCTGCTGCTTCTGGCTCAGCTTGCGGATGGTCTTGCAGGGCGGATCTTCGTTGTATCCAGGACAGCTCATGAACGGCCCGAACGGCCCGCGCCGCAGCACCATTACGCGCCCGCAATTTTCGCAGTACTCGTCGGTGTCGCCGGCTTCCTGCGCTTCAGGCGTATTCATGTCCGGCTTGGCGGCAATGTTCTCCTTGGTAAATGTGCAGCTCGTCGGATCTTTCTTGTTGTACGCCGAGCAGGCAAAGAAGCTGCCGAACTTGCCCCACTTCAGAATCAACGGGGATCCGCACACTTCGCACTTTTCGTCCGTCACCTGCTCCATGCGCTTGACGTTCCGCATTTTCTTGTCCGCATGCTTCAGCTCGTCTTCGAAGTGGTCATAGAAGCCATTGAGCAGGGTGGTCCATTTTTCCTTGCCTTCTTCGATGTCGTCGAGTTCCTCTTCCAGTCGCGCCGTGTACTTGGTATCGAAGATATAGGGGAAGCTGTCGACCAGCAGTTCGCAGACCACCACGCCGATCTCGGTGGGATAGAACCGTCCGCGCGAACCGCCATGCTTCACAACGTACTCGCGATCCTGGATGGTACTGATGATCGACGCGTAAGTTGACGGGCGACCGATTCCCCGCTCTTCCAGTTCCTTCACCAGCGAAGCTTCGTTGTAACGCGGCGGCGGATCGGTAAAGTGATCTTCCGGGAAGAGCTGCTCGAGGTCCAGTTTCTCCCCGTTATCGAGCCTGGGCAGCTTGTTGGCGAGCGAGTTCTCCTCGTCATCCGCCTTCTTTTCTTCCGAAACTTCGTAGACCTTGAGGAATCCGTCGAACCGCATCACCGAACCGGTCACACGAAAATCGTAGGTCTTGCGATCGATGGCCGACTTCGCCTCGATCTTCGCAGTGGTTACGTCGTAAACCGCGGGCATCATCTGTGAGGCAATGAACCGCCTCCATATCAGCGTGTAGAGCTTCAACTGCTCGTCGCTGATGTAACGCGCGATCGACTCCGGCGTACGCGACGCATCGGTCGGACGGATCGCTTCGTGCGCATCCTGCGAATCCTTTTTCCCCTTGTAGGTGTTGGCCGTCTCGGGTAGGTACTGCTTGCCTAGATTGCTGCCAATCCACTGGCGCGCGCCTTCCTTCGCCTCGGGCAAAACACGCGGCGAATCGGTACGCATGTATGTAATAAGGCCGGTTGTGCCCTCATCGCCGATGTCGATGCCCTCGTAAAGGCGCTGCGCTACTCCCATGGTGCGCCGCACGTTGAAGCCGAGCTTGCTGGCTGCATCCCGCTGCAGCTGGCTGGTAATAAAAGGAGGAAGCGGACGGCGCTGCTGCTCGCGGTTTAGCACTGATGCAACCGACCACGTCGCCTTCTCGAGAGCCGCGAGGGTAGCATCCATCGATTTCTTATCGGCCAGCGCATTGGAGATGAACTGGTCCTTGCCGTCCTTATCCTGGCCATTCGCAACGCGAGCCGGCTCGCCGTCGATCCCGACAAACTTCGCCTTGAAACGATCGTCCGCACGGCGCTCGGGGTGAAGCAGTGCTTCCAGCGTCCAGTACTCTACTGGCTTGAATCCCGCAATCTCGCGCTCTCGTTCAACAATCAGCCGCAGAGCGACGGTCTGCACGCGTCCGGCAGAAAGCCCGCGGCGCACCTTATCCCAAAGTAGAGGCGAAATCTGATAGCCCACCAGCCGGTCAAGAACGCGGCGTGTCTGTTGCGCATCGACAAGATTCTCATCGATATCGCGGGCGTGCTGGAACGCGTCCTGCACCGCTTTCTTCGTAATCTCATTGAAAGTGACGCGGCGAATCTTCTTGCGTTCCTTGGCATTGGTCCCAAGCTGAAGAGCCAGGTGTGCGGCGATTGCTTCGCCTTCCCGGTCCGGGTCAGGCGCGAGATAGATCTCATCCGCCTTGGCGGCCGCCTTCTTCAACTGCTCAACGATTTTCTCCTTACCCGGCGACACAATCAGCTCGGGTACAAACGTGCGCTTCTTCAGTTCCACGCCAATGTCGTTCTTGGGCAGATCCATAATGTGCCCGATCGACGCGCGGACCTCGAAGCCTTTTCCCAGATATTTCTCGATCGTCTTCGCCTTCGCAGGAGATTCGACGATCACCAGTGATTTGCTCATTGCCATCCTTGATTCCGTACTACTCTACCCTATCCGACCCGCTGCTCCCATCCGGACAGGCTTCGGCCATTGGACTCTGCAAGGGATCATTCCGTTGCATTGCGCACCGTGGGGAAACAACCCAGGCGCGATTTCCATCGCCGGTCCTTCCCGCTAAAAATGGGCCGCAAGATTTGCAAGCTAACATGGAAGGCGCCTTCGTTTCCACTCCCCTTTGCCTTTTCTGGACGCGAAACGTTGGCCATGGTTACCCGCAAAGTTTCTGAAATCTGCACTTCATCGCAGAATGGTACACATGCGAAATTTTGCAGAATTTCAGAGCGTGCGCACATAATTCTTCCCCGGCAGGCAGCGCACGCGGCCACTGATTTCAAGTTCGAACAGGGCCGTAAACACCTCGGACGAAGTCAGTTGAGTCTCAAGCTTTTCGAGCAGTTCATCGAGCTGCAAAGACTCGTCGGTGCGCAGTGCATCCAGCACAATCGACTCTTCGGGTCGTAGCACCCGGTCCGTCAGAAGGGATGCGCCAACCTCGGGTTTGGATTCACACCCAGCCTGCTGCTCCAGTTGGAGACGCACCTGTGAGGGCAGATCCTCCCAGACATCCTCCCAGCTTGCAACGAGCTTCGCGCCCTGTTTTATCAGCGTGTTAGGCGTCCAGGAGTTCTTCGCCGTAACATTCCCGGGCACCGCGTAGAGGTCACGATCCTGTTCCGCCGCGCATCGCGCCGTTACGCGGGTTCCAGAGTTCTCGCTGGCCTCCACCACCAGGACGCCTACGCTGAGTCCACTGATGATGCGGTTGCGGCGGGGGAAATTCTGCGGCGCGGGAAATGTCCCCAGCGGGAGTTCGCTCACGATCGCCCCACCCACAGCGAGAATATCCTCCGACAGCCGCTTATTCTCCTTGGGATAGACGACGTCGGCGCCGGTTCCCCAGACCGCGATGTTCGGCATTCGCGCCGCCAGCGCGCCTTTGTGCGCGCACGTATCGATCCCGCGGGCCATCCCGCTCACAATCACCACATGCCGCACCGCCAGGTCGCGAGCCAGCATCTCCGCGACCCCGGTGCCATATGGCGAAGGGTGCCGCGTTCCGACCACCGCTATTGACGGCCGTGCCAGCAGCCTCACATCTCCGCGCACCCATAGCACCGGCGGCGGATCGTAGATCTCGCGCAAGCGCTCTGGATACTCCGGGGACGCAAGCGTGATCAGGGTTGTCCCCAGACGGATGATCTGCTCGGCTTCCTGTTCCGCCGCACGCCTCGCTTTGCCATCGAAGATGAACTGCGCGGCATCGGCTGGAAAGCGAAGACCTTCAAGTTCAGTCAGCGTCAAAGCAAAAATCTGCCCGGCACATTCTAGCCCGGCAATGGCATCCGCAATCCGCTTGGGGCCGAGGTTTGGCGTGAGGGTCAGCGCCAGCAGCGCCAGGTTGTTTTCATCGATTTGCGTCGCGGGGTAAGCTGCGGTTTTACCTGTATTCTCGTCTCTCGATACCGACATTTGCCTGCATGCACGCGCATGCAGACACACGCGCGTTTCCCTTGCCATAAAATCAAGAATCTTCTTTAGTAATTGAGCGCACATTAAGCTGGCCAGCACCGGAAGTCAAGGATGCCAGTCACATTGCAGGCAGAACCCGAAAGGGTGGCTTGATAGTCTAACCAGTAGAGTGAATTCGAGTTCGCATCAGCGCCTCCAGGTTGCCGCTATACGCTTTCTAAACCCCGCCCCCCTCATGTGGGACTTTGAACATCCGCCCCTTGCCGCGGAACTCGCCCAACGCTACGAGATCAAGTGGATGCTGCCATCGCAGTGCGCAGACGAACTTGCCGCTGGCACTGCCGATATCGGCCTGGTCCCAATTGCCGCGCTGGCCACAACCCCGGGGCTGCGCATCCTGCCTGGCTGCACCATCGCCTCGAAAGGGTGCGTGCGCTCATTGCTGCTGGTACGACGTGCGGCGCAGTCTCTTGAAAAGATACGCAGCGTTGCGGCCGACACCGCCAGCCGCACCACCGTGGCTTATTGCCGCATCATGTTTCACCGGTGGGATAACGGCGACGTGCTGCTTCAGCCCATGGCCGCTGATCTGGACGCCATGCTCGACCACCATGACGCCGCCATCGTGATTGGCGACCCGGCGTTGATGGCCCTTGAAGAACGCGCCAACCGCTTCGAGCGTACCGGAGAGGAACTCGTCTACCTTGACCTCGCCGAGGAATGGCGGCGCCTGACCGGGCTTCCATTTATCTCCGCCGTGTGGGGTGCTGCAGCTGGAACAGTTTTGGACGAGAGCGCCGCTTTGGATTTTGTCCACTCCCGGGATCACGGCCTCCAAAACATCGACGCCCTGGTTGAACACTGGTCGCGAACTTTGCCGATTTCAGAAAGAACGATTCGCTCATACCTGACGACGAACATCCATTACGTCCTGGACGAGGAGTGCATCGAAGGCATGCGCGGATTCTTCAGAATGGCCGCAGAGACCGGCGTTCTCCCGGCATACGAGTTCACGCCACCCGAACTCGCCTCAAACTAGCAACGCCCGGCAGTCAAGCCAGGCGTTGTGCTTCTCATTTGTGAACTAAGTGTCTCTCAGATCTCCCACCGCAGCAGGGCGGCACCCACTGTGAATCCCGCGCCGACCGCCGCCAGCAGCATCAGGTCGCCCTTCTTCAGCTTGCCTTCTTCGACCGCGGTCTCCATCGCCAGCGGAATCGTCCCCGCCGAGGTGTTGCCATACTTCTCGATATTGATAATCACGC
Organism: Occallatibacter sp.; assembly: GCA_036495975.1. GTDB lineage: Bacteria > Acidobacteriota > Terriglobia > Terriglobales > Acidobacteriaceae > Telmatobacter. The sequence goes on along the minus strand of DASXLY010000010.1, from coordinate 1,448 downwards.
GATCTGGATTCATGCCCAGGCGATCCGCCGTCGAAGTAATGATGCGCTTATTGGCCTGGTGCGGGATGAAGCAGCCAAGATCGCTGCCGGTGATGCCATTGCGTTCGAGAATCTTGGTCGTAGCTTCGGCCATCTTCCTGACCGCAAATTTGTAAACGGCCTGTCCGTCCTGGTGGATGAAGTGCATCTTCTTGTCGATCGTCTCGTGGCTCGGCGGATTCAGGCTTCCCCCGGCGGGCAGGTTTAATGAAACGCCGCCCGAACCGTCGATCTCGTGCACAAAGTCGATCATGCCAATCTCGCCTTCGCCAGCGGGCTCCAGCAGAACAGCTCCGCCACCATCCCCGAACAGGACGCAGGTGGCGCGATCGGTGTAGTCGGTCATGCGCGTGTTGGCGTCGACACCGCACACGAGCACCTTGGAGTGCGCACCACTCTCGACCAGTTTCACTCCCGCTTGCAGCGCATAAACAAACCCGCAGCATCCCGCCGAAACATCGAATCCCCATGCGCCCTTCGCGCCGAGCTTGTCCTGCACCAGGCAGGCGGTGGAAGGAAACATCATGTCGGGCGTGACCGTGCCGACGATAATGACCTCAACCTCGCCAGGGGCGATTCCCCGCGCCGCCAGGCATTTCTTCGCAGCCTCAACGCAGATATCGCTGACGCCCTTGCCCTTTTCCAGCATGTGACGCTCGCGGATGCCGGTCCGCTCGACGATCCACTGATCGTTGGTGTCCACCATCTTTTCAAGGTCTTGGTTGGTCAGGACTTTCGGGGGTACGTAGGTTCCGAGCGCGCTAATTTTGGCGCGCCTGCCCACCACGGGACGCACGGCGAGGCTCAATGCATTTCTCCTTGCGGCGCCATCTAGGGTGTGCCGCGGCAACAAAATCATCTATGGCGGCGAGGTTGTTTCTGGATGCTGTCCCGGCGCCTTGCAAGACAAGGCCGCTGGGCGATGAAGCCCGCGGCGCCAAAAAAGTACCGGGTGACCTACTGCGCCCGTACTAGCCCGTTACCGTTGCTTCCTTCCGGACCTGGCGGGATTGGCGGGATTACGTCGCGTAGGACCCGGCACTGGTTGATTTTATCACTTAAGCGCGACTGCGACGGCGCTTTGAGTCTCCGAGAATCTCTCGACTTGTCTCGCCAAAAATCGTATTCCGGTACAATGGAAAGGTGAGCAAATCTTCCCAACCCACGGCTCCTACCGTGGGCTTTGTTTCGTTAGGGTGCCCGAAAAACCTGGTCGACTCCGAGGTGATGATGGGCCTCCTCGACCGCGGCGGAGCGCGCCTGACCTCTCGACCCGAAGAGGCCGAGATTCTGGTCGTCAATACGTGCAGCTTTATCGATACGGCCAAGCAGGAATCGGTGGACACGATCCTCGAAATGGCGCGCTACAAGACCGAGGGCCACGCGAAAAAGCTGATTGTTGCCGGATG
>DASXLY010000009.1:0-2867 GCA_036495975.1 Occallatibacter sp. | reverse complement strand
TCGCCTCTTCGAGGCGCAGGCCCGTGTAGTCAAGCAACCATTGATTGGTGTAAAGAATGGTCCCTTCCGGGTCTAAGATGACAATCCCCTGACGTATAGCATCCACAATTTGTCTGAGTTGAGCTTCGGATTTCTGGACGTTTTCGAATGCCAGCGTCAGGGCCGACCGCGCTCGATCGCGCTCGATCGCGATTCCGGCCATCCGGCTAGCGTAATCGATTAACTGAATGTCGTGCGTTTCCGGATGCCGAACTTCGCGAAAGTACATACAAAACGTGCCTAGCACTTTGCCGTCGTGCGACATGATGGGGGTTGACCAAGCTGCCCGCAGCCCACTCGGCAGAACAACACTTTTGAAGTTGGTCCAATTCGGATGAGAAAGGATGTCGGACACAAAGACTGGCTACCGAAGGTAAGCGGCTGCGCCGCACGATCCGACGTTAGGACCGATGCACGTTCCATCGGTCGCTGCTTTGTACGCTTGCGGCAGGTTTGGGGCGACGCCATATCGCAGGTGTAACCCGTCTTCGTCTAATAGGAAAATCGAGCACAACATCCCCTCACTGTGGGCTTCGATTAGACGGGTGATACTCGTCAGAACTTCGTTTAGAGATGCACCGATGAGCATCATCTTCAGCGCATCCAGTACCGCCTCGCTGGGCAGGGTTTGCGCGGGGGATGGGGATCTTGAGGGCGCTTGTAGGTTCGGTAACGTCTTGACGTTTGCCATAAACTGGCCCCCTACCAGGCTTTGCCCGCAGCACGGAAGACTTTATACCCGACAATGCTAGCAGGGCGGCAAGAAGCAAACCGGCTGCAATGCGAAGGGTGGGGGAAGAAGCGATTCGCATAACTTCCGTTCGCTTTGGCTCCCATAGTGCCAGAACATATATATTGATACAACCACTGCCGCGTTAATCGATTGATTGCTATGAGGTTAGAGTCTGCCTGCCGAGCAAGTGGAAAATCTCGCGATACAGGCAGTTAAATATTCGCCTTATGTTCTCCTATACTCCACCTCGTGTTCAATCTCCCGCAAACCCATCAGTGCGACTTCGCGATCTGCTGCAAGAAATGCGGTGAGAATATACCTGCACCGGTAGGGACCATGCCTGACACCTGGATAGTGGCGGAGTGTCCATTATGTGGGGAGCGCCGATCCTACCTTCCGCCTGAAATCTTCAGAGGTCGTCTCTCCCATCTGCTGCTCTCGAGGAAGCCGGTGAAATCGGAAGCGAGGTTTCGCTGATATGGGAGAGATGCGCCGAGCAATCGCACGTGAAGAAGAGGAGAGACGGAAGCAGGACCGGTTCACTGTTCCAGTTTCACAAGTCATTCGTACGACAAGCCTCTCTATTTCTCGATTCAGAAAGCATCGGCTAAGGGCGGCTGAAAGAAATCCGCAGGGCCAGAGATCACATGACGCTCAAAATCGAACGAATTTCTGATAACCGCGGAGACAGGATTCGGCTCAGCGGAACGTTGCGATCCGACGGCATCTGTCAGGTGAAAGCCGAAATCAATCTCGGCAGACCGGTAGCCCTGGATTTGGAAGATGTGGATCTCGTGGATGTTGAGGCAGTCCGCTTTCTCAACGCGCATGAGGCCGAAGGCATGTCGGTGCTGCACTGCTCGCCATATATCAGGGAGTGGATGTTCCGAGAGCAAGAGCTAGAGAAGGCACGAACGGACTGGCGATGATGCGAGGAGATCAGCTCATGTGTCAGCCACAACTCGCGAAGTTCCGCTGTAGTGGGAGGTGCTGGTCACGAAACGACAGGGCCTCGCCGGTGACGTACCTCCGGCAGCGAAGAATGGGCGTGGGTGTGCGGGCAGCCAAAGAATCAACATGACCCCGGACAAGTGAGGGACATTGAACAGCGAGTTTCGAAGGAGGTCCCATGAACAAGTTGTTAGGCAAAGTGGCGGTTATCACCGGAGGCACGACAGGGATCGGGTTGGCGACAGCCAAACTGTTCGTCAGTGAAGGCGCCTATGTCTTCATCACTGGACGTCGCAAGAGTGAACTTGACGAAGCTGTCAAGGAAATTGGCCAAAACATAACCGGCGTCCAAGGAGACGTTTCTGAATTGTCCGATCTTGATGCTCTGTACGAGGTCGTCAAGAGGCAGTCGCTATGACCCATTCGGGCATAACGCTGGATGTTCTGGGCGCGGACTTTGATCGAATTCCGCAGGACAAACGGGGCGCGATCCTAACCGAATTTCCGCGGCTGGGACTTAAAAACGGACTCAAAGAATGCCTTTGCAACATCGTTCGCCGGAAGCCGGCGACCACCTTCGACAACACCGTTCGAGATTTCGGCGTTCGGTATGTTGAGGGGTACACGCCTCCCAACTTTGCCGACGTCGTCGCAAATGCACCGTTTTCCGAATAGCCGACCTCCCAATCAACGAACGCTCAAGCTTCATCCGTCACATGTATCGGCGCGCCTAAAGAAGGAGACAACATGAACTACCAAATCCAAGGACTTTCCATCCATGCGGAGGTGCACGGGACTGCGGAGCCGGCTCTTGTATTCCTCCACTACTGGGGTGGAACGTCACGCACCTGGGGCAAGGTTACTGCCGAGCTTGAGGAACAATTCAAGACAGTGGCCTATGACGCGCGTGGCTGGGGAAAGTCCGACAAGACCTCAGCTGGCGACAAAATGACAGACCTTGCGGACGAGGCTCTCTCACTGGTCAAGGCGCTCGGAATCAAACGATACGTCCTGGTTGGGCATTCGATGGGAGGCAAGGTCGCGCAGCTCGCAGCATCGCGGAGGCCGGACGGGCTTGTAGGCCTCATTCTAGTGGCTCCTGCTCAGCCAACGCCTCGGCGCAATCCTGAAGAGATGCGTGAAG
>DASXLY010000008.1:0-1675 GCA_036495975.1 Occallatibacter sp. | reverse complement strand
CATCGTCTATATCGACGAAATCGACAAGATCAGCCGCAAGTCGGACAATCCATCGATCACCCGCGACGTGTCCGGCGAGGGCGTGCAGCAGGCGCTGCTCAAGATCATAGAAGGCACCGTCGCGTCGGTGCCACCGCTGGGTGGCCGCAAGCATCCCCAGCAGGAGTTCCTGCAGGTCGACACCACCAACATCCTGTTCGTCTGCGGCGGAGCCTTTACAGGCCTGGAAAAGATCATCTCGGCGCGAGGCCAGGCAGCCTCGATCGGTTTTGGAGCCAAGGTGGCAGAACCGGACGGACGCAAGACGGGCGAGATTTTCTGCGAGGTCGAGCCGGAGGACCTGTTGAAGTACGGCCTGATCCCGGAATTCGTTGGGCGCTTGCAAGTGCTCGCCACCCTCGAAGATCTCGACGAGCCGGCGCTCAAGCGGATTCTAGTTGAACCGAAGAACGCACTGGTCAAGCAGTACCGACGACTGTTCGAGATGGAGCACGTCGACCTAACTTTCGCCGACGAGGCACTCTGGGCAATCTCCAAGAAAGCGATTGAGCGCAAAACCGGAGCCCGCGGCCTGCGGTCGATCATGGAGATCATCTTGCTTGATACCATGTTCGATCTGCCGAGCCTCGAGGGCGTCAAGGAAGTGGTGATCTCCAAGCAAGTTATCGAAGGTACCGCTGCACCGCTTTATATCTACGCTGATCGGTCCAATGAGGTCGGAGCGAGCACCTAAAATGACCAAGACGGCCGTTTCGCGGCTGGCGCGAGAGGAAAGGGGGCCCCCCGTTTTGCCTCCCAAGCGCACGGGATTCGGCTCCCGATTGATCCAAAGGAATGTGGCCGCAGAATTCGACGGTGAGGTGGAACTGACCGGGGGGCGAATGCACAGTCCGTGCGCTCACTGAAGGATTGAATGACTCTCAAGGCGCACAGGCAATGATCCTAGATCCGTGAGTTGAGACAGGACGCGATTCAGCGAATCATTGTTATCATTAGGGATGGGAACGAATCGCAGTGTTATCCGGGGTCTCCCGACGGGTGATCAACCGGTAGTAGAGCGAGTGTCGGCTGGGCCTGTTGTGGCCGATACCTTCGCGGGCCGCATCCATGTGGAATGGGACAACAGCGCGCCTGTGACGCCGTTCGGGCAGATGCCGTTCTTCGTCGAATTCGTCGTATGCCGAGCGCGGCATACGACGAACTATGTCGCCCGGCAAACTATGCCGAGTGGTCACGGGAGGGACCGTAGATGTCGCGGTGCCGTCGGCCAGCGTGTCCACGTCGTCTCCGCCCCATTCGGCATAGTTTTTAACCCATCATAGCGCCTCGAGGAAGGCGAGCAGTCGATCGTTGGGGCGGAAACGGGTTCGCTTGCCTTTTTCCTATGGCTTGAGCTTCGCCAGGGCTTTCTCCTTGAGGGCCAAGTGGGCGTGCAGATAAGTTTGCGTCGTCACGATCGATTCATGACCGAGCCAGAGCGCGATTACCGAACAATCAACACCGGCTTGCAGCAACTCCATCGCGGCGGTGTGCCTCAGTACATGGGGTGACACACGCTTGGACGCCAGCGATGGACACTTTTCAGTGGCCGCACGAACGTGCTTCGCCAACAACGATTGGACACTATCGGAGCTGAGCTGGCCATCCAGGAGGCCGCCAACCACATTGAGGCATT
>DASXLY010000007.1:0-4460 GCA_036495975.1 Occallatibacter sp. | reverse complement strand
AACGATCCACTGCGAGATATGGGAAGGGGTGTGATCGGCGGATTTCGGACAGCGCGCATGCGCGATGCGGCGGTGGTACTGGAGGTGGCGGTGTCACTGACGTTGCTGGTAGGGGCAGGGCTCTTGATGCATAGTTTTTTGGCGCTACGCGAGGTAAATCTAGGATTGCAGGCAGATCACGTCTTCGAGACGACCTTGCTGTTGCCGCCGGATAGTTACAAGACCGCGGATCAGGTGAGCACATTTTTCCGGCCGGTGCTGGCACGTGTAAAAGCGATCCCAGGGGTGACGGATGCGGCGGAATCGAGTTCAGTGCCACCCGAGGGTGGGCAGGACAGCAAGGTCGAGGTCTCCGGCAAATCGCCGGAGGAACAGTGGCATGCACAGGTGCAAAACGTCAGCGAGGCATACTTTCACGTCCTGCGTATTCCGTTTGAGACGGGACGTGCGTTTACAGAAACCGAAATCAACGATGCGAGAAAAGTAGCGGTGGTCAACCGGAAGTTTGTGTCGACCTATCTTTCCGGTGAAGACCCGATTGGCCGTCGAGTCAAGCTGGTGGGGCTCAAGAGCGGTGCCGATTCGCTGCGCGAGCCCTCGTTCGAAATCGTGGGAGTTGTAGGTGACGTCGCAAATCAGGGTGCGCCGGGCTACGGCAGGGGTGGCCTGCAGGCTCCTATTGAACCGCAGGTATGGGTACTATACACCGTCACAGGATCGGGAATGCAAGTCCTGGTCGTTCGGTCAGCACAAATGCCGATGGCGCTGATGAATGAGGTGCAGCAAGCAATATGGGCGACTGATCTAGGTGTGGCGCTCGTATATCCGGACGCATTGGAGCATGCCATCAGCCAGGGATTGTACGCGCGGGCCCTCGCTTCGCCTTACTGCTGATGATCATTTTCGGATGTGTGGGGTTGATTCTTGTTGGCATACACGACGGCGCAGAAGACGCATGAGATCGGAATCCGTATGGCTCTGGGTGCGAAACGCGCGAACGTGCTTCGCTTGGTTATTATCGAGGGCTTGCGGTTAGTCCTGGCGGGAGTTGCCGTCGGACTGGTCGTCAGCTTGTTGCTGGGGCGAGCCGTCGAGGCCGAGTTATGGCCCGGAGTGAGGCCTTATGATCCGGCGACTTTGGCGAGCACGGTTTTGTTGTTGCTCGCAACCGGTGTACTGGCATGTTGGATTTTGGCGAGAAGAGCGGCACGGGTAGATCCTATGGTCGCGCTGCGATATGAATAACGAGAGAAAGGGGGAACGCCGACAGATCGGAAAGTTCGAGCCGGTAGGTCGGAATCCTGTCGGCTGCGAGGTAGATTGATGACTTCAGGGCAACTCGCTCATCCAGATAAAGTTCGAGAAGGGAGCGGCGGTTTAGTATCGCTAAACCCGCATCTCGTTAGCTATCGATCGCTGACGAAATGCCGACTTCTGATGAATAAAACACATCAAAACTTCAATCTGGAGGATTGCACATATATTTGCACCTCGAGTGATTAGACTCACACACCCTTGAATTTTAGAGCGGAAACGTTCAACATCTTCATATCCAAAATTACGGCGCTCCTAATACCACGATCGGAGATCCCGCCGCGGGCTCAAACGTTCTGCCGCCGCGGCAGATTCAGTTGGGCCTCCACCTAAGCTTCTGGCCTCGCCACCTAATTCGTGACAGGCAACGCTAGTTCGGCGATTGCCTGCCATTCTTTTCGATACAGGGCAAAAATCTGTAATGAAGCGCAATTCAAAGATCAAGAAAAGAGCACACTCGAAGACAGTTTTTACCCGCCGCCAATTTTGCGAGGCGAGCGTTGCTGCAATTGCCACGGCGCTTCTGCCGACCAAGTCGCTTGCTTCGCCTGGCGTACCGACTCTTGATGACTTGGGAACGGAATGGCTCGATTGCAGCCAATTGGCACATATGCCTTCGCTGCACAACTTTCATGAGATGGCTGCCTGTGCACCGGATTTGGTAGGCGTGAATTTCCTACCAGGAGGCCAACTCTACGAAGACTCGGGGCCTCGCTGGTTCATCTATAACACTCTGCCGCTGTGCCGTATGTCTATCGACGGTACATCATATGACGGCGCAGAGTGCAGGTGGTTTGCCTATCAATCGCTGAGACGCGTTCGAACCCCTGACCTCGAAATTGTGACAACAAACCGCCTCGTGATGGAGGACTCGCTAATTTTGTGGCGAGTCATGTTCAAGAATACCAGTGCAGAAAGCAAGACCATCCAGGTAAAGATCGATACAGATGGCGTTCGCAGGGAGGTGATGGCAGAAACCCAGTTGGTCGCCAGATCACAGAAGTTCGGGATGAGCGCGATTTACTACTTCCCCGATCCTCCGATAAGGAGCACAGATGGGCACCACGTGGAATGGGAGTTCACGCTCCTCCCGGAGCAACACCGTGAGATTCGCTTTTTCATGAGAGCTCGCGCTGACGACACAGAGTGGGAGCCTCCGGCCCCGATTTCGTGGTTTGAATCGGAGTGGGTTCGTGCAAAGAATGTCTGGGAGGAGCGCTGGAACAGTGCTTTTCTGCTCGGAAACAAATTCTTTTCTGGCAATGCCCCTACTTTGCTGACAAATGATGCCGCGATCCGTGAGATCTACTATCGAAGCGTGCTGACTCTCTTGGTCCTGCTCCGAACCGACCTTTGGAGTGACAGAACATTTATTACAAGTGGGGAACGAGCAAAAGGAGTTATCTACTACTGGGACACGTCACTCTTCTCGACCGTGTTTGCAATGCTCGAGCCAAAGCAAATGAGAGAGCAGATTAAGCTCTTCCTGGAACAGGATCCCCACGAGAACGCGGTCGTTGTTTTCACGAGCAAGCGTCCCGCTTCGCCCAAAAGTATCAACACGCCCAAAGGATGGGACCTTCGAGGCTATGCGGCGAACGATCTTTCCATCTTCCGCCTGACATGGTCTTACTTGTCCGTGACGCAGGACAAAGAGTTCCTGAACGAGAAGATTGCAGATCAGACTGTAAAAGAACGATTGAAAGTATTGGCTACTGATTGGAAGAAATTGCTACGCAACCCATCAGACAAGCTGGCTGATTATGGAGAGGCTCCCAACCTTCTGGAGTGTGTCCCTACCTACATTAACAAGGTGCCTTCTTTCAATGCGGCGAACGTATGGATGATGCGTGAGTACGCCGACATCATGGAGTCAACCGGAAATTCCAAGGAAACGGACGAACTTCGCAGTGAAGCCGACGAAGTGGCCAAAGCCGTGATGACTCTCTATGAGCCTGGCAAAGGTGTATGGGCAAGCCTGCATCGGGACGGCAAGCGGGTCGAGATGAGGCATTGCTATGACTTTGCTACGGTTGGCAGATTCATGGCTCCGGACTTGCCTCCGACCGTTCGTAAGGAGATGGTCGAGTTCGTTGAGAGCGAGTTGTTAACAGAGAAATGGATGCGCGCCCAGTCCATGCTTGATGTGGCCGCCGCCAATTCGGATCGTCCTGATCATGGGCCGATGGGAGCCTATGACGCGTGGCCCGCAGTGACAGTTGATGCAATGTGCACTCTCGGATACTGGAACAACGCGATCCCGTTTCTGAAAAGAACCCGAGCCGCAATCTACGAGGGCGTTTATGCACAGGCACATGAGTTCTACGGGCCAAGGCGGCGCGAGTACGATGCCTTGGTCCGCATCGCACAGCGTGAAGGCTGCATGCGGGAATGTACAGGCGGTGGGGCGTTCGCCGAGACTATCATTAATACAATGTTCGGCTACATTCCGAAGCTGGGCCAGCCACTGACGTTATTCGAACCGGATGTTCCTCGCGGGTTTGCCGGAGAGTTATGTCATATGCGCTACGGCACCGATCAATTCGCGATCAGATCCGACAACGCGGGTCTGAATCTGAGAAAAGAAGCGAATGCCAGATTCCGTTAACACGCACGTCGAGAAAGAACCGGTGCTTGTGAGAAGGCGGCCTGGGGACGGTGCAGGATCTCAGTGAGCGCATTGGCGATTTACCAACAGTTGAAAATCTCTAACGCTCCGGTGTGGGCTATAACGTCACGTTTACGCACGATAAAGGACATTATCAATGCGTGCAAACGAAAACACATAGAACCTTGAGCTTTTTAGTTTCTGCGTGTCCAAGAAATCTATCTCGCATCGGCCCCGCTCGCTTCGCGGCAGTATTGCACGAACCTGTAGCCATCTGCCATGCGGGGGCGGCAGCTCGTGACCGTGCCAACTTGACGATCCAGTCTGCTACTTTTGAATTTGAGCGCAAGAAACGGATAGCGGGCCGCCGAGGCAGCATTTGATAATAGAACCAGGATTGGGCAGAACGGAAATGGCTAATAGTTCCGCGAACGATTTCGTAGATGTTTTCGCCAGATTGATAGGCGCATGGCGGCTAGTTTAGCTGGTCGGAATAGGGCCATCCGGCGAACTTGCATACCCCCGGCCCCCGATGCGA
>DASXLY010000006.1:0-2035 GCA_036495975.1 Occallatibacter sp. | reverse complement strand
CGGTTCTATTGAAGCGCGCGCCTACAAAGGCGACAAAGTGGTGATGACAGAGAAGCGCGAGACTACCGGGCCTGCGGCAAAGCTGGTGATGAAGGCGGATCGGCGCGAGATATCAGCCAACGGCGAAGACGTGGCGATGTTTGCTGTAGCTGTTCACGATGCCCAAGGTCGTGTGGTGCCAATCACGGATAACGAGGTGACGTTCAAGGTTTCCGGCTCGGGAAGACTGATAGGTGTAGGCAATGGGGATCCTACTGACCAGGCGCCCGACAAAGGGACATCGCGGAAGGCGTTTTCCGGCTATTGCATGGCCATCGTGCAGTCAACGAAGCAGGTGGGAGACCTTACTGTGGAAGCGACGTCCAAGGGACTTGCTCCAGCGACGGTTACGGTTGCGGCAAAGGCTGTGACGCTGCGGCCGCAGGTGTCGGTGTGGGAGCGTGAGGTGCCGGCAGGTTCGGGCGTTACCGGGCTGTGGCGGCCGCTGCCGTATGAGGGCAGCGACTCTGCTCTGAAGGCACTATTCGCCCGCATGGGACCGGTGGTGTTCACGCTGCGGCAGGAGGGGACGAGCCTCACTGGAGATGTGGAAGGCGCGAGCAGAAGCTTTTCCGGCGGCACCGATGTGCCCGCTCCGATCGCGGAGGGCAAAGTGGATGGCGATCGTATCTCGTTCAAGGCCGCAAACGGCAGCTACTCGGGAACGGCGAAGGGCGACCGAATCGAGCTGGAGCGAACAGCAGAAATGAGGCCGTCGAACACATCGAATCAGCCGAAAGGCGGACTTGCCGTTGGGCCACCGCCGGATGGAACGGATCCGTCGCGCGACCCGAGCTCGCATGCGCCGTCGAGTATTCCACTGGTTTTGCATCGAGTGCAGCGGTAACAGTCACCGGCACTCTCGATGACGTTGGCCGATAGTCCGCGCTGCATTAGAGCCTGCCGTGCCGTTTTTCTGGCGTCTTCCGTTGAGATTCCTATAGAACTAGCTGATGCCCAAAAAGAGGACTTCAATTGCCCCAAGAGACCGGGCGCGTGTTCTGGAAGAAAGCCGACAGGCGAAGATGGCCGAATCCGCTCATCGGTACGTCCGAGGCAATACCCGTCAGTTTTATGAATGGTTGGAGAGCAAATCCGGAAAGAGCATGCCGCAGGGTCCTACCGTCTGGATTTGCGGCGACTGCCACGTTGGCAATATAGGGCCGCTGGCTGACTTAAAGGGTCGCGTCGAGATCCAGATCCGTGATCTGGATCAAACTGTTATCGGAAATCCTGCACACGATCTCGTCCGGCTCGCGCTTTCTCTTGCCACCGCCGCCCGGGGATCGGACCTTCCGGGAATTACGCTGGTCCAGATGCTGGAGCAGATGGTTGAGGGCTATGAGCGCGGTCTAGCAACACCCCGCCAAGCCCAGCAGGTCAATGGGAACGACGAACTTGCCCCAATTCGCTCCGTGCTGGATCAATCGAAACGTCGCCGCTGGCATCATCTTGCGACGGAGCGGATCAAAGACGTGAGACCGCACATCCCCCTTGGGGAGCGCTTTTGGGCGCTAACTGCCATAGAACGGAGAGAGATAGCAACGCTTTTTGCGAATGATGCGGTGATTGCGAAGGTGCGCGAGGCCAAGGGCCGCGATGATAAGACCAGAGTCACTGTAGTCGATGCCGCTTACTGGATGAAGGGATGCAGTTCTCTAGGGCGGCTCCGCTATGCGGTTCTCTTGGAGTTACGCAAGAAAAGAGATCAGGATTACTGCCTGATTGACCTGAAGGAAGCGGCAGCCCCAGCTGCGCCCCATGCCAGCCGCGGTCGCGAAAGAGACGATGCGCATCGCGTCGTTGAGGGAGCGTGTAGCCTCTCTCCTAACCTGGGCCAAAGGATGATGGCGGTCCGGCTGATGAAGAAGCCAGTCGTGCTCCGGGAACTCATGCCCCAAGACCTTAAGTTTGATCTCGACCGGCTGACGAAGGAAGAGGCGGTCGCTGCGGCCGGCTACCTGGCAGGCGTGGTTGCGAAGGCGCACGGCAGACA
>DASXLY010000005.1:0-4023 GCA_036495975.1 Occallatibacter sp. | reverse complement strand
GAGGCGTCATGATCGGCCATTGGCCCTCGTTCTGGCTGGCAATTGGCAGACCGATGCCCCAGTTTGCCGTCTGGCCGCTCCAGTCGATCTTGTTGAACCAATCTCCGGAGTTGTAGCTGTTCTGGTCCATGTCTTTGGAGCGCAGCAGGTCATCGCCGCCTTGGAAGAACGGAATGCCCTGGCCGAGGGTCACCAGGCTCATGCCCATGATTTGCCGGCGGGCGCGAGTGGCAATGCTGTCCGTGAAGCTCGACTTCAACTGCACGGCATCGAAAAGATCCTGGTTGTCGTGGACTGACGCGTAGTTGACCGCTTCGATGGGACTCTTGGTATATCCGGTCGGCTGCCCGTTGTAGTTCACCTGAGCTCCAGTGACTGTGGCCCCGGCGCTATCTGTGAAAGTGTAGTCGCGGAGATTGCCCGCGAGCCCCACATCGATCCAGTCAGAATACTGAAGCAATTGGGCCTGCTGCTGACTCGAGGAAGGGCTGCCCGCGGTGAAGTCGCTCGAGTCGGTGAAGAGCCCAGTCGCAAAGCCCTGTACACGCTCATCGGTAAACGGGCTGCCGCCGCGAATGCCATCGCGGATGCGATCGTTGAAGGTGCCAACGCCAAAGCCATAAAGATTGATCTGCGAGGCATTGGGCCCGATCTGATTGTTGGCTGTGTCACCGAAATTGAAGCCTTCGCCGTACAAATAGATCTTGGCTCCGTCCACACCGTCTTTTTCGAGAGTCAGCGCCTGCAGAGCCTGCTGAATGTCCTGAACGTTGTACGTGAACATGAAGCTCAGGATGTCGAATCGGAAGCCATCGATCCTATATTGGCGCGCGTTGAGTAAGAGGCTGTCGATGATCAGCTTCTCCATCATTTTGTGCTCGCTTGCGGTATCCGGGCAGCAGGAGCCGGTCTCGAGGTTTCCACTGGCATCGAGGCGGTGATAATAATTTGGCACCACTTCGTCGAGATTCGAGTTGGGGCCTTCGCCGCTGGCGTTGGTGTGGTTGAAGACCACATCCTGAACCACTCGCAGGCCAGCCTTATGCAAGCCATCCACCATGACACGGTATTCGCGCACGCGGTTGTCGGGATTGATCGCATAACTGCCCTCTGGCGTCATGTAGTGCACGGGATCGTAGCCCCAGTTATACGCAGGATTGGTTTGGCTGGCGGTGACGGCGGCCTGCTGCTGCTGGCCGTCCGGTGGATATGCGGCGAGACCAGTGGGAATAATCCAGGTGGATTTGTCTTCATTCACACTGGCGAAGTGGAAGGAAGGCAGGATATGCACGGCCTTGAGCCCGCTGGCGGCCAGAGAGCGAAGATGCTTCATGCCGTCGGAGTCTTGGTCGTCAAAAGCCTCATAGAGGCCGCGATGATCCGGTGGAACGGTGAGGTCGTTGACGCTGAAGTCGCGAACGTGCAGCTCGTACAGACTTAGGTCACTGAAAGTTTGCAGCGGCGGCGAAGAAATCTCGTCCCAGCCTGGGGGCTTCGTTTCGCCGGAGTCGAGGTCGGTGATTCGGCTCTTGGTGCCGTTCAACGCGATGTCGATAGAATAAGGATCGCTGGTGACATTGGTATCCACCGCGGAATCGGCCGGCACCCAGACGCGCACGCTATACAGGTAGTATTTGTTTTTCCAACTGCCGTCACCGCGCGCTACCCAGACGCCATTGTGTTCGTGCATCGGCACAACGGCGGAAGGCGCGGTGTCGGATGCGTGGTCGAAGAGCTGCAGCGAGACGCTTTGCGCCGTGGGCGCCCAAACCTTGAGCTTCACGACGCCGTCTTCGTCATCCGCCCAGTCGCGCCAATCGTCCTCCCGATGATGAAAGACCACGCCGAGTTTGCCGGGGTAGTAGTAGAGATCATCGAGAACGCCTGCGAACTGAATTCCCGTGGCGTACTGCAACGATCCGTTCGAATCGATGGCGGAAAAAGCGAGTTGTCCCTGGAGTGCGGTCTGCAAGGTCGAAAGCTGCGTATTCGTTGGTAGTTGGAGAACGGTGTAACCGCCCAATTGCGGGTAGCGCATCAACTCATCCTCAGTCAGGCTTCCGCCGGGAGTCAGGGGAATATTCGTGCCTCCAATAAGGCCCGTGGGAGTCACAGACAGGCCGCCGGTCAAGCTGTAGGTGATGGCATAGGTATCGCCGCTCTTGGCGAACTGTGGCTGGATGGCGACCCGCTGGCGATCGAGCCAGTACGCCTGTTCAACATTCAGCAGACTGTCCAGTATTTGGGTTGGCGTCGGCGTTGCGGTGAACACTGTCGCATTCCCTGAAATCGCCCAAGCCTGGGTGAAGCTGCCGACGTTCAAGTGCATGTCCGGTCCGGGATCTTTTACTCCGGTGGAGATGTTGTGAATGATGAATCCGAGGTCCTTCGGATTGGGTATCAGGCTGATGTCGAAATAAACTCCGTAGGAATCCGTGCTGGTAACTCCGGTCAGTCCATCGTTGAAGTCGCCGGTGTATTCCGCGGTGTCATTAAAGGCGTAGACCGTCCAGTTGGCGTAGTTTCCGTCGGGCCGGAAGTAGTGAATGCGGGCGTACCCGGGCAAGAGCGCGGTGGGATTGGTCAAGTTGGGCTGACTCTTGTACAGCTTGCCGATTCCCGTGAAGCCCCAATACTCAAAGCCTTCCGTAGAAGGATCGACGAACTCGTTCGGTCCGGGGTCCTTCTGGTCGCCGCCGGGCGCAGAGGGATTGTGAATGATCAGGCCAAGATTCTGAGCAGTCGGAGTAACCGCCACATCAAAATACACTCCGAATGCGTCAGAATTGGTCGGAGGTACAAGCCCACTGTTGTAGTCGCCGGTGTACTCGGTTGTATCGAAGAAGGCATAGATCGTCCAGCCTCCATAGTTGCCGTCGACCCGGTGGTAGTGTACGCGGACGTATCCCGGCAGCAGCGCGGTGGGATTGGTCAAGCTGGGCGCGGTGGTATACAGCTTCGCTATGCCAGAGTATGCCCAATACTCGTTGCCTTGCGTCGTGGGATCGACGAACAAATTGTTAGGAGTGTCCTTCTGGTCTCCGCCTGATGCCGTTGGGTTGTGAATGATGATCCCAACTTCTTGCGCGCCGGTGGTCACGCCGACGTCAAAATACGCCCCAAAGCTGTCGGTGCCTGTGACCTGAACCGGGCCGCCGCCATAGTTGCCGGTGTTTTCCGTCGTGTTGTCGAAGGCATAGACGGTCCAGCCACTGTAGTTACCGTCCGGCCGATGGTAGTGGATGCGTATGTTCCCCGATGGGGTTTGCGAATTGGGCGCGGCAAAGGCCTGGGCTGATGCAAAAACGAAGAGCAGAAGCAGGAGGGCGTGGAGTCCAACGCTGCGTAGAAGGCGCGGCATGGTCATGCGGAATTTCATTGGCCCTCCAGAAGACTGCGGTGTTTTCGTTTCGTCGGGACTTGGTTGCTCGGCGCTCGACGGAGGTCACGCTTTCGAGCGCGGTGATGTTACTTACGCAGAACATCTGGTGTCAAGGAATCTGTCGGCTCGTTCGGTCATGCCCAAGGAGAGCAAAGGCCGATACGCGCAGGTCGCCTCGTCGAACGCGATAGACTGCGGGCCACTGGGAGCTTGACACCGGATGAGTCATAACTCCCGTATGGCCGACGATCAGGAGTCAGGTGCTTTGAGCGTTTTTACTTTGGCGCTTGGGGTGGTGGATTTTCACTAGTCGGCGGCACAATACCCTTGAGCCGCAAATAGGTCACCATGTTCCCATAGTGCTCATCCGTGTGCGCGCTATTGAGCGAGAGCAACGTGAGCTTGGCTATGTTGAAGTTGAAGAGTTTCACCATCTCGCTGCCTTTTGCATCGTTCATGCTGTCGAAGGCCTTGTTGCAGTAGGCAACGCCGTCCTTGAGGGCGGCCACCAGCGCGGCTTTCGAGGTCTTCGTTTTTTCTATGTCCTTCGATGGGTTTGGTTCACCGATGGCTTGCGAGCAGAAATTGTACGAAGCGTCGGCGACATGGCCAACGAGCTGGCCAAAAGTGCGAACCTCCGG
>DASXLY010000004.1:0-5083 GCA_036495975.1 Occallatibacter sp. | reverse complement strand
ATCGCCGAAATCGTAACTTGCTGTATACATTTGCGGCTGCGGCTCCTCTTCAAGACCTATGTGCCGGACGTCAGCGACCACGCCGACGACCGTCGACCACTGTGCATGTTTCTCATCAGTGCTGATTTTTCCGCCAATCGGATTGCGATTTGGAAAATAAGTCGTCGCGAATTTCTGATTAATGATCGTTGGCCTGTTGCCGCTAATATCCGCGGCGGTGAAGTAGCGTCCAGCAATCAGTGGAATCTCCATGGCCTGGAAGTAATGCGGCGTGACCCCACGTCCCTCCGTCTGCTGAAAATCCTTGTTCGGATACCCTTCAACCCACAGAAAACCGATGCTTTCCGAATTGGATAGCGGAAGATTGCTAACCCCTCCAGCGGCCTGTACACCAGGCAACGCCTCAAGCTTCGTCATGAGTTCTTTGTAGAAGCCACTTTGCTTTTGCGGTGTGTAATGCTGGTTCAGACTCACATGGAACGTAACTGCAGATCGCGTAAACCCCGTATCCACCGACTCCACGTCGACATAGCTTCGAATTAGCAGGCCCGCACCAGCCAGCAGCACCACAACCATTCCCGTCTGCACAACAATCAACGCGCTCTGCAGCCGGCTGTGCCCTGCAGAGCTGCCGCGCATGGCATGCGATTTCAGAAACTCCGTCAATTCCATCCGTGAAGCGCCGATCGCAGGCATCAATCCCGCCAGCAGACTCGTCAAAAGCGACCCGCCGATGGCAACCAGAAACACTCTTGCATCAAGAGACGCTTCATTCAGCCGCGGAATATTTCCGGGATCAAGCTTTGGCAGCAATCGGAGAAAGAGTACTGCCAGTACCATGCCCACTGCACATCCGCCAATACCGATAAAGAGCGATTCGGTCAACAACTGACGGACCATACGGCCGCGGCCCGCGCCCAAAGCGGCGCGTACACCCAGTTCGCGGGACCTTTCGGCGGCACGCGCCAGTAGGAGATTAGCCACATTCCCGCACGCAATCAGCAACACCAGGCCAACCGCCGCCAGTAGCAACCGCATCAGTGGACGCACAGGCCCAATGGAGATCCCAGTAAAACTCTCGACCAGCGCGCCCCATTCGCGTGGGAGCCCAGCATCTCTCGGATCAGCCGCGTATTCCTTATCAAGCCGTGACATGATGCCGGCCATCTCCGCCTGCGCCTGATGAATGGAAACACCGGAACGGAGCCGTGCGAACGAAATATTGTTCCCAATGCCTCGGGAAGTTCTGGCTTGTGAGCTAAGCGAAAGAGGCACCCAGATCTGCGTGGATTTGGTATGAGAGTCTCCATAGGGAAGATCGGACTTGAAGGGATATTCAAACTTCGGCGGCATCACTCCGACGATCTGATAATTCGCACCGTCCAGCTGAATGGAGCGGTTCACCGCGTCCGCTCTTGCCCCGAACATCGAGACCCAAAGCGAATGGCTGATTACGGCAACCTTCGCATGTGCCGGTAGATTATCTTCCCCGGTAAAGGTGCGGCCAAGTTCGGGCATCGATTGCAGAGTCGAGAAAAAGTCATCATCAACCCGCGCGCCACCGATACGCTGCGTTGTGCCCAGTTGCGTCAGGCTGAATTGAGCTTGTTCGAAGTTGCTCATATCTGTGTAGGACTTGGCCTCGCGCTTGAGATTGTAGAAGTCACCGTAACTAGGACAGATGACCTCCGCAGGAATCTTTAGGCTGGGATTCGGCGAAAACAGATAAACCAGGCGCTCAGGGTCGCCATACGGTAGCGATCGAATCAGCACCGCGTTCACCAGGCTGAAGATGGCCGTGCATGCGCCGATGCCAAGGGCGAGCGTGAGCACCGCGGTTATAGTGAAACCGGGACTCTTGCTCAATGTGCGCAGGCCATAGCGCAGGTCCTGAATGGTTTGTTCGATCCACAAGTGAGAACGCTCGTCACGATGTGCCTGTTTTGCCTGCTCTACACCGCCGTAAGCGCGCCGCGCGGCCAGCCGGGCTTCTTCAGCCGACATGCCGCGGCGCTCGAAGTCGTCAGCGAGTAAGGTGAGGTGCGATGCGACCTCGCGCGCAAGGTCCTCTTCAGCACGCTTATTGGTAAAAAGACTGCGGAGTTTGGCAATGAATCTTCTCCAATGCGCCATAGTTACGGTTCCTCCGCTAGCAGCTTTTCAACCACGCTTGCCATTTGGCGCCAGCGTTCAGCTTCTTCATTGAGCGCCTTCAATCCCGCCTTGGTGATGGTGTAGTACTTCGCTTCGCGATTGTTCTCCGTCTTGCTCCAGGAGCCACGGGTCCAGCCGCGCTGCTCAATCCGCACGAGAGCCGGATAGATGGTGCCCTGATTGAGGTTTAGGGCGTCCTCCGAGACCTGCTGGAGCCTGTTGGCTATGCCATAGGCATGCTGTGGGCCCATGGTAGCAAGGGTGCGGAGGATCATGAGGTCGAGAGTGCCTTGCAGAATCTGGATCGGCATTTGCTTCACTTGACATTCAAGTGAACATGGTTCTCGCTTGGATGTCAAGTGGAAGCCGCAGAACGAGATTGAGGCGAACCCAACACGAGAAGTAATCTCTCTACTCGCGATATCAGGCCGATGCACTCATTTGAACGACGATGACTTCAATATTGGTAGGATTGAGCCACGCCCTGCAAGGCTATGTTGGTCGGTCAGCGATGTGTCACCGTGGGTTGTGGAGGAAATTGGGTCTTCAATGCTGGCATACTTTCGCGATAGATCCGACATGAAGTCGCCCCTCGTGCGCTTTGCCATCAACATCTTCTTTTGTTTGTTTTCCAGCTGTTTACTTGCCGCACAGGGTCAGCCATCGGCCCAGACCATTCTTCATCGCTTTTATCAAGCCGCCGGTGGGAGCGCTTGGCAGCACTATGAAGAGTGTGACTCGGAAGGCATCGCGACCTTGGCCGACAAGAGTGGAAGTCTGCACTACATCGAAGATCTGCGCAGCGGCGCCAATATGTTCCAAGTTGAGATCCCGGCTCTCGATGTAAAGCAAGCAGATGGCGATGGCCCGATGCATAGCTGGCATCAGGATGCGAACGGAGACATTCAACTCTCCAATCTGAACAGTTCAGACAATATAGACGACCGGTATCTGACGAGCCGCGCATACTGGCGGCCTAATTTTGGCGGTGCGGTCGTTACCGTGCTCACGCCACAGTCCGAGGGGTCCGAAAATTGGGATCGCCTCCGCTTTCAGGTCCCAGGCGGAAGCGGCTTCACCCTCTGGATCAATCGGCAAACGGGCCTCCTGGATCGCGTTGAGGGGAAGACTACAAAAGAGCTTGGCGATTATCGCCCGGTCAATGGCGTCATGCTGCCGTTTAAGGAAAAGAAGCCGGCCGGAAGCGAGACTCTCACCGTGGTATATACACACCGCACGCTGCACGAGCATCTCGATACGGTCATGTTTGCAATTCCGTTCCGTAAGGATTACCAGATGCCGCCTTCTGGCGAGGTGTCCGTACCCGCCGAAGGTGGACTCATTTTCCAAGCTACGATCAACGGCAAAGGTCCGTTCAAGGCCCTTTTCGATACCGGATCGGTGAACGTAATATCCGCCAACTTCGCCCGCAAGTTAGGGCTCCAGCTCGATGGCCAAGGAGTGGCATTCGGCAGCTCTAGTCCCGAAAATCTGCAGGTGCACAAGACCCATGTCGATACCCTTCAGATCGGAGATCTCCTGCTTCACGATC
Source organism: Occallatibacter sp. (assembly GCA_036495975.1). GTDB lineage: Bacteria > Acidobacteriota > Terriglobia > Terriglobales > Acidobacteriaceae > Telmatobacter. The sequence goes on along the minus strand of DASXLY010000004.1, from coordinate 1,377 downwards.
AGATCTTCTATGTAATCGACATGCCAAACGATGAAAGTGCCCCCGCGTTCGCCGTCGGCTACGAGTTGTTACGGCGCTTGGCTGTCAAGATCGATTTCGAACATCAACGGCTAACCTTCCAAGATGGTCCACGCTTTCATTACTCCGGCCCAGGCTCGGCGGTGCCACTTCGATTCGAAGGAAACGGATTGCTGGTCCAGGCCTCCGTCGGAGATGCCTCTGGATGGTTTGAGCTCGATTCGGGCAACGAGTCGGGAACCATGATGTTCACCGACTTCACGGTAAAGAATAAGGTGCTGCAAGTATTAGGCCCGCATTTTCTTGCTTACAATGGACGCGGATTTGCGGGACCTTCCCCGCAAGCCTATCTTGTGCGCGTCGATACCATGCACATCGGCGATGTTCGCGTGCCGAGCGTCATCGGGCGCTTTGGCACAGATGTTTCCGACAAGAGAGATTTCGCCGGCAACATCGGGCAAGACATCCTCCGCCATTTCACTGAGGTCTTCGACTGCATGCGCGGCCAGGTTTATTTCGAAACAACAAAAACCTCGGCTCAACCCGAAGTCTTCAATCGCGCCGGGTTTGTTTTTGACTCCTTCGGTCGCGGGCTGCAAGTGATGACTGTTTTGCCCAATAGCCCCGGCGCGCAGGCAGGTATCGAAGTTGGTGATGTGATCACGGCGATCGACGGAAAAACGCCTTCCGATGACACAAATCAGCCAGCGTTCCTCCAGCCTTCAGGTACCCAGCTTCACTTAGCCGTTCACCACGGGACTCAAACCCGCACGGTGACTGTGACACTGAGTGACGTCCTTTGAGCAGGTTGTCTAAGCGAAAGCAGCAAACAGGGTCAGCAACGTCCACCTGCCGCGCAATAGTGGTTCGCAGCCGGGAGGAACTGTGTCCAATCCGACGCTATGCCTCTCTGTGCGGCATCCACCGGAATCCGTCCGGCTTTCACCTCGTCGGCGAGGTAATTCTCGACCCGGTCCTTTATCTTGAAATAACGATCTTCAAGGGCCGTCGAATCCGGACCACATTCTGGCCAGATGTTTCCCAAACCATCAGCACCCCCGAGTTCCAATGGCACCAGATGATCCAATTCGCAGACCTGGTGATCTCCTGAATTTGAACGCGGCTTCTGAAGGCCGTACCACTTGTAGGTCACGTGTTTCTGCGCCTCGCTCGTAGCACAATTCCGAATACATCGGGTTCTAAAACGTGACTCTCTCAGCATCTCCGCTGTAATTGAGGGATTGACGCCCCCGGGGGTACAGCGAGGATCGGGAATCGGGTAGCTGTTGCGCATAGACACCGTGCATGTAGCGTCATCGGGCGGCTGCCAACTGTGGAAATAGTCGGAGGCACAGCTTA
>DASXLY010000003.1:0-67129 GCA_036495975.1 Occallatibacter sp. | reverse complement strand
AGCGGTCTGCTCGCTGGCCTTCGGCAGACTCTTACAAGGGCTGCTTTTCGGGGTGCGCGCGTGGGACGTTTCTACTCTTGCGGCCGTAGCCATAGTGCTTGGAGTTTCGGCGTTCTTCGCCAGTTATATTCCCGCGCATCGCGCCGCGTCTGTGAATCCAATGGAAGCCCTTCGCTCTGAATAGGCCTGCGGTGGGTTGATAACCAGTTTTTAGTTCAGTTCAGGTCTCATTTGGTCCTCCGAGGGAGTCATATCGGAGGTCATATTGTTTGTTTCTATAACGTTTAGAACGGCGAGCTTAGGCTCGCCGTTCTGTGCGTTAGGGAGGAAGACATGAGGAGATGGGACCGGCTGTTGGACATATATATGGAGGAGTACCGGGCACGAGGAGTGAGTGAGGCCACGGTGGGGCACACGGAGTCCCGCCTGCTGCGTTGGGGCCGCTGGCTGAAGAAGCGCCGTCCACGAGTATCGATCGAGCAGATCGGCGTCGATCTGATCACGAGCTACATCGCGTGCGGCGGCAGTTTTCGATCGAAGTCGACGGTGTACGGAACATTGAGCACGATGCGGGGCTTCGGAGACTTTCTGGTCCGCCAGGGACTGTGGAAGCTGAACCCGCTGCGCTGGATGAAGGGACCGAAGGTCTCTCCGTACAGCCGTATGCCGAAGCGGATCGATCGCTCCCACATGGAAGCGATGTGGCTGGAAGCGACGCGCCGCCGTGGAGATTACAGTGCGCATCTGTGGGTGACGATTCTCGCCCTGCTGTATGGAACCGGTCTTCGTCGCGGCGAGCTGGCAAGGCTGGATATCGATGCCTACGATCGGGCCGAGGGAACGCTTCGCATCGACGGCCGTAAGACCGGTCATGAACGTTGTCTTCCATTGCCTGAGACTGTGCTTCGATGCCTCGAAGCATATTTGCCGCTTCGTCATAACCAGCTCGAACAGATTGGTCTGATCGATGAGCGGGCACTGCTAATCAGCCGCACCGGCAAGCGCCTCACGAGTTTTGCGATCAGTAACGGAGTTCACACCATTTCGCGCAGCGCGCAGGTTCCGATGCACAGCTTGCATCAGTTTCGGCATACCTGCGCGTCGGACCTGCTCGAGGCCGGCGTGCATCTAGCCGAGGTCCAACGCATTCTTGGCCACTGCGTGATTGCGACGACAGTGCGCTACGTGCACATCGCCGATCCGCAGAGACGGGCCGCGATCGAGCTTCACCCGATTAACCAGTGGCTGCCATGTCAGGAGGTGACCGCATGACATCACCCAACCAGTTGCCGACGGATCCGCTTATCGAGGGCTACCTGAGCTATCTCGACAAGGTAGGACGCAAGACTCCGCGCACCATTATCGATGTGCGCTGCACGTTGCGGCGTGCACTGAGCCGATTGCGAACCGATGTATCCCTGTGGCGCTTGCCGCTGGAGGACTTTCTGCATTGGCTCGAGACGGAGCGGGAAGCTGGGTGCACCGAGACCAGCCTGGCCAAGTATCTGAGCCATCTGCGCGGATTTCTGGATTACGCATGGCGCAGCGGTCGAAGCGAACGCAACGTGCTCGATGGCTTCACCCTCAAGCATGCCATGCCGCGGATCGCGCCGAGTTCTCTCACATTGGAAGAAGCCGAGAAGCTGGTCCGCGCCACTTCAGCAGGTGACGCGACAGCGCGGCGGGACAGGCTGGTTGTGCTGCTGCTGTACGGATGCGGACTGCGCACCGACGAACTCTGCTGGCTTGACGTTGGGCAGATTAACCGTGAACGTCGCGAGCTGATCGTGCTGCACGCCAAGGGCGATCGACCGCGCACCATTCCGATCCCCGATGCTCTCTACACAGAACTACTCGCCTATCTGCTGGAGCGCGGAAAACGCGGCCCCCTGTTTCGAACCACGGTCAAGGGACGAAGGCTGCGAGCCAAGGATGTGTGCGGGATTGTGAGAGATGCGGTGGCTCGCGCCGGCCTGCGTTCCGATATCACGCCACGCACACTGCGCCACAGCTTTGCCACTCATCTGATGGATCGTGGCGTTGACCTTGCCATTATTGCTTCGCTGATGGGCCATCGCAGTCCGCAGGAGACCGGCGTGTATCTTCATGTTCTGCCGGGAAGAACCGAAGCCGCTGTAAGAGCTCTTTCTATCGGAGACAAGCCATGAAGTGGAACTTCTGGATCGATCTCTACATTCGCACGCATTGCGTTGCACGCGGTTTGCGTCCTCTTACCCTCGTCGCCTACGAGAACACGCTCAAGCAGTTTCACGAGTGGGTGCAGGTGAAGCTGGCCGATCATGCTCCGGACCAGATCACCACGCGCGATGTGCTCACCTACGTTCAGTATCTGCGCGACGTTCGTGCGAACGGCGCCTCTGCAGTCAACCGCGCTGTGGTTGTCCTCAGACGCTTCTACTGCGCGATGGTGGCGATGGGATATCTCGAGCACAACGCGAACCCGATGCTTGTGTTTCCTTCCATCAAGGCTGTTGCGCGCAAGCTCCCCATTTCGCTCTCTCAGGAGCAGGTCACGCGCTTGCTGTCGGAACCAAAACCCGACACTATCCTCGGCCTACGCGATCGCGCTCTGCTCGCCCTGCTATACGGCACCGGCATCAGAGCTTCCGAGTGCGCATCGCTGCACAACAACCAGGTCGATCTGAAGCAGCTTACGATCACTGTGCGAGGAAAGGGCGGCAACGAACGCGTCATTCCACTCAACCCCCAGCTTGGTGCCCTGATGAATTCGTATGCACAGGCGCGAGGTCCCGCTCTGGCAACTGCTCCATTTTTTCGCTCGCGTTTCGGACGACTGCTCTCGCGCGGCGGAGTTTACGAACGCGTGCGCACCTGGGGACAGCGCAGCCGGATCGGCGTAACACTCTCCCCGCATCGCATCCGCCACACCTTCGCCACACATCTGGTTCGCGCCGGCGTTGGCCTGGTCACCATCCGAGATCTGCTTGGTCATCGCCTCATCACCAGCACGCAGATCTATCTGCACGTCACCGCTGATGACCTTCGCGCCGCCGCCGCCAGACATCCGATCAGCAGACTCCTTGATACCGTCAAGACGCTGATCGCAGCAGGACCGCTGCCGTTCCAGAAAGCGCGGCCGCTTTGCAGCACAGGTTCGAGCGATCAAGATCGCTCTAACCTGCACTGCAAAGCTCTATCACTTTCTGCTTTTCAAGCCACTTGATTCCAGGTGATGCAGAGTCTTGTCCTCTTTCAGTCATAGGCAGATCTTTAGCTGGGATCATGCGTCAACTGAGCAATGATTTCTCTCCGTTAGTCCTCGTTTTTCGATGCTAAGATGGCATGTCGGACTCAAGCATGTATGAGAACTGCGATAACGACGAGACCAGAAATCGAACTAAATATGTGTTTATCGAGTGAGAGAACCATTTGGACCCAAGGCACAAATAAGCTTACGTTTCTGTCCGGCTCGGGATGGTAGCAGGATCTCGGGCTCTAGACAGCTCTTAAGGAAGGTACTTACATCATAGCCACATCTGGGAATTCCGCAAACGCGGCATCATCGAATCTCGATAGAGACTCCCAAGGGGGAATCCTAGGTGCACCCACGTCTACAGAATCATCTACAGGCTTGAATTTAGAGATTTGAAACGGATCGTAAACCGTTGAAATAATTGGTCGGGGAGAGAGGATTTGAACCTCCGACCCCCTGGTCCCGAACCAGGTGCTCTACCAGGCTGAGCCACTCCCCGAACTTGGTTTGCGGACGCGTATCGATGGCGGGGGCCTGGTGCGAATTCCCGCTGGATACGCTCCGTTTAGTGTAACAGAATCCTCGGCTTGATGACCTGATGCCGGGCGCTCTTCCAGCCCTGCACAAACAGAACAAGATTGCTGGAACCTGCCTTCCTGTTGTATGTCACCTTAGCCCCCGTCGAACCTTGAACAGGCAGGTTCGGCCGACTTGTGGGCGCCAGAGGGCCCAAAACGAAAGAGCCCGCCCCGGCGTTCGGAGCGGGCTCTTTGCAAGCGCGAGGTTACTGTTTTTCAGGAGCAGGTGGAGGTGTCGCCCCGGGGAAGATGCCCTCGATTGGTCTGCGTTTCTGTTCCTCTTGGACGGGGTCCGGCAACGGCTTGCGCGGCATCATCTGATCGCGCATGGCTGCGTTATAGACGAAGATTGCCTCGACCGTGGCAATTTGCTTCAAGTCGGCCGCCTGCAAGCGCTCGACGACGTCCTGGTTGGAGTGGTGGGTACGGCTCTCGTAATCCAGCGAATCCTGAATGAACTGGAAGCCGGGAATACCTACGGCATCGAAGCTCAGGTGATCGGTACCGCCCGTGTTGCGCATGGTCAGAGTGGTCACTCCCAGATCCTTAAGCGGAGCGATCCATTGCTCGAAGATGGGTGCGACTGCTGCGTTGCCTTGCGTGTAAATGCCCCGGATCTTGCCGGAACCGTTATCGACGTTGAAGTAGGCGGAGATGAGTTTTTGCTCCGGCTTGACTTCGAGAGGCCCAGAGGCGCGACGCATAAATTCAGGCAGTGCCATCTGATCGGGGGCAGTAGAGACAGGGGCCGACCCAAAATGCTGTTTGCAGTAGCCCTTCGATCCGAAGAGTCCCTGCTCTTCCCCTGTCCACAACGCGATACGGATGGTACGGCGTGGCTTGATCCCCAGAGCCTTCAGGATGCGCACGGCCTCCATGGCGACGATGGTGCCGGCACCGTTATCGGTCGCTCCGGTTCCGGCGATCCAGCTATCAAGATGTCCGCCGAGCATGACTACCTGTTCTTTCAGCTTCGGGTCAGTGCCGGGGATTTCAGCAATGGTGTCATAGGCGTGTTCATGCTCGCCGGTGAACTTGGTGTCTATGTTGATCTCAACGGTGACCGGAGCATGAGCCTGTACAAGCCGATAGAGACGCCCGTAGCTCTCGATTGCGGCTACTGCGACCGGCACTTTGACCCGTTTGTCGGCGAGATAGGGGGTACGGCCAAGCGTTGCGCCATTGTCATCGAAGAAGGTGCCTCCCGATCCGCCGCTGTTCTTCCCGTCGCGGCTCGGCTCGATCACGGCGGCGACCTTTTCGTCGGCAAAGAACTGGGCAACCTTGTCGATCATGCGCATGCGTTCCATGAATGTGCGAAGACGGGCCTGCATCTCCGGCGGAATACCGCCAGCGTTGGCATTTACCGGAAATTCCGCGATGTCTTCGAGTTCTTTCTCGGTGTAGCGATCGAAGAGTGCTTTGTCGACCGGCGGAGCCTCGCGCATTGCGCCGTAGAGCACGATCTTGCCAGCCAGCTTGCCGCGATACTGGTCGAAGTCTTTCTCGGTCTGAATACTCACGAAGACGACATCACCCGTGACTGGGCCGGATGTGGCCGGCGACCACGGGGTGGCCTGCAAGATGAGCACGGCAGTGTCGGGTGTAACCATGCGCGCCCATGTATTCAGCTGTTGCCAGCCGAGTCCGAACTCTCCCCAATCTTCGAGGTGCGCGTTCTCGAGGCCGATTTTTGTGAGGGTGTCCCGCGTCCATTCATTGGCTTTCTTGACGTTGGGCGAGCCGGTGAGACGTGGGCCGATGCCATCCATCAACGCGGAGGCGAACTCCATTACGTGCGAGTGGTTGAGGCCTTCGTCGCGAATACGCTGATACATGGTCATGTCCAGCGATTCGGTGGCAGGTTGGATTTCAGTATAGGGATCGGCCGGTTGTGCCGGCGCAGCCTGCTTTGGCTTATCGGCTGCATACAAAGCAACGGCAACAGCCAGAATTGCCGCCGGGGAAAGGCGACGAGCTGAAATGTGCATCTTTTGGGGCTCCGCTGAGATGGGGTGTGATACCTAACGTGGCATTCTATGGCATCAGACACACGGGGTGCCCGCAAATTCTGCAGTTTATGGTTGAGGCAGCCGCCGACAGTCTAGTCGGTTTTGCTGCTCACGCCGGCAGGAAGATCGAGAGCTACAAGCGCAAAACGGGTCTTTCCGTTCTGGGAATCCTCAAAGCCCAGAATGTGCTGGTGGCGCTTTGAGCCAGCCTTCAACTGGAATCCGTTGTGGCCGCCGTAGTCCTTGTTGTCGATTTTGACGTGACCATGATTGCCATCGTCGGCGCAGGTAAGGCCCTCAGATGTCGCAGTCGGCGTGCCAACGGGAGCGTTCCCCTGGCAGGTAATTACGTCACCATACCGGCCGAGGGCTTTTTTGTAGAACGCGGTCACCTTGTCCTGCGGATCGGTTGTGGCGTAGTTCACGGCGCGCACACGCAGTGTCCACTCGCCGAAGCCCATGTTCACATCGGCGGATTTATCGTGGTCTTTATCCTTCACAATTTCGGCGCCTGGATAGACCGGTAGTCCGAGATCGGTTGCAGTGATCTGGTCGGTATTGACGTGGACTCCGCCGAAGGGCGTATCGACCTGGACAGTCTTCTCTTGTCCGTTAGCGTCCTTGTCTACGTGAACGCGGCACCCGGCAATCCCTGAAGCCAAAGCTAATCCCATCAATGCGCAAAGTATTTCCCGATTCATCGCGTTCGCTCCCATATCCCGTAGTACGACAGAATCTTGTGGCCGGTTCCTCAAACTCAAATTGAGGCTCCCCGGGAACCAATGATCTTTGTACTACTTTCTTCAGATAGTAGGGTTAGTATTCTGCATTGTTTGTATCTAACAAGGAGACTGGCCCTTGTGTTTGTTCAGCTTAGATCGGCGCAGAATTTGGATGTCAAGCAGCTGCAGCCATTGGGCAAACCGCAAAACGAGCCAGCGTATCCCGAAAGGACTTAACTATGTTTGCTCTCTGCTCCTCCAAACAACTGGCGCTGACGGGCATCGTCGCCGGCGGGCTCGTGCTGGCTACCGCCACGGCCATGGCCCAGGATGATCCTCCGTCTGAGGCGGGCCGCATCTCCTATATTTCCGGCAACGTTTCGATTCAACCGATCACTGCAGATGAATGGGGCCAGGCCTACCCCAATCTGCCGGTTGGTCCCGGTGACCGGATCTTTACCGATTCCGACGGGCGGGCCGAGATCCAGGTAGGCCAAACCTATGTGCGCATCGGCCCGAATTCAGACGTGACGCTGGTCGATGATTCCTCATTCAACATCAACTTTGGCATCGCGCAGGGCTCGATCAGGCTGCACAGCTTCGGACTGTGGCCGCGGCAGCTGCTCGATATCAGTACGCCTAACGGGAATGCGGAATTTGCGAATTCCGGCGATCTGCGCGTGGACGTGCTGCCCAATGACGGAGCAACTGTTTTCACCAATCTCGGCCAGTTTGCGGATATCACGGCGGCGGGAGACTTCCGCCAAGAGCTAGATAACGGCCAATCGCTTGAGCTTGCCGGATCGAACCCGGTCTCTCCGCAGTGGTTGCAGCCCAATGGGCCGGACGATCTGGACAACTGGAGCCAGGAACGGGACCAGCAACTGGCCCGCGCAGCAACCTTCCAGTATGTCAGTCCTGAAATTCCAGGAGCAGCCGATCTTGACGCCTCCGGTGACTGGCAGCCGCAGACCGAGTATGGCGCTGTCTGGTTTCCGCGCGGCGTTTCGGCAGATTGGGAGCCTTACCACAACGGTCATTGGATCAATCGCGATCCGTGGGGATGGGTCTGGGTCGAGGATGAGTCGTGGGGCTATGCGCCGTTCCACTACGGTCGTTGGGTGAGATACCACGATCGATGGGGATGGGTTCCAGGGCCGGTGAATGTGCGCCCAGTGTGGTCGCCGGCGCTGGTGGTGTTTGCCGGTGGTGTAGGTGGCGGCGGAGGAGTGGGACTGTCGGTGTGGTTCCCGTTAGGCCCCGGTGAAGCTTACCGCCCGTGGTATCGCTGCAGCCCGCGCTATGTCGACCAGGTAAACATCACCAACATCCGCGAGGCTCCACGGGTGCACGTGGAGAGAACGTATGTGAATGTCGTGAATGTCACGAACATCACCTACGTAAACAAGACCTATGTAACTGCGGTGCGGCAGGATGATTTCGCGCATGGGCGATCAGTCAGGAACGTGGCTGTGCGAGTAGATCCGCGGGAGGTACAGCAGGTGAGACCTCTGGCGCAACCAATCGTGGCGCCACCGGCGCGCGCTATTGTGACGCGCCCCGTTGCGCACCCGGTTCCGGTCTCAATCCAGCGGCCGGTTCTCATCAATCAGCAGGGCAAGCAGATTTCGGCGAAGCCTGGAGCAATCCCGGTTGCGCCGCCGGTGAGGCCGAATCCTCCAGTGAGACCAATTCCCGGGCGGACCGTGGTTGCTGCTCCAACTCACCCAGTGCAGAACGGGCCGGGAAGGAATCCGATCCCGCCCGCTCAGGGGAACCAGCAGCGGCCGAATCAGCCATATGTGCCGAACCCGGGAAGTGTGCCACGGGCAAACCCGGTTGGTCCGGTGCGGGGCATTCAGCAGCCGAATCAGCCGAACTACCAACAACCGAATCAGCCGAATCAACCCAATGGTCAGCCGCAGCGGCCAAACCAACCGACTTCCGAACAGCCGAATCAGCCCAATCGGCCAACCTATCAACAGCCCCAGCGGCCGAATCAACCGCAGCCGAATCAGCCGGCCAACCAGCCGCGGCCGAACCAGCCGTACGTGCCGAACCCGGGAAGTGTGCCGCGAGCAAACCCGGTTCCGCCGGTGCCGGGCGAACCGCGGCCCAATCAGCCGAATCAACCAAATCAACCAAACAATCAACCGCAGCGGCCGAACCAACCGAACCCAGAACAGCCGAACCAGCCCAATCGGCCCAATTATCAGCAGCCGAACCGGTCGAATGAACCGCAGCCAAATCAACCGGCCAACCAGCCGCGGCCGAACCAGCCGTATGTCCCGAATCCTGGAAGTGTGCCCCGCGCGAACCCGGTTGGTCCGGTGCAGGGTGTACCGCGGCCAAATCAGCCCAATCAACCGAACAATCAGCCGCAGCGGCCAAACCAGCCGAACTACCAGCAGCCGAATCAGCCCAATCGGCCGAATAATCAGCCGAGCCGGCCTGAGGAACGGCAAGCACCGCCGCCGACACCACAGGGGCGTCCTCTACCTCCAACTCCGCAGAACCGTTCGGCTGAGCAACAGCAAAACAGGCCGAACAACAATAACAATAAAGACCAGAAGAAGAACGATAAGAAGGACCAGAAGAAGGACGACAAGAAGCAAGATTGAAGTCTGAAAAGGCAAAGGGTCGCTGCGCATTACGGTGCGGCGGCCCTTTTTATCTCAGAATTGTATGGCGCGCTGAATCGCCTGAGGCAGGGCGAGAAAATCCAGGCAGAAACTCAGTGCTTCATGTGGCCTGAACTGCTCTCGGTGGGTTGATGACCGTCGAGATTGCCCCGAGTCGCCCAGAGAATGCAAGTAAAGAAGACGATCACGAAGACGGGCACGACGACGAGTGGGGATGTAATGTCCATGGAAGTGCTCCCTGGAGACTAGCTTACCAAAGAGAGCTTTGGTACGTGTCGGCTGGCTCCGGCAATCGAACGCGCCGAGGTTTATGATGGTGTCGCTCTCATTTCGCCCGGTCATTTGACCGATCCAAGTTGACGGATACAGGAGTACCCGATGAGCCAGAAGAAGCCAGCATCTCCGCCTAACCAGGGCCGTCGCGACTTTTTGAAGATTGGCGGAGCTGCCACGGCCGCCCTGCTAACGCCCTCCGCATTTGCGGTTACACCGAACAAATCACTTTCCAACCTGCCGTCGAACCCGCGCACGCCAGCAGCCATGCCGATGCGCAACCTGGGAAAGACCGGATATAAGGTCGGCATCTTCTCGCTGGGTGGGCAAGCTGCCCTGGAGAAGCCGAACAACTTCGATGTTGCTGTACCGATCGTGGAGCGAGCGCTGGACCTGGGCGTGAACTACCTCGACACGTCGTCGATCTACGCTGGGCCCGAGCGCTGGAGCGAGCAGTACGTTGGCAAGGTGATGGCGAAGCGTCGCAATGAAGCGTTCCTCGCAACCAAGACGAAGGAGCGGACGCGCGAAGGCTCGATGCGCATGATCGAGAAATCGCTTCAATTGCTACAGACCGATCACGTGGACCTTTGGCAGTTGCACGACGTCGGCACGCAGTATGACGTGGAACAGATTTTCGCCAAAGGCGGCGCGCTCGAGGCGCTGGTCGACATGCAGCAGCAGAAGGTGGTCCGGTACCTCGGCATCACCGGGCACTACCGGCCGGACGCGCTGATTGAGTGCATTCACAGGCACGACTTTGACTGCATCCTGATGGCAGTGAACGCCGCCGATCCGCACCACTACAGCTTCAACGACGCTCTGCTGCCGCTGGCGGTAGAAAAGCAGATGGGAATCATTGGAATGAAAATTCCGGGGCGCGGGCGCATCCTTTCAACGTGGACGCCGCCGTCGATTGAGCAGCAGAAGCACTCGTGGGAGGGCATGACCATCCAGACCGACAAGCCCGGTACCCTCACGATGCGCGAGGCCATGTACTATACGCTCTCGCGGCCGGTAAGCACGGTCATCATTGGCTGCGATTCTACGGCCCAGTTGGAAGAGAATGCGCAACTGGCGAGAGGATTCACACCCATGAGCGAAAAGCAGCAAACGGAACTAGTGGCGCGAGCCGAGCCCTGCGCCAAGCCATCGCTGTTTTTCCGGTTCTACGACCGGCCTTAACGGCAGCGCGGTTCGTGGATGATGGATTGTTGGAAATGCCCCACCGAAGAGGTGGGGCATTTTGCATTGCGGCTGAAGGCGAGATTCTGATGGTTGCTATTTCTCAGCCCTTGTTCCCTTTTCGGCTCGATGCAGCACCGACTGTGCTTCTGCGGCGTAGGGGCCTGTGGGTGCGAGACTCAAGTATCTCCGGTAAGCGTCGGCACAGCCGGCGGGCAAATCGTAATGCTTTGCAGCAGGATCGATCCCGGCATTCTTGAACAGGCCGTTGGCCTTGATGTAGTAGGCCAAGGCGTCTTTGGGATTAGCCTTGATGGTTTTTTCGGCTGCTGCTACCTGGGCCTCTGCATTGCCTGCTTGCAGGAAGATGAGAGCTTCATTGCGGAAGTACATCGCGGCGTGTGCGGCATCGAGTTGAACGGCCAACTCGAAAGACTTGTCGGCATCTGCCGTTTTGCCGGTCCGCGCATAGACTTCCCCGAGTCCGGCGTTGGCCACAGCCTGAACGCCAGGATTCGGACTTCCGCCAGCACCCTGAATATCAAGGACCTTTTTGTAGGCCTTTTCGGCGTCATCGTATTTTCCGAGGCCGATCTGCGCACGGCCGAGGTTCTGCCATAGCGATGTTTCGTCTGCGGCGAGACCTGAGTGCTTTAGAAGATCCAGATCCCTAAGCATCAGCGCTTCGGCATCGATGCACTTCGGATTGCGGATTTCTGCAGCTTTGGCATCGATCTCTGCCGGATCGGCTGTTCTGCCTAGAGCTTTCAAAGCTGCGCCACGCGCGTTGTCGGCCTCTTTCAGATCTTGTACGGCAACGCCGAGATCGGCATTGATGGTCTTGACGAGCGTGTCCTGGTTTTGCGTTGCGGTGCCCTGCTTTTTCAATTCTTCCAATTGTTTCTTCTGCTCGTCGGGCAAATCATTGATGAACTCCACTCGGCTCATGTCGTCGTTCTGCTCGAGGCTCTGACCGGTCTTAAGAACAATGTCGGTGATCCGATCTATCCACATGCTGGGAGGCGTATCGGGCATGCGATAGATAAGGGTGTACGCGCCCGCCGCTGCTTCTCCGCTGTAGTTGCCCTTGGCATCAACTTGAAACGTGTATGCGGGCGTCAAGCCTCCGTCGGTCGAAAGGCAGATCATACCTGCGGGCTGCGGCTGGCCGGTGTAGTTGATGACGTGACCGTGGATTTTTGCCGTCTGCTGCGCGAAAACCGGCATAGCCAGCGCCAAAATTCCGTTTAATAGCAGTCCAGATATCTTCATAACTTCTTCTCCGTTCACCGAGTGCGCGATAGACCGCGAGCGCCCGGGAAAAATCAACTCAGCTGGGTAACTTTGATTGCCAGCTTTTCGAACTCCACTGTTCCCAGTCCGCGGTTGGCCGCCATCTGCAGGTAAGGCAGGTGCCCCGGATCAAGATTCCAATAAGCCTTGGCCGCGTACGCATCGAGAGCCACAGGATCGGTGCCTGCAATTACGGTCTTCTTCAGTGTGACGTCTTCGAGGTTTCCGCCGGTCGGGCCATTACGGACGAGGATGCGGTAGCAATCCATGATGGTGAGCGTCGGCAGCATGAAAGCGGCCAGGTCGGCGAGGCTCTGGTGGATCTGCTGATGCAGGCGGTTGCGCTGTCCACCGAGGATGCCATACCAGTTCTTCATGCCGAGGGTTGCGCCGGTGAGTTCGTGGTGCTTGGCAATGGGGAGGTTGAAGACCTTGTCGGCTTCGAGAAACGGTGTGAAGACAGGCCAGCTTTTCAGCACCACTCCGCCGAGATCTACTTCGCGGAACAATTCGGGATCGGGAAGGATGACCTCGGCTTCCTCAGATCTGGCGGCGGCTTCGATCCCCGAGCGATGGAAGCATCGTCGCGCCTCGTTGCAGCTGACGTCAGTGACGATAACGCGCTTGGCGCCAGCCTGCCAGCACTGGCGCACGACTTCGGCGACCAGTTCGGGGTTGGTGTTGGCCGCCTGCTCTGGAGTGCGGTCCCAGGCGATGTTGGGCTTGATGACAACGACGTCCTGGCGCGCGACGAAACGCCCCATGCCACCCAGATTCTCGAGAGCGACGCGGACCAGCGCGCGGGGCTCGCCGGGCTGTGGTCCGCGGTCGACCGGGTACTGTGCAATGGCGATTTGAGGCCATTGCTTATTCGAGGAGATGCGATGGTCTTTGCGCGCCTGCTCGGCGGCGGCAGGAACAGGGCGGTGGCTGCGGTCGCTGAGCCAGGCACCGGCGCCCGCGGCACCGGCAGCAATTCCGCCGACGCGCAACAGTTGCAGCATGGCCTCGCGGCGCGTCATGCCATGCTCTTCCGGTGGCGGATTGGTCTCGTGTTTGTCCTGGTCGATCATTGGCGTTCTCGCAATCAGACCTCGATGACCTTGATTCGCTGCGGGTCATTGGTGCCGAGTGCGTGTGCGGTGTCGGCAGCGGTTGCGATGTAACGGGGCAGACGACCGGCAGCTTCCAGCGATTTCAAGCCAACTTCGGCGCGCTTCTTCTCGAGGAGACCCCACGCAACGTGATCGATGGCTACGCGGTCTTCTCCGACGACGAGGGCGTTGGGTTGCCACAGGTGCTCGGGTCGGAAGCCCGGGCCACCTTCATAGACCGAGGTCATGGCATCGCCGATGGTCAGCTTGATCTTCTTACGAATTACGGGGAAGGCGTTGAGGTCGGCGACGCCGGGATTGCAGCCACCCGCGTGCAAATCCTGTGGTCGCTCGACGACGCCGTACATGTTCTTCATTGCGAATGTGACACCGGACATGCTGTGGTCTTTAAGAATGGGGAGGTTAATTACCATGGCGCATTCGCGAGTGAGGATTCGGGAGAAGCGCGCGTGTGATGAGCCCCAGTTCTCGACCTTGTCTTCGAAGCCCGAAACGTCAGAGCCGAAGCAGCGAATACGGTTCGGGTCAGTGCTGATGGTCAGGCCACAGGCTTCGAGGTCGCGAGCGTTGCGATCCCAGATAAGGATGTTGCCCGGCTTTACGCCGACCTGCTGAAGGCGCTCGGCAATGGCGAAGACGAGGATGGCGTGCGTGGAGATGCCGCGTCCGCCGAGGCCGTTGGTCTTGAGGCCGATGACCTTGTCGTTGCCGCCGCCTTCGATGACGATGTGCTTCCATGCGTCGAGCGGCCGATGGTGGCCGGTATAGGTAGTGATGGCGCGATCCAGCAGTTCAGCCATGTGCTTCTCGTCGAGCTTCCCATCGGGTGTGTGAAGAGCGGGGTCGCGAGCAATCACGACTCTGGATTTGGAGGAGTCGTTGCTTTGATCCTTGCTTCGATCAAGCACGCGGGCTAGACCTTTGCTGGACTGTGTGCCAAGCAGAACTGCACCGGTTGCGGCTTCCTTCATGAATTCGCGACGGCTGGTCATCGATCTTCTCCCTTGCAGGTGCGGCGGCTTTCAAGGGCCGCATTTGATTTACAGGTTTGCCTCAACGCCATGGGCCAGCGACATCAGAGCCTGCGGGGTTGATGCCGAGGACTTATAGGCAACGATGCGCACGAGGTAGGGCCCTTTGCGGAAACTGACGCTTTGCGAGTATTGAAGGCCTTCGTCGCCGAGCTTTACGGTTTGCGCGTCCTTCGTCTGGCCCCGCTCCAGGATGGTTTGCGCGCCGTCTGGTCCGCCCATGGTGTAGACATCGACCACGGCTTCAATCTGGCCCTGGTATTTGTAATCGGAGGTTTTGGTTGAAACCACGCCGGCCTGGATGTACTGTTCGGAATCGCCGTCGATGTATTGCCACAAATCCTGCGGCGCGAAGGTTCGTGTCTCGCCGGTTTTTTCCCAGCCCGCTACGCTACTCGAGGCTGGGAATGGGTTGCCGCTTCTCTTTTTGCAGCCTGAGAACGCGGCAGTGGCGGCGACTAAGGCCACCAAGACTCCAAACAAAAAAGGATGTGATCGCTTCATCATCTATCCAGTCCCTTCTGTCCTCTCTTTGGAGGGCTCAGCTTCTCTTGAGCAGAATCTGGCTGCTGGGCGAGCGGCTCTCGCCGATGCTGGTTACGTAGACAGCGGGTTTCTCCTGCAACGGGCAGGCGTATTCGCATGCCCCGCAACCGACGCACCGGCTCGGGTCGACGCGCGGCTGCTTTAAGGTTTTTGTGACTCCAGTGGAGTCGACGACCTGGGCTTCTTCGACGTAAATGGCCTTGGGAGAAACGGGGCACCACTCTTCGCAAACAATGCAGTCGGTTGCCAGTGCCCAGGGCAGGCATCGGCCGCGATCGTAAAATGCGGTTCCGAGCCGGATGGGCTGGCTTTGTTGGGTAGCGCCGCCTGCGACCCATCCTTTTTGCTTCGGTGTGATTTGCCAGATGGCGCCGGTCGGGCAGACCTCAGAGCAGAGCACGCAGCTGGGTTCGCAGTAGCCGATGCGTGGAACCAGGGTTGGGGTCCAAAGCCCTTCGAGCCCTGCCTCGGTCAAGGTGGGATGAAGCGAGTTGTTTGGGCACACCTTCATGCACTCGCCGCACCGGATGCAGCGAGAAAGAAAATCGGACTCATCGACGGCGCCAGGTGGACGCAGCAGGCGCTCATTGCGGCCTTTGCCGAGGCCGGTGTTGGCGCGCATTAGCGGAACAGCGGCGGCGCCGGCGGCTAGCCCAGTGAGGGTTCTGCGCCGGCCGAGATCGGGTGTGGCGACTTCACGCTCTTTGCGGAAGAATCGGAATTGCAGTGCCCCCTGTGGGCAGCTATCCACGCAGTTCATGCAGGTGAGGCACTCGGATTTACGCCAGGGCGCAGTGCCGATGGGATCGTCGCCGCCCTGGCAATTCTGCAGGCAGCGATTGCAGTTGTCGCAGCGGGATGCGTCTTTGTGGAGACCGAAAATGGACCAGCGGGAGACGACGCCGAGCAAAGCGCCGAGCGGACATATGGCGCGACACCAGAAGCGCGTTACGCGCATGCTGGCCCAGAGAATCACGAGGAACAAGACGCCGACGAAAAGACCTTGCGAGAAGTGCGCCTGCCGGAAATCGAGGATCGTTGCCTGAAGAATAGTGTGGAGCGATTCGCCGGTGATTCGGATCGCTCCGATGTGGCTGTGCTCCATCGGAAGCAGCAGCGCGCGAGTGGCGACGTTGAACCCGGGCAAAAGGGCGAGGCCGATGGAACGAACCAGCAGGCTGAACGGATCGAGCGTGCCGATGACCATGGAACCGAAGAAGGCGGCGACCAGGCCAGCAATCAGGACGACGTACTTAACGGTTTGCCAGCGCTTGTAGCGGTTCGATGCAATGCGTTGTTTGCCGCGCTTGGCTTCAGAACGCATGCCGCCGACGAAGTGCTGCAAGGTCCCCATGGGACAGATCCAACCGCAGAAGAATCGACCGAGGAAGAGCGTTGGCAGCAGGATGATGAGGCTGAGCAGAAGTCCGCTATAGAGAGAGTGCGTGGCAAGCGCATTGGCGATGGCGATCAGGGGATCGAGCAAGAAGAACATGCGCACCGGTGCGCGCATGTGGATGTCTCCGGAACCGGCGGAGGCAGGCCGCATCGATGTGAGGATCAGGAGCGCAAGAAAGATGAGCAGAAAGGAGATCTGCGAGATCCTGCGCAACGGCGGCAATTTTGAACGTGCCACTTGCCTCCCCTAGGCGCTCCGGGCGATACGCTTGCGAGCAGTGCGCTTCCGAGGACCGGGATCGGAGAAACGATCAGGGCATCAGCAGCAATTGCACCAGGCGGACGATCGCGTGCGAGGGCGGCGTTCGCCCTCACAGAGATGATTCGCGCCTAAGGGGTCCCCCGACAGTGATAGTGATCACCTTGAGCGGATTCGAATGCAATATTTCGAGCAGAATGCTAACGGCGCGCCAGGAGTGCATGAAATGGTGCTCTACGAGCGCAAGGCGCTTAGTCCATATGATTGATGAGGGAGGCGATGCAGGCTGCGCCGAATCCGTTGTCGATGTTCACTACCGAGACGTTGGGTGAGCAGGTATTCAGCATGCCGAGCAGGGCTGCGACACCGCCGAATGAGGCTCCGTATCCAACGCTGGTGGGCACGGCGAGCACCGGAGCATTGACGAGGCCGGCGACGACGGTGGGCAGCGCGCCTTCCATGCCGGCGCAGACGATAAGGACACGGGCGGATTGCAGTGATTCCTTTTGTGCGAGCAGGCGATGGATTCCAGCAACGCCGACGTCGGCGATTAACTCGGTGGCATTGCCCATCAGGCGGCAAGTGATGGCTGCTTCCTCGGCGACGGGCAGATCGCTGGTGCCGGCGCAGACTACGCAAATATTTCCTTTGCCGGCGGGAGCCTTGTCCTGTTCCAGGGTGATGGCGCGGGCAGTCTCGTGATAGCTGGCGCGAGGCTCTGCATTGCTGACGCCTTCGAAGCATTCGCGCGAGGCGCGTGTGGCGAGCACGTTGCCGCCGGCCCTAGCCATGTGAGCGAAGATGCACGCGACCTGATCAGTGGTTTTGCCAGCGGCAAAGATCACCTCAGGCATTCCGGTGCGCAGAGCGCGATGATGATCGAGCTTGGCGAAACCGAGGTCTTCAAAGGGCAGATCCTTCAGCCGTTCGAGCGCATCCGGCACAGTGGTGCGACTTGCCTGGACTTCTTTGAGCAGTGTTTCAATCTGCGAGCGATCCATCAGCGCCCCTCCTCGATGTGAGCGGCAAACATGCGCCGGGCCTGCTCCGTGACCTGCTTCAGGGGGACCGAGTGGGCGGCAGCAATGCGTCGGCAATCTTCGTACTCCGGCGCGGCGTTGGCGATTTCACCGGAGGGCCAGCGGGCGATCTTCATCCGCACCGGTCCCCATTCAGTTTGCACTTCACGGAATTCGCGCGCGAGGGAGATCTTGTTTTCGACGCGCCAGTGCAGGCCAATCGTAGTTGTTTCGCGGAACAGCAGGTCGCGCAGATTCGGGAGGCGATCAGGGTGGCAGAGAACGGTCAGCTGCACGCCGGTACGGCCCTTCTTCATCTGCACGGGAATGCGGTAAACGTCCCAGGCGCCGGATTCGAGGAGCAGTTCGCTGACATAGGCGATTAACTGCGGGCTGGAGTCGTCAATGACGGTTTCCATGATCGCTATGGGCTCGACGGCACTCTCGCTTGCCTCTTCTTCGCCGATGAGCAGTCGCAGGACGTTGGGCTGGCCCGGTGTCTCGCGGCCGCCGGCACCGTAGCCTGATACGGAGATGCGCATGGAAGGCAGCTGCGCATATTCGACATTGAGCATGCGGAGAAGCGCCGCGCCTGTCGGGGTGATGCGTTCCATTGGCGGCCCGGCTGCGTAGACGGGAGCGTTACCGAGCAAGGCCAGTGTTGCGGGAGCAGGCACGGGAAGTGCGCCGTGGGCGCAATTGACGGTGCCGCTGCCGACGTTGAGGACTGACGCGAGCCAGCGATCGACGCCGAGATGCGCACTGCCTACCGCGGAGCAGACGATGTCCACGATGGTGTCGACCGCGCCGACCTCGTGGAAGTGTACCTGCTCAATGGGCATCGAGTGAATGTGGGCTTCTGCTTCGCCCAGCAATTGGAATGCGTGTGCCGCTTGACGCTTCACGTGATCGGGAAGCGGGGCGGATTGAATGATGCCGAGGATTGTGGACAGCGATCGGTGCTCGTGATGCGAGTGTTCGTGCGAATGAACTGTTCCGTCGGCGTGGACGAGCTGGTGCGCATGAGCATGGTCAGAATGGCCTTCGTGAGTGTGATCGTGCGGGTGTTCGTGCTGGTGATCCACTAACTGGTGAGCAGATTCAGCTTGCTCGTGGCCGTTGGGCACGATCACGTCCACCTTGGTTGCGGAGATGCCGCCTCGGCTGATCTTGCGCAACTCGAGATGTGCGCCGACGTTGAGGGCTGCGGTGGCGTTTTCAAGGAGCGCGAACGGAACGCCCGCGTCGACGAGTGCGCCGAGCAGCATGTCGCCACTGATGCCGGAGAAACAATCGAGATATCCAATGCGCATTGGAGGTAACTTACGCGCCGCGGCGCAGGAGCACGTCGGCAGGCAATACAGCGTTCAAAGATCCGGAGCGGAAACCGGTGCAATCGAGGGTGACGTATTGGAATCCGGTGCGGCGCAATTCGGAGGAGATGCGCTCCACCATCTCGATGGTGAGGGCCCGCGGCAACTCGGCACGCGCGATCTCTACGCGCGCAAGCTCGCCATGATGGCGTACACGGAATTCGCGGAATCCCAACTGCCGTAGACTTTCTTCGGCGCGTTCCACCTGTTCGAGGACTTCGCGGGTCACGGGGCGGCCGTATTCCACTCGCGAGGAGAGGCAAGGGGCGGCGGGGCGATCCCACAGCGTGTAGCCGGCTTCCTTGGCCAGCGTGCGGATCTCCTGCTTGGTCAAACCGACGTCGGCGAGCGGCGCGAGCACTTCGTGATGCTCGGCGGCGCGCTGGCCGGGGCGATAGTCTCGGGCGTCGTCGGCGTTCATGCCGTAGGCGATTTGGTTGAAACTGAGTTCGGAGCTCAGCTTCTCCATGCCTTCGAAAAGCTCGGTCTTGCAGTGGAAGCAGCGGTCGGCTTCGTTGCGCTGGTACTCGGGCTTCGAGAGTTCTTCTGTCTGGATGACGCGCAACGGAATGCCGTGGGTCTCGGCGAAGGCTTTGGCTTGTTCCATATCGCGGCGGGCGAGGCTTGGTGAGTCGGCCAGAACGGCGAGCATGCGAGCGCCGAGGACCTTGTGGGCAGTTGCTGCGAGAAAGGCCGAATCGACTCCACCGGAGTAGGCCACCATTACGCTACCGAGAGCGCGCAGGCGATCTTCGAGTGCGTGCAGCTTTGAGGTTGCCGATGTATCGAGCGTTATGTCGGAGGTGGTCGACACAGAGCGATTATACCTGCGCGCTTGGATGCGGCGGGCGCACAAGCGGTCGGTTGGCTGCGATCCAAGTATTTGACCTGCTTCAACCTTGGGGTCGATTCGGGGGCTGAGAACGATGCGGTATACTCCGGACGATTGCAATTTGAGGGAGGTTTCTTTTTATGCGCTTTCAGCCAATGATGCGGTTTGCGGGAGCCTTTGCGTTCACGGTGGCGGTGCTGGTTGCGCCGTGGGTATCGCTGGCGCAGGGCGGTGACACGGTTCTCAAGCCTTCAGAGACACAGAAACTGCTGCCGGCCAGCGTGTATTACAAGGCGCAGTCCGCGCCTACGCAACTGCGGAACTCGACCGGCATCAAGTTCTCTGACGGGTATTACGTGCTGTCTACATTGGTAGACACAAGCGGATACTCGAGCGATATCCAGGCCAAGTATCAGGCTTATTTCATCACCGAAGTTCCACTGAAGTTTGGCAGCGAGAATCTTCCTGCTGGAGTTTACGGAGTGGGCTTCGTGGGCGGCAAGTTTGTGGTGACGGACGTGGGCGCACACGACATCTTTTCGGCGCAGTCGTCGACGGATGACGGGATCAAGCGGCCGATGCCGCTGCAAATCATGGCGGATCCCACGGGTGGTTTTCGGCTGTATGCGGGGCGCAAGTTTGTGAAGTTTGCGCGCTGACGGTTGGTCCAGCTCCCTACCAAGGTTTGTGAGTTCGTGTGCCGGAGCTAGGCGATTTTTTGTGGGGTTATTTCGATTATGTCTTTTATTTTGAATAACTTAACCGAAAATAATCGGTGCAAAATGGCGCTTTTTGGTCGATTTTGGCACGTTTTGACAGCTTATTTGGTGCTTAATGAGGCTTAGTTGTAAATGCGGCCGGATCGTTGTGTACACCTGTCACCCTCCTCGAGAAAATCCTTGCTTTGAAATGGATCCGGAAGCCAAGACCAGAAGACCAGGGACGCTTAAAACTGAGCGTCCAGTCTTCACATTTTGACTTCAGATTCATTGTGCGCCTGCAGAGGGAAATGGACTGCAAACTTGCGGCGAGATTTTGACCCTTGGAATCTATAGGTTGGAAGGAATCTCGATTGAAGGTACTTGACAAAAATCCAGGGGGCGCCGGACGTCAATGGTTGGCCTGGAGAATGGCGTCAGCCCAATGCTCGTCGGTGGTGCGGATCCAATCGAGTGAGGACTGGTCCTTGTATTCGCCGTATAGATAGATGAGCAGGACGCGTGCCTGCACGTGAACGACGATCATGCCCATGATCATTTTCTTGGTCTTGCCGCCAACGGAAACGGGCATGATCATTCCGTAGCCGCTGGCATCCGGCTTGCTGAAGAGAGTACCGAGCTGAACCGGCTTGTCGAAGGTGATGTCTGCGGACGAGCCCAAGGCTTTGAGACGGCGATTGGCTTCATCCTGCTGGTCTTTGAGGCTGGCATCGACGGCGGCTCCGAATTGGGTGGCGATCGTATCCGTGATCTGCTTGAACAACTCCGGGGTAATCTCGCTGAATTCGACGCGGCGTGGGATTTCGACGAGGGCATAGCGGCCAAGTGCCGCAGAAGGGCCGGAGCGGAGGGTGTCGAGATCGGCGGGTTGGAGGAACGCGGCGACAAGACGGTTGTTGATGGGGACGAGCGGCTCGAGGAGAACGCGATAGTCGGGGCCGGCTTCGACGAGCTCGGAGGAAGGCAGGGGGATGGTGAAGCTCTTGAGGCCGGCGCGGTAGGTGGGTGCGTCCTGGGCGATCGAGTCTGAGCTGGGCAGGAGGAGCGCGGTTGCGAGAAAGGCGGCAAGGGACGCGGATTTGCGCATGGGGCCTCGGGTGATGTGGTTGGT
Source organism: Occallatibacter sp. (assembly GCA_036495975.1). Taxonomy (GTDB): domain Bacteria; phylum Acidobacteriota; class Terriglobia; order Terriglobales; family Acidobacteriaceae; genus Telmatobacter. The sequence goes on along the minus strand of DASXLY010000003.1, from coordinate 45,786 downwards.
AGAGAGATGATAGCCCATGTCTCAGAATCGAGACCCGAGGCGTCGGCTTCGGCGTGAAAAGTCGAGGCCTGCTGTAACTTTCCTGCCGCGACGGCGCTCAGATATTTGCCGAGAACGCGTGTGCATTTCGGGAGGCGATCTTATCCTCTAAACCCGCACATCGCGATAAGGCTGCGATGAACCGGGCACACCTGTTCAGAGCCGGTGAGCGGGCGACCCTCCGGGAGAAAGAAAATGAACGCGATCAGATTCTCTGTAATGATTGACCTGAAGCATCGAGATGAAGTTGCGGCGATGATGCGCAGCCTTTATGAAGAGGACCGAAGCGGGCGCGATGTGGACCATTCGAGATTCGCGTCGGGTATTGAATACCTGATCTCCCATCCGTCGGTCGGCCAGATCGTTGTATTTTACGAAGGCAGTCAGGTGAGGGGCTATGCGCTGCTGGTTCCTTACTGGAGCAATGAGTTTGGCGGAAGACTGTTGTTTGTCGATGAACTATTTGTGGCTTCCGGGTTTCGTGGCCGGGGGATCGGACGCAGTTTCTTCCGCCACCTCGAGGAGGATCGGCCGTTCGGTCCGGTTGCGCTTGGATTGGCAGTGAATCCGGGAAACACAGGTGCACGAAGGCTGTATGGGTCGCTTGGGTTTGAGGACCTTGGGATCGCGACGCTTTTACGGGGGATGAGTCAGGAGACCTGCGCGTCATGATAAGGCTTGTGGTTCGGGTCGACTCATTTAGAGAAACTCTTTGTGGTTTTTGGGGACATGAAGTCGTGCCTTGATGGTTCGCGGGTTAGAGGAACCGCATTAGAGCAGATCTTTCGCTCACCAGCCCCAAACTGAGGAGAGGGTGGCAGGAAATGAAGAACGCGGACCTTGCGGTCCGCGTTCGTTGTTCCAGTTTGTGAGGCTGTGTTCGTACGGGCTGAAGCCCGTACCCTTCAATTTAATCCCGGACCCTTCAGCTAAAGCCCGTAGCATTCAGCTAAAGCCTGTAGCATTCAGCTAAAGCCCGTAGCATTCACGGTTATGCCTTAGCGAGGGCTGGGGTTGGCTGGCCGAGTTTTTCGGCTAGCATTTCTTGGGCGTGGGCGAAGAACTCATCCTTCGCAATCTTGCCCGCGTCTACGTCAGCGAGGAGGGCCTTCTGCGCGGCGTATTCCTTGTTGACGATGCCGGCCTTGGACTGGAGCATGCGCCAGGACTTGCGGCGCTCGACGCAGAACATGACCAGTTGGCGAGAGAGCGCACGGTACTCGATCTTTCCGTTCTCCTCGTACTTGATATACACGCCGAAGTCGGGAATAAAGGAGCGGTGTTCGGGCAGGAGATAGCGGCGATAGACCACATCCTGCTGCGTGATGCGCACCAGCATATTGTCGAGGTGGATCAAGTTCTCGGCCTGCTCGGGCTTGATCTTCTTGAGGTGGTTGCGGAACCGCGCTTCGGTGGTGCACCAGTGCGCCACGGTGTAGCGCATGGTTTCGCCGGTCGACTTGAGCTTGGTCTCGTACCAGTCGAGCTCCTTGCTTGGATTGCCGGTGACGTCGAGGGCTTCCTGGTAGCTCTCGCCCTTGCGCGGATCGAAGACGAACTCGGGGACGCCGCGTGAGTCGCGGACGCGCTGCGCCTGGAAGAGCGCCATGTCGTCGGGGACGCCGTGTTCAGGCTGGCAGGTGGTGAATGCCTGGATGAACATGGTGCCACGGTACTCGAGGCCGTCGAGGATCGCGCGGTAGAGCTTCGGCGCGTTGGCCATGGAGACCTGCGCGATGAAGGGCGATCCGTGTCCGGCGAGGAAGGTTTCGGCAACCGTCTTCTTCTCGGTGTTCTTGCCCTGGGTGGCAGCGCCGTAGGTGTTCATATCGCCGCCGCCGAGCATGGGGGTGGAGTCGGAGTTCTGTCCACCGGTGTTGGAGTAGACCTGGGTATCAAGCATGAGCGCCTTGACGTTGGGCCTATTCTGCAGGATCACCTTGGACATGTTCTGGTAGCCGATGTCGCCCATGCCGCCGTCGCCGCCAACCACCCAGACCTTGGGCAGTTCGACGATTTCCTGGTCGGTCATCAGGGCGTCGGTGAAGTGGGTGAACTCGTAGTACTCGCGCTCGGAAACTCCCTTACCCTCGCGGGTGAGGACGATGTCGGCGAGGCGCTCGGGGATGACGGAGCGGCGCGCGTGGTCGACGATGAAGCTTTCGCCCATCAGCCAGCCCACGGTGATGCCGTCCTGGAACAGTGAGTTCATCCACGGATAGGGATGCGGGTTGTTGGGCGAGGTGGAGCCGTACACGGTGTTGCAACCAGTGTGCGCGGCCATGGCCATCACAGACATTCCATTGGCCAGGCGACCGTCGATGGGCTGGAGCGACTTGTGGTTGAAGGCCTCGGTGAGCAGCACCGCGGCGAGGGCTTCGACCAACTGCGCGTCGGTGATGGGGCCGTTGGCCTCTTCGTGCGCGGCGATGCGAGTCTTGGTGTCTTCGGTCTGCTCGCCGCCCAGGCCGAGGATCAGGTGCGAGATGGTGAGGCGAAGCGTTTCGTACTCGGCCGGGTTGGTGCGCTTCAGGGCTTCCAGCTTTGCAACGCCGGTCTTTTCGAGCTGACCGGCCTTCGAGACGAAGCGGTCAGCTTTAGCGTGGTAGACGGGGCGCATATACGCCTCGGTGACCGCAGCGATGGAGCGGAGTACGCTCTTCTCACCGCAGCCCGCGCAGGCTCCATCGCCGGAGACGAGCGCGTCGTAGTTGCGACGAACCATCAGCATGTTGCGGAGCGTGGCGGTCTTCGAGTCGGCCGGGTTGGCGGCGTTGAAGAGGCCAAGGTACTTCTGCGAGGTGTCAGGCAGTTGGTTGAGGAAGGCGGTGCCGGTTTCGTGCTCGGCGTTAACGTCCTCGGTCTCCTTCACCATCTTGAGGGCCTGGTGATCACCGCAGGCGGTGACGCAGGCGGCGCAGCCTTTGCAGAGATCGCTGACGAAGATGGAGAAGATGCCGCCGGAGCCGGGTGCCCTGCGCTCAGGTGACGAGAAGATGGCGTTGGTCTTCTGGTAAGCCATCGGCACTTGATCGATGATCGCGTAGAACTGGGCCTTGGCTGCGGTGGAGAATCCGTCAACGGATTCGGTGACTTCGCGGATGATTGTCTGCAGGGGCGTGCCCTGTTTCATCTCAGCCAGCATGCGGGTGCGAGTCTGCTTTTCGATCTCGGGTAGCTTCTGGAGCATCTTCGCGCGTTCGCCGCGATCGCTGACATAGCGACTGACGGCGGTGCTGAGGACGGTGCTGAGATCCTGCGAAGTGTTGGGCAGGGCGGTATCGGGGCAGACGGAGATGCACTCCATGCACTGGGTGCAGTTCTCTGGAATGTAGAGCGGAGTTTCGCGGCGGGCGACGTACTTCGAAGCCGTGTCGCCAGTTGCCGCGGCGATGACGCCCATGGCAGAGAGCGGGCTGGCGGGCTGATCGTAGCCGAGGCCGGCGCGGAACTCGGAGTCGAACATCGAGATGGTGGCCACCGGGGCGCGTTCGCCCTGGCCCGTGGGAGGCGGTGTGGAACGGCAACCGCTGACGGTGCAGCTTTCGCCCGCGCCTGCCTCGGCAAACGCCGGGACCGGTTCGAGGATCGGAAGCAGCGCCTCGCCGCGCAGGGAGGAATGGTCTGCCGCGGTGATCTCACCAATCTTGATTTCTTTGACGAGTTCGAAGCCCTGTAGCATGACCTCCATATTGGAGTTGACGACGGCTTCGCCCAGCTTGCCGAATTTCTTGACGTACTGCTTCATGACGACGTCGCGATACTGCTCCTGGGTGATGCCGAATTCCTGGAGCATGGGGCTCACGGCGAAGAACGCGCCGAGGAAGGCATTGCCCTGCATGCGGAGCTGAAGGTCTGCGCGGTCGGTAGCTTTGCGGGCGATTTCAAAGCCCGGCAGCGTGTAGACGCGAATCTTTTTCTCGATGATCTGCTTGCGTGCCCAGAGGGGGAGGTTCTGCCAAGCGCGCTCACCCTCGGCGTCGGACTCCCAAATGAGTGCGCCGCCGGGCTGGATGCCGTCGAGCGGATTGGTGTGGGTGAAGGCCTTGGGATCGCAGCAGAGCACGACAGTGACGTGGCGCAGATCGCAGTTGACGCGGATGCGGTCTTTGGCGGCAACCATGAAGTAGCTGGTGGGCGCGCCTTTCTTTTCAGAGCCGTACTTGGGGTTGGCGCTGACGTGGATAACTTCCTTGGGATTGCCCTTGTCGTCGACCAGCCCGTCGCGCTCGTAGAGCAGGTCGTTGAGGTCACCAAGGATGGCGCCGAGGTTTTTGCCGGTGGTGATGGCGCCCCATCCGCCGATGGAGTGGAAGCGGACAGCAACTGCGCCTTCGGGGAGCAGAGAAGGCATCTCGTCGCCGATCACAGCATAAGGATGGTCGATGCCGAGGACGAAGAAACTGGCGCCATCGGCTGCGGTCTTGCCGTCTTTGCGGGCGCGGCCCTGGGTGGCGAATTCGTATGCGCCAATGATGTGCTCGGGGCGGAAGTCGCGGGAACCGAGGCCATAGCTGCCACTGAAGATCTGAGGCAGCTCGCTCGGCGAGATCGCCGGCAGGCCTTCGGTGGCGGGGTGGCCTTCATACTGCACAGCCTTGGAGAGTGCGGTGCGGATGTCGCGGCCGAGAGGGTTGTCGCCAGAGAGAGCTTCGTCGGTGCGCTCGAGAATGATGACGTTCTTCTTGCCCTTGAGGGCGGCGATGACGGCCGCCTCGGGGAAGGGACGGATCACGTTGAGGTGGATCGAACCGACCTTGACACCCTTGGTTTCGCGCATGTAGTCGACGGCGGCTTCGATGTTCTCGGCGGCGGATCCAAGCGACACGAAGACGGTGTCGGTATCGTCGCACTTGTACTGCGTGATGAGGCCGTAATGGCGGCCAGTCAGCTTGCCGAAATCCTCGTAAGCTTCTTCGAGGAACTGGAGGATCGGCTCTGCGAAGTTGTTGCGGCGCGCGATGACGCCGTTCATGTAGTGTTCCTGATTCTGAACCGGGCCGAGAAGGACGGGGTTGGTGAGATCCATCATCTTCGGCACGCGGCGGCGGGTCGGTCCAAAGAGGACTCTTTGAGCCTCAGTCGGGCAGTCGATGATGTCGTCGGGGCGGCCCAGGTATTCGCGGATCAACTCGGACTCGTGCTTGTAGAAGGTGCGCTCCAGATGGCTGGTGAGGAAGCCATCCATGATATTCATGCCGGGCGTGAGCGAGAGCTCGGTGACGCGGCGGAGGACGAGGGCCTGGTCGGCGGCCTGCTGGGCATCTTTGCCGAAGACCATGATCCAGCCGGTGTCGAGGGCGCCATAGATGTCGTCGTGTCCGCAGTGGACGTTGAGGGCGTGCTTGGTGAGCGCACGGGCGCCGACTTCAAGCACCATTGTGGAGCCCTTGCCGGGAGCGTGGTAGTACTGCTCGACGCCGTAGACGACGCCCTGGCCGGAGGTGAAGTTGACTACGCGCTTGCCGCAGACGGAGTGGGCAATGGCACCACCCTGGGCCGCGTGTTCGCCTTCGGTTTCAATGGCGATGGTGTTGCCGCCGAAGACGTTGAGTTTGCCTTCAGCAAATGCCTGCTGGAAGAGCTCGCCGCCCTCGGTGGAAGGCGTGATGGGATAGAAAACACCAGCATCGGCGATGCGGGTCTCAGTGTGATACGAGACGAGCTGGTTTCCGTTGGCTGTAACTCGAATGCCGGGATAACGAGCGGCTTCCTTCATGTGTCCCCTCCGTGCGTAATCACCCAGGGACGAAGACCTGTCCGCGGGGGTCTTGGTAGTTCCGATTTGTACTCCGCACGGCTCAGGCCCGATCGCGCCGAACGCCTTCGGGGCGAGCCTTTCGAAAGGCCGCAACGGATAGATTGCCAGAGGCGCGCTATTCGCTAACCTCTGTCGTAAATTGGTTTGCCGGCAGCAACGAAGCTGCGGCTTCGATCCAATTCCCTTGTGAAGTTCAAAAAGCCAGAACGATATTGCGCGAGTAACCCAAGGGGGAATTGCTCGTGGAAACGGCCTACACAACAAGTATGCACCCGCGATGCGAGACGGTGTACCAGTCTGTACCAGCCCGTGGTATTGGCATGAGACGGGCCGGAAGTTGTGGCTGGCACTATACTTGGACCGGTTCAACAAACGTCAGTGGGGGAACCGGATGCCTAACGCCAGCCGTCCACTTTATGCAACGTATCCGAGCCTTCGTGGCCGGGCCGTCCTGATCACTGGGGGTGCGACCGGGATTGGGGCGTCGATGGTCGCGCATTTCGCCGCTCAGGGAGCGCGGGTTGCGTTTCTTGATGTGCAGGAAAAGGCGGGCAAGCAACTGGCCAATTCACTCGCACCTGGGGTGGCTTCGGCTCCCATCTTCTTTCCCTGCGACCTAGCGGATGTGGGTGCGTTGCAGGCGGCGGCCAGGGAGGCGATTGAGACGCTCAAAGGGGTGGACGTGCTGGTCAACAATGCAGCGAACGATGAGCGGCACCGGATCGAGGATGTCACGGGGGAGTACTTTGACGCCTCGATTGCGGTGAATCTGCGGCCGCAGTTCTTCATGATCCAGGCGGTGCTGGCGGCGATGAAGGCGGCGGGGCGGGGATCGATCATCAATATGTCGTCGATCGCGTGGATCATTCCTTCGACTGGTGTCCCGGTGTATATCGCGGCGAAGGCGGCGATTGTTGGGCTGACGCGGACGCTGGCGCACGAACTCGGGCCAATGGGAATTCGCGTGAATGCCGTGCTTCCTGGGGCGATTGCGACGGAGAAGCAGAAGCGGCTGGTGTATACGCCGAAGTACAAGGCGGAGATCATGGCGAACCAGGCGCTGAAGCGGGAGATTCTGCCGCAGGATGTGGCGCGGTTGGTCCTGTTTCTGGCTGCGGATGATTCGAGTGCGATCACGAATCAGAGTTACGTCATTGATGGCGGGTGGGTGTGACCACCCGGGCGACGAGGATCTGTCGTTGGGGACCCCGGTTTGAGCGCGGAGCGCTCAGTCGTCAGTGGTCGGTCGTCAGTAATCAGTGATCAGGAAGGGCTCGATGCGGGGATTGGACTTGTGTTTGACCGTGCTTGTTTCCGCAGGTGTTCTCTCGAATGCGTCCGCGGGTGCGCAGAGCGCTGTTTCTCATGTGGCTCCGGGAGGAGACTCGGCGGGGGCGCGGTCGGGGGAGTATGAGCAAGTGCAGAAGCGGCTGGCGCGGGGCTGGAACACGTGGGATGTGCATAGTGTGGCGACGCAGGTCCTGCTGCCGGAGGGGTTGGCGATTCATGTGGGGATGAAGCACAACACCGGGGAGTGGGGAGATGCATTTCTTGGGGATGTGCTGATCGGGAGTCTGGAACCCGGTGCGCCGGTGGTGACGCCGGGCCCGCATGCGTGGGATGGGTCGTATACGCGAGCGGATTATGAGTGGAAGGGGCACAAGTGGCGTGTTGAGAGTGCGCATGAGGGCGAGGACCTGGTGATGCTGGTGACGCCGCTCGAATCGCACAGTGGAGCACTGCCGCCCATTGTCGTGTTTTCAGTCGATTCGATATGGAACCGACATGCTGGTCCGGTCGGATTTGGAGGATACGGCATCATCGCCACAACAGGAGTTGATGCGGCGATTGAAATCGACTGCACCTGCTCCGAGCAGCCGGCGAAGTTTGTCAGTGCTCTACCCATATCCTCTCCGTATTTCGCTGTTGATCTGACAGGACCGGTGGGTTTATCTGCGATTCACTTCGACCCGAGAGACGGAGTGAGAACCCGACGCCAGCGTTCACTGCGCGAGATTCAGGCGATTGTTTTACGACAAAAAGATGCTTACGAGCTGCATGTCAAGGATGTTGGCGCGAACGGACCGATTCTCGATGCGATTGAGACGACTCTCGGCTGGGACACGATCTACGAGCCGGAAAAGGGACGCGTCATCTCGCCCGTATCGCGTGTATGGTCCGTCAACTGGGGCGGCTATGTGCTCTTTGACTGGGACACGTTCTTCGCGGCGACCATGGCTTCGATCGGCGACAAGGATCTTGCGTATGCGAATGCGCTGGAGACGTTGCGCGAGGAGACTCAGCAGGGATTTGTGCCCAACTACGCACGCGCGGGCAACTGGAAGAGCACCGATCGCTCGGAGCCGCCGGTGGGTGCGATCACGGTGCTGGGACTTTACAACAAGTTTCACGACCGGTGGTTTATCGAGGATGCATTTGCGCCGTTGCTGAGTTGGAATCGCTGGTGGAATGAGCATCGGCAGATGCAGGGGTTCATCGTGCTGGGAAGCGACCCTCAGAATGAGCCGGCTAATCCGGATGATGGTTCGCGTGGGACGTGGCAGGGGGCGGTGTACGAGTCGGGGCTGGATAACAGTCCGATGTATGACGGGACGTTCTACAATCCGCAGACGCATCTGCTGGAATACGCGGATGTGGGGATGATGAGCCTGTACATTGCCGACTGTGACGCGCTGGCGGAGCTTGCGGAGGCGCTGGGCAGGTCGAGTGAAACCAAGGAACTGAGGGATCGTGCGGAACGCTATCGAACGAAGCTGGCGACGCAGTGGGATGAGAAGACCGGGATCTTTTTGAACAAGGATCTGCATACCGGCGACTTCAACAGGCGGCTCTCGCCGACGAACTTCTATCCTCTGCTGGCGAAGGCGGCGACGCCCAAGCAGGCGAAGACCATGATCGAGAAGCATCTGCTCAACAGGGACGAGTTCTGGGGGCAGTGGATTGTGCCTTCGACCGAGCGCGACGACCCGGCATTCAAGGATCAGAACTACTGGCGCGGGCGGATCTGGGGGCCGATGAATTATCTGATTTACCTCGGCCTGCTCAACTACGATGACGCTGCCGTACACAAGGAGTTTGCGCAGAAATCGTATGACCTGTTTGCGAAGGAGTGGCGCGAAAATGGACACGTCCACGAAAACTACAACGGTATGACGGGCGGAGGCGATGACGTGAAGAGCAGCGACCGGTTTTATCACTGGGGCGCATTGCTGGGCTATGTCGAGTATCTTGAGCAAAGTCAAGGTACGACGGGCAAATAACACCTTGACCGGTGTGGGAGTGGAATCGTTACCATGCTGGCGGGTCCCATGCCGTAAGATTTCTTCGGGGAGCGAATCGCCATGTCAATTGCTTCGAAACGGACAGGCATTTCTTGTGGTGCATCCGTAGTACTGACCGTGCTGTGTGCGGCATCACTTTTTTGCGTTGGCGCGAAGGCGCAGACAGCGGTCGAGGCCGCTAAGGTTGCTGCGGAGATCGACAGAGTTGCTTCGAATCTGCCGGCCGATTCGCGGAAGGTGATTACGCGCCTGACGCTGCTGGGTGATCTGCCTGACGGCGGATGGAAGACGCACGGGGGTGACCTGCCGCATGGCGAAGCGACGGATCTGGATGATTCCGGCTGGCAGACGCAGGAGATGCCGGGCCGTGCGCCGAACGATGCGGTGTGGTTCCGGGAGACCTACACGGTTCCGGAGACACTGGGCGGATATGACCTGACCGGCGCGCGTATCTGGTTTGAGTTCCACGCAGAGGCGAACGGGCCGATGCCGGAGATTCTCTACTTCAACGGGCGCCGTGTGGCGCTGGGCGATGACCTGGAGCCGGTGGTGCTATTTGACAGTGCCAAGCCCGGCGAGAAAGTGACGGTAGCAATCAAGCTGCTGCACACGGTGGACACGAAGAACGTGAGACCGGCAACGCTGAAGATCGATTTCCCGGAGAATAGACCGAATCCTGAGGATTTGCGCGAGGAGTTTTTGTCCGCTGCGGTCCTGGTGCCGAGCCTGGCGGGTTCGAATGATGCTAGCAGTATGGACACGCTGAATAGTGCAATCAAGGCGGTGGACCTGGGCGCTCTCGATGCGAAGGATCAGGCGAAGTTTGATGAGAGCCTGAAGGCTGCGCACAGCAAACTCGAAGGGCTGCTGCCGTTGATGCAGACTGCGACGTGGCACTTGACCGGCAATTCGCATATCGATGCGGCGTGGCTTTGGCCATGGACCGAGACCGTGGACGTGGTGAAACGCACGTTTGGGACCGCACTGCAACTGATGTATGAGTATCCGCAGTACACCTACACGCAGAGTGCCGCGGCCTACAACGAATGGATGGCCGAGAAGTATCCCGACATGAATGCGGAGATCAAGAAGCGGATCGGCGAGGGACGCTGGGAGATTGTGGGCGGCATGTGCGTTGAGCCGGACCTCAACATGCCGGATGGCGAGTCGCTGGTGCGGCAGTTGTTGGTAGGCAAGCGGTGGTACAAGCAGGCGTATGGCGTAGATGTCCGTATCGGATGGAATCCGGATTCGTTCGGATATACGTGGCAGCTTCCGCAGATCTACAAGAAGTCGGGCGTGGACTATTTCGTCACGCAGAAGATGACGTGGAACGACACGAACCAGTTGCCGTTCAAGCTGTTCTGGTGGGAGTCGCCGGATGGGTCGAAGGTGCTGGCGTATTTTCCGCATGACTATGCCAACGGGAATCTGAGCCCGTTGCGGTTGTCGGCAGATTTGGCGCAGGCGCGGCAGCGTTCGACCGGAATGAACGACATGATGGATCTCTACGGCATCGGCGACCACGGTGGAGGGCCGACGCGCGCAATCCTGGATGAGGGCATGCACTGGGCCACACCATCGACGCCGCCAAAGGTAATGCCGAAGATCGAATTCGGGCTCGCGCAGAACTACTTTTCGACGGTCGAGAAGGAGATTGCGCCGGAGAGCAAAGTTTGGGATTACCAGTCGATTGCCAAGGGATATACTCCTCCCCCTGCGGTAGAGGGAAAGGTCTCGATTCCGACGTGGAAGGAGGAGATGTACTTCGAGTATCACCGCGGGGTGATGACCACGCAGGCCAACCACAAGCGCAATATGCGGCAGAGCGAGGTGGAAGTTCTGGATGCGGAGAAGTGGGCTTCTCTGGCTTGGCTCGATGGGCGGAAGTATCCAGGCGGGGAATTGACCGAGGATTGGAAAAAGGTGCTATTCAACCAGTTCCATGATCTTGCGGCGGGGTCGGGTATCGGCATCATCTACAAGGACGCGCAGAAGGATTATGACGTGGTGCGCTACTCGACGGATGAGATTGCAGCGAGCTCGCTCGAGACGGTGGATGAGCGCGTGAACACTGCTGGCCCGGGCGCGGGAGCGGGAACACCGGTGGTGGTTTATAACCCGCTGGGGTGGGAACGCTCAGGCGAGGTCACGGTGCATGCCCGGGTGTCGAAGGGCGGAGTGAGCGCAACGGGTGCACAGGTTGTGGAGGTGAAGCCGGATGAAAAGACGGGTTTTGCCGATGTGACGTTGCATGTGCTGCACGTACCGGCTCTGGGCTACAAGGTGGTGTGGATCGGCAGCCGAGGCGCGGCTGAACGCGATGAGCATGCGGTGAGCGCGAAGGAAGCGGGCGACTCGATCAGCCTGGAAAACGAAATGCTCCGCGTGACGGTCAACAAGCAGAACGGATGTCTCACAAGCCTGTTTGAGAAAAAGGGCAACTTTGAGGCGCTGGCCTCTGGGGTGTGCGGGAACCAGTTGCAGTTCTTCAAAGACAATCCGAAAGATTACGACGCGTGGAATATCGATCCGGGCACGCTGGATGTACCGCCGGCGACGATCGAGCATGCCGATTCAGTGGAGCTGTTGAAGACGGCGGAGCCCACGATTCGGGTGACGAGTCATATGGGGAATTCGAAGTTTGTGCAGACCATTGGTCTTTCGGCTAATGGGGACGAGGTGAATGTCGACAACCAGTTTGACTGGCACGAGTCTCACATTCTGCTGAAGGCAGCGTTCCAACTGGCAGCATCGGGGCCGTTTGCGACGTACGAGATTCCTTATGGAACGATCGATCGGGCGACGACGCGCAACAACTCGTGGGAGAAGGCGCAGTTCGAGGTTCCGGCGATGCGCTGGGCCGATCTGGGGGACGGGCAGCATGGGTTCTCGCTGATCAACAACACCAAATATGGATATGACGCGGTGGGCAACCTGCTGCGTCTGACGCTCCTGCGTTCGGCAAAGTGGCCTGATCCTGAGGCGGACATGGGTCATCATCATTTTGCATACGCGCTGTATCCGCACACGGGGACATGGAAAGATGCGATGACGGAGCGGCGCGGCTACGAGTACAACTATCCGTTGACGGCGGAGGTGACGAGCGCGCATCCCGGTACGCTGCCTGCTACGCACTCGTTTGCATCGGTTGCGCCGGAGAACGTAGTCCTGACCGCGGTGAAAAAGGCGGAAGATGCAAATGGGCTGATATTCCGTGTATTCGAGTGGGCGGGGAAGGATGCAACCGTTGAGTTGCATGTCCCGGCAGGTGCGACCAGGGCGACGGTGACGAACATGATGGAGACGCCCGAGGGTGAGCCACTGCCGGTAACCGGGGATGTGGTGAAGGCGCCGATTCATCCGTACGAGATTCTGACGGTGCGGGTGGATTATTCCGGAGGGACTAGGGACTAGGGCGCGGCTTCGGTCGCGCCTTATCTATTGGCAATGCTCTTGAGGTTGCCGGATTGGTTGATCTGGGTCAGGCGGTAGATCAGGAGAGCATCGCGCTTGGTGTTGATTGGCTGGGCGGAGAGGTCGATGGTTTCGCCGGGAGCGTGTGCGCCCTCGCCGGTGGCACCGATTCCGGCGAGGCCGGGAAGGATGTCGGCGACGAAGGCGATGTCACCGGCGCCGCGCTTCATCGGATCTAGCTCGGGCATCGGTTTGAATCCGAGACTGGCATTGGCCTGGTTGAGATTCGAAAGCAGCGCGCGGCTCTGTGCGGTCGGCGCCATCGCGGGATAACCTTCGCCGAAACTGATGGTCGCGTTGGTCCTGGGCAGATGGTGCGCGACAATCTCCTCCATCTTTTTCTCGACACACGTGGTCTGTTCGTTGGAGATGGTGCGAATATCGCCGCTGGCGTAGGCGGTGGGAGCGACGACGTTATCCTTGCCGGTGGCGGTGGCGTTGTTGCCGGAATCGTCGACGTGGAGGCTGGTGCCGCCGACGACCATGCCGATGTTGTAGGTGAGGTAGGGCTCGGACAGTTGCGTCCGGAAGTTGTCGAGGATACGGGTTAGCTCGTAGATCGCGCCGAAGCCCATTCGAGGGGAAAAGATGCCGGAGGAGTGGCCGGTTTCGCCAGTGGTGTTGATGCGCCAGGTGATGGAGCTGCGACGGCTCACACTGCCGTAAAAGACGCCGTCCATGCGGGGGGTGCCTTCGAACTCGAGGGCGACGTCACTGTGGCGCCCGGCGGCGATCATGTCGCGGCGCGAGATGCTGGCCGGTTCTCCGTGGGCTTCTTCGTCGCCGCTGAGAACTACGGTAATTTCAGCATGATCTAGCACGCCCGCGGCCTGCATGGCCTTCAGCGCGTAAAGCATGATGACCAGGCCGCCCTTCATGTCGTTCACTCCGGGGCCGGTGGCGATGTTGCCGTTGACGCTCCAGTTCTGGAAGGGGCTGGTCTTTTCGAAGACGGTATCCATGTGGCCGATGAAGAGCATGCGTTTGCCGCATTTGCCGGACTCGGGGCAGAGATGCTCAGCGATCAGGTCTCCAGCGCGCTGCACCTGCTCCATCGGAACCCACTGCACGCGGAAGCCGAGGGCGGTCAGTTGCGCCTTCATGATGTCGGCGACGGCGCGGACACCTTCGAGATTGTGGGTACCGCTGTTGATGTTGACGAGGCGGGCGAGCAGGTCATTCGATTCCTGCTGATGAGCGTCGATGAAGGCGACCATAGCCTTCTCCGGGGCGGAGAGTGGCTGATTATCTTGTGCATTTGCAGCAAGACACAACGCGGCTGTCAGCAGGGGGAAGATGAGGAAGGGGTTTTTCATTTCCTGGCGAGGATAGCAGGGGTTACGTAGGTCAGGCGACGGGCTCTTCCAGGCTTGCAAAAGCGGTTCCGGGGCAGATTTTCCGCTGCTACAATCAGGCCACTGTTTTTTTTGCTCCTTCCCTGCAAGATCTGAAAGGACACGCTGATGCACCGTAAGCTCTGCCTTTCTGCCGCCCTGGCGGCGATCTCGCCTTTCCTTATTTTCGCGCAGGACAACATTACCTATCAGAAGCCGCCGCAGGCGATCGTGGACCTGCTGGAAGCGCCGCCGACACCGCAGGTGGTGCTGTCGCCGCAGCCGGCAAGCGGAGCGCGCACGTTGCTTATCGAGCAGCCCGGTGGGTTGCTGACGATCGCCGACCTGGCACAGCCGGAGTTAAGGCTGGCGGGCCTGCGTTTCAATCCGAAGACGAACGGGCCGAGCCGGCTGCCTTACATTGTCAGCCTGAAGCTGAAGGCCCTGCCCGATGGCAAGGAGATTGCGGTCACCGGCCTGCCCCCACATGCGCACATCACTTATGCGCAATGGTCGCCGGATGCAAAGCGGATTGCCTTCGTGGTGATTAGCGCGGCTAATCCTGGGGCGGGTCTGACCCTGTGGACTGCGGATGCGCACACCGGAGTGGCGAACCGCGTTGCGGGCGTCGCTTTGAATGGAGTTTTCGGAGATCCCTGCTGGTGGATGCCAGACAGCCGCAGCCTGATGTGTCTTCGGATTCCGACGCGCCGCGGGCCCCTGCCCGAGCGGACCGAGGTTCCGAGCGGTCCGGCGGTGCAGCAGAACCTGGGGCGCGTAACTCCGGCGCGGACATACGAGGACATGCTGAAGGATCCGGAAGACGAGCGCATCTTTGACTACTACGCAACTGCGCAGATTGTGCAGGTTCCGCTGGCGGGAGAGGCACGCCCGATTGGAAAACCGGGAGTGATCATTTCGGCCGAGCCGTCTCCCGATGGGCAGTACGCGCTCGTGGACGAGGGGCATCGTCCTTATTCTTACGAATTGCCGTTTGAGAACTTTCCCCATCGCATGACGGTGATCGATCTAAGCAGCGGGGCGGAGAAGTTGCTGAACGATGCACCCATGGCCGACAACATCCCGATTGCCTTTGATGCAGTAGCGGCGGGGCCTCGCGACTATGAGTGGCGAGCCGATGCTGCGGCGACGGTGGCATGGGCGGAGGCGGGCGATGGAGGCGATCCGAACAAGCAAGCCGAGGTTCGCGACCGCATCTTCCTTCTCGATGCGCCGTTTACGGGCAAGCCGCGAGTGATGGCGGAGTTGCCGATGCGGTTTGCCGGGTTGGAATGGGGCAATGAGCATCTCGTACTGGTGAATGAGCGAGAGTGGCGCCATCGGCGGCGGGTGATAGCAGCGGTTGATCCGTCGGCCGAAACGCCTGAGCTGCACAAATTGTTTGAGGGATCGTCGGAGGATCGCTATCACGATCCGGGGCGGCCGGTGCTGGTCGAGAATCGGGCGGGCAAGCGGGTTCTCGATTTTACTGCCGATGGGACGGGGTTTTATCTCACCTCGCAGGGAGCGAGCGCCGAGGGAGACCGTCCGTTTGTGGCAATGATGAACGCCACGAGCGGCAAGGAAGAACAGGTATGGCGTTCGACGACGCCGTTCTACGAGATTCCCGCGGCGGTTCTCGATCCAGCAAAGAATGTGGTGCTGATCCGGCGCGAATCCCAGGAGCAGCCGCCGAATTACTTCCTTCGCGATGGGGCGGGGCAGTTTGCGCAGGTGACCAATTTTCCCAATCCATATGGAAAAGTGCCGCTGCCAAAGAAGCAGATTCTGCGGTATAAGCGAGCGGACGGGGTGGAACTGAGCGCGAACCTGTATCTGCCGCCGGGTTACAAGCCATTAGACGGACCGTTGCCGACGCTGATGGAGGCGTATCCGGTGGAGTACAAGTCGCGAACTGCGGCAGGACAGATCGCAGGGTCGCCGTACCAGTTCCCGCGCTTCTCGCCGGGGGGACCGGTCTTCTTCGTTACGCAGGGATACGCGGTGCTGGAGAACGCGGCGATGCCGATTATCGGCGAGGGCAATTCGCAACCGAACGATACCTATGTCGAGCAACTTGTTGGGGATGCGAAAGCAGCGATTGATGAGGGCTCGAGCCTGGGTTTCGTCGATCGCCATCGTGTGGCGGTGATGGGGCATTCGTATGGGGCGTTCATGACAGCGAATCTGCTGGCGCACACCGATATGTTTAGAGCCGGCATCGCACGCAGCGGCGCTTACAACCGCTCGCTTACGCCGTTCGGATTTCAGAGCGAGGAGCGCACCTACTGGCAGGATCCGGATATCTATTACAAGATGTCGCCATTCAGCTACGCGGACAAGATCAAGACCCCGTTGTTGCTGATTCACGGCGAGGCTGATAACAACCAGGGAACTTTTCCGATCCAGAGTGAGCGGTTCTTCGATGCGCTGAAGGGTCATGGAGCGACGGTGCGGCTGGTGTTTTTGCCGCTCGAGGCCCATGGCTATGCGGCGAAGGAGTCGCTGGAGCACATGCTGTGGGAGATGAACACCTGGCTCGACACATACGTGAAGAATCCATCGCCTGCGGGTGCCACCATGGGGCAGAAAAGCGCACGATAACGCGCGACCGCCTGCCTGGCTGCGGGCGGTGACCAATGCGCATGGGTGGCGGATCAGCTCTTCTTGGAGGTTACGGCCGAGAACGACGAGACGAGCTGGTGGACGTTCTTGCTGCCGCAATTTGGGCACTTGATCTCTGTTTTGTCGATGTCAGAGATGTGATGTTGCTGGCTAAATTCCTTGTCGCAGTCTGCACAATGGAAAGCGTATTGAGACATAAGGTCCGACTCCGAGCCAACATCATAGCTCCGGGTCATGTGGATGAAGCAGAAATTGAGGGTACAACCCATATTTTTCAGCAGTTACTGGGTTCGAGCGCTTGCGGATGGTTCCATAAGGACAACCAACTCCGGTTTGCCCTGATTGGGGGCGAAGAATTGGCAGGAAACGAGCTGAAAAGCAGTTGGAATTCATGGGTTTGGAGGGCCTCTGCCGCAGCCCATTGTTGACATGATGTGATCTAGCGCACTAGCCTAGAGGCTATTGGCAAGTTTTGACCGCATGATGAGTCTCTCGCCAACCCGTAACCTTTGCTGCTGCTGCTGTTGCTGCATCGGGATGCGGGTTTGCGTCTGAGAGCCAATCGAGTTTCAAGCGTTTCTCTAGACCCACCCGCAACGAATGCGGGTGGGTTTTTGATTTTTCAGGCAGATTCGAACGAGCCAACAATTTTCCCTGGAGGAACTTACAGAAATGTCGCTTCGAATCAATGATGTAGCACCAGATTTCACGGCTGAAACCACCCAAGGTCCGATCCACTTTCATGAATGGATTGGCGACGGCTGGGCCGTGCTTTTTTCTCACCCGAAGGACTTTACCCCGGTCTGTACGACTGAACTCGGTGTTGTTGCCGCCCTGGAGAAGGATTTTGCCCGGCGCGGTGCCAAGGTGATTGGCCTGAGCGTCGATCCGGTTTCAAGTCACAGCAAGTGGGCGGCAGACATTAAGGATGTGGGCGGATATGACGTGAACTATCCGATCATCGGCGATCCCGAGCTGAAGGTTTCGAAGCTCTATGACATGTTGGCGGCGGATGCGGGCGACTCGTGCGAAGGCCGGACTCCAGCGCTGAACGCGCCGGTGCGGACGGTATTCCTGATCGGGCCGGATAAGAAGATCAAGCTGACCATTTCTTATCCGATGTCGACAGGGCGGAACTTTGACGAGATCGTTCGCGCGCTCGATTCGATCCAGTTGACGGCGAAGCATCCGGTGTCGACTCCGGCGAACTGGAAGCAGGGCGAGGACGTGATCATCGCCGGTTCGGTCTCGAACGAACAGGCAGAGAAGCAGTATCCGGGCTACAAGACGGTGAAGCCGTATCTGCGCACGACTCCGCAGCCGCGGTAATTGGATGAATTTCCTTGGAGTAGATGCCGTGTCGCGAAGTGCACTTGCAGAAACGAGATGGCTGAGCCGCGTGGAGCAGCGCTATGGCTCGTCGCTGATGGACCGGATCGGTAATACACCACTGATCCGGCTCGACAGCGTGACGCGCAAGCTGCCTGGGGTGAGCCTGCTGGCGAAAGCGGAGTGGGCGAATCCGGGGGGCAGCGTGAAGGACCGCGCCGCTGCGGCAATGGTGCGCCGGGCGATGGGGGATGGGTCCCTGCGTCCCGGCAAGATACTGCTGGATGCTACGAGCGGGAATACCGGGATCGCGTTCGCCATGATGGGAGCGGCGCTTGGATTTCCGGTGCTGCTGGCGATGCCGTCGAATGTGTCGCCGGAGCGCAAGCGGATTCTGAAGGCGTATGGAGCCGCGGTGGAGTGGACCGATCCCGACCAGGGATCGGATGGAGCGATTCGGCGGGCGCGGGAGATTGCGGCGGAATCTCCGGAGCGTTACTGCTATATGGATCAATACTCGAATCCAGCCAACTGGAAAGCGCACTACGAGACGACAGGCCCGGAGATATGGAGACAGAGCGGGGGCTCGGTTACGCACTTTGTGGCGGGACTGGGCACGAGCGGGACTTTCATGGGAACCGTGCGGCGGTTGAAGGAACTGAATCCGGAAGTCCAGGCGATCAGCATGCAGCCGGATTCGCCATTCCATGGGCTGGAGGGGTTAAAGCACATGGCCACGGCGCTGGTTCCGGCCATCTATGACCCCGGGCTCGCGGATCGCAACCTGACCGTGGAAACCGAAGCCGCATACGCCATGGTCAAGCGGCTGGCGCGGGAGGAAGGGCTGCTGGTGGGTATTTCGGCTGCGGCCGCGGTGGTGGCTTGCGAGCAGATCGCGAAGGAAGAATCGGCTGCGGGCAGGAACGCGACGATCGTGACGGTGTTTCCGGATTCGGCCGACAAGTATCTGAGCGAGCGCTTCTGGGAGGAGGGATGAGCACGTTGAACGTCCCCAAGGCGGTTTACGAAGCGATGCGGGCCCACAGTGAAGAGACCTATCCGAACGAGTGCTGCGGCGCGATGCTGGGCCGGCCGGAGGGAAATGGATGGATGGTTGTGGAGGCAATCCGGGCAGGGAATACGCGGACGGATTCGGCGCACAACCGCTATCACATCGATCCCGTTGAGCTGGTGCGGATCGAGCGCAGCGCCCGGCAGCAAAAATTGGAGATTGCGGGGTTTTATCATTCGCATCCCGATCACCCGGCGCAGTGGTCGCAGACGGACTTTGCCGAAGCGCATTGGTTGGGGTGTTCGTACGTGATCACGTCGGTGGCGCAGGGCAAGGCTACGGTGACCAATGCCTTTTTACTGGCGGGCGCGAGTGAAGAGGACAAGCGGTTTGAACAACAGGCAATCAAAACTGACGGCTGAGCCGATTTCTAGAGAGATGAATCCAATGGGAGAAGGACTGAACACGACGATGACGATATTTATCCCCACACCGCTGCGATCGTATGCCGGCGGTAAAGACGAGGTGGAGGTAGCGGGAGCAACGATCTCCGAGGCTCTCGATTCGCTGACGCAGTCGCATCCTGATCTGCGCAAGCATTTGTTCACGAACGAGGGCAAGGTACGGTCGTTTGTGAATCTTTATCTGAACGATGAGGATGTGCGCTATTTGCCGGCAAAGGAGCAGTCGAGGGTGTCGGCGGGCGATACGCTATCGATCATTCCGTCGATTGCGGGCGGGACGGCGTAGGGCCGGTTGCCTAAATCCCCAGAAGGTCGAAAAGAAACATCCCTCAGGGGCTAAAGCCCGCGATTTTATTGGCTCATTCTCGGCACGACTTCAGAGGCTGCTGAAAAAGTCCCAGTTCCCCGAACCTTCCCTCAGGGGCTTAAACAGTCTGCGGCAAAACGGAGAATGTCGGGTGACACGAAGAAGAACATCCCTCAGGGGCTAAAGCCCACGTTGCTTTTAATGCGCTTGGCGGCACGGCTGAAGCCGTGCCCTTTCAAAACGGCGAAGAGGCCGAGTTTTCAGCAAGCTGTTAAAGCCCACGTTGTTTTTGCAGACCTTCGCGGCACGACTTGAAAGTCGTGCCCTTTCAACAAAACTATTGATTCAACCAGTTCTAGAGGCCTGGACAAGAACGGGCTGCGTTGGTCCCGGTTTCCCCCATGCTTCTCATGGATGGGCACCAGCAGTTTTTGGCGGGCGGAAGGGTAACTGCAGGTTCCTCCGCTCGTCGCCGGGGCGATTCGGTCGGAATGACAAGATGTTGTTTGAAACGTGAAAGGGAACTCCAATTGGAGTTCCCTTTCACGCGTTCTATGCGATCAAAGAAGGCGGGTGAGCGATTGACACCTGGCGAGAGCCACTCCTACACTGCGAACAATCTTCTCCTCGTTCTTCGAATCGGGATTCCTGCCCGACAATCCGCAGCTTTCTATTGAGGTCTGCCATGCGCGGTCGATGCGCTTCCTTACGATTCTTCGGGGCCGTGGGGCTTTTGTCCGTGCTGCTGTCCGTGGGCGCGAGAGCGCAGGAGGCCGAGAAGGTGGCAGACGCGACTTTGAGCGGGCTGCCGGCCCAGGTTGCAGCGAAGCTGGTTGAATTGCAGTCGAAAATGCAGGCTGCGCAACATCGCGGCGATGCCCATGCCGAGGCGGGGGCACTGAAGGCGCTGGCGGATCTTGATCTTCGGGTTTCGGAGTACAAGAAGGCTGCAACTGCCTACGACCAGGCATTGAGCAAGGCGCGAGAGACGCACGACGCGAGGTTGCAGGCCGCGGCGTTGAGCGGGTTGGGCGGAGCCTACCACAGTTTGTCGCAGAACTCGAAGGCGCTGGAGTTTTTTGAGCAGGCGCTTGCCGTTGCGACCGGCGCCGGAGACGAGCGAGGACAAGCGGAGGCGCTGAATGGGATTGGCTGGGTGAAGGTGAGTACCGGCCAGAGTCAGGAGGGATTGCAGTTTCACCAGAAGGCGCAGGCGATAGCGGACAAGCTTGGAGATGCGGATCTGGAAGCGTCGATTCTGAATCGCATCGGCAATGTGAAAGACATCGTCGGAGAGAACGACTCCGCGCTTGACTTCTACAATCGCGCCCTGGCGAAGTGGCGCGAGAGTGGAGACGAGGATGGAGAGGCGAAGACGCTGAACAACATGGCAATCGCTGAACAAGAACTGGGAAATATCGCGAAGGCTCTGGAGTTTTACAACCAGGCTCTGCCGTTGTATCACGAGGCGGGTGACCGCGCCGGAGAGACCGCATTGCTGAACAACCTCGGCGTGCTGTACAAGCACATCGGAGAAGATCGGCGCGCAGTTGAGTATTACGAGCGGGTAATCCCGTTGCAACGCGCACTCGGGAATCGGGCGGGTGAGGCAGCGGCGTTGAACAACCTCGGGAACGCGGATTCTTCGCTTGGCGAGAACCGGCGGGCGCTGGAGTTGTTCGAGCAGTCGCTGGCGATTCATCGGGAGATGAACGATCCCGGAGGCGAGGCGGGCGCGCTGCATAATATCGGCGAAGAATGGGTGGTGCTGGGCGATATGCAGAAGGCGCTGCAGATGCTCCAGCAGGCGCTGACGTTGTGGACATCGGCGGATGAGCACCGGGGCGAAGCCAGCACGCTGAACTCGATCGGGATCGTGTACGACGAACTGGGGCAGCCGGAAAAGGCACTGGACTACTACCTGCGCGCGCTCGACCTGTACAAGCAGGTGCATGATCTGAACGGAGAGGCAACGGTCGCGAGCAACTTTGCGGGCTTGCTGAATGCGCCGGGGCAAAAGGAGAAGGCGCTCGGGTACTACCAGATTGCGTTGGATCTGCAACGCTCGATCCATGATCGTGATAGCGAGGCGAGGACGCTGAACAATATGGGACTGGTGTATGAGGATCTAAAGCAGCCGCAGAAGGCGCAGGAGAATTTTGAGCAGGCGCTATCCACCTGGCGCGAGATCGGCGACCGCAACGGGGAAGCGCAGGTGCTGGACAACCTTGGGAGCCTGTGGCGCGATGCCGGCGACAAAGACAAGGCACGGCAGTATTACGCGCAGGCGTTGCCGCTGGCCAGGGAAGTGAGCAATCCCCTGCGCGAGGCGCAGCTTTTTCACGACATGATGCTGAATGAAACGAATCGTGAGGCGATGCTCGCTGTGTTCTATGGCAAGGAGGCTGTGAATCTGGTGCAGCATGCGCGCGGGCAGATGCAGGGGCTGGAGAAAGGACTGCAGCGGAGCTTTGTGGCGTCGAAGGACGAGTACTATCACGACCTCGCGGAACTGTTGATTGCGCAAGGCAGATTGCCCGAGGCGCAACAGGTGCTCGATCTGCTGAAAGACCAGGAGTATTCCGATTACGTTCGGGGAGAGACGGAGAAGAGCCTGAGCCCACTGAGCCTGACGCCGGCGGAGCAGCAGGCGCGGGACGACTACGAGAAATCGACCGCCCAGATTGTCTCGCTCGGCGAAGAGTGGATGGGGTTGAAACGGAACCCGGCGCGCACTCCGGAACAGGAGGCGCGGTATCAGCAACTTTCGGATCAGTTGAATTCTGCAAGCAAGGGTCTCAATGACTTTTACTCGCGTCTCTACACAGCATTCGGGAGCGCTCCCGAAGCCAACAAAGAAGTTGCCGATGTGAGGGGTAATGTAAGCGTGCTGAAGCAGTTGATTGCCAAAGAGCCGGGCACAGTCGGGCTGTACACGCTTGTCGGCAAGGAACGCTACAGCGTGATCGTGATAACGGGATCGGCGGTGGTAGCGCGCGAGTACACGATTCCTGCCGTGGAACTGAACAAGAAAGTTGCGCAATTTCAGCAAGTCTTGCGAGATCGGACGCAGGATCCGCGACCGGCGGCGTCGGAGTTGTATCGGATCCTGATTGGGCCGGTTGCGTCGGACCTGGACCAGGCAAAGGCCAAAATGCTGGTGTGGTCTCTGGACGGCGTGCTGCGCTACGTACCGATGGGTGCGCTGTATGACGGCAACAAGTATCTCGTGGAGAGGTACAACGCCGTCACGATTACGCCGGCGAGTATTGCGCACCTTGCGGATGTGCCGGATGTAAGCAGCCTGACTGCGGTGGGTCTGGGAATCTCGCAAAAGTTCGAAGATGGACTGCCGGCGCTGCCTTCGGTGGCGACGGAGCTGGATGACGTAATTCAGAACGGAAAGGCGGGGAACGCACGTGGGGCGCTGCCGGGAACGGTGCTGCTGAACGAAGACTTTACGGAAAAGGCAATGGAGAATCTGCTGGAACGGCAGGTTGCGGTGGTGCACATTGCGAGTCATTTCGTGTTCAAGCCGGGAGACGACAGCCAGTCGTACCTGTTGCTGGCGGGGAAGGACGGGGACAAGCGTGGATTCCATTTGACGGTGGCGGATTTCAGGGATGACCAGAAGCTCTCGCTGGATGAGACGCAACTCCTGACGCTTTCGGCGTGCGAAACCGGAATGAGTGGGACGGCCAGCAACGGCCGGGAAATCGATGGGCTGGGAACAACTGCGCAGTTGAAGGGAGCCAAGGCGGTGATCTCGTCGCTGTGGGAGGTGAACGACGCGAGCACCGGAGTGCTGATGGCGGACTTCTACAAGCGCTGGGTGCACGGGGCCGGGAAAGTGACGAAGGCGGAAGCGCTGCGAGAGGCGCAGATGGATTTGCTGCGAGGCAAGGTTGCGATGGGAGCGGGCGTGGACGATCGGGGACTGGCGGCAGAGGGGAATAGCGCCGGTCAAGCCGGTGCGTTGGGATATGCGCATCCTTATTACTGGGCGCCGTTTGTGCTGATGGGGAACTGGAAGTAGTTTCTGCGGCCTGTAGTTTCTGCGGCCTCAGGCAGTTCCTGGGTTTGTATCGGCGGCCTTGCCCACTACTCGTCGTATTCGTGATCGGGAGACATGCCGAGGACGGAGATTTTGCCCTCGGCATTGAGGCCGAAGATGATCAGCAATGCATTGTCGCCTTTGCGAAGGCGAAAGGTGGAGACCGGTTGGCCTCCCGGTCCGGGTTCGCGCTTGACGAGAGTGAGCGTGCCGCCGGGCCAGAGGTTTTGGAGCCTTCGCAGTGCCCTGGCCACCGCGTCGGGGGTCATTCGCGCGGCTAGCTCGGGGGTGGCTTGGGGGCGCAGATCGGTGCCGCCAGCGATCTGGTCAAGAACCGTCCCTATCTTCGTCGCGATTCGAGGATCGTTATCGGGGATAGCGACGAGCTTTGCAGGGAGAAGCGCGGGGATCACGAGGCCCGAAACTACATTGGCGATCAGGCCCGGATTGGAGTGGCCTGCGTCGAGATTGGTAAGCACCACGACGGTAAGGCTGTCGTCGGGGTAGCGCGAGATGTCGGTGGTGAATCCCTGCCATGCGCCGCCGTGCTCGATGCGCTTGTGATGATTCTGCTCGCCCACGAACCATGCGAATCCGTATCCCGCGGGATTGGGCTTGCCATCGTTGAGCGGGTACACGGTCCAGATGCGATCGAGACTCGATTGCTTGAGTAATTGCGTGGTGTAGAGCGCGGCATCCCATTTGGCGAGGTCGATCACGTTGAAATAGAGGGCGCCATCGCCGGTGGAGTTGAAGGTGGGGGACACCCAGGACTGGTTCTTGAGCTGGCCGTCGTGGAGTTCGTAGCCTGCGGCGCGATTGGGAATGATATCGGCCTCGCTGATGAGACGCGTGGAGGGCATGCCGAGGGGTTTGAAGATGCGCTCGCTGAGGAAGTCGGCATAGAACTTGCCGGTGACTTTGTGGATGATGATGCCGAGCAGAACATAGTTGGTGTTGCGATAGTCCCACTTGGAGCCGGGCGCCCACTCGATGGGCATGGCTTCGATCCTGGTGGTGAGTTCTTCTTCAGCGAAGTCGAGGCGAAGGTAGAAGGGACCCTTGGGACCGGTGCGGTTGTCGGACTCATATTCGGAGAGCCCCGAGGTGTGCGAAAGCAGATTGCGGATGAGGATCGGCTTCCAGGTGGCGGGGGCTTCGGGGAAGTACTTGGTGATGCTGTCGTCGAGCGAGATTTTGCCCTCTTCGACCAGCATCATGATGGCGGCGGAGACGAATTGCTTGCCGACTGAGCCGGACTGAAAGATGGTCTCCGGTCTAACGGGTACGCTGAGTTCGACATTGGCCTGTCCGTAGCCCTTGGCCAGCAGGATGGTGCCGCGCGAGTAGATGCCGAGGGCGAGTCCGGGAATCTTCTGATGCGCCATCTCGGCGGCGACGAAGTTGTCGATGGCCTGGATGTGTTGCGCATCGAGCGGCGGGAGCGGGGATTGGGCGAAGGCGAGAGGCGCGGCGATAGCGGCGAGAACAGCAAGAGCCCGGGCGGGAACACGCATGCTTGATGACTCCGGAGGGGAACGGAGGCGAGTATAACACTCGTGTTTTCAGGCCTGAATTCCACCCCTGTCTTCTCAACAGGGCACAGAGTTAAGAAACGATTGCGGTTGAAACGATCCAGGGCGGCCTACCGTCTCCAAATAAGAGCGGAGGTGACCGCGTTGAGGGGCCTTGTTGGGCCAAAAACGCCAAGACCGCCGCTGCTGTCCAAATTCCCCTTGGAACAGGAGAGACTATGAACTACATTCGCAAGGCACTCGCTCTTTCCGCACTGGTTGGCATTCTGAGCACCGGTGTTGGATTCGCCCAGGAGCATCATGACGACCGGGACCACGATAACCATCACTATGTAAAGCATCAGGAGTGGAAGAAGGGCTATCACATGCGGAATGACGACTGGGGTCGCGGTGAACGCGTCGATTGGCATCAATACCATCTTCGCCGTCCGCCTAACGGTTACGAATGGCGTCTGGTGGATGGGAACTATGTGCTCGGCGCTGTGGCGACGGGTGTGATTGCATCGGTGGTGATTGCGAGCGCGCGCTGAGGGTGCTCGTTATGTCGATCCCAGGTCCCCAAATGCGAGGGACCTGGGGCACCCAGTTGTCGACGATTTCCCAGGTCTCAGAAGCGGGACCTGGGGCACCCGGCGCTGAATGGAACACAGGCGTTTCGGGATGGAGAATTTTTGACGCGGAAGACTCGAGCGGCGAATCATAAAGGTTGATTCTCCAGAGGATTGAGGGTACTTCCATGGCGACCGCCGAGACGAGTTTCCTGCACGGACAGTTGGAGGAGCGCAAGCGCCGCCTTGAAGCGGTGGTTCTGGCAACGCCGAATGAGGAGAACGTTCGCGGCTTGTTGCGAGAGGTGGATTCCGCGCTCGATAAGTTCGCGGCAGGCACTTTTGGATTTTGTGAGACCTGCCACGACACCATTGAGAAAGACAGGCTGCTGGCCGATCCGCTGGTTCGTTATTGCCTTGACCACCTGACCACGCGCGAGCGTGCCTCGCTGCAACGGGATCTGGACCTGGCGTCGGAGCTGCAGCGGCAACTTTTGCCGCCGGCAGACCTGAGAACGGCCGGCTGGGAAACCAGTTATCACTATGCGCCGCTCGGCCCGGTGAGTGGCGACTACTGCGATCTTTATCCAGCCAATGGGCAGCTCTTTTTCATGCTCGGCGACGTTTCCGGCAAGGGTGTGGCAGCGTCGATGAGGATGACCCAGCTGCATGCGTTATTCCGCAGCCTGATCGGTATGGGTCTTCCGCTGGCCGAGATTGTTGGACGCATCAACGGCTTCCTTTGCGAGAGCGGGCTCTCCGGCCAATACGCAACGCTGGTCTGCGGACGCGCGGAATCGGGCGGAGAGGTGGAACTGTTCAACGCAGGCCATCTGCCGGTGATCGCGCTTAAGCAAGGAGAGGTGCATCTGCTGGAGTCAACGACCTTCCCGCTGGGAATGTTCCGTGACGCCTCGTTCTCTTCAGTGAGCGTTCAGTTGTGCAATGGCGACATACTCTTTCTCTACACCGATGGCCTGTCGGTAGCCGACGGAGACAGCGGCGAATACGGGGTTGAGCGCGTGGCGAATCTAGTTGGCAGGCTGAGCTCGGATTGCGCGGCCGGAGTGGTGTCGGCGTGTCTCGAGGACCTGCGCGGATTTGTGGGCGGGCGTCCGGGAATGGATGACGTCACGCTGCTGGCGATTCGGAAAGACGATTAGGGACTAGGGATTAGGGACTAGGGACTAGGGACTAGGCTTCAAAACTCTTCATTGTTGAATTGGAGCGAACGAGTCTACAATTCGTGCGGGACCCCCAAAAAAACTGAACGAGGGAAACGCCGGATGAAACCTGAACGCCTGTTTTATCCCGTCGCCGGGGCTATCTTTCTAGTTCTCACCGGAATCGGCTTCCAACACTACATCTTCGGAGGCAAGCACGCTGACCTCACTCCCATCGATCCGTCGATGCTGGTGACGGTGGTGGCGCATAGCTCGGCGATCTTCGCGTGGTTTGTGCTGTTTTTCGTGCAGTCTCTGCTGATCTCAGTAAAGAACCGACGCCTGCACATGAAACTCGGCTGGAGCGTGCTGGTGATCGGATCGATAATCGCGGTGACGGGCCCGCTGGTGGCTTATCGCTCGATACGCCTGGTTCCGAGCCAGGTTATCTTCGACTGGCCCGGGCCGCAGTTTCTGTTGATCATGTATATAGAGATTGCGCTGTTCGTCGGATTTGCCACGATCGGAGTGCTGAACCGCGAGCGGCCCCGCATTCACCGTCCCATGATGCTGATGGCCAGCCTGAGTATTCTCAGCGGAGCCACCGGGCGTATACCACTGGTCTATTCGATCTTCGGGGGTCACCACTGGACCGCGATATTCGGGCCGGTGGTTGCGCTGGGAGCGCTTTTGCTGCTGGTGCGCTGGGCGATGACCCGCAGCTTCGAGCGCGAATTTGCGGTTGGCCTCGCCGCCCTGGTGCTGGTGTCGGTGGTAGCGGCAGGGCTGGCGGAGACGAACGTGTGGGTGAATTGGGCCGGAATGATTTTGAAGCTTTGACGGAATCTGCCGTTTGCCTCCCTGGAGCGTGGTGATAACGGACTGGTCCACGGGGTTGGGACTTGGTGCCTGTTTCAAAACAAGGACAGGGGGCACCCCGCTGACGAGCCGTTGAAGTGATCCTCTTACTCTCACTGCTTTCTTTTTTTTCCCGCGTTTTTAAGGCAAATTCTTGATTCTGCGTAACTTAGCCCTGGAAGGGGTGGCCGTAAGTTGTTGAAAATAAGCGGCTTACGATCTAAAATCGTCAAAAATAACGACTTAGCAACCCAATTCTGACAAAAATGCGCATAATGCTTCGGGATTGCGGCTCAGAGATTTTCTTTCCTCCCCTAAAAAAACGTAGGTCCGGACCGATCTCTCGGGCGGACCGCTTGTTTTGCTGCCTGAAACAAGTTTACGGAATTCGGAGAAATAACTCGCAAAGTTCGGAGGAAAAATATCCTGAGCGGAATGAGATGGATGGGATGGATTTGGGGAGACCCGGGTATTGACAGGTCCAGGCGCTGAACGAGGAGAGAGCTTTGGAATGGAGGCCGACGAGGGCTCGTGCTATCCCCATGTCCCAGAACAGGGACATGGGGCACCCGGCCGGAGGCGCACTGTTTGTTAGCCCCGCGCTTTCAGTGTGGGGTACAGGAACCGGGAATAGAATGGGGAGTCCTGTAGGGACGGTGTCAGGATGGCCCATACATACGCCAGCAATTTCATCCACTGCGTCTTCAGCACGAAAGACGGCAAGCCGCTCATCGCTGCGGATCGGATGTCCGAACTCTACGCATATCTCGGCGGCATCGCTCGAGGCGAAAAGCTCACTTTGGTTGCCGGCGGCGGAACCGAAAACCACGTACATCTGCTCTCCATCTTGCCCGCCAACTGCTCCCTCGCCGTTGCAGTGCAGAAACTCAAAGGCAGTTCCTCTCATTGGATGGGAAAAGGCTTCTCGTGGCAGGAAGGGTACGGCGCGTTCAGCGTCAGCCCCTCCCAAGTGCCCGTGGTGAAGGAATACATCCGCAACCAGGAACGGCATCATCGCAAACGGTGTTTTGAACAGGAATTCACCGCTCTATTGCGGAACTGCGGCATTGAATATGACGGGAGATTCGTTTACGGCTGACGTCGGGATGCGTCGTCCCTACGGGACTCTGGTCCTGCTGCGGACTCCTGTTCCCCACGCCGAGGCGCGGGGCTAACGAAGGCTGCGCCTCCGGCGCGAAGCAAAGTGCCGCTGCAAGAAATACCCGCTTGTCGTTTTCCGAAAGAGGGCACTTTTTGGGGGCACGTTCCAAATCGTACTACTAGGTTTCATAGAGGACTGGATGCAACAAGGCCGTCCCAAGCGGGACGGCCTTGTTGGTTTACGAGAGTACCAAGGTTGGAGGCTTCAACCTCCCAGGAAAGTTGATTAGTCGCCGGCTACGGGCTCCGCTTCCTTGTGCCTGTTGACGGGTGAGGCGGCATTGTTGGAGGCGGGCTTGATGGAGTCGAGCGAAACGAGGCCTTCGACCGGCTTCTCGCCGAGTACGTGTTCGCGATAGAGCTTGGCCATGCGCGCGTTCTCGGCTTCCTGCTTCACCTTGTCCAGATTGGTCTGGACATTGCGGGCGCGGAGGCGTTCTTCGCGGGCATTCTTGGCGATGCCGAGTTCGTCGAGGGTGTGGTTGGCTTCGGCGTTCACGTGTTCCATGTTGAGCTTCAGCTCGTGACCAACATGGGACATGCCCACCTTCTTGCCACCGGCGAAGATCTCGTGACGGCCGTGCTCCTCGTACCACTTGGTGAGGGTGGAGGTCATGTGCATCTTTTCGATGATGTTGCGCCAGCCCACGCCGGTGTTGTAGGCGCAGAAGCTGATTTCACCTTCCTGCGTGGCATAGGGAATGATGCACTGCTCGGTGCGGCGGAAGTCGTAGTTGAACAGATCCTGGAACCACATGCCGGCGATGAAGAGGAAGTTCCAGCGGTCGGAGCGACGCTTCTCGATGTCCTTCATGGTGCGGTCGCCCTTGACGCTGCCGTAATCCTTGCCGGTGGCGTTGAAGGTCTTGTCCATCTTCTTCAACATGTCGGCGATCTTGAAGTGGGTGGGTGCCTGGAACGGATCGTAGTTGCGCAGCAGAGCCAATCCGAATCCGATGACCGAGAGCCACTTTCCGCGGGCGGCATCGTTGACCTTGGCGAGGTCCCGGGCAACCTGGTCCATGTGAAGGAAAGCGGTGACGGGCGCCGCTTCCTTGGTTTCCTTGTCGATCATCAGCGCCATGCCGATGCCGCAGTTGGGGTGGCATCCGCAGGAGAGCTGGCCCCACTCGGCGGTCGGCCCGTGGACGAGATCGGCCCAGTCAGAGAAGGTGGACATGAAGCTGATCGGGAACCAGTCGCGCTCGGGAACGCCGAGGCCAACCTGGTTCTTGACGTCGTGGGCCATGTGCGAAAGGGTGTAGCGCTGCGCGACGCGGCGCTCTTCGGTGATGTCTTCGTCGCGGCCGGTGAAGCTGACCGGCTGGAACGAAAGGAAGCTGATCTTCTTGGGATTGTCGAGCGCGAACTCGATGATGCGGCCTACCTGCTCGTTGTTAATGCCGTTGATGATGGTCGTCACCGGGACGATATCTACGCCGGCTTCGTGCAGATTGTTGATGGCCTGCAGCTTTACGTCGAACAGGTTGCCGACCTTGCGGTGCGAGTTGGCAGCGTTGCCGATGCCGTCGAACTGAAGGTAGACGTAGCGGAGACCGGCTTCGGCAGCGGCGCGGCAGAGTTCCTTGCTCTTCGCGAATTCAATGCCGTTGGATGCAGCCTGCACCGAGTTGTAACCAACCTTGCGGGAGTAGGCGACTGCATCGAGGAAGTAGGGCGACAGAGTGGGTTCGCCGCCGGAGAACTGAACGCTCATCTGACGCTTGGGCTTCATCGTGATGGCGTTGTCGAGCATGGTCTTGATTTCATCCCAGGTGAGCTCGTGGACGAAGCCAACCTGGTTGGCATCCATGAAGCAGGGATCGCACATCATGTTGCAGCGGTTGGTAAGGTCGATGGTAAGCACCGAACCGCGTCCGTGGGTAACGGTGGATGTGCCGTGGTTGTGGAGCTTCTCATCGCCCTTGCCGTGGGCGCGGATGTCGCGGCCGGGGAAGCTCTCTTCGAGGTGCTTGAAGAAGGCCGGGTCGATGGACATGACGTCTTCGAAGTGTCCGTGCTTGGGGCAGTCCTTGACCATCAGGATCTTGCCGTCGCGCTCGATGATCTGGGCCTTGATCTCGCCCACCTTTTCATTGAGCAGGACTTCGTGAGGCAGCTTGCCATCAAGGATCTGCTTGCGGATCTCAGGGACGCACTTGGGGCAGAGTGAGTCGGTGGTACGGGGCCAGCCTAGCGGCGGCTTCTCCTTCTCATAGCTCTTCAGGAGTGGTTTATCGCTCCACTTGGGAGTGAACGAGGCGTTGGGGCTGATGCGGTTCAGCCGCTCGTAGACGACCCACGCTCCCTTGGCCGCGTAAACGGCGGCTTTCTCAGCGTACTTCATCGCTTTAGACATGGTTGGTGCGATCTCCTTAGATAAGAATGATCTGGCTCGATAGGGGGCTCGACCGAAGTGACCGCCGGAACCCAAAAACCCACTACAAGAGTAATAAGTTGACCTGGTCAATCCAACGGGCGTGCAGCGAACGGGGAAATCGGGGTGCGAATGGGGATTCAAGGGGGGTGAACGGCGTGCATGGGATAGGAGCAAAGACTTGAATCTGCAGGGGTTTACGGGTTTGATTCCGGTCTAGGTGCCACCCGCGGGGCCGGTGCGGGCGACCTGGTTGATGATCTCCTGGACGAAGACGATGCGGACGTGGATGCGTTTGGCGACGTCGGGCAGGAATTCAGTGATGAAGTTGTCGGTGGGAGCGAGGGCCCAGCCAATGCCGACCCGGGCAGCGGTGGAGGGCAGGTTGGTTTTTTCGCCGGGTACATAGAGGTTGGCGATCTCGGCGTCGATGGGGAAGCCGAGGATGTTGGCGTAGTTGGGCATGCCTTTGCCATTGTCGCCCTGCGTCCAACCGACCTGAATGATGGCGTGCAGGACGCGATGCGGGATGGTGGCGTGAGGTTCGCGGTGGTAGTGGGGATCCTGGTGAAGGACGGAGGGGATGAGGAAGGTGCCGAAGAATTCGCCGGTCATATCTTCGCTGTAGCTGACGCCGACGTACCGGCCGAATCCGGGCATGCCGGGTCCGTAGGCGGAGTCGGGGTTCGAGCCGACGGCGATGGCTGCGTTGGCGAGAATGGTGACCGCGTTGAAGGGGTCGAGCAGGTTCTTGGCAGCCAGGCGAGCCTTTTCTTTCGGAGTGAGCGGCTTGACTTCCGGTCCGTTGATGAAGCGGTTGAAGAAGTTGACGATGGGCATCGGCGGACATGGGGGCAGAGCCTGGACGTCGAGGCTGCTGGAGGAAGTGCGGGGTGCGGGGGGTTGAGGCGGCGGCGCTTCGACAGGCGGAATGCCCGCTGCGGCAGCGAGAAAGCTGGAACCGGTTGCGGTAAGGGTTTTGCCGGCAAACTCGCTCTTGGAAAAGACCCGGCAGGGGCCGGTTTTGGAGTTTTCATGCTTGATGACCGGCACGGGTGCGTTGGGCAGGGGGGTGGCCGGATTCATGGGCTGCGACTGTCCTGAAGCCAGGCAGGTGGACGGAACCAGCAATAGACCGAGAGGCAAAAGCCGGAGAAGCGCATGGGGTGGGATCGGAATGGGACGTCGTCCGCGCCGACGCTGTTCTTCATCGCCCAAGGGCCGCTTCCTCCCTGAAAGGAACTTTTTCCATATTCATTCGTAGATCAGAAAGACTCGGTACGGCTCGATGGGCTTTGTATCCAAGGTTTAGCGATCCTATCAGTAATTCGGACGGCAATTGATCAGAAAAGGTGACTTCGAGCCGCGAAAAAGTGAAATGGGATTTGGATCCAACTTGAAGGGGCTGTTGTTTTGCAAGGCACAGCAAGACCGGATGCAACCTCGGGGACGTTGACTGTCCAGCGGGTGACATCGAGACTAGAAAGCGAGGCTTTTCTGCTATGAGCTCTTATCCTCCTCCACCACCTCCGGGCCCGAGCGTTGGTCACCGGATTGATGAAGCCATGGAATTGATCGAGATGGAACTGCGGCATGCCATTGCTTATGTGAATGACGCAGTGGTTCCGCAGGTGCGAAGCGAGTCGATCACGGCGATGCGAAAGGTCTCAGAGAAGCTGCGCAGTCTCGCCGACCGCATGGAGAAGACGCAACAGCGGAGCCCACGAGGCTGATGATATTGTCCCACTCGGCAAGGGCGCGCTGCGTCGCGTACCTCGTGGGAGTATCGTGTGTCCTGTTGATTGCGGCGGGATGCGGCCATAAAAAGCAGCCGGTCTACGCTCCGCCTCCGTCTACGGCCCCGCCTGTCTCCGGCTCTCCATCTCCCGCGCCGCCGGCTACGGGACGTATCGCGCCTACGCCGGTGCCGGAGGGAGGCATCAGCGCGGAGGACAAGGAATTCATCCTGAGCCACCGGCCTATTTACAGCGAAGAGGGTCTGGCCACGTGGTACACCGCTCCATACAAGGGGCGCAAGGCAGCCAATGGACAGGTGTTCAGCGATGATGCATTGACAGCGGCGCATCGCACATTGCCGATGGGGGCGCTGATTGTGGTGACGAATCTGAAGACCCGGCAGACTTCGGCGATGCGCATCAGCGATCGCGGGCCCTTTGTGCCGAACGCGATTCTCGATTTGACCAGGGCGTCGGCGAAGTCGATCGGCATCTGGCCCGGGTCGGGGCGGGTGCGCGTAGATGTGTACGAGACGCCGAAGCCGATGGATGTGGGCGGGCGGTGGTGTGTGCAGATTGGGCCGTTCACCAGCGAAGGCAAGGCAATTCACTTTAAAGAGAAGCTACTCGAAGATTATCCGGGATCGCGAGTGATCGAGTTTGCTGGAGAGAAGAGCTACTGGGTGAGGATCCGGCCGGCGGGGGATGATCGGGAGCAGGCCGAGGAGATGGCGCGAAGGCTGCGGCCCGAAGAAGGTGTGGCTTATCTGACCAGGCTGGACTAACGCAGCCGTCAGCTCTCAGCTTTCAGCCGCCAGCTATCAGCGTGGGCGGCGAAGGAAGAGGCGAATCAGGGTGCCGCCGATCAGGAGACTGATTCCCGCTCCGAGGACGGACCAGGCCAGGTAGCGCGGATCAATGGGAACGCCGGGAGCCGGCCGAGGTCCGTAAAAACGCAGGAAGATACCGATCAGGATGGCGAGTGCGCCAGTGACCTGCGATTTCGCTCCGAGTGGAGGGCGGCGGCGAGGCATTGGGTTACGGTTTCCAAAAGGAAGTATGGCACGGGGATCCGTTCAATCACGGGCGAATGGGAAGAATGCATCTTGCGATGGCCGGAGTGGTGGGATATTGTGAGTTCCACATTCTTCTCCGGAGGGCGCAAATGGCAGTCGGAATTCCTGTGTTGCAGATGGCGCGGGTGCGCCAGAACTATCTCGCCAACCTCGTGGCCGCGATTGCGTGCTTTTTGTTTGAGGCGATCTGGTACACGATTTTTCTGAACGTCTGGTTAAACGGGATCGGCCGCACGATGCAGTGGCTGACGAGCAGCGGGATGAAGCCTGCGTATCAGTATGGGACGGCGCTGGTGATGGCGGCGCTGATGGCGACGGCGATCTCGTGCGTGACGCAGTTGACCGGCAAGCAGACGGCACTGCGCGGCATCAAAGTAGGTGCGCTGCTTTGGGCGGGGTTCGAGCTGACGACGTGGTCGACCGAGTACATCTTCGAGGTGCGCCCGATCAGCCTGTTCCTGGTGAATGCGGGGTATTGGCTGCTGGGGATGATGCTGATGGGCGCGATTGTGGGGGGCTGGAAGAAGAAGGTGTGACGGGCGAGTTGTCAGTGATCAGTAAATGAAGTGATGGGGCGGGTGCGAGTTTCTTTTTTTGCGTTTTCTCAGGGGCTCCGCTGCGCTCCCACCTTGGGCTAATCTCAGGCGGTCCCTCCGGGAACTTTGCGATGGCTAGTGGCTGTCGAGGGTTCCGGCTTTCTTATCTTGACAATCTAGAGGAGCAGGGACATATTCTCTAGATGATCTAGAGGAAGCATCTCGTTCTTCGAGAGAGCTGTCAGAGGACCAGAGGAATATGGGATTGCTGAAGAGCGTCTTGGCCGGGATCCGATCTTTTTTTCAGAAGAGCCGCGTTGAGCGTGAACTGGACGAAGAACTGGATGGTTACCTGGCGTCCGCGATTGAAGACAAGCGGCGGAAGGGCATGTCATCTCCGGCTGCCAGGCGGGCGGCGCTCTCGGAGCTTGGCAGCAGAAATTCCGTCAAGCACCAGGTGTGGTCTTCGCGTTGGGAATCGTCACTCGACAGGCTTCAACAGGACTGCCGTATCGGCCTTCGAACCTTATTAAAGAGCCCAGGATTCACAGCGGTGGCCCTGATCTCGCTGGCCCTCGGGATCGGAGGCAACACCGCTATTTTCACCCTGATTAACCAAGTGCTCCTGCGCAGTCTTCCAGTACGCGAGCCACAGCAACTGGTGGCATTTGGCGAGTCTGTCTCAGCGGGTATTGCCGGTGGGATTGACCTTGGAGCATTCGGAGGCTACTTCCCGTGGGACTTTGCGCGACAGCTCGAGGAGAATCGGGGGCCGTTTCAGGGGATCGCTTCGTATGGAAGCTTTTCGAATATGGTCAGCGTCCGCCTGACCGCGGCAGCTTCGACAGGTGAACCCGCGTTGCTGGCGCCGGCGACCCTTGTTTCCGGGAACTATTTTGATGTTCTGGGGGCGCAACCTCTCCTGGGCCGGACCGTTCGGGCCGCCGATGACGCTACTCCCGGTGGTGGCGCGGTGGTGGTCCTCAGCTACCATTTCTGGCGCCAGTATGTCTCTTCCAATCCAGAAATTGTCGGGAAATCGATCTCGATCAACGGGACTCTGTTCGAAGTGATCGGGGTGATGCCCGAAGCATTTCACGGTTTCAAACAGGAAGTGGAACCGACGGGTCTGTGGACGCCGATCAGCATGCAGCCGGTGATTCTGCAACAGCCTTCGATGCTGACGCCGCACTCCGGCTTGTACTTCCTGCATGTCTTCGGGCGTCTGAGTCCGGAGGCGGCAAAGAACAAGGCAGCATGGGCCGAGAGCCAGAACTGGCTCAACCAGCAGGTTCGGCTGGGAATTCGCGCCAATGAAGGAAGCAAGGTTTCAGCTGAGCGCCTGGGTGAGATCGAGCGGGTGAATGTGCCGCTGGTTCCGGCGTCAAACGGTGTTTCGCTTATCCGCAGCCAATATGGAGATTCCTTGAAGATCCTGATGGCGGTGGTCGCCGTGGTGTTATTAATTGCCTGCGCGAACCTGGCGAATTTTCTGCTGGCTCGCAGCACGACGCGACAGCGCGAGATTGCAACACGACTGGCCCTAGGTTCAAGCCGCGGGCGCATTGTTCGGCAAAGCCTGATTGAGACGCTGATTCTTTCTTTCGCCGGCAGCCTGTTGGGAATGGGACTTGCATTTGCGGCTACACGTACCTTGATTGCGTTTGTGCGGCAGGGAAATGGGTATATCGCAATGAGCGCCGCGCCGAATTTGAGCGTGACGCTGTTCACGCTTGGAGTTTCGCTGGTTACGGCGCTGCTGTTTGGGCTTGGCCCGGCGCTGATTGCGGCGCGAGCGGGAGAGCGCAATTCTCTCAACACCGGCGCGCGGACGGCACAGGGCGGTAGATCGTCGCGATTCTGGCCCAAGACGCTGATCGCAGTGCAGGTGATGCTGTCGTTGGTGTTGCTGGTGGCAGCCGGTTTACTTTTGCGCACTTTGCGCAACCTTCAGAACCAGGACTATGGTTTCGAGCGCACGCATTTGTTGATTGCGGACTTCGACGAGCAACTGGCGGGCTACCAACCCCACCAGGCACCGGCATTGCATCAGGAACTTCTGGAGCGTCTCTCTGCGATTCCGGGAGTGCGGTCGGCGGCCCTGTCTGAAACGCCGCCCATCAACGACGGCGGATGGACTTCGAATATTTCGTTGCAAGGGTACACTCCGGCCCCGAAGGAGAACATGGTTTCGGTCTTGAACAGGGTGTCTGGAGGGTACTTTGATACCGCCGGAATTTCGATTGTTGCCGGCCGGGCAATCACCGCGGCCGATACCGCGAGCAATGTGAAAGTGGCGGTGGTAAACGAGACGATTGCCAAGCGGTATTTTCCGCACGGGGATGCGATCGGCAGAAAACTGACGATCGGCATCGACTCGGTGGCGGGGCCCTGGCAGATTGCCGGGATTGCCAGAGACACGAAGCCTCTGAATCCACGCAACACCGATCCAATTCTTATGACGTATATTCCCCTCGCGCAGATTGAGCCGTTCACGCCGTTGGATCCCAGTGCTCCAGCGTCCCATGCAGCTCGCGAAGAGAACCAGAATCGGTATGCCAATACGATTCTGTTGCGGACCAGCGCCGACCCGGCGAGGACAATCTCAGACCTGAGGGCGGCGGTTGCGGCGGTCAATCCCAACTTGCCTCTCCTGCATATCACCACGATCGAGGAACGGGTCTCGAATTTGATCGCCAATGACGAACTGATCTCAACGCTGACGGGCCTATTTTCAATTCTGGCGCTGCTTCTGGCGGCGATTGGACTCTATGGCGTGATGAGTTACAACGTTGTGCAGCGTACGACGGAGATTGGAGTTCGTCTTGCACTGGGAGCCCAGTCGCAGGCGGTGCTTTGGATGATTCTGCGAGAGTCTCTGATTCTGCTGGGGGTGGGGATTGCTTTGGGGCTGCCGCTCGCGTATGAGGGCGCGAAAGCCATCAAGGACCAACTGTTCGGACTCGGTGCAACGGATCCGCTGACGTTTGCGGTGGCGATGGCGGTGGTTTGCGGAATGACGGTTCTTGCGACCTGGCTTCCGGCGCGTCGTGCAGCGAACGTGGATCCACTGATCGCGCTGAGATATGAATAGGCTTCATTCGTTTTTGGTTGGCCAGGGTTTCTGTTTTCCCACTCATGCTTCGCATGGATGGGGCACCGGCTACTAGCTTCTGGGTGCTGGTCCGAAAGACAGAAGCAGATCCTTCGCTCCCCACCCCCAAGCTGAAGACTACGCTTGGGGCCCCGTTCGCTCAGGATGACACTTTCTTTGGTTGGCCAGGGTTTCTGTTTTCCCACCCAAGCTTCGCATGGATGGGCACCCGAGGTGGTAGCTAATCGTGGCGACTTAAGACCGACAACTGAGAATTGACAACTGCTACTCACTCCGGCGGTGGGTAGTAGGGGAGCTTGTCGTTGGTTTCGTTGGCGCGTTTTATGGTGACGTCGTCGAACAGGAGCGCCGGTGCGAGCACGGTTTCGGGAATCTCAGAGGCGTAGTTGGCAACCCAGAGACTCTTGCCTGCAGCTTCCACGCCGGAGCGCAGAGCCCGCTGGTCGAGGTCGTCGAGAACGGCTCCGCGGACCAGGGAGCGTTTGCCATCCATGTCGATCCGGTAGAGCAGGCGAGGCGTGGTTTCGGCGCCAAGGGTTTCGACGTAGTAGACGCTTTTGAGACCGCGAGACTTGCCCAGTTCAATCAGTTTCTGAATCAACTCATCATCGGACAAGCCCTGCTGCGCCGTCACTTTCATGACGCCAATGACGGGATGCGGAGTGCCGGTGACGCCGGCGCGGGCGTGTCCGTTCGATTCAGGAAAGTCGCGGACGGGCGTACGGCCGATGAGGTAATTCTCAAGGTGGCCTTCGGCGACGAGTTTCACCGTCTGCGCGGGTACGGCTTCATCATCGACGCTATAGGCGCCGAGGAGGTCCTTGCCCTCCCAGGTCTTCAGCGCTGGATCGTCGACCACGGTAAGAAAGTCGGGCAGGATGCGCGCGTGATAGCTGGAAGCAAATGGTCCATTGGTGCGCGCCTCGGTGCCGAGTTTGGGACGCGTGGCGGCGATTCCGGAGGCGAGCAGGGAATGCAGAGTATCGGCGCTGGCGTCGGCGCTGAGCAGCACCGGGCCGTGGTATTCCTCTTCGACCACCGGAGCTTTACGCAGATCGCTGAGCGATGAGATGAGCGAGACTACGTGCTTATGGAATTCGTCGGGACTGTCGAGATCGCTGAGGGAAACGCCGCTGGTTCCGTAGGAGCGATCGAGACGCATGCCATCGTCTGCCTGGGTGCCGACGCCCAAGGATTCCGAGTAGCTGCTTGCCGATTTGCGGACGATGGCGCCTTCGCTGGAGACGATCCAAGTGGTGGTCATGCGGGCGTGGAAAGCCGCGTTTGAATAGTGGATGTCATGCTGGCTTGCGTTCACAGCGGGATCGGTGCGGTAGATGCCGCTGTCGTGGGCGACGCGATCGGTCCATTCTTTCTCGTCGACCGCGAGCTTGATGGGAGCAGCGAGGGAGATGATGGGCTTGGCTTTGCTGAAGTCGTCGGCTTGCGGGGGCGTCTGTACCTGCTTGAGCTCAGCCTGCTTTTGGGCATAGGCGGCGAGCGCGGCTTTGTAGGCCTGGTCAGTTCCGGTCCACAGGGAGGATCGAAGTGCGATGGGGTCGTTGTCGATGCTTTCGAGCTGGAGGGCGCCATCGCCGCGGGGGCCGGAGTTGTCGGTCTTGTAGTCGCCTACGCGGACGCTGATGCGGGCGATGCGGGCGTGACTATGCTGCGCGCCCTCGCCGGCGCCGTAGCTGGCGCGAGCTTCAAAGTCTTCGACGTCTTCGATGCGGTACTCGATGAAGTAAGGCTTTTCAAAGCCGGACAATTGCAGGTGCGTCATGCTGCGATCGAGTTCTTCGAGCATGGCCTGGAGGACGGGATCCTTTTCGGCATCGGCGCGGGTAGTCTGCGCGGATGCATGGTGCGGGGCGAGGGCGGTGACGGAGAGGAGTCCAGCGGCGAAGATGTTTGCGAGGGTTCGTGAGCGATTCATTGGCCCTCCTTCGTCTTCACGGTGGACGGCGCACCGGGGATGGGGAGGATCGGCGGGCGTTGCGTGCCTTGCTGCTGACGCTGGGTTTCGATTTCGCTTACCAGCATGGCCGGGGCTACGGCGCTGACGGGTACGGTGCCGGATTCGGCTCCACATTCGCCGTTGAAGACTTCCCTCTTGTCACCGGTGGCAATGATGCGCTTCATGGCGGCGAGCGGCGTGCCGACGATGCTGACGCCGCGCACGAGTTCGTCAGGACGGCCGTCGACGTAAACGCGATAAACAACGAGCGGAATTACCTGGAATGCCTGCGGAGCGCTACGCGTGGTGACGGCGAAACCCGACGAGATGTCTTCAAAGTAGAGACCGTAGGGCTTGCCTTGTTTTTTGGCTTCTTCGATGAGCTGCTTGCGGAGTTCGGCTTCGGGCTCGGTTTTGGTCGAGGTGACGATGAGGTTCCCCTGACGGCCGGTAGGCACGCGGCCTACCTGGGCACGGCCGTGGCCGTTGGAGGCGGCAAAGCTGGCGATGGGCAGACGCGACATGAGGAATGTCTTGAGCACGCCGTCCTGGATCAATTCGACGCGGCGCGCTTTCTGGCCTTCGTCGTCGTAGGTGTAGTTGCCGCTGAGCCACTGTTTTTCGAAGGTGGTCATGGTGGGATCGTCGGCTACGGAGAGGAACGGAGGGAGGACTTCCTTGTTCAGTTCCCTGGTGAAGGTCTGGCCTTCTTCGTCGCCGCGCTGACGCTGGCCTTCGAGGCGATGGCCGAGGACTTCGTGGAAGAAGACCGCGGCGGCGCGGCCGGAGAGAATAGCGGGTCCGTCGAAGGGCTGAGTGACGGGCGCCTTGCGGAGAGCCTCGAGGCTCTGGCCGAGGTCGCGGACGGCGGCTTCCATGGTGGCCTGCGAGGGCAGGCCGTCGGCCGTCTCAGCCTCGAAGGTCTGGGCGCGGAAGAGGTCCATGCCGTCATCGGCGCGGGTCACCGCAAATAGGATGAGGCGCGCCTGCATGTGCGGGTCGACGACGCGGGAACCTTCTGATGAGGCGAAGTAGTCAGTCTCGTTTTGCGCTGTCAGCATGACAAGGTTCTGGTAGACGTCGGGGTAGTCGCGGAAGATGCGGCTGAGGTCGCGGACCCGCTGCTCCCATGCGGTGCGATCGACTGCCAGGGGTGGAGCCGGTGGTTCAACGGAGACTTGCGGTGGTTCCTTGCTGAAGTCGGGCGACGTGTCTTCTTCCTTGGCGCGGACCTGGGCTTCGGTTTTCACGCGGAGGTAGTTGTCGAGCGCGTTGCCGTAGCCTGCATTGGTGGCAAGCCAGAGGGTGCGGGCGAGAGAGCCGCGGTCGTCGCCGAGCGGCATTTGCAGGCTGTTCACTGCTGTGCCGCGGTGATTGGCATGGGTGTTGTCAAGCTTGGGGTCGCCAATGCGGACCTGTACGTCAGCTACGCGGACGTGGTTGGTGTTGCTGTCGGCCAGCGCTCCGTACTGTGCGCGGATGGTGACCGACGCAGCGTCGCTGACCGAGTAGCTGAGGAAGTAGGGCGGGAGGAGCTTGTCGGCATCCTTCTGGTTGGGAGTGGGTTTGCCGAGGGTGGTGAAAGCGCGCTGCAACTCGCCGGTCATGGTGTCGAGAAGGATCGAGGAGGCGGGAACTGCCGCTCCCTTGGCTGCGCCATGCACCGGTTTCGCACCATGGAGTGCGGTGGTGCAGGCAAGCGCGGTGCAGGCCAGCGCCAAGGGTTGAATCCGGCAACGACGCAAAAGGCCATGCCCGACACGGGTAGGTCGAAAGGTGGAGGGATTTTCAACGGAAAACATCGGTAAACTTGATTGTCTCAGACTCGCGGGTTGGCGAAGGGAAAACTGATGGGATTTGTTCAACGCCTGATGTTCGCAGGTACCGTGGTCTTCTTGCTGGTTGCCGGAGCTGCCGGGACCCGAGGTGAGTCGAGCCCGGCGACTCCAGCCAAAGATGTGCATGCTCAACTGCATTCTGAAGAGGCCTACTCTCTGCCACCCGGAAAGCTCGAGCAGGCCATTGTCCTTAACCGGATTCGGGTCGCGCTCGATATCGGCGGATCGGTGTGGGGGCTGATTGTGTTGTGGTGGCTGCTGGCTTCAAGAACCGCTGCGCGGTTAGACGGGTGGACGCGGGAATTGACGCGCAAGGTTTGGATTCAGGGGCTGGCGTTCTTCGCCATTCTGATTGTGATTTTGACAGCGGCTGCGCTGCCCCTGGATGCGGCAGGACATGCGGCGAGCCTTCGCTACGGGATCAGCGTGCAGGGTTGGGGCGGTTGGCTGGGTGACCAGGGCAAAGGGCTGGGCGTGGCTCTGGGGATCGGAGCGCCGCTGGGGTTGTTCTTCAATTGGCTGGTGCGCAAGTCGCCGAGGCGGTACTGGCTTTGGATCTGGGTTATTTCGTTACCGCTGATTTTGGCCTCGGTGTTCCTGGCGCCGCTGGTGCTCGATCCCCTGTTCAACAAATTCGAGCCGCTGGAGGCGACGCATCCGGCGCTGGCCGCGAAGCTGGAGGAGGTCGTGAGGCGGACCGGGGTCGAGATCCCGGAGAGCCGCATGTTTTTGATGAAGGCCAGCGAGAAGACCAATGGCATCAACGCATATGTGACAGGGATCGGGTCGAGCAAGCGCTTTGTGATGTGGGATACCACTACGGATCGCATGCCCGACGACGAGATCATGTTCATCTTCGGGCACGAGAGCGGACATTATGTGCTCGATCACATTCCCAAAATGCTGGCAATGACGATGGCCGGTCTATTCTTTGTGTTCTGGGC
The DNA here is from genome assembly GCA_036495975.1 of Occallatibacter sp. GTDB lineage: Bacteria > Acidobacteriota > Terriglobia > Terriglobales > Acidobacteriaceae > Telmatobacter. Next base: position 3,238 of record DASXLY010000003.1, on the reverse strand, counting down.
ATGCACAAACCTGGCGGAGGGGATGGTGCGCCGCTACGGCGAGCGTTGGCATGTGCATGCGGTGTCGAGCCGTGCAGGTTTTGTGACGCTCTTCCTGGCGTTTTCGCTTGCGGGGTTTGTGCTTACGCCGGCAGGGAACGCTGTCAGCCGCCATTTTGAGCACGAGGCGGATGTTTACGGGCAGGAGGCGATCCACGGCCTGGTGGATGATTCGCAGAAGACGGCGGTGTCGTCGTTCAATCACCTGGGCGAGTCGTGGCTGGACGACCCGAATCCGAATGAGTTTGTGGAGTTCTGGTCGTACAGCCACCCGTCGGTACAGGATCGGGCGCAGTTTGCCCTGCACTATGATCCCTGGGCGAATGGCGGACGAGGGAGGTTCTTCGGAAGGTGATCGACTCGCCTCAAGCGTGGAAGCTGATTCCGGAGATCCATTTGTTGATGGTTAGAAGAAAGTCTTCTTGATATGCTTGGCGATCTCTTTGGCGAGCCCATTGTTGGCGCCTTCTGATTTGCCGCCCATGAGGCCCATGATCACTTTGCCATCCACATCTTCCTCAAGAAGCGGTTCTTTCGTAGCCGCATCGTAGCACTTGATGTGTGCGGCAATCACCGTTGCGCCAGCGCCGAAGCCCACAAGATAGCGTGCCGCCTGATTGCCTTTTTTGAACTTTGTGATCGTACCTGTAACCACCAGGACCGATTGGTTCTGAGGCGACGCCTCGCCTTCGCGGAGAACCTGCTGCACTCCCTTGATCTTCGCGAGTTCTTTATTCAGATCCTCGACGATGGTGAGCTGGTAGTCGGGAGGGAAATCAAGTCCCTGCTGTGCATCGAAACGATTGATTTGGACATATTGATATTGCTTGTTAACCGTAGTACCGGGATTCTTCTCGGCTGAGGCGGCACCTATGAATGCGAATGCTATGACGGCAACCAGGAATGATGCGGATTTCATGGCTTGCTCCCTTTCGTCGCTTGGCTTTCTGTTTCATTTTTCAGGGGGCGATTCCGTAAGATCGTCGGGCCCGACGATAGATACGCCCCGGCTCTTCAGCAGATCGGTGAAATGCTCTCCCTGAGAGGTTTCCATTTGAACAACGATGCCCATTTTGCCTCCACGTTCATTCACATAATCCAGAACGATCGTGTCGACGTGGTGCTTCTTCAATATCAAGAGCGCGCCAACGCCATATGTGACAAGAGCGGCTGCATAGGTTCGGCCTTCGTACCTGCGGTCAGAAGGCAACAGAAGGACCCGACGGATACGCGCGTAGGGCACGCGATATTGAACCTTGCCGGTATAAAACAAAAGCCCATCGGGATCCGGGGCGAGATTGACCCGCTCGTCCCGCTTCAAACCCGGAATTCCCACAAGGTGAAAGAGCTTTTGAAGACCGGTCTGCGCGTTCTCGGCACCGTACCCGGAATTGGAAAGGGAACTGAAGACAAGCACTGCCGCGATGATCAAAGCAGCGGGTCGGCGGATGAGGCAATTCGAGAGCCGATCAAAGTGGAAACAGGACCCAAGAGACGCACGAGGTTGGCTCGCAGCAAGGTCGCCTTGCATGAAGAGGAGCCTTTCTTAACCGAGAGGTCGTTACCGAAAGTATAAGCCTGAAACTCAAATCGATGATCGAGGCTCGGCGGCGGGCGTTTTTCGGGCGAGAACGAGGGGCTGGTAATAGCCGCTCTCTCGGGGTATCAGCCACTTGACGCGGTCGAAACCCGCACTGCGCAGTGCGGCGGAGAGTTCGTCCCGCAGCAGGCAGTGATATTCCGAGATGAAATGATGCGAGGTCCATGCGGAGCCCTGCTGAGCGGTGATGAAGAGGTGCAGCGTGTAGGTTCTCTCATCGATCCAGTCCCATACCTGGTGAATGATGCGGCGGTTTTGGGCTTTTCCGTAGAACGCCGGCGGCTGCATGGATGGCCTGGAGAGAATCAACTCATCGTAGTCACGGATGCTGGCGAGGAATAGACCACCTGATCCGAGCCTTGAAGCAATCGCCTGCAGCGCGCGGGGGAGTTGCTCAGAGGAGAGATGAGGAAGGGCATTGTCGAGAGCCGCGACCACGTCGAAGCCGGAATCGATTCCATCCAGCGACGTCATGTCTGCGACCTGACAGGCGATGGGGAGGTTGCGAAGTTCGGCTTCGCGGACGGCGCGGGAGATCGATGCAGGGCTCAGGTCAGAGCCGGTGACTTGATGGCCGAAAGCCGCGAACCCGAGGGCCTGGGTGCCGATTCCACAGGCACAGTCGAGGATCCTCAGCGGATGGCCGGGGATTTCTGAGGCGATGAGAGGATTGAGAATTGACGCCTGACGCGCAATCGATGCGTCCCAATCTTCAAAGATCAGGTGGTAGTAGTCAGCGAGCGACGAATAGAAGCTGAGGACCTTCTCTTCCATGTTTTGCGATCAGGTAAGCAGATTAATCTACCGCCACTAACAGTTGTTTAAGCCAGATCGCGGAACGCTGCTGGATCCCCGCGATGTTACGCTCGGAATCCAATAAAATAGGACCGGTATGGTCGCGGTTTCCCTGATGCCTGCGTTTTTTGCGAAGGCTGCCGGTTCGGTGCTGGCCGCTGGGGCGGGAGCGGTTGTCGTCATCATGTGGCGGCTGCGAGAGGCACGGACGGCGGTTTCGATGAGGAAGATCATTATTCCGCCGCTGGGGATGGCGACTGGATTCTCGATGTTCTTGGATCCGGCGTTCCGGGTGCCGTGGGCCTGGGCGGGGGGCGCCTTCCTTATTGGAGCGGTGGCGCTGGCATGGCCTTTGTTGCTGACCACGCGGCTGGAGATGCAGGGAGATACGGTGAGAATGAAGCGGTCGAGCGCGTTTCTGGTCGTGATCCTGGTACTGGCGGCAATACGGCTGTTCGCACGCGGATACTTCGACAAGATTCTGACCACGCAGCAGACGGCGGGAATCTTTTTCATTCTTGCCTTCGGGATGATCCTGATCTGGCGGACGAAGATGCTGGTGGACTTTCGGCGGCTGACGGAGGGTCTGGAGACCAGCGCGGGCTGAAGCCCGGAAACTCGATTGTCGAACTCAATGTACGGGCTAAAGCCCGGAAACTGGATTGGCGAACTCAATGTACGGGCTAAAGCTCGTACCCTTCAGGGCTAAAGGCCGGGAACTGGATTGGCGAACTCAATGTACGGGCTAAAGCCCGTACCCTTCACGGCTAAAGGCCGGGAACTGGATTGTCGAACTCAATGTAC
>DASXLY010000002.1:0-4825 GCA_036495975.1 Occallatibacter sp. | reverse complement strand
AATGCCTTCGGCGTGGTCGTTGCCGAGGCGATGCGAGAGGAAAGCGATGCGTGGCTCGCCGCCGGGTCCGTCGCCGGGGTGCTGCAAACGGAACTCGGTGGCGTGCGCGGGGTCCTGCGCGTGGCCCAGGGCGGGAGCGAGCAGAGGCAAAGCAAGCAGGGGTGCAAGTCGTTTGAAGGGAATCGTCATCATGGTCTCCGTTGGTTTTTAGCTGCGCTCGGCGAGCTTCATCGTTTCCGGGTTCCAGCGGACAACCTCGCCGCGCTGGATGCTGAGATTGCTGAGCAGCGCAGCGCCCGCGGCGCGGAAGCCGAAGGTCGCATCTTCCACGACCGGCTTGCGGCTGCGAACGGAGTCAAAGAAGTTGTGGAAGTGGTCGTAGCTGTCGGAGTAGTCCTCGGGCGCCGTGAACTTCTGCACGTTCTCCGGCAGCGCGCCGGTGAAGTGCTTCTCGGGATACTTCTGCCGATATTGCTCGATGTACTGCTGCTGCATCGCGTTGGTGAAAGTGGAGACGGTGTAGCCGGGCTCCGTTTCCGGTGGCGTCCGAGTGACGGAGACAGTATTTCCGCCGATGGTCATCAGGCCTTCCGAGCCGGTGAAGAGGAAGCCTTCGCTCTCCTCGCCGCCATCGACGAAGTTCACGTGCAGGCTGAGATTGAAGCCTTCGGGATAGTCGAAGAGGGCAAGCATGACATCGTCGGCGTCGCGGCCGTCCTTCCAATAACGAATGGCTCCCGTGGCCATGGCCCGCGTGGGACCGTGCGATCCGGTGATGAAGTGCGTGCCGCTGAACAGATGCACGAACAGATCTCCGGCGACGCCGGAGCCGTAGTCCTTCCACTTGCGCCACTGGAAGAAACGGTCGGCATTCCAGGGAACCTTGGGAGCGGAGCCAAGAAAGCGCGGCCAGTCGCAGGTCGTGGTGGAAGCGTCCAGAGGCACGGAGTAGTTCCATGCGCCGATCGAAGAGTTGCGGTCCCAGTAGGCGCTGACCATGTTGAGCTTGCCGATGATACCCGAGGCGAGCAGCTCTTTGGCCTTGGCGTAGATGACCGAGCTGACCCGTTGACTACCAACCTGAAGGATGCGGTTGGTGGAGCTCGCGGTCTCGATGATCTCCGGCCCATCGGGGTAGATGTGGATCATCGGCTTTTCCAGATAGACGTCCTTGCCGGCCTTCATCGCGTCCACAGCTGCCGTCTTGTGCCAGTGATCGGGCGTCGCGATCAGCACGGCATCGACATCCTTACGCGCCAGAATCTCGCGATAGTCGCGGGTGGTGAAGACGTCCGGCCCCCACAGCTCTTTCGCGTGGGCCATGCGGCCGTCATAGCAATCGGCCACGGCGACGAGTCTGACTCCCGGCACCTGCACCGCGATGCCGGTATCGTGCTGGCCTTGAATGCCGGCACCGATCAGCGCGAGCTGGATGTTGTCATTGGGAGAACGTGTTGACGAAGATTGCGCAAAGAGAGGTTTCAGATGTGTGGCCGTAGCGGCCAGGGCAGCAGTCTGGATGAATTTTCTACGATCGAGCATCGTCGAGCGGTAACTCACTTTCCCCATGGAGTTGGCGTTGCGGCCACCGGGTGCGCGATGAGAAAATGCCGAAGTCGACATTCCAATCCGCCACGCCCACCCGAGCCGAAACAGTAACAACAATACGCCCACTCGTTCGATAGACCAATCGCGGTCATCATCGGGACGCCCAATATTGGCCGGTGACAGATAGCTCAGCTCCTATGAACCTTCGAGTTGGCGAGCGAAGGCGGTTTCGCAAAGTAGCCGGTCCGGGTATGCACGGTCAGCTTACTGTGCCCTGGAGCGCTCGCTTCCACCTTGACGGTGTGATAGCCGCTGCGGGGAGTACGGGCGGGCCGGTACGCAACGGCGTACTGGTTGCGAATATCGCGGGCCACCTCGGCAGCGACAGAATCGATGTCTTTCAGCGAACCAGGGAAAAAGGCGATGCCTCCGGTCTCCTTCGAGAGCGCCTGCAGGTCATGTCTCGCATGCCGCGATTCCAGGCGGCCGTTGTCGCTGTCGAACATCAGACCGATGGAGTAAATGATGGGTCCCTGCAGGTCCTGAACACGATGGATTGCATTGTCCAGGGTGAGCTTCGAAGCATTGTCATCGCCATCGGTAATCACAATCAGGACCTTCCGGGGGCGTCTTGCGGACTCCTCCATCTTGTCCGCAGCAGTCACAACGGTGTCGTAAAGCGCAGTGCCACCGGAAAGGCTCAGATGTGCGAGTCCAGCCTGTAACCTGTCCACTTCCGAGGTAAAGTCCTGATCCAGGTATGCCTGGTCGGCGAAGTTAATCACGAAGGTTTCGTCTTGTGGATTGGACGCCTTCACCAGGTCGATCGCCGCAGAGGTGACGGCAGCTCGCTTGGTGCGCATCGAGCCCGAGTTATCGACGATAAGGCCGATAGAAACCGGAGTGTCCTGATGCTGCAGGGAGACGATGACCTGCGGAACTTTGTCTTCAAAGGCTTTGAAGTTGTTCTTCGTAAGATCGTTTACGAGCTGTCCTTTATTGTCCAGAACGGTGCAGTTCAGGACGACTTCTTCGGTGTTCATCTCCAGCGTATAGGGGCCCGTGGAGCGTGGCCTGGCCTGCTGGTTCTGCCCGGCCGTGGCACTCTGTCCGCACGCCGGAAGCACGCGGGAGGAGAGAATTGCGCCGGAGAACAGAATTGCAACGAGGGGAAGCAGATGAGGCGCCCGCTTCATCTGCGTTTTCATCGTTGCTTTCCGGGCTCTGCGCCGGGCATGGGCAGCGACGTTCTGTTGCCGAAGCCGATCTCCATCGCGGTGTTCTTTGGAAAGACTATGTCGCGCCCGCGGCCGAGAAAGTTGTTGTAGATGGAGCGGCTGCCACCGTACGCGCTCATCAGGATCCCGTAGGTGTGAGAGCGGAAGGCGATGCCGACGATCAGCCCGATAAGCTTGAATCCGGTCGCGCCCCCGGCGATCGGGCCTGCATCTCCAACGTCGTTCTTCCCTCCACTTCCGATCAGCGCCAGGCCTACCGATGTGCCGGTTGAGATATATCGCATTTTGGACGCAGTTGCCTTGGCACCGCCCTCAGCATCGAGCTGCGCATGGTCTGCAGCGCCGGACTGGATACCTTGCAGGCTGGTGTCCACCGTCTGCACGGCTCCGTCGGGAAGGACAACCTCGCGAAATGCGATGCGCAGTTGTCCGTTGCGATGCAAACGGCGGGCGGGCCGCACTTGAAGAACAGAGCCGCGAAGGCGGGTTCCTGCGGGAAGGATGAGGCTTCCTTGATTGAAGAGCGGCTGCGAGAGTTCGGCATCCACATCCGCACTCTTCGGGGTCTTCGCTGAATTGAGTGGTGTCAGCAGCACAGCGTGGACAAGGCTACCCGGTGGAGGCTGCGTGCCGATGGCAGAAAGAGTTCTGGAGGAGACGGACTCGCTGCCGAAGTCGAGCGGCTGCGAGAGTTCGGCAAAGTAGAGCGTTCCGGCATCGATGTATTGCGGGTGCGCGGGAAGCTGTGCGACGGCATAGCGCGTGACGAGATGCATCCGCCCGGGCGACTCCACCTGCTTCATGGCATTGTTCCACTGCGCGCGGGCCTGATCCATCTTTTGCGCGGCGGCATCTTTTACGACGTTCTTTTTGTGCTGGTCTGCGGTCACCAGCCGAACAACCTGTCCCGAGCCGGGGACTACGTTTGCATGGAGGCTTATGCGACGCCCATCGGCCAGGATGAGCTCGTCGAAGACGACAGCGAGCTTGTGCGACGGAGTGAAGTCGGCATTGAGCGCGTCCAGCGTTCGCGCGCGGCCAGAGACCGGATAAATTGCCGAGATTCGCCCGGTCGCCGCAGTGCCGACCGGAATGACGAGATGGTCGAAGACATACACCGGCTGCATGACGCGCCCGGTGATAGGCTGCCCGACCTTTCGGACGCGCACTTCCTTATCCAGAGCGATCTGTATCGGGGTGCCGTCGGGAACCATCATTGCGATGGTACGCACGCCAAGCGATGGCTGCGATGAGGCGGACCCAGGCTGGGCGCCTATGCTCTGTGCCCGCAGGCCTCCGGTGAAGACCCAGGCAAACAGAAACATCGAGAAAACACGATACGACACCATTCAGGAGAAAACCCCAGGACGTAGAGAATACGTATCCGCTATGGATCTGCTGGCCCTGTCCTAAAATTTCCTTGCCCTGGCACTCGTGTGGGCGCGGTGCGTACATCCGGGCCGATTCGATCTGCCGGATGACTGCTCAGCCGCGTCGCGATGATCCGCGTGCTCTTGGGACCTTCTGGGCTGATTCTAGTGAATTCTGCATGAAGTCAACCTTAAGAAAGACACTTGAGGCAACGGACACCTTTCACGCCCGGTTCACCCTCGTCCGGGAGCAAGCTCAGCCATGAACTCTTTATGTGTGAGGATGCGCGCGAACATTGGCAGGTTTTTTTCAAAGGTGAAGCGTTGCTCCTCCTCCGAGAGAGTCGCGGCGCAATCGGAAAGCGCAACCACGCTGAAGCCCTTCTCGTAACCCGTGCGTGCCGTCGATTCGACACAGCAGTTCGTCAGGAAGCCGGCAACCACCAGAGTCTTGATCCCGCGTGAGCGAAGGATGAAGTCGAGGTTTGTGCTGGCAAAGGTGTCAAGCCCGCGCTTTCCTTCGATGATGATGTCTGCCGAGCCGGGCGAGAGCGAATCGACAATCGCCGCTCCCCAGCTTCCGCGGACAAACGCATGCGCGTCCACAACGCCTTTGAGGATGCCATAGGGCTCCGGCGTGATCTCCCCATATCCCTCGGCAAACGAAAT
>DASXLY010000001.1:0-3056 GCA_036495975.1 Occallatibacter sp. | reverse complement strand
ACCTAGCTCTTTGGGGTATCAAGTACATCGGAATCACAAAGACTTACGATCAATTCAAAGAGGACGCGGCCAATGGAACGCTTCCGGCGGTTTCGTTTCTTGACCCTCGCTACACGATCCTCGATGACGGAACGGGAAACGACGATCATCCTCATGCAGATATCCGTGAAGGTGACAAATTCCTGTATGACGTCTTCAAAGCCGTGAGTGAAGGGCCCGGCTGGTCGAGCACCGTGCTCATCGTCAACTTCGATGAGTGGGGCGGGTTTTTCGAACACGTGCCTCCGCCTCGCGCCCAGGCCGCCAACAACGTGGACACCGACATCGTCGATGGAAAAACTCTGCTCGGGATGCGCGTGCCAGTCGTCGTGGCTTCCCCTTTTTCGAGCGGCAATCCGGCGAATCCTCTCATCAACTCATTGATCTTTGATCACACTTCCGTTCTGAAGCTCATCGAGTGGCGGTGGGGGCTTCCACGACTCACGCCGCGAGACGCCAGCAGCGACGTGAACAATCTCGCATACGCGCTCAACTTCGATAGTCCGCAGACTGCTGTACCCAATCTGCCCAAGCCGCAGACTCCATTTTTTGTTGTGCCGTGCTTCCTGGATCTCCTGGACGGTCTCTTCAGTTCCGACGTCGCTCGTCAGGGAGCCATACCCCAGGGAGCCGTGCCCTCGACAAGTGCGAAGAAGACTGCCGTATGGGGAGACTTACGCGCAGTTGCTCAGAAGAACGGCTTCACCGTTCGATGAGTTCTTGCGAAGGCCGCCAATTGCAACTGCTGACTGAGATTGGCGGCCCTTCGCAGACGGATCCCACAACTCGTAATTGAGGGTCAAACAGCTGGTATTCAACGGGCCGCTCCCCGCCGCAGGACTTAGCCGACAAAGTGAGGTTTATGTGTTCACGCCAAGAACAACTCGTTCAGCCAAATAGATTGGATGTGCCATTTGTGAACAGCCGGTTGGATCGACAATGCTAGTCCAACGCAATTCTGAAAATGGGACACAGCTTTCTCAGTTGTTGCGAACAAGGCGAGTCGTTCCTCCCGCCCCATGCGAAAGCCCGGCCCCCCTGAGGAGAGTATCAACTGCATCCACTGGTTCCGCCGCAGTTTCCGCACTTGTAGCAACTCCCATTGCGCACCATCAATGCGCCGCAGGTCGAGCAGAGCGGTGCATCGCCTACCTCATACGCATCATGAAGGAGTACCGAGACGCCGATCGGAGGCGTCTGGTTTGGCGCCTCGCCGGGCTTCGCACTGGTCGCCGCTGTTGTGACAAACAGCGACAGCTGCGTTCCGGAGAGGAAGCGCAGCTCAAGCCAGCGGAAAAGGTAATCCATGATGGACTTGGCATAGCCCAGCTGCTCGTTGCCGGTCCAGCCCGAGGGCTCAAACCGGGTGTGCGAGAGCTTGCCGACCAGCACCTGAAGCGGCACGCCATGCTGCAGCGCCACCGAAACCACGGTGCCGAACGACTCCATCAAACCCGCAATGGTCGATCCAGCCTTGGCCATGCGCACGAAGATCTCGCCCGGCTTGCCGTTGGGATACAGCCCGACGGTGAGATAGCCTTCATGGCCAGCGATGGAGAAGTGGTGGGTAATGGCCGAGCGCTCGTCCGGCAAGCGGTGTCGGTTGGCAGCCGGCGGACCCGAAAGGTCCTTCTGCTCTGAGGGTTCACTCGTAGGTGCTGGACTCACCAGCTGTGGCATGGAACCTCCTTTCGATCTGCCGTGTTGCGTGCTGAAGCAAGGTTTGTACCTTAGGTTCAACACTCGGCCAGGTGGCACACCGACGGTTTCTGTGTGGCGAAGGCAGGCTATTATCAGAATCCAACACCTCCGCAAAACAATCTGATCTTGGATAGACAGCTCTCACTTTTTGCAGCGGTCGACCGAAGCTGACCGGAACAGCCATTTACCGGACACAGAGAAATCAACCAATTCAATCAACCCATGACATCTCTCCGATACAAGCCTGCGTGGATCATCTTTCTGTTGGGGTCACTCAGTGTCGTTACTCCCTTTGCCATCGACATGTACCTCCCCGCCTTCTCCAGCATCGCGAGCGACTTCAGGACGTCGACCTCGGCCATCGCGCTTTCGCTGTCCAGCTATTTCATCGGCTTCGCTCTTGGGCAAATCCTCTACGGCCCTCTCCTCGACCGTTTCGGCAGAAAGAGGCCGCTCTATTTCGGACTCGTCCTCTACATTCTGGCTTCGATGGGATGCGCGCAGGCACACAGCATCCACGCGCTCATTGCGCTGCGCTTCGTGCAGGCCATTGGAGGGTGCGCCGCTCAGGTCGCCGCCCTCGCCATGGTGCGCGATTTCTTCCCTGCAAGAGAGAGCGCCAAAATCTTCTCGCTGCTTTTCCTCATTATTGGAGTCTCCCCGCTACTCGCGCCCACTATCGGGAGTGCTCTGGTCACCGCCCTTGGCTGGCGTTGGATCTTCGTCATTCTTGGGGCATACGCTCTCGTCACCCTGGCCGTCATCTTTGTCTTCCTGCCAGAAGGTCACACGCCTGACGCATCTATCTCTCTCAAGCCGAAGCCGATCGTTCAGGGCTTCTGGGCCATCCTCAGGCAACCGCAGTTCATTACGTACGCGTTGGCTGGCGCGTTCTCTTTTTCAGGCCTCTTTGCCTTCGTCTCTGGGTCGCCCATTCTCTTCATGGACGGCTATCATCTCAGCACCAAAGCATTCGGGCTCGTCTTCGCCGTGCTGGTTATGGGCTTCATCGGCGGCAACCAGGCCAACGTCTTCCTGGTGCGCCGATTTAGCAGCCAGCGCATCTTCTTCAACGCATTGCTCTTTCAGGTCCTCATCGGGCTCCTCCTCTTCGCCGGAGCGCGCAGCCATCTTAGCGGCCTGCCTGGGACCCTCGTGCTGTTCTTCTTCGCTTTGTTGTCCATCGGTCTAACTTATCCAAATGCTGCCGCCATCGGACTCGCACCCTTCTCCCGTGACGCGGGCAGCGCCTCGGCCCTACTCGGATTCTTGCAGGCAGGCACAGGCTCGCTGATCTCGACTGGCATCGGAGTCCT